>NZ_BIFF01000002.1:1176794-1939747 GCF_003865225.1 Nocardioides sp. LS1
CACCGTCAACTTCTTCGAGTTGTCCATCGACCCATCGAAGTTGCCGGTCCCCGAATAGGTCGCCACGATCGTGTACTCACCCACAGCCGTCCCGGCCGGCAACGTGTAGTCCACACTCGCCACACCCGTCTCCACCGACGAGTCGGTCACCGGAGCCCCCACGTTGCCCCCAGCGTTCTTGACCTGGAAGGTCACCGTGCCGCCGTCAATGGCTGCGGGGGTCGAGGCGTTGGAGACCGTTGCCGTCAGGGTCACCACCACCGGCTGCTCTGAGAACGCGCTGTCAGTCGCCTCGACGTCTACGTGGCTTCGCGCCTTGTCGATGGTCAACGTGGCGTCGTCACGGGTCAGGGTGTAGTTCGCGCTGGTGCCCCCGGTCAGGGTGATCGGGTAGCTGCCGGCCGGGCTGGACTTGGTCGCGGTGGTGGCCAGGGTCGGGTCGCCGGTCAACGCGGTGGCCCGGGTGTCGCCGTTGACCAGGCCGGCCACCGAGAACGTCAGGGTCGGGTTGTCATCGCCGTAGGTCTTCGACTTGTTGTCCNNNAGGACTTGGTCGCGGTGGTGGCCAGGGTCGGGTCGCCGGTCAACGCGGTGGCCCGGGTGTCGCCGTTGACCAGGCCGGCCACCGAGAACGTCAGGGTCGGGTTGTCATCGCCGTAGGTCTTCGACTTGTTGTCCGCCGAGAGCGCCAGCAGCGCCTTGTCGATGGTCAACGTGGCGTTGATGAAGTTCAGTGCGTAGTTGTCGCCAGCGCTCAAGGAGCCCTTGGTGATGGCGTACGGTCCGCCCGAGACCGACTCACCTGGGGCCCGAGTCGGAGAGCCGGTGAACCCGTCGCCCGGCTGTAGCGTTCCGCTGGTCACGGAGTAGGTCAGCTGGGGGTCCACCTGTCCGTAGACCTTCGTCTGGGAGTCCGCGGTCACCGTGATGGCCCGCGCCGTGATCGTGTAGCTCGCCCCGGCGTAGGTGATCGCGTAGTTGCTGCCCAACGTCAGGCTGCCCTGCGTGATCGCATAGGTGCCCACGTTCGAGCCGCTGGCACGAGTCAATGATCCGGAGAACGAGTCACCTGGCGCCAGGGCCCCCGACGAGACCGCAAAGGTCAGCGGTTGCGCTGAGCCGCCATACACCTGCGTGATCTCGTCTGCGGTCACCGTGATCGCCCGCGCCGTGATCACACCGGCCGTGCTGTTCACGAAGTTCACCGTGTAGTTGCCACCCGAGTTGCCGTCGCTGACCGAGCCCGACGGAACCAGGGTCTTGCCCGTGCCGGCGTTCGGGTTGGTGAAGGACTCGGTGAAGTTCCCGGTGTCGCCAGGGGCCAGGGAACCCGACGTGATCGTCGGGGTCCCCGTCGAGCTGGTGGTCCCGTCGTATGTCTTGGTGTTCGCCGCCGCGGTCACCGTGATCGCCCGGGCGGTGATCACACCGGCCGTGCTGTTCACGAAGGTGACTGTGTAGTTGCCACCCGAGTTGCCGTCGCTGACCGAGCCCGACGGAACCAGGGTCTTGCCCGTGCCGGCGTTCGGGTTGGTGAAGGACTGGGAGAAGTTCCCGGTGTCGCCGGGGGCGAGGGAACCCGACGTGATCGTCGGCGTCCCCGTCGAGCTGGTGGTCCCGTCGTAGGTCTTGGTGTTCGCCGCAGCTGTCACCGTGATCGCCCGCGCCGTGATCACACCGGCCGTGCTGTTCACGAAGGTGACCGTGTAGTTGCCACCCGAGTTGCCGTCGCTGACCGAGCCCGACGGTGTCAGGATCTTGCCCGTGCCGACGTTCTTGGTTGCGAAGGACTCGGTGAAGTTCCCCGTGTCGCCGGGCGCGAGGGAACCCGACGTGATCGTCGGCGTCCCCGTCGAGCTGGTCGTCCCGTCGTACGTCTTGGTATTCGCCGCAGCTGTCACCGTGATCGCCCGCGCGGTGATCACACCGGCCGTGCTGTTCACGAAGGTGACCGTGTAGTTGCCACCCGAGTTGCCGTCGCTGACCGAGCCCGACGGAACCAGGGTCTTGCCCGTGCCAACACCCGCACTCGCGTACGACTGGGAGAAGTTCGATGTGTCGCCGGCCACCAGCGAGCCCGACGTGATCGTTGGTGTCTTCGACGAGCTGGTCGTCCCGTCGTAGCCCTTCGTGTCCGCCGCCGCGGTCACGGTGATCGCCCTGGCGGTGATCACACCGGCCGTGCTGTTCACGAACGTGACCGTGTAGTTGCCACCAGAGTTGCCGTCAGCGACTGAGCCGGACGGGGTCAGAGTCTTGCCGGTACCAACCACCTTGCTTGCGTACAACTGGGAGAAGTTCCCCGTGTCGCCGGACGCCAGGGAACCCGACGTGATGGTCGGCGTCCCCGACGACGTCGTCGTCCCGTCGTACGCCTTGGTGCTCGCCGCCGCCGTCACCGTGATCGCACGCGCTGTGATGTTCGCAGTCGTGGTCGAGACCGACCCCAGGGTGTAGTTGAGGGCGTCCGTGCCGCTCAGGCTGGCGCCTGTCAGGGTCACCGTCTTGCCGGAACCCACGTTCGCGTTGCCGAACGTCGCCGAGCCCCCGGTGAGCGAGACAACGTCAGCACCGACCACACCAGTGAGCGAGCGGGTCAGAACCGATGCGGACGTGGAACCGTCGTAACCCTTGTTGCTGGCAGTGAAGGACCCAACGATCGACTTCGCCGCAACCGTGAGCGCAGCCGGGTTCGTCGTCGCCGTCTGCGTGCCCGAGCACGAGTTCGTGAAGACTGCTCGATAGAGATTTCCGCTCTGGGAAACCTTGGGCTGGCTCAGGTTCAGCGGACTGGCGGTGGCTCCGCTGATGTCGCTCCACGCTCCGCCACCGTTGGTGCTGACCTGCCACTGCATCGTGGGAGCGGGGTTGCCGGACGCGGCAGCTGAGAACGAAATATTGGCGCCGTAGGTGATGGATTGAGCCGTGGGTTGGGTCGTCACGGCTGCAGCCGTGCACGACGACGAGAAGGTGGCGGTGAGCCCCTGGGCGTTGTTGCTCATGCTGAAGTTGCACGGGTTGGTGGTCCCGGTACATGTCGTCGTACCGCCCGACCCGAATGAACCGCTCCAGCCGGTGAAGGTCGAACCTGCATTCGGGGTGACCGTCAGGGTGCCTTGCTGGTTGTTGTCCAGCGAGACCGAGCAGGTCGAGGTACATGGACCGAACGTCCCTGAAGGAACGGGGTTCGAGAAGGCGATGGTCCCTCCGCCTGACCCGGCGAACGTGAGTGTCAGGTTCTTGTTCGCGGCGACGTACGGCCCCACGATCGGGCCCCCGTTGCCAGTGACGCCTTGCGGCACGACTGCATCGGTCGAGCTGTCACCGAGGGCGCGCGCCAGGTTGAGTCGGCCGTTGCCGGTGTCGGAGGCCGTGCCAGCCACATCGGCGGTGCGGGCCAGCCGGCCGACGACAACGCCGTTCGAGGCGGTGGGGTCGTTGGCATTCACCAGGGCAGCGGAGGCTGCCACGATCGCGGCGGAGGCCGACGTACCGCTCACGGAGCCGTAGCCGGTGGCGATGTCCACTCCGGGGGCGCCGAGGAAGGTGTCGGCGCCGGAGTTCGAGCCGGACCAGAGCGAGTCGTCGCGCGTGGTGGCGGAGACGCCGACCACCTTGGCGAGACCGGCCGGGAAGGTGTCGGCCGTGGAACCGTCGTTGCCGGTGGCGGCGACAAGGACCGCGCCCTTCGACCACGCGTAGTCGGCGGCGCTCTGGAGCGCGGCGCTGCGACCGGGGTTCGAGAAGGACATCAGGATCACATCGGCGCCGTGGTCTGCGGCGTACACCACCCCGCGCACGATGTCGGAGTCGTGGCCGGTGCCGTCGGCGCCGAGCACCTTGACCGGCATGACGGACACACCCTGGAAGCCGACGCCCGCGATGGCGACGCCATTGTCCGTGCCGGCGGCGACGATCGAGGCCATCGCGGTGCCATGGCCGTTGGGGTCCCCGGTGTCGGCGACCCCGTCGATCATGGAAGCACCGGCGACGAGCTTGCCGGTCAGGTCGTCGGTCGGGTCGACACCGGTGTCCAGCACAGCCACGGTGGCCGATCCGGCCGGCTGGACGGTGCCGTAGACAGAGTCCCAGCCGATCTTCGACAACGCCCACTGGCTGTCGTACGACGGGTCGTTCGGAGTGCCCTGCACCTCTCGGACCTTGTCGACCTCGACTCGCACGACGTCCTGGTTAGCCCGGAGGGTGGCGACACCTGCATCGGTGAGGGAGGCGGAGTACAGCTGAAGGGCCGGGACCGCGTCAGTGCTGATCGCGCCCACAGCGGCAAGGTCGTCCTGCTGCTGCGCGGTCGTGGTGCCCGACACGAACTCCACGATGTAGTCGTTGCGTACCTCGGGTGCCGGGTCAGGGGAGGGGCTCGGCTGGGGCGTCGGCGTCGGCGTGGGCGTGGGCGTCGGCTCGGGCGTCGGCTCGGGGGTGGGCGTCGGCGTCGGGTCCGGCGTCGGCTCCGCGGTCGGTGAGCTGGTCACCGAGGGGTCCGGGCTGGACGGCGTGGACACGTCGGCGAACGCCGTACCTTGGCTGGACAGCACGATCAGGGCGGCCAGCGCCAGGCTGATCGCCTTGCCTCCACCCCTCGTGACCAAATGTGAAGAATTGCCCCTGTGACCGGCCATGGCAGCAGCCCCCGTGTTGTCCCCCCGAGTTGCGGGCTGAAATCAGCACCGCAACACACCACCGAGGTACGGCAGTAGGCCGAGGGTGCTTGGGAGCGTGGGCACGTGCAGAGGTACCGGGCCGTACTTACCCGAATCGGGGTAGGCAGCTCGTGCCAGGCCCGTCCGGCGCCGTCGCGGTGCAGCCGCGGGCGGGACAGTGGGTCGTCCGGGACAGCCCGGGAACGACAAAGACCGGGCGCCCCGTGCTCGGGGTACCCGGTCTGTCGTCCCGGGAATCTTCCCGGGTGGTGGTGACCGGTTGATGTTTGCAGGTCGTCTCGGTGAGTCGGAAGATGCTCCCAAGATTCGCCGTGGCTTCTCCCATGATTCGTTTCCGCAGGTCAGAGGCATGAAACGACGTAGCTCGACCTCGCAGACGGCCCTCTCGCAGCCCGGGGGCGCGGTGGTGGTCAATGGAGCGATCCGCCTATTGGATCGCTCTGATCGGCGACAACCGATCCGGTCGAAATCACGGTCGAGAACTCCCACGATTCGATTGCTCGATCGTGCTCGGGCCCGTAGCTAGCTGAAACGCCGAAAAGCGCCCGACCCCAGAGGGGTGGGCGCCTTCGATGGGTTGCGCGATCAGGCGGCGACGCGTTGAGTCCGCCCCGTCGCCCGGGCCGCCGCGAGCCTGGCCTTACGGCGTGCCTTGTTCTGCTTGCCGGGCGGCACAGGCTTGGTGCCGCCGCGGGTGTTGATGCCGGCCTCGAAGGTCTGAAGGGCCCGACGGTTGGTGACGGCGATCGAGACGGCGAGAGTCAGTGCGTGGAAGGCCGCCTTTCGGGGCGCGATGGATCGTCGTGAGAGGTCGGCTCCGCCGTGGGCGCGCTTGAGCAGCGAGTTGTAGCGCTCGTCGTTGGAGCGGGGTCCGCTGTACCAGTCAGCGTGCTCGAACGAGCCGACCATGAAGTCCTGCCAGGTCTTGAACGCCTTGAGCGGGACGTTCAGGGTCATGTTGCCGTTGGCGTTACGGCAGCAGGCGGGGCGCTGCACGTCGTCCAGGTGGATAGGGGCGTCAGGTACCTCGGGGAGGTTTGCGTACTTCTCGTCCTTGAACTCGTCGAACACGGGGCAGCGGGCGGTGCCGGAGACCATGGGGCAGGTGACGGTCACCTTCATGACCATCTCGGGCTCGGCCGGCGCGGTGGTCTTGCTCTGGCCGCCCCGCTTGCGCAGGGGCACCAGTTGTGGTCGGCCGTTTGTGCGCATCCGCAACGGTTCGAGTTCGGCGATGGTCTCGGCGTGGGCGAGCAACTGTTGGTCGGTCATGCGGGCCTCCTCGGGCTTCTTGAAGGTTTCGGTGAGTTCTTCGAGGCGACGGCGGCTCGCTCCGGGGCACAACGGCACTCCGTTGAAGAGATAGACGCCGTCGGCCTTGGTGCCGTCGGGGTTGTTGACCGCTCCGATCTCGAATAGGACGCGGCGTCCCTTGGCGTACTTCATGACCATGCCGAGTCCGGCGGCGGAGAGGTCGACATTCAGGTCCTTGTTCTCGGTGTAGCCGCCGTCGAAGATCCAGTACTGGGCATGGTTCGAGCCACCGGACTTGCTGAGTCCAGTGCTCTGAATGGCGTGGAGGATCTCGCGCACGGCGTCGCCGAGACCGCCGGTGGGGTGGTGGATCGAGGCGCCGAGGCACAGCTCGGGGACGTTGTAGTCCTGGCCGGGGTCGGCGGTGGTGAGCGCGAGAGTGAGCCCCACGGCGGCGCGGTAGCCCTTCTTGCCGCCGTCGCGGGTGTGGCCGTGGAGTCGGCTCAAGTAATTGCCTGGAGCGGTCCCCTTGGGCAGGTCGCCAAGGGCGTCGATGATGTGCGTCTCGTCGACGGCAACATGACCCCGGTAGTCGGCCAGGATGCCGGTGAAGACGTCGGTGTCGCCGTGGCGGTCACGGTTCTCGACGCGCAGGCTTGCGGCGATCAGCGCCCCGAGGACTTCTAGTTTCGCAGCACGCTTGGGCTTCAACTCCGCTCGCTGCGCGGCCTTCTTGACCTCCGTGATCGTTGGCCGATTCCTCGCGGCGGGGTCGTCAGCGTTGCGGCGGTGATTGGCCTTGATCGGAGTGTCATCGATCGGCGCGAAGATCCCGTCGAACGCGACAACGAGCCGCTGGTACTCGGCCTCGTAGACTCGCTGCGCCTTCGTGATGGCGGTGCGCTTGTCTTCCGGGCTCATGCCGGTGTAGTCCGGGGTCATGGCCGCGAGGCGATCGGGGTCGCGGAGGCCCTCCAGCCCGATGAGCCCCAGTTCGGCCTCGGTGTACCGCAGCCACAGCGCGTCCAGCATCTCCTTGTGGGAGGCAGGCCGGGCGCTGGCCTTCAACTCATACATCGTGCACGCCAGTGCAGTGGCGGTGTAGGCGACAAACTTGGCGCGGGGTCCGCGACGCTTCTCCGGGAGCACAGTGCCCTGGGTCTCGCGCGCCCGGGTGATGATGCCTTCCAAGTCGGCCTCAACCACGACCGCGAGCGCCTTCAGCAGGTGCTCGGTGGTCTGGTGGTTCAACGTGTGCGTTGCGGGAGCGTGGATTGTCATGTGCGTTCTTCCTGTCGTTCGCGGGTGCTGACGCGGGGCGGCAGCGGATGGTTGTGTCGTTATCGGCAGCCCGGATGCCGATTCGGGGGCTAGTCAGCGGTCGGGTCGGTGCGCAGGGCCGCGCAGCGGAACGCGGCCTCGACCTGGTCTGGTCCCGGGGTTGGCAGGTGGGCGAGGAGGTCGGTCGGCAGGTGGGTGCCGGGGCCGACACCAGCGGCGTTGGCCCACTCAGCGAAAGGAACCCCGGCCCGCAGCCAGGTGACTGCCCAGGTGTTACGGGCGGCGTTGAGCCGGAACCTCTCGAAGGCCCGGTTGGTCTCGGCCAGCCGTCGGGTGGTTGAGTTGAGCGCGTTGCGGCGGCTCACCCGGTCCGGCTTGAACAGGTAGGCGTGCCCGGCAACTTGGGTGGCTCGGGCGGCGAGCCAGTCGGCGTAGCGCGACTGGAGCACCGGGACGTCTCGCACCCAGGTCTTGTCTCGGACGAGCCGGACACTCACGCGAATGTCACCGTGATGGCGGCCGACCAGCACATCCTCGGGGGCGACGATGTTGATCTCCTCGGCCATCGCTCCTGCACCGAACGACAGGGCCAGCAGTGTCTTGGCATCCGTGTGTTGCCGCGAGGTGACCGCGTACGCATCGGCCGCCGCCCACAGTCCGTCCTCAACCGCCCGCGGCAGCGGCGCGGCAGCCTCGCGGCGGCTGCTGCGGTGCCGGATTGTCGGTCCGGCCGCGAGACGGCGCAGGGCTGCGGCATAGGAGTCGCGGCTGCCCGGGGACAGATGCGGCCCGGCGTCACGGACGAACCGGGTGATGCGGTCCTCGGTCAGGTCGCGGAACGGGTCGAACTCGCCGTCGGCGGTCTTGGCCAGCGTCCAGACCCCGAAGCGGATCCCGAGGGCGACGAGGCGACGGTCGGCCTCCCCTGACTGGTGTGGGTGTTCGAGGACGAGGTCGAGCACGGCCGCACGGACCTGCTGGACCAGGTGCAGGTCGTCGCGGGTGGTCAAGTTGCGCAACCGGGTGCGCCGCACGGCAGGGTCCACCTCGGAGCATGGGGTGACGACGCGCCAGCCCGCGACAGCGCCGCCGCCGCCGGCCTCGGTGTCTCCGGCCTCCTCGGTGTCCGCCTCGTCTTCGAGGCGGTCGCGCCGGGTGCTCGCAGCCACCCAGCCCTCGATAACCTCGGCGTCCTCGGCGGTCTCCCAGATCGTCATCTGCCGCGGCCCGGTCTGCGACGCCTCGCGGGAGACCATGGCCGTCTTGACATCACTGCGAGCAATGGAAGCCAAGGGACCAGCACCGTTGTCGTCACCGTCGACTTTCGTCGTGAGAGCCACTGCCGGGTGAGTGACGACGACCGCAGCCCCTTCGGGTGCGTCCACCGCGGGCGGCGTCTCCAGCTCCGGCTGCTCATCCGTCCGCGCCGGCCGCGCAGTGCGTCCGCGTTCACCGGCTCGGGCAATTGCGGGTCGCTGGCGTTCGGCGCGACGGGCGATCTCCGCGGCCGAGAGTCGTTTCAGCCGACTGCCAGTCTTGGAACCCTGATGCGACTTCGGGGCGTCCTGACTGTTGTCTCGCTGCTGCTCGGTCATGGTGGCTCCCTGGTGGACGTGGTCGGGTTGGGTCGGACGAGGCGGGTTATCGGCAGGTCTGGCCCCAGGCGTGACAGCGCGACGGATCGGCTTCAGGTGCCACGTCGCCGGGGCTGCGGGTCGCTGGTGGTTCATGACGGCGATCGTGGATCGCGGATCGGACAGGTCGACGTCCAGAAACCTGGACGGCCACCTGCACGGCAGTTGACCCCGTCCTTGGTGGGTCGTGCGCGGCCGGTTTCCGGCACGCCCTTAGGCACAGAAGCGGCAGCCCCCGGATGCTCCAGGGGCCGCCGCAGCCACGGGCCTTGATGGCCGTCGGTCAGGCCGTCACGGCGTCGGGACCCACCAACCGCCGAACCGGGATTCCAGGTCGACCTCGATTGGCGTGTCCGAGTCCTCGGTGCCGATGCGTACGGTCACCGCCACGACCCGATGCTTTTCGCCGTTGCGGTCGTAGACGGTGTCGCCGGAGGCCAGCGGAATCGGCGGGAAGACGAACACTGTGGACGCGGTGGGGATCACCGGCTGGTTGTGGTGCTGGGACATGGTTCATGCCCTTTCTGCCTGGAGGTCACGAGACGCGGTGTGGTCTCGCAGCACCATTGATCCGCGGCAGACGGACAGGTCGACGACTTGGACGTCCAGACGACGACCGTCGTCACGTTGGCCCTACGCCCACGCGCGAGCCGCGGCTGACCTGGCAGCACCCCGGTCGCAGAGTCGTCCGAGCGTCGTACCCTCGGCGCGAGCGGGTGCTGGGTCTGAGCGACGTAACCCAGAAGCGCAAGTCCACACTTGGGCCCCTGAGGTGTGACAGTTGGGTCATGACTGATCCCGGTGAACCGCCAGGCAAGGTGACAGTCGGCCCCATCAGCGGCTTACCTCCTGTGACCGTGAGGCGACCCATTTCGGCAGCTGAGGTAGCCGAGGCGCTTGAAGATGAGTGACTCCCCTCAAAGCCGGCCAGCAGCCACGGTCGCCAGGTCAAGACCGTTGCCCAGCAACAACGGCTTGCGGCCCAACACCTATTGGGGCCTATAAATACCTATAGGGCGAGAGTCTCGGCGACCCGGTGAGCGCTGTGGAATTCACCCACGGCCGCGACTTGCCTGACGTCTGCCATCATGAAGAGCGCCTCCTCACGCACGCGCTGCAGAACCCTGGCGTAGGTGCGGTCGGCGGTAACGAAGACATCCGCGTCGAGGAGGTAGGCACTGTGCTGCTCGTCGACGCGGATTGCCGCCGGTCACCTTGTTGTCCAACTGGGTGACACTCGCGGCCCAGCGCAGCCAGTTGCGAGGAACGTCGTCGATCTGCACCTCCTCGAGCCAGAGGGCGGTGAAGTCCTCAGCGTTCCGGCTGCACCGTGCGGGGTCGACGTTGGCGCCGGATTGAGAGCCGCCAGGCCGGGACCGCCGTAGGCGCCCAGCGATATTCACGGTCGCTCTCAGATCGGTGTTCCGCTGGCCAGCGCCTGTCCCAATTGGCCTCCGGGGCGGCTGCGCGCCACTACTCTCTTGCCACTCAACGAGGGAGGCTGGCTGTGACCCGATCGAAGTACGCCCCCTTTCCCTTATCGACAGATCCAGCAGACTTCGGACTAGAAGCAGAACTTCGAAAGACCCACCTTGGATCACTCCAAGTCATCTCGTCACCCGGCCGCGAGGGCTCACGAGTCAACCTGTTCATCCACGGCGTCGGCATGTCTTGGGAGACCTGGACTCCCCTGCTCCGCGCACAGGCCGAGACAGGCGGAAGCGTCTCGAACTGGGTCTTCGTCGACCTCCCCGGCTTCGGTGGATCCGACCCACTCCCCGGCCCAGTGACGCTGCAAGGTGTTGCCCTGGCCATCCGCGAAGCGCTGCACCTTCAGACGTATAGCGACGTGACGCTCGTCGGCCATTCCATGGGGGGTTTCCTTGCGCTCGACATCGCCGCACGCAACCCAAGTCGCGGCGTGGTCTCATTCTCCGGGGCTTACCACTCAATCGTTGACATCGTGAACCATCCGCTTAGGTCTGTAGCCCGATCGCCCGCAGCGTGGCTGTCGTACTCGGGCCTACGAACAATCTCCTCGCTTGGCCAACTCGCCTCGCCGGTGATGGGAGCAGGCAGCAAGTCAGGCTTGTTGCGGCTCGCCCTCAGGGACTCGCTCTACGCACCCTTGAGGATGCAACAGTCTCTGTTCGACGCACTCGCGCGTGGCGTCAGACCCACATCATTCCGCCACGCGGAACGCACGGGCGTTGACTACGAGACTGTGGAAACCTGGCGCCGAATCGCGGTCCCGCTCCTTGGAGGCTTCGGTCGTCACGACAAGTTGGTCAGTGCGGCCGATCGTCGAGCGTTGGAACTGGCTCAACCGAACGCCACCTTCGTCGAATTCTCTCGGTCGGGCCACTTCATCCCTATCGAGCAGCCCCGGGAGGCGCTCTCCGCCTTGTGCGATTGGGGCCACCTGGCATGAGCCGATGGCGGAGCCTGCTCCTTTCCGCCGCTCTGATTCTCGGAGCCGCCATCTCAGCAGCACTGCAGCACGTCGCTTGGTCGCGCACTTGCGGAGTCAGCAACTTCCTGGCGGCAGTGCTTCAACCGGTCGACGACCAAAGGTCCTGCACGGCAATTCCGCTCGCGGTTGATGTCCCCAGCCTGCTTCTGGGAAGTTCTGCGGCGTTGTCTGTTCACCTCTACTTCCGTTACCAGCGTTCGCTCGAAGCCCTGGACGAGTCACTGGCACGGGATGGTCTGACGAACCCCAAGTACAAACTCGTCCGTTTCCGGACTCGGCTGGTCGAATCGAAGGTCGGATTCGCAATCCTCCTGCTCGGTTCGGGGGGCATCCTGGCCATGGGCGTCTGGTTCCACTCGAAGGTGGAGACCTCGTACCCCCTCAGCCAGTTCCTGTCCGAGCGTGCCTCTCACATGACAGCCGAGGTGTTGCAGGACCGTTGGTGGGCTGGCCACGGGCATCGCCTACCTGCCGCGTGGTGGATCGCGGTCGGGAGTGCTGGCACTCTCGCATCGCTGCTACACGCTCGCCTTCATGTGAGGTTTGCGTGGGCAATGACCCGCCAAAAGCGTCACTTCCCAGCGGCATTCCTCTACTCACACGACGACCCCGACCATGGTTGGGGCGCCTTTCGGGCATTGCTCAACCTGACCACTCTCGGCGCGGCAAACTTCGCCGTGGCGATGCTGAGCATCGCGTTCATGGTCGTCGGCCCCAGAGGATCCAACACCGCCGTTGCCGTCCTCTCGGCGTTCGTCCTCGTCGGCATCGTCGCCAATCTGTTCCTTGTCCTGGGGCTGAGTTCGTTCGTTCGCCACTGCTACACGGCTTCTTGGATGGCCGAGCGGACCAGGATCAGCGCTCCCCAAGAGCGACGGCGTCGAGGATTCCTCAGGTCCCGCGGAAGTCCATCGGGCCACGATCCCGCCGTGCGTCTCGCCTTGCTTGACGGCCAGAAGGGATTTCCGATTCAGGGAATCTGGAAGCGGGCGCCCGCCATTCTGGCGCTGTCCATCGCAAACGCGACGTTGGTTCTCGCCATGTTCCAGTGGGCGTTCTAGCGACAGTCAGACGTAATACATTCCCGGACCAGCCCGCACTCGACGGACCAGCCGCCGCTCGCAGGCGGTGTGGTCGCGGGCATCGACGGGTTCGCCGCAGTGACCGCAGTAGTCGTTCACTAGAGGGTCTTCGCGAGTTCCTTGATCGGCATCTTCAGGTCCGAGAGGAGGGTGAGGTCCTCGTCGGCGTTGCGGCCGAGCGTCGTCAGGTAGTTGCCGACGATGACGGCGTTGATGCCGCCGAGCAGGCCGTCGCGGGTGCCGAGGTCACCGAGGGTGAGCTCGCGGCCGCCGGCGTAGCGCAGCACGGTGCGGGGCATCGCGAGGCGGAACGCCGCGATGGTGCGGAGCGCGTCGGCCGAGCCCATGATCGGCAGGTCGCCGAAGGGGGTGCCGGGACGCGGGTTGAGGAAGTTGAGCGGGACCTCGTGCGGGTCGAGCGACGCCAGCTGGGAGGCGAGCTCGGCGCGCTGCTCGAGGGTCTCGCCCATGCCGACCAGTCCGCCGCAGCACAGCTCCATGCCGGAGTCGCGGACCATCTCGCAGGTCTCCCAGCGCTCCTCGTAGGAGTGCGTGGTCACGACCGAGGGGAAGTAGGACTTCGCGGCCTCGAGGTTGTGGTTGTAGCGGTGGACGCCCATGTCCTTGAGGTCGTCGACCTGCTCCTGGGTGAGCATGCCGAGCGAGCAGGCGACGTTGATGTCGACGGCTTCCTGGATGGCCTTGATGCCGTCGCGGACCTGCGTCATCAGGCGTTCGTCGGGGCCGCGGACGGCGGCGACGATGCAGAACTCGGTGGCGCCGGTGGCGGCGGTCTCCTGAGCGGCCTTGACCAGCTGCGGGATGTCGAGCCACACCGAGCGGACCGGCGAGGTGAACTGGCCGGACTGGCTGCAGAAGTGGCAGTCCTCGGGGCAGCCACCGGTCTTGAGGCTGATGATGCCCTCGACCTCGATCTCCGGGCCGCAGTGCTTCATGCGGACACCGTGGGCCAGCTCGAGCAGCTCGGGGACCAGGTCGTCGGGGAGCTGGAGGACCTCGACCAGCTCGTCGTACGACAGCCCTTCGCCGTCGTCGAGGACCTTCGTGCGGGCGCGCTCCAGGACGCCGTTCACCGTTTCTGTCACCGGACGTTCTCCAGTCGACTTTCAGTATTCTTGGCGTTCTGCCGAGGATTGAAGGTGGATGTAGCCGCCATCGGTGTCTGCTGGCTTTTCATGTCCCGCTCCTGGTTGCAGCCTTCGAACTTCGCGCGGCGACTGTGGTGGCACATTCGCTGCAGACCTCTCCTCGATGTCCGACGAAGGGCAGGTCCATGCGTTTTGGCCAGCTGAGCGCCAATCGTCCACAAGCTGTCGTGAGCGTCCCCATCTCCTTTGCGTGGACGACGCTCCCAGATAAGAACACTGGGGCAGTAATGAACCAGTCAGTTCGACTACGACGCTGAGCCATGGACCTGCTCCCTGCTCACTACACGGGGCTCGGTCTTCTCCCGGACCTCGTCCTCGGTCACCCCGGGGGCCAGCTCGACGAGCTTGAGGCCTCCGCCGTCGGGGAGTACGTCGATCACCGCCAGGTCGGTGATGATCCGCTCGACGACCGCGCGGCCGGTGTAGGGCAGCGAGCACTCGTTGACGATCTTGTAGGTGCCGTCCTTGGCGACGTGCTCCATCAGCACGATCACCCGCTTGGCGCCGTGGACCAGGTCCATCGCGCCGCCCATGCCCTTGACCATCTTGCCGGGGATCATCCAGTTGGCGATGTCGCCGGCGGCCGAGACCTGCATGGCGCCCAGGATCGCGGCGTCGATCTTGCCGCCGCGGATCATCCCGAACGACGTGGCGGAGTCGAAGAACGACGCCCCACGGCGCAGCGTGACGGTCTCCTTGCCGGCGTTGATCAGGTCGGCGTCCTCCTCACCCTCCAGCGGGTAGGCCCCGACCCCGAGGATGCCGTTCTCGGACTGCAGCACCAGCTCCACGTCGTCGGCGACGTAGTTGGGCACCAGTGTCGGCAGCCCGATGCCGAGGTTGACGTAGGAGCCGTCCTTCAGCTCCGAGGCCGCCCGGGCGGCCATCTCCTCACGCGTCCAGCTCATGCCTGCTCCTCGGAACATCGCCGACCCATCGCACTATCCGCATCGCCTCGAGGGCGAGCGAAACAAGAAGTGAGGGTGGCTTCCGAGGCGGCGCCAGCACCGGCAGGAAGGGGGCCGCCGACACCGCCTCGGAGACTGGGGGGTTGAAACCAGGTGCCGTCATCTGCAGCGCACCGTCCTTTTCTCGATCCGCTTGTCGGCGGCCTGCTCGGGGGTCAGCGCGACCACCCGCTGCACGAAGACACCGGGGGTGTGCACGTGGTTGGGGTCCAGCTCGCCGGGCTCGACGAGCTCCTCGACCTCCGCGATCGTGACCCGCCCGCACATCGCGGCGAGCGGGTTGAAGTTGCGCGCGGAGTCGCGGTAGACGAGGTTGCCGTGCCGGTCGCCCTTCCAGGCCCGCACCAGTCCGAAGTCGGCCACGATGGCCTCCTCCAGGACGTACTCACGGCCCCCGAAGTCACGCGTCTCCTTGGGCGGCGAGGACACGATCACGTTGCCGTCGGCGTCGTACTTCCACGGCAGGCCGCCCTCGGCCACCTGGGTGCCGCCGCCGGTCGCGGTGAAGAACGCCGGGATGCCCGAGCCGCCGGCCCGCATCCGCTCGGCCAGCGTCCCCTGCGGGGTGAGCTCGACCTCCAGCTCACCGTGCAGGTACTGCCGCGCGAACTCCTTGTTCTCCCCCACGTAGGAGGAGATCATCCGGCGCAGCCGCTTGGCCATCAGCAGCCGGCCGAGCCCCCACTCGTCGACGCCACAGTTGTTCGAGACCGCCTCGAGGTCGCTCGCGCCGCTGTCGAGGATCGCCTCGATCAGCACCGACGGAATCCCGCAGAGGCCGAAGCCGCCGACCGAGAGCGTGGATCCGCTCGCGATGTCGGCGACCGCCTCGGCCGCGCTGGCCATCACCTTGTTCATGCCGTCTCCTAGCTCGTTCGGGTGAGTGCGCGAACCAGGGCGGACGGACTCGGTCGGCCGAGGTGTTCGGCCATCCAGGAACTGGTGGCGACCACCTGTCCGAGGTCGACCCCGGTCTGGATTCCGAGCCCGTGGAGCATCCACACGAGGTCCTCCGTGGCCAGGTTCCCGGTGGCGCTCTCGGCGAACGGGCAGCCGCCGATCCCCCCGGCGCTGGCGTCGAAGGTGCTGACGCCGCCGAGCAGGGCGGCGAACGTGTTGGAGAGCGCCTGTCCGTAGGTGTCGTGGAAGTGCATGGCGAGCTGGGCGACGTCCACACCGGCTTCGAGAAACGACTCGATGAGGTGCGTGACATGACCCGGAGTGCCCACCCCGATGGTGTCGCCTAGGCTCAGCTGATTGGCGCCCATGTCGAGCAGGCGCTTACCCACGTAGACGACCTGCTGGACAGGAACGGCACCTTCCCAGGGGTCGCCGAAGCACATGGAAACGTAGGCCCGTACGTCGAGTTCTGCTTCTCGGGCGCGCTTGACGGCCGGCTCAAACATCGCGAACTGCTCTTCAAGGGTGCAGTTGAGGTTCCTCTTCGCGAAGGTGTCGGTCGCGGAGCCGAAGATTGCGATCTTCTTGACTCCGAGTTCCAGAGCCCGGTCCAAGCCTCGTTCGTTCGGAACGAGCACGGGGCAGTCTCGTCCAGCAGCATCGAGGAGCCCCATGAGGTCGGCGGCGTCGGCAAGCTGTGGGATCCACCTTGGGTGCACAAAGCTCGTCGCCTCGACGATTGGAAGCCCTGCGGCGAGGAGCCGCCGCACGAACTCTGCTTTCACTTCTGTGTTGACAAGGGTCTTCTCGTTCTGGAGGCCATCACGCGGGCCGACCTCATATATCGTGACTCGTTCCGGCAAGCCAGACTGTGGCACAACCATGGGCAGAGCGGGCACCGGACTCTCTCCTTCGGCTGTCGTTGATCCAGGCTCAGTAGGACTTGGGGAGACCGAGAACATGATTCGACACGTAGTTCATGGCCATCTCCTGGGAGACCGGAGCGAGACGCAGGATGCGGGCCTCCCGGAAGTAGCGCTCTACGTGGTACTCCTTCGCGTACCCCATGCCGCCGTGTGTCTGAATAGCCTGGTCGGCGGCGGTGAATCCGGCATCGGCGCACAGCCACTTCGCCATGTTGGCCTCGCGGCCACACGAAAGTCCCTTGTCATAGCGCCACGCAGCGTTCCGAGCCATCAGCTCCGCCGCGTCCAGCCGAGTGGTTGCCTCGGCCAAGGGGAACGCGACCCCCTGGTTCTGCCCGATCGGGCGACCGAAGACAACGCGCTCCTTGGCGTAGCGAGTGGCCTTCTCGATGGCGACGCGCCCAAGGCCCAATGCTTCGTGAGCGAGGAGGATGCGCTCGGGGTTCAGGCCGTCCAGCAGGTACGAGAACCCTTTGCCTTCCTCGCCGACTCGGCAGCTGTCGGGCACGAAGTAGTCGTCGATGACGACCTCGTACGAACTCACCGCGTTGCGTCCGAGCTTCGGGATGGGGCTGAGCTTGACGTAGTCGGAGTCGATGTCAATAAGGAACAGGGTCATGCCGTCTGTTGACCGCTCAACGTCGGCGCGCTTCGTGGTGCGCGTGATGAGGACCATCTTCTGCGACTGGCCTGCCTTGGTGATCCACACCTTCCGACCGTTGATGACATATCCGCCGTTGACCTTGCGCGCGAACGTCGTGATCGCGGTCGTATCGGTGCCCGCATCGGGCTCCGTGACCCCAAAGCACACGTGCAGAGAGCCGTCTGCCGCGGCGGGCAAGACTTCCCTGCGGAGCTGTTCGCTGCCGTGCTTCGTGATCGTGTTAAGGCCGAAGATCGTCAGATGCATGGTGCTGCAGCCGTTCATGCCCGCTCCGGAAGCGGCGACCTCTTCAAGCAGAAGCGAGGCCTCGAGGATACCCAGGCCACCGCCGCCGTACTCCTCAGGGATCGCGATGCCGAGCCAGCCGCTCTCCGCGAACCTGTTGTAGAACTCCCACGGGAACTCGCCGCGGTCATCGCAGCCTGCCCAGTAGTCATCGGAGAAGCTTCGAGCCAGTTCGCGCGCCCCCGCACGCAGCGCTTGCTGGTCTTCGGTCAGTTCGAAATCCATCAGGTCCTTCTTCGGTAGGTCAAGACGGTGCGCTGTTCTTGCCGCCCATCTCTGCCAACACGTTCTTGGCAGACACGCAGGTAGTCCCAGCTGTCAGCGAGTAGGCAGATCCAGACCGGCGCGCTCTCTGTCCCAGCACTGTTCGACTTTGTGCTGGTCCCGAAGCTCTCGCTTCAAAACCCGGCCGGTAGGGCTCCGGGGCAAGTCATTCGCGAACTCGATGTAGCGTGGGACGGCGAATCGCGGCACGTTCTCAAACGCCCAATGACAGAGACGTTCCTCGGTCAGCGATGACCCGTGCTCGAGCACGACGGTGATCTTCACGTCGTCCTCCGCCAGCTCGCTCGGCACCGCGTAGGCCGTCACCTCGTGGATCTCAGGATGCAGGAGAAACGCAGACTCGAGTTCTTGAGAGGAGATGTTCTCTCCGCGACGGCGCAAGTAGTCGGCCTTCCGGTCAACGAAGTACAGCCATCCGTCTTCGTCGATACGCCCCAAGTCTCCAGTGTGGTGCCAGAGATTCCGAAAGCACGCGATAGTTTCGACGGGCTGTCCCCAGTAGCCCTTGAACATCACATCAGGCTTGCGTGGCCGCGCTGCGATCTCGCCTACGGTCCCTACCGGCAGCGCCCGATCTTCGTCGTCCAGAATCGCCAGTTCATAGAGGTCTGTCTCGCGGCCGGACGCCCCGACCGGTACGTCCTCTCCGAGCACGGTCGAGGCAATGAAGCCTGTCTCGGTCTGGCCGTAAGCGGCGCCACCAGGCGTCTTGACCCCGAAGCGGTTCTTCCAGATGTCAATGAGTTCAGGCGCGAAGGGAATGGCCCAGACAGTGTGTAGCTGTCCTTGGGCCAGGCGCATCTCCTCGGTGTCCTCCATATGCGCAATGAGATGCACCATCGACCCGAGGAGGGTGACCATGGTGGCTCGGCTCTCGAGGATTTCCGGCCAGAATCGAGACACAGAAAAACGATCTGCCACTGTGGCGCTCCCGCCGATCAGCACAGATGCCACCAGGGTTGTTGCCGTGGCATTGAAGTGAAAGTAGGGCAGGGGAGTGTACAGGTGGTCATCAGCGGTTCGCTTGGTCAGTCGGAGGGCGCTCTTGGCCGCTTCACACACCTGGTTTCCGCTCAACATGGACCCTTTGGACGGGCCCGTCGTGCCACCCGTGTACCACACCCCCATCAGCGAGGAGGGATCCGCATCCACGGGCGGGAGCTCGCGGTCCCGTTCAAGCTCCGCAAGATACGCCGAAGGCCGAGGACCGCCCACGGGCACAGGGCCGCGACTGATCAATACCTCCGGACCGCCATCGCTTGCGCCGGGCACCCGAGACAGGTAGTCGCCCTCCGCGATCAGGAAGCGAGCCCCGGTTGCACGCAGGGGATGGCGAAGGAACTCGCCACGCAAGGCCGTGTTGAGCGGTACATGTACGGCACCCGCAACCGCCGTTGCGAACCAAGTGGCGGCGCAGTCCACACTGTTATCCAGCATTGTTGCGACAAAGTCGCCGGGGCGGACCCCGAGCTCCTGAAGGCCGGTCGCGATGCGTCCCGCCCGTGCAGCGAATGCGCCGTGTGTCCACTCCGTGTCGCTGGTCCGGAGCAGTAGACGGTCGGAGTGCTCTGTTGCGCTACGCATCAGCGCGCGGACGGGAGTATCGCGTTCAGGCAGACGGTCGTATGCGTTGTTCATGCGGACTACCTCTGGTTCTTCGAAGTCAATTTTCCGTCCAGGACGGAGGGTCTACTGGGCGGGAAGCTTGGCGTAGCCCCGAGGGCCTTCATAGGCCGATGGCCCGACCTTCTTGAACAGTTCATCCCGACGGGACGCCAACTCCTCCATGGTCCAGCGACCATCGTTCACGATCATGTCGGACACGTGGGGCAGACGGACGTGAGCCACAATCCCCCCGTAGACGATGAAGGTTTGCCCGGTGATATCAGCTGCGTGGTCGGTAGTCAGGAAGACGGCGAAGGGTGCGATATTGGCTGGGTCCATGGCGTCGAACTCGACGGCAGCATCGGCGAATTCGCTAGCTCGGGCAGTGCCTTCGAACGTGCTCGTCGTCAATCTGGTGCGCGCCCGCGGCGCGATGGCATTGACCGTCACGCCGTACTTGGCCGTTTCCTTCGCCGCGGCGACGGTGAGCCCGACGATTCCCATCTTCGCCACGTCATAGTTCGACTGGCCGGCGTTGCCGAACAGGCCCGACTCGCTTGTGGTGTTGACGATCGCCCGGCGGGCCTGCGCCCCAGCCTTGCTCTGGTTCCTGAAGTACGCAGTGGCTTCACGAGTGGTCAGGAAGTGGCCGACGACGTGAACGTCGACAACCCGGCGCCACTCGGCGACGTCCGCGCTGAACACCATTCCATCTCGGAGGATCCCGGCGTTGTTGATGAGGATGTGCAGGTCGCCGTACGTGTCGATGGCCTGGCGGATGAGGTTACTGGCGCCCTGCTCGTCGGCCACGTTGTCGAAGTTGGCGACCGCCTGCCCGCCGAAGTTCCGGATCTCCTCGACGACCTCATCCGCGGGGCGACTGTCGGAACCAGTGCCCTGCCAGCCGCCGCCGAGGTCGTTGACCACGACCTTGGCCCCTTCCCGAGCCAAGGCGATCGCTTCTTCCCGACCAATTCCTCGACCTGCACCCGTAACGATCGCAACACGTCCCTCAAGCAAGCTCATAGCGGAACAGTATCACGAATATGACTATACTTGCAAGGATTGAAAGGGCAATTCACGGGGTGCTAAGTGCCGGCTGGGATGGAACCGGATCACAACGCCTGCCCCCGCTCGACCCATTCGTGCCGCAGGGTCCGCTTCAGCACCTTGCCGGTGGCGTTCTGGGGCAGAGGCCCGGGGTGGAACCACCACTTTGACGGGACCTCGAAGTGGGCCAGCGTTTCGCGGGCGAAGGCTCCAAGGTCTTCACCGCTGACATCCTGGCCGGGATGCAGGACGACTACCGCACCGAGTTCCTCGCCGAGGCTGGGGTGCGGCAGGCCCAGCACGGCCACCTCCGCCACGGCGGAGTGGGACGACAACCGCCCCTCGACGTGAGGGGTGGCGATGTTCTCACCGCCGCGGATCACGATGTCCTTGCTGCGGTCCGTGACAAAAAGGAAGCCGTCCTGGTCCAGCCGACCGATGTCGCCGGTGGCCAGCCACCGGTCCGGGCCGATCGGGCCGGGGTCCCATGTCACGGGCCAATCTGCGCCTTCGGGTCGGGACCAGTATCCGAGCATCAGTGAAGGGCTGCGGACCAGAATCTCGCCGGTTCCGGCCTCGTCCGGGGCGGCGATGGAGACCGTCGAGGTCGCCAGCGGGCGACCGACACACCCCGGCCGTACCCGGACCTCCTCTCCGGCGCCCGTGGCCACCACTCCGCAGGCTTCGCTCAGCCCGTAGGTCACGGCTAAGCCCCGGGTCACAGAGGGGAACCAGGTGAGTACCCGCTCACGGAGCTCCTGGGGGACGGGGGCGCCGCCGAGTCCGAGGGTGTGCAAGGTGACGAGAGGCGGGTGCGCGTTCTGCTCCAGGTAGTCCATCACCCTGGTCACCATGGTGGGAACGGCGGACCAGACCCGAATCCCGTCCGCGAGTATCTGCGCCACGATCCGCTGTGGGTCGAAGCGACCCTCGCTGAAGACGATCGACCCACCGGTCACCATCGGGGTGATGATCTGCTGCAGTCCTCCCACGTGGAACATCGGCAAACTCAGGAGGGAACTGCTGGGAGCCGGGGGTTGGCTGTCCGCGGCGGGGAGCCGACGCGTCCGTTCGAGGAGGGCTTGCAGGGTCGAGACGATGGCACGATGGGAGAGAACGGCACCCTTGGGCAGTCCCGTCGTACCCGACGTGAACACCACGACGGCCGGATCGTCTTCACTGGCCGACCCGGGGGCGTCGTCGTACGGATCGCTCGACTCGTCGCCGAGCAGCTCGGCCAGGGCAGAGAAGGACAGGACCGGAAGTCCGGCGGGCAGCCGGGCCAACCGGGCCTCGTCGCCGACGACCAGAACGGGCTCGATGGAGGTGACGGCGTGGCCCACCTCGTCCTCGCTCCACCAGGCGTTTCCGAGAACCACCACCGCGCCCGCGGCCAGGATGGCCCAGTAGGCGACCACCCATTCGACGCTGTTGACGCCGAACAGGAGGACCGGACTCCCTTTCTTGACCCCGTTGCGCCGCAAGAGACCCACGGCGGTTGCGACGAGGCGCTCGTGTTCGGCAAAAGTAACCCTGCGTCCGCCCTGGACCAGATAAGGGCGATCGGGGAACCGCCGGGCGTCGGCGAACAACCCGGTGACACTTCGATGCCGGTTCGAGAAGACGAGGCAAGGCGCCCCGAGCACCAGTTCCTCGACCAGCTCGGCCCCCCAAGCGACTGGTGGTGAAACGGAGACCTCGGGCGTCACGGCTGATCCATCAGAAATTCATCGTTGTCCTGGCCCACCGCCGGCGGCGGGGCGACCGAGCCGATGCGGCCCACCGAGGCGAATTCGGCCGGATATCTGACCGTCCTCACCTGACCGATCTCCGGCCACCGGGTCATTCGGTAGATCTCCTGGACCCTGACCTGCGGGTCGTCGAGGTGTTCGTCCATGGTCAGGCACAGGGAAGCGGGAACGTCTTGCTCGGCGAACAACGCCAACCAATGCGCCGTCGTCTGGGTCGGGATCACGGTTTCGAACAGCTCGAAGAAGCGCAACAGCAACTGGGTCTGCCCTGGCGCCTGACGGATTTCGGTCGCCCATTCGGGATGCCCCACCGCTTCGCAGGCCCGCCGGATGGCCTGCCCGGAGACCGGGGCCACTGCTATCCACCCGTCCTTGGCCTGAAGGACCCGGGGGGAGAGAGCGTGGTGGTTGAGCGGGTCCTCAGGGGCCCCGTCGACGAACGTGCGGTTGGCGAACAGATCGATGAAGTCCACGTAGGAAGCCGCCGCCAGCATTGAGATGTCGATACGTTCCCCCCTGCCACTACGGCTACGGGCATAGAGGGCAGCCAGAGCCGACTGGGCGGCCATCATGGCGGTGATCTTGTCGACCGGGAAGCCGGGTTGTGCCTGAGGAGTGTTGGCACGGGCGGTCGCCTGACTCAGTCCACTGGCGGCCTGGACGATCAGGTCGAAGACTGGGTTGTCGGCGTTGGGCCCCTCGGGGCCGTAACCGGTGACGTAGATCCGAATCAACCGCTCGTTGGCGGCCTCCAGGACCTCGTCCCCCAGACCGAGCCGATCGGCGACCCCGGTACGCCAGTTGCTGATCCAGATGTCGCTCGTGGCTACCACTCCGAGCAACCGCTCCACCGATCCCGGTGCCTTGAGGTCCAGGGAGATGCTGCGCTTTCCCCTGTTGCAGTTGGCGAACAGCGGGCTGATCGGTGTCGGTGGTCGCCCGAAGTGCCGGAAGAGATCGCCCTCGGGCGGGGCCTCGACCTTGATGACCTCAGCTCCGAGGTCGACGAGCATCTGCCCTGCGTACGGGCTACTGACGTAATTGCCCACCTCGAGCACTCGGACGCCTTCGAGTGGCCCAGTCATCAGCAGGACCTCGGAAGACCGAGAACGTGTTCAGCGACGTGGGTCACAGTAAGGCAAAGGCCCATCCTTTTCATACTGCAATCCTAACAAGTAATGCATTGATAGACAAGAGGATCAGTTGGCGACAGTTGCGCACAAGGCAGGGAGGCGGCCGGAAATCGATCCGAACTGCCGCGTCAACGCGGGGCTCCTCCTGCACATAGGGAAGGATCCGCCCGGGGTCGGTCGTCCCCAGAGGCCTTCTCGAACCCCGAGTCCTTGGTGGCTGGCCAGAGTGCCCGCAAGTACAACCTTTGAAGGTATAGAGTTGCGAGTGTGAGACCTCGACGTAGCCCAAGCCATATCGACCCCATTTTCGGGAAGTGATTGACATGGACGAGCAGAACATGATTCGGGCCAACGGTGCTCGCCTTCGCAAGCCTCTCCAGCAGATCAGGATCGCGGAGTCGATCGCAGCCGAGCTACGGACGCGCATCCTCAATGCCGACGAGGGCGCGGTCCTGCCCAAACAGGATGAGCTCGTTGCCGAATTCCAGGTCAGCTACCCGTCAGTACGCGAAGCGCTCCGGATCCTCGAGACAGAGGGCTTGATCACCGTTCGCCGGGGCAACGTCGGTGGTTCCCAGATGCTCCGACCCGACGCCAGTTCCGCTGCCTACTCGCTCGGCCTGGCCCTCCAGGCCACCAAGGTCCGATTGTCCGACCTAGGCGACGCGGTCGTCCGCCTCGAGCCGCAATGCGCGGCAATGTGTGTCGAGAGCGCCGACAAGGACCAGGTTCTTCCCAAGCTGCGTCAGAACCTCGAGGAGACACGGGCTCTGCTGGACGACGACCCCCACTTCCTCGTAAAAGCCAGAGAGTTCCACGACCTGCTCGTTACCTCGTCCGGGAATAGGACCACCGAGTTGATCGTGCGCAGCCTGGTCGCCCTCTGGTCGGCCCAGGAAGAAGCGGTTGAAGAGGTCATGGCTGCGCGCGGTGAGGCCTACACCCGAGCGGACCGCCAGGTCGTGGTCAACGCCCACGCCAAGATCATCGCCCGCATGGAAGCCGGCGATGCGTCTGGCGCCGAGCGGGCCGTCCGCCGCCACAACGAGGCCATCCGCGACACGTACATCAGCCGCGTGGACGTGAACGAGATCGTCGACGCGGCCTGCGCCCGGGCCCGCCGAAGTTTCCAGGCGCTGGTTTAGGTGCCTCCGAGCCCTCCCTGACGGTTGTAGGACGCGAGCCACGCCTAACCTTTTTGGCGGTCCTCGCAAATCGGCAGTCCGGCACTTGACCGATGAGCATGGATCGCGGCTGATGAGAGCTTCCTCGTTGGGTTGAGATTGAGGGAAGACAGTTCGGTCGGCCAGTGGGTTCTGTCAAGGACTGCTCCCGAGCCTGCAGGCGTCCGGGCAGGCGCCACCCCGAGAACAGCGAAAGGCTCGCGAGGTTGCGGATCTCACAGGTGGCATTCATGCGAACCCGACTTCAGGGACCTTCGATTCGCTAACATCTCTATACTAGCAAAGATGGAGGCGAGAACTTCATTCGCCCTGCGGGACTGGAGATGCGCATGAGCCCTGAAGAACCGCCTCGGCCGATGGTTGTAGCAGACCAGGTCGGCGACGTTGCCGTTGTACGCATGTGCGACCCGTCCCGCTCTAACGCCTTGACCCCAGCCATGGTGTTGAGTGTCACCCGTGCCATTTCAGAGGCCAAGGGAAGGGCGCTCGTGGTCCACTCTGAAGGACGGAACTTCTGCTCCGGCGGCGACCACGACTCGTTTCTCGAGCTGTCGCCGACGGGCCGGCGACAGCACCTGGCTGAGATCAAGGAGCTGATGATCACGGTCAGAGCCGTCCAAGTGCCGACGGTGGCTTGCGTTCAAGGGGCAGTGATCGGCGGAGGGCTGGAACTAGCCCTTCACTGCGACCTGATAGTGGCGGCCGACGACGCCAGGTTCCAGTTGCCTCACGTGGCGACGGGCAGCAAGATGCGCCGGACCAGCTATGCCGCGTTGGTGGATCGGACTGGGATCGGCTTCGCCCGGCGCATGTCCCTTCTCGGGGATCTCGTGCCGGCGCCTTCCGCTCTCGCGGCGGGCCTCGTCGACCATGTGAGCCGTGCAGCGGACCTGTACCCCACGGCGATGTCGATCGCGGCGCAGCTGGCGGCGCAGCCCCAGGACATGATGGAACACGCCCGTCAGGCTCTCGCCGGCGCCGTGACTGACCCTGCACACTAGCCATCTTCGACCAACCGGGACGCGTCGTCCGACGCCATCCACGCCGAGGGCCAGGACCTGGGCCACAGGAATGAACCGGTGTCGTATCAGCTGACACAAGCCAGTCAGTTCACGGGTAGGTCCTCGAAGTCCTGTGCGCCAGTGGCCTTCTGGTCCTTCGACGTTCCGGCTTCCCGCGGTGGCCGATTCGACCGGGTTGATCCAACGTCAGTCAGTCCCGGTGGTTCACCACCAGCCGGCAGATCCAGAACCCAGCCGACTCGATGGCCTGTCCTCACCGACATGATGCTCAGCGAGTCCGTGATGGTCTCGACCTCCTTGTCCCACCCCCGCACCGACACCGGCCCCGCAGTAGGCTCAGGCTAGACATTCATGTATTAGAATACTTCAGCCGTCTTCGTGCTGGACTTGGCGTGGCGACTGCAAGAACGGTTCAGCAATGAGTCGATCGGCGGGAGTGCTCGCCATCGACACCGAGAGCAACGAGGACTCAGTGGCTGGCAGGAAGACACCCGTGGACCAGGCGCCCGCACCGGCGCGTCGGCCGAGCAAGGGCCGGAGCCCGGACCCGGTCGACTGGGTTGAACACTGGTGGACCAAACAGGGCATGGGTGACACCGACCGCTTCTTGGCCGTCACGTCGATCGTCCGGATCCATGAACTGATGACCGACGCCATGGCCAGCGTTTTGAAGGAGTACGACCTGAAGGTCAACTCATACTTTCTTCTACTGTCGGTCCACTTGAGCGACAACGGCGCTTTGCTGCTCAGTCACATCGCCAGCCGGATCATGGTCCACCCCACCACGGTCACCCTGATGACCGATCGCCTCGAGAACCAGGGCCTATTGGTTCGAGAGCCGCATCCGACGGACCGGCGGGCGACCTACGCCAAGATCACGCCTGCAGGCAAAGCTCTCGTCACCAGCGCCACCGACGCGCTGGATGAGATCACGTTCGGACTGCCCGGCCTCACCAAGGCCGACGCCAAGCAGCTGGTGAACCTCCTCCGGCCGGTGCGAGCCCGACTCGGCGACCTGGCCGAAGACCACTCCTGACTGGTCCCGGCGTCAGGCCCCCATTTCCTCCGGAACGACGAAGGTTGCCCAACCCTTGAGGTGGACGCCCCCGGTCTGCCGTTCGGCGACCAATTCGAGGTCGACCAGCCGAACACCTGACTTGACGCGCTTGTCGGCCACGGTTGCCTTGTACGTGATGACGTCGCCGGGCCAGGCCTGTTCGCGGAACTGAACCTTGAACCTGCGTACGTTCTCGGGGCCAAACAACTCGGCGCTGTAGCCGGCCATCACTCCGGCCTGGCGCATGCCGACAGCGAATGGCTGGGGATATCCGGCCTTCTGCGCGAACTCGACGTCGTGATGGATGGGGTTCATGTCCCCCGATGCTCCTTGGTAACGCACGAAGTCGGTGATGGCCAGTGGCCGGGTGACCCTTTCAGCAAGGGCCTGGCCGATGACCGCATCGGCCCACGAGATCCGTCCCGATCGGCTCATGCCGTGGCCGCCTTGCTCGTCTCGATCAGGGTGGCCCGGACCTCGGCCACGAGTTCGTTCGTGTCCGCGTCCCGGTACTCCGTCACAGTCTCGGTGAAGGTCATCATTCCTCCGCGCTTTCCCGCCTTCGAGTACCGCTTGTCGATGCGCGCTTCTCCGACAAGATGGTCGCCTGCTCTCGGCGGAGGTCCGTGGAACACAAACTCCTGTTCACCATGAAGCAGGCGTCGGAAGTCCGGCGGCGACTCGCCCCAGGGTGCATTCTCGGCCGTCTGCCAGAGGTTGGCTGCCATCAAGTACGTCGGTGGGGAGAACGGCTGCGCCTCCGCGTAGGCCGGATCCTTCGTCCCGGTCGCCCAGGCGAACTCCCGGACTTTGCCGGTCTCGACCCAGAAGTCGAAAGGCTTTCCCCGCCCCCCGGATCCCGGGACCTCTCCCGTCGACTTCGCTCTCGGCTCGGCCATCGCCCCTCCTCTTGCGTCCTCAGTCGCTGGTCCGGAGACCACTTAACGCGTGTTGTCAATAATCGGCACTGCGACTTTATCGGCTGAAAGGGCTCGCGTCGACCGCGAACCTGGGTGACAAATTTCATCCGAGTCCATACGATCGGACATTAGACCTTCTAGAGGGAATCGACTAACCTGCGTTGTATGGACCTTCGCAACACCGACCACAACGGAGCCGCCGTACCCGGACATCCACGCCCGGCGGGGTGGGACCACGACATCGAACGGCTCCGGCTGGCCATCCGGGAGATGGCGACGAGGGACATCGCGCCCCACGTAGGGCGTGGTGAATTGGACTGCGTGTTCCCGGACGAGGTCCGCGCGGCGATGGCCGCTGTCGGGTGCTTCGGTCGCACGCTCCCCGTCGAGTTCGGGGGCGAGGGACAGGGACTGCGGGCTTTCGCAGCCCAACAGGAGGAGTTGGCGAAGGTCTGGCCGACGGCCGCCGTGGCCGCCACGTGGGCCAACCTCAGCGGGCGGCTCATTTCCCGCTACGGCGACGCGGAACAACGAGAGGAACTGCTCCCCGGCCTTGTCGACGGCACCCGCCTTGGGGCCGTGGCCTTCACCGAACCCCACGGGGGCTCGGACGCAGCCGGGATCCGCACCACCGCCATTCCCAACGGCGACCACTGGCTCCTCGATGGGGCCAAGCGAATGATCGACAATGCCGCCAACGCCGCATTCATCGTGGTGAGCGCCCGGTCCGAGCAGGATGATGTTGCGGTCCGCCGTCAGGGCATCAGCCTGTTCATCGTGCACCGGGACGACCCGGGCTTCAACTACCAGCGCACGTACCGGACCCTCGGCCTGAGGGCGGCCGGTGTGGGCTGGTTCAAGCTCGAGTCGTGTCGGATCCCGCAGGGCCGGATGCTCGGAGAGTCGGGCCGCGGGTTCTACCAGATGATGGACATGGTCGAGTTCGGCCGAATCGGAGTGGCCGCGATCTGCCTGGGCATGACCGAGGCATCGCTGGCCTCGGCCACCCGCTTCCTGGTCGGCCGCTCCACGTTCGGCCGCCTCTTATCCGAAAACGACGTGATCCTGTCCCAGGTGGCCGACATCCGGATACGGCTGGATGCCGCCCGGCTGCTCACGGAACGCGCCGCCGCCCTGGTGGATGCCGGTATCCAGTGCCAGTCCGAGTCGGCCATGGCCAAGGTCTACGCGTCCGAGCTGGCCGTCGAGGCCACGGCCCAGGCCCTCCATTTGCACGGTGGCATCGGCTACACCGACGAGTGCGCCGTGGAGATGCACGCCCGCGATGCCCACGCCTTCACCATCGGTGAAGGGACCTCGGAGGTGCTGCGCATGGTCGTCGGCCGCCACGAGATGAGCAAGGCTGGAACGACCGCCTAACCGGAAGCCGGTGGGACCAGCTTCAGCATTCACATCAACGGCCGGAAGGACAATCAGAGATGGCCGCGCAAGAACTGAGCAACCTACCCGCTGCTGGGTCGCACCCGACCGTCGAGCAGCACCGCGAGGGGGCCGAGGCAGCCATCTCCTTCGCTGCTGAACCAGCTGGCGTGACCTGGACGCCGGCAGTCATGGGCGACGTCCCAGGGCTCTGGGCTGATAGCGAGAGCGGCGACCCCCAGCGGGTCGTGCAGTACCTGCATGGCGGAGGCTACGTAGCCGGGTCCGCGGCATCTCATCGCCGATTGGGGGGCCATCTGGCCAGGGCAATCGGCTGCCGGGTGTTCCTTGTCGACTACAGCCGGGCACCGGAGGTGCCCCATCCCGGCCCCCTCAACGACAGCATGGCCGTTTACCGAGCGGTTCTCGCTGCGGGAGTAGGCCCCGATCGGTTCGCCGTCGCGGGCGATTCAGCCGGGGGAGGCCTGGCGCTGGCCACCTTGTTGAGAGCACGCGACGAGGGGTTGCCTCAGCCCGTGGCGGGCTTCGCGCTGTCACCTTGGACGGATCTCGAGGTGCTTGGCGCAAGCGTCGACACGAATACGGGGGCCGACCGGCTGATCACTGTTGGCACGCTACGAAGTCTCGCTGCGACGTTCCTTGCGGATGGGGACCCGCGTGACCCGTGGGCCGCCCCAGTTCATGGCGATTACCGAGGCCTCTGTTCCCTATATCTCCAGGTCGGCGGGGCGGAGATCTTGGTGGACGACAGCATTCGGGTCGCCGAGTCGGCGCGTCAGTCGGGCATCGACGTGACGGTCGACGTGGTCCCCGGGATGCAGCACGTCTTCCAGCTGAGGGCGGGTCGGCTGGCTGAGGCCGATGAAGCCATCGGTCGCATCTCCGCGTGGTTGCGACCACTCATGGGGCTGGATACAGGCATCGACTGAGGGGCGTCCACTTCTGATGCTGATGGTTGGCCTTCAGATGACCCCTGCGGCTCGTAGCTGAGCCAACTCTGTCGCTGTGACGCCGAGCCCGGTCAACAGGTCGGTCGTGTGCTCGCCGTGCGCCGGCGCTGGACGCTGGACCCGGTACGGCTGCCCCGCGACGATCGCCGGCTCGCCGATATAGGTCCAGTCGTTGCCGGCCGGGTCCGGTGCCTTGTGAAAGATCCCGAGCTGTCGCATCTGGGGATCATCGGCAACCTCGGAGATCGTGCGCGGAGCCGGACCGATCGGCAGATCTTCGCGTGCCGCGAGATCGACCCAGTACGCCGCGTCACGCTGCACGATGATCTCCTGTAGCTGGTGGCGCAGCCAGGTGTCGCCGTTCGCAAAATCGACGGCAGGAGTTGAGCTCTTGCGCTGGACCAGGTCGGGCCGGTCCACCAGCTCGCAGAACCTATCCCAGAACTTGTGCTCAACGCAGGCGAAGAGAACTACCTTGGCGTCGGCGGCGGCGTAGAACCGGTACTTGACCCAATCCAGCCCGGTGGCGTCCGGGTTCGGCAGATCTGCCCGGTCGGTCACCAGGTGATCGTTCAGGGTAAACGTCGCGGCGATCCACCCGTTGGCGACGACCGCGGCCGCGGCGGACACGTCGATGTAAGCGCCCTCGCCTGTCCGGTCACGCTGAACCAGGGCAGCGGCAACATGGAACGCCGCGTGGATCGCTCCAGCCGCAGTGGCCTCCCCACCACTTCGCATATCCCGTTGGATCGGCGGCGGAACCGCTGGACCGACCAGCACCCGTGCTGCTCCATCGGCATCGACGACCGTCGGCTGCGCCCCGGCGAGCGCTTCCATCATCAACCCGTGGGTGGGGATGGTCGCGTAGGGCCCTTGTGCGCCGTACCCGGTGTACTGGCAGTAAACGATGCCTCGCTTGCGCCGCCGCTGCTCCTCGTACCCGACTCCGAGGCGGTCAGCAACGCCAGCGAGATTCCCGTCGACGAAGACATCAGCAGTCTCGTGCAGCCTCCAGAACAGCTCCCGACCGCGCTCGTCGCGCAGGTTGAGAGTCAGACTCCGCTTGTGCTTGTTCACCTGGATGTGTGGCGGACTGTTGTGGAGAGACACAACGCCACTGATGTCGCGGATGTAATCGCCCAGGAAGGGGCTCTCGATCTTGACCACATCGGCGCCGAGATCCCCGAGCAGGGTGCCGACCGTGCTGCCGTTGAGCAGCGCGCCCAGCTCGAGAACGCGGACACCACGCAACAGATCACTCACAGGTCACATCATGACCGGGCCGGAGCCTCGAGGATGTGAACCGCACAGGCAGAGGTCAGGCCGATGACGTGGGTCAGTCCGACCCGTGCTCCCTCAATCTGCCGCTCTCCCGCCTCGCCGCGCAGGTGCGCGGTGACCTCGAAGAGGTTCGCGATGCCGGTGGCACCCAGGGGGTGCCCCTTGGACAGCAGGCCTCCGGACACGTTGACCGGGATCTTCCCGTCCCGCCACGGCGCGCCGGAGTCGATGAACTCCCCGGCACCGCCCGGCTCGCAGAGCCGAAGGTTGTCGTAGTGGAGCAGCTCGGCGGTCGCGAAGCAGTCGTGCAGCTCGACGAGGTCCAGATCTTGGGGGCCGATGCCGGCCCGCTCGTAGGCCTGGTCGACCGCGAGCCGGGTAAGAGTGTTCACGTCCGGCTGGACCTGGTCGGCCTCGGACCACGGATCGGAGGTCAGGACGGAAGCACTGATCTTGACCGCCCGACGGCGCACGTCGGGGTCGAGCGTCTTCAACTTCGCATCGGATACGAGAACGACCGCCGCGGCGCCGTCGCCGGTGGGACAACACATCGGCAAGGTGTTCGGGTAGCTGATGACCTCAGCCTGCAGGATCTCGTCGAGAGAGAACTCCTTGCGGTACTGGGCCAGCGGATTGAGCACCGAGTGTGCGTGGTTCTTCTGAGCCACCTTTGCGAACTGCGTCGGGGTGACACCGTGCTGGAACGCGTACTCCATACCAGCCTGGGCAAAGACTCCGGGCATCAGGCCCGTGCCGAGGACCCCCTCGGTACGCAGCACGGAGCCGTATCGACCCTTGGCCGCATAGACTTTCTTCTCCTCGCGCGGTTGCGAAGAACCACCGAGCATTCCCATCTTCCCCATTTTCTCGACCCCCACAGCCAGGCCGATATCGGCTTCACCTGCGGCGATCGAGAGCATCGCGACACGGACGGCCGTGGCTCCGGTGGCGCACGCGTTGACGACGTTGAACACGGGGATGCCGGTCTGACCGATCTGCTTCTGTAGGCGTTGCCCGTTGTGGGAGTTGGCCTCATAGACATTGCCGAGCGCGAGCACCCCGACCTCGCCCATCGACATCTGCGCATCTGAGAGCGCCCCGAGCGCCGCCTCGGCCGCGAGGTCGATGAGGTCCTTGTCGGCGAACCGTCCGAACGGCGTCATTGTCGCGCCGATGATCCAGATGTCACCCGAGCTCATGCTGCTTCCTCCGCCCGCTTGTACCCAAACGCGATCGCGTTGGACCCTTCGTCGTCGGTCCCGACCACGAAGGTGGTGAGCTCGACACGAACGAACGGGGCGACATCCTCCGGCGCCCCGAAGCCGAGCAGGTTCGCCTTGACGACACCGCCTCCGTCAAGATCCACGATCGCCGAGACGAAGGGCCGCTTGACCCGATGCACGAAGGTGAACGCTCGGACGCAACCGGTGTTGGCCAGACGACGAGGGGTGAATTCGGTCGTGAAGCACTTGGCGCAGGCATTGCGGCGGTCGAAGTAGACGGCATCACAGCCGCGGCACTGCCGGGCAGACAGATGCGGTTCGCCGTCCAGCACGAGGTAGTCGACGACCGGCACTTGATGAGGCATTGACGTCGTTCCAATCTAGGAAGACGGCCATGTCGACGTGCAGTGCATCGACGGTCATGGCCGCGGAAATACTCTGACAGTGGACTAATTCGGGATGCGGTGCCACGAACGACGTCGCATCGGCACGTCAGCCCTCGAGGCCGCCTCCGGTCACAATGAGTTGGCCGGAAACGTAGTCCGCTTCGGGATAGGTCAACATGACCACCGAGCCCGCCGCCTCGTCCGGGGTACCCGGGCGACCGAGTGGAATAGTGGCCTTCACCGCCGCGAGAACCTGCGGATTGACGCCGACCTTGATCTCACGGCCCTCGATGTCGATCGTGGACTGTTGGTCTGCCGTCGCCTCGGTCAATCGCGTCAGGATAAATCCGAAGGCCACACAGTTCACGTTGACGTTGTACCGGCCCCACTCCTTGGCGAGTGTCTTCGTCAGTCCGATGATGCCGGCCTTCGCGGCTGAGTAGTTGGCCTGGCCGGCATTGCCGAAGACGCCCGCAACGGACGAGATGTTGACGACCTTGCGGTGCACGACGCGGCCTTCTGACCTCTCCTTCTTGACCGCAGAGCTGATGACTGGTTGCGCCGCACGAAGAATGTCGAAGGGTGCCTTCAGGTGCAGGTCGACAATCGCGTACCACTGTTCATCGGTCATCTTCTGGATGACCGAGTCCCAGGTATAGCCGGCGTTGTTGATGATGATGTCGATACCGCCGTAGTTCTCGACCGCTGTCTGGACGAAACGCTCGGCAAATCCTTCGCTCGTCACACTTCCGGGACAGGCGACAGCTTCGCCGCCGTTCTTCCTAATCTCCTCCACGACCTGGTCGGCTGGTTCCTGGTCAAGGTCGTTAACGACCACCTTCGCGCCTTCTGCAGCCAGCAGCAGAGCGACGGCCCTGCCGATGCCGCGTCCGCCGCCAGTGACGATCGCTGATTTTCCGTCAAGCTTTCCCATGACTCTTCCTCTGCACTCGGTGCGATGTCCTTGTCGCTCGCGTTCGGTGATGTTCGGAACGGTGACTTCTAATCGCAGTCGACCTCGACAACGGCCTCGCCGATGAGAGTCGTCGTGCCGTCGTCCAATGTGACGGTGAGGTCGAGTGTCGCCAGCCGTCGCCCGTCGTCCTCCCGGATCGACCGGACCATCCCGCGGCACGTCGGCTTTCCGTAGACGGGTGTGATAGCTGCGAACCGCACCTGGTAGCTGCGCAGCTTCTCTACTTCGAAGTTGTCGGTGAGCAGGCGGCCGAGATACGCCATCGAGAGCATGCCGTGCGCGAACACGTCGTCGAGACCCCCGGACTTCGCAACGTCGATGTCGAGGTGAATGGGATTGTGATCCCCCGAAGCGCCAGCGAATAGGGCCAGCGTCGTACGCGAGATCGGGTCCACTGCCAATGGTCCGATCTCCGTACCCGGCGTCAGCGCCGCGGTCATGCCGTAGCTCCAGTGAGCTGTCGTACGACCAGGGTGTTGCGCATCGTGACCACCGTGGTGCCGTGCTGATTCACGATCGGGACCTCGGTGACTAAGAACGTCAACGCTCCGCCCTTCTTGTCGAAGACGTCGGTGACCACCGAGGACGAGGTCAGCTCGTCGCCCGCGTACGCCGGGGCGTGGTAGGTGAACTCCACCCCGCCGTGGAGCACTGCCCGCACATCTATACCGAGATCGGTCAGGTGCTCGATGGAGTCAGGCGCTTCAAGGTCAACGCCGAAGTAGAAGCTCGGTGGAATCGGCAGGTCGGGATACCCGGCGCGTCGAGCAGCATCCACGTCCAAAAATACGGGATCGGTCTGCGCCGTTGCCTTGGCAAAGTGACGAAGCCGGCTCCGCGTCACGAGCAGACTGCCGCCGGCTCGTCTAGAGCCGATCAGGGAAGCATCCAAGGCCATCTCAGGCATCCACTTTCTGGTACATGGTCACGACACAGGCACCGCCGAGTCCGAGGTTGTGCTGGAGCGCGACGTCAACACCCTCGACCTGACGCGCATCGGCCTGACCCCGGAGCTGCCACACGAGTTCGGCGCACTGGGCCAACCCGGTCGCACCCAGCGGGTGGCCCTTCGAAATGAGACCCCCCGACGGGTTGGTAACCACACGTCCGCCATAGGTGTTGTCGCCATCGAGGACGAACTTCTCCGCGGTACCAGCAGGGGTGAGTCCGAGCGCCTCGTAGGTGATGAACTCGTTGGTCGTGAAGCAGTCGTGCAGTTCCGCTACCCGCACATCTTCGGGGCCGATACCGCTCTGTGCATAGACCTCGCTCGCTGCCTGCGCGGCCATGTCGTAGCCGACGAGACGGATCATGTCGCCGTCAAACGTGCTCGCGGAGTCCGTGGTCAGAGCCTGCCCAGCGATGACGACGTCCGACCGGAGCCCATGCCGCTTCGCGTACTCACGCGAGACCAGGACAGCGGCTGCCGCACCGCACGTGGGTGGGCAGCACTGGAACCGCGTCAACGGGCCGTAGATTCGGGGCGAACCGAGAACTTCCTCGAGACTGATCGGATCACGGAACACCGCATACGGGTTGTTGGCCGCGTGCCGTCGCGACTTGACGGTGATGTGGGCGTAGACCGCCGGATCGATCCCGCGGTCGTCGACGTACTGCTGCCCCGCCGCGCCGAAGAAGGTGGCTGCATTCGGAGTGCCCACCTCCGGCACTCCACGCACCTTGTCCCGCACGTTCTCGAAGGCTTCGATCGCCGGCTGGCGGTCGGTCCACATCGCCTCGATGGCTCCCGGCACCATCTGCTCAAACCCGAGGGCGAGGGCGACATCGACGGCGCCGCTCTCGACCGCCTGGCGAGCGAGGTACAGGGCTGACGAACCGGACGAACAGTTGTTGTTGACGTTGAACACCGGAATCCCGGTCTGTCCGAGGTGGTACAACGCCTTCTGCCCCGAGGTGGAGTCTCCGAAGACATATCCGACGTACGCCTGTTGCACGTCGCCGTAGCCGATGCCTGCGTCGGACAGCGCCTTTCGCGCTGCGGCGGCGCCCATCAGGTCGTACGGCTCACTCTTCCCTGGTTTGGTGAACGGGATCATCCCCACGCCGGCAACCACTACGTTCTCAGTCATCTTGATTCCTCGAGTTTCGTTAATTCGACAGCTCGTGTGCACTGACGCCGACACCTTGATCGGCGCGCGAGCAAGATCAGATCGGAAGCCAAGCTGCGCCTTCGATTCGTTGAGCACGTATTGGCTCTGACCACGGGGTACGCGAAAAGCGAGGCGCAGGACGCGGTTGATCCACGCCATCGATGCTGGTGAAGGTCGCGCGGTCGCGGAAGTGCTGGTTTTCCAGAGCCTCGGCGTAGGTCAAGACCGGAGTGACGCAGGCATCGGTGCCCAGGAAGATCTCGCTCCACTCCGCCATGGTCCTGGTCCTGAAAACGGCGGCGAACGCCTCCCGGAGCTCGTCCCTACGAGTGTGATCTTGCTGGTCCGGGAGGGCGCACGGATCTAGACCGAGGAGTTTCACGGTGAGGGCGAAGAACTCGGGCTCGATACATCCCACGGCCATGCAGCGGCCGTCGGCGCACACGTAGGTGTCGTAGTACGGCTGGGAGCCGTCGAGCAGGTTCGAACCCCGGCGGTCGGACCACTCATTCGTACCGCGCATCGACCACATCAGCTGCGCCAGGACCGCCGTCCCGTCGCACATGGCGGCATCGACGGTCTGGCCGCGCCCGGATGTCTGTCGTTCGAACAAGGCAGCCAACACGCCGGCGATGAGGAACATCGCCCCGCCGCCGTAGTCACCGATCATGTTCAACGGCGGCACCGGCCGGTCGTCGGCACGTCCTATGTTCTCCAGCACGCCGGTGATCGAGATGTAGTTGATGTCGTGTCCTGCTGAGCTGGCGAGGCTGCCGGTTTGCCCCCAGCCCGTCATGCGGCCGTACACGAGTCGGGGGTTGCGCGCGAGGCATTGCTCCGGGCCGAGCCCCAGCCGTTCCGCGACACGGGGCCGGTATCCCTCGATCAAGACGTCCGCATCCGTGACCAGGTCGAGGACACTGTTCAACTCGGCGGGATCCTTCAAGTCTGCGCTGATGATCCTGCGCCCACGCAGTGTCTGGTCTGACGGTTCGGATTCGGCGCCTCGGCGTTCCACACGGATCACGTCGGCGCCGAGGTCAGCCAGAATCATGCATGCCAGCGGGCCGGGGCCGATCCCGGCCAACTCCAGCACACGCAGTCCGGTGAGAGGACCACTCTTCATCTCATTCTCCCTGGTCTTGGAACAGAAGTCCGGCCTCATAAGGCGCGCGCGATCAGGTCCTTCATGATCTCGTTCGCGCCGCCGTAGATCCTTTGAGCTCGCGCGTCCTGGTACATGCGCGCGATGCGGTACTCGCGGACATAGCCGTAACCGCCGTGGAGCTGCAGGCAGCGGTCGATGACCTGCGTCTGCTGCTCGGTGAGCCACCACTTCGCCATGGCCGCCGTCGTCGCATCGAGCCGTCCGGCGAGGTGCCGCTCGATGCAGGAGTCTAGGAACACCCGGGCGATGTGAGTGGTGGTCGAGACCTCTGCCAGAACGAACTTGCTGTTCTGGAAATCGAAGATGCTCTGGCCGAATGCTTGTCGCTGCTTGGTGTAGGCGACGGTGTCCCGCAACGCCGTCTCCATGGATGCCACCGCCATGGCGCCGATGAACAACCGCTCCTGGGCCAACTGGGTCATCAGCTGACCGAACCCACGGCCCGGTACTCCACCGAGTATATTTGTCCCGGGGACGCGGACGCCTTCGAAGAACAGTTCTGCCGTGTCGGCTCCGTGCTGACCAACCTTGTCGAGCGTCCTGCCACGGGTGAACCCGGCAGCGTCACGAGTGTCGACCAGTACGAGCGAGATGCCTTGGGACCCTGCGGCGGGATCGCTCTTCGCCACAACGATGACGAGATCGGCGGTCTGTGCGTTCGAGATGAACGTCTTGGCGCCGTCGATGATCAGGTCCGCGCCATTGGCCACCGCCCTGGTGCGCACCGCCTGCAGGTCGGAGCCGGTCCCGGGCTCGGTCATGGCGATCGCGCCCACCACCTCACCGGTCGACATGGCCGGCAGCCAAGTCTGCTTCTGCTCCTCGGTGCCGTACGCGAGCAGGTAGTGGGCGACGATGCCGCTGTGGACCATGGCGCCCCAGTTCCAGTCGCCCGCGGCGCCCTGAGCCTCGGAAACAGCAAGGTCGTGGGCGATCGTCCCGCCGCCGCCGCCGTACTCTTCCGGGATCGAGCAGCAGAGTAGACCGAGGTCGGCGGCCTTCCGCCAGACGTCGCGGTCGACTTGGTGCTGACGCTCCCATGTCTCGCGGTGCGCCATCACTTCTGCATCGATGAACTTGGCGGCGACCTTGCCAAAGGCTCGGACTTCGTCGTCCTTCCAAGCCGAGCGGTAGGTGTCGGTCACGCTCTCCCCTTCAATCTGACCTGTGAAATAGCTATTTCACAGGAGCAGCCAAGCATCAATACTTGGCATCTTTGTAAGGATTAGGATGACTGACAATTCAGCCAATGTCAAGGGTGGCGGCGGAATTCGGCCAGGGCGCACCAACGTGCGTGAGACTTGGAACCCCCGGGTCGATGTCGGGCCTTAGGCAAGCCAGACCTCACTCGGAGGTTCTCTTCACGTCAACGACCAGCCACCGCTTCCAACGTCCCGGCCGGGGACATCGAGGCGCGGTGATCGTGGCCTGATTCGGATGGGGGCCCCTGCTCTTGTCGAGAGGGTGCCAACTGAACGACGATCCGAACTCTCGGCCGTTGTCGGACTGAACCTGGTCGACGGGGAACGGCAGCCGGGACAGCCCGGGGTCGATGGAGGCGAGGGCGATCGACCGGGCGCTGCGCGGGTACGCGCGAACCACGAGGAGCCGAGGCACTCCTCCTTGGCCGGGTCCTCGTAATACCACCTTCCTGCGGGTCCCGTGGCCGAGTAACTCGATGACCTTCACGTCGACCTGCAGCTTGTGCCCAGGACGCTGCTCTCGTAACGCTTCCACCAGGTTTCGCGGCGCGTAGGGCGGGGAACTAGGAAGTCGATTCAGGCGGCGCGATGCGGGACCCGCCAGAATCCGGGGCTGATCTTGATCTGGTGACACCGCTCCAGGTACATCGCGATCTTGACTGGTCCCCAGCGGTCGCGCTGACGCAGCCACGGGAATCATCTCGACGACCTCGGCATGGGCCGCCTTCGGCGGGTTGTGCGGGGTGCCGGATCAGTCCTTGAGTCCCTCGAAGCTTTACGCTTGGTAGCCCCTGAGCCGCTGGTATTGGCAGTTCCGGCGATGAGATAGCGGCGGGCGACCAAGACGCTGCCGTTCACCTCATCCGCGTGTTTGGGCACCGCGAGTTTTGCGATTGACTCGCCGCTCGAGTTATCGGCCAGACACAAGGTTCCCGCATGGATCAGAGAACCGGAATGTCGACACCGTCCGTCACCACTTGAAGCAGTGGCGCTCGGTACCGCCGACGGCACCCAAGCCATCGGCTCCGTCGGATCGGGTGAGTGCGAGAACATCCTCCGTGGGTCATAGGGCGGGCGATATCGTTGCGAGCGGCGGCACGGCGAGGTGCCAGTCGGTGGCCTGCTGGTAGGCGTCGCCCGCTTGGACCAGAAGCGCCTCCTCGAATGGCCGCGCTGCGAGTTGCAGCGACAGCGGCAACCCGTCGGCGTTGAATCCCATCGGGACGACGAGCGCCGGGTTGCCAACCGCGCTCCAATAAGCGGTGTGGAGAACGCCGATCAGGCTGGCGGCACCCTCCTCCTCCATCCGCGCGAGCGACGTCGCACCCTGGGATGCGCCAGGAGTGGCGATCAGGTCGACGGCGTTGAACAGTGCCGAGAGCTCGCGTTGTGCGACACGTCGCACGCGTTGGGCCTGCACGTAGTCGGCGCCCGAGAAGAGTGCCCCGATCCCGAGGATCTCGCGGGACCCGGCGAAGTAGTCCGTCCACCGGCTCCGAAGGTCCGGCAGGTGGTAAGCCAGGCCCTCGCATGCCTGGATCAGGAACGCTGCCCCGCTCATCTCGTCGTAGAGAGGGAGGGCGACGTCCACGACCGTGGCCCCGAGAGTCTCGAGCGCATCGGCGGCGGCCTCGAACGCCGGGCGGACAGCTGGGTCGTCACCCGGACTGAAGAGGCTACGCGCCACGCCAACACGCACCCCAACAAGGGAGCCGTGGGCACTGGCCAGGAAGTCTGGCACGGGTAGATCCACGGCGTAGGGATCGCGCTCGTCGCCTCCGGCGATGACCTGGAGGAACGCGCCACAGTCGCGTGCCGATCGGGCGAGCGGCCCGACGTGGTCCATCGAGTAGCCCATCGGTGTACAGCCAGCGGTCGGTACTCGCCCGAACGTCGGCTTCAGCCCTGACACGCCGCAGAACATCGCCGGTAGGCGGATCGATCCGGCCGTATCGGTGCCCACCGCCCCGAGCATCAGACTCGAGGCCACACCGGAGCCGGATCCTGATGACGAGCCCCCGGCGTAGCGTTCGAGGTTCCACGGGTTGCGCGGGATCGGGAACGGCTTGTCGAAGTCAGGGATCCCACAGGCGAACTCCATCGTCGTCAACTTCCCGGTGATGACCGCGCCAGCAGCCTTAAGCCGTTCGACGACGATCGCGTCGCGACCTTCGCCCCATTCGGGGTCGAGCACGAGCGACTGGGCGGTCGTGGGTCCTTCGGCCATCGCCACGATGTCCTTGACCCCGATGGGGATCCCCTGCATCAGTCCGCGGTCGATGCCGGCGGCAAGCTCCTCATCGGCGAGGGCTGCTCGCTCCAGCGCGTACTCGTCGAAGCGGGCCAGATAGACGCCGAGCTGGTCGTCGAGCACATCGGCGCGGGCGAGCGCTCGCTGGGTCAATGCGACACTCGTCGTCGACCCGTCGCGCAACGCGGTTGCGGTGTCGGTCAAGGTGATCGCGTCGCTCATCACGCCCTCCACGGCGTCAGCTTGGGCGCGGCCTGGAAGACGAGAGCCGGGACCTCGTAGCGAGCCTCGGGCACTGCGTAGAGGGCTTCGACGAGAGGCTTGAACCCCCCGTAGGTGGCGATCAAACCCTCTCGCTCGGTGACCGATGGGCTGAGGCCGGCCGCGGCGATCATCGCATCGACGACCGCGGAGTGGTCGGGTTCGTTGGTGGGCATCGTCGTTCTCCGTTTCATGGTTGGTCAGACAACGAGGTCGATAGCGGACGCCAGGTGAAGAATGTCGATGGAACCAAGTCGTGTAGCAGCTTGCAGGTCATCGCGTCGGCCTGAGTCACCACGGTAGATATCCGTCGATGGAGCACCCGTCTCCTCAAGATCCGCAAAGGTGGGCGGCGCCCGCCGAACCGGAGTCCGGCGGGCGCCGTGGGTCAATGCTTGGTCACGCTCTGGCTACTGGTCAATGAGCCAAAGCTTCTTCCACTGATCCTCGTAGTCGACAACCCCGATGAAGTTACCGTCCGTGTCCTGCGCCAGGTCCGCGACCGAGTCCTTTGTGAGGAGCATCGTCGCGTACACAGCGTCGGTGTCGACCTTGGGGTCGTCGCCAACCGAGTGCCGCGCGATCGCGTCCACCGACGTCCAGCCGAAGGACGGAGCGGGGAAGGCCGTCCACGCATATTCGGTTCCCGCAGCGACGCTCGCGATGTTCGGCGCTGAAGCCAACTGGCCAAGAATCTTGACCCGATCAGCCAAGCCAGACGCCTTGAGCGCGGGCGAAACACCGATCGTCATGTCCCCGAGCGCGAAGACGGCGTAGTCGAGCTCCTGGTCCGCCTGGAACGTGCTCACCACACTGGATGGGGTCTTCGTGCCGATGTCCGTGGCCTGCTGCTCAACGACGGTCACGCTGCAGTTCGGGCACCAGGCACTGAGGTTCGCCTGGAAGCTGTCAGTGAATCCGCCCAGCACGGGGTACGCGGGCAGCGTGAAGAGCGCGACGTGTGCGTTGGCGTCGCTGTCGGCGACGACCTCGGCGGCGAGTATCTTGCCGGCAAGCTCGGAGTCCGGAGCTCCACCGACGGTCGCGGTGAGTCCATCACCGGTTCCCGCCTCGTCCAGTGTCGAGTTTGAGATGACGGCGATGCCTCTGCTCTTCGCCTCGGCAAGCTGCGCAGAGAAGCTGGACTTGGGGGACCCGGCGGCGATGATCGCGTCGGGCGCGGGGTTGAGCGACAGCGCGGAGCTGAACGCCTTCTGGATGCCTTCCGGATCCGTTCCGATGTCGATGCCCTTATACGTCCATCCCAAGGCTTCAGTGGCGGCCTTCCAGCCCGCCGCCACGACCTTGCTCGTCCCGAATGGCCCCTCGAGCCCGACGACCGTCTGCTCTGTTGGCGGCTTCTCCGACAACGGCTGAGTTACCCCAACGCTCGTGGGCGGCTTCAGGTAGTCCGAAAGAAACGCCTTGGCTTCCGCGACACCGTTGTCGGTCGAGCCACTGCCCGCCTGAGGCGTCGCGTTCTTGTCAGTGCCGCACCCCGTGATCGCTGTGGCCATTAGCAACAGCACGACTGTCAACAACTTCTTCATAGCCACGTGCTCCTCTGATGAAACCGAGAGATGGGTAGTGATGATTTCAATACTAGATGCTTATGTAATTCTTATAAGTATGGGGTTGCCATGCCTGTCCGTCAAGAGTCAGCACCGTCCTCAAAGCTGGAGAACCTCCGGACCGTCCCGCCCAGGAGGTCTTCGGCCTTGTCGGACGCCTTGAGCTCGTCCATCTCCTCCAGCTCGTGCCTGCAGGAGTCGAGGGTCCACCTCGTGAGGGAAGTCCCTGGAGTACATGGACGGCGCACGGCCGACGAGAGTTCGCGATGGCGAGGCCGGTAGTTGTCTCCCTAGGCGACCCGGCGCTTCCTAAGCGCAAGGGCGAGGGCGACGATCAGGGAGACACCGTTGAACAAATCGTTCACGTACGAAGGTGCGCCGGCGAGCTGAAGGCCCTTGACCCCGGTTGCGAGGAGATAGATCGCGACGAGCGTTCCGAGCACATTCGCTCGACCGCCGCGATCGATTTGAGTGGCGCCGAGAAACACCGCAGTGAAGACAGGGAGCAGGTAGGGCGGGCCACTGGTGGGATTGCCGACCCCGAGTTTGGCCGCGAGCACCACGCCGGCAAAACCCGCGATCGTGGCGCTGGCGATCAGAGTAAGGAAGATGACGCGGTCGACCCGGACTCCCGCAAGTCGCGCCGCCTGGGGGTTACGCCCGACGGCGTACAACATCCGCCCGGCCGGTCGAAAGTCGAGGAACAGCCAGATCACCGCACCAATGACGATCATGTAGAACACGGGGAGGGAGATGCCCATCCACCTCTGCGTGCCGAAATCAGTGAAGCCTGGGGAGATTCCTTCGAATAACACGAGCCCGTCGGTCACCCAGTAGGTAGCGGCCACAAGGACGCTGCTCATACCCAGGGTCGCAATGAAGGAGTCGATCCCGAGCTTCACCACGACAAGCCCATTGACGAGCCCGACGAGGGCTCCGCACAAGATGGCTACAACCGACGCGAGCACCGGATTCCACCCATCCTGCTGCAGGAGAATCACAACGCAGGATGACAGGCCCATCGTGCTGGCGATCGAAAGATCGAAGGCTCCGGTCGCGACGGAGAGGATCAGACCGAAACAGAGGATGCCCGTTACGGACTGGTCTGCCAGGATCGTCTGCGGGGTGGAGGTCTGTAAGAACGTGTCGGGCACCCAGATCCCGAACAGCACGACGAGAAGGCCCAAGATCCAGATACCGCTGAACCGATCGAAGCCGGCGTTGAACTTTCGTCTGCGGCGAGGATCGTTGTCGGGCTGCGCCTTGGCGGGCGACGGCTGCTGCTCGACCGAGTCGGAGGTCATGGTCATGTCACACGCTTCCATTCGCGAGTTTGGGCTTGATCCGCTGCGATCCGACCGTGCCAACGACCAGTAGATCCACATCGATGTGTGGCGCTAGAAGTTCGTCTGCGACTCGGCCGTCGCGCAAGATGAGGACGCGCTGGCACAGGTGTGCCAGTTCGTCGTTGTCGGTCGAGACCACGAGGACCGCCATTCCATGCTCCGCGGCTTCACGGAGGAACCGATGAATCTCGGCTTTCGCACCGACGTCCACGCCCTGTGTGGGCTCATCGAGGATCAGTACACGAGGTGCCGTGCGCAGCCATCTTGCGAGCACGACTCGCTGCTGATTTCCGCCGCTGAGTTCACCCATACGAGCCTCTGTATTCCGAGGCCGCACACCAAGCCGGTCCAGCCAGGTTCGTGCCGTCGCCCGTTCGCGCCCCAGGCGCAGAAGGCCGCGCGAGACGTGCGGTCGGTGGTCGATCATGCATACGTTCTCGCGAAGCGTCGCTTCCATGAATGACGCATTCGTGCGGCGGTCAGCAGGAACGAGCCCAAGACCCGAGATGATCGCCTGCTCAGGGCGGCCGCCCGGAATCCGCTTGCCGGCGAGTGACACCTCCCCAGTGCGTTGGAGCGAGCCGAAAAGCAGCCCTGCCACCTCCTCGCGCCCGGATCCCGAGATGCCTGCCACGCCGACGATTTCTCCGGGGTGAAGGTCGATATTCAGACCCGAGATGATCTTGCCCGTGACTTCACGCACGGTCAGTACCGGCTCGGTCAGGCGTGCCACCGGATTCGGATTCTGCTGGAGGGCAGCAACTTCGCGACCGAGCATGAGGTGAATGAGCTTGGCCTCATCGAGTTCTTTCACCGGACGCGTAGCCACAACCTGACCATCTCGCAGCACGGTGACCGAGTCCGCCAAACCAAAGACCTCGTCCAAGTGGTGCGAAATGAACAGCACCGCCACACCGGCGGCCTGAACGCGGCGCACAAGGGCGAACAGACGGTCGACGTCCGCTGCTGGGAGATTCGCAGTTGGCTCGTCAAGCACGAGGAGTCGCGCCTTCGCCCGCCGCGGAGATAGCGCTCGGGCAATCGCGACCGAGGTCTGTTCGCACATCGTCAGTTCGCCGACTGGGCGACTCACGTCGATGTCGTAACCGAGCTCGGCAAGCGCCCGGCGGACCTCACCCGCCTCTTCGCGAAGGTGAAGCACTCCATGCCTGAATGAGCGATAACCGTGGCCGAGTGCGACGTTGTCGACCGCATTGAGGCTCGCGACCAGCCCCAAGTCCTGATGCACGAACCGAAGCGCGTCCGTGGTCGCACCTTGGTGGTCAACCGTGACAGTCTCGCCAGCCACCGTGATCGAGCCGCCATCATCAGGCACGTAAACACCGGCCAGGATCTTTACGAGCGTCGACTTGCCAGAGCCGTTCGCACCTGCGAGCGCCCGTATCTCGCCCGGCTGAATCGTAAGCGAAGCCTCAGACAGCACTCGTTGTGAATAAAAGGTCTTGGAGAGATTCTCCACGACCAGTGCGGGCGCCACGGCGACGCCGACCTCTTCGGTCAAGCTGGTCATGACGTTCCCTCCAGAAGAGCGAGTGGCGACGCTGAAGTATACGACTGTCGCATGTTCGATTGTCAATACTCCGACTATTCTGACTCGCAACTTGGCACCAGGAACGGTCTCGGAGAGTTGGCCTCGCGGCTGCTTGACTAGGGGTCCGAATCCTCGAGATGACATCGGTACACCTAGCCGGCCCTTTCGGCGACTCACCACTGCAGCGCCTCGGAGCCCGACGTGATCAAGGTGGAGGAGCCCGGCGGTCCCCTACCGCGGTACGGGGGCTCAGTTCTCAATTCACCCAGTTGGCTCCACGTCGATGCGACGCGCGCCCCATCGAAGATGGCGAGCTATGTCGCTCGGATCACGGTCTCGGACATGAAGTGGATGATGGCCTCGTCGTGGCGGTGGTGCAGGATCTCTGCGCTGGAGGTCGGGGGTGTCGCACGCTGCAGGTGTCGATGAGGGCGCGTAGCCGTGAACCGCCATGAAAGTCGGCGTGACTTACACCCAGAAGATCTCGCACACTCACACGCCTCTCTGTTCACCAGCGAGGGCTGCTACCGGTGGCACGGGCACCCACACACTCCTTCGCTTGTCAGCGCCGTTCGATAGAAGATGCAGTAGAAGTGCTCGCCGTCGGTGCATTCGTCCGACGCCTGGAAGTGTGGTCGGGCATGTGTCACGAGCGGTCCTGCCCTGGGGGAGAAGAGATGGTCTGATCCCGAGATCGAGGTCTCTAGACCCCATGCCGCACCGGATGGGGCAACAGCCCGCCACCTTCCTGCGTACTGACCGGTAGGGTGCATGCTTGTGGCGGGCTTCACATGTCGCACGGGTGCGATCGCGCCCGCCGATGTCAGCCGAGAGGCTGGCCCCTTCAGCTTGACTGCTTTCTTCAGGTGGGGCCTTAAGGGACGCCACGTTGCTCTACGCGAGCACGCTCCGAGACTTGCTGATCCACGTCAGTCTCACGTGACCCTGCAACGGAGCGGGCGACGTTCCTTTGGAGCCACGGGCTCGACCATGCCGAGTGCCCCAACGGCTCAGAAGGGCCGGTCGATCCCTCGCGCCAGCGATGGCCTGCCTACATCTCCGTTCCGTCCAGCAGAGCGGTGTGCGATGTGGTGAAGGACGGCGCGCCTCCCAGCCTCCCGTGGGCGCCAGCCACCCCCGAGCCAGAAACACACTGAAGTGGCGTCGCGGGGATGCTGGTCGCGTTCGTGGATGATGACCGGGACCTCCTCGCTAGTGCCTGCCCCCGGGGGGCTGATCCGGCCGCGTCCTCGCTTGCCGCGTCGGATCGCGATCGGGCGTACAGCAGGTCCACACGATTGGCTCATTTGTCGCCTCACGACGTCGATGAGGGTTGCTCACGCGCATTACTTGCGGAGGGCGGCGAGTAGTCGGAGCTGCGCCATGCTGGGGCGCGTTGCTGGTGCGGCCTCGAACCGGGCGGCCTCCTCGCAGCGGACGCCAGCCGCGATGTAGTCAGCGATAAGGCTGCGAGCGACGATGCGCTCCGAGGCCCATTCGCGGGCGACGTCGATGGCGGCCCGGTCCCAGATCCTCCCAGGCAGGGTCGCTCTCACTGCGTCGAGGATGACGACGAGGTCGAGCACGCCGCGTCCCATCCGGGCCAGGTCGCGGGCTTGCCGTGCCCCGAGGTCGTGGGTGAACCAGATGAGGGCGGCCGCGGGGTTCGGGTCCGCCGGCCACCCGCCGAGTGCGTGACCGCGCTCGATGTCGACCAGGATTCCCGCTTCGATGGGTGGTAGTAGGGAAGCCAGGCGTTTCGCGTCGGTCGCTGCGAATCCGAGGGCGGTGAGCCCGTTGACGGTCCAGGGCACGTCGGTGCTCTCCGCGCACGTCATGAGATCGCCCCTGGCCAGCTGGAACGGCCCCGGCCCCGGCCCCGGCCCCGGCTCGACGGCTCCGAGGTCGATGCTGGCCCGGTGGCGGTTGGCGGATCCCAGCCCGCGGCTTGTATCAGCCGTGGGCGTGCGAGGTCCTGGAATTGAAACCATTCCCCGGTGGCCGGATTCTCCCACTGCTCAGGGGGGTTGAGCGGCCCTGCCCAGGGGTAGGCCGGGTGGCCGGCACGCACGAACACCTCCTGGGTGACCGGATTCGTGATGACGGCACCGAGACCGGTCGGTTCGACGACGGCGTCCCTGGTGACCCAGTCGAGGAGCCGCGCGATGCGGGTCGCAAGGATGCTGCAATTGCAGATTGGCGCACCGAACAATGCACCGTCCCGGCCGTGGTCGGACAAGCTGTGCCAGGCACGGGCAAGCATGGCGAGCTGAGATGCCTCGAAGCCGATCGGTGGGCCATCGGTTGACGCCGTCGTTGACACGGAGTTCTCCTCGCTTGCGGTAGGACTGCTGGTCAGTCGGGCCAGTCCGCGTGAAGGTAATGGAACGACGACCCGCCGTCAGGGCGCAATGTGATTTGCATCACTTATACTTGACGTCAAGTGCAGTGCGTGCTTGTCGGGATGTATGCCGAACAAGGGGCATGCTCATGCACAGAGAGAGGCATCCGACGGACGAAGCTCAACGGTCTTGATGACTCCGGCGGGGTTTCGACGAAACCCATCAGTGCAGGTCATCAACGGGTTCCAGACCGCGCTTGAGTCCCGTTCCCTATGAGGCACCCCCTCGTTCCCCATGCATAGGCCCTGACCCGCGAGCCGGCGCGGTAAATCGCGCCATCGAAGTCCCGGAGGAACCAGGGAGAGCAACGACGAGGGCAGGGACAAGCCCGGCGCAGCGAAGTGCCGCGGCAGACCGGAACGAATGCGGAATTCTCATGGCGTCCCTATCGGACGATCGGCTGCGTTGCTGGACACCTTCCGCTCCCCGGCTGGGCGATCAATACTGTCGACGAGCGGGTGGTTCCGATCGGCGTTGACAGGTGGCCCGAACACCTGTCGGGCGGTCGCGAGGAGGGTTGGCAGGCCCTCGACCCAGCCCGGCCCAGAGAGGTCCGGTCCGGTCTGATCCTCGCTGGCAGGAGCACCTGTACAACCATGTGACCGAGCCGCTGATGCGGCTCCGAACAGCGCTGAGGAGAACCTGGCGATGGACATGAGGCCGCTCACGGAGGTCCGACGGCGACTCGGGTCCTTCGTCGACGAAGTCGTCGCCACAGGGTCACCATTGGCGATTGCCCGGCATGGGAAACCTGCCGCTGTCTTGATGAGCACCGACGACTATGACGGCCTCTCATGGAGACAATCGACGTCCTCTCCGACCCAAACCTGGCCCGAGACCTGCGCGACGCTTTGCGTGATGTCGACGCCGGTCGCACGTCCAGCCACGAACAAGTCCTCAATGCGTTCGCTGAACGATCGCGACGAAGCCGGGCACCCGGTGTGCCGGGATGACCTGGGTGGCCCGAGTCGTCGCGTCAGGCGGCTTGCTCCGAGTGTCTGGGTTGTGAAAGGAGGACGGTGTGACCGGTGGACAGGTGCATGAGATGGCGGAAGTGGTCGGGCCGTTCTGGTCCGAGGCCAGGGCCGTCGCGGCACTGGGTGTCTCGGCTGAGACGGTTGCGTCGCGGCGGGATTCCGGAACGATTCTGGCGCTGCCGACGAATGATGGGGTCCTCGTGTACCCGGTAGATCAGTTCCAGAAAGTCGGCGGCGGCGGCGATGATGTAGAGGTCAAGCCTGCGCTACTGCCGTTCCTCCGCGCTCTACGGGGGTTCGACCCGTGGGCGGTGGCGGTGCTGTTGCACACCCCGGCTCCCGAACTTGACGGTGCGACGCCGCTCGGCTGGCTGTCCGACGGAGGCGCGCCGGACACCTTGACACGACTCGGCGAAGTGGTCGCGCGGGAGTGGGCTTCGTCTGGCCCACCGTCAGTGGGTCACTGACACTCAAGTGCCTCCACCACGAGGGGTTTCGGGCTACTGGCGGACCTGGCCCACCAGTCCCTTGGCCTCGAACAGTGAGCTCCAGCGGATCCGTCCACGGATTGGCGCATGTTCTCGTGACGCCGACGCAGCTGCGCCGACGGGGGAGTCACTCGTCCCATGGGCCGAAGGTCCGCTCTGATCGGTTGCCCCCCAGGTCCGGCAGGCTCATGCTGATGGGATGGCGACGGATAGCGGCCGTCCATGCCTTTGAAGGCTCAACCAAGCAATGGCGTCGGCGAGCGCCTCCACCGCGCTCGCCTTCGCGCCTTCCTAGGCGCGGGGCGTGAGGAACTCGAGTCATCAGATTTGCCCGACTCCATTGAAAAGGGCCCGGTTGACGAGCTCACCGCACTACTCGAGCGCACCGCGAATCTCTATGCGGCGTCGGTGACGGAGCACACCAGGGCGGCTTACGCCCGCCGCTGGCGCCTGTTCGAACGCTGGTGCCAGGAGCACGACCTCGGTTCACTGCCTGCCGAGGCCGAGACTGTGATGCTGTATTTGGCGGCCGCGACCAAGGAAGGCGGCTTCGCGCTCAGCACGCTCCGCGGTTGGATGGCCGCGATCAACCGTGTGCACCTAGAAGCCGGTTTCCCGTCGCCGGGTCAGCATCCGGCGATGGGCATGTTCTTGCGGGGGCTGAGTCGCCAAGTGCCGCGACCACCGGCACGTCCCCAAATATCTGCGTTGCGCATAGACGGTCTCCGCACAGTCTGCAAAGCGCTCGAGGCGGAGACCACGGACTTCCGCACCCTTCGCGACCGGGCTTTGCTTTGCATGCACGCACTGGGCCTAGGTGACGGTGAGATCTCCAGACTCTTGTGGGCCGACATCCACCTCCGTCAGAGGTCCATCCTTGTCGAGGTTCGTGGCGCTGGATCCGGGCGACCAACGCGACAGATCACAGCCGACGTAAGACAGCCGGTTGGCGAATCGGCCCTCGCCGCCCTCGCGGCGCTCCGCCGCTACACAGACGGACCAGCTCTCAACGACTCACGGCCAGTGTTCACGCCCACTCCCACGTCGAGCAGGACAGGATCAGAGCCACTCACCCCGAAGGGCGTATTTCAGGTGCGCAAGACGCGTCTCGAAGCCTTGAGTCCGGGCCCCGAAAAGGCCAAGACCGAGGTGGCGATCCGGCTTCTCGAGGGCCCGCCGAGCGTGGTCCTCCGGGATCGAGCGATGATCCTGATCGGCTTTGCTGGCGCTTTCCGTCGCAACGAACTCACCGGATTGATGTGGACCGATATCGCGGTCTCAGCAGACGGCGCGATCCTCACTCTTCGCAGGTCAAAGACCGACCTTGCGGGCCGAGGCTGCGTGGTGGGCATCCCTCGTGGGCGCAATGAGCTGACCTGCCCGGTTGCGGCCCTCGAGCGGTGGCGAGAACGCTGCATCTTGCAGCTCAGCGGTGGGCTCGTGGATACCTCGCGGAACAGCGACCCTGACGCCGAAACCCCGGATGACAGTTGCGCGATCGACGAGTGGCCCGTGTTCTGCGCGCTTAGTCGAACCGGACGCATGGACCGGCGGGCCCTGTCACCAGAAGGTTTGACCATGATGATTCAGCTGCGGGCAAATCAGGCGGGTATCACGGGGCGTTGGGGTGGACGAAGCCTCCGCTCCGGCTTCATCAGCACCGCAGCCGACCTAGACATCCCACTCGAAGCGATTGCCCGTCAGAGCCGGCACGCCACGCTCGACACCCTGGCCGTCTACATACGCGACGACAACCCATTCCGCCGGAACCCAGCTGCCCGAGTTGGCCTGTGATCCGAGCTGAGGGGATCAGCCATGGACGGCCTCGAGACCGCCGGACGCGACGGCAGCGACTACTTGGAAGCTCCACCCGGAGTTGCAGCGATTCTCAGCGAGCGAAGGCTGAACGCCGCCCGAATGGAGGCTGGACGGCTCCGCCAACTACAGACACGGCTTGGTGTCGAGGCCGGGCCCGACGCGGTAGCGCTATATCTGACCTGGCTCTTGGAGTGCGGGGAATCGGGACGGTCCATCCGACGCCGGCTGGCGGCCCTCGACCTCGTGGAACGTCTGGCGGGGCGGCCCCCCTGGTCTCAACGAGCAGAGGTATCCCGTCTCCTTCGCGGCCTCTACCGATCGGCGGAGCTGGGGATGGTGCATCCGCAGGTCGACCCCCTGCACCAAGAGGACCTTCACATCGTCATCCGCACACTGTCCGAGCCCACGCCAGACCAACGGCTAGCGGCTGCCGCAATTGCCCTCACCAATGCCACCAACCTTTCAGCCACGGCTCTCGCCCAGCTGCGGTGGGCCGATGTCGCCATCAAACGCAACTGTGCGGTCGTGCGGCCGCCACCGCGCACGAACCGCCGGGCCGGAGTGGTGCCGGGTCGGCCGCTCGTCATTAGCGCCGGCCCCGACGAACGCGTCTGTCCCGTTGCCCTGTTGCGGCAAGCACGACTGGCCACTGGTTCCACCGGTCTCCTCTTCGGGAAGACCGGCAACCTGTGGGACGTCGAACGGCTGCGGAGCTGGCTCACCCTCCTGCCAACCCTGGAGACTGGCAGTTGGCTTCGGCCCAAAGCTCAAGAATCCGAGCTGCTCGCGGCGATCGAGAGCGTCCTCGAACCCGCAGCCAGGCAGATCCGAGACCGCACGCTCTTACTTCTGGGTTATGGTGCCGCACTGCGTGCAACCGAGGCCTTCAACCTCGACCAGGCGGCCGTGGCGGCCGCGCCGAGCGGCCTGCTGATCGCCGTGCCGGGACGACGCAGCCCTGCGGCCCTGCCGCGTGACGACCGGCCCTGGCTATGCCCGGTGCGAGCATGGCAGGAATGGACGAACGTCTTGGCCCAAGCAGGGCTCGTCGGCCCGGACCGGCCTGCCTTTGTTCATCTTCAGGGAAGCGTCGTGACACCGGTGCGGCTATCTCGGGAAGGCCTCAGACTGGCGGTGCGCCTTGCTTGTGCGGGGGCCGGGCTCCACGGGAAGTACGGATTCGTAAGCCTGCGCACAGGTTTCATCCGAACGGCTATACGTGACGACTCGCCCTTGTATCGAGTCGCAGCTCAGGCCGACTTCGCCACACTCAGCGGCCTGGCTCGCCACGAGCGTCGCGAGCAGATTCTGCGCGACAACGTTGCCGCCCGACTCGGCCTATGAGCGGCCCCGGACCCAGTCCCTGTGTCGTCACTCTTCACCCGGGTGCCTTTGTCACTCGGCCACGGACGAGCTAGTGACGGCTGTGTCGTTTGATCCGTTGGCCCTACCGTCCCGGAAGTGCCGCCGCATCGACCCCGCGGATAGCGAGCTGCCACGGGGTCGATGCCGCCAGGCGCCGATAGCTCAGCAGCGCGGCCACGAACGGCCGACGCGTCGGTGCAATGGGAGCACCCACTCGGCCGCTGAACGCTCCAGCCGTCCGAGGTCACCGTGGCGCAGGTTGCTGAACGTCACCGATACGACCCCGACCCACGACAACGCCTTCTCTCGCTGCGCGGGGGAGCGCAAGTTCCCGAAGTGGGCGGCCATCCGTGCTGCAAGCGGCTGCACGGTCTGGCCCACGTACGCCGGTCCGCCCACATCGATCGGCATGTACACGCGCGGGCCAGCCTCACGTGGCCACTGGCGACGCTCCAACAGGTTGCCGCGGCACATCGCCCAGACTCGGACCGCGTCGCCCAGATCACCGTCACGGTGCGGGGTACTACTCAGACGCAGCCATGTCACCCAGTCCTGCAGGAGTCGATCAACCTCGAGGTCGAGGCCGGGAACCTGCCAGGTCGCCGGCGCGCTCACGACAGCTTTCCGATACGGCTGTTCACCGTTGCCAGCATCGAGGTCATCGCTTCTGCGTCGATTTCGGAGAAGACCGCGTCGCGATGCCCAACTGCCTCACGCAACCGAAGCACCTCGTCGGCGAAGTGGAGCAGATCCCGCACCCTCCTCGGCATCTCGCTCGCCGCCGACGCAAGCAAGTCCTCGGCGCTCGGCTCGGACTCCGTGGGCGCAGCGGACTCGGCGGAGCGGGCCCCCTCGGCGTTCTCGGCTGCGGTCGCGGCCGCGGCGAGGGCAGCGACGTCCTCCTCCAGCACTGCCACCCGCACGCCGGCAGTGTCTCGCTCCACGAAGCCACCCGCCGAGTTGTTCAGGTCGCCCTTAGGAAGGCGGGCCGACGACGCGGGTTGGGCCGGGTCGAAGGCGTTCGCCGCGACCGCAAGCTGGACGAGGCCCTCTCGGGTAGAGCACAGCAGTCGGAACAGCTCGGGCACGGCCCCCCGGAACGGCAGCGCCTTTGACCCGCCGGACCCACCTACGACGCGAGTCGTGAGTACACCGTCAGCCAGCATCGCCCCTCCTCCGGCCAAAGCGAGCTCGGTACGGGCGTGCTCGTCCCCAGCCACGGCGTCTTCCACGAGGTCGAGGTAGTCGATGGGCGCCCGCAGCGCCAGACCAACGCCCCGAAGAGTCCCCTCGAGGGCGGCGCCGCCGCCATAACTCCACAGCCGGCCAAGCGGCTTGCGGCCCACCCAGTGCTGGTTGGCTAGTGGAGCAAGAGACTCCACCACCCGGGCGTAGGTGAACCGGCCGCCGGAGGTGCGGCGCAGACAGCGCTTGAGCGCCTCGTACACCTCCGGGCTCAACAGCCGCGCGAACAGCTGCACCAGGAACCGGACTCCGACCCGGGCCGGGTCCGCGTCCGTGGGCGGCGGGAAGAGCACGTCGACGTCACTCATCGGACGCCGCCCCAGCCACAGGTCGGCTTCACCAGGATCGAGCGCACCGATCTCGGCGAGCATCTCCAAGGCACGCTCGACGTTGTAGATGGCCTCGTCGTCCTCGTGCCACTTCTCAGTGCCGGTGTGCTGGTCGGCGACCAACGACTTCATCGCATCCCGGACCCGTCCCAGGCGGTCCCCGTTAAAGGCGCGCAGCACAACGGTCACCGGGATAGTCGCGAACTGCTGAAGCAACATCGCCTGTGCTGAGGGGCCTTCGAGCGGGTCGCACATGCCGGCGTACCTCTTGGCCAGCGCATCGTGGCCAACGGCGCTCCACTCCACGATTGCCTTCGACGAGCGAGCCCTCCGCACCTTCTCCACGGGCACCAGGTAGTCGGCAATCTTCTGAGAGGCCTCAGCCGCGGACTTCTCGGACTGCGAACCAAGCAGGCCCAGCTGGAAGGCGAGGGCGACCGAGGTGCGGGTCATGCCGTCACGGACCATCAGCACCCATTGGTCCGGGCTGCCGTCGGTGAAGGTGATCAGCACCATCTCGGCCAAAACCTTGCGGCGCACGCCACTCTCGGCAATCTGAACATGCCGCTCGGCCTTGATGCCTCCCGGCAGAGATCGGGTGATGATTTCGCGCTGCTGGTCGTGCAAGTGCTGCGGGTTCCGATAGACCAAGGTCGTGGTGCCGTCCGGCAACGAGTCAATCCTGGGATCCTGGACGTCGTAGACGCGCCCCTGACCCTTCTTACGAGGCTGGTGAAGGAACAACAGCCCATTGGCCCGGGTCCTAGTCGAGATGGTTACCACCTCCCCATCGACGGTCGATTCCAGATCGACAGAATCAGCGATTCTTGCCATGAGCTGGACCGGGTCGTGGGCGGTGCGTACCAGGGACCGGATCGCTCCGGAGGGGTAGTTCGCGAGGTCGGGGACCTTGGAGAACACCTTCAGGGCTGTGGCCTCGAGCCGGTTGATTCTCGGGAACGGAACCGGTGCTGGCGCCAGGCGCGTGATCGAGACCTCACCAAGCTCCTTCGATGACAGGTCGCGCAGCGTCACTCCCGTGGCGGCGAGGTGTTCGGTGCCGACGATGTCGGGGCCTACTGCCCTCGCCACACGCGCTCGTACCGCGGCATTGGTGGCCACGGGAATCATGAATGGGTTGGTCATGCTCGGCCTGGGCTGCTCGGCCAGCTGGGTCAGGTCGGTCGGGAAGGAAGTCATTGGTGTTGCCCTTCTGCGAACGCACGGACGTGGTGCCCTGCGTTAGTGGGTCCGGAAGGGCGGGCGCCCCACCGGGTACGGAAGGGCCGTGATCGAATCCCGTCGAAACGGAAGGTCAACCTGTCTGTGGACTACAGGCGTGTCGGCTACGCAACGCACTCACCGGAGAACCCCGTCGTGCTGCGGCCTGTCCAGGACAGCGTGGGGTCGATCGGTCCGGACCCAGGGGTTGGTGCCGATCGTAGGTCCACCTCTGCGCCGCGTGGCCGTCCCCCGAAGGTTCTGGCTGCTTGTCGCGCAGCATGGTGAGGGCCCGTCTTGGCACCCGACCGGCACATGTCCAGTCACCCAACTCGTGTAGCGCTGTCAGCGTAGCGGTCACAACCGACAAGGTGTGTTAGCCCCGGGGTTTGCGCGACAGGGCGTTCTGGATTCGAGAGGATCAAGGCCATGACCTCGATTCGAACCGACCACGCTGATGCTTGAGCTTGAACTCGTCCACGAGCTGCTTGTCGAGGCAGGCCTGCCGCCGGAGGAAGTGGACGAACGTTTCCCCTGTGTGCCGACGGCCTTGGCAGAACGATTCCACCCGTGGAGCCTCGAGTACACGGACGAAGTCCGCGACCTCGTCGTTCGATACGTCGACGCCTTGAACGCGTCTGTGCCCCAATCTCACCTCTTCGACGCGCTCGCACGCGGCGTGGATCCCGGTCTTGCCCAGCGACTGTGGGACACGGGTCGAACGGCCGATGACTTTCGGACTGTGGCCGCCTACACGCATGCCGTCGCCCAGCTTTCCCTGCGGCCGGGCGACCACCCGGATCACATCGATGCCAGTTCCGAGCGGGCGGCGGTCGCCGTTTGGGCGTGGCTCGGAAGCGGCGTCCCGATCGCTCGCGTCACCACCTACATTCGCGCAGGCATCAGCGTCCAGGAAGCCGTCACGCAGCACGAGCCGAACTTGGCCAGGTCGGACACCCTCGAAGCGGTGGAGTCGCTGGCCGCCCTCCGAGACACCCCCCAACTGGAGGACGCGGTGCGCTGGGCTCTCTACTGACGCCACCCCTCACCTCCCGGCTGCGACGCCTACCATCGGTAACGAGAATGGGACCTGGGCGCCGCTAGTGCGAGCACCTGATCGGTTCCGTCACATCGACCCGGGGGTATCCCTAGACCCGCTGGTCACCAGCGGGGAGTACGTCGTGCGCTATAGCCCGTCAACCTGACGCAGCGCGCTCACTCGCCCGGTCACGGCATGAAAGGGAGAGGGAGTTGATTCGGACCCCAGCCTTGCCCTCCTGGTGTGACGAGAGAAGGGCGGCGTGAAATGAGTGGTCGAGACACTGTGACGGCGAGTGCCGCGAAGGCGTGGAAGGACTTCCGCGCCGGACTGGCGGACCGGGTCTTCTCCCACGCCGATGACGATCACATCCTCCGTGAAGTGGACGTCCCCTAACGGCACGAGATAGCGACCGGTCCCCACGTCTAGATCGGCTGGACCGGTGACGACATTGTCGCCGAGGTGTCGAGCAACCGCGTTGTCAACCCCCAATTTTGTATCAGGAAGGACGAGCGCCGCCTGCTCCGCGCCGAGGCTGGCGCCGACCCGACGACGAGCACACCAACTAATGGATGGCCGTCGATCCCGCCTACGCCGACCAGACCGCCGGCATCTTGGTCACGTTGCTAAGGGACGTTTTCGGCGTGGTCCATCCGGCGTTCCTGGTCGACCGCGTCCGCGAGGACCTGACGACCATGGTGGGTGATGGCCAACGGCTAGGTTCCTCAATCGGCCCCTGAACTGCGAAGACACCTTCCAACGTCTTCCCGCGTCAGGGGCGCTTCTCGTTTGTCTGCGGCCCCAGTGCGGCCCACCTGGCGTGTCGCGCGTGGCCTCGCCCACCCACCGGCCGACAGTCCGCTTCCGGCAACGGGAACTCTCGGCAAACCGTCGGAGGACGCCGGTATCGTGTCTCCGTCCAGCGAAGCGGAGCGGAGGTGTGCCTTGATCGATGTCCTAGCTCGACGACGCTCCAATCCGAGTCCGCTTCGATACCCCGGGGGCAAGGCGTCACTCGCGGGCTTCTTTGAGGACACGATCAAGTCTCTCGGGCTGGTCAAGCCCACCTACGTCGAGCCGTACGCCGGCGGCGCCGGGGCCGGACTCGACTTACTGTATCGAGGCGTCGTCGGCCGTGTAGTCATCAACGATTTCGACTACTCGGTCTACTCGTTGTGGGACTCCATGCTCCACCGGCACGAGGAGTTTCTGGACCGCTTCGACTCGGTGCCTCTCACAGTCGAGGAGTGGAAGCGACAACGTGAGATCTATCGGCGTCGCGACGAACCGGGACTCGACAAGCTAGACCTTGGATTCGCAACCTTTTTCCTCAACCGGACCAACCGATCCGGCGTTCTGCGCGGAGGCATGATCGGCGGCCTGAAGCAGGAGGGGACGTACAAGCTCGATGCCCGCTTCAACAAGGAGACCCTGAGAAAGCGAATCGAGACCGTCGGCAAGCACCGGTCCAGGATCTTGGTGACTCACCAAGATGGTGTGCGTCGCCTCCGCGACTGGCTGCCAAAGGAGAACGTTTTCGGGTACGTCGATCCGCCGTACTACGAGAAGGGCAGCGCGCTCTACCTGAACTCGTTCAATGACGCCCAGCATCGTTCGCTCGCCCAGTGGCTGAATGCCTTGGCTGACGCCAACTGGGTACTCACCTACGACATCGCCGATTTCATCAAGGACCTGTATCGCGACCGCACGTCGCTCGAGTTCAGCCTTCACTACTCTGCCAACCGCCGCGAGGTGGCGAGCGAGTTCATGGTCCTCTCAAACACGGTGGCGCACGCGCTAGAGACCGATTGTTAGTTGCTGGGTGCGAGTCCCAGTCGCTGGGTGGCGACGAGCCGCAACACGTCAGTGCCCACACCGATCGGGAAAGCAGCCTTCCCGTGGGCCGCTGCAACCGGGATGATCCCGTCGACGTACATCGACGATCCGGTGCGGTCGATGACATCCAAGATCGCCGGCAGGGTCGGGTAGTCCGCAGGATCTGGCATCCCGCCGTTCGCGTCGTACGGCGCGCCGACAGCCGGCATCACCGTCGGCACGACGACACGCCCGTCGAGGGCGCGATAGATGAACTTGCGACCCCAGTAGGTTTCCTTGCCGTACGCCTGCACGTTTGTCGCGTTCGTGACCCTTGCGAGGATCTCGTGGTCGCACACGAGAAGTTCGCCCGGCTGGACGATGTCGTGCCGGGCCAGTTGGCGAGCGAAGTCCACCATGGCCCCTGTCTTCTCAAGTCCACACAGGTAGGGTCCGTCGCCCGAAGTTCCTGCGTTCATGGCCTGGAAGTACTCGAGCGCCCGGCCACGAAGCTTTGCTGGCGGGCCGTAGACAGCGAGTGGGCCGTCAACGATAAACAACGTCCTTGGCATGAGCTCGTAGCGCGATTGCTCCCATAGCAGCGTCGCAAGGCCGACAAGAACCAGGAGCTCGACGACCGACATCAGGCGTCCCAGCGCAGACTGGTTCGAGCCCTCCTCCCCGACTTCCTCGTGGATGCGGAGTACGTCCGTCGGGTACAGCCATTCGTTGCACGCGATGCATTCAACGCCCGCAGACGGGACCACGACCTCCGCGTTGCAGTCGTCGCCCGGACAGTTGACGGGCAAGCGGCTTGCCGCTTCACCCGGTCGCCCGTGAAGCCGGAACAGCAGGTCGAGCAGAGATTCATCGAGTCGGTTCACCTGGACCTTCTTGGTCCGGAAGAGGCCATCAATGGCCTCGCGCCACGAAGTGGCGATGCCCACTCCCTCTCGCGTGTACGCCCCTGCGACGGGCAGATCGAGCGTCACAAGAGCCGAATTTACGGCGCGTTCGATCTCGTACGGGTCGACGAATCTTTCGGCCGCCTGGGTCTCCATGATCGTGAGATCGACGTACGCCGCGGCCGCCTGCGCGAAGCCGTAGAGCACCGAAGGCAAGCCGTCACGAATCCGCTCGACCACGTACGAGCCATCAATTGCAAGCGCAGCGGTCAGTCGCTTTGCATCGGGGAACACGAAGTCGCTCCGGGGCCGAACCTTCATCTTGATGTCGTCGGCATCGCGCAGAGCCTCGGCTGGCACGTGAAAGGTTCGGTTGTCTGCAATAGCGCGCACAGCCGCGGCCGAGTGGCCGAGCCTCGAGGCAAGTTCATGGGAACCCGCGACGGTTTCGTACGGCATCAGACGCCCTGCCCCGGCGTGAGCGGCAGATCTCCCGCGGCCGCCCGGGCTTCGTTCACAAGCTCAACATCGTACCGGTCGATCTGGACCGGCACGATGTAGGGCGACGAGAGGGTCTTGAGACGTACATAGCCGCGATCTTCGGAGGCGATAATGGCCTCCTTGAACGAGCCGAAATCGTAGAACTTTGCGAGCTCGTTGACCTCGGTCGTGTTGTTGAGGTGGGCAACCACCCAGTTCGCAGTGTTCGCCTTGACTTGGTGGGCGACGCCGGAGACCTCCTGGGTCGCGTATGTCATCCCAAGATTCAGCTTGCTGGCCTCCTTGGCCAGCTTCACCCAGACATCCAGGTCGTCCTTGTACCGGTCTGAGGAGAAGAGATTGTGTGCCTCCTCAAGCATGACCTGGATACGCGGAGGCTCAGCGCCTGCCGTGAAGACATCAGTTTGTCGTTGCAGCAGTCGCAGAGTGATCGCTTCGCTCATGGCCCTGGTGATGGCCTCCGCGCCGACGTGAAGGTCAACGATCACGATCCGACCATCGACCAGTTCGTCGTAAATCTCAATCGCCGGGTCATTCTGCGTGTGCGGACTGTGGAAGGGCTTCAGGGGATTGAGGTTCCGCCAGCCTCTGACCGTGTGCCCCTGCGCGGTGCGGGTTGTGAATATGGGCTCCACGTTCTTCCAGCGCGCGTCTTTCGTAAACTCTGCCGCGTCTCGCTCCCCGTCGTCATCACGCAGACTCACGATGGCGCCGACGACGTCCTCAATGTCCGCCGCTTCGACCGCAACCTTGTCAGCTGAACTGCCCGCGGGTCTGAAGGGGTCTCGTCCGAGCTTGGACTTCACGAGTGCCTGAAGCGCTCCCTTCACGCTGAGTCGAACCCTGTAGGACGACGGGGTCGGGAAACCTGCGCGCAGCAAGGCTGCGTACAGCACAAGTCGAGCCCGTTGAGCGTGATTCGTCGCTGACCAGTTCCCCGGCACGTCGGCATACGATTCCTGGGCGAAGTCCTTTACATAGCCAGACCCTTCGTTGGCCAACTCGTTGCCGATCAGGCGCTGCACAGCTTCGACCTGATTCTCCGCAAAAAAGTTGATCGCGAGCGGCTTGACGTGAGGCTGCGTCCCGTCGGCGCCGAACTTGTAGATGCTGACGTGATTGGCGCCGATGGCCGCGATCTCGGTGCCGTCCTGGGTGTTGGCGTTCGCGTACTCACCCTGCGGGTCGAAGATCAGCTGCCCGATTGGCTTGCCTCCGCTAGCCCGTTGCCGCTCGGAGATGACGAAGGTGCGGGCAATGATGGTCTTGGCCGTGTTGGACTTGCCCATTCGGGTCATGCCGAGCAGGGCGGTCTTGTTCCCGATGAAGTCGTGGATGTTGACCTCCACCGCGGCGTCGGCCTGCTTGGACGTCTTGGCGCGTCGCCGGGTTGCCGAGTAGCGCACCGCTCCTATCCGCACGCGCTCCTGGTCGCGCCCGGTCGGCTTGAGGTAGGACGCGACTGTCGAGAGACCGTCGCCAATTGGCTTGAGCACGCGGTAGGTAGAGGTGGCGTAGAAGTTGTCGACGTCCGCACCGAACTCGAGGACCTTGCGACCGTCAACGTCGTCTTCGTAGAAGGTGCCGAGGATGCGGCACCGGAGCCCGGTGAACGAGACTCTGTTGCGCGTGAACGGGTCTATGTCTACGTCGAGCACCGCCGACGGGAGAGGGTCGTTGTTGCTCGAAAGTGCGGAGCGGAGCGACTCCTCGCGCACGGCGTGCAGGTCGGTTTCCATGGAGAGGGGGGCCGTGCCCTCGACGCGGAGCAGCAGTACCTCGTCGTCATCGACTTGCGGAGTGTTGATGTCTTGCGCGGTCGCCAGGAGATACGAGTGCTGCGGGATGCCACCGGCGTCGAACTTCCACCTGTCGTGCGTCAGGACGATCGCCTCGTTGTAGTCCAGCCGGTAGATGGCGCCGATCCGGGTCGATCGATCGTCGGCAAGCAGCTGGGCATGCAGCAGGGATCCGGCACCTACTCCGGGGATGAGATCGGTCATATCTGCCTTCTCGGTCAATCCTCAGCGGTCGTGGCTGAGACTTCCACAAGGGTCCGACAGAATCAGCCGTTATCGGCCAGAGGCGGCTCTCCGCGCCCGCCGCTCATCCGCCGGCACGTCCCGGCACAGCTCCGCCAGGTCGCACTTCGAGCACTTGTCCTCCCAGACTGGGAGGCGTGGAAGATCGTTGTCTCGCAGTGCGTCGCCCGCCGCCTTGATCCGACCACGGACGGCGGTAAGCAACGGGTCCTCAACGAGCTCGCGGATGGTCTTGCCCTGTTCGTCGAGGTTGAGGACCTCAATGAGATCTGCCCGTTCGCCGGTCAGCTCCTGATAACCAACTGCGTAGACATGAAGCTGGTCGCGCGTAACGTCCTCGTCCTGGGCCCGAGCCGTCGACTTGAAATCGACAATCGCGACCTCGTCACTGTCGAGGCGACGGACAAGGTCGATGCGGCCGTCAACCGTGATCCCAGGCGCCACGTGCACCTGGATCTGCTTCTCGCTGTGGACCGTTCGCTCCAAGTCCGAAGCGTGATCCGTCAGGTAACGCTCGACAGACTTGATGGCGGCGGCACGCAGCGTTGCCTTCAGCGCCGGATAGGCGTACGGCGCGTGCAGGTGTCGGTCGACGAGGTCCTCGGCGGCGCCCGCACCGAGGATGTCCCCATCGAGCGCGCGCTTGTGCGCTTCGGCTAGCGCGTCATGGAGACCCTTCCCGTAGCCGAGCGCCTCGTGCAGGGGCGGATTGAAGCCGTAGAGAAAGCGCAGCTTGAACTGATACGGGCACTCGAAGAGGTACTTGAGTTCTGAGAAGGAGAGGGTGACGTTCGGCAGCTCCTGCTTGGCATGCGGCGCGAGCGTGGGCGCGGGAGCTGCTGGCTCGCGAGTCAGGAACCAGGGCTGCCGAGCGCAATGGTCGAAGAATTGCGAACGTCTGCCATACAGCCGATTGCCCGGCACCGGAGAGTAGGAGACGAACAGGAATTTCTGGGCCCGGGTCGCTGCGACGTAGAACAGGCGAGTCTCGTCCTCGACGGTTCCGCGGTAGCGATCGGGGCTCGCGACCGCGGTGTCCGGGATGACGTGGAAGAGACCGAGCCCGCCTTGCCGCTTCGCGGGAAACCGGTTGTTGCGGAGACACGGCACGAACACCACAGGCCACTGCATGCCCTTGGCTTGGTGAACCGTCGAGATGACGACGGCATCGGGTGCGGCGTACCCCACATCTGCATCAGCGTCGGCGTAATAATCGTGTGCTTGGTGCTCCAGCCAGTCGGCGAACGACCTGTACTTCTGGGCTGGGTCGGTGTTGAAGTAGATCGCTTCGAAGTCCGAGATCGCTTGGCTGAACTTGCCGAGTTGGTAGAAGACCAGCTCCGCACGTGCGGGATCGCCGGGAACGGTGTCCTCGCGGAGCATGAGCGCTTCGAGGAATTCCAGGTATAGGCGCTGGATGTTGTAGACGCCCCACCTTTCGCCGCGGTCGAAGTCGCGACCCTCGTCCAACACCCGCATCGCTGCCGCCCAATCTCCGCCGGCCGGGAGTAGCGACGCGTCGTCGAACAGAGTCCGTAGCGCCGCTCCGTCAATCTCGCTCACGATGTAGCGGAAGACCCCGACGATCGCCTGGATCTCGGGGCTGTCGAACAACCGGTTGAGTCCCTTGATCACAAAAGGAATGCCCCGTCGGCGCATCTCGTCAACGAGAGGTCCGGCGTCACGGGCCACCGATCGGAACAGCACCGCGCAGTCCGACCACGAGAGGCCGCGCGGATCCGCGCCCGGCCCGTCAGCGAAGGCGACTCCCCGCATGGCCTGGATCCGGTCACAGATCCACGATGCCTCCGCATCTGGATCAGCGAACTCGAGAGCCAGGAGGTCACCACGAGCGAACTCCTGATGTCCCGAAGCAACCATCGCCTTCGAGAGCCTCGCCCCGAAGGGGATGAGCTCAGCGACTGACCTACCGACCTCCACCACGCCCTCGCTCGAGCGAAAGTTGTCGTCAAGCGTGACCTGTCGGACGCCGGCGTAGCGATCCTTAAAGGTCAAGATGTTGGTGACCTCACTGCCGCGCCACTGGTAGATCGTCTGATCGTCGTCGCCGACGACGCAGAGGTTCGCGCCGAACTGCACCAACCCCCGGATCAGTCGTTCCTGGAGCGGGTTGACGTCCTGGTACTCGTCGACGACCACGTAGCGGATCTCGTCACGGATGTTTCGCTGGACGAGGCCGGCCTCCGCATCCTCGTCCGGATCGCCTTCGAGAAGTTGCACCGCGAGATTGATCATCTCCGTGAAGTCGAAGTACGCGTGGTCATACAGAAGCTTCATGTAGTCCCAGTGAGACTTGAGTACGCCGGCGGGTACCTGCTCCTCGTCAATCGTGTCTTCCCGCAGCACACTGGTGGCCTGCATGTAGAGCTTCGAGTGGAGGAAACGTCGCAGCCGGGGAGTCCCGGGCGAGAGCGTGGGGCACTCCGTAAGGCCAGACTTCCGGCTATTGCGGTCGATGAACAGCCTGGTCGTGATGTCGGTCAGCACGGAGAACTTGAACGTCTCGGGCACGAGTCGCTGAACCACGTCGAGGGCGTATCCGTGCATGGTGCCTACGTACATCTCGGCGATGCCTTGGGTGCTCACGCCTTCAGCCCCGAGCACTGTGTGGATGCGCTCCTTTAGCTCCGCCGCCGCTTTCTCGGTGAACGTGAACGCGATGACGTTGCGCGGCTCGGCTCCCGGCTGCTTGAGGATCTCGGCCACTCTTTGGGAGATCACTTGGGTCTTGCCCGATCCCGCACACGCGATGATCTGGAGCGGTTCGTCCAGGCATCCGATGGCGGCCGTCTGTGCTTCGGTGTACGCAGTCACCTGGTACCCGCGGCCATGTACTCCGCGGCACGGGCCGCTGCCCCCGACATCTTCGTGGCTCGTTGCACAAGCACCTCTGCAAGCCACAGCATCCCGCCCGCGTCTGACTTCGGGAGGACCTTCTCAAGTGAGACGATCGCCTCGTCCTTGAATGACGAGGAGTAGCGCCGGTGCGTCGTGGGATCACATCGGGTCCAACCTTCGATCGCCTTCGCGTCACCGACCCTCGCAATCAACTTTTCGATCGCAGACGACGGCAGGAGGTCCTCAATCTCAACATCGGGGTGCGCAGCGCACGCCCCTGGCCAGTCCCCGAGCATGATGATGTCGCGGGTTGTACTCCACTGGAAGGCTTTGAGCTTGTCCCTCGCCGCCCGCCCTTGATCGTCGAAGTCCAGTAGAGCAATGACGGGGACGCTACTCGCCGCGCGCGCGGCGATTGCCTGCAGTACGACCTTTTCGGCTTTCCCCGCCGGAACAAACACGAAGCCATCGAGCAACGTCGCTTGTCCGGTGGCGTCCAGCACGAGGCGCAGGAACAAGTCATCCGTATAGCCCTCGGTAACAACGATCGCCGTTGCCGTAGGCGGAATTTGAAGGCTCCGGTCAATGACTGCAGACATGGCCGGGTCTCGAAACAGGGAACCAAGTAGCTCCGCACGCGAATCGTTACCCATTGCCGATCGAGCGCGCTCAGTGAATCCCTCGTGGTTCTTGCGAAGTTCTGTCACCGATGCTTGCGCACTCCGCGATATCACGTAAGGCGAGTGGGTCGTGGTCAGAACAGATACGTCGGAACGTGCAGCAAGTTGCTCAAGTTCGCTGCAAACTGACTCCTGCGCCGCAGGGTGCAGAAAGGCTTCAGGCTCCTCCACCGCAAGCACGAGGGAGCGCCGACTTTCCTCGGCGAGGTATTGCAGCATCGAAAGGAGCACGGCGCCGCGTACGCCCGTCCCCTTGTCGGCGAGCTGGGTCGGGACAAGGTCACCGAGCAGAATCTCCACCGAAGAGAGGGTCTGTTCGACTGTCGGCACATCTGGAATCAAAGTGGCGGCCGTGATCTCCGGGAAGATTCCGCCGACGAGTCCCTGGATCCTGGACCTCAATGGCTCGAGGACCGACTTTTGCAGCGTTCCCACATATCGATCCCGAGCCTCGGCTGCGGTTTGGAGTTCTGTCGACAGATGATCCTCGATAACGAGGTGGAGGATCTCGAGGAACTTGCCCTGAAGCAATGACTCAAGATCTTCACCACTGTGGATAACTGCGAAACGCACGAGCGAATGAAACTGACGGAGGAGTAGCTGGTGCTCCTTGCTTTCCACGGGCGCAGACCGAGCGCCGGCACGCTTGGCCTGGAATGAGGCCTGGCGAGCCGGGCTCGTGAACGTCGTAACGAAGTGGATCTGGCCCTCTTCTGCGTAAGTCGATTTCGCGGTCAGCAACCGCTCGTAGGCTTGCGCGTAGGTGAGCAGCGTCTTCTCAGTTGAAGACTTGCCAACCTCGAACGTCAACGTGATACGCGTGGTGACCTTGCGGCCTCCGGATGCCGCGTCTTTCATCGGTCGATCACGGTCGGGGACGTACTCGACGTCAGGATCAAGCGCCAGCTCGAGCGCTCGAATCAGATTCGACTTCCCACAATTGTTCGGGCCTACAAAGTAGTTCGCCCCGTCCGCCAGGTCGAAGATGTGCTCGCCAGAGAAGCTGCGGAAGTCCTTGATTCGGACATGTGTCAGCTTCATACTTCGAAGACCTTCATGACCTCGTCGCCGTAGTCGTTGATGACCTTGACTGCGACTTTGCCGCTCTCGGGCCTCGCGAAAGGTCGGGAGACGGTCTGGTACATCGACTCCCAGGCGTCCTCGTCGATGTCCGCTTTGAGCGCGGTCTTGAGTCGCTTGTACGGGTCGTTCGCGCCGGTGAAGTAGCAGTGCCGAACGAAGAACGACTCGCCGTTGTAGTCCGTGTCGATCATCCAGAGAGCAATCTGGCTGGTGTCGTTGCTCCGCACCTGGCCTGTCGTCGGGTCGTAAATGTCGACACCCTTGAGATCGACTATGAAGCCCTCGCTGGTCTTGCTGATGTCGATGTCCGGCTCACCAAAGACCGTGAAGAGGTTGCCGGCTCCTGTCTTCTTGAGCTCCTCCCCCATCAGCAGGTCGGCGTTCATCCGCACCATCAGCACCGGCAGCTTACCGAGCAGGCGTGCGCCCTCGACTTGTGCGAAGCCCTCGTCGGTCGCCTCGACAGTCACGCCGTCGGTCTCAGTGACTGCCGTGACGTTGGGATCGAAAGCGAAGCCGAGGATGCAGAGGAGATCGACTTCGTCAGCCTGGATCGCTTCCTTAGCCGCGTTCTTCACGTACTTTGCGCTCACCGTTCCGTACTGGGGCCCCACGGCGATACCCACGCGGGAGGGCTTGGCATGATCACCACTCGGAACCTGCTCACCGATGGCTTGGACGTACGAGCCGGCGTAGCTCTCAAAAGCTGCGAACTTGATTCGCTCGGCCCGAGTGCCGTTCTGAATGCCAGCCTTGGCGAGGTTGTCCAGGATCGACTGCTCAAAGTTCGCAGAGTCAGCGTCCTTAGCCGCCTCGGTCTCCGACACCGGCGCCTCCCAGTCCTTAAAGGAGAGGGCACGGTGAGGACTCAAAGACTCCACCGTGAACGGCCCTGCAACGCGGACCTTCTTTGGGTCTTCGAAGGGCCTATCGTAAAGAACCTCGAAATCAGCGTGGCGCTTGATCGCGAAATCGATCTCTCGGGCTGTCATGCCCACCCGAATATCGGGATTATTGGCGACTGACTTCAGCGTGACCCGCTGAACACGGTCGTAGACGAAGCCTGCTCGAATGTCGCCGCCGAACGACTGCCGAGGCAGGACATTCGCCGTGAGCGACTGCTCTTTGGCGTGCCCCTCGCTCGAGTCCGTCAGCAAGTACCACGGGTACCTCGCCGCCATCACACGCTGGCGTGCAAGAGCCAGCGCGACGCGCGACGTGTCGATGGTGATCCAACGGCGTCCCCACTGTTCGGCAACGTAGGCGGTCGTTCCACTCCCACACGTCGGGTCCAGAACGATGTCCCCGGGGTCCGAAGCCATCAGGACGCAACGTTCGACGACCTTGTTGCCAGTCTGAACGACGTAGATCTTCTCATCGGTGAAGGAGCCCGTACCGGTATCGGTCCAGTTGTTTCGCAGCGGGATCGCCGGGAAATCGTCGGCAAAGCGAACGAAACCGATGCTTGCCCCGCGACGCTCCACGCGCCCTGCCGCAATCGCGCGGTCCATTCCCGGGCGCGGCGTTGCCCAGTTCCGCTTTCCGACCTTGAAGGTTTCGCCATCAAACTCGATCTCGTAACGAGCCTGACTCGAGTCCGTTTGGCTTGTGAGGTCGCCCACCTCGTACCAGCGGGCGCCGGCAGGTGCCTTGGACATGTCATCTCGCTCTTCCTTCGTAGCCGCCCTGCGCGAACCGTCGGGAAGCTCGAGGAATCGCATGCTGCGTTCGGTCTTCAAGGTGAAAAGCGACCGGTACTTGGTCCGCTCGTAGTCCTTTGCATACCAAAGGACATAGTCAGCGACACTGTCCAGATAACCCATCGAGGAAGACGAGGTCTTGTCCACCGAGATCTGGCTGACGAAGTTTTCCTTCCCGAACACCTCGTCCATTAAGGAGCGAGCAAGGTGCACGTTTTCGTCACCAATTTGAACGAAGCACGAGCCGGAGGCTGCGAGCAGGTCACGAGCCGTGATGAGCCTGTCGCGCAAGTAGTCCAGATACGAATGGATTCCAAGTTCCCAAGTATCTCGGAACGCCTTCACCTGCTCCGCCTCGCGAACCGCGTCTTCGAGCCTGCCGTCTCGAACACTCCGGTTCCGGGCCGAGACCTGCCAGTTTGATTGGAACTTGATCCCGTAGGGCGGGTCAATGTAAACGACCTGGACCTTGCCGCGCAGCTGCTCTCTCTCGGCAAGTGACGCCATCACCTGGAGGCTGTCGCCGAGAATCATCCGGTTGGACCAGTTGGCGTCGTGCTCGTAGAACTCAATCTGCTGAAGGTCATCCAGACCGTCAAAGGAGTCGAAGAGCGTGAACTCGGGCTCGTCCTCTGGGCGTTCAGCAGTCCGACGAAGGTTCTCGATCAGGACCCGTGGGTCGATCTTCTCCTGGATGTATATGGGCGGTGCGTCGGTGACCAGGTCACCGTCGTATCCGTCGATGTCTTCCGCAGTCGGGTACTTGCCACGCCACACCAACTGAGGGTCAAGTGCTTCGTCGCGGGCATAGCGAACCTGACGGATCTCTTCGAGCGCGGCGCCGCCGAACTGCTCGGCGATCTCGGCAGTCGGATTGTTGACCCGCTTGTCGTCGTGAGTGATCGAGTTGACGGGGGTCGGGCCCTTGGAAGTGTTACGCGCCACGAGCGCTCCTATCGCTGCCAGTCTCGTTGAAGTCGAGAAGGTCGGGGTCGCCGATGATCGGCGCGTCGTCATACAAAGCCTGGATCGCCTCAGCGATACGAACCTTGAAGCTGTGGGGGTCGGTCATCTCGATGTAGCCCCAGCGTCCGAAGCCGCCGTGATTGTTGACCGCGACGCACCATGAGTCGCGGGCCGTGGTTGCCTTCTGCTGGGTCGGCCCAGGGCTCTTCTGACTTCCGGAGACCTCGATGATCAGCGTCCGCTCTACGTCGGATTCATCGTGCTTGATGAGGCGGACGAGGAAGTCGGGGACATACGAGTGACTCCGCCCCTTGTGCACGTACGGGATCGTGAAGCCGAGGTGGTCATTCTTGACGTAGGCGTGGACGTTCTTGTTCAGCTCGAGCTCGCTTGCCAGGAGCTGCTCCCAGGTGTTGCCGTCCTTGCCGTCCAGAGTGACATGCGAGACCTCGGACTTCTCGGCAGTGACCACTCGCTTTCGGGTGACGAAATCGACGTCGCCCGTCGAGCCTTCTGGGTCGAAGCGATTGATCATCGGGCGCAGCCGTTCTCGCCGATTGCCCACGTGCCGAGTGATCGCATTCCAGACCTGCTCGGTCGCGAGGACTCGCGCCTCGGTGATGCTCATGAGGTATCCCAGGCTGTAATCACCCTTGAGCACGACCCTCTGCTCGATCCAGTCCTGGCATATCTTCACAAGCTTCGGGAAGAGCCATGGACGCTTGTCGCCCGCGGTCGTGAACTGCTCATCGAGGATCCGCTTGGCCAGCGCGAAGGCGACCTGCTGCGGTCGGTATGCAGTGGGGTCCCCTTCCTCGAGCTCGCGCCTGCCGACGACTCCTCCCATCTCGACCCAGGTCGGAACAGTGTTCGGACCGATCTCGAACACGGGTGCGTTATCCAAATCGAGCCAAATGTCCTCGTCGGGAAGCTCGACTCGATAGCCGTCCAGCTTCGGGAACGAGATCCGCAGGTCCTCGCGCCCCTCCATCGCCCGCACCTCGATGGAGGGCTTCGGAGGCGCCGGGTCGGTGATCGGCTTGTCGCTGGAGATGAACTGGAACGGGATGCCGTAGACGTTTGCGTACTCAGGATCGAAGTAGCCCTCGTCGTTGGTTGCGTAGTTCCGGCGACGCAATCCGCGGCCGACGACCTGTTCGCACAGCAGTTGGCTGCCGAACGCGCGGACGCCGAGGATGTGGCTCACCGTGTTGGCGTCCCAACCTTCGGTCAGCATCGAGACACTGACGACGCAGCGCACGTCGGCGCCCAGTTTTCCCTTCTTGCCTACGGTGTTCATGACCTCGCGCAGCAGGTCCTGGTCCGTGAGCTTGTCGGTGTCAGCGCCTGGGTTGCGTTGGCGGTACTCGGCCTTGAACTTCGCGATCTCGAGGCCGGCCGCCTTCTTGAAGTCGTCCTTGAGTGCCTCGCCGGACTCGAGTTGGGCCGAGTCGACCAGGATGCTGTACGGCCGCGCGACTGGCTGTCCGTCGACAATGTTGCTGAAGAGGTCGAGGTTCCCCGGCTTGTGCGCGATGACCTCGCCGTCCTCGACGATCGCCTCTCCGGCGATCCAGTCGTAGACCAGCTTGCTCACCACCGTGTTGGGGCACACGACGATGAAGACCGGGGGCGTCTCGCCGTACGGCTTGAGCACGGTCTCCCAGTGGGTGTACGCCTTCACGTAGCTGCGGTAGAGGCTGCGCAAGGCGCCCTCAAGCTCCTTGGGAGGGAGCCAGCCCTGGACCGTGTCCTTCGCTGCACGCTTCGGCAGCAGTTGGCCAACGTAGTCCCAGAGCCGCAGGTAGGTGACGAGATCCTCGTCCGCGTTGTCGTCGACCGGCGTCCTCGGCACCTTGACGATGCCAGCCTCGATAGCGTCCATCAGCGAGAAGTCGCTGACCGTCCACGGGAAGATGTAGCCCTCGTTGTACCCACTGCCTGACAGATAGAACGGCGTCGCCGACAGGTCCCAGACCTGCTTGATGCCGACGTTCTTCGCGATCGCCTGAAGGCCTGAGAACCAGACGCCAGCCTGTTCGTTCTCCTCGTTCTGCTCCTTGGCGCGCTTCTCTCCCGTCTGAATGGGCCGCGCGAGGTAGCAGTGATGAGCCTCGTCGTTGAGAACCATGATCTGCTGCTTGTCCGCGCCCACGTCCCGGAGAACCCGACTCACCATGGCTTTCGGTGTCTCCTTGAACGGGTCGTCCGCGCGATCACCCTTAAGCAGCAACCGCGTGTTCTTCGCTACGCCCTTGATCTCCTTGGCGTCCTTGAGGAGGAAGGAGTGGTAGTTCGTGATGACGATGCGCGCGCTATCGAGGCCGCCCTTGAGGTCGGCCGGCACTAGGTCGCGGAGGTCGTAGTAGTTCTCCGAGTCCTCAGGCAGAAGGACGCGCAGTCGGTCACGGATGGTGATGCCGGGCGCGACGATGAGGAACCGGTTGGTGAACCGCGCGTCGCGCGGCGCGTACTGCTTGTTGAGGGTCTGCCAGGCGATCAGCATCGCCATGACGATGGTCTTGCCGGAGCCAGTCGCCATCTTGAGCGCAGCACGCGGAAGGCCGCTGTTGTGTGCCTGGTTCTCCGGTTCAAGCCGTTTGCGCCAGTCAGCGTAGGACGCATGCCGTCCCGCGACTTCGGTCAGGAAGATGGCCGTCTCTGCCGCCTCGCGCTGAGCGAAGATGACGCGGTTCTCCCGGGCCGGGTCGGCCCAGTGCTGAAGGAGTTTCCGTGAGATGGGGGTGACCCCGGCGTACTGCCCGTCCCGGCGCCATTTGTCGACATCTCGACGGATGTCGTTGATCAGGCTGTTCTTCTCGCGACGCTCATGGGTCGCGTCGAAGTCAAACCCCTCCTGCTCGGACCCGTCGCCGCCCTTCTTGCCCTTCCGGCTGACCGCGATCGGAATGAACGACTCGCTCGGACGCCGTCCGTCCTTGACCTCTCCGGTGGGGCCCTGCGGGCCGATGGCGTAGTGGCGGTCAGGCTGCTCGTAAGGCGAGTTCAGGATGGGGTTGTCGATAGTCCCCGTCATGCGCGCCGCTCGTTCTTTACTCCCACGGGAACACCCTAATGAGGTCGTCCGACGGATTGGGTGGGTTCGCACGACACGAGGCACCCAGGGGCCCTCCGTGGCCCTTCGATTTGACTGACTGTGTCGCCTGTCCTCGGTAGCGTGCTTCTTCGGAACGGTGGAGGGGCGGGTACACGACGATTTCGGTGACGAGGCATCTGAAGGGTCATCCGTGGATACCGCGGGCGTCAGCCTTGTCCTCGACTATGAGCGTTCCTGCGGGCGAATCCCCGAGGAGCAGGCCCACAACAACCCCGGCTACGACGTACTCTCCAAAGACGCAGATGGCGTCGTTCTTCGTCGCATCGAGATCAAGTCAATAGGCGGAGCCTGGACTCTGTTCGGCGTCTGGATGTCAGCCACGCAGCTCGACGAGAACCGCACTCATCCGGCCGACTTTTGGCTGTACGTGGTGGAGCACGCGGACGACGACGACGCGGTCATCCACCGGATCCACAACCCGGCCGGGGAAGCCACCAAGTTCGGATTCGACGATGGTTGGCAGGCTCTTCGTGAACCAGAAATCGAGCGCGACGAAACCGGTCAGGCCCTTTTGAGTTCGACTCGACGGCTGCTCGGATGGCGCAAGCCTGAAGAATGACCGCGCAGGACCCAGAAGTTGAACTCGATTGGGCTTCAGAGCCGGTCGATCCAGGTCTCCTCGTCTCGATCGTCCCAGGCCGACGTCTGGGATCGGCCCGCACTTGGCTGCTGGGCAAGGCTGGCCAGCACGTTGCGTGCCTCATCGTGCGAAAGCGCACGCAGTGACTCGACCGCGCGCCCAGCCACGCATTCGATGGCCTGCTGGCGCTCGGCCATCGACGTCAAGCCACGCGCGTCTAGCGCCCTGCGCAGCAGGTCAACCTGCCAATCAGTAATCGGCCACGGCGCATTGACCGGCTCGGACGGCACGCCCGGCGCGTCATCCCCGAACAGCGAAGGGTCGTCGGACACGGATCAACTGTAAATCGCTCCGCCTGGCGGGGGTCTGTGGGGCGTGGGTCCGACAAGGTCGCGGCGTCGGTTGAGTCCTTTGCGAGCCGCTACGCCGCCGAGCAGGCCGCGCAGCGGGTGCGCCAACGCGGGGAGCGCAGGCGCTATGGCCGCCTGACCGCTACTGAATAAGCAGGGCCCCTGATCTGCGTTTCCGCAGGCCAGGGGCCCTTCCTTTACCTAAACCGCTCGGCCGGTTTTACCTAAACCGGCCGTGGTGCGCGAGGGGGGAGTTGAACCCCCACGTCCTTTCGGACACACGGACCTGAACCGTGCGCGTCTGCCTATTCCGCCACTCGCGCGTGATGCGGCGCTCACGTTATCCCAGCGGTTCGGACATTCCCAAACCGGGTAGAGGGGTTGCGTCACGGCTCGTTGCCACCCCGTTACGATCGGTCGCAACCCGGCACCCCCGCTGGGCGGCGCGGCATGCCGTGGCCCCGACCAACTCGACCGACAGGTCGGGGGCGACACCCCTGGTGACGACAACGGCCGAGAGGCGAGAGGAGGCGGGCAGTGAGCGGACTGTCGAAGTTCGAGCACAAGCTGGAGACGATGATCTCCGGTGCCTTCGCACGCGCATTCCGGTCGGCGGTGCAGCCGGTGGAGATCTCCGCGGCCCTGCAGCGTGAGTGCGACAACAACGCGCAGATCCTCTCGCGCGACCGGCGGATCGTGCCCAACGACTTCCACGTCGAGCTGGCGGCGATCGACCTCGACCGGCTCAACCCGATCGACAACGGCCTCGCCGGCCACTTCGCCACGCAGCTCAAGGAGCACGCCGACCAGCAGGGCTACCAGTTCCCCGGACCGATCTCGATCGAGTTCGAGCCGGCCGAGGACCTGACCACCGGCCGGTTCCGGATCCGCAGCCGCTCGCAGGCCAAGGTCACCGGCAACGCCTCCTACACCCAGGTACGTCGCGCCCGCGCGGTGCTCGAGGTCAACGGCACCCGCCACCCGCTGCAGGCCCCGGGCCTGGTGATCGGCCGCGGCACCGAGGCCGACGTACGCATCAACGACCCGGGCGTCAGCCGGCGCCACATCGAGTTCGTCGTGGACGCGAGCGGCGACGACGTCCGCATCGAGGTCCGCGACCTCGGCTCGACCAACGGCATGCTGGTCGACGGCCACCGCATCACCCAGACCGGCGTCCACGACGGGACGCAGGTCAAGATCGGGAACACCACGATGACCGTGCGCGTCATCGAGGAGGACGTGCATGTCTGAGCTGACCCTGTTCCTGATCCGCATCGCCTACCTCGCGATCCTGTGGATCTTCGTCCTCTCCGCGATCTCGGTGATCCGCTCTGACATGTTCGGCGCCCGTGTCCCCGAGGGCGCCCGCGCCACCCGGGGCTCGCGCGCCAAGACCGGCAAGGCCAAGCCGGCCAAGGCGCCGCCCAAGCGCCGCGGCTCCCCGACCCACGTGCTGGTCACCGAGGGCGCCAACACCGGTGAGCGCGCCGAGCTCGAGAACGCCCCCATCCTCATCGGCCGCGGCACCGACGCGGCCATCCGGCTCGACGACGACTACGTCTCCACCCGCCACGCGCGGATCGCCGCGTCCGGTGACCAGTGGTTCGTCGAGGACCTCGGCTCCACCAACGGCACCTACATCGGCAGCGTCCGCATCACCCAGCCCACCACGCTGACGCTCGGCACGCAGGTCCGGATCGGGAAGACCATCCTCGAGCTGAGGAAGTAGCCCCATGACCTCCCCTGACCGCCCGCCGGGCCTGCGCCTGGACTACGCCGCCATCTCCGACGTGGGCCGGGTCCGCAAGGACAACCAGGACTCCGGGTACGCCGGCCCCTGGCTGCTCACCGTCTGCGACGGTGTCGGCGGCGCCGCCCGCGGCGACATCGCCTCGAGCACGGCCGTCCACCAGCTCCGCAAGCTCGACGAGCCGCCCACCGACGACCTCCTCGGCCAGGTGGCCGGAGCGCTGCACCGCGCCCACGACCGGATCGGCGAGCTCGTCGACGAGGACCCGGCCCTCAACGGCACCAGCACCACCGCCACGGTCGCGCTCTTCGACGGCAACCGGCTCGGCATCGGCCACGTCGGCGACAGCCGCGCCTACCTCTTCCGCGGCAAGGAGATCAGCCAGCTCACGCACGACCACACGTTCGTGCAGTCGCTGATCGACGAGGGCCGGATCACCGAGGAGGACGCCCGGGTCCACCCCCACCGCAACCTCATCCTCAAGGCCCTCGACGGCATCCACGAGGCCGAGCCCGACCTCTTCCACGTCGAGCTCCAGCAGGGCGACCGCCTGCTGCTGTGCTCCGACGGCGCGTGCGGCGTGCTCGACGACGGCCGCCTGGCCGACATCCTCTCCACCGGCAGCCCGGAGTTCGCCGCGGTCGAGCTCGTGCGCGCCAGCCTCGAGGCCGGCAGCTCCGACAACGTCACCTGCATCGTCGCAGACGTCGTCGACCACGAGCCGCCGGCCGGGCACGACCTGTCCCCGCTGATCGTGGGCGCGGCGGCCGAGCTGCGCCGTCGTACCCCTCGCGGCCTCTTCCGCGGGCACCGCTCCGGCGACACCGGCGAGCTCGAGCCGATCCGCGAGGAGATCCCCGGCGACCTCCCCTTCGCGATCTCCAGCGACCCGATCGACCCCGAGCAGGCCCGCTACGCGCCGCGCCCGCCCCGCCGCTTCGTGTGGCTGCGCCGGCTGCTCGGCGCCGCGATCGTGGTCGGCATCGTGTGGGTCGGCGCCGCGGCGGCCTGGTCCTGGAGCCAGGACCAGTACTTCGTCGGCGAGCACGACGGGGCCGTGGTGATCTTCCGCGGCGTCAACGCCGACCTGCCCGGCGTCTCCCTGTCGTCGGTCTACGAGACCACCGACGTCCAGCTCGACCAGCTCTCGGACTTCGACGCCGGCAAGGTCCGTGAGGGGATCGACGCGGGCGACCTCGACGACGCGCACCGCACCGTCGACAACCTCGCGGCCAAGCAGTCCAGCTCCGGCTCCAGCTCCGCGTCCAAGACGGCGAACGGCTGACCGGGATGGCTCAGAACGGCGCCCTCATGGGATTCGTGCACCGGCGGCGCCGGGGTGCGGAGCTCTTCCTCCTCGTCCTGGCCCTGCTCGTCGGCATCGGCGCCTACGCCGCGGTCGGCATCGGCGTCGAGGGCACGATCCCGGCCGACATCGTCGGCTACGGCGGCTGGTTGGCGGTCCTGATCATCGCCGCCCACGTCGTGGTCCGCATGGTGGCGCCGTACGCCGATCCCGTCCTGCTGCCCGTCGTGGCCGCGCTCAACGGCCTCGGTCTGGCGGTCATCCACCGGCTCGACCTGGCCTACAAGGCGGACGGCAAGCCCGACGGCTTCGCCCAGCAGCAGCTGATCTGGATGACGCTCGGCGTCGTCCTGTTCATGGTCACCCTGATCGGGCTGCGCGACCACCGGGTGCTGCAGCGCTTCACCTACACCAGCGGGCTGTCCGCGATCGTGCTGCTGCTGCTCCCGCTGCTGCCGGGCATCGGCACCACCATCAACGGCGCCCGGATCTGGATCCACCTCGGCCCGTTCAGCTTCCAGCCCGGTGAGGTCGCCAAGGTCCTGCTGGTCATCGCGTTCGCGGGCTACCTCGTGCTGCACCGCGACGCGCTGGCCCTGGCCGGCCGCCGGGTCGTCTTCGTCGACCTGCCGCGCGGCCGCGACCTCGGCCCGATCCTGGGCATGTGGCTGGTCAGCCTCGGCATCCTCGTCTTCGAGAGCGACCTGGGCTCGAGCCTGCTGTTCTTCGGCCTCTTCCTGGTGGCGCTCTACGTCTCCACCGAGCGCCCCGGCTGGCTCGTGCTCGGCGGCGGGCTGTTCCTCGTCGGCGCGCTCGCGGCCTACAAGCTGGTCTCGCACGTCGCCATCCGCGTGGACGTGTGGCTCAACCCCCTGCACTACTACGACGACAAGTTCGGCGCCCGGAGCTTCCAGCCGGTCGAGGGCATGTTCGGCATGGGCTGGGGCGGCCTGATCGGCCGCGGCTTCGGTGGCGGCAGCCCCGAGCGGGTGCCCTACGCCAACTCCGACTTCATCATCAGCTCGATCGGCGAGGAGCTCGGCCTGACCGCGGTCATCGCCGTGATCCTCTGCTACGGCCTCATCGTCGAGCGCGCGCTGCGGGCCGCCCTGGTCTGTCGCGACGGCTTCGGCAAGCTGATGGCGACCGGCCTCGGCGCGGTCTTCGCGCTCCAGGTCTTCGTCGTCATCGGCGGCGTCACCAGCCTCATCCCGCTCACCGGTCTGACCACGCCGTTCCTGTCCTACGGCGGCTCCTCCCTCGTCGCGAACTGGGTGATCATCGCCTTGCTGCTCCGCATCTCCGACCAGGCCCGTCGGCCGATCCCGGACCTCTCGGCCCCGGACGACACCGAGGCCGACAGCGAGCAGACCCAGGTGGTCAAGGCGGTGAGGAGCGAGTCATGAACAAGCCGATCCGCACGATCTCGCTGTTCTGCCTGCTGCTGTTCCTCGCCCTGATGGTCAACGCGACCTACCTGCAGTACTACAAGGCCGGCGACCTCAACAACGACCCGCGCAACCGCCGCGTCATCGAGGCGTCCTACTCCCGCGAGCGCGGCGCCATCCTCGTGGGCCGCGACCCGGTCGCGGAGAGCGTGAAGTCCGACGACCAGTACAAGTTCCAGCGCACCTACGCGCAGCCGTTCAAGTACGCCCCGATCACCGGCTACTTCTCCTACTACAGCCAGACCGGCATCGAGCAGAAGCAGAACGACGTGCTCTCCGGCGATGACTCGCTGCTCTTCGTGACCAAGCTGGTCGACCTGCTCAGCAACAACGCCTCCAAGGGCGGCAGCGTTCAGCTCACGATCAACCCCGACGCCCAGACCGCGGCGTACGACGGCCTCACGGCACTGGGGGCCGACGTGCAGGGCGCCGTCGTGGCGATCGAGCCGAGCACCGGCAAGATCCTGGCGCTGGCCTCGACCCCGAGCTACGACCCCAACAAGCTGGCCAGCCACGACCTGACCCAGGTCAGCCAGGACTACAACCGGCTCAACCAGGACCCGCGCGAGCCGCTGCAGGACCGCGCGATCCAGACCATCCTGCCGCCGGGATCGACGTTCAAGCTCGTGACGGCTGCGGCCGCCCTGGAGTCGGGCAACTTCAACCCCGACTCGCAGGTCCCCGGCGGCACCTCGCTCGACCTGCCGCAGACCACCCACGACCTGCACAACGAGAACGGCTCGAGCTGCGGTGGCGACCGGATCACCCTGACCCAGGCCCTCGACGTCTCGTGCAACGTGACCTTCGGCTGGCTCGGGCTCCAGCTCGGCGCCGCCAAGCTGCGCGACCAGGCCGAGAAGTTCGGCTTCGGCCAGCACTACCTCGACGACCTGTCCCCGCAGGCGATCAGCCGGTTCCCCGACGGCGACGTCAGCCCGCCCAACACGGCGCTGTCGGCGATCGGCCAGTACGACGTCGCGGCCACGCCCCTGCAGATGGCGCTCATCTCGGCCGGCATCGCCAACGGCGGGACGGTCATGAAGCCCTACCTGGTCGACGAGGTGCAGTCGCCCGAGCTGGACGTGCTGCACAAGACCGAGCCGTCGGAGTTCTCCCAGGCGATCTCGTCCTCCACCGCCCGCGACCTGACCACGATGATGGAGTCGGTCGTCCAGAACGGCACCGGCACCGCCGCGCAGATCCCGGGCATCGCGGTCGCCGGCAAGACCGGCACCGCGCAGTCGACGCCCGACCGGCCGCCGTACGCCTGGTTCACGTCGTTCGCGCCCGCCGAGGACCCGCAGGTCGCCGTCGCGGTCCTCGTGCAGTCCAGCAGCACGGCCCGCAGCGAGATCGCGGGCGGTCTGCTGTGTGCCCCGATCGCCAAGGCCGTGATGGAGGCGGTGATCAACCAGTGAGCACGATGCCCCCCGACGACGGCGCCGAGCGCTTCGCCGACGACGCCCACCGCTACCGGCTCGACTCGCGGATCGCGACCGGCGGGATGGGCGAGGTGTGGCGCGCCACCGACACCACGCTCGGCCGCCTCGTCGCCGTGAAGCTGCTCAAGCACGAGTACGCCGACGACGCCTCGTTCCGCTCCCGCTTCGAGACCGAGGCCCGGCACGCCGCGTCGCTGCACCACCCGGGCGTCGCCGCGGTCTACGACTTCGGCGAGGCCTCCCCGACCGACGGGTCGGGCGTCGCCCGGCCCTTCCTCGTCATGGAGCTCGTCGACGGCCAGCCGCTGTCGGCGCTGCTGCGGGGCGAGCCGATGGACCCCGACGTGGCCCGCGACCTGCTCGCCCAGGCCGCCGAGGCCCTCGGCGCCGCCCACGCCGCCGGGATCGTGCACCGCGACGTCAAGCCCGCCAACCTCATGGTGACCCCCGACCGCGAGGTCAAGATCACCGACTTCGGCATCGCCCGCGCCGCCGACGGCGTGGGGCTGACCCAGACCGGCCAGGTCATGGGCACGCCGCAGTACCTCTCGCCCGAGCAGGCCGCCGGCACCGCCGCGACCCCCGCTTCCGACGTCTACTCCCTCGGCTGCGTGGCCTTCGAGTGCCTGGCCGGCGAGCGCCCGTTCGTCCGTGACAGCCCGATCGCCACCGCGCTGGCCCACCTCCGCGACGACGTCCCCGACCTGCCGGCGAGCGTGCCGGCCGACCTGGCCAACGTCGTACGCCGGGCACTGGCGAAGAAGCCCGCCGACCGGTTCCCCGACGCCCACGCCTTCGCGGCCGCCCTGCGCGACCCGGCGAGCGTGGCCCCGATGGCCGCCGCGGCGGGTGCCGCTGCCGCCGCGGGAGCTGCCGCCGCGGGAGCTGCCGCCGCGGGAGCCGACGACGGCACCCAGGTCCTCACCGGCCTGGGCCCGGCCGGCGCCGCGGGTGCACCCGACCCGACCCCCACCCCCGTGCCCGCGCCCGCACCTACCCGGCGTCGCCGCGTCCCGTGGCTGATCGTCGGCACGGTCGTGCTGATCCTGGTCGCGGTCATCGGGGTGATCGCGTTCGCCACCGGCGGCAACGACTCGACGCCGACCGACACGCCGACCAAGCACGCGACCAGGCACAGCAGCGCGCCCTCGGCCCCCTCCAGCTCCACGGCCCCGAGCTCCACCGCGCCGACGGCGCCGAGCTCCAGCGCCACCTCGGCCTCGCCGACCCCGACCCCGAGCGAGACGCCCACGACGACGCCGAGCACCAGCCCGACGGCGCCCACCAGCTCCACCCCGGCGGCGCCGTCCTCGTCGGCGGCCGCCTCGCAGCCGCCGCCGAGCCCGTCCGCGTCGCCCGCGAGCAGCACCGCCCCCAGCCCCTCCGCGAGCACGGCGCCGAGCGCGCAGTCCTCGCCGACCGCGTTCGCCGAAGGAAAGGCCGCCCGCTGATGAGCAACCCCGGTCCGACCACGGTCGGCGGACGCTACGAGCTCGGCGAGCTGCTGGGCCGTGGCGGCATGGCCGAGGTGCGCAAAGGGACCGACACCCGGCTCGGCCGGGTGGTCGCCGTGAAGCGCCTGCGGACGGACCTGGCCAGCGACGCGACGTTCCAGGCCCGGTTCCGGCGCGAGGCGCAGTCCTCGGCCTCGCTCAACCACCCGGCGATCGTGGCGGTCTACGACACCGGCGAGGAGCTCGCGACCGACGGGTCCGAGGTCGCCCAGCCCTACATCGTCATGGAGTACGTCGCCGGGCGGACGCTGCGCGACATCATCCGCGAGGGCCGCAAGATCCTGCCCGAGCGTGCCCTGGAGATCACCAGCGGCGTGCTCTCGGCCCTGGACTACAGCCACCGTGCGGGGATCATCCACCGCGACATCAAGCCCGGCAACGTCATGCTCACCCCCAGCGGTGACGTGAAGGTGATGGACTTCGGCATCGCCCGCGCGATCAGCGACGCCTCCTCGACGATGACCCAGACCGCGGCCGTGGTCGGCACGGCGCAGTACCTCTCCCCGGAGCAGGCGCGCGGCGAGACCGTCGACTCCCGCTCCGACGTCTACTCCGCCGGCTGCCTGCTCTACGAGCTGCTCACCGGCCGCCCGCCCTTCGTCGGCGACAGCCCGGTCGCGGTGGCCTACCAGCACGTCCGCGAGCCGGCGATGCCGCCGTCGGACCACGACACCGACCTCCCCCCGGAGATCGACGCCATCGTGATGAAGGCGCTCGCCAAGCGGCTCGAGGACCGCTACCAGTCCGCCGCGGCGATGCGCAGCGACATCGAGCGCTACCTCGCGGGACGTCCCGTGCACGCCGCCGTGCCGCCGCCCTCGCCCGCGACCACGATGATCCCGCCGGTGGTCCCCGCGCCCGCGCCGACCACGACCGTGCCCGCGTACGCGATGACCGACGACGGCGACGACCGCCGGCGGACCGGCACCATGGTGCTGCTCGGCCTGCTCGTGCTGCTGCTGATCGGCGGGGCGGCGTACCTCCTGCCGAAGATGTTCGAGTCGGCCCCCCAGCAGACGCCCGTCCCCAACCTGATCGGCCTGAGCGAGAGCGCCGCGCGCAAGGCCATCGGCGACGCCGGCCTCGCCGTGGGCAACGTCTCCTACCAGGCCGACGACCGGGGCGGGAAGGGCAAGGTGCTGAGCCAGGACCCCAACCGCGACCAGTACGTCGACCCCGGCACGACCGTCGACATCGTGGTGTCGACCGGCAAGCCCCTCGTCGAGATGCCCTACCTCATCGGGCAGGACAAGGAGGCGGCCAAGGCGGCCCTGGAGGCGAAGCACTTCTCGGTGACGCTCACCGAGAAGGAGTCCGACGCGCCCGCCGGCCAGGTCGTCTCGACCGACCCGGCGCAGGGCCAGCAGGTCCCGGAGGGCTCCCAGGTCACCGTCTTCTACTCCGACGGCCCGGAGCAGGTGCCCGACGTCGTCGGGCTCCAACAGTCCGACGCGGAGAAGGTGCTGCGCGACGCGGGCTTCCAGCCACAGGTGGTGGAGTCCTCCAACACCACGGAGCCGTCCGGGACGGTCATCCAGCAGAGCCCGCAGGCCGGCCAGCCCCAGCCCGAGAACACCGTCGTGACGATCGTGGTCTCGACGTTCACGCAGCCGTCGGAGTCGCCGACCCCCACCGAGACGCCGACCGAGAGCCCCTCGATCCCGACACCGTCCGCCCAGCAGCGGTCGGCGCCCGGGCGGCTCAGCTCGTCAGCGGCTTGGCGTAGTTGAGGTCCAGCAGGCCGTCGTACGCCGGAGCGGTGAGGCTGTCCTCGGTCTGCACGTCCCAGCCGACCTGGATCAGCGGGTTGGCCGCGTCGTCGCGGTAGTAGCCGAGGTAGTCGTCGCGGTCGATCGCGCTCAGGATCGAGCCCTGGTCGCCGACCGCGGAGATGACGTAGGGCTGGGAGTAGGGCACGCCCTGGAGCTGGACGGCGTTGCCCTCGCACTTGATGCCGGTGGTCGAGACGACCCGCTGGCCGTTGATGGTGACCGCGGTGGCGCCGCCGACCCACATTGCGTTGACGACGGCCTGGATGTCCTGCTGGTGGACGACGAGGCGGTTGGGGTCGACGTCGGAGCCGTTCTGGACGTCGGCCGGGGCGTCGGCGAGGGTCACCGTGACGCCGGGCCCGGTGTGCGCGACCAGCCCGGCGGGGTCCTTGAGCTTCTCGATCTTGCGCTGGAAGCGGCGTACGTCGCTGTCGTTGACGGAGTTGGTCAGCCTCTGGACGTCGTCGTTGAGCTGGGCGACCCGCTGCTTGAGGGCGTCGTACTGGTCGGACTCGCCCTGCACGAGGGAGGCGAGGTCGGTGTAGCGCCCCGGGCGCAGGTCGGTGCCGTGGCTGTTGTGCGCGCTGACGATGAACAGGCCGCCGCAGAGCAGCACGACCACCGGTGTGCCGACCCGCCACGGCCACGACGACCGCGGCGGGCGGCTGCGCCGCAGCCGGGCGAGGGGCGTCGCGCGGGCGAGCGTGCGCAGCCGCGAGAGGCGCGGCTGCTCCTCCACGGCGGGCCTCGCGTGGGATCCGGGTGTCACGCCGACTAAGGTAGCCCGCGACCTGTGACGACGCGTCATGGGCGCGCAACGCACGCACGTGCCACCAAGGAGCAGCAGTGTCCAAGACGAAGGCCAAGCAGGCGGATGTCCTCGACCCCGGCGCAGGACCGACGTTCTCGGTGCGGTTCCTGGTCGCCGTGCTCCTCGTCGTCGTGGGCATCGCCTGGATCGCCTACTACTACGCCGCCGTCCGGGTCGACCCGACCGCGCTGCCCGCCCCGAAGGCCGGCAGCCCGGCGTTCATGGCCGACCTGAAGAACTGGAACTACCTCATCGGCTTCGGCGCGATCATGGTCGGCCTGATGCTCTCGGCCCACCCCGACACCCCGCTCGGCCGCGGCCGCGGCGTCGTGGTCGGCATGCTCGGCTGCTTCATCATCGGCCTGCTGTGGATCTGCACGTTCTACGTCATCTCCGACGACATCTCCCGCCTGCCGGTCTTCGACGACCTCGCGCAGAAGAACCTCATCGTCGGCATCGCCTTCATGGCGGTGGGCTTCACCTTCGCCACGCGCTGGGAGTGAGTCGAGGCGGCGCACCTGCCGGCCCCAGAGACCTCGAGTCGGCGCCACTGCCGCTCACCACGACGCCGGTCCACCCCGCTGGGGAGGGCCGGCGTTTGTGCACAGTGGGGATAACACTGTGGAGAACTACATCGATGTAGTTCTCCACAGGCTCCTCCACAACTGGGGACAAAGGATCTGTGGATAACTCCTACAGACGCGCCGACTCGACCCGGCTGCAGAGGCGGTCCTCCCCGGTGGTTCCTCGACCACGGTGGGGGTCCTACCCGTTCCATTGCTGGGGAAACGCCCGGGCCTACCCCGAATTGGGGGTCAGAACCCAGCAATTGAACGATTGCGTGCAGGCCTCCGGCAGTTGCGCCGACTCGACCAGGTCTCAGGCGAGGGCGGCGGTGCGGAGCAGGGTGGCCACGACCAGGACCACGCCGACGGCGGTGAGGCCGGCCACCTGCCACGTCGTACGACGCTGCCGCGGCGCGTAGACGAGCGCGGCGGCGATCAGGAGGCCGCCGAGGAAGCCGCCCAGGTGGCCCTGCCAGGAGATGAAGCCGCGGCCCACCACGGTGATCAGGAAGTTGATCCCGATCCAGGTCAGCACCGGCTGCATCTGGGCCCGGACCTTGAACGCCAGGACGAGCAGGGCGCCCATCAGGCCGAAGATCGCGCCGGACGCGCCGAGGGTGGAGCCGCCGACGGGGGCGGCCCAGTAGACCAGGACCGAGCCGGCGAGCCCGGAGAGCAGGTAGAGGGCGACGAAGCGCGCGCGCCCGATCGCGAGCTCGAGCTGGGGGCCCAGGACCCACAGGGCGAGCATGTTGAAGCCGATGTGCCAGATCTCCACGTGGGTGAAGGCGCTGGTCAGCAGCTGCCAGTAGGCCCCGTCGCTGACGCCGGGGATCCACTCACGGGCGGCGGAGGCGGTGCAGACGGCCTCGCTGTGCAGCTGCGGGAAGTACTGGGACGGCTGGCCCGCGGGCACGCACCGGCCGGTGGGCAGCAGCGAGAGCCGGGCGATCCAGACGCTGGCGGACCCGCCGGTCGCCATCACCAGCAGCCAGACGGCGGCGTTGATGCCGATCAGCACCATGGAGGTGATGCCGGCGTTGCCGGGCCGGAGCCCGCCGTACGCCGTGCGCCCGCTGCGGGTGCTCTTCTTGCCCTCGGCGATGCACGAGGGGCACTGGAAGCCCACGGCGGCGTCGCGCATGCAGTCGGGGCAGATCGCCCGGTCGCAGCGCTGGCAACGGATGTAGGACTCGCGGTCGGGGTGCCGGTAGCACGTGGGCACCCCGACCGCCGGAGTCTGGTGCTCGTTCAGCGAACGACCTGGACCGACTCGATCACGACCGGCTCGACCGGGCGGTCGCCCGGGCCCGTCGCGGTGGTGGCGATGGCGTCGACAACGTCGCGACCGGCCTGGTCGGCGACCTCACCGAAGATCGTGTGCTTGCCGTTGAGCCACGAGGTGGCGCCGACGGTGATGAAGAACTGCGAGCCGTTGGTGCCCGGGCCGGCGTTGGCCATGGCGAGCAGGTAGGGCTTGTCGAAGACCAGGCCGGAGTTGACCTCGTCCTTGAACGTGTAGCCCGGGCCGCCGGTGCCGGTGCCGAGCGGGCACCCGCCCTGGATCATGAAGCCGGAGATGACCCGGTGGAAGCCGAGGCCGTCGTAGAACGGGCCGGTGCGGCCGTTGCCGGCGTCGTAGGACTTGGTGCCCTCGGCGAGGCCGGTGAAGTTGTCGACCGTCTCGGGGGCGTGGTCGGGGAACAGGTTGATCGTGATGTCGCCCCGGTTGGTCTTCAAGATGGCCTGGGTGTCAGCCATGACTGCCTCTCACGTGTGGTGGGTACAGCACGGGTGGATCGATGCTGTCCGTGCGTCCCCGATCCTCGCACGCGTGCCAAGTGGTGATCGAGCGTGGGCCGAGCGTGGGCCGAGCGTGGGCCCAGCCTGAGCCGGGTCTGGTTCGGGGCGGGCGGGCATGATCGAATGGAAGAACCAGACGAGAGGAAGTGCCACGAGATGCGTCTCCGCCAGAAGAAGTCCCTCCTCGACCAGGCCGGCGAGTACGTCGAGGCCGTGCGGCCCCAGATCGAGTCCGCGGTCGACAAGGCCATGGACTACGTCGAGCACACCGCACTTCCGCTGCTCCACGAGGCGCGGGACAAGGCCGCTCCCGTGATCGCGGACGCCCGTGCCAAGGCCGGCCCCGCGCTGGCCGACGCCCGGGACAAGGCGGGCCCGGCGTTCGCCGACGCGCGTGCCAAGGCCGGCCCCGCGCTGGCCGACGCCCGCGACAAGGCGGCGCCGTACGTCGCCGAGGCCCGGGAGAAGGCCGCCCCGCTCATCGCCTCCGGCGCCGCGTACGCCGCGGAGAAGGCCACCGTCGGCGCCAACCTGGCCGCGGAGAAGGCCGCCGCGGGCCGTGACCTGGCCGCCGCCAAGGTCGCCGAGCTCCAGGGCAAGCCGGTGAAGAAGAAGGGCGGCAAGCTCAAGAAGGTCCTGCTCCTGGGTGGTCTCGCGGCCATCGCCGGCGCGGTCGCCAAGAAGCTCCAGGGCAACCCGGCCGCCGACAACTGGCAGTCGTCCTACGTGCCGACGCCGGCTCCGCGTCCCAGCGCGCCGGCGCCCGCCCCCACGGCGACCACGACCTCGACCGACGATGCGGGCGACTCCGACGACTCCGGCGGCTCCTCGCCGGACGAGGCGCTCGCCGACCAGGCCGAGGGCGCACACCCGGTGACGACGCCGGACGACCCGGCCGAGGTCGTCGACATCGACGACGCCCCCAGCGCCAACGGGGGCAACCACAAGGCCTGACGGCCCGACAGCACGGTCAGCGCCGGCCGGGGGAGAGATCCTCCGGCCGGTGCTGCTCCACCCAGGCGTCGATCCGCTCCCACCATCCGAAGAGCCACTCGATCCGCGCCTCGCGGCCCTCGGGGATCTCCGCGCGCGGCACCTGCCACCAGCGCATCACGATCACCTTGTCCATCGGCAGCTCCCGCCACACGTCGGCGATCGTGAGCAGGTGGTCGAGCCCGGTGTGGGCCACCAGCACCACGTCGGCGTCGGGCGCCGCGTCCAGCGCCGCGATGAAGCCGCCCGGGCGCGGCGCCAGCACGTTGGTCATCGCCTCGGCCCGCCGTGCCATCCGGTGCATGCCGAGCTGGTTGAGCCGCTCGATGGCCCGCTCCCGGCGGTGCGGGGTGAAGTTGCCGCCCTCGGGGAAGATCACGAACGCGTCGTTCTCGTCCAGGCCGGAGGCGAGCTCGGCGATCTGCGACTCCAGGTCCTCGCCCTGTCCGGGGTTGGGCGTGATGAACCGCGCCGGGATCCGGTGCAGCACCACGTCGATCATCGGGTCCCAGCCCAGGGTGTCCTTGAGGACGACCCGCGGCTCGCGGGAGTACCAGTGCATCAGCGCATGGATCAGCGTGAAGGAGTCGCCCGGTCCCGCGTGCCGGCACGCGACCAGGATCGGCACGCCCGGGTGCGCGTCCGGCGCCGGCCCGTCGGTCTCGATCCGCAGCCGCAGCACCCGCCGCGCCTCGCGGAAGAACACCCACATCAGGCCCTGGACCAGGTCGTAGTGGATCCCCTCGAAGTACGGCGTCCGGATCCGCCGGCCGAACCCGCTGGCCAGCCAGAGCCCGAGCAGCACCACGAGCATCAGCGCCTCGCAGCTCAGGTAGAGGATCAACAGCCACAGCAGCCGCAGCGCCCGCCACCGTCCCGGCAGGAGCGGCGACAGCGCCGCCGCCGCGATCAGCCACAGCGGGAAGGTCACCCACAGCAGCACCGTCAGCACGACGACCGCTGGGGCGAGGACGCACCGCCGCAGGAACCAGATCACGGCCTCCGGTCCAGCCCGTCCAGCCCGTCCAGCCCGTCCAGCCCGTCCAGCCCGTCCAGCCCGTCTAGATAGGCCACCGAGGCGTCGTACGTCTCCTCGATGCGCTGCAGGACGCTGGAGAAGTCGCGGGTGCCGAAGAGGGTGTCGTCACGGCTGGACGTGCCGCGCGCGGGCAGCACGTGCGCCTCGACCCCGGGTGGCAGCTCGGCCAGCTCCCGGGCGAAGCGGTGCCGGCGCGCGATCTCGAAGGACACCCGCGCCACCTCCCACGGCCGGCGCGGCACGGTCAGCGGCCGGTCGATGCGGCCGACCTGCAGCACGTAGACGGTCGTGGCGCCGAGCTGGACGGCGCGGCCGAGCGGCACGGAGTTGACGATGCCGCCGTCCAGGAAGTGCTCCTCGCCGACCTTCGCCGGCGGCAGCAGGCCGGGGACGGCGGCGCTGGCGACCACGGCGTCCACGACTCGGCCGCTCTCGAACCAGTGCTCTGCGGCCCGCTCGATGCTGGCCGCGCACACCTGGAACCGGACCGGCAGCTCCTCGAAGGTGATCTCGCCGAGCTCCTCGGCCAGCCGCTTCTTCAGCGGCTTGGCGGAGTAGATGTGGGTGCCGGTCGCCACCGCGCGCCGGACGGTCCGCAGCGCGCGGTCGCCGTATACCTCGCGGGAGTTCTCGCTCGCGCCGCGCCACAGCTCGGTGAGCCGCTCGAGGGAGTCCAGCGTGGGGTCGCGGGCGATCATCGCGCCGTTGAGGGCGCCGACGCTGGTGCCGAGAACCAGGTCGGGGGTGATGCCGCGTTCGAACAGGGCCCGCAGCATGCCGACCTCGACCGCGCCGAGGACGCCACCGCCGCCCAGGACGAACGCGGTCGTCACCGGGTCAGACCCCGGTGGTGGAAGCGGCCAGCTCCGGGTGCTCGGCCCGCAGCCGCTGGGTCACCTTGTGCTCGACCCAGAAGATCAGCAGCGGCACGAGGCCGGCGACCAGGGCGACGATCGTGAAGCCGGGGGTCCAGCGGGCCCGGCGGGACAGCAGGAACGCGACCACGACGTAGATCATGAACGCCCAGCCGTGGGCGACCCACAGGATGCTGGCGTTCTCGCCGAAGGTCTGCAGGGTGCCGCCCTCGGTGGCGAGGTACTTCAGGGGCATGGCCACCAGGGCGCAGAAGGCGAGCAGGACGCCGACGACGATGGCCAGCACGCGGTAGGCGTTGAACAGCTTCTTCACGCGCCCAACCTACTGGCCGTCCACAGCGGCGCCCGCGGCGATCGTCTCCACGGTGTCCTCGCGGGTGGCCTGCGTCTCGTCGCGCATCCAGCGGACCCACACGAAGAGCGCGAACCCCGCGAAGAACCACCACTCGATGGCATACAGCAGGTTGCGTACGGCGGTGAAGGTGCTCGCGTCCGGCAGCTGCTCCAGCGTCGCCGGCTCGAGGCCGGCCGTGCCGTCGTTGGTCGCGGCCGCGCCGATCGGCCACTTCCCGGGCGCGGCCTCGGTCGCCACGACCGCGTAGGCGCCGTAGAGGTCCTGGTGGACGTGCTGGATCACGTCGGCGATCCGCAGCTGCGGCAGCACGTCGTCGGTCGGGTCGGTGTCGCCCTGGCCGGTGCCCTCGGGGGGCTGCAGCCAACCGACGAGCTCGCCGTGGCCGGTCGGGGCCGCGGGTGCGTCCGCGGGATCGGCGACCCAGCCCCGCACCACCGGGATGGCCGACGCGTCCGCCGCGCCGATCGCGAGCGGCGTCACGACCCAGTAGCCCGTGCGGCCGTCGTGCTCGCGGCCCGACACGTAGACCGTGCCGTCGGGCACCCACTGGCCGCCCAGGATCACCGGCTGCCCCACCCGGTTGCCCGGGAACGGGTCGTCGGGGCCGATCACCGAGCGCAGCGGCAGCGGCTCGACCCGGGTCAGGTCGGCGGCCTCGGCGGCCCGCCGCGTCGACCACGCGTCGTACTGCCACACGCCGAGGCCGACCGCCGCCGCGGTGAGCACCAGGGCCAGCAGGTGCATCGCCCAGTAGCGCGGGGCGAGCAGGGTGGGCACTCCTTCATCCTACGAACGGCGCCTCACCACCTGGCCCGCGGGAGAACTGGTCAGACCACTTGACCACCAGCCAGAACACGTTCTACCATACGACGCATGCCACTCCAGCCCGTGAACCGCCGATCGGTCCCCGACGAGGTCTTCGACCAGGTCCTGGCCGAGGTCGTCGACGGCGAGATCGAGGCCGGGGAGACGCTGCCGAGCGAGCGCCGGTTGGCCGAGGTGCTCGGGGTCTCCCGTCCGGCCGTCCGCGAGGCACTGCAGCGGATGACCCAGACCCGGCTGCTCGACGTCCGCCACGGCGGCGCGACCACCGTGCGCGACTACCGGAAGTTCGCCGGCCTCGACCTGCTGCCGGCCCTGCTCGTGCGCCGCGGCAACCTCGACGCCCGGGTGGCGCGCAGCATCCTCGAGGCCCGGCTCGTCGTCGGCCCCGGCGTCGCCGCGCTGGCCGCCGAGCGCGGGGGACCGGCCCTGGCCGCGCAGCTCACCGATGCGGTCGACGCCCTCGCCGCAGCCGAGGACGGGCCCGCGGGCGACGTCGAGCGGCAGCTGCACGCCCTGACGTTCTGGGACCTCGTCGTCGACGCGGCCGACTCGATCACGTTCCGCCTGATGTTCAACAGCCTGCGCACGGCCTACGAGCCGGCGCTGGAGGCCCTCGCGCCGCTCATGGCCGAGGAGGTGGGTCAGGTCGGTGCCTACCGGCTGCTCACCGCCGCCATCGGGGAGGGGGACCCCGAGACCGCCCGGGTCGCCGCGGAGCGCGTGCTCCGGCCGGCGACCACCAGCCTGATCAGCGCCCTCGACGCGCTGGCCGACCTCCCCTCCCAGGAGCACTGATGACCAAGGCAACCCCCGAGATCGAGGCCCTCGCCGCGCAGCGGCTGGCGGCCGACGAGGACCGGCTCGGCAAGTTCACCGGGGCCGGCTCGCGGCGGACCAGCGTGTCGCTCGCCGGCGCCTGGGGCTCCTTCTGGCGGCACCCCTCGCCCTACATGATCGGCAGCTTCCTCGTCGGCTCCGTCGTGGCGCGCGTCCTGGTCGGCGGCGGCTCGTGGTGGGAGCTGGCGATCCCGGCCGCGCTCGTCGCCCTGTTCCCGGTGATCGAGTGGGTGATCCACGTCGGCATCCTGCACTGGCGCCCGCGCAAGGTCGGCCCCGTCCCGATCGACTCCCTCCTGGCCCGCAAGCACCGCGAGCACCACGCCGACCCGCGCCAGATCCCGCTCGTCTTCATCCCCTGGCCGGTGCTGCTCTGGCTGCTCCCGGCGTACGTCGCCGTCGCGCTGCTCGCGGTGCCCTCGCTGTCCGCGGGGCTCACCCTGCTGGTGTCGGTCTACGGCCTGAAGTTCGGCTACGAGTGGACGCACTACCTCGTGCACAGCGACTACCGCCCGCAGTCGGCGTGGTTCCGGTCGGTGTGGCGCAACCACCGCCTGCACCACTACAAGAACGAGCACTACTGGTTCACCGTGACCACGGCCGGCACCGCCGACCGGCTCTTCGGGACCTACCCCGAGCCGTCGGAGGTCCAGACATCACCGACCGTGCGCGCGCTGCACGCCGCCGAGGGGCTGTAATCACCACCGTGACCATCCACCACCTCAACTGCGCCACCCTCCGTCCGCACGGCTCCTTCGGCGGCCGGGTCTCCCCGGCGCAGATGGTGGCCCACTGCCTCCTCGTCGAGCGGCCCGGCGGACTGCTGCTCGTCGACAGCGGCTTCGGCACCGGCGACATCGCCGACCCGCGCCGGCTGGGGAGGCCCTTCACGGCGGTGCTCCGGCCGGCGCTGAACCTCGCCGAGACCGCCCAGGCGCAGGTCAGGGCGCTGGGGCACGCCGTCGAGGACGTCACAGACATCGCGCTCACCCATCTCGACCTCGACCACGCCGGCGGCCTCGGGGACTTCCCCGGCGCCCGCGTCCACGTGTTCGGCGCCGAGCTCGACGCCGCCCTGCACCCCACCATGCGGGAGAAGGCGCGCTACATCGGCGCCCAGTGGGCACACGGCCCGCGCTGGACCCGCCACGACGAGGCCGGCGACGACTGGTTCGGCTTCCGCGGGGTCACGGCCCTCGGCGACGACGTCATGCTGGTGCCGCTGCACGGGCACACCCGCGGACACTGCGGCGTCGCCGTGCGGCGCCCCGACGGCGGCTGGCTGCTGCACGCCGGCGACTCCTACTTCCACACCAGCGAGAAGGAGACGCCTCCGTCCCCGCCGATCGGGCTGCGCGCGTTCCAGACCCTGATGGCCGTGGACAACCAGCAGCGCAAGGCCAACCAGGAGCGGCTCCGCGAGCTGCACGCCGCGCACGGCGAGATCACGATCTTCTCCGCGCACGACGCCGGCGAGTACGCCGCCCTCGCCGGCTCCTAGAGGCCCGTCGGCTCGGCGATCGGCTCGACGCTGTTGCAGATCCCGAAGGGCAGGGTCTCGCCGAGCGCCAGCTCGGCCGCGAGGGGCGGGTGCGGCACGACGTAGCCGATCCGGCCGGTCGCCGGGTCGCCCACGCCCTGCCGGAAGCCGTCCTCGAACGCCGGGGAGCCGTCGCGTGGCCACCAGTCGCCGACGTGCAGCCGGTCGAACAGGTCGAGCCGGTGGACCGGCATCCGCACGGTCGCGAGGTGGTCGCCGAACTCCAGGACCACCGCGTCGAGCGGGTCGAGGTCGGTGACGTCCTCGTGCTCGGTCACGCGGTCCTGGTCCTCCTGGGTAGCCCCGGGTCCGAGCGCGTCGGCGAAGGGGAGACAGCCCCGGTGCACGTACGTCGCCTCCGCAGGCGCGCCGAGCAGGCCCACGAACGCCGGGTCGGTGGCCCAGCTGTCGGCCCCGTCGGTCGCGGTGCCGAAGCTGACGAGATGGCCCTGGACGTGTCCGCCCGCGAGCACACCGACACCGGCCTTGACGGCGCTCGCCACCGGCGCCATGTCGAGGTCGGGGCGGAAGGCCAGCACCCAGCCGGCGCCCTGGTCTCCGGTGAAGTGCGCCTCCCAGTCGACGTCGTCCTCGGTGAAGCCGTAGTCGAGCATCAGCTCGGAGTTGTCCGGTCGCAGCAGCCCGTCGGTGAGGAGCGGCGCCTCGGTCGCCGCCCGCTGCCAGAACTCCTCGCGGTCGGTCACGAGGTCGTCGCTGGTCATGTCCGGCACGCCGAGCTGGACCCGGACCGCGTCGAGGTCCGTCACCGTCAGGGTCGTCGCGGTGGCCGGGACCAGCGGGAGCACCGCCTCGGCCGGCTCCTGGCGGGCGTCGTACGTCGGCGTGCCGGAGAGCCGCGCCGGAGGCGGCGCCACGTCGGGCGGGGGCGGGCCGTCGTCCCCGCAGCCGGCCGACAGCGCGCCCAGGAGGAGCACGACCGCCGGGGCGCGCAGCAGGATCGGACTCATCCGCCTTCACTCGGGATCTCGACGTCGGGACACAGGACGGCGTGCCGCCACGCAGCGCGCCGCCCCGGACCGGGAGCGTACTGTGCCACAGGCCCCGGGCGTCGACGTGCCCGAACCCAGCCTGGCGCCGGACCGTGGAAGGGCCCGGCGCCGAAGCACCTACTTCAGCGTGACGATGCGCACCATGCCCATGGCGGCGTGGGGCATCCCCGTCTCCGGGTCGGGGAAGAAGCACATCAGGGCGTACGTGCCGCGCGGCAGGGAGTATCCGAAGGTGAACGCCTTGCCCGGGCTGAGACTGCCGGTCTCGGCACTGCCGGCGCGGGCGAAGTCGAAGGTGCAGGCCGGGTCGTTGATGCAGTCGATGACCTCCTTGCGCGTGGTGCCCTTGGCGACGTGCTGGAGGGAGACGAAGTGCGGGCTGTAGTCGGCCCGGTTGACGAACCTGATGGCGCCCTGGGCCGGCAGCACGTCGTCACCGCCCCAGCGCCGGTCCTCGTGCGCGACGACCGTGGCCGTCGACTCCGGGGCGGCGCGCTTCACGACGGGACCGCGGACATGGAGCCGGGTCGGGTTGATCGGGCCGTTGTCGCCGAACTGGAAGAGCACGTAGGTGTCGGGTCGGTCCAGGAACGCCCCGCCGTGCGTGACCTTGCCGGGGTCGGCTGCGGGCGCACCGTAGAACTTGGTGTGCCGGATCGCTCGATTGAGGTGCTTGAGCGCGTTCTTGCCGCCGGCGAACGTCTTCGCGATGTCGAACTGCAGGTCCTTGAAGGTGTAGTCGCGACGGAACCGGACGAGCTCCATCGAGCCGGGGGTCTTGTGGGCAACCGTGGTCAGGCGCACCCAGCCGGCCTGGAACCGGGTCGGTCCGGTCACGTCGACGCCGGACTTGGAGACCACGACCCGCAGGGAGGGCGTCGCGGCGCGATCGGCCGGCGCGGCGCTGGTCGTTGTCGCGGACAGCGGGACCAGGCTCGCGGCGATCATCGACGCCACCGCGATCACGAGTCTGGTCGGCAAGCCTCTCTTCGGCGCTCCAGCTTTCAGCATCGGACCTTCCCCTTCCTTGGGTGACGTTCCCTCCGAGCATGGACAGGTGCCGGGCCGCCCGGAAATGGCACGATCTGACTAGCCTCTTCTCGCGGAGCCCTGCGCAGAATGAGGGGATGCGCGTCAGACGTCGGCCGCTCAGCCGCCCCTTCCTCGCCGGCTTGGCGGGCGCGCTCGTGGTTGCCGCATACGGCGCCGCACCCGTCGTGGACGTCACTCCCGCGGATCCGTCGGGCGCAGCGGCGGCCGTCATGGCCGGGGACGCGGCCCCGGTCTCGGCCTCGATCGTCATCGACCAGGGGGCGAGCACGAGGGGATACACCACCAAGTCCGTGACGATCTCCCAGGATGGCACCCTCAGCGTGGTCAATCTGGACTCGATGGAGCACACCGTCACCGCCGACGACCGGGGAGAGGACGGCCTCCCGCTGTTCGACGTCCTGGTGCCCCCGGGGTCGACGGTCTCGATCCCGGCCGCGAGCAAGCTCGCCCCGGGAACCTTCGGGTTCCACTGCAGCTTCCACCCCTCGACCATGACCGGGACACTCACGGTCGAGGGCGACTCCGGCGGTGTGACCCCGGCGGCACCGAAGTTCGAACAACCGCTGTTCTCCCCCCCGGTGATCACCGGGAGCCATGTGCGACTGAGGATGGAGCCTGCGCTCGTCCGGATGTTGCCGCACGGGGCGCGCACCCCGATGTGGACGTTCGGGGGCACCTACCCCGGCCCGACGATCCGGCGTCCGGCGGGACACGACACTCGCGTGACCTTCACCAACGGGCTGCCGCGGCGCGCCCGGTCGATGAGCGTGCACTTCCACGGGGATCACCACGCGTCGGCCGACGACGGGCAACCCGACCGCTTCCTCATCGGGCACGGACACTCACGCACCTACGACTTCCCGCTCACGTACGGCGGTCGACCCGAGCCCAGCTCGTTCTTCTGGTATCACGACCACCGGATGAACCGGACGTCCCAGAACAACTGGCACGGGCTCCAGGGCATGTTCATCGTCGACGACCCCAAGCCGAGCAGTCTGCGCCTCCCGGCAGGGCGACGGGACGTGCCGCTGCTGGTGGCGGATCGCAGCTTCACGGCGACCAACGACCTGACGAACCCCTACCGTCACGCCGCCACGATGACCGACGACATGACGTTCATCGGTCCGAACGCCCCGCCGACCGACGTCGTCATCGGCAACCGCATCCTGGTGAACGGCCGCTTCGCGCCGTACCTTCCGGTCTCGGCCACGCGCTACCGGCTGCGGCTGCTCAACGGGTCGAGTGCCTCGGCGTACAACTTCGCGCTGTCCGACGGCCGGCCCTTCGTGCAGATCGGGACCGGCGACGGGCTGCTGCCCCACGCGGTCGTCCGGCAGAGCATCCTGCTGGGCCCCGCGCAACGCGCCGACGTGATCGTCGACTTCCACCGCGAGGTCGGCAAGAAGGTCGTGCTGTGGAGCCTGGCTCGCAGTGACGGGTCTACGACCGGCACGGGTACGCGCGTCGACGCGCTGATGCAGTTCCGGGTCCGCTGGAAGGCCGACGACCGGTCGAGGATCCCCTCCACGCTGGTGCCCGTCCCGAAGATCGACATCCCGACACATGTGGCGAAGACGTGGGTCTTCGACCTCGGGGGCGACAGCACGACCGGCACCTTCTGGTCGATCAACGGCAAGGCATTCGCTCCCGACCGTGTGGACTATCGAGTCCCCCTCGGGTCGACGCAGCGGTGGCGGATCCGCAATGACAGCGACGTCACGCACTTCGTGCACATCCATGCCGAGCAGTGGCACACGGTGCTGAGGGACGGGAAGCGCCCGCCGCCCTGGGAACGCGGGCTGGAGGACACGTGGCGTCTCGATCCCGGTGAGTCCGTCGAGGTCGCGGCGCACTTCGTGGACTACACAGGCGCCTTCATGATCCACTGCCACATGCTCGACCACGAGGACCACGGGATGATGGCGCGCTTCGTGGTGACCCCACACGGGTAGGCGGGTCGCCGGGCGCTCTCCGTGCCGGAGGCCCCGGTGGGAGCTGTGCTGATCATGGTGGAGCCTAGGGGACTCGAACCCCTAACCCCCTGCTTGCAAAGCAGGTGCGCTACCAATTGCGCCAAGGCCCCGTGACGACGGACGTCAGGGTGTGGTCTCGACAAGCTCGACCACCGAAGCTGGGTCAGGCCTTGTCGACGTTGTCGGTGGCCTCGGCCCAGAGGGCCTGCTCGGCGCGACCCTCGTCCATCTTCTTCTTGGCGAAGACGGCGCCGGCGGCGGCCAGCAGGACCAGGAGGATCTTCTTCATGCGGGGCTCCAAGCGGTCGGGGCAAGCGGTCATCGGGACGACTGCCTCGACGGGCTCGAGGAGCCGGAGTGGTGGGCCTAACAGGACTTGAACCTGTGACCTCTTCCTTATCAGGGAAGCGCTCTAACCGTCTGAGCTATAGGCCCGTTCCGACACACGACAACGTGCACCGGGGGGTGGCCGACGAGCGACCGAGGCTGAACGTTACCCCACGCCTCGACGGCCCGACAAAACGGGCCGTCCGTGCTCGGGGAGACCCCTCAGCTGTCCTCGGCCAGGGTGACCTCGATGCCGCCGAGGAGCGCCGCCGCCATGTTGTAGAGGAACGCTCCGAGGGTCGCGATCGCGGTCAGCAGGACCACGTCGATGACCGCCACGAGCATCGTGAAGCCGAGGACCCGCGAGGTGCCGACGTAGTTCTGCACGTCGAACGACGAGGCGTCCTGGCCGCCGACGATGTCCTGGACCGTCTTGTTGATGGAGTCCCAGACACCGGCAGCGCCGAGCACCGACCACACCATCAGGACCGAGACGATCGTGACCACGCCGAAGGCGACCGAGAGCAGGAACGCCGTCTTCATCACCGACCACGGGTCGATCCGCGAGAGCCGCAGCCGGGCGCGACGCGGGGGGCGGGAGCCCTGGGCGGCTTTCTTGACGGCCACCTTGGAGTCCGGGTTGGCGTTGGCACGGTGCTCGTCCGCTGCGTTGCTCAGCTTGGCCGAGATGCGCTCGGTCAGCGGCGCCCGCGGCGGGGTGCCCCCCGAGGAGGCGGGCGGCGGCACGGCACTGGGCTTGCTGGCGGCCGCCTGCTGGGCGGGCTTGCGGTCGAGGCCGGTGCGGGTGGAGGTCCGCTCGACGGGTCGTTCCGTCATCAGCTCTCGCTCTCCCCGCTGTCGGACACCTCGGTGTCGGACGCGGTCTGGTCGATGTCGGTCTCGTCGATTGTCGCACCCGCGGCAACCTCAGACGACACAGCGACGGTGACGTCGGCCACCTCGGCCTCCACGCCCCCCTCGGCCAGCGCCTCGAGCTCGTCCTCCTCCTTCGACTCCACCGAGCGGGCCACGACGGCGACCGCGTCACCCTTCTTGGGCGTCACGAACTTCACGCCCATGGTCGACCGGCCGGTTGCCCGGAACTGGTCGTTGATGGGGCTGCGCACGACCTGGCCCGACTGGGTGATGGACAGGATCTCGTCGCCCTCGACCACGATGAACGCGCCGACCAGGCCACCGCGGTCCTCGTTGGCCAGCGACATCGCCTTGATGCCGAGGCCGCCACGGGACTGCAGGCGGTAGTCGCTGATGCGGGTGCGCTTGGCGAAGCCGCCGTCGGTGATGGTGAAGACGTACTGCTCCTTGACGTCCGGCAGCTCTCCGGGCGCGGTCGAGTCGCCGGCCTCCACGGCCTTCGCCTCGGCGGCCTCCTCGGCGGCGACCTGCTCGGCGCGGATCACCGACATCGACAGCAGGGAGTCGCCCTGGCGGAACTTCATGCCCGAGACACCGGACGTGGCGCGACCCATCGGCCGCAGCTGGCTGTCGTCGGCGGGGAAGCGGATCGCCTGGCCCTTGCGGGAGACCAGCAGGATGTGGTCCTCGGAGTTGACCAGCTCGGCGCCGATCAGCTCGTCGTCGTCCTCGCGGAAGTTGATCGCGATGACGCCGGCCTGGCGGGGGCTGTTGTAGTCACCGAGGCGGGTCTTCTTGACCAGGCCGTTGCGGGTGGCCAGCACGAGGTAGGGAGCCTGCTCGTAGTCGCGGATCGCCAGCACCTGCGCGATGTTCTCGTCGGGCTGGAAGCTGAGCAGGCCGGCGACGTGGCCGCCCTTGGCGTCGCGGGACGCCTCGGGGAGGTTGTAGGCCTTCGTGCGGTAGACCCGGCCGGCGGTGGTGAAGAAGAGCAGCCAGTGGTGGTTGGAGGTCGCGATGAAGTGCTCGACGACGTCGTCGCCGCGCAGCGTCGCGCCGCGAACGCCCTTGCCGCCCCGCTTCTGGGTGCGGTACTGGTCGGCGCGGGTGCGCTTGGCGTAGCCGCCGCGCGTGATGGAGACGACGAGGTCCTCGTCGGGGATGAGGTCCTCCATCGACAGGTCGCCGTCGGCCGCGATGATCTGCGTGCGGCGCTCGTTGCCGTACTTCTCCACGATCTCGGCGAGCTCGTCGGAGATGATCTGCCGCTGGCGGGACTCGCTGGCCAGGATGTCGTTGAGGTCGGCGATGACGGCCTCGAGCCGGGCCAGCTCGTCGATGATCTTCTGGCGCTCCAGGGCGGCGAGGCGCCGCAGCTGCATGTCGAGGATCGCGCGGGCCTGCACGTCGTCGATGTCGAGCAGGTCGATCAGGCCCTGGCGGGCCTCCTCGACGTCGGGGGAGCGGCGGATCAGCGCGATGACCTCGTCGAGGGCGTCCAGCGCCTTGACCAGGCCTCGGTAGATGTGGGCCTGGCGCTCGGCCTCGGCGAGGCGGAAGCGGGTACGCCGCTGGATGACCTCGATCTGGTGCGTCACCCAGTTGGAGATGAACTGGTCGATCGTCAGCGTGCGCGGCACGCCGTCGACCAGGGCCAGCATGTTGGCGCTGAAGTTGGTCTGCAGCTCGGTGTGCTTGAGCAGGTTGTTGAGCACCACGCGGGCGACCGCGTCGCGGCGCAGCACCACGACGAGGCGCTGGCCGGTGCGGCCCGAGGAGTCGTCGCGGACGTCGGAGATGCCCTGGACCTTGCCGGAGTCGGCGAGCTCGGCGATCTTCAGCGCGAGGTTGTCCGGGTTGACCATGTAGGGCAGCTCGGAGATGACCAGGCAGGTGCGGCCCTTGGCGTCCTCGTCGATCTCGATGACCGCTCGCTGGGTGACCGAGCCGCGGCCGGTCCGGTAGGCCTGCTCGATGCCCTGGCGGCCCACGATCAGCGCGCCGTTGGGGAAGTCGGGGCCCTTGACCCGCTCGATGAGCGCGTCCTGCAGCTCCTCGCGGGTGGCGTCGGGGTGCTCCAGCGCCCACGTCGCGCCCTCGGCGATCTCGCGGAGGTTGTGCGGCGGGATGTTGGTGGCCATGCCGACCGCGATGCCGGCCGAGCCGTTGACCAGCAGGTTGGGGTAGCGCGACGGCAGCACCGTCGGCTCCTGGGAGCGACCGTCGTAGTTGGGCTGGAAGTCGACGGTGTCTTCCTGGATGTCGCGGACCATCTCCAGGGCCAGCGGCGCCATCCGGCACTCGGTGTACCGCATGGCCGCGGCGGAGTCGTTGCCCGGCGAGCCGAAGTTGCCCTGGCCGTGGACCAGCGGCGCCCGCATCACCCAGGGCTGCGCGAGGCGGACCAGGGTGTCGTAGATCGCGGTGTCGCCGTGCGGGTGGTACTGACCCATGACGTCACCGACGACGCGCGAGCACTTGGAGAAGCCGCGGTCGGGCCGGTAGCCGCCGTCGTACATCGCGTAGAGCACCCGGCGGTGCACGGGCTTGAGACCGTCGCGTACGTCGGGCAGCGCGCGGCCGACGATGACCGCCATCGCGTAGTCGATGTAGGCGCGCTGCATGGAGGTCTGCAGCTCGATCGGCTCGATCCGCCCGCCGGGGCCGGGGCCTTCCGGTCCGCCGGTGCCCAGGTTGCTCGGGGTCTCAGTCATGTTCTTACGTCTCTCTGGTCTGTTCTACTGGAATCTAGGAATCTCGCGAGATTGCTAGATATCCAGGAATCGGACGTCCTTCGCGTTGCGCTGGATGAAGGAGCGACGCTGCTCGACGTCCTCGCCCATGAGGATCGAGAAGATCTCGTCCGCCTGGGCGGCGTCGTCGAGGGTCACCTGGAGCATGAGCCGCTGCTCGGGGTTCATGGTGGTGTCCCACAGCTCCTCGGCGTTCATCTCACCGAGACCCTTGTAGCGCTGGACGGGGTTCTCCTTGGGCAGCTTCTTGCCCGACTCCAGGCCGTCACGCATGAGCGCGTCGCGCTCGGCGTCGGAGTAGACGAACTCGTGCTCGGCCGGCTTGTTCCAGCGCAGGCGGTAGAGCGGCGGCTGGGCCATGTAGACGTAGCCGTGCTCGATCAGCGGCTTCATGAAGCGGAAGAGCAGCGTCAGCAGCAGGGTGTTGATGTGGTGGCCGTCGACGTCGGCGTCGGCCATCAGCACGACCTTGTGGTAGCGCAGCTTGTCGAGGCTGAACTCCTCGTGGATGCCGGTGCCGAGGGCGGAGATGATCGCCTGGACCTCGGTGTTGGCCAGCACCTTGTCGATGCGGGCCTTCTCGACGTTGAGGATCTTGCCGCGGATCGGGAGGATCGCCTGGACGCGCGGGTCCCGGCCCTGGCGGGCCGAGCCACCGGCGGAGTCGCCCTCGACGATGAAGACCTCGCACTCCGAGGGGTTGGTCGACTGGCAGTCCGACAGCTTGCCGGGCAGGCCGCCGCCGCCGAGCAGGCCCTTGCGGTTGCGGGCCAGGTCGCGGGCCTTGCGGGCCGCGATCCGGGCCTGCGCCGCGGCCTGGGACTTTCGGATGATGTCGCGGCCCTCGGCGGGGTTCTTCTCGAACCAGTCGCCGAGCTGGTCGTTCATGATCCGCTGCACGAAGCCCTTGGCCTCGGTGTTGCCGAGCTTGGTCTTGGTCTGGCCCTCGAACTGCGGCTCGCCGAGCTTGACCGAGATGATCGCGGTGAGGCCCTCGCGGATGTCGTCACCCGAGACGCGGTCCTCGGGCTTCTTCATCAGGCCCCACTCGAAGCCCCAGTTGTTGACCAGGGAGGTCAGCGCCGCACGGAAGCCCTCCTCGTGCGTGCCGCCCTCGTGGGTGTTGATGGTGTTGGCGAAGGTGTGGACCGACTCGGTGAACGAGGTGTTCCACTGCATCGCCACCTCGAGGCTCATGTGGTTCTCGACCGAATCGGGCGTCTCCGCCTCGAAGGCGATGACCGAGGGGTTGGCCACCTGCTTGCGGCGGTTGAGGTGCTCGACGTAGTCGACGAGGCCGCGGTCGTACTTGAAGACGCGCTCGATGCCGCCGCCCTCGCTCTTGCGGATGGCGTCGGTGCCGGCCTGGTCGACCTCGTTGGCGATCGTCTCGTCGGCCACGGCCTCGAGCAGCTCGTCGGCCGCCGGCCGCTCGTCGCGGACCACGATCTCGAGGCCCTTGTTGAGGAAGGCGTACTCGCGGAAGCGGGTGGTGATGGTCTCGAAGGAGTAGGTCGTGGTCTCGAAGATCTCCTCCGAGGCCCAGTAGGTGACCGTGGTGCCGGTGCGCTCGCCGGGCTCCATGGCGCGGACCTGCTCGAGCTCGCCGTCGGGGACGCCGATCGTGAAGCTCTGGCGCCACAGGTGGCCGCGGTTCTTCACCTCGACGATGAGGTGGCTCGACAGCGCGTTGACCACCGAGACGCCGACACCGTGGAGGCCACCGGAGACCTTGTAGCCGCCGCCGCCGAACTTGCCGCCGGCGTGGAGCATGGTGAGCGCCATCGTGACGGCGGGCATCTCCTGCCCGGGCGCGGTGTCGGTCGGGATGCCGCGGCCGTTGTCCTCGACGCGGATCGCACCGTCGGCCTGCAGGGTCACCACGATCCGGTCGCAGTAGCCGGCCAGCGACTCGTCGACCGCGTTGTCCACGATCTCCCAGATCAGGTGGTGCAGGCCGCGCTCGCCGGTCGAGCCGATGTACATGCCGGGACGCTTGCGGACGGCCTCGAGGCCCTCGAGGACCTGGATCGCGGAGGCGTCGTACGACGCGCCTGCATCGGGGGCAGTGCCCCGGAGTGCGGGGGGTGCCGGTGCTTCCGCGGAGAGCTCGGTCGGGACGTCGACGGGGGCTTCGTCGGTCACACACACCTCATACACGTTGGGCGGCGCGGCATCGGAGCCGGGCTGCTGGAAGATCTGGTCACACACAGAAGGTCGCGGCGTGGAGGAGCCTGCGACCCGATCGCCATGATACCGGCCACAGGGCCGCATTCCACGTCTCGACCCCGAAGAATGGGGGATCCTGTGGAAAAAGAGCCCGTCAGGGGCTCGTGAGGGCGGCTGCGAGCGCCGAACAGGGGGGCGAACGGGCCCCCGTACGTCCGTGCGGCTCCCAGATCGTCTCTCGTGGACTCCTGTTTCATGTGAAACCTGGCCCGCCCGGCCCGGCGGGAACCGGCCCGGGACTCAGCCGTAGGTGTCGCGCGGACCCCGGCCGTCACGCGCGGACCGGAGACCCTTCTTCCACGTGGGCAGGTGCGGGCCGAGCACCTCGATCAGCGCCACCGTGCCGTGCCCGAGCTCCTCGTTGAGGCGGCGTACGACGGTCGGTGCGAGCAGCTTCAGCTGGGTCGCCCACGCGGTGGAGTCCGTGCGCACCACCAGCTTGCCGTCGGCGAAGGACTCGGGCGTGCAGTGGTCGGCCACCTCGTCGCCCACCAGCTCGGCCCACCGGCCGAAGACGCCGTGGACCCGGAGGTCCAGGCCCCAGCCGTGGTCGGCGACCAGGCGCCCGAGCGTGGCGTCGAGCAGCTGGGGGTCGCGCTCGTCGGGGTGTGCCCCCGACACCCGGCCGCGCGGGGTCCGCAGGTCGCGACGCTTCTTCTTCCCCTTGGCCGGGGGAGTCGAGCGCGCGGCGCCGCGGGCCATCGCGCGGGCCAGGTCGAGGCCGTCGTCCTGGTGCGGTGCGGGCTCGGGCTCCCCGACGGTCGGGGCCTCCGGCTCGTCGAAGGTCTCACCCTCGACCTCGTCCGGCTCCCCGTCCATCAGCCGGCCCCGTCGGTGCGGCGTACCTGGCCACCGGCGACCTCGAACCGGGCGCCGGCCAGGGCCGCCGGGACGTCGGCCGCGACGGCCGCGGTCACCAGCACCTGCTCGGCGCCGGCGACCAGGTCCGCCAGCTGGGCCCGGCGCTCGGTGTCCAGCTCGGCGAAGACGTCGTCGAGGATCAGGATCGGGTCGTCGCCGTCGGAGCGGAGCAGGTCGTAGGACGCCAGGCGCAGGGCGAGGGCGAAGGACCAGGACTCCCCGTGCGAGGCGTAGCCCTTGACCGGAAGTCGGGTCCCCGAGTCGCCGGGGCCGTTGCCGAGCGTGAGCAGCAGCTCGTCGCGGTGCGGGCCGACCAGGGAGACGCCGCGGTCCAGCTCGTCCTTGCGCCGGCGCTCGACCTCCTCGAGGAGGGCCTCGGTCAGGCTCACCCGGTCGAGCGACGGCGGCAGCTCGAAGGACGGCTTGTAGGTGATCTCGGCGTCGTCGCGCGAGGCGCCCCGGGCCACGGTCTCGTAGGCCTTGCCGACGTAGGGCCGCAGCTGGTCGACCAGCGCGATCCGCTCGGCGAGCAGCTCGGCGCCGGTGCGGGCCAGGTGGGCGTCCCAGACCCCGAGCGTGGCGAGCGCCCCCTCCTGCGAGGACGACCCGCGCCGCGCGTGGCCGGCCGTCTTCAGCAGCGTGTTGCGCTGCCGCAGCACCCGGTCGTAGTCGGCGCGGACGCCGGCCAGCCGCGGGGTGCGCAGCACCAGCAGGTCGTCGAGGAAGCGGCGCCGGTCCGACGGGTCCCCCTTGACCAGCGTGAGGTCCTCGGGGGAGAACACCACGGTCCGCACCAGGCCGAGCAGCTCGCGGGCGCGGGGGAGCGGCGACTTGTTGATCCGGGCCCGGTTGGTCCGACCCGGGTTCAGCTCGATCTCGAGGGTCGCCGTCCGTCCGTCCCGGACCACCGCCGCGCGCACCACCGCCTGCTCCGCACCCGCCCGGATCAGGGGTGCGTCGGTCGCCACCCGGTGGGAGGTGAGCCGCGAGAGGTAGTCGATCGCCTCGACCAGGTTGGTCTTGCCCTGCCCGTTGCGCCCGATGAACGCAGTGACGCCCGGCTCCAGCGCGACGTCGGCGGAGGCGTAGGAGCGGAAGTCGTGCAGGGAGAGGTGGGAGACGTACAAGCGGCGCCTAGTCCTTCGTGGGCGCGTCGCCGCCGGCGGGCGGCTGGGTGCGTACGGCGTGGCCGCCGAACTGGTTGCGCATGGCGGCGATCGCCTTCATGGCCGGGCTCTCGTCCTGGCGGGAGACGAACCGGGCGAAGAGCGAGGCGGCGATGACGTTCATCGGCACCGCGTTGTCGATCGCGGCCTCGACGGTCCAGCGGCCCTCGCCGCTGTCCTCGGCGTAGCCGGAGATCTTGTCGAGGTGGGTGTCCTCCTTGAGCGCCTCGACCAGCAGGTCGAGCAGCCAGGAGCGGATCACGGTGCCCTCGCGCCACGAGTCGAAGACGTCGGTGACGTTGTCGACCAGGTCGACCTTCTCCAGCAGCTCCCAGCCCTCGGCGTAGCTCTGCATGATGGCGTACTCGATGCCGTTGTGGACCATCTTGGAGAAGTGCCCGGCGCCGACCTTCTTGCCCGCGTGCACGAACCCGGAGTCGCCCTCGGGCTTGAGGGTGTCGAAGGCGGGCTGGACCTTGGCGACGTCCTCGTCGGAGCCGCCGCACATCAGCGCGTAGCCGTTCTTCAGGCCCCAGACGCCGCCGGACACGCCGCAGTCGACGAAGCCGACGCCCTGCTGGGCGAGCAGGTCGGCGTTGATCTGGTCGTCGGTCCACTTGGAGTTGCCACCGTCGACGACGAGGTCGCCCTCGCCCAGCAGCTCGCCGAGCGCCTTGATGGTCTCGCGGGTGGGGTCACCGGCCGGCACCATCACCCACACGACCTTGGGGGAGGGCAGCTTCTCGACCAGCTTCTCGAGGCTCGCCACGTCGGACAGGTCGGGGTTGCGGTCGTAGCCGACGACCGTGTGGCCGCCCTCGCGCAACCGGGTCCGCATGTTGCCGCCCATCTTGCCCAGGCCGATGAGTCCGATGTCCATGCGTTCCTCCGATGTGGATCTGGGTCGTGCGGTGCTGCGGTCTGCCGGCAGGCAGGCCGGCTCAGGAGAGCAGGCGGCGCGGCATCAGCAGGTAGCGGAACGGCGAGTCCTGCTCGCCCTCGGCCGTGGACCCGCTGATCACGACGGGCTTGGAGGCCTGCGTGAAGGCGAGCTCCACGACGGGCTGGTCGATCGCGGTGAGCCCGTCGAGCAGGAACTGCGGGTTGAATCCCGTGGTGATGTCCTCGCCGTCGATGGTCGCCTCGATCGACTCCGAGGCCTGCGCCTCGTCGCCGGAGCCGGCGTCGAGGGTGAGCACGCCGTCGGAGAAGGCGAGCTGGACCGCGGTGTTGCGCTCGGCGACGAGGGCCACGCGCTTGACCGACTCGATCAGCGCGGCCTTGTCGACCTTGGCCACCATCAGGTGCTCGTTGGGGAACAGGCTGCGGACCTTGGGGAACTCGCCGTCGAGCAGGCGCGTGGTCGTACGGCGCACGCCGCCGGGGGCCGCGCCCTCGAAGCCGATGATGCCCTCGCCGGCACCGCTCGCGGCCAGCGCGATGGTGACCTCGCTGCCCGCGGTCAGCGACTTGGCGGTGTCGCCGAGCACCTTGGCGGGGACCAGCGCGGCCATCGACTCGTCGGGGGTGCGGGGGTCCCAGCCGAGCTCGCGGTGCGAGAGCCGGAAGCGGTCGGTGGCCAGCAGCGAGATCGTCGAGCCGTCGATCTCGATCCGCACGCCGGTGAGGACGGGCAGCATGTCGTCGCGGCCGGCGGCGGTCACGGCCTGGGCGACGGCGTGGGCGAACTGGTCGCTCTGCACGGTGCCGGTGGCGGTGGGCATGTCCGGGAGGGACGGGTAGTCCTCGACCGGCATGGTCTGGAGGCTGAAGCGCGCCGACCCGCAGGTGAGCGAGACCCGACTTCCGTCGAGCACCATCTCGACCGGCTTGGCCGGCAGGCTGCGACAGATGTCGGCCAGGAGCCGACCGCTCACGAGGGCGCGGCCCTCGTCGGCGACGTCGGCCTTGAGGGTGGCGCGCGCCGAGGTCTCGTAGTCGAACGTCGAGAGCACCAGGCCCTCGTCGGTGGCATCGATCAGGAGGCCGGCCAGCACGGGGACGCTGGGACGCACCGGAAGGCTGCGGGCAGCCCAGGCGACGGCATCGGCGAGGACGTCACGGTCGACGCGGAACTTCACAGTGGGTCCTTCGTGGTGGAGAGGCGGTCGCGAGGGCGGACCGGTGTCTTCTGGACTGTGAATCCTGCCATGAGCCGCCAGCCCTTGGGAGGTTCGGTGGGCAATCCACGTTCCCCGGTCGGCCCGCAGGGCGACCGGGGAACGACAAGTTCGGGAGGTTGTCCCCAGATCGGGGCCCGGATCGATGTTGACAGAGGATCGATCTGTCTGGAGGTACGGAGGAGTCATAGCAACGGTGGAATCTGTGGAGAGGCGACAAAACCGCAGGTCATCCCCCGCAATGACTCTCCACAGGGGGTGTGGAACGGCCTGGGTGACGACCAGGGGTGGCTGTGCACTCGGAACTCCGTGTCGTTCGTTCTCCCGGGTTCTCCACAGGGGGTGTGGGAAGTCGGCACCTCTGGCCCACAGGTCGTCCACAGGCCGGGGAAGGACAAGGAAGGCGCAGAAATGGCTCGTCAGAAACCGAAATGAGAGCGACGCCCGACCACTGGTCGGACGTCGCGGGTGCTCGCGGACCCCCAGAACGGTTTCTGGAGAGCCATTTTCGGGTCAGGACGGGTGGGTCAGGACTGGCGCGCCTGCATCTTGACCCGGTTGGTCAGCTCGGAGACCTGGTTGAAGACCGCGCGGCGCTCGGCGAGCAGCTGGTTGATCTTGCGGTCGGCGTACATCACGGTCGTGTGGTCGCGGTTGCCGAACTGGGCGCCGATCTTGGGCAGGGAGAGGTCCGTGAGCTCGCGGCACAGGTACATCGCGATCTGCCGCGCCATGACCAGGTGCCGGCCGCGGCTCGGTCCGGTGAGCTCCTCGATGGAGAGCCCGAAGTAGGCCGCGGTCTGGGCGATGATCAGCCCGGCGGTGATCTCGGGCTCGCCGCCCTCGGGGATCAGGTCCTTGAGCACGATCTCGGCCAGGGTCATGTCGACCTCCTGGCGGTTGAGGTTGGCGAAGGCCGTGACCCGGATCAGCGCACCCTCGAGCTCGCGGATGTTGGTCTGGATCTTGGAGGCGATGAACTCCAGGACGTCCGGCGGCGCGGTGAGCCGGTCCATCGCGGCCTTCTTGCGCAGGATCGCGATGCGGGTCTCGAGGTCCGGGGGCTGCACGTCGGTGATCAGGCCCCACTCGAAGCGGTTCCGCAGCCGGTCCTCGAGCGCCTCGAGCCGCTTGGGCGCGCGGTCGGAGGTCAGCACGATCTGCTTGTTGGCGTTGTGGAGCGTGTTGAACGTGTGGAAGAACTCCTCCTGGGTCTGGGTCTTGCCCTCCAGGAACTGGATGTCGTCGATGAGCAGCACGTCGACATCGCGGTAGCGCCGCTTGAACCGGTCCTGCCGGTCGTCGCGGATCGCGTTGATGAACTCGTTGGTGAACTCCTCGCTGGAGACGTAGCGCACCTTGGCCCCGCTGTAGAGGCTGCGCACGTAGTGACCGATCGCGTGGAGCAGGTGGGTCTTGCCCAGGCCGGAGTCGCCGTAGACGAGCAGCGGGTTGTAGGCCTTGCCCGGCGCCTCGGCGACCGCGACCGCGGCGGCGTGGGGGAACCGGTTGGACGAGCCGATGACGAAGGTCTCGAAGGTGTACTTCGGGTTGAGCCGGGTCTCGAGGGCCGTGGCCGGGCGGTTGGCGGCCTCCGGCGGCTCGGGCAGGGCGACCTGGGGAACGACCCCGGTCAGCCCGGGTGTATTTGTCGACATATCGATCTGTTGACTTGTTGATGTGTCGATCTGCTCGGCGGGCGCATCGGCCATCGCCTGCTCGTCGAGCTGCGGGTTGACCGTGACCGCGATGCGGATCTCGCGCCCGAAGGCGACGGTGAGCGCATCCTCGAGCTGGGCGCGCAGCCGACCCTCGAGCTGGGTGCGCGTGAAGTCGTTGGGCACCGCGATGATCGCGGTGCTCTCGTGCAGGGTGACCGGCTCGCTGGCGCGCAGCCAGGCCCGCTGGTTGGGCTGGAGGTCGTCGACGACTCCCCGCCAGGCGCTGCCCAGATCGGAAGTGCCCGAGTTCGAGCTGTGCTCCACGGTGTCCCCGCCTTCTTGTCTTCGTGCCGCTGGTGTCGCGGGCGGCCGGGTGTGCCGAGGCCGTTGCGGCCGCTCTCCGGTGCCCATGCTCGGTCCTCGTCGGCCGGCTCGCAGGAGAACTGCGTCGGAACGCGAGGCGATGTTTCGTGTCCACAACTTTGTCCACAGGTTGTGAACCCGACCCGTCCACTGTGGAAAGAGCCGCTCCGGGACCCACCCCGATGTCATCCGGTGATGTGTTTCCGCAGGTCAGAGGCCCTTTGACCACAACTGTGGCGGGGGTCACACGAGCTGCTGAACGGTGGATGACGGGGGTGGCGGGGAACCCCGGAGGCTGCGAACGTAACAAGCCTGCTGGGCGTGGAGCAAGACGTCATCCACAGGCTGCCGCCGGGGTCCGTACCGTCGGTTTGACCCTGTTGAACGCCAGCGCGTACCGTTGGCCGGTCACCCGGTGTCGACCGGTGCCGCATGTCCACGGGGAAGCCTCGCGCCCTCCGCGGGTGGGCGGTGCCAGCCGAAAGGCGTCAACAGTTCCAACGGCACTGCCGATCCGCCGGTCGTGGCTGCCCCTGAACCACCATGGAGAGAAGCTCGTGAGCAAGCGTACGTACCAGCCGAACAACCGCCGCCGTCACAAGGTGCACGGGTTCCGCCTGCGCATGCGCACCCGTGCGGGTCGCGCGATCCTGTCCTCGCGTCGCCGCAAGGGTCGCAAGGACCTGGCCGTCTGACGGCCAGCCTCCCCAGGCCGGCCGCGTGTTGCCCGAGGCCGCGAGGCTGAGGGACCCCGAGTCCTTCCGGACGACCACACGCCGCGGTCGTCGGGCCGGGTCCCGCACCCTGGTGGTCCATCTGGCCACCGGGGCTGCCGTGGACTCCGCACCCGCTCCGGTCCTGCCGGCGCGGGTGGGGTTCGTGGTCAGCAAGGCCGTGGGGAACGCAGTCATCCGCAACCGCGTGAAGCGCCGACTTCGACACCTGGCCCGGGAGCAGCTCACCGCTCTCCCGGGCTCTGCTGTGCTCGTGGTCCGGGCTCTCCCGGCGGCCGCCGAGGCCTCCTACGAGGAACTCGGCGCCGACCTCACGCGTTCCCTCCAGCGGGTGCTGTCGTGAAATACCTCCTCATCGGCCTTCTGAAGGCCTACCGCGCGGTGATCAGCCCGCTGTACGGCCAGGTCTGCCGCTACCACCCGTCCTGCTCGAAGTACGCCCTGGACGCGGTGACCGAGCACGGCAGCCTGCGCGGCAGCTGGCTCGCCGTACGACGCCTGGCCCGCTGCCACCCGTGGGCGGCCGGCGGCTACGACCCGGTGCCCCGCCGTGCGGACCGCACCCAGCACGCCCCCTCGACTCCAACCCCTCAGCAAGGAGCCTGACCCGTGGGAATCTTCGGCGACATCGGCCACTTCATCATGACGCCGCTGTACTACCTCGTCTCGGCGGTCCTCGTGGGCTGGCACAAGGTGTGGGGCACGGTGTTCAACGCCGACGGCGGCATCGCCTGGGCGCTCTCGATCATCGGCCTGACGCTGGTGATCCGGGCCGCGCTGATCCCGCTGTTCGTCAAGCAGATCAAGTCCAGCCGCAACATGCAGCTCATCCAGCCCAAGGTGAAGGAGCTGCAGAAGAAGTACGGCCACGACCGCGAGAAGCTCGCCCAGGAGACGATGGCGCTCTACAAGGAGACCGGGACCAACCCGTTCGCCTCGTGCCTGCCGATCCTGATCCAGATGCCGATCTTCCTGGCGCTCTTCCGCCTGATCGACAAGGCCGCCAAGAACCAGACCGGCAACGGCTTCCTCAGCGACGCGCTGGCCAAGAACTTCGGGGAGTCCAAGCTCTTCGGCTCCATCCCGATCTCGGCCTCCTTCACCAGCCCCGACGGGCACACCAGCGTGCAGATCGTGGCCGCGATCCTCGTGGTCGCCATGACGGCCACGACCTTCCTGACCCAGCGCCAGCTGATGAGCAAGAACATGCCGGCCGACGCGCTGAGCGGGCCCTACGCCCAGCAGCAGAAGCTGCTGCTCTACGTGCTGCCGCTCGTCTTCGCCGTCGGTGGCATCGCCTTCCCGATCGGTGTCCTCCTCTACTGGACGACGTCGAACCTGTGGACCATGTGCCAGCAGTTCTACGTGATCCGCAACAACCCTGCTCCCGGCACGCCGGCCGCCCAGGCCAAGGCTGACCGCGATGCTGCGAAGGCCCGTCGTCACGGCGGCGCCGCGGTGGCCACCGAGGTCGCCGCCGAGCCCGAGGTCGACCGTCGCCCGACGACCCGCCAGCAGCCGAAGAAGCAGACCCGCGAACAGCGCAAGAAGTCCGGTGGCGCGAAGCCGTCGGGCACGACCCCCGAGGGAGACCAGCAGTGAGCGACCCGACGATCGACACGACGGTGACCGACGCGACCGACACCCCCGACGTCCTCGACGAGGACACCGTGGACACCGAAGGCACGGAGAGCGCCGACGAGGCGGCGACGCCGGCCTCGCGCGTCGACCGCGTCCAGCAGCTCGAGCAGGAGGGCGACATCGCCGCCGACTACCTCGAGGAGCTGCTCGACATCGCCGACCTGGACGGCGACCTGGACATGGACGTCGAGGGCGACCGGGCCGCGGTCTCCATCGTCGGTGCCGACCTCAGCCAGCTCGTGGGCGCCCGCGGCGAGGTCCTCGACGCCCTGCAGGAGCTGACCCGGCTCGCGGTCTACCGCGAGACCGGCGAGCGCTCCCGGCTGATGCTCGACGTCTCCGGCTACCGCGCCGAGAAGCGCGAGCAGCTGGTGGCCCTTGCCGAGGAGACGATCGCGCGGGTGAAGGAGTCCGGCGAGAAGGTCGCCCTGGACGCGATGACCCCGTTCGAGCGCAAGGTGGTCCACGACGCCGTGGCCGCCGCCGGCCTGGTCTCGGAGTCGGAGGGCGTCGAGCCCCGCCGGCACGTGGTGGTCCTCCCCGGCTGATCATGAACGACGATGTTTCACGTGAAACACCCTCCGCGCCCGACGTGGCCCGGAGGGTGTTCCGTATCGAGAGGCTTCCCCTCGCGGAGCGCTACGCCGAGCTGCTGGCGACCGAGGGGGTCGTGCGTGGCCTGATCGGCCCTCGCGAGGCGCCGCGCCTGTGGGACCGCCACCTGCTGAACTGCGCGGTGCTGGGCGACCTGCTGCCCGAGGACTCCTCGGTGTGCGACATCGGGTCCGGCGCCGGCCTCCCCGGCCTGGTCCTGGCGATCGCCCGACCGGACCTGCGGATCACCCTGGTCGAGCCGCTCCTGCGCCGGACCACCTTCCTCGAGGAGGTGGTGGCCGAGCTGGCGCTGGACCACGTCGAGGTGGTCCGCGGCCGCGCCGACGCACTGCACGGGTCCCGCCACTTCGACGTGGTGACGTCCCGGGCGGTGGCTCCCCTCGGCCGCCTCCTGACCTGGTCGATGCCGCTGGTGGCGCCCACGGGCGCCCTGGTGGCGATGAAGGGCTCCTCCATCACCGAGGAGATCGTCGAGGCCGCCGCGGAGCTCGAGGCCTTCGGCTGTGCGGAGCCCGAGGTGCTGGTGCTGGGCGAGGACCAGCTGGATTCGACCACTCTGGCGGTGCGAGTGGCCTGGGCCGATCCGACCCGGGTATCTTGGCCGCTTGCGACGGCGCCGGTGAGCAAACCCGGTGCCAAGTCCCGCAGGACGAGCAAGAACCGGAGGCGTGGGGCGTGACGGACGAGTCTCGGCAGGGGACGGAGCACGGCTCCGCCCTCATGAGTGACAAGTTATCCACCGCCCCGACCCCGCTCAGTGAGCGTGGTTATCCACAGACAAGCGCCAGTCATCCACAACATGGGACGGACACCGACAAGACCGTGGTTTCACGTGAAACACCGACCGCCCGTCCCTTCACCGTCCGGACCGCCGCCGACCTGGCCGACGCGGGCCCGGTCTTCGACGACCACGCGACTCCACTGGCGCGCGCGGCAGAGCACACCGTGCTCGCCCGCACCGGCGCCCGGATGCGGCCGGCCCTGCCCCGCCCCGACGCCACCCGGGTCCTGGTCGTGGCGAACCAGAAGGGCGGCGTCGGCAAGACCACGTCGACGGTGAACGTCGCCGCGGCCCTGGCCCAGCTCGGGCAGCGGGTGTTGGTCATCGACCTCGACCCGCAGGGCAACGCCTCCACCGCGCTGTCGGTGGAGCACCGCCGCGGGGTGCCCTCGACGTACGACGCCCTGGTGGAGGGCGTGCCGCTCGACGAGGTCATGGCCGTGTGCCCCGACATCGACAACCTCTTCGTGGTCCCCGCGACCATCGACCTCGCGGGTGCCGAGATCGAGCTCGTCTCGGTCGTGGCCCGTGAGAACCGCCTCCACCGGGCGATCCAGGCGCATCCCCGGGTCGGCACCGCCGACGAGGTGGGTGAGGAGCGCTTCGACTACGTCTTCATCGACTGCCCGCCGTCCCTCGGCCTGCTCACACTGAACGCGCTGGTCGCGGGCGCGGAGATGATGATCCCGATCCAGGCGGAGTACTACGCGCTGGAGGGCCTGGGCCAGCTGCTCGAGACCGTGGAGATGGTCAAGGCGCACCTCAACCCGCGCCTGCAGGTCTCCACGATCCTCGTGACGATGTACGACGCCCGCACCCGGCTCGCGGCCGGCGTGGCGGACGAGGTGCGCGAGCACTTCGGCGCGCGGGTCGTGAAGACGACGATCCCGCGCTCGGTGCGCGTCTCCGAGGCGCCGTCCTACGGCCAGACCGTGATGACCTACGATCCCGGATCGCCGGGAGCCCTGTCCTACCTCGAGGCCGCCCGCGAGATCGCGATCAAGGGAGTTCCTTCATGAGCAGCACCACCAACACGGGTCGTCCGCAGCAGCGCCGCGGTCTCGGCCGGGGGCTGGGCTCCCTGATCCCGACGGCGCCGCCGGCGGCGAGCGAGACGGACGCGGCCTCCCCAGCGCCCCCGGTCGACGGCACGCCCACGGCTCCGCCTGCCGTGCCGCCGGCGCCGGTCGACCCCGCCGCCGAGGGGCTCGCCCCGGTCTCGGGCGCCTACTTCGCCGAGCTGCCGCTGGCGCAGATCACGCCCAACGCGGTCCAGCCGCGCCAGGTCTTCGACGAGGAGGCCATGGGCGAGCTGGTGCACTCCATCCGCGAGGTCGGGCTGCTCCAGCCGGTCGTCGTACGCCGCACGGGGCCGGAGACCTTCGAGCTGGTCATGGGCGAGCGTCGCTGGCGTGCCTCCCAGCAGGCCGGCCTGGAGACGATCCCCGCGATCGTCCGCGAGACCGACGACAACGACATGCTGCGCGATGCGCTGCTGGAGAACCTGCACCGCTCGCAGCTCAACCCGCTCGAAGAGGCCGCGGCCTACGCGCAGATGCTCGACGACTTCGGCTGCACGCACGAGGAGCTGGCCACCCGGATCGGCCGCTCGCGGCCCCAGATCAGCAACACCCTGCGCCTGATGAAGCTGAGCCCGGCCGTGCAGCGCCGGGTCGCCGCGGGGGTGCTCTCTGCCGGGCATGCCCGCGCGCTGCTCGCCGTCGTCGACTCCGAGGTGCAGGACCGCCTCGCCGCGCGGGTCGTCGCCGAGGGCATCAGCGTGCGTGGCCTCGAGGAGATCGTCGCGGTCGGCGACCACGGCACGACTCCCCAGCGGGTCACCCGGCGCAAGCCGGTCGCCCCCGGACTCGTCGAGCTCTCCGACCGGCTCTCGGACCGCCTCGAGACGCGCGTGAAGGTGGACCTGGGCAAGAACAAGGGACGGATCACCGTGGAGTTCGCCTCGATGGACGACCTCCAGCGCATCGTCGACGTCATGGATCCGCGCAACCGGAACGATCGGCCCATCTGAATCAATAAGTCGCTTTGTCGACAAAGCGACATGTTGCATGACAAACGACCAGAACAGGCACGAAAGAGCCCCCCGATCGCCGGATCGGGGGGCTCTTCGGTTCTGTCAGAGCGATTCTGAGCGAGGTGGCGCTGCGGGGCGGCCGTCAGCGGGACCGGAAATCGCTCCCAGCGGCTCCTGGCGAGGCCGATTTCGGGGGTCTACGCCGGCCGGCGCCGATGTTTCACGTGCAACATCGAGGTCAGGACCGGGCCGCCCTCTTCGCAGCGCGCTTCGCCGCCCGCTCCCGCTTCTCGGCGGCGTCGAGGGCGGCGGCCTCCTCCAGCGTCGGCGCGGTGCCGCCGTGGCTGGCCGGCACCCACCAGGACCCCGGCGGCTGCTCGTCGGCCGGGTAGTCGGCGATGGCCCGATCGAGCATCGTCGCCATGACGCTCTTGAGCTCGGCGGTCTCGGCAACGGCGTTCTCGCCGGTCGGGTGCAGGGGCTCGCCGACGTGGATGGCGATCGTCTTGCCGCGGGAGAAGTCCTTGGGGTGGTCCTTGGTCATCATCCGCTGGGTGCCCCACAGGATCACCGGCACCAGCGGGACGCCGGCCTCGGCGGCGATCCGCACCGCGCCGGACTTGAACTCCTTGAGCTCCATGGCCCGCGAGATGGTCGCCTCGGGGAAGATCCCGACGGCCTCACCGGCCTTGAGGTAGTCCACGGCGGTCCGGAACGACGCGAGTCCCTCGCCGCGGTCGACCTCGATGTGGTGCAGCGAGCGCATCAGGGGACCGGTCCAGGTGTGGTCGAAGAGCTCGCGCTTGGCCATGAAGCGCACCTTGCGGCCCGAGGGGTTGGCGGCGAGGCCGCCGTAGACGAAGTCGACGTACCCGATGTGGTTGTAGGCCAGGAGGACGCCGCCCGTGCGGGGGACGTTCTCCGTCCCGGTCATCTGGAAGCGCTGGCCCAGCACCCGGAAGGCGGTCTTGGCCGTGGCGATGATCGGGGGGTAGGTGAGGTCTCGCATGGGGTGACTCTAGGGGCACCCCGGTGACCGGCGGGCGTCGCGGAGGAGCTGTCTCAGCAACGGACCAGCGGCGGATCAACGACGGGTCAGCGACGCATCGCGAGGAAGTCGCCGATCCGCCCGATGGCCTCCTCGAGCATCGCCACGTCGGGCAGCGTCACGAGCCGGAAGTGGTCGGGCTGGAACCAGTTGAAGCCGGTCCCGTGGGTGACGAGCAGCTTCTTGGCGCGCAGCAGCTCGATGACGAACTGCTCGTCGTCCTCGATGGGGTAGACCTCGGGGTCCAGGCGCGGGAAGCAGTAGAGGGCGCCCTGCGGCTTCACGCTGGAGACGCCGGGGATCTCGTTGAGCAGCCGGTGGGCGAGCATGCTCTGCTCGTAGTAGCGGCCGCCCGGGCCGATCAGCTCCTCGACCGACTGGTAGCCGCCCAGGGCGGTCTGGATCGCGTGCTGCGCCGGGACGTTGGAGCACATCCGCATGTTGGCGATCAGCGTGAGGCCCTCGAGGAAGTCGGTGGCCATCTCCTTGGGGCCCGAGATCATCACCCAGCCGGCGCGGTAGCCGCACACGCGGTAGGCCTTGGACAGTCCGCTGAAGGTCAGGGAGAGCACGTCGTTGCCGGCGTACGTCGCGGCGTGGTGGTGGACCGCGTCCTCGAAGAGGATCTTCTCGTAGATCTCGTCGGCGAACACGACCAGCTCGTGCCGGCGGGCGATGTCGACCAGCCCCCGGACGGTCGCCTCGCTGTAGACCGCGCCGGTGGGGTTGTTGGGGTTGATGATCACCAGGCCGTGGGTGTTCTCGGTGATCTTGGCCTCGATGTCGGCGAGGTCGGGGTTCCAGTCGTCGGCCTCGTCGCAGCGGTAGTGGACCGCCTTGCCCCCGGACAGGGTGATCGCACCGGTCCACAGCGGGTAGTCCGGCGCCGGCACGAGGATCTCGTTGCCGTCGTCGAGGAAGGCCTGCAGCACCATCGAGATCAGCTCGGAGACGCCGTTGCCGATGAAGACGTCCTCGACCGAGACGTCCTTGAGGCCGTGGGACTGGTAGTAGTGCGCGACGGCGGTGCGGGCCGACCAGATGCCCTGCGAGTCGGCGTACCCCTGCGACTTCGGCAGGTGGTGGATCATGTCGGCCAGGATCGCCTCGGGCGCCTCGAAGCCGAACGGTGCGGTGTTGCCGATGTTCAGCTTGAGGATCCGGTGGCCCTCGGCCTCCAGCCGCTGGGCCTCCACGAGGATCGGGCCGCGGACGTCGTACCGGACGTTCTGGAGCTTCCTGCTCTGTCGGATCGGGCGCACGCGCTCATCCTGTCAGGGACCCGGGTGCGGCGCGCCGCCCGGCTCGCGGCCTGATACTCCCCGGAGCCCTCGGGGTGCGGCCTATGGTGGGAGGTGACGTAGGCGCCCGCATGGTTCCGGCACGAGGGGCGCCGGGGAGGACGCCATGTCGCGCAAGATCGTCCGGCTCACCCTGGACCACCTCGACGCGCTGCCCTCACCCTGCCGCTCCTGTCTCTTCTGGGAGCTCGACCCGGTCCGCCGCGCCCGGGTCGACGACCCGTGCGGGGAGAAGGACGCCTGGGTCTCGCAGGTGCTGAGGGAGTGGGGCTCGTGCGGGCGGATCGCCCTCGTCGACGACCAGCCGGTGGGCTACCTCATCTACGCCCCCGAGGCCTACGTGCCCGGCGCCGCCGGCTTCCCCACCGCGCCGGTCTCGCCCGACGCGGTGCTGCTGACCACGGCGTACGTCGATCCGGCGCACGCCGGCGGCGGGCTGGGCCGGATGCTCGTGCAGGGGATGGCCCGCGACCTGATCGAGCGGGGCGGCTTCCGGGCGGTGGAGGCCTTCGGCGACACCCGCGGCCGGCACGCCGGCACCTGCGTCCTGCCGGAGGCGTTCCTGGGGGGAGTGGGCTTCAAGACCCAGCGCGCGCACAGCACGACGCCGCGGATGCGGATGGAGCTGCGCTCGGCGCTGACGTGGAGGGACGAGCTCGAGGTTGCGCTGGAGCGGCTGCTGGGCGTCGTGCGCCCGCACAAGCAGAAGGCGCCCGCCCCCACGCCGAAGGCGACGAGGAGCGGGCGCCAGGCCCTGTGACGGGCAGCTCAGGCGATGAAGTCGGAGAGCTCGTTGAGCAGCGTCGCCTTGGGGCGGGCGCCGACGATGGACTTCACGACCTCGCCGCCCTGGTAGACGTTGATCGTCGGGATGCCGGTCACCCGGTAGGACGACGGGGTGACGGGGTTCTCGTCGACGTTCATCTTCAGGAACGTGATCTTGTCACCGTGGGCCGTCGCGATCTCGTCGAGGATCGGGGCGACCTGGCGGCACGGGCCGCACCACTCGGCCCAGAAGTCCACCAGGACGGGCTTGTCGGACTTGAGGACCTGCGCCTCGAACTCGGCGTCGGTCACGGCAGCGATGTTCGCCACGGGAACTCCCTTTCGGTTGGTGCTTGTCGGTGAAGCGTGCTGGTGCTGAAGTCTGCGATGAGTGAACACGACGCCGGGGACATCTGTTCCCGCGCCGCTCGGTGACGGCTCGGAGGAGTCAGAGACCCGCGGTCTGCACGGTCTCGGTCAGCACCTCGGCGGTGCCGGCGTCCCGGGTGCTGGCGGCGTGGTCGAGGTCGGCGAGGTAGCGCTCGGCGTCGAGGGCGGCCGCGCAGCCGGTGCCGGCGGCGGTGATGGCCTGGCGATAGTGGTGGTCGACCAGGTCACCGGCGGCGAACACGCCGGCGAGGTTGGTCCGCGTCGAGGGCTGGTCGACCAGCACGTAGCCGTTGTCGTCCAGGTCCACCTGGCCCACGAGGAGCTCCGAGCGGGGGTCGTGGCCCACGGCGATGAACAGGCCGGTCGCGTCGAGCTCGCGGGTCTCGCCGGTGACGGTGTCCTTGAGGGTGAGCGACTCGAGGCGGTCCTCGCCGTTGATCTGGTCGACGGCGGAGTTCCAGAGGATGTCGATCTTGGGGTCGGCGAATGCGCGCTCCTGCATGATCTTGGAGGCGCGCAGCTCGTCGCGGCGCACGATCAGCGAGACCTTGGAGCCGAACCGGCTCAGGAAGGTGGCCTCCTCGACGGCGGAGTCGCCGCCGCCGACGACGGCGATGTGCTGCTCGCGGAAGAAGAACCCGTCGCACGTCGCACACCAGGACACGCCGCGGCCCGAGAGCTCCTCCTCGCGGGGCAGGCCCAGCTTGCGGTAGCCGGAGCCGGTGGCCAGGACCACGGCGCGGGCGGTGTAGGTGTCGGTGGCGGTCTTGACGACCTTCACGTCCCCGGTGAGGTCGACCTCGACGACGTCGTCGGCGACCAGCTCGGCGCCGAAGCGCTCGGCCTGGGCCCGCATCTCGTCCATCAGGGCCGGGCCCATGATGCCGTCGCGGAAGCCCGGGAAGTTCTCGACCTCGGTGGTGTTCATCAGTGCGCCACCGGCGGTCACCGAGCCCTCGAAGACGAGGGGGTGGAGGTTGGCCCGCGCGGCGTACACGGCTGCGGTGTACCCGGAGGGGCCGGAGCCGATGATGATGACGTTGCGGGTGTCGGACTGGGACTCGGGCATGGAGTCGATGTCTCCTCGATCGCGGTGCTGGGCCTTGGTAGAACCGATCGTAGGTGAGGAATCTTCCCGGCCGGGCCCCGACCAGCCCGACTAGGGAGCGGGCAGCGTGATCGAGCGGAGGGCCACGTCGCTGCCGCAGGCGAACAGGTCGACGACCTGGGTGTCGCCGGCGACGGCGCGGAACACCAGGACCGCCTGCTGGCCGTCGTAGGTGGCCGGGACCAGTCGTCCGGAGCCCCAGTCGCCCCGGGGGCAGGGGGCGACGGCGGTGGCCGCGCTGGTGCCGTCGGAGGTCTGGTCCTGGGTGGACCGCAGGGAGCTGCGCAGCAGCTGGCGGGCGTGGCGTACGTCGGCGGAGAAGTGCTGCTCGCGCACCCGGACCGGCTGCGGGAGGGCGTAGGAGTCCACCGAGTCACCGGCCGCGCTGCCGCCGAGCGCGCTCTCGCTGGACGGGGTGTCCTTCTGGGCGGTGCTGGGGAGCTCGCGCGCCGAGTCGGCGCTGGAGGCCGCTCCCGAGCCGGAGCCGGAGTCGCCGCCTCCCACGACCTGGCCCAGGCCGACGCCGACCGCGACCACGGCAGCCGCGGCCACGAGCATGCTCGCAGCCCGGCGGCGACGGTGCGAGGCGAGCTGGACGACGGGGGCGACGACGGGGGTGGGGTGCTCGCCCCGGGCGAGGTCGGCGAGGACCCGGTCGAGCCGGGTGGCGACGTCCTCGGGGATCGGAGCGGAGTGGCGCGCGTCGGCGAGCAGGCGGCGTACCTCCTGCTCCTGCTCGGGGGTCAGGTCGGGCTCGTGAGGCTCACGGCTCATGGGGGCGCCTCCTCTCAGGGGTCTCGGCGGGCGTGCGGGCGGGCGGTCGGGGTCCGGCGGTCAGGCCGGCGGCCCGCGGGGGGTCTTCTGGGATCGGACGGCCCCGCCCGGGGGCGGGTTCCCCGGATCGGGGTGGTCCGGGTCACGGTCGGGGCGCAGCACGTCGAGCAGCTCGGCCAGTCGCGCACGTCCACGGGAGCAGCGGGACTTCACCGTCCCGACCGCACAGTCGAGCATCACCGCCACCTCGGCGACGGGGTAGCCCTCCATGTCGACGAGGACGAGCGCGGCCCGCTGCTCGGCCGGCAGGGAGTGCAGCGCGGCGAGCACGGCGCGACGGCGCTCGTCCCGGACCGAGAGGTCGGCGGGGTCCTCGGCGGCGTCGGTGGCCGAGGCCAGCGACCCGCGGTTGCCGTACTCCTCGAGGTCGTCGGGCAGCGGGTCGGCCCGGCGCACGCGCGCGGCCCGGATCCGGTCGAGGCAGGCGTTGACGACCACACGGTGCAGCCAGGTCGTCACGGCCGCGTCGCCACGGAAGGACCCGGCGCGCCGGTAGGCGGCGACCATGCCGTCCTGGAGCCCGTCCGCGGCGTCCTCGGGGTTGCCGAGGGTGCGCAGGGCGACGGCCCAGAGCCGGTCCCGGTGGCGCGCGAAGAGCACGCCGAACGCGTCGTGGTCGCCGTCGACGTGGGCGTGCAGCAGCTCCGCGTCGGTGCGGCCGTCCTCGGGCGGCGTCATCCGCGGACTCCCACCTCGGCGATCTCGCCCCGGTAGCCACCCGCGATCTGGGGCAGCGAGGTGAGCCACACGGTGACGTAGCGACCCGTCACCGGCTCGTCGAGGGGGACCCGCTGACGGGCCGCGGCCGTCACGCTGGCAGCGGGCGTCAGGCCGCGTACGCCGGTGGGGGCGGTGTCGGTGACGTAGATGCTCACACCGGTGGCGGCACCCACGAGCGTCAGGTCGACCTCGGACACGTCGTGGCTCTCGCCGAGGTCGATGGTGAGCCCGACCCCGGTCTTCAGGCCGCCGGGACCCATGTTCTGGTCGTAGGTCATCGTCCGCCAGGCCGTCGTGGCGTCGCCGTCGACCGCGAGCGGAGCGAGGTCGGGGTTCTCCTCCGGGGGGTCGCCCTGGGGGTCGAAGTCGGAGGCGGTCAATGTGGTGATCGGGGTGCTGGAGGCGACCGGCGTGCCCTTCGCGCTGCTGGAGCTCGAGTCGTCGGGCTCGGCGCCGAGCGGGGTCTTGCCCCGGCCGAGGTTGTAGGCGACCAGCACGGCCACGAGCAGCACCAGGGCGGCCAGGATCCCGAAGGCCAGGCGCAGCCAGCTGCGACCGGGGACCTCGTCGTCCTCGTCCTCGTCGGGGACCGGGACCGCGCCCGTCCCGGTGCCGGTGCTGGTGTCCCAGGGCCAGTAGTCGCGTGCGCCGGTCGCCGCCGAGGGTCGGGTCTTGCGGACGGGCTGGCCGTCCTCGGGGTCGGGGGCGAAGAGCGGGCGCTCGGGGTGCGGCTCGAAGGGCGGGGGCGGCGGGGCCTTCTCGGCGCGGGCGGACAGCCAGGACACGTCGTCGGTGGCGTCGTCGAAGATCGGCAGTCCGGCCTGGGTGGGCAGGTCGACCGAGGGGGTGGGCACCGCGTCGGGCGCGGACCCGGGCAGCTGGTCGTGGGTGGCGGTGATCGCGGCGGCGTCGTCGGGCACCGACTCGTCGACCGGGTCGGTCACCGGCGCGCTCACCGGGCCCGGGACCTCCTCGGCCTCGGGCTCGGGCTCGGGCATCTCGGGCAGCGGGGGCAGGACCGGCATCCGCGTGGTCTCCTGCCCGCGCGAGCCCTCGCGGCGCTCACGGCTGGTCACCTCGGCCTCGGCCATCCCGGAGGGGTCGCCCACGAAGTCGGTGAGGGCGTCGCGGATGCCCTGGGCCGTGGTCAGGTCGTGGCCGTCGCGGCTCGAGGGCACGGCGTAGGGGTTGACGACGGCGTCGCAGAGCAGGTCGAGGGTGCGCGGTATGCCCGCCCGGACCTGGCGGGGTCGCAGCAGCCGGCCGTGCTCCTGGGGGGCGGCGGGCACGTTCGAGCGGGAGACCCCCGGCCACCGGCCGGTGAGCGCGCAGTAGAGCAGCCCGCCGAGGTCGGCGACATCGGTGGAGACCCGGCCCGGAGGGAGGCCGTGCAGGGCCGCGTCGACGGAGAAGCCGATGATGCGCACCGAGCCGGAGCGGTCGACGATGACGTTCTCGGGGACCAGCCGGCCGTGGGCGACGCCGACGGCGTGGGCCGCGGCCAGCGACGCGGCCACCTCCGAGACGAGCCACGCGGCGCGGCGGGTGGCGAGGGGGCCCTCGTCGGCGAGCATGACGTCGAGGGAGTGCCCCGACCCCCACTCGTTGACGACGTAGGTGACGCCGTCGACCTGGTCGGCGTCGAGCACGCGCAGCAACCGCCGGTCCGGGACCGTCGCGGACTGCCGGGCGGCCTCGAGGAGCCCGGGCGCCCGCTCGTCGTCGGCGTCGATCACGTGGAGCGCGACGTGGCGCTGCAGCACCTCGTCGTGGGCCCGCCAGAACCGGCCGCCCTCGCTCTCGGCCAGGAGATCGACGAGTCGGTAGCGGTCGGCGAGGACGTCGCCGGGCCGGATGGAGTTCGGCACGCAGCTCCCCTCTTCCTCTCGTCCCCGCTCGGGCTGTCTCCCGGTCATCGTAGGGCGCGTCAGGACTTGCGGGCGGAGGGGAACCGCCGGGTGACGGTGTCGATGACGGAGGTCACTTCCGTGAGCCGGAGGACGCGGGCCATCACGACGAAGACGGCGACGTCCACGACCGTCACGACGAGGGCCCGGAGGGCCGCCAGCACCCAGAACGGATCCTCGGCGAGGCCGTGCAGCAGCCAGGCGACGACCAGCGCGACCGCGCTGGAGACGAGGGCGGCGATGCCGAGCCGGACCACGAACCGGACCAGCTCGGGAGTCCGGAGGCCGCCGAGGAGCCGGCGCAGGACGGCGTACGAGATGAGGGAGCCCACGACGTAGGAGACCGTGTAGGCGACCACGAGGGCGGGCGAGGTGTGCCGGGGGTCGGTGCGGGCGACGAGGACCAGCGCGGCGACGATGTTGGAGCCGGCGACGGCGCACTGGATCCAGAAGACGGTGCGGGTCCGCTCGAGCGCGTAGAAGCCGCGCAGCATCAGGTAGTGGACGGTGAAGAAGACCAGGCCGGGCCCGAACAGCGCCAGCGACGGTGCGTAGAGGTCGAAGTTGGACGACGCGGCGCCGTGGCCCCACACGACGTGGGACAGGTCCAGCGCGATCAGCGGCAGCAGCAGCGCGAAGGGCACCACGACCGACAGGGCCGTGCGCAGGGTGGAGGCCAGGGACCGGGCCAGGCCGGGGAGGTCGCCGTCGGTGGCCCGGCGGGAGAGCTGCGGCAGGATCGCGGTCGCCAGCGAGACGGTGATGATCGAGTGCGGGACCATCATGATCAGGAACGTCGAGGAGTAGACGGTGTAGCCGGTGCCCTCGGTCGCGGGGTGCGGGCCACAGCCGCCCGCCGACGTACCGCCCGAGGCGAGCTTGACCACGACGGTGTAGGCGACCTGGTTCACCACGACGAACAGCACGGTCCAGATGCCCAGGCGGAGCGTGTGGCCCAGGCCGCTGTTGCGGAAGTCGAAGCGCGGGCGGAAGGTGAAGCCGGCCTTCCTCAGGTAGGGCACGAGGATGAACAGCTGGGCCGCGATGCCGAGCGTCGAGCCGAGGCCGAGCAGCAGCTCCTGGTGGGAGGAGTACGCCGAGGAGAGCTGGGTCTGCGGGACCGGGCCGAAGGCCAGCAGGTAGATCGCCAGCACGGCCACCGAGATGACGTTGTTGGCGATCGGCGCCCACATCATCGGGCCGAACCGGCCGCGGGAGTTCAGGATCTGCCCGACCAGCACGAACATGCCGTAGAAGAAGACCTGCGGCAGGCAGTAGCGGGCGAAGTCGATGACCGACTCCCGCTGGTCGGCGAGGTTGGCGCAGGAGAACGAGCTGTCGAGGTAGAGCGACATCACCTGCGGCGCCGCCAGCACCAGCGCGACCGACACGGCCGCCAGGAAGAGCGCGGCGAGCGTGATCACCCGGTTGGTGTAGGCCTCGCCGCCGTCCGGGTCGTGCTTCATGGCGCGGACCAGCTGCGGCACGAGCACGGCGTTGAAGACGCCGCCGGCCAGCAGGATGTAGAGCATGTTCGGGATCGTGTTGCCGATCGTGAACAGGTCGGCGTGCAGCATGTTGCCCAGCGCCGCGGCCAGCAGGAACGACCGCACGAAGCCACTGAGGCGGGAGACCACCGTGCCGGCGGCCATGAGCGCGCTGGAGGCGAGGACCTGCTGGTCCTCCCCGTCGACCCGGTCGCTCATGCGGCCGATCCTGCGGCTGTGCGGGCGCGGCGGGCGGCGCGCACGCGGCGTACGAGACGGACGGCGATCGCGCCGAAGAGCAGGACGACGCCGGTGCCGAGGATCACCCAGATCACGGTGCTGACCTGGGCCGAGCGGATCGGGAGCTGGTCGGAGGACCCGAGCGGGGTGCCGTCGAGGTCGGTGACCACGAGCGTGACGTTGTGGACGCCCAGGGTGCTGGTGTGGGCGTTGAGCAGGACGGTGTTGCGGCCGTGGGGTGCGACGACGACCTCCTGGGGTCCTTCGATCGTCATCGGCTGGTCGGAGAGCGCCTTGATGCGGACCGTCACCGGCTGGTCGAGGCCGTTGCTGACCGTCGCCGCGAACCTGCCCGTGGTGCTGGAGAGCGTCACCGCGCTCGGTGCCTCGACGGCGATCGAGGCGAGCTGGCCGTCGATCCACTCCCGGGAGCGGTCCGCCGAGGCCCGCGAGCCGTCGGGGTGCAGCCGGGCGGAGTACGACGTGGAGGTCATCGCCTGGTCCGCGACCGCGCGGGCGACGGTGGTGTTCTGCGTCAGCACGTTCTGGAGGGTCTTGCCCGCGTCGACCAGCCCCTCGGCCGAGGTGAAGTTGGCGACGTCGAGCTCGCGGTCGACCTGTCGCTGCGGGTAGTGCAGCGCGTCCTCGGGGACCGCACGGCCGGTGCGGCTCGCGGCTCCGGAGACGGTCGTGAGGTCGAGCCACGGGATGTCGAGGCCCTCGAAGAAGCCGCTGGTGTCGATGGGCACCCAGTCGTGGGGCAGCACCACGACCAGCGGGGGCCGGCCCGGCTCGAGCAGCCGCAGGGCGGCCTCGCTCACGATCCGCTGGCGCAGCGCGACCGAGGTCAGCCGGTCCTCCGGGCCGGGGCCGCCGGTCGCCGCCGCGTTGGAGGTGGTCACGAGCGTGTGGCCGGGCGCGCGGGCCACGGTCGGGGCGTCGCCGTCGATCATCCGGTCGGTGACCAGCACCGTGTCGGAGGGGTCGGCCAGGTGGATGGCCTGGGTGGAGAGGTAGCCACTGGGTGCGCCGATGGCCGGGTGCATGGACAGCCCCCAGGGCGCGAGGGTCGTGCCGCTGCGCCGCCGGGCGCGCTCGTAGAGGCCGGGATCGCTCGCCGCCGCGGCGGAGACGTCCAGGTCGCCGTAGGGCAGGGCGAGGATCTCGCTGTTGCGCAGCGCGTCGTGGAGGCGGTCGAGCCAGGCGTCGCCGGCGACGGTGGCCGCGCTGTCGGCGGCCTGCTGGTCGGAGGTGGTGGTCCCGTCGCTCGGGCTGGCCGAGTCGGACGGGCTCGGGGACTCCGTCGCGCCCGGGCCGGTGGCGTCGGTCGGGGCGATCGAGCGGGGCGCGTTGCCCTCGGCCAGCCGGCGTACCGCGTCGGGCAGGGCGGGGTCGAGCAGCCAGGTGATCGGCCGGGAGCCGGCCGAGGCCCCGAAGTCGACCAGGGAGCGGAGCCGCCCGCCGGGGGCGAGGTCGGCGGTCCACCCCGGACCGTCCTCGAGGCTGCCGTCGGGCGCCCAGGAGATGTCGCGGCGCAACGGCACCACCAGGGCCGTCTGGACGCTCTTGCGGGTGGGGTCCACCAGCGGCAGGAAGGTCCGGGCCCGGCCGTCCGCGCCGTCGAGGCGGCCCTCGGGCGTCGCCCCCAGCGCGTGCACCCCGAACCAGTAGACGCCGGCCGCGCTGACCGGAAGGTCCTTGCGGGGGACCTTGATGGAGTACGGCGCGCTGGCGCCCGGGTCGATCTGGTCGATCGTGTCGAAGGTGCCGGGCTCGGTGACCCGGTCGCCGACGTACTCCTCGGGGTCGACGGCCGCGGCGTCCTTGAGCTCCTCGGCACTGGTCATCGGCGTGCTGGAGATGAAGGAGTAGGTGCGGACGTCGGTCCAGACCTCGTCGGAGTTGTTGGTGACCGAGCCGGTGACCCGGATCGGGCCGCGGCGCGGCACGTAGGCCGGGGTCAGCGTGTCGATCGAGACGGCGAGCGGGGCGTCGTACCGCGGGGCCGCTCCGGCTCGGGGGTGCGGCGCCGCGGCGTGCAGGGCGGTGCGGACCGCGGCGTGGGCGGCGATGCTGCTGGTCTCGGGGACGGGCAGCGCGGAGGCCGGTCCCGCGAGCGCGAGGGGACCCGCCAGTGCCGCCGCGGCCGCCACGAGGGCAGGCAGCAGCGACGCGGGGCGGACCATGGCGTCGACTCTATCGGCCGGGTCGGCGCCCGCCCCGCTGGTCCGCCGGGGCGTCGGAGCCGGGTCGGACGATAGAGTTGCCTCCCGTGCCTGACGCTCCGATGCCCCCACTCCAGCTGACCGACGTCCAACGGTCGGTCGCTTCGGAGCTGGACCGGATCGCGCCGGTGATCGACGAGCTCGGCCGCCGCTTCGCGGACGCGGGCCACGAGCTGTCCCTGGTGGGCGGCCCGGTGCGCGACGCGATGCTCGGCCGCCACCACAACGACCTGGACTTCACGACGTCCGCGCGGCCCGAGCAGACCGAGCGGCTGCTCAAGGGCTGGGCCGAGGCGATCTGGGACATGGGCCGCGCGTTCGGCACCATCGGCTGCCGCAAGGGCGAGTGGCAGGTCGAGATCACGACGTACCGCTCGGAGTCCTACGACCCCTCCTCCCGCAAGCCCGACGTGGACTTCGGCGACTCGCTCGTCGGCGACCTCGGCCGACGTGACTTCACCGTCAACGCGATGGCGGTGCGGGTCCCCGGGCGTGAGGTCGAGGACCCGTACGGCGGCGTCGTCGACCTGGCCCACCGGGTGCTGCGGACGCCGGGTCGTCCCGAGGACTCCTTCTCCGACGACCCGCTGCGGATGATGCGGGCCGCGCGGTTCGCCGCCCAGCTCGGCTTCACCGTCGACGAGTCCGTGGTCGCGGCGATGACCGCCATGGCCGACCGGATCGAGATCATCTCCGCCGAGCGGGTCCGCGACGAGCTGGTGAAGCTGGTGTGTGCGCCCTACCCCCGCCTGGGGCTGGCGCTCCTGGTGGAGACCGGCCTGGCGGAGCGGGTGCTGCCCGAGCTGCCCGCGCTGGCGCTGGAGCGGGACGAGCACCACCGGCACAAGGACGTCTACGAGCACACGCTGACCGTGCTGGAGCAGGCCATCGACCTCGAGCCGCGGCTGCCCGGGGAGGGCCCGGACTTCGTCTCCCGCTTCGCCGCGCTCATGCACGACGTCGGCAAGCCGCGGACGCGGCGGTTCGTCGACGACGGCACCGTGACCTTCCACCACCACGACGTGGTCGGCGCCAAGATCACCCGCAAGCGGATGAAGGCGCTGCGCTTCTCCAACGACGACATCGAGGCGGTCTCGAAGCTGGTCGAGCTGCACCTGCGCTTCCACGGCTACGGCACCGGCGAGTGGACCGACTCGGCCGTCCGGCGCTACGTCCGGGACGCGGGCGACCAGCTGGAGCGGCTGCACGTCCTCACCCGGGCCGACTGCACGACCCGCAACCAGCGCAAGGCCGACCGGCTCCGTCGTACGTATGACGAGCTGGAGGAGCGGATCGCCCGGCTGTCGGAGGAGGAGGAGCTGGCCTCGATCCGGCCCGACCTCGACGGCAACCAGATCATGCAGATCCTGGGGATCGGGCCCGGCCGCGAGGTCGGCCAGGCCTACCACCACCTCCTCGAGCTGCGGATGGACCACGGCCCGATGACCGAGGAGGAGGCGCGGGAGTCCCTGCTCACCTGGTGGGCCGCCCGGGGCTGAGCCGGCTCAGCGCACGACCTTGACGTTGAACATGCCGGTGCCGAGCGCGCCCATGGTGCGCAGCCACAGCGGCAGCAGCATCTCGGTGCCGCGGGCGGTCTCGATCCCGCCGAGGTCGATGACGTCGTCGTGGCCGAGCGAGGTCAGCAGGTCGGTGACCGTGGCCTTGGCGTCGGCGTCGTCGCCGGAGACGAAGACGGTGGTGCTCTCACCCAGCAGCCGCGGGTCGACCATCAGCGGCGCGGTGAGCGTGTTGAGCGACTTGACGACGCGGACGTCGGGGAAGGCGCGCTGGATCTGCTCGCCCAGCGAGTCGGTGTCCTTGACGAACAGGCTCGGCGGGAAGCCGGCGGAGAAGTCGAGCGGGTTGGAGATGTCGACGAGCACCTTGCCGGCGAGGTTGTCGGCACCGGCGGCGGTGACCATGTCCAGGGCGGCGAACCCGTTGCCGGCCAGCACGACGAGGTCGGCACCGGACGCGGCGTCGGCGTAGGTGGCGAGCTCGACGTCGCCGTGCTCGGCGTGCCAGGCGGAGAACGGCGGGTTGCCCATGCCGTCGGTGTCGGTGCGGGCCAGCGTGGCCTGCGGGTCGCGGGTGCCGATGACGACCTGGTGACCCACGCGCGTGAGGCCACCGGCCACTGCCTGGCCGACCATGCCGGTGCCGAGAACTGCGATCTTCATAGGGAGTCCTTCGTGAGTCCGTTCAACGGTAGACAGGTCTGTCTACCTCGTGGCATGGACGTTAACAGACAGGTCTGTCTATTATCAAGGGGTGACTGCTCCGTCGGCCCGGGACCGCATCCTCGACACGGCCTTCGGGCTCTTCTACGCCCGCGGCATCCGGGCCGTCGGCGTCGACCTGATCATCGCCGAGTCCGGCGTGGCCAAGGCGACCTTCTACAAGCACTTCCCGGCCAAGGACGAGCTGGTGCTCGCCTACCTGGACCGGGTCGACGGGATCTGGAGCGGACAGCTGCGCGCGGCCGCCGAGGCCGCCGGGCCGGACCCAGTCGACCAGCTGGTGGGCCTCTTCGACGCGCTGACCAGCGCGTGCCGGCGGGAGAGCTACCGGGGCTGCGCCTTCATCAACGCCGCCGCCGAGGCGATGCCGGGCACGCCCGTCCACGACCGGACGGTCGCGCACAAGCAGTCGGTCCTGGCATGGCTGCGGGAGCTGACGGCGGCGGCGGGGGCGGTCGACCCGGACGGCCTGGCGCGCTCGCTGGCGCTGCTCCTCGACGGTGGGCTGGCGGACGGGGCGTTGTCCGCGGACATCGAGGCTGCGGCCGCGGCCCGGCGCACCGCCGAGGTGCTGGTGGCGGCGGGCGTCCCGGCTGCCTGAGGTGACTCGTGTGAGGTGAGCCGCCGGAGTGGCCGGTCTCACGGTGCGCTGTTGAACATCTGTCAGTAGGTTCGACGGGAACGTGTTCCACCCTGTCCTGCCCGTCCGACTCCGGAGCGTCCCATGAGCACCTCGACCGATCCGTCCGCCCAGATCGAGCCCCTGCTGGAGGAGACCATCGAGGTCGCCGCGACTCCGGCCACCGTCTGGTCCCTCGTCTCCGACCTGCCCCGGATGGCGCAGTGGAGCCCCCAGGTCGTCAAGACCTTCGTCCGCGGCGGCGGCCCCGTCGAGCTGGGCACGCGCACCTTCAACATCAACCGCCGCGGCCTCCTGGTGTGGCCCACGCAGGCCAAGGTCGTGCGGTTCGACCCGCACACGGAGATCGCCGTACGGATCAAGGACAACTTCACCATCTGGTCCTTCACCCTCGAGCCCACCGGGACCGGCACGAGGATCACGCAGCGCCGCGAGACCCCCGACGGCATCTCGTCGATCTCGCTGAAGCTGACCGCCGCCGTCATGGGTGGACAGACGAAGTTCACGGGTGAGCTGCGCGCCGGTATGCGGCAGACCCTGGAGCGGATCAAGGCCGAGGCCGAGGCCTGACCGACCCGTCGTTTCTTGACCCCGGAACACACCGACCCGTCGTCAACTGACGACGGGTCGGCGCGTTCTTGCGTCAATGAGCGACGGGTCAGCGGATGGTGACAAACCCTTCCAGGTAGGCCCGGCCGCGGGTCACGACGAGCCGCAGGGTGTGGCCGCCCTCCCCGAGGTCGGAGAAGACCTGGTGGTAGCGGATCCGGGGGGCGGTGTCGTCGCTGTGGAACGACACGGTGCCCACCTTCTCGCCGTCGATGTAGACCGTCGCCGCGCCGCCGCGGGTCGAGCGTCCGTGGAAGACGTCGACCTGCGGGCCCTTGAAGTGCAGGGTCAGGGTGTCGGCGCCCGCGCCCTTGCCGGCGTTGTCGCAGTAGTCGCCCTTGGGCGCCTGGCGCTGGTTGACCTGGCGCCAGCTGCCGGTGCGCGACACCTGCGGCGACCAGCAGGCGGTCGCCCGGCGGACCAGGATCCGCTGCGACACGGTGTCGGACTTCCCGCCCTCGTCGGTGACCGTGAGGGTGATCGTCCGGTAGCCGGGCTGCTTGAACTTCGCGTGGACCTTGCGGCCGGTCGCGTCGACCGTGGCGCCACCGTCACCGAAGTTCCACTGGTAGACGAGGTCGCCCGCGGCGGTCTCGGCATCGCCCGAGCCCGCGGCGTTCAGCAGCGTGTTCGTGGTGATGTACGGCGAGCCGGGCTTCACCTCGAACTTCGCCACCGGGGCCTGGTTGCCCGGCGGGTCGCTGACCGTGACCTGGACGGTGTCGGTGTCGGTCTTGCCACCGGGGTCGGTGACCAGGAGCGTCACGTCGTACGTGCCGGGGGAGTTGAAGGCGTGGCTGACGTCGCGGCCGGCGGCGTCCTTGGTGCTGCCGCCGTTGTCGAAGTCCCAGCTGTAGTCCAGGTTGTCCGGCGTCTCGGCGTCGGTGCTGCCGACCCCGCTGAACGTCACGGTCTGTCCGGTCTTCGCCGCCTGCGGGGTGGCCTTCGCCGTGGCGGTCGGCGCGGTGTTGGCCGGAGCCGTCACCGGCGTGTAGCCGTAGTCGAAGGGAGCGCACCCGTTGCCCATCGTGAACTGCACCGCGCCGGTCAGGTCGCCGTCGGAGGTGGCGGGGCCGTCGGCCTGCCCGCTCATCTGGGTGACCTTGAAGCCCAGGCAGTTGTAGCGGAAGCGCCACGGGTTGGGGACGTCGGCGTACCGGCTGTCCACGACCGTGTTGGCCGGGTCCGTGTAGTTGTCGGTGTGCCCCTCGCCGGAGTCGGAGTACGTCGACCGGTCGGCCGCCGCGGTGAAGGCGGCGTCGTTCAGGTCGGGCGTCTCGTTGCCCGGCTCCGGGACGGCGTCGAGCGGGGACTGCGCCGGCGGGTCGTCGGTGCCGGCGTTGCCGTAGCCGTGCGCCTCGTCGGTGTAGGAGAGGTAGAGGCCCGCAGCCCAGCCGATCGGGTCGCGGTCGATCTGGCCGTGGCCGTCGAGGTCGAAGCCCGAGCGGTCGCGCATCTCGAGGTAGTAGGCGTGGTCCTGCGCGGACTCGGCCCCGGCCTGGAGGTACTTCCAGCCCTTCGTGCACTCCTGGGCGGTGGTCAGGTCCTCGCGGCAGCCGCCGTTGAAGACCCGCGGGTCGTCCGGACCGCCGTCGGACTCGAAGTCGGTCTTGAGCAGGACCTTGTCGCCGCTGGGCGTCGTCGCGGTGACCACGACGTCGTCGATGAACCAGCCGGGCCGGGCCACGCCCGGGTCGGTGGCGTAGCTGAACCGCAGCGCACCCTGGGCCTTGCCCACGAGGTCGCTGATGTCGTAGCTGTCCTGGAGGAAGACCGGGGCCGGGGTGTTGCCCAGCTTGCGGTCGGTCGCCTCGCTGCCGGCGGCGTAGGAGCCGCTGGTGCCGGTGATGCCGTTGTCGTACTGCTGCTGGCAGGCGTTCTGGTTGGGGTTGCCCGCCAGGGGGTCGGTGTTGGAGGTCGTGTAGCCGTTCTCCGAGGCGTGCGAGGTGTAGGTCTTGCCGCCGTCGGTGGTGGTGAGCACGAAGCCGTAGTCGAAGTCCCACTCCGCGTCCCAGTTGGACTTGAAGGAGAGGTTGACCTTCGTGCCGGCCGGGAGCGTGGCCAGCGCCGGGATCGACAGGTCGAGGTTGCGGCCGCCGCTGGGCGCGCAGCCGAAGTCGTTGCCCGAGCCCGACCACCAGGCGTGCGACTTGCTCGCCTTGTCACCGGTGTCGAACACCGCCGGGTCGAGCAGCTGCCGCCCGGGAAGCTTGGCCACGAACATCTCCGAGTTGTGCACGATGCCGTCGGTCCCGTTGACCAGCGTGTACGGCGTGCCGTCGGGCCGCTGCCACACGATGGTGCCGGTGTCCTGCTTGGAGTCGGTCCAGCCGCTGACCGTCTTGCTGGTCCCGGGCTCGAGGACCTGCGGGACGACCCAGCCGAGCTCCTGGCGGGAGAAGGCGTCCATGTTCTGCGACTTGTCGGTCGCCATCAGGTTCCAGTCGCCGTAGGTCTCCCGGCTGCCGGTGGAGTAGAAGTCCGGCAGCCCGAGGGAGTGGCCGTACTCGTGGGAGATGACCGAGGCCTTGTCGATCGCGGTCTCGGGGTTGATGTTGTAGGGACCGACCCGGACGAAGACCTTCAGGGCGTCGCCCTTGTCGGTGGTCGTCATGGTCTTGCGGGTGGCGTCGGTGTACCAGAGCGGCCGGTCCTCGAGGTCCTTGAGCTGGTCGTCCGTGGTGTAGCCGGCCAGCCCCGTGACCGGGTCGGTGTAGTAGTACTCCAGCGAGGAGGAGTGCGGCCAGGGGTTGTCGTACGGCGCGTCCGGGGTGCCGGTGTTCGGGTTGGGCAGGTCGCACCCGGCGACGGACAGCTGGGAGGAGCCGTTGCCGCCGCAGCCGGCGAAGACGGCCATGAAGAAGTCGACCACGCCGTCCTTGTCGGTGTCGTAGTCGGAGTAGTCGATCTCCGGGTCCGCGATCGCGGCCGCGTCGTAGACCAGCTTGCCGGGGGACCCGCAGCCCCCGTCGATGCTCTGCAGCGCGCCCACGCCGGCCAGCGAGCCGATGATGGCCGAGCCGTTGGCGTCGTCGCCGTAGTAGTCGGTGTTGCCCGGCAGGTTGTAGATGCCGTCGGTGATCCGCTCGGTGTACGCCGGCCCGCCGACGGTGCCCGGGGCCGGCACGGGCCCGGTCTGGGTGAGCCCGTGGCAGGTCTGGCCGGGCTGGATCTGGGTGAAGCTGAACCCCGGGCCGTAGGTGAAGTCGCGGGAGGCGATCCCCGTGGAGGGCACGGTGCCGTGGGGGAAGAGCTGTCCCAGGGACATCTCCTGGTAGAGGTTGAACGTGGAGCCCGGTCGCGCCGGGTCGTTGATGACCTTGTCCAGGTCGCCGCCGGAGTGGGTCGGCTGGTAGGCGCGGTCGCGGAACTGGACCGGCACGACGGGGAACGGGCGGTCGCCGTACCGCGCGGTGTCGAAGGCGTCCGACGGCGGGATCACCTTCGGGCCGTGGCTGGTGGCGGCCATGGTGGTGCCGCCGAGGGTCACCTCCGCGGTGCTGGACAGGTCGCGCCAGACGATCTCGGGGTTCTGCGTCGTGGTGTCGGCGACGCTGTCGAGGACCAGGGTCTGCTTCGTGCCGGCCGCGACCGGCGGCACGGTCCAGGTCGCGGTGTGGCCGCCGGGGGCCACGGTGGCGCCCGAGCCGGCGCCGACGATCGTCGAGCCCACCGGCGCGGTGACGGTGACCGTGGCGCCGGTGACCGGCAGGTTGGTCGGCACGGCCGGGTCGGCGGGGTTGGTGACGATGATCCGGGAGGGGTAGTCCTGGCCGGGCTTCACCCAGCCGACCGAGGACACGAAGCTGTTCTCCACCTCCAGGCCGCCCACGGTGACGGTGCTGACCGAGGGTGCGGACGGGCGGACGGCCGCCGCGAGACCGCGCCCCGCTCCGGCGGCCTGCGCGGACGTGACGGGGAGGGCGGCGAGACCGGTGGCGAGGCCGGCGACCAGTGCGGTGGTGACCGCTGCGGTGCGCAGGCGTCGCGGAGGCAGGACAGGCATGGGCATCCTCGGAGTGCTGGGTCGCGGATGGCGCGACGCGATGCCCCGTGAACGACGGGGTGCCGAGGAGGGTTACGAACTGGTCTGGACAGGTGACGGACAGAGTGCTGGCAGGTGCCGGGCAGGTGGTGGGCAGGAAATGAGAAAGGCCCGGCGGGACCGAAGTCCCACCGGGCCACACTCGTCAGGCGTAGGTCACTCTTCGCCCTTGATGAAGGCCTCGACGCGGCGACGGCCCTCGTCGTCCGGCAGCTGCACCGGCGGCGACTTCATGAGGTACGACGACGCCGAGATGATCGGGCCACCGATGCCGCGGTCCTTGGCGATCTTCGCGGCGCGGATCGCGTCGATGATGATGCCGGCGGAGTTCGGGGAGTCCCAGACCTCGAGCTTGTACTCGAGGTTGAGCGGGACGTCACCGAAGGCGCGACCCTCGAGGCGGACGTAGGCCCACTTGCGGTCGTCGAGCCACGCGACGTAGTCCGACGGGCCGATGTGCACGTTGCGGTCGTTGATCTTGTCGGCCAGCGAGCCGTGCAGGTTGGAGGTCACGGCCTGGGTCTTGGAGACCTTCTTGGACTCCAGGCGCTCGCGCTCGAGCATGTTCTTGAAGTCCATGTTGCCGCCGACGTTGAGCTGGTAGGTGCGGTCCAGCGCCACGCCGCGGTCCTCGAACAACTTGGCCATCACGCGGTGGGTGATGGTGGCGCCGACCTGCGACTTGATGTCGTCGCCGACGATCGGGACGCCGGCGTCCTCGAACTTCTTGGCCCAGACCGGGTCGGAGGCGATGAAGACGGGCAGCGCGTTGACGAAGGCCACGCCGGCGTCGATCGCGCACTGGGCGTAGAACTTGTCGGCCTCCTCGGAGCCCACCGGGAGGTAGGACACCATCACGTCGGCCTGGGTGTCCTTGAGGACCTGGACGACGTCCACGGCCTCGACGTCGGACTCCTCGATGGTCTGGCGGTAGTACTTGCCGAGGCCGTCGAGGGTCGGGCCCTTCTGCACGGTCACGCCGAGCGGCGGGACGTCAGCGATCTTGATGGTGTTGTTCTCCGAGGCCTGGGTGGCCTCGGACAGGTCGAAGCCGACCTTCTTGGCGTCGACGTCGAACGCGGCGACGAACTCGACGTCCTTGACGTGGTAGTCACCGAAGAGGACATGCATGAGACCCGGGACGGTGCCGCTGGGGTCGGCGTCCTTGTAGTACTCCACGCCCTGGATCAGGGAGGTGGCGCAGTTGCCGACTCCCACGATTGCTACTCGTACCGAACCCATCGGGGTTTCCTTCCTAGTCCAACTTCTGGAGATCTGTGACGTGCGGACCTGTGCTGCAGGTGAGCCGCTCAGGTCTGGCTGTTGAGGGGAGTCGCGGAGGACTCGTGGGGGGACTCGTGTGGTGAGTCACGAGGGGGTGGCGGGTTGCCCATGTCGGGACCCATCTCCCCCTGCGTGCGCTCGGCGGTGATGAGGTCCGAGAGCCACCGGACCTCACGCTCGACCGATTCCACGCCGTGGCGCTGGAGCTCCGCGGCGTAGCGGTCGACCTCCTTCTGCGTCATCGAGAGCTGGTTCTGGACGCGGTCCAGCCGCTCCTGGAGCCGAGTACGACGCCCCTCGAGGACGCGCAGCCTGATCTCCATGTCGGTCCGCCCGAAGAACGCGAAGCGGATGTCGAAGTTGTCGTCCTCCCACGCCGTGGGACCGACCTCCGACATCAGCCGCTCGAACTCGCGGTGGCCGGCCTCGGTGACCTGGTAGACGATGCGGGGCCGACGCGTCACCGGGGTGAGCGTGGTCGCGGTCTCCTCGATGAGGGCGCCGCGCAGCATCTTCTTCAGGGTGGGGTAGAGCGAGCCGTAGGACAGCACGCGACCCCAGCCGAGCATCAGGTTGAGCCGCTTGCGCAGCTCGTAGCCGTGCATGGGTCCCTCGTGCAGCAGTCCGAGGACTGCCAGCTCGATGGTCTCTGCACGACGTGCCATGCGACCTATCGTACCGATATATCCACGTGACGTGAACAATGCGCGACGTGTCGGGGTCGGTCAGGCTGCTGGCAGGCCTCCGGCGTGAGCCTCGTCGCGAGAGATCGTCTGGCCACGGTCCCTTGCGTACCCTGTGGACGGCGCGCGCCCCGCACGTGCGGCTCGTGCGCGCCGTAGCCCCCCGAGTCGACACTGGAGAGCCGAAGTTTGAGTGCAAAGCGCAGGGCCGACGGCCCCGCCGTCAAGACGAGGCCGAAGCAACCGGTCACTGCCAGGCAGCGGGTCCTCAAGGTCCTCAAGTGGCTGCTGATCGCCGGTCTGGTCGGGGCGCTCTTCCTCGTCGCGGCGTTCGCCTACCTCTACAAGACCACCGACATCCCGGACCCGAACAAGGACTTCCAGACCCAGACCTCGTTCGTCTACTACGCCGACGGCAAGACCGCGCTGGGGCAGTACGCCACCCAGAACCGTGAGTCGATCTCGCTGAAGGAGATGCCGCAGACGATCCAGGACGCCGTGGTGGCCGCGGAGAACCGCAGCTTCTGGACCGACAAGGGCATCGACCCCAAGGGCATCCTCCGGGCGGCGTTCAGCAACGCGTCGGGCGGCGCGACGCAGGGGGCGTCGACGATCACCCAGCAGTACGTCAAGATCCTCTACCTCTCGCAGGAGCGCTCCTACACGCGCAAGCTCAAGGAAGCGATCCTGTCGCTGAAGATGCAGCGCTCGCAGAGCAAGTCGCAGATCCTCGAGGGCTACCTCAACACCATCTACTTCGGCCGCGGCGCCTACGGCATCCAGGCGGCCTCGCGCGCCTACTTCAACACCGACGCCAAGAACCTCACGCTCTCGCAGTCGGCGGTCCTCGCCTCGGTGCTGAACAACCCGACGCACTTCGACCCGGCCAACGGCAAGTCCTCCAGGAAGGACCTCAAGGAGCGCTACGACTACGTCCTGGACGGCATGGCGAGCGCCGGCAACATCACCGCCGACCAGGCCACCAAGGCCGAGAAGCGGCTCCCGAAGTTCCCCAAGATCCAGGCGCAGAGCCAGTACGGCGGCCAGAAGGGCCACATGCTGAGCCTGGTCAAGACCGAGCTGCACGCGCTCGGCTTCTCCGACGAGGACATCGACGGCGGCGGCCTGCGGGTCACGACCACCTTCACGCCCAAGGCGATGGACGCCGCCGAGCAGGGCGTGCTGGAGGGCAAGCCCGACGGCTTCGGGGACAAGGAGCTGCACATCGCGGTGGCCAGCGTGGAGCCCGGCACCGGCGCCCTGCGCGGCTTCTACGGCGGCCAGGACTACCTCCAGTCGCAGATCAACTGGTCGGTCGCGGGCGGCATGGTCGGCTCGACCTTCAAGCCGATCACCCTCGCCACGGCGCTCGACAACGGCTACTCCCTCAAGGACACCTTCGACGGCAACTCGCCCTACACGTTCCCCGACGGCCTCACGGTCCGCAACGAGGGCACCGGCTCCGACGGGCAGGGCAACGACTACGGCTCGGCGGTCGATGCGACCTACGCGCTGGAGCAGTCGATCAACACGGCGTACGTCGACATGTCCAACTCGATCCCCGACGGCCCGGACAAGATCGCCGCGATGGCCAACGCGATGGGCATCCCGCCCGCCAAGGCCACCAAGAAGTACCCCGGCATCCCGAGCACCAGCCGCGACTTCGATGCCGACGCCCTGATCACCCTGGGCAAGGCCCGGATCAGTGCGATCAACATGGCGAACGCCTACGCCACGATCGCCAACGGCGGCAAGCGCGCCAACGTGCACGTCATCGACAAGGTGACCCGCAACGGCGAGACGCTCTACGACTACAAGCAGTCGACCACCGAGGCCATGAGCTCGGACATCGCGGCCGACACGTCCTACGCGCTGCAGCAGGTCGTGCAGCAGGGCACCGGCCAGGCGGCCCTGGCGCTGGGCCGCCCCGCCGCCGGCAAGACCGGCACCGCGACCAACAGCAAGGACGAGGTGTCCTCGGCGTGGTTCGTGGGCTACACCCCGCAGCTGGCGACGGCGGTCATGTACGTCCGCGGCGACGGTGACAACCAGCTCGACGGCTGGCTGCCGTCGTACTTCGGTGCGGACTACCCGGCCCAGACCTGGACCGACGTGATGAAGCGGGACATGGAGGGCCTCCCGGTCGAGGAGTTCCCGCCGCCGGCCAACGTCGACGGGACGGCGCCGACCAGCGGACACGACCCCTACACGCCGCCGCCCTCGCCGACGCGCACCGCGCAGCCGTCGAGGTCGCCGAGCCAGACGCCGAGCCAGACCCCCTCGGCGACGCCGACCGAGACGCCGAGCGACACCCCGTCCCAGTCGCCGACGCCGACCTGCACCGTGCTGGGCGGCTGCCAGTCGCCGACCCCGTCCGACTCGGCCACGCCGTCGTCGAGCCCGTCGTCACCTCAGCCGAGCAACTCGCCGCCGGCGTCGCACGGCAACCACGTGAGCGGGACGGCGGCGCGCGAGCCCTTCTGGTACGCCTGGTGACGACGGACGGCGACCGGGACGACCGGGTGCACCCCACCCGGGAGGACCCGGTCGCCACCGCCCTCAGCGAGGGCATCGGGGGACCGATGGGCGCGCACGGCCGCGGCCACCGCTGGTGGACGCCGGTGCGGGTGGTGCTGCTGCTGACCGCGCTGTGCTTCGCGCTCGGCATGGTCCAGAAGAGCAGCTGCTACGCCCAGACCTGGCAGAACGGCACGTCGCGCTACTCCCACATGTGCTACTCCGACATGCCCTACCTCTACACGGGGCGCGGGTTCGCGGAGCTGAACTGGCCCTACACCGGCGACCCGCAGGTGCGGGCCCGCTACGAGGTCATGGAGTACCCCGTCGGGATCTCCTACTTCGCCTACGCCGCCGCGTGGGTGACCCACTGGGGCAGCGGGTCTCCGGACATCACCGAGCGGTTCGGGCACTCCGTGGACTACCTCTTCTCCGAGGCGCCGGTCCGCAGCGAGGTCCGGCTCTTCGTGGTCGTCAGTGCCCTCGGGCTGGCCGCTGCCGCCCTGCTGGCAGCCTGGTTCCTCGCCTCGCTGGACCGGCTGCGTCCCTGGGATGCACTGCTGTTCGCGCTCTCACCGGCGCTCGCGCTCAACGCCCTGGTCAACTGGGACCTGCTCGCCGTCGCCGCGACGGCCGGTGCCCTGTGGGCCTGGGCGCGCGGCAAGCCGGGGCTGACCGGCGTGCTGATCGGCCTCGGCACGGCCACCAAGCTCTACCCGCTCTTCCTGCTCGGCGGGCTCCTCGTGATCTGCCTGCGCGACCGCCGCGCCGACGCCTTCGTCCGCGCGGTGTCGGCCGCGATCGTGTCGTGGGTGCTGGTCAACGCGCCGGCCTACCTCACCGGCGCCGCGGAGTGGAAGGTCTTCTGGCACTTCAACAGCGACCGCGGTGCGGACCTCGGGTCGATCTGGCTGGTGCTCCAGCAGATCAAGGACACCCCCGCCAGTCCCTTCGCCTTCCAGGCGCACACCATCAACACCTGGTCCTGGCTGGTCTTCGGCACCTGGTGCATCGGGGTGTTCGTGGTGGGGATGCGGGCGCCGCTGACGCCGCGACTGGCCCAGCTCGGCTACCTGGTGGTGGCCGGCTTCCTGCTGGTCAACAAGGTCTACTCGCCGCAGTACGTCCTGTGGCTGCTGCCGCTGGCCGTGCTCGCGCGACCGCGGTGGCGGGACCAGCTCGTGTGGCAGTCGACCGAGGTCTTCTACTTCGCCAGCGTGTGGTGGTACCTCGGCGGCTTCCTGGCCCCGGCCGCCGGCGGTGACGCCGGCTTCTACTGGGTCGCGATCCTGCTCCGGATGGCCGGGGAGCTCTTCCTGGTCGCGATGGTGGTGCGCGACGTGCTGCACCCCGAGCACGACCCGGCCCGGCACGCGCGGCTGCCGGTCGAGCCCGACGAGCCGGCCGAGTCCGTGGCTCCGGGTCAGTCGACGACGACCCGGTCGAACGCCGTGGCGGTGTAGCGCACCCGCACGTCGACCTGGTCGCCCACGGCGGGCACGTGCGCGCCGTGGGGGAGGAACAGCATCGAGGCCTGCATGTGCGGGGGCTCGGCGAACAGGCGCTGCTTGCCGTCGATCGAGAACGGCGAGCGGACGAAGCCGACCGCGTCGAGTCCGCCGCGCGCGAGGGTGGCCGCGCGCGCCTTGAGCGAGCCGTCGCCGGTGGGCGCCTCGAGGCCGATGCCGTGGGCGGTGCCGCCGCTGACGACCAGGATGTGGCCGTGCTTGGGGGCGGTCCGGCCGCGGTAGCCGAAGACGTCGCCGCGCTCGACCTCGTGGACGTCGAGGACCGTGGCGGTCACCGACAGCGCGCCGCGGTCGCCGAGCCAGAGGTCGGTGCCGATCCGGGGGCGGATGGTGAAGTCGCCCCACGACGAACGCAGCTGCGTGAGCTCGTCGGGAGTGAGGTGGCTGACCCAGACCGTGGTGGTCGACAGCCCGCTCGCGACGACGTCGTTGAGCAGCCGGTCCACCTGGGAGAGGTGGGAGCCCTGGGCAAGAGGGAGGTGCATCGCGATGCCCTCGAGCCGCGCCCCCGGGTGGTCGGCCAGGATCGGCGCGACGGCCCACAGCTCGCGGGAGGTCAGCCCGTGGCGCAGCATCGTGGTGACCTGCTCGAGCACGAAGCGGGCATCGGGCTGGCGGGCCAGCAGCGCCGTGACGTCCTCGACCCGGCTGACAGTGTGGACGACCCGGTCGGCGAGGGACGGGTCGACCTCGAGGGCGGCGCCGAAGGGCCGCCACGGGGTGAGCACGAGCAGGTCGCCGCCGAAGCGCTGCGCGACGTGCGGCAGCTCGTCGTAGGTGCCGACCGCGAGGGTGTCCACGCCCAGGCCTTGGTCGTCGAGCCACTGCGCCTTGCGGGCGAGGCGGCCCAGGGTGAAGCCGTAGCCGTTGCCCTTGGCGACCGGGACGATGCCGGGGTTGGCGGCGGCCACCGCGCGCAGGTGGGTGCGCCAGCGGTCGCCGGTGACGGTGAGGGTCAGGCTCATGGTCAGCCGCGCCGCTTCATGTAGAGCTCGAACGCCTTGTAGAGCGGCTTGTTGATCGGCAGGTCCCACTCGCCGGCGTACTCGACGGCCTCGCCGCCCGTGCCGACCTTGAACTGGATCAGGCCCACGTGGGAGTCGTCGGGGTCGAGGGTGTCGGTGATGCCGCGGAGGTCGTAGACGTCGGCGCCCGCGGCGAGCGCCTCGCGGATCATCGCCCACTGCACGGCGTTGGAGCCGCGGACCTCGCGCTTGTCGGTGGAGGAGGCGCCGTAGGAGTACCACGCGTGGGCGCCGACCCGGATGGAGATCGTGGCCGCGACCAGGTCGCCCTCGTGGCGGGCGAAGTGGAGCCGGATCCGGTCGGGCTCCTCGGCGCCCAGGGCCTCGGTCATGGTGCGGAAGTAGGAGAGCGGCCGCGGGGTGAAGTGGTCGCGCTCGGCCGTGTGGAGGTAGAGGTCGTGGAAGGCCTGGAGATCGGTGGGCCCGACGACGCCCTCGGTGGTGCTGACCTCGACCCCCTGCTTGTCGGCCTTCTTGATGTTGCGGCGCCAGAGCTGGTTCATCCCCTTGAGGACGTCGTCCTCGGTGCGCGCGGTGCCGTCGGCGTCGCGCAGCGGGATCTGGAAGTTGTACTGCGGCTGGCCGGCCGCGAAGCCGCCCTCGACCGACTGGGGCCGCCAGCCGAGCTGGTGGAGCTGGGAGACGACGCGGGCACCGGTGTGGCCGCGCTCGGTGGGCGGCAGGTCGCCGAGGGTGCGCACCGACTCGTCGGCGATTCCCTCCTTGACCTGCGCGGCGCTCCACCGGCGGGTGACCACGGGCGGGCCCATCCGGACGCCGAAGGCGCCCTCGGCCTTCAGGTGGGCGGTCAGCGGCGCGAGCCAGGTGCCGAGGTCCTCGGAGTCCCAGTCGATGACCGGGCCCTCGGGGAGGTAGGCGAGGTAGCGGCGGACCTTCGGCAGCTGGCGGTAGAGCACGAGCGCGGCGCCGACGATCTCGCCGTCGCGGAACCAGCCCAGCGACTGGCGGCGCCACTCGGACTTGACCCGGCCCCAGGCCGGCGTCTGCAGGAAGCTCGCGGAGCGCTGCGCGCGGATGAAGTCGAGATGCTCCGTCTCGGAGATCTCACGGACGGCGGGGGCGCTCGGCACGCCGCCGAGAGTACCGGTGTCCGGGCCGCTCACAGGCGCTCGGCCAGCCAGGCGAAGTCGGCGGTGTGCTCGGCGGCACCGCCGGGCGTCTCGCACACCACCGGCGCGCCGGCGTCGCGGACGACGGCGGCCAGCAGGTCGGGGTCGATCCGGCCCGCGCCGAAGTTGGCGTGCCGGTCGGCGCCGGAGTCGAAGTCGTCGCGGCTGTCGTTGCAGTGGACCAGGTCGATGCGGCCGGTGATGCGACGTACGTCGTCGACGACCGTCTCCAGGGCGTTGCCGCCGGCGTGGGCGTGGCAGGTGTCGAGGCAGAAGCCGACCAGGTCGGACTGCTCGGCGCTCGAGATCGCGTCGAAGACCCGCCCGATCCGGTCGAGGTGGCGGGTCATGGCGTTGTCGCCGCCCGCGGTGTTCTCGATGAGCAGCGGCAGCTTGAGGTCGGTCGCCTCGATGGCCTTGCGCCAGTTGTCGAAGCCCTTCTCAGGGTCGTCGTCCTTGTTCACGTGGCCGCCATGGACGATCAGGCCCTTGGCGCCGATCGAGGCCGCCGCGTCGACGTGCTGCTGCAGCAGCTTGCGGCTGGGGATGCGGATCCGGTTGTTGGTCGTGGCGACGTTGACGATGTAGGGGGCGTGGACGTAGAGGTCGATGCCGGCCGCCTCCGCGTCGGCGCGCAGCCCCTCGGCGCCGCCGGCGTAGGCGAACTCCGGGCCCTTGTAGCCCTGCGGGTCGCCCAGGAAGAACTGCACCAGCGGGGCGTTGCGGGCCCTCGCCTCGGCGATGGGGTCGGTCTGGTCCACGTGGGCGCCGATCGGGACAGTCATGCGGCCATCGTAGGAAGGCGCGGGGACGTCGTCCCGGCCGGGTCTCGGCGAATTCTGCGCTGCCCCGCACCGCTGATAGCCTTGGGCGTTCTTCGTGTCCGCCCCCACCGACGGGGACCCGGCCGCGGGGAGCCCCCACGCGCAGACCGGACCTCCGGCGCGCGCGGGGAACGCACAGCCCTCCTGCCACGGAGAGACCGTGGTCGCCTTAGTCCAGAGGAGGTGGAGACCCGCTATGCGTGCTTATGAAGTGATGGTCATCCTCGACCCCAGCCTTGAAGAGCGCACTGTCGAGCCGTCGCTCGACAAGTACCTCAACGTCATCCGCAAGGATGGTGGATCGGTCGAGTCCGTCGACGTCTGGGGACGTCGCCGGCTGGCCTACGAGGTCAAGAAGAACGCCGAGGGCATCTACGCCGTCATCTCGCTGAACGCCGAGCCTGCCACGGTCAAGGAGTTCGACCGCCAGCTCAGCCTCAACGAGTCGATCCTCCGCACGAAGGTCATCCGCCCCGACGCCAAGTGAGGCGTCGACCTGTGGATTGACCCTTTCGCCTGTCGGTGCCACCGGCAACGATGGGCGCGGACCTGATCAGAACTAGCTAGGAGATCGCATGGCAGGCGAGACCGTCATCACCGTGGTCGGCAACCTCGTCGACGACCCGGAGCTGCGCTTCACCCCCTCGGGTGCGGCCGTGGCCAACTTCCGGATCGCGTCGACGCCGCGCACGTTCGACCGACAGGCGAACGAGTGGAAGGACGGCGACGCGCTGTTCCTCTCCTGCTCGGTGTGGCGCCAGGCCGCGGAGAACGTGGCCGAGTCCCTCCAGCGCGGCATGCGTGTCGTGGTGCAGGGTCGCCTGAAGCAGCGCTCCTACGAGACCCGTGAGGGCGAGAAGCGCACCGTCGTCGAGCTCGAGGTCGACGAGGTGGGCCCCTCCCTGGCGTTCGCCACGGCCAAGGTCACCCGCGCCTCCCGTCAGGGCGGCGGCGGTGGCGGCGGCTTCTCCGGTGGCGGCAGCCAGGGCGGCCAGTCCCGTCCGCAGGCTCCGGCCGGCGGGGACGACCCGTGGGCCACCCCGGCACCCCAGTCGGGTGGTGGCGGCGGCTTCGGCGGCGGCCAGCCCGCGGGCGGCAACGACCCGTGGGGCGCTCCCGGCGTGGGCTCGGACGAGCCCCCGTTCTGATCTCGAAGAACCACGAACCACCCAACCGAATCCCTCAACCATTCCGGCGCAAGCCGGGCTTCTAGAAAGGAAGCACCACAATGGCCAAGGCAGTGATTCGCAAGCCCAAGAAGAAGGTTTGCCAGTTCTGCAAGGAGAAGGCGACCGGTGTCGACTACAAGGACACCACGCTGCTCCGCAAGTTCATCTCCGACCGCGGCAAGATCCGCGCGCGTCGGGTCACCGGCAACTGCGTCCAGCACCAGCGCGACGTCGCCATTGCCGTCAAGAACGCCCGTGAGGTAGCCCTGCTGCCCTACACCTCGACCGGTCGCTGAAAGGAGCCAGGCAGATGAAGCTCATCCTGACCCAGGAAGTGACCGGCCTCGGCGCCCCCGGCGACGTGGTGGAGGTCAAGGACGGTTACGGCCGCAACTACCTCGTCCCGCGCGGTGTCGCCATCCGCTGGACCCGCGGTGCGGAGAAGACCGTCGAGTCGATCAAGTCCGCGCGCGCCTCGCGTGCGGTCCGTGACCACGACCACGCCGAGCAGATCAAGACCAAGCTCGAGGCCAACCCGGTCTCGGTGAAGGTCCGCTCGGGCGAGGGCGGCCGCCTCTTCGGCGCCGTCACCGTCGCCGAGATCGCCGGTGCGCTCACCGACGCCTCGGGCGAGGCCGTCGACAAGCGCACGATCGTGCTCGGCAACCCGATCAAGTCCCTGGGCTCGCACCAGGTCTCGGTCAAGCTGCACGACGAGGTGTCCGCCACGGTGGCCCTCAACGTCATCCCGGCTTGACGCCGGCAGCGCAGCGGCGAAGCAACGCGAAACGAGCCCGTCCCCCTCGGGGGGCGGGCTCGTTCTGCTTCCCGACCTGGTGCCGACCTACTGCCGGGTGTAGACCGCGTCGACGCGGACGAAGCCGTTGCGCGGCACGGACTTGACCCGGATCCGGATCGTGCCGGAGACCAGCGGGTCGTAGGCGTCGCGGACCTTGTAGATGTGGAAGCGCTCGTAGGTCGTCGCGGCCAGGTTGACGGTGCGCCAGATGCTGTGGCCGATCCGGACCTCCACCTTGCCCAGCTGCGGGCCGGCCGGAGCGATCAGGCGCAGCACCCGGACGTTCTTGCCCGGGGCCTTGAGCTGCGCGCCGACCTGGTCGGTCTGGAGGAAGTCGCCAGCGTAGTAGCCGCCCTGGCGGACGGTGCGCCACGGAGCGCTCCCGGTCAGGTTGCGCGGGGAGTAGAAGACGACCGAGTCGGGCGTGGGGTCGGTGTTGCCGGCCTGGTCGGTGGCGGCGGCCTCGAACCGGTGCCGGCCCGGGCCCACCTTGGTCAGCGTGGTGATCCCGTCGGCGCACTCCACCGAGGCGTCGTCCAGGGTGCAGGCGTACTTCACCGGGTGGTCGGCGTCGCCCTCGTTGCTGGCGAGCCGGACCTGGACCGTCGGGGAGCCGACCATCGGGTTGGTCGAGTCGTCGCCGTACACCTCGTAGGTCTTGGACTGCAGGAAGACGTAGGTGCTCGGCGTCACCGTGTCGACCCTGACCGTGGCGGTGGCCGGGCTCTCGTCGTAGTCGGGGGTGTCGGTGGCCGGCTGGGTGCAGAACGGATCGGGGAGCGCACAGGCGGTGTTGACCGTGATCGCGTTGTCGACCGAGTCGACGGCCCGCACGAAGAACCGGTAGGGCAGCGCACCGGAGTCCTGGAGGTTGCTGTAGCTGGCGGACCTGCCGTCGGTGCCGTTGCAGGCCTCCCAGCTCGCCTCGACCGGCTCGGTCGCGGTGCCGAACTGGCACTGGTAGGTGATCGGGTCCGCATCCGCGTCGGTGTAGGCGCCGGAGAAGCTGAACGAGACGTGGTCGACCTTGATGTAGCCGCGCCCGTTGGGCGTGGGGGACGTGGCCCCCATCGTGGTCTCCGGCGCCGAGGAGTCGTCGCAGTAGGCCATCGTGACCGGGGTCGGGTTGGTCGGCTGCTCGGACGTGCACCCGGCGTCGGCGCGGGCGGGAGCTCCCGCCACCAGCACGGGCAGGAGCGAGGCGCACAGCACGGCGGCGGTCGCGGCCGCGCGGTGCCGGACGTGGTGGGTGGTGGTCATCGGCGTCTCCCCGTGGTTGCCCTGCTCTGCCCGGACAACGCGCCGGGCGACCTCAGGCTACGAAGTGGCCGGAGGACCTGCTGCTGATTGCTGAACTCCGGCGAGCGCCCAGGGACGGGCGTTCCAGGAGAAGAGTCCCCAGATCAGGGCGACCGCAACCATCCCGGCGGCGAGGTACGTCGGATCCTCGAGGGAGTCCATGCCGGCGCCGAAGACGAGGACGGGGAGCAGGCCGACCACGATCGACCCGGTCCGGAGCAGGCCGAGCCAGCGGGCTGCCCGGGTGTCGCCGCCCGCCGCGGCGCGGGCGGCGAGCGCGTGGCAGAGCAGCGCCATGAACCCGACCTGCGGCAGGTTGGCCGCCCAGCCCAGCGAGGCGTCCTGGTCGTAGAGCGCGTCGGTGGCCGCCGGGAACCACAGCACGACGGAGACGGCGCCCGCCAGGACGGCCAGCGAGATGAGCCGGGACCGGTGGACGACGTCGGCCGGCAGGTCGCGCAGCCCGAGCAGCACCAGCAGCCAGCCGAGGGGGTCGGCGAGCGCGTCGTAGCCGTGGAAGCGGGCCGAGAGCACGACCACGAGCAGCCCCATGGCGATCGACTGGAGCGGCTTCATGCGCGCCAATCTACGTCCCGGTGACCAGCCAGGCGTCGCCCCGGGCCCGCTGCACGAGCACGGCGAAGCGGGCGAGCATGAAGAGCCCGGCGAAGGCGACCCAGAGGAGGGTCAGGCCGGCCGCGGCGGAGGCGACGAGCAGCGCCACGGGTGCGTAGACCACGAGGGTGACCAGGCCGCCGCGGGCGAGGTAGGCGCCGTCGCCGGCGCCGATCAGCACGCCGTCGAGGACGAACACGACGCCGGCGACCGGCTGGAAGAGCGCGGCGACGAGGAGGACGGGCACCAGCAGGTCGCGCACCGCCTGGTCGCCGGTGAACAGCGCGCCGAGGAAGGGGCTGGCGGTGGCGAGCAGGAGTCCGGTCACGACCCCGCCGTAGACCCCCCAGGTGACCATCCGGCGGGTCACGGCGCGGGTGCCGGCGACGTCCCCGGCGCCGAGGTAGCGGCCGGTGATCGCCTGGGCGGCGATCGCGATGGCGTCGAGCACGAACGCGAGGAACGTCCACAGTGTCATCGCGAGCTGGTGGGTGGCGAGGTCGACCTGCTGGTCGCGGGCGGTGGTGGCGGCGACCGTGACGGCGTACGTCGTGACGAGCAGGGCGGCACGCAACGTGAGGGTGCGGACGACGAGGGCGACCGCGGCGTGCGCGGCGGCCCGGATGCCGGGCAGGTCGGGGCGCAGCGACGCACCCTCGCGACGGGCGGCCCGCACGACGACGCCGAGCAGGCCGGCGGCGCTGGCCACCTGGGCGAGGACCGAGCCGAGGGCCGAACCGGCGATGCCGAGGCCGCCCCAGCCCCCGATGCCGTGGACCAGCACGAGGTTGAGCACGACGTTGAGGGCGTTGCCCGCGACGGCGACCACGAGCGGGGTGCGGGTGTCCTGGAGGCCGCGCAGGACGCCGGTCGTCGCGAGCATGACCAGGAGCGGGACGGTGCCGAGGAAGGCGATGCGGAGGTAGGTCGCGGCGGGCGCGGTGACGCTGGCGTCGGCGCCGAACGCGTGGACCAGCGGCTCGGTGAGGACGACACCGAGGACGGTGGTCAGGCTGCCGATGGCGACGGCCAGCCAGACGCCGTCGACGCCCTGCGCGATCGCGCCCCGGAGGTCGCCGGCGCCGACGTGGCGGGCCACGCCGGCGGTGGTGCCGTAGGCCAGGAACACGCACAGCCCGATGGCGGTCTGGAGCACCGCGGCAGCGATGCCGAGGCCCGCGAGGGGGGCGGTGCCGAGGTGGCCGACGATCGCGGCGTCGGCCAGGAGGAAGAGCGGCTCGGCGACCAGCGCGAGGAACGCCGGCACCGCGAGGCGGAGGATCTCGCGGTCGTGGGCGTGGGCCATGGCGTGAGTCTAGTCATAGTAAGAGTCAGATCGGCCAACTGTCCCCAACGGGACTAGTCCGAGATTGCCTGTGGGTAACTACCCCATACCTGTGGGAATCCCCGGTTGTCAGCGCTTTGTCGATAAACCCTCCGGCGTACCGAGCGTGTCTGCCAGGTGAACGAAATTAGTTGGGAGGGATTTTCTCTCCACAGGTGTGGAAACGCATTCATGCAGGTCAGCGACGTGGTAGGTGCCGAACCTGACTACCTGTCCACAGCGAACTCCCCAAGCTGTGCACACCAACGCGCGTGTCGTCCACGGGGATTGCACAGTTATCCACAGAGCCTGTGGACAACCGGCTGTCCCCAGCCCCCTCCGGACGCGTACGGTCCACGAGTCGCCCACCGGTGACGGGGGCCCGTCCGGCCCCGGATCCGGTCCGGGCGGCGGGCTCCGCAGGGGGTCGCGGGCGGGAGTGTCGGTGGTCGTGGCTACCGTCGGGGCAACGCGTCCGAGGGGTCGACCGGGAACGATTCAGGAGACACGATGAGCGTCACCGAGCACGACTCGAGGAGCTTCCCCGAGCCGCCGACCGACCACTGGGGCGACGGCCCCGCGGCGTACGCCCCCGGTGAGCGGCCCACGAGTCCCGGCGACCGCACGCCGCCCCAGGACATGGCCGCCGAGCAGTCCGTCCTGGGCTCGATGCTGCTCTCCAAGGACGCCATCGCCGACGTGGCCGAGGTGCTGCGCGGGACCGACTTCTACCGGCCCTCGCACGAGACGATCCACGACGCGATCATCGACCTCTACAGCCGCAGCGAGCCGGTCGACATGATCACCGTCGCCGCCGAGCTCCAGCGCCGCGGCGAGCTGCAGAAGATCGGCGGGGCGCCCTACCTCCACACGCTGTCGGCCAACGTGCCGATCGCCGCCAACGCCGGCTACTACGCCGAGATCGTCCGGGAGAAGTCCATCCTGCGGCGGCTGGTCGACGCCGGCACCAAGATCGTCCAGATCGGCTACGCCGGCGAGGGCCAGGTCGACGACGTGGTCGACCAGGCGCAGGCCGAGGTCTACAAGATCGCCGACAAGCGCTCCGGCGAGGACTACGTCCCGCTGAGCGACATCATGGACGGCGTCCTCGACGAGATCGAGGCGATCGGCAACCGCGAGGCCGGCCTCTACGGCGTGCCCACCGGCTTCGCCGACCTCGACGACCTGACCAACGGTCTGCACTCCGGCCAGATGATCATCGTCGCGGCTCGCCCCGCCATGGGAAAGGCGCTGGCGCTCGACACCCCGCTGCCGACCCCGTCGGGGTGGACCACGATGGGCGAGGTGCAGGTCGGGGACGAGCTGTACGACGCTCAGGGTCGCCCGACCCGGGTTGTTGCGGCGACCGACGTGATGACCGACCGTCCGTGCTACGAGGTCGAGTTCTCCGACGGCTCGCGGATCGTCGCCGACGGGGAGCACCAGTGGCTCACCGAGACGCGCGCCGCGCGGAAGTCCAAGTGGGCCGCGGACCGCCAGTACAACCGTTCGCGGAACCAGCGGATCTTGCCCGGCGTCGTCACCACCGAGCAGATCGCCGCGACCTTGACCGTGGGGGCGGACCAGCGGGCCAACCATGCGGTCCTCAACGCCGCACCCCTCGAGGGCTCGCGTGCCGCGCTGCCCGTGCCGCCCTACGTGCTGGGCGCCTGGCTGGGTGATGGCCACTCGGCGGGCAACCGCATCACGTGCGAGTCCGACGAGATCCCGATGTACCTCGAGGGATACGGGGTCGACGTGCACCACCAGGGCGCGATGCTCTACTCCCTCAAGCTGCCGAACCTGTCCCGGGACGACGACGTGCCGGGCGTCTGTGCGGACTGCGGCGCCGCCGCGGCCAAGCGTCGTCTCTGCCCCGCGTGCCACGCGGACCACGGGACCTTCACCGCTCTCCTGCGCAAGGTCGACGTGCTCGACAACAAGCACATCCCGGCGAGCTACCTCCGGGCGTCGGAAGCCATGCGGCGAGAGCTGCTCGCCGGCCTCATGGACACCGACGGCACCGTCGTCAAGGGCGTGGGGTCGTGCCAGTTCGCGGTGACCAGCAAGAGGCTCGCCGACGACGTCTACGAGCTGATCGTCAGCCTCGGCTACAAGTGCGGTCGCACTTCACGTAGCGTGCGGGGCAGGTCCGAGGAGACCTCGACCTGCTACATCCTCAACTTCTCGACCACCGACACGGTCTTCAGGCTCTTCCGCAAGCAGGTCGCCCACAAGGAGGAGCGTCCCCTGACGACCGCGCGGATCGGTCGGCGCTACATCACGGCCGCCCGTCGCGTCAAGAGCGTGCCCGTGCGGTGTGTGCAGGTCGACAACGAGGACCACCTCTACCTCGCCGGTCGATCCATGATCCCCACGCACAACTCCACCCTGGCGCTCGACTTCTGCCGGGCGGCGTCGATCCACAACAACCTGACCAGCTGCTTCTTCAGCCTGGAGATGACGCGCTCGGAGATCACCATGCGCCTGCTCTCGGCCGAGGCGAAGGTGCCGCTCAACCACATCCGCAACGGCCAGATGAACGACGACGACTGGGCCAAGCTCGCGCGCAAGATGGGGGAGGTCTCCTCGGCGCCGATGTTCATCGACGACTCGCCCAACATGACGATGATGGAGATCCGGGCCAAGGCGCGTCGCCTCAAGCAGCGCCACGACCTGCAGCTGATCGTCATCGACTACATGCAGCTGATGAGCTCGGGCAAGAAGGTCGAGTCCCGCCAGCTCGAGGTCTCGGAGTTCTCCCGCCAGATCAAGCTGCTCGCCAAGGAGCTCGAGCTCCCGATCATCGCGCTGTCCCAGCTCAACCGTGGTCCCGAGCAGCGCGGCGACAAGCGCCCGATGATGAGCGACCTGCGTGAGTCGGGATCGCTCGAGCAGGACGCCGACATGGTGATCCTGCTGCACCGCGACGACGTCTACGAGAAGGAGTCGACCCGCCCCGGCGAGGCCGACCTGATCGTGGCCAAGCACCGCAACGGTCCGACCCGCGACATCACCGTCGCGTTCCAGGGCCACTACTCACGCTTCGTCGACATGGCCCACTGACCTGTCACACCTCCTGCCTGTCACACCTGGGGGAACACCGATGGACCTGCACCACCTGCACCGACCGCACCCGTTGTCGCGCGCGCTGATCGTCGGCGCGGGCGTCGTCGTGCTGCTGACGCTGGCCTCCGTGGTCGCCCTCGTCGCCGACGTCTGGGGACAGCTGCCCGCCGGGCTGCTGCTGGCCCTGCTCGTCACCGAGCTGGCCGGGGCGCTGGTGTGGATGCGCAGCCGTCGGAGGTCGGCGGAGCAGGCCGTGGGGCAGGCCCCGACCGAGCAGCCGGTGGGCCCGCACCTGACCCTCGTCGAGTCGAGCTCCTCCCCGAGCTGAGGCCCGGTCCGGGCTCAGGCCTCGTCCTCGAAGCGGACCCGGGCGGCGGGGAGCACGGTGCCGTCGATGTCGCGCTGGGCGACGTGCCCGATCACCTCACGCACCTGCGACCGCTGGGCGGGTGCGCACTCGACCAGGAGCCGCTCGGCGCCCCCGCTGGTGTCGACGACCGAGACGAAGCCGCTGAGGCTCAGCTCGGCCATCAGCGGCACCGGGTCCTGCCCCTCGGGCACGACGTAGGCGACGGTGGGCGTGTGCGGGTCGTGCAGGTGCGCCTCGGTGGCGGCGGTGCTGCGACCCAGGGAACGCAGGCCCCAGCCGGCGACGACCAGCAGGACAAGGGTGCCGATCAGGACCAGACCCATACCGATGACCATGGCTCCTCCTCTCGGGTGCCACTGACCGGGACCGCACGTCTCCGGTCCCTTGCAGTCTGCGTCCCGCGGCGGAGCGGCCGTCAGGGCCGAGAGTCACCCCTCCGGGGCCGGTGGTCCCGGAGGGGGCTCGGGGGACGGCTCGACCTCGGCGAGGTGGACGACCGCGTCACCGCTGTTGACCAGCGGCGCCTCGGTGCGGCCGATGACGATGCCGGCGCGGTCGGCGTGCACGAGGCGGACCCGCTTGCCGAAGGAGTCGAAGAGGCCGCCGAGGCGCTCGCCGGCCTCGACCCGCTGACCCAGGTCGGCCTCGAGGTGGAGCATGCCGGTGCCGCGGGCGCGGACCCAGCTGCTGCGCCAGGACTCCGCGCTCGGCGGGGGCGGCTCCTCGTCGACCGGGTCGGTCATGCCGAGGGCGGCGAGCACCCGGCGTACGCCCCGGACGCCGGCGTCGATGGCCCAGGCGTCCATCCGCCAGGCCTCGCCGGCCTCGTAGAGCAGCACCTTGGCGCCCTGCTCGCGGGCGGCGTGCCGCAGCGAGCCGTCGCGGAGCTTGGCGTGCAGCATGACGGGAGCGCCGAAGGCGCCGGCCAGCTCGCGGGTGCGGGGGTCCTCGAGGTCGGTGCGGATCTGGGGCAGGTTGGAGCGGCGGTCCGAGCCGGTGTGCAGGTCGATGCCGACCTCGCACTTGGCCACCACCTCGGTCATCATCAGGTGCGCGATCCGGGAGGCCAGCGAGCCGCGGGCCGAGCCGGGGAAGGACCGGTTGAGGTCGCGACGGTCGGGCAGGTAGCGGCTGCCGGTCATGAAGCCGAGCACGTTGACGATCGGCACCGCGATCAGCGTGCCGCACAGCGTCTTGGGGTCCAGGGCGGCCAGCACCTGGCGGACCACCTCCACGCCGACGGCCTCGTCGCCGTGGATCGCCGCGTCGATCCAGACCGTGGGGCCGGGCTCGCGGCCGTGCACGACCCGGACCGGGAGCTCGACGTCGGCCCCGGTCACCAGCCGGGTGATGGGCAGGGACAGCGACTGGGACTTGCCGGCCCGGACCCGGACGCCGCCGATCTCGAAGGACGCGCGGGCCATCAGCGACCCCGGTTCCGGCGACGCATCGCCACCGGCGGGCGGCCGCCGAGGTAGGAGCTGCCGGGGTCCACGACGTACCCCTGGCGCAGGCCCTCGCGGCCCACGAGCATCCGGAAGCCCATCTCGTCACGACGGCTCAAGGTCATCTCGGTGGTGATGGTGCGGCCCATCAGGGTGACCTCCATCGGCACCACGATCCGGTCCTCGCTCTGGCCCGAGGAGCTCCGCACGGCGCGGACGTCGAGCACCTCGGCCTCGACCTCGACGACGTCGGCGTCCGACTTCTGCCACGGGTGGATCGAGAAGCGGACCCAGGGCTTCCCGTCCCGTTCGCTCTCCTCGACGTCGAAGGCGTGGATCGACGACGAGCGGGCACCCGTGTCGAGCTTGGCCTTCACCCACGGCACCCCGGCGCCGGGGAGACTCACCCACTCGCGCCAACCTGCAACGGTGTAGGAAGGTTCTGCTGACACGTCCGTCCTCTCTTCGGGGGAACATGAAAATCGCGATCCTGTCCCGTGCGCCCCGCTCGTACAGTACGCAGCGCCTGCGCACCGCCGCCCTCGACCGGGGCCACGACGTCAAGGTGTTGAACACGCTGCGGTTCAGCATCGACCTGTCCGGTGACGAGCCGGACCTGCAGTTCCGCGGGAGAACCCTCTCGCACTACGACGCCGTCCTGCCGCGGATCGGCAACTCGATCACCTACTTCGGCACCGCCGTCGTGCGGCAGTTCGAGCAGATGGACGTCTACACGCCCAACACCTCCTACGGGATCTCCAACTCGCGCGACAAGCTGCGGGCCACCCAGATCCTGTCGAAGCACAACATCGGCATGCCGGCCACGACGTTCGTCCAGGGCCGCGCCGACGTGATCCCCGCCATCGAACGGGTCGGCGGGGCGCCGGTCGTCATCAAGCTCCTCGAGGGCACGCAGGGCATCGGGGTGATCCTCGCCCCCGAGATCAAGACCGCCGAGGCGATCATCGAGACGCTGCAGAGCACCAAGCAGAACGTCCTCATCCAGCACTTCGTCAAGGAGAGCAAGGGCCGCGACATCCGCGCCCTCGTCGTCGGCGACCGGGTCGTCGCGGCGATGCGCCGGGTCGCGAAGGGCGACGAGTTCCGCTCCAACGTGCACCGCGGCGGCTCCGTCGAGCCGGTGGACCTCGACCCGGAGTTCGAGAAGGCCGCCGTGCGCGCCGCCCAGATCATGGGCCTGCGGGTCGCGGGTGTGGACATGCTCGAGGGCAACGACGGCCCGCTGGTGATGGAGGTCAACTCCTCGCCCGGCCTGGAGGGCATCGAGCGCGCCACCCTGCTCGACGTGGCCGGCTCGATCATCGACTACATCGACAACCAGGTCGCCTTCCCCGAGATCGACGTGCGCCAGCGGCTGACGGTCTCGACCGGGTACGGCGTGGCCGAGATCCTCGTGCAGGCCGCCTCCGACCTCGTCGGCAAGACGCTGGGCGAGTCCGGACTGAGGGAGCGCGACATCTCGGCGCTGACCCTGCAGCGCGGCACCAACGTGATCCCCAACCCGAGCGACCGGCACGTGCTGGAGGCCGGGGACCGGCTGCTCAGCTTCGGCAAGCTCGAGGAGATGCGCTCGATGATCCCGAGCCGTCGCCGGCGTACGCGCAAGGTCAAGAAGCTGCCCGCGGAGCCGATCCACGAGGTCTGAGCAGCGGTCCTACTCGAAGGTGTCGGAGGAGTGGATGGGCCGCACCTCGACCCGGCCGTAGTGGGCGGCCGGGTTCTTCGAGGCGACCTCGATCGCCTCGTCGAGGTCGGCGCACTCCAGGACCGCGAAGCCCGCGACCCATTCCTTGGCCTCGGTGAACGGGCCGTCGGAGACGACCATCTCGCCGCCGCGCACGCGGATGGTGGTGGCGGTCTCGCGCTCGTGGAGACGCGTGCCGCTGACGTAGGTGCCGCGGTCGCGCATCTCGGCGAACCACGCCTCGACGTCGGGGGCGGACGCGTGGTCCGCGTCGGTGGCGTCCTCCTCGTGGACGACGAACATGACGTACTTCATGGGTGCTCCTGGGGTGAGAGGGGGTGGCGTGAGGTGGGTGGAGGGAGTCAGCCGACCTCGCCGAGCCGGCGCAGCAGGATCCGGCGCTCGGGGCCGTCGGCGGCGGCGAGGTCGAGGGCGTGGCGGTACGCCGCGGCGGCGTCGTCGTGCCGGCCCAGCCGCCGCAGGAAGTCGGCCCGCGCCGCGGGCAGCAGGTAGTAGCCGGCCAGCGCCGGGTCGTCGAGCAGGGCGAGCGCCGCGAGGCCGTCCTCGGGGCCGTCGCGGAAGCCGATCGCCACCGCCCGGTTGAGCGCAACGACGGGCGAGGGGTGGGCGGCCAGCAGGCCGTCGTACACCATCACGATCGCGGCCCAGTCGGTCTCCTCGGCCGTGCGGGCGCGGGCGTGGCAGGCGGCGATCATCGCCTGCAGGCGGTAGGGGCCGGGCGGCCTGCCGGTGCGCGCCGCGCGGGCGAGGCGCTGACGGCCCTGCTGCACCAGGTCGGGGTCCCAGCGGGAGCGGTCCTGCTCCTCCATCGGCACCAGGTCGCCGGCCTCGTCGAAGCGGGTCGCCCGGCGGGACAGCTGGAAGGTGATCAACGCGAGCAGCCCGCGCGCCTCGTCGTGGTCGGGCATCAGGTCGGCCAGCAGCGTGGCGAGCCGGTGGGCCTCGAGCGCGAGGTCGTCGGCCCGGCGGCCGTAGCCCTCGTTGAAGACCAGGTAGACCACGGCCAGGACACCGCTGGTGCGCTCGGCCAGCGCCTCGGGCGGCGGCACGCGGTAGGGGATCCCCGCGGCCGTGATCTTCCGCCTGGTCCGGAGCAGCCGCTGCGACAGCGTCGCCTCCGGCACGAGGAAGGCCCGGGCGATCTCCTGGGTGCTGAGGCCGGCGACCGTCCTGAGCGTCAGCGCGACGCGGCTCTCGAGCGCCAGCGCCGGGTGGCAGCACGTGAAGAGCAGCCGGAGCAGGTCGTCGGTGCCGGTCTGGGGATCGGCCTCGGGGTCGGTGTCCGCCATGATCGCCACCTCCTGGAGCCGGGCGCGCTCGGTCTGTCGTCGGCGCAGCACGTCGATCGCCCGGTTGCGGGCCACCGTGGTCAGCCACGCGGCGGGGTTGTGGGGTACGCCGTCCTCGGGCCAGCGGGCGAGGGCCCGCTCGACGGCGTCCTGGACGCAGTCCTCGGCGAGGTCCCAGTCCCCGGTGACCCGGATCAGGGTCGCCACGATCGTGGCGCGTTCCGTGGCCGCGGCGTCGAGGGCCGCGGCCACGGCCGCGTCGGTGGTGGGCAGGGTCAGTCCTCGTCGGTCCAGAACGGACGGAGCTCGAGCTTGCCGCCGTTGGCCTGCGGGTGCCGCGAGGCGATCCGGATCGCGTCCTCGAGCGAGTCGGCGTCGATGACGTCGAAGCCGGCGATCCACTCCTTGCTCTCGGTGAACGGGCCGTCGGTCACGAGGACCTCGCCCTTGCTGACCCAGACGGTCTTGGCGGCGTCGGGGCGCTCGAGCCGGTCCCCGATCACCCGCTTGCCCTCGACCTCGGCCAGCCACTCGTCGATCGTGAGGTCGTCGGCGTCCGGGTCGGCCTCGGCGGCGAGGGCGGGGTCGGCGACGACGAACATCAGGTAGCGCATGGGGTCTCCTTCGGTGGGACCTTCGAGTTGGTGTCGTGGGGACGACGAACGGCGTGCTGCCGGATCCGACAACCCCGCCGGACGAATCTCATCGGCTCCGCCACTCGTCGGCGAGCACCGCGTAGGCGTAGCTGTCCAGCCAGCGGCCGGAACGGTGCAGCGACTCGGCGACGTAGTGCGCCTCGCGCCGCATGCCGACCCGCTCCATCAGCCGCCACGACGCCTCGTTGTCGGCGAAGCAGAGCGCCTCGACCCGGTGCACGCCGAGGTCCTCGAAGCAGACGTGGAGCAGCGCGGCGACGGCCTCGGTGGCGATGCCGCGACCGGCGTGGTCGGGGTGGACCACCCAGCCGAGCTCGACCTGTTGCCGACGGCCCTGCTCCTCGACCTCCGACTGCGCCCAGGCGTCCTTGAGCCAGAGCATCAGGTCGCCGACGACCGGGCCGCCGGGCTCGCCGAGCTCGATGACCAGCGTGCGCGAGAGCCGGTGCGGCTGGTCGAAGCGGTCGCGGTAGGCCTCGAGGTCGCTGGGCAGCGAGGTCAGCCACTCGCTGACCTCGGGCCGCCGGCGGAACTCCCACGTGGCCTCGAGGTCCGCCATCGTGGCCGGCCGGATCGTGAGTCGCCCGGTCCGCACGGGCCAGGGCACGGCGGACAGGTCCTGGACGGGCACGGGATCGCTCGAGCCGGTCACTGCAGGGCCTCCAGGAGACGCGCGTAGGTGGTGTCGGGATCGCCGTCGGTGCTGCGGATGATGACCGTGTGCGCGCGGTGCGCGGCCAAGTCGAACAGCGCCCGGTGCTGGGCGATCAGGCCGGCCTCGCCCATCGCCGCGACGGCCTGCCTGGCGTGGTGGTGCCAGGGGTCGCGGGTGACGCGCCGGTGGAACCGGTCGACCGCGGCGACGGGGTTGTCGGTGAGCAGGACGTGGACGTGGTCCGCGCCGGACTGCCGGGCGGCCGCCTCGAACCGCTCCAGCTCGCTCAGCCGTGCCACCAGCTGCGGCAGCACCACGTCGTGGCCGGTGGCGAGGTGCTCGGAGATGAGGGCGAGCGCCGCCGTACGGGCCAGGGTCCCGGCACCGCGGAAGTCCGCCTCCCACCCGCCGACGAGGGTGCGGAGGACGTCGATCTCGCAGTCGAGGACACCCGGGTGCTCGTCCACGTAGCGGCGTGCCAGCGTCGACTTCCCGATCCCGGGAGGACCATTGAGGTGGATCAGCCGGCTCACGTGGTGGATCGTAGGCCCGCGGGGATGTGGCGGCAGGAGGACGGCGTGGCACAGAGGTACGACACGGTCGACGAGTACGTCGCGTCGTTCCCCGTCGAGGTGCAGGTGAAGCTGCAGGCGATGCGGGCGACCGTCAGGGCCGCGGCGCCCGCGGCCGTCGAGCTGATCTCCTACGGGATGCCGACCTACAAGCTGCACGGCCGGGCGCTGGTCCACTTCGCCGGCTGGACGAGCTACCTCAGCCTCTACCCCACGCCCGCCGAGGACGGCACCGACGGCGCCCTCGAGCGGGAGCTCAGGCCCTACCGGGCCACCAAGGCCACCGCGCGGTTCCCGCTCGACCGCGAGCTGCCGCTGCCGCTGGTGGCGCGGATCGTCGAGGCGCTGCTGCGCCAGCGCGAGGACGGCCTCGGCTCGTAGAGGTCAGCGCTGCCCGGGGATGCCGTCGAGCAGGTAGACGGTGTAGCCGTCGAGCGCGGTCACCGGGTGGTAGAGCCGGACGAGCGCGGCCTGGGCGGTGCGCTCGTCGACGCCCCAGGTGGCCAGGGTCGAGCCGCTCACCACGACCCAGGTCGGCCGCGCCGGTCCCTCCAGCACGCGGGTCAGCTCGGCCAGCTGCGGGTCGCGGACCCGGACCGGCAGGCTCCACAGCTCGTCGTAGGGGCTGGCCAGCCCGGCCGCCTGGAGCACGTCGGGGTGCCCGAAGGCCATCACGCCGGTGTCGCCCGGGTGGGCGTGGGTGCGCAGGTAGGACTCGACGGCGGCGTCCTCGCGCCAGCCGGGGTGGGCGTGCACGGCCAGGCCGAGGGAGACCACGGCCGAGACGGTTGCGAGTGCGACGAGGGCGCGGGTGGCGAAGCGGTGCAGCCGGGAGTGGGTGAGGGTCGCCGCCACGGCGACGACCAGTCCGGGGACCGCGCCGATCAGGTAGTGCAGCCAGTAGCTGCCGCCGCCCACGACGCCGACGACCTCCCACGCCAGCAGGGCCACGGCGAGCGCGTGCGCCCGCGTGAACCGTCGCCGGAGCAGGAACGTGGAGCCGAGCAGCACCACGATCGGGAGAGCGCCCGACAGCAGCGCCGCCAGGGTCATCCCGATCGCGCGCCCCGGCGTGGTGGACGTGGACGAGGCGTGGATGACCGCGGCGGCCTGGAAGCGGAACGTCACCATCGCGTCCCACAGCTCGACCGGGTCCGTGCCACGGGCGGCCGCCCAGCCGACGGCGAGCGCGGTCACGACCCCCGCGCCCACGACGGAGTACGCCGACCGCCGGACGACGTCCCGGCCCGCCCCCGACCGGACCATCAGCACGGTCAGCACCGCGACCGCGACGAAGACGTCGAGGAGGTTCTGCTTGACCAGCGCGGCACAGGCCCCGGACGCCCCGGCGAGCAGCCACCAGGTGCGGCTGTTGCGGCCGACGGGATCGGCGTACGCCTGGAGGGCGGCGGCCAGGCCGGCCATGACGAACGGCAGGGCCAGCACCTCGCCGTCGACCTCGCCGATCCCGAAGAGCGGGGTGGAGAGGAAGACCGCGGCGGTGGCCGCGCACCAGACCGGGACCGAGCGGCTCCACGGCGCGAGCTGGTGCCCGACCCGGCCCGCGAGCCGGACGGTGACGACCACGGCGAGCATCCCCATGAGGCGGAGCCCGACGGCGCCGCCCGCCAGGTCGAAGAGCTGGATCAGCAGCGGCGGCCGGTCCACCCAGTAGTCGCCGTAGAGCGAGGTGCCGGGGGACCACTGCGCGGCGACCATCAGGAAGCCGCCCTCGTCGGGGCTCAGCGGCTTGGTGACGTACGGCGCCCACGCGGCCGCACCGGCGAGGGCCGCGACCAGCACGCCCCACGGGACGGGTCGCGGCGACCACCACGGCGCCTGCCGCGCCCGGTCGCGGGTCCCGTGACCGGGAGGGTGAACATGGGTGAGCGAGCTCATGGGGCTGCCTCCGCGGCCAGTCTCGCGTCGCAGCCGTGGTCGCGCAGGGGTCCAAGGTCCTGTCCGGCCCGGTCCCAACGGTCCAGCAGGATCGCGCTCGCGGCGAGCGTGCGCTCCCAGGAGCGGGGCGCCGAGGTGCGGTCGGTGTCGTGGAGCAGCACGGTGCCGCCGGGGGCGAGCCGTCGCTCGACGGTGCGCACGATCCGGGCCGGGGTCGCGCCGGCCTCCCAGTCCCGACCCCACGCGGTCCACAGCACGGTGCGCAGCCCGGCCGCCCTGGCGGCGTACAGGGCCGGGGTGGTGAGGACGCCGTAGGGCGGGCGGTACCACCGCGGGGTCTCCCCGGTCAGCTGCTCGAGGAGCCGGGCACTCTCGCGGAGGTCCCGCGCGAGAGTGCCCGGCCGCTTGAGGGCGACGCAGGTGTGGTCCCAGCCGTGCACGGCCAGCTCGTGGCCGCGGGCCGCCATCTCGGCCACGAGCACGGGGTGCCGGGCCGCGTGGGCGGCGAGCAGGAAGAAGGTCGCGGTGCGGCCATGGGCCTCGAGCAGGTCGAGGAAGTACGGCGTCGTGTCCGGGTCGGGGCCGTCGTCGTAGGTCAGGGCGATGTGCGGGCCCGGGCCGACGCCGGACAGACCGGGCAGCAGGTGGCGGCGCAACGGGCCGATCGAGGCGAGCGCCGGAGCGTGTGTCACGACGGCGGCGGCCGCCAGGGCGGCCCGCTTCATGCCGGCACCCGCTGGGTGGCCAGGGCGTGGACGAGAGTGGGGCGGGTGGGCGCCGGCAGCGGCGCCTGCGGCTGGGCGAAGGCCTCGACCAGGGCGGGCGCGAGCTCCTCGGGGGACCGCACCCAGGGGACCAGGCCGGCCTCCTCGAGGGCGGCCGCGTTGGTCATGCCGTGGCCCGGCAGGCAGCGGTAGGTCAGCACCGGGACGCCCGCGTCGAGCGCCTCGAGGGAGGTGAACCCGCCGGCGTTCTGGATGACGAGGTCGACGGCGCGCAGCAGGGTCGGCAGGTCGTCGCGCCAGCCGAGCGCGACCACGCCGGTGACCATCTCGAGCCGACGCTGCAGGACGGCGTTGTGTCCGCAGAGGACCACCGGCACGGCGAGCCCGGTCGCGACCACGTCGAGGGCCGCGGCGGTCAGCTCGCCGATGCCGAGCGACCCCCCGGCGATCAGGGCGAGGCGGGTCCCGGGGTCGAGCCCCCACGCGGCGCGGCAGGCGGCGCGGGTGCCCTCGGGGGCGACGACGTCCGGGTCGACGTGCGGGACGAGCGGCTCGATGACGGTGGCGCGGCCGCCCAGCGCGACGGCCTGGCGGGCGGCGATGTCGTGCAGCGCGAGGTGGTGGTCGACGTGGCGGTGCACCCACAGGGGGTGGACGGAGAGGTCGGTGAGGTAGGTGACGACCGGCGTGGTGAGCCGGCCGCGCATCCGGAGCCGACCCAGGGCCTGGCTCGCGAACGGGTGCGTCGAGACGACCAGGTCGGAGCCGCGGGCCATCGTGAGCAGCCGTCGCGAGGTGATGGCCAGCGCCCGCGTGACCAGCCGGTGCAGGACACCGCCGGGCTGGAGGTGGCGCAGCAGCACGCCCCAGGACGCCGGGCTCACCTCGAGCTGCTTGAGGTACGCCGCGCGCAGCATCCGGCCGATCGCCGCCGGGAACAGGTCGACGACGTCCCACATCTGCACCAGGTGGCCCTGCGCGGTCAGCCGGATGGCGATCTCGCGGGCGGCCGCGTCGTGGCCGGCCCCGAAGCTCCCCGAGACGATGTGCACCTCGGCCGGTCCGTCCTGAGGGTCCAGGAACGGGAAGCCGGGCCCGCGGGGGCGCGAGCGCCACAGCGACGGGGAAGCGGTCGCCGGGCCCTCGAGCATCGCGGTCATGGTCGAAGGGTGGCTCGGAGTGGCTGCAGACAACCTGAATGCTGCAGGTTCAGCGCAGGGAGGCGAAGACGTCGTCGAGCAGCGGCCGTCCGGGCGCGCGGCCGACCTCGCGGAACCACTCGGTGCCGAGCACGCGCCGGGCCAGCGGTGCCGGCAGCCGGAGCAGCAGCGCGAGGGTCCGGGCGCCGCCGTCCCCGGTAGCCTGGGACGCGTGGGCCCGCATCGAGGCCCGCTTGGCCGAGAGGTGGTCGCGGACGTCGACGCGGTGGGTGAGGTCGGCGCGGGCGGTGTAGGCCGCGTCCAGCGTCGGCAGCGCGGGCAGCGGCAGGACCCGGGCGAGCCGGGCCAGCCAGCCCACGGCGCGCTGCAGCGACTGCCGGTCGATCGTGGCCTCCAGGACGACGGGCGTGCCGGCGATGGCGGCGGCCACCAGCCCGGCGCGGTGCACCTGCACGTGGTCGGGGTGGCCGTAGCCGCCGGCGGGGTCGTAGATCGTGAGGACGTCGGCCTCCTCCTCGACGAGGATCGCCGCGAGGTCCTCCGCGACCCGGCGCGCGTCCGTGGTCGCGAACGTCGTGCCCCGTCCGCGGATCGGTGCCGGCCAGCCGGAGTCGGCATAGCCGAGCACCTCCACGCGGGCCGCGCCGATGGCGGCGGCCGAGGCCTCCAGCTCCGCGAGGCGACGGTCGCCGAGGTCGGTGCGGTCCTCGGCCAGACCGGCCTCGCCGGCGGTCGCGACCACGACCACGACCCGGTGCCCCTGCGCCGCGGCCCGGGCCAGCGTCCCCGACACGAGCAGCGCCTCGTCGTCGGGATGGGCGTGGAACGAGACGACCGTCCAGCTCATCCGGCCACCGCCGTACGTCGATCGCCGGCACGCAGGACGGCCCGGTCGTAGAGCGCGTCGGTGCGGGCCCGGGCCACGTCCCAGCCCAGGTCGGGGGCGACCTGCCGGTTGTGGGCGGCGATGTCGGCCCGGAGCCCGGGCGTGGTCAGGAGCTCGACGAGTGCGTCGACCATGCCGTCGTCGGAGTCCGCGAGCAGGCCGTCGACGCCGTGGGTGACGAACTCGCCGAGGCCGCTGCGGCTGCTGCCCACGACCGGCAGGCCGGCGCAGCGCGCCTCGAGGGCCGCGATGCCGAACGACTCGAGGACCGCGGGGGCGACGTACACGGAGGCGGCGGCGAGGTGGTCACGGATCGCGCTCCGCTCGAGGCGGCCCGGGACCGAGACCCAGTCGGCCATGCCGTGCCGGTGCAGGTAGGCCTCGAGGCGCTGGCGCTGCGGGCCGTCCCCGATGACCACGGCGCGGACCGGCATGTCCTCGGGCAGCCGACCTCGCAGGTCACGCAGCATCCGGGCCAGCGCGAGGGGCCGCTTGGTCCAGGCGAGCCGGCCGACGGTGACCAGGGTCGGCACGTCCACCAGTGCCGGGGGCAGCCGCCAGTCGGCCGGGTCGACCGCGTTGGGGAGCACGTCGACCGGCACGTCCGGGCCGAGCATCGCGCGGATCGGCCCGGCGGCGCGGTCGCTCACCGCCGACCAGTGCACGGGCCAGTCGCGCAGGCCCAGGACGCCGCGGGCCATGGCGGGGAGCGGACCGAGGTAGGTCCACAGCGAGTGGATGGTGACGAGCGTGGGGATGCCGAGCGCGGCGGCCCGGCGCGCGGCGATGCTGGCGAACGGCGACCAGACCGAGACGTGCACGTGGACCACGTCGGGGTGCTGAGCGGCGAGCACCTCGGCGATGGCGGCGTCGAGCGCGAGCGGCCCCGATGCGGGGAGCCGGTGCACCCAGGCGGGGTCGGCGGCCCCGGGGTCGGGCGTCGTGGTCAGCACCCGCGCGTCCGCGCCGGCGGCGCGCTGGTGGGCCACCAGGTCGGAGACGTGCATCTCGATGCCCCCGAGCCGCGGCAGGTAGCAGTCGGTGACGTGCAGGACCCGCCTCACCGGTGGGCCCACAGCCACGCCGCGAGCCCGGCGCCGCCGACCGGGATCTCGATGCCGAACGTGAAGACGCGGTAGAGCAGCACGCCCGCCACCGCCGCCACCGGCGCGCCACCGAGCGCGACCGCGACGCCGACCAGGCCGACCTCGACGACGCCCGCGCCGCCCGGGGTGAGCCCGGCCAGGGTGAGCAGCCGCTCGACGGCGAACGCGAGCAGCACCGCACCCGGCCCGATCCCCACGCCGGCGATGGCGAAGCAGGCGAGCATGAGCAGGGCGAGCATCGCGGTGTAGGCGCTCATCCCCAACGTCAGCTGGCGCCAGCGGTGCCGGACCAGCCACCCGCACTGCGACTGCAGGCCGAGCAGCCACGCCTCGACGTGCGGCTCGCGGGTCGAGCCGAGCCGGCGCAGCAGCGGCCGGGCAGCCCGGTCGACGGCCCGGCCGGTCCGCCCCGCACAGACGGGGCTGGCGGCCAGGACCGCCACGACGGCGGCCGCGACGGCAAGGAGCACCGTGGCGACGGTCGCCGTACCGGCCCAACGCGTGAGCGCGCCGTGGTCGAGCAGCAGCGCGACCGGCAGCACCAGCAGCGGGAGCAGCAGCTTGGCGAGGACGTCCCATGTGTTGGTGACGACGGTGTACGCCGCGAAGGCCGCCCGGTCGTGCCCCCAGGCCCGGACCATCCGGTAGTTCAGGGCGATCCCGGCCGCGCCGCCCAGCGGCAGCACGTTGGCAACCGCGCTGCCGGTCAGGCTCAGGGTCAACGCGCGGCGGTGGGTGAGGCCGGGCAGGGCGCTGGTCAGCGTGATGGTGTGCAGGAGCAGTCCGGTGGCCCAGAGCAGGCCGAGGAGGCCCAGCTCCGGCAGCGGGACACGGGCGAGCTGCTGGCCGACGAGGGCCCACGGCGCGCCCGAGACCCGCGGCACCACGACCACGAACAGGGCCGCGACGGCCGCCACCACGACGAGGGTGCGGGCGGCCGCCCACGGGCCCGGTCGGGCCGGGGCGACGACAGCGGTGGTCATGCCGCGATCGTCCGGCGTGGGGCCTGCCAGCCACCTGAACGTGTCGACCCCGGTCAGGCAGGGTGCAGGCGCGGGCGGCCATCCTTCGGCCGTGACCTCCATCGACGACCGGCCGCGCGCCGTCGCCCCTGCCCGAGACGCCGACGGACCGGCCACCGATCTGACCACCAGTCCGGGGACCGACGAGCCCGACCTGCGCTGGGTGGGCCGGGTCTGGCTGGTCGTGGTGGCCTTCGCGGCGGTCACGGCCTGGCGCTCGTGGGAGGTCGGGATCCCGGTCCGGGACCCCGGCGGCGAGATCCTCCGGACCCGCGTCGCGATCACGCTCGCGCTGCTGGTGGCGCTCGCCGCAGTCGACGCCGTACGTCGCACGCCGCGCGGACTCCGCACGCCGGCGGCCGTGTGGGCGACCCTCCGGGAGCGCTGGACGCCGACCCGGACCGGGCTGGTGCTGGCCGGGTTGGCGGCCTACCACGCGGTCTACTTCTGCTACCACAACCTCAAGAGCTGGGACGTCCTCAACACCGAGCGCGACGCGCTGCTGACCCGCGTCGACGAGACGCTGTTCCTGGGCCACTCGCCGGCCGTGCTGCTGCACGACGTGCTCGGCCAGCACCTCGCGGCGTACGTCCTGATCGCGATCTACGAGTCCTTCCCGACCCTGGTGTCGGTGGCGTTCGTGGCGGCCCTGGCGCTGACCGACCGGGTGCGGGACGGCTGGTTCTTCATCGCCTCGATGGTCTGGGTCTGGATCCTGGGGGTCGGCACCTACTACCTGGTCCCCTCGCTCGGGCCCTTCCACCAGTCGCCGGAGGACTTCGCGGGCCTGCCGCACACGATCGTGACCGACACCCAGGCCCGCTACCTGGCACAGCGTGACCAGCTGCTCGCGCACCCGGGCTGGCACGACTCCTTCGCCCAGGTCTCGGCGTTCGCGAGCCTGCACGTCGGGGTGACGACGGTGATCCTGCTGATGGTCCGGCACTACGGGATGCGCCGCGCGACCCGCGCGATGACGCTCTTCCTCGCCGGCACCCTGGTCGCCACGGTCTACCTCGGCTGGCACTTCGCCGTCGACGACGTCGCCGGGCTGGCGATCGCGGCGCTGGCGGTCTGGCTGGGCCGGCGGACGGTGTACCCGTGCCGAGCGGGCGCCGATGGTGCAGGCTGCGCACATGCACTTCGTCGGCGTGGACCTCGCTTGGGGGGAGAAGAAGCCCACCGGGCTGGCGGTCCTCGACGCTGACGGTGCCCTCGTGCACGTCCAGGCGGCGGGCAACGACGACGAGATCGTCGAGGCCCTGGGCTCCTGGGTCGACGGGCCGTGCCTGGTCGCGATCGACGCGCCCCTGGTCGTCACCAACCCGACCGGGTCGCGGCCGGCCGAGCGCGCGCTGAGCAAGGACTTCCGCCGCTTCGAGGCGGGCACGCACCCCTCCAACACCGGCAAGCCGGAGTTTGCCCACGGCTCCCGCGGCGGCCGGCTGGTCGCCCGGCTCGGCCTCGACATGGACCCGCGGTCGGGCCGCGACCGGCGCGCGATCGAGGTCTACCCGCACCCCGCGACCGTCGTGCTGTTCGGGCTGCCCCGGACGCTGAAGTACAAGGACAAGCCCGGCCGCTCCTTCGACCAGCTGCAGTCCGAGCTGCTCGTGCTGATGGGCTTCGTCGAGGGCGTCGTACGCACCAACGGCGCGTGGTCGGCGCTGCGCCGGGCCGTGGAGACCGCGACGAAGAAGGCCGAGCTGCGGGTCGTCGAGGACCAGGTCGACGCCGTCGTGTGCGCCTACGTCGCGCTCTTCGCGCATCGCTGGCCCGAGCGCACCACGACCTACGGCAACCCCGAGGCCTACCTGACCGAGGGCTACATCGTGACCCCCTCGCTGCGCACCGAGGACCTCGCGCGGCAGGAGGTCGTCCAGACCGCCATCAGCGAGTACGCCGCGCGCCACGCCGAGCTGCGCGAGGCCGGCGCCGCATTCGTCGAGCTCGTCGAGTCGGTCCTCGACGAGGCCGGCATCAACTACCTGAGCGTCACCGGCCGGGCCAAGAGCGTGTCCTCGTTCGCGGCCAAGGCGGCCCGCACCGTCGAGGGCGTCCCGGTCTTCGTCGACCCGCTGCGCGACATCACCGACACGATCGGCATCCGCGTCATCACCTACGTGCACAGCGACGTCGCCGCGGTCGCCGACCTGCTCGGCGACCAGGTCGTGATCCACGACGACCGCGACATGGGGCAGGAGACCGCGAGCCAGGGCCGCTTCGGCTACGCCTCGCGGCACCTGCTGATCGGGCTCGACGCGACGCGGGAGGGGGAGCCGGCGTACGCCGCCCTCGCCGGGCTCCGCGCGCAGGTGCAGATCCGGACGGTGTTGCAGCACGCGTGGGCGGAGTTCGAGCACGACATCCGCTACAAGGGCACCATCCCCGACGAGCACGTGCCGGACTTCGACCGACGGTTCACCCTCGCGGCCGGGCTGCTGGAGCTGGCCGACCGCGAGTTCTCCACGATCCGGGACCGGCTGACCACCCAGGTGGCGGCGAGCGAGCCGAGCGCGCCGGAGGACGACGACCCGCGCATCGACCCGCGCGAGCTGGCGGCCTTCCTGGCCGGGCAGTACGCCGATGCCGGCTGGTCGCGCACCGACCACTACACCTGGATCTCCGGGCTGCTGCTCGAGCTCGGGGTCACCTCGCTGGTCGAGCTGGCCGACGTGCTGCGGACCGTCGAGGCGCTCGACCTCACCGCGCGGATGGACTACCGCTACCCGCCGGGCGCCGTGCGCCGGCTCGACGACGCGCTCCTCGCGGCGTTCCGCGAGCGCTACGTGGGGCTGCACGGTAACGCCCACCGCGCTGCTGCGTTGACCGGTCGGCTGGAGAAGCTGGCCCTGGACCGACCCACCTCCTGAGGAGTGCGCGTGACCGAGACCAAGACCGACCCGCTGACCGCCCGAGCGGCCCAGGCCGCGATCTCCGTCGGCCGCGCGGTGCAGAGCCGGATCTACCGCGAGGGCGTCTTCGGTCGCCGGCCCGTCGTCCCGGTCGAGCCGGCCGCGCTCGAGGCCGAGGCGGAGCGCCGGATGAGCCCCGAGGCGTGGGCCTACGTCGCCGGCGGCGCCGGGCAGCAGCGCACGGTGCGGGCCAACCTGCAGGCCTTCGACAAGCACCGGATCGTGCCGCGGATGCTGGTCGACGTGGAGGACCGCGACCTGTCGGTCGAGCTGTTCGGCCGCCGGATCCCCGCGCCCGTCCTGTTCGCGCCGATCGGCGTGCTCGAGATGGCCCACCCCGAGGCCGAGCGCGCGGTCGCCGCGGCGGCCCGGTCGCTGGGGCTGCCGATGGTGATCTCGACGCAGGGCTCGATCCCGATGGAGGAGACCGCGGAGGCGCTCGGCGACTCCCCGCGCTGGTACCAGCTCTACTGGAGCCGGGACGACTCCGTCGTCGACTCCTTCGTGCGGCGGGCCGAGGCGATCGGCAGCGAGGCCATCGTCGTCACCCTCGACACCCACGTGCTCGGCTGGCGGACGCACGACCTCGACCTCGGCTACCTCCCCTTCGCGCGGGCCGAGGGCATCGCGCAGTACACCAGCGACCCGGCGTTCCGCGCGCTCGCCGAGGCCCGCGCGGCGACCCCGTCGTCCGAGCCCACGCCGCGGCCGACGCTGTCCGCGGTCAGGGCGCTGTTCTCGATGGCCCGGCACTACCCCGGTGGGTTCGTCGACAACCTGCGCTCGCCGGTGCCGCGGGCGGCGGTCGAGACGTTCCTCGACGTGTTCTCGCGGTCCTCGCTGACCTGGGACAACCTCGACTACCTGCGCTCGCGCACCTCCCTGCCGATCCTGCTCAAGGGCATCCAGGACCCGCGCGACGCCGCGCTCGCGATCGAGCACGGCATGGACGGGATCGTGGTCTCCAACCACGGTGGCCGCCAGGTCGACGGCGCGATCGGCTCGCTCGACGCCCTGCCGCGGATCGTGGAGGAGGTCGGCGACCGGATCCCGGTGCTGTTCGACTCCGGCGTGCGCAGCGGCGCCGACGCCTTCAAGGCGCTGGCGCTCGGCGCCTCGGCGGTCCTGGTCGGACGGCCGTGGGTCTACGGCCTCGCGCTCGGTGGCGCCGCCGGCGCCCAGGCCGTCATGGAGCACGTGCTCGCCGAGCTCGACCTGACGATGGCGCTGACCGGGGTCTCCACGGTCGACGAGATCACCCGGGACCTCCTGGCCTGACTCAGGGGCAGGACGAGCCGCTGGCGTCGCGGACGTAGAGGGTGCGGTCGGCGGGGACGAGCGCGGTGCGCTGCCACAGCGAGAGTCCGACCTCGGGCCAGTGCGCGACCGACAGGAGCCCGCCGGCGTCGTCACCACCGCAGGCGCCGTCGCGGAAGCCGATCTCGAGGGCGACCTTCACGGTCCGCCCGTCGGGCAGGACCCGGTCGACGGGGAGCTCGGCGTCGAGCCCGTCGGGGTTGGTGTCGGCCTTCGTCAGGGCGACGGCGGTGCCCCCCGCCATGCTCCCGAGACCCGGCGCGACGACGCTGTCGACGAGCACGTCGCGCCCCGAGCGGTTGGTGACCGCCAGGGTGATGCGGCAGCTCATGGCCGGTCGGGCGCCGATCATCCAGCCGTCCCGGTAGGGCTTGACGGTCGCCCCCGTGCAGGCCGGCGCCCCGGCCCAGTGCGCCTCGACCTGGTCGAGCTCGTGGCGCGCGCCGACCACCCAGACCGTCATCGCCAGCGAGGCGGCGACGAGCAGCGCGAGCACGGCGTACGACGCCCGGGACCTGTCCACGGCCGGATCATGACAGCCGTGGTCACCGATCTGTGGGATGGGCTCGGCGCCGACCGCGGCATAGCCTCGAGGGCATGACCCCTGCCGAGCTCCTGCTGGATGCCTTCGGGCGGATCGCCGAGGGCGGGTGCGCCGTCGTGGAGGGCCTCGAGCCCGACGAGCTGACTCACCGGGTCGGGCCCGACGCCAACTCGATCGCCTGGCTCGTCTGGCACCTCGCCCGGATCCAGGACGACCACGTGGCCGAGGTCGCCGGGACCGAGCAGGTGTGGACCGAGCAGGGCTTCAACGCGCGCTTCCACTTCCCCTTCGACACCGGTGACACCGGCTACGGCCACAGCCGCGAGAAGGCGGGCCGGGTGCGGGCGTCCGCGGGCCTGCTCGCCGCCTATCTGACCGCCGTCCACGAGCAGTCCGTGGCGTTCCTCAAGACCGTGACCGAGGCGGACCTCGACCGGGTCGTCGACGAGCGCTGGGACCCGCCGGTCACGCTCGGCGTCCGGCTGGTCAGCGTCACGGGCGACGGGCTGCAGCACCTCGGTCAGGCGAAGTTCGTGCGCGGCCTGCTGGCCCGCTGACGAGGCGGCAACCGGCCGGGTGGTCCGGCGCGCCCGTCCCCGGGGCATGCTGGCCCCATGGGAACCCCGACGTCGAGCACCCAGCGGTACGCCGCGCTCGCCCGCCTGCTCGTCCGCCACGGCCGCTCCGACCTGCTCGCCGGGGCGGGGCTCGACGAGTTCTCGATCGACGACGACATGCCGGCGGGCGACGTCGACGAGGCCGAGGCGTTCGCCCGCGACCTCGAGAACCTCGGGCCCACCTACGTGAAGCTCGGGCAGCTGCTGTCCACGCGCTTCGACCTGCTGCCCACGGCGTACACGACCGCGCTCGCGCGGCTCCAGGACGCGGCCGAGCCGTTCCCCTTCGCGCAGGTGCAGGAGATCGTCGAGGGCGAGCTGGGCGGCCAGATCCGGCACCTCTTCGCCGACTTCGACCCCGAGCCGATGGCCGTCGCCTCGCTCGGGCAGGTCCACCGGGCCACCCTCCCGAGCGGGCGCCGCGTCGTGGTGAAGGTGCAGCGTCCCGACGCGCGCGACCAGGCGCGCGAGGACATGGAGGTGCTCGCGAAGCTGGCCGGGCTCGCGGACCGCCACACGGGGGCCGGCCGTCGCTACGGCTTCGGCGACCTGCTCACGCAGTTCCGGCGCTCGCTGGCGGGCGAGCTGGACTACCGGCGCGAGGCCCGCAACCTGGCGAAGTTCCGGGAGCTGTGCGCCGGCTACGACCTGCTGGTCGTCCCCGAGCCGGTCCCGGACCACTCCAGCTCGCGGGTGCTGACGATGGAGCGGCTCGACGGCCGCAAGGTCACCGACGTCGGTCCGCTCGGCCTGCTCGAGGTCGAGGCGCGGCCGATGGTCGACCAGCTCTTCGCCTGCTACCTCAAGCTGATGCTCCAGGACGGCGTCCTGCACGCCGACCCGCACCCGGGCAACGTCCTCCTCACCGACGACGGGCGGCTCGGCCTGCTCGACCTCGGCATGGTCACCACGGTCCCCGGGCGGCTCCAGGACCGCCTGGTCCGGCTGCTCCTGGCGATCGGGGACGGCGACGGCGACGAGGCCGCCGCCGTGCTGGCCGGGATGGGCCACCCCCTGGACGACTACGACGCTGCCGCCTTCCGGGACGAGGTCGCCCACCTGGTGACCGAGGCGGCCGTCGCCGGGTCCGACGTGCAGGCGGGCACCGTGCTGATGGAGCTGAGCCGCACCTCCGGACAGCACGGGCTCCGGCCGCCGGCCGAGATGTCCATGGTCGGCAAGGCGCTGCTCAACCTGGACCGGGTCACGCTGCACCTCGACCCCGACTTCGACCCCGCCCAGGCCATCCGCAGCAACGTCGGCGACCTGCTCGCCAGCGGGCTCAAGGTGAGCCCGGCCGGGGTGATGGCGGCTGCGATCGAGGCCAAGGAGTTCACCTCCCTGCTGCCCAAGCGCGCCAACCGGATCCTCGACGCCCTCGCCGAGGGCGAGTTCTCCGTGCGCGTGCAGGCGATGGACGAGGAGCGGCTCCACCGGGTGCTGCAACGGGTCGCCAACCGGGTCACCCTGGGCATCATCATCGCGGCGACCGTCCTGGGCGCCGCCCTGATGATGCGGGTGCCCACCGACCACCGGATCTGGGGCTACCCGGCGCTGGCGATGGGGTTCTTCATGTTCGCCGTGCTCGCCGGCGCCGCGCTGGCCGGCTGGATCGTGCTGACCGACCGGAAGGTCGCCCGGCAGGACCGGACCGGCACCTGATCACCCCCCCGATCACCAGGGGCTGGGCTTGAAGTCCTTCACGAAGCAGCCGTAGAGGTCCTGCCCCGCCTCGCCCATCACGATCGGGTCGTAGACGCGGGCCGCGCCGTCGACCAGGTCGAGCGGCGCGTGCCAGCCCTCGGCCGCGATCCGCAGCTTCTCCTGGTGCGGGCGCTCGTCGGTGATCCAGCCGGTGTCGACGGCCGTCATCAGGATCCCGTCGGTCTCGAACATCTCGCCCGCGCTGGTGCGGGTCAGCATGTTGAGCGCGGCCTTGGCCATGTTGGTGTGCGGGTGGCCGGGGCCCTTGTAGGACCGGGAGAACTGCCCCTCCATCGCGGACACGTTGACCACGTAGGTCCGCCGCGCCCCGGCGGCGCGGGCGGCCCGCATCGCCGGCCGCAGCCGCGAGATCAGGATGAACGGCGCCGTCGCGTTGCAGAGCTGGACCTCGAGCAGCTCGAGCGGGTCGACCTCCTCGACCTTCTGGGTCCAGGAGTTCTCGGTCTGCAGGTCGGGCAGCAGGCCGCCGGCGTCGACGGCGGTCCCGGCGAGGTGGGCCTCGAGGCTGGCGTTGCCGGCGGTCAGGGCCAGCGCGGTCATCGAGGCCGCGGTCTGCGCCGCGATCGCCTCCTCGACCGACTCGCCCTCGTGGTGGGCCACGGCGTGCTGGCGCAGGGTGCCGGCGATCGCGGCCGGGTGGGCCTCGCTGATCCGGTCGAAGGTGACCATCTCCGGCAGCCCTAACAGTTCGCTGTGGTCGGGCAGCGGCGCCGACTCCATCTCGACCAGCTGGCTGTAGGAGCCCGGGGAGCGCCGCACGGTCTGGGCGGCGTTGTTGATCAGGATGTCGAGCGGACCCGCGGCGGCGACCTCGTCGGCGAGCGACACGACCTGGGTGGGGTCGCGCAGGTCGATGCCGACGATCTTGAGCCGGTGCAGCCAGTCGGCGCTGTCCTCGAGGGCGGCGAACCGGCGTACGGCGTCCTTGGGGAAGCGCGTCGTGATGGTCGTGTGGGCGCCGTCGCGGAGCAGCCGCAGCGCGATGTACATGCCGATCTTGGCCCGGCCGCCGGTCAGCAGCGCCCGCTTGCCACTGAGGTCGGTGCGCTGGTCGCGCTTGGTGTGGGAGAAGGCCGCGCAGGTGGGGCAGAGGTAGTGGTAGAACGCGTCGACCAGCGTGTAGTCGTTCTTGCAGATGTAGCAGCCGCGCGGGTTGATCAGCTCGCCCGCGAAGGCGCCCTTCACCGACGAGACCAGCGGGATGCCCTGGGTCTCGTCGTCGATCCGCATCGGCGAGCCCGTCGCGGTGCGCTCGGTGACGGCCCGGTCTGCCGCCAGCTCGGCGGCGCGCTTGCGGGTGCGGCGCTCGCGCTTGAGCGCCTTGTACATGTGCGAGGCCGCGTGCTTGACCGTCCGGATGTCCGGGTGGTCCTCGGGCAGGTGGTGCAGCTGCTGCAGCACCCGCACCGTGGTCGCGAGGTCCTCGGGGTCGACGCCCGCCTCGGCGGCCAGAGCCGGGTCGAGGGCGGCGTCGAGGGCGGCGTCGAGATCGTCGGTGCTGCTCGGATTCACCGGTCGATGGTAGGCGTGGGAGGTCGCTCAGACCGCTTCGGCGGCGGGCCGGGTGATCCGGTAGCGCACGAAGGACGGTACGGCGATCGCCGCGACGACCGTCCCGACCACGACGAGCACGCCGCCGCCGGCGGCTGCCGCGGCCGTGCCGACCGCCGCGGCCGTGGCCCCGTGGGCGACGTCCGCGATCCGCGGCCCGCCGGCGACCACGACGATGAAGACGCCCTGCAGCCGGCCGCGGACCGAGTCGGCGGCCGCGCTCTGCAGCATGCTCGTGCGGAACGCCGCCGAGGCCATGTCGGCCGCCCCGCCGAGCACCAGCATCGCGACCGCGGCGACGAGCATCGGGGTGCGCCAGTGGCCGGCGAGCCCGACGGCGACGCCGAAGCCGACCATCGCCAGCCCCCAGACGAGGATGCAGACGATCACCGCGCGGCCCTGCCGGTCGACCCGGGAGACCCAGCCGGAGAAGACGCCGCCGACGACGGCGCCCGCGGGGATCGCGGCGAACAGCAGCGCGAACGCCAGGCCGCCGCCCGACGGGCCGCCGAAGCCCTCGTGGGCGATCTGCGGGAACAGCGCGCGCGGCATGCCGAAGACCATCGCGATCAGGTCGACCACGAAGGACATCAGCAGCACCGGGTGGCCACGCAGGTAGGCCAGCCCCTCGACGACCGACCGCAGCCCGGGCGTGGTCGTCGGTGCGCCCTCGACGGCGAGTCGGGGGAGCCGGACCACGGCGGAGAGGGTGGCGAAGAGGGTGAGCGTGTCCAGCAGGTAGAGCCAGGAGAAGCCGAGCACCGGGATCAACGTGCCGGCGACGAGCGGACCCGCGATCGCGCCCGCCTGCATGATCGTCATGTTCAGCGAGTTGGCGGCCGGCAGTTGTTCGAGCGGCAGGAGCTTGGGCAGCACCGCGCTCCGGGTGGGCTGGTTGACCGCGAAGAACGCCTGCTGCACCGAGAAGAGCCCGAGCAGCAGCCACACGTGGCCGCCGCCGAGCGCTGCCTGCAGCCAGAACAGCGCGCTGGTGCCGATCAGGCCCGCGGTCGTGCAGATCAGCATGGTGCGCCGGTCGAAGACGTCGGCCAGCGCCCCGCCCCACAGCCCGAAGACCACGAGCGGGACCAGGCCGAAGAGCCCGGTGAGGCCGACGTACGCCGAGGAGTGGGTCTCGGCGTAGATCTGCGCCGGGACCGCGACGACCGTCAGCTGGGCGCCGATCACCGTGATGATGTTGGCCGTCCACAGGCGCCGGAAGTGCGGGTTCTGCAGCGGCCGCGTGTCCGCCACCAGGTCCTTGATGCCGTCCCGGAACCTCGCCACGGTCCAGAACCTACGTCCGAACCCGGCCTGCGCCCCAACCGCGTCCAGCGTGACGGCCCCGTGCCGCCCGGAGGCCGGTGTGTCACAACCGGCTAACGAACCGCTCGACGCAATTGCGTTGACGTGCAGCACTACGGTGTCCTGTGCACCGGACCAGGGGGGTCCGAGCGGGAGGGTGAAGTGACCACGCTGGACAGCGGGCGGGACGTCCGTTACGACATCGGCGAGCTCGGTCGGCCGGGGGGCATCGGCATTCGTTGCCAGGGGGTCGTGCACCTCTACCGGACCTTCGAGGGGCACGACGTGGTCGCCCTCCAGGGCGTCGACCTGACCATCGAGCCCGGCGAGCGCGTCGCGTTCCTCGGCCCCAGCGGCTCGGGCAAGTCGACCCTCCTCACGCTGCTCGGCGGCATCCAGAAGCCCAGCGCCGGCCGAATCTTCCTCGGCAACGAGGAGATCTCGCGGATGGGGGAGCGCTACCTCGCCCGGATCCGCTCCCGCCGCGTCAGCACCATGCTCCAGGGCTCGACCCGCAACCTGCTCCCCTACGCGACCGCCCGCCAGAACATCGCCTTCGCCCGCCTCGCCATGACCTCGGCGGAGCGCAAGGACGCCGTGGCGGACATCGACCTGCTCCGCGTCGTGGGGCTCGACCAGCAGATCGACCAGGTCGTCTCGACCATGTCCGGCGGCCAGCGCCAGCGGCTCGCCCTCGCGTGCGCCGTCTCGACCGGCCCGCAGCTGCTGCTCGCCGACGAGCCGACCAGCCAGCTCAGCCACGACGACCGCGACCACGTCATCGAGCTGATCCACAACCTCGGCGACGACCTGGGCACCACCATCGTGGTCGTCACCCACCAGCCCGAGGTCGCCGCGACCTTCCCGCGGACCGTGACCATGAAGGGCGGCCGGGTCGGCGCCGAGGGCCGCGACGGCGCCGAGTACGTCGTCATCGGCGCCGAGGGCGTCGTCCACCTCCCGACCCACCTCGCCGAGCAGTGGCCGCAGGGCACGCTGGTCCGGATCGAGCCCGAGGACGTCGACCGGCTCGTCGTCTCCCGGCCCTCGGACACGCCCGAGGCACCGGCTGGCCACGCTGCCGACCACGCCGCCGACCACGCCGCCAGCACGACCGAGGAGCTGGCATGAGCCTGAAGCTCGACCACGTCACCTACGTCGTGTCCCGCACCCTCCTCGACGACGTCGACCTGGAGTTCAGGGCCGGCGAGCTGACCGCGCTGTCGGGGCCCAGCGGCTCCGGCAAGACCACCCTGCTCTCCATCGCCGGCGGCCTCGTCGAGGCCACGTCGGGCACGGCGTCGTACGCCGGGGCGTCGATGTGGCAGGGCACCGGCGACCCGCGCCCGGAGGTCTCCTTCGTGCTGCAGGTCTACGGCCTGGTCCCGATCCTGTCCGCCCGCGAGAACGTCTCGGTCGCCCTGCGCGCCCGCGGCGTGAAGCCGGCCGACGCCGACGAGCGCGCCGAGGCCGCGCTCGCCCGCTTCCACATCGCCGACCTCGGAGACCGCCAGGTCGAGGAGCTGTCCGGTGGGCAGATGCAGCGCGTCGCGCTGGCCCGCGGCCTGTGCGTCGACGCCCAGGTGCTGCTCGCCGACGAGCCGACCAGCGAGCTCGACGAGGGCAACCGGGGCCTGGTGCTGGCCGAGCTCCGCAAGGAGGCCGACCGGGGTGCCGTCGTGGTCGTGGCCACCCACGACCCGGCCGTGGTCGACGCCTGTGACCGGCACTACGTGCTCGACGAGGGCAAGCTGGTCGACCACATCGAGCCGATCGACCTGCACCACTTCGACCACCCGGAGCGCCGGATCATCGAGGAGGCGGCGCCGCCGCACTTCGACGAGGAGCCCGCGCCCGAGCCGGTGACCGAGCCGGCCGAGCCCACGGGTGAGCCGGTCCTGGTCGAGACGCCCGCCGACGCAGACGCCGCCTTCCGCCGTCCCTCCACCGACTCGTGATCCGCACCTTCCGGGGCGCCTGGTCCCGGAGGGGGACGCTGCTGCCGCTCCTCCTCCTGACCATGGTCGTCGTGACCGGTGCCGTCACCACGATCGGCTTCGCCCAGCACGCCAACACCTCGGCGGCCCTCGCCGTCCCGCTGTTCGTGCTCGGAGCCTTCGCCGTGCCCGCCACGGGTCGCGAGCTCGCCGCCGCCCGGCGCGGTGAGATCGCGATCGCCCGGCTGCGCGGCCTCCAGGGCGGCGAGCTCACCACCCTGCTCGCCGTCGAGCCGCTGCTCGTGCTGCTCGCCGGCGGCGCGGCCGGCCTCGTGCTCGGCAGCGCCGGGTCGTGGCTGGCGACCGCCGTCTGGACCGACGGGCCCGGCGGGCTGCCCGGCCTCACCGCCGTCCTCGCCGGCCTCGGCATCGTCGCGGTCGGCCTGGTCGCCACGATGCTCGGCATGCTCAGCGCGCTGCGCGAGCCGCTCAACCTGCAGGTCTCGATCGCCTCGCGGCCGCACCCGGCCGGCACCGGCGCGATCTTCGCCGACGTCCTCATCGTCGTGGGCGCCGTCGTCGCGGTCTACCGCAGCGGCGTGGCCGACCCCGGCCACCCCGACGTGCTGGTCCTGGCCGGTCCGGCGCTCGTCGGCCTGGCGATCGGCCAGCTGATCGTCTGGCTGGTCCGGATCAGCGCCCGGCTCGCCGTCGGGCGCACCGCCAACGGCGGCCTGACCGGCTTCCTCGGCGTACGCCGCCTGGCGCGCGTCGCCGACGCCGCCACCCCGATCCGGGCGCTGGTCGCGGCCGCCGTGGTCGCCGCCCTCGCCCTCACCGGCGCCACCGAGGTCAACGGCTGGACCGACGACACCGCCCGGCTGCGCAGCGGCGCACCCCTCCGGGTCGACGTCGACGAGGACGCCGTCGGCGCCCTGGCCCTGACCCGTGACCTGGACCCGGACGGCCGCTACCTGCTGGCCGCGGTGCTGGTGCCGGGTGAGGGGAGCGCGGCGGCCAGGCGGGCGTTCCTCGACACCAGCCGCTACGCCGCGGTCCTCGGCGACTTCTACGCCGGCACCCCGGCCGCGGCGATCGCGGACCAGGTGGACGGCCTGGGCGGCGCGGACTCCTCGGTCGCCTCCGGCGACACCGTGACCGCGACGGTGCAGGGCGTGAGCGCCCGGACCAGCGGCGTGATGCGCCCGCGCGTCGTCGTGGCCTACCTCGACGAGCACGGCACCGACCAGCGTGCCGAGATCGGCGTGGACCTGCCGCTGACGGGCGCCGCCCAGACCGGCAGCGCGGCGCTGACCGGCTGCGACGGCGGCTGCGTCATCACCTCGGTCACGCTCGCCCGGACCCGCGGCGACCGCACGCTGCCGTGGGTGCTGACCGCGCTCGACTTCGGCGGCACCGACGCGATGACCACGACGTGGAAGCCCGCCTTCCCGGGCCGCTTCGGCCAGCCCGGCGGTCCGGTCGTGGTCGACGAGGGCCTGCTCGCGCCGGCCAGCGACCGGCCGCTGGTGGCCGAGCCGCTCTCGAGCGGCCCGAAGATGCCGGTGCTCGCCACGCCCAGCGTCACCTTCGACGGCCGCCCCCAGCTCGACTCCACCGGTGGCGACGAGCGCCCGGCCCAGGTGCTCGCCACGCTGCCCGCGCTCCCGCTCGTCGAGGCCGACGGCCTGCTCGCCGACCTGCCGCGCGCCGCGGCCGGTGCGCCGCCGACCGTCCCGGCCGCGCAGGTGATGGTGCTGGCCCGGGCCGACACCCCGGCTGCGCTGCTCGCGCAGCTGACCGACGCGGCCGGACACGACCCGCGCACCCTCAACCAGGTCGATGCCGCGGTCGCCGACGAGACCGGCGCGACCCAGGCCCGGGTCTACTCCCTGATGGCCGTCTTCTGCCTCGTGGCCGCCCTGCTGGTGCTGGCCGCCGCGGTCGGTCGCCAGCGGGCGGCCTGGGCGCGCGAGGTCGCGGCCCTGCGGGTCGTCGGCGTCGACCTGGCCACGCTGCGTGGCTCGGGCCGCCTCGAGATCCTCTGGCTCGCCACCGCCGCGGTGCTCGCGACGGTCGGCGGCGCGCTGCTCGCCGTACGCCTCCTGCTCGCGCACCTCTCCCTCGTCGACGTCCCCGCCCACTCGGTGCCGCTCGTCACCGGCGTGGCCGCCTGGCCGCTCGTCGTGGCCGCCGTCGTGGTCGCGGGCGTCGTGCTCGTCGTCAACGGCCGCGGTCGGGCGCTGCACCCCGACCGGACCCGTCCGGCCATCCTGCGTGAGGAGGGCTCGGCATGAGGACCATGCTGGCCACCGTCGTCCGCGGTCTCCGGGCCCGCGGCCTGCTCTCGGCCGGGTCGGTGCTGCTCACCGCGCTGGCGATCGGGTCCGCCGTGCTCGGTCCGATCTTCCAGGTCGCGGTCACCAGCTCCTACCTCGTCACCCGCCTCGACGAGGCGCCCAACCAGCTCACCGGGCTGACCTGGACGTTCGACCCCAGCCCCGGCACCACGCGGACGACGTACGACGCCGTGCGGCACGCCGTGGACGCCACCGACGGCGGCCCCGGCCCCTACGCGGCGCCGCAGACCTCGCTGGAGTCCGTGCGCGCGTCGGCCCTGGGCGGCATCGCGATGCTCCTCGCCACGCCCGACGGCGGTGCCTGCGCCCACCTCGAGGTCACCGGCGCCTGCCCGCAGCAGCCGGGCGAGGTGCTGATGCTGGCCGGCGACCTGCGCGACACCGGCCACGCGGTCGGCGACACCATCACGATGGGCGACCCCCTGGGCGACGTCGTCGTGGTCGGCAGCTACCGGGTGCCGCCGACCGCCGAGGACTACTGGTTCGACCTCGGCCGCTTCGCCAGCACCCCGCGCCGCACCGACGAGCGCACGGGCGTCGTCACGCCCTACACGCCGGCGCCGTTCGTCACGGTGCCCGCGTCCTTCGGGGAGCTGCCGGTGTCGGCCTGGAGCGTGCGGGTCGACCGGCGCCTGGTCGCCCCGGCGGACCTGACGATCGCCGACATCGACGACGCCCAGGCGGCCGCCGACGCCCTGCCGACCCAGCGGCCCACCGAGGTCGAGGGCGGTCGGTTGAGCAGCACCTCCATCAACGACATCCGCGCGATCGCCGCCGAGGTCCGCGCCCAGCAGCGCACGGCCAAGGCCTCGATCGCCCCGGCCGTGCTGTCCCTCGTGCTCGTCGCGCTCGCCCTGCTGCTGCGGCTGCTGATGGCCGCAGCCGACCTGCGGCTGCCCGAGCTCGCGCTCGCGTCCCTGCGCGGCCTGTCCCGCCGGCAGATGTGGGCGCTCGGCCTGTCCGAGCCGCTCACCCTCCTGCTGCTCTCCGTCCCGACCGGTGCGGTGGTCGGCGTCGGCCTCGCGCTGGGACTGGTCCGCTGGTGGCTGGTCCCGGGCCTGCCGCTGCCGCTCCCGTGGACGGCCATCCTGGCCGGCGGCGCCGTCGCGCTCGCCGCGATCGGCGTGGCCGTGCTGGCGGTGGGGCTCGTCCTGCGGGTCTCGCTGTCCGAGCAGCTCACGGGCGTACGTCGCCCCCGCGAGACCTCCCGCACCGGCCTCATCGTGCAGCTGGTGCTGGTGGCCGGGGCGATCGCCGTGCTCGTGAGCAAGCTGTCGGGCGGCAAGCCCGGCGACCCCGACGTGACCGACCTGGTCCTGCCGGTGCTGCTCGCGGTGGTCGCCGGTGTGGCCGCGACCCGGATCACCGCCGGAGGAGCCACCTGGTGGACCCGGGCCCGTCGCCGGACCCGCTCGCTGGCCAGCTTCGTCGCCGCCCGGGCGATCAGCCGCCGCCAGGAGGGCACGCTGGTGATCCTCCCGGTGACCGCGGCGATCGCGATCTGCGTCTTCGGTGCCGGCGTCTACGGATCGGCCGCCCAGTGGCGGGCCAGCGTCGCCGCGACCGCGGCTCCCGCGCCGGTGGTGTGGACCTCGCCGCTGCCGATGAACCGCACCGTCGCCCTGACCCACACCCTGGACCCCGACGGCCGCTACCTGATGGCGGTCAGCCGGCTCAACACGCTCGGCCCGACCTACACCGTCGCGGACACCTCGCGCCTGGCACGTGTCTCGTCCTGGCAGGAGCAGTGGACCCCCGGCGTCTCGGTCGAGCAGGTGGCCGCCGCGCTCGCCCTCAAGGCTGACGTGCCGCGGGTGACCGGTCGCAGGATCGGGATCACGGTCGACCAGCAGCTCCAGAGCGACAGCGACGTCTACGTCCGGCTGCGGCTGGGCGTCGAGGGCGACCGCGCGCACTACGTCTTCCTCGGCCCGTTCGGGGCCGGCACCTCCAGCAGGGCCGGCGCCGCGCCGTACTGCTCGAAGGGCTGCGACCTCGAGGGCATGACCATCGGCGGCCCGGCCGCGCTGACCGCGCAGATGAAGGGCACGCTGACCATCAGCGGCATCGAGGCCGACGGCACGCCCGTCGCGGGCGGCATCGACGGGGCGGGCTGGGTGCGTGCGCCCGACTCGTCGGCCGCCGAGGCCGTCACCGACATCCGCAGCTCCGGCAACAGCCTCGAGGTCGACATCGACTCCGGCGGCGACCGGGTCATCGCCCAGCTCGCCTCCGGCGCGCTGCCCACCGCGCTCCCGGTCGTCAAGGGCGTGGACGCCCCGACCTCGGCGCAGGCCGGCTCGTTCGGCAGCACCAGCTCGACGGAGTTCGCCGTCGACCCGGTGCTCACCGCGCAGAGCGTGCCGTTCCTCGGCCCCAACGGGCTCCTGATCGACTACAAGATGCTCACCACCGACCGGACGATCTACGAGCAGAAGTCCACCGTCTACGTGCTCGCCCGCAGCGATGCGCCGAAGGCCATCACCCAGGGCCTGCAGGACCGGGGCGCCTCGATCTCCACGACGTTCGCCGAGGTGCAGCACACCCTCGACCAGGGTGCCTACGCGCTGGCGCTGCGGCTCTACGCCGTGGTCGCGGTGCTCGTGCTGCTGATGGCCCTGGCCGGCCTCTTCGTCAGCACCGCCGTCCAGCTGCCCGCGCGGCGCCGGGACGCGGCGGCGCTGCGCGTCGTCGGCGTGCCCCGTGGCTCGGTGATGTCCGCGGTGATCCGCGAGTTCGCGGTCGTGCTCGGCGGCACCGCCGTCGCGGGCCTCGCCGCCGGCACCCTGGCGCAGTACGTCGTCCTCCGCACCGTGACGCTCGGCTACGTCGAGAACCTCTCGACACCGGCCCTCGTCGCCGCCGTCGACGTGCCGCGGCTGCTGCTGCTCACCGCCGCCACCGCGCTGGTGTTCGGGACGGTGGCGCTGGCCAGCGCCGGGCTGACCGTGCGGGGTGCGCGCGGCGCGACGCTGCGGGAGAACGCCCGCTGACCGGCCTCCGGCTAGCGTGACGACATGCAGCTGCAGCGCACCGTCCGCACGACGGCCAGCCCCGACGTCGTCTTCGACTACCTCAGTGACTTCACGACCACCACCGAGTGGGACCCCGGCACCGTCTCGACGGTGCTGCTCTCCGGCGACGGCGGCGTCGGCACGACCTACCGCAACGTGTCCTCGTTCCTGGGCCGGGAGTCCGAGCTGACCTACACCGTCGTCGAGCGGATCGCGCCGACCCGCTTCGCCCTGCGCGGCGAGAACAAGACCGTCGTCGCCCACGACACGATGGAGGTCCACCCCGAAGGAGCCGGGACGCGGGTGACCTACACGGCCGACTTCACGTTCAAGGGCGTCGCGAAGTACCTCGCCCCCCTGCTCCGCCCGGCGCTGACCAGGCTCGGCGACCACGCCGAGGAGGGGCTCGCGGCCGCGCTCGGCAAGCTCGCGTGAGGGCCCGCCCCTGGCCGCAACCCGACCCGGTCGGGCCGGGCCAGGAGTCGGTCTGGGACTACCCCCGCCCGCCGCGCCTGGAGACCACCACGGCCCTGCTGGAGGTCTGGCTCGGGGGCGCCGTCGTGGCCAGCACGCGGGACGGGTGGCGGGTGCTCGAGACCAGTCACCCGCCGACGTACTACCTGCCGCACGAGGCGTTCGCTCCCGGCGTGCTGCGTCCCGCCGAGGGGTCGTCGTACTGCGAGTGGAAGGGCCGCGCCGCCCACTACGACCTGCTGTCCGACGGGGTCGTGGCTCCGCGGGCCGCCTGGACCTACCCGCAGCCGACACCGGGGTTCGAGCCGATCGCGCACGCGCTGGCGGTGATGCCTGCGCTCGTCGAGCGGTGCACCGTCGACGGCGAGACGGTCGTCCCGCAGGCGGGCGGCTTCTACGGCGGCTGGGTGACCAGCCGGGTCGTCGGGCCGTTCAAGGGCGAGCCCGGCTCGATGGGCTGGTAGCGCTCAGCCCTTGCCGAGCAGGCGCTTGGCGCCCTTCGGCCACCACTCGCCGGACGGCGGGCCGCCGTGGCAGGTGTCGTCGCTGGACTGGCCGTCGGACTCGCCGGGGTGCTTGACCCACACGTAGCCGTCGAGCGGGCCGTAGGCCGCGTCATGGGTGAACAGCAGCCGCGGCTTGCGGCCGATCCGCGCCCAGGTCGGGTTGCAGACGTCGCCGTCGACGATGTCGGCCCGCGGGGCGCCGTTGCGGGCGGTCTCGGTGACGTAGCGCTTGCCGGTGATGCCGAGCTTCTTCAGCTCGCCGACCACGGCCTTGGCGTAGGCGATCTCGTCGGGGCTCTTGCGGTAGTTGCCGACGTTGGTGCTGAAGCCACGGGCCAGCGCGATGCCCGAGGCCTTGAGCAGCCGGGCGATGTCCTCGGGCGTGCGCCACCCGGAGTGGCCGGCGTCGATGTAGACCCACGCGCCCGCGTCGGTGAACGTCCGGGTCGCGAAGCGCAGCAGCCCGGACCGCTCGGCGATCTTGTCGGCGTCGCACTCGGGGTTGCCCATGAACGGCACGGCGTCCGGCTCGAGCACGACCATCGCGTGCTGGTCCTTCATCCCGGCCGCCGCCTGCTTGACCCAGGCCTTGTACGACGGCGCGTCGGGCAGCCCGCCGGCGGAGTAGAGGCCGCAGTCGCGGCCCGGGATGGCGTAGATCGACATCACGGGCGTCTTGTCGGCGTCGTTCGCGTCCTTGGTGTAGGCCGCCACGGCCGCCTTGACCTGGTCGGTGGCGTAGTAGTCGGTGATCCACAGCGCCTGCGCGGTGCGGCCGATCGGCGCGAAGACGTCGTTGTGCGCGGCGGCCCGGGCCGCGGGCATGTCCGGGTCGACGAACAGCCCGCGGGTGAGCCGGGGGTCCTTGGCCAGCGCAGCCGGGGCGTGGGCAGGGGACCGGTCGGTGCCGGCCCCCACCGCGCTGACGGCAGGCAGGGACGCCACCAGGGTCAGCACGACGCCGGCGCCGAGGGTCCGGGCGCGAGGGAGCACGGTCCTCAGGGTAGGTCGGGGGTCCCGCCCGCGTGGCCGAATCGGGTCACGCGGGGATCGGCTGGTCGTCCTCGCGCGGACCGAAGATGCAGAGGCCGTCGAGCCGCTCGTCGCCCAGCGGCGTGCCCCAGGCGCGCATCTGCGTCCGGGAGCGTCGCGAGAAGAACCCCCGGTAGAGCTCGTAGGCCGGCACGTCGATGGTGTCGTACTCCTCGCCGAGCATCCGCGGTGCGATCGCCTCGAGGACGGGGGACCACAGGGGGTCGGGCAGCCGGCCGAGGTCCAGTGCCTCGTGGAGGTCGGCGTGGTGGACGCTGATGTCCCAGACGAGGGCGGGCCGCGGGTTGTCGACCGTCGTGGCAGCCACGGCGCCGGCGTTGGCCTGCATCTCCGCGACCAGGTCCGCGAGCGGGACCGCCTGCCGCTCGCCGACGTGGCGCGCGGTCCACTCCGGCCCGGGTGCCCCCTCCATCCGGCCCGACACCGCATCGGCCGGTCCGCCCGCGAGGTGCGCGTAGACGTCGCGCACCGTCCAGGCGGGCGTCGCCGGCACGGTGCGGCCGAGCCGCTCCTCGTCGAGGTCGGCGGCCAGTGCGGCGACCGCACGGACGTTGTCGCGGTAGAGCTGTCCCCAGTCCGTCATGCGACCGACCCTAGGCCCGGCCCGGGGCCGCGCGCGAGGGTCAGGCCGTGAGCGTGCGCGTGAAGACGTACGACGCGGTCCGCACCTCGAAGCCCGCCCGGCGGTAGAGGGCGGGGGCGTCGTGCGGGTTGTCGCCGTCGACCATCAGGGTCAGCGTCGTCAGCCCCTCGCCGGCCGCGACGTGGTGGGCGTGCCGGAGCAGGACGCTGGCCAGCCCGCGTCGCCGGTGGGACCGGGAGGTGGCGAGCTCGAGGACGTGCAGGCCGCCGTGCTCGGCGTTGCGCCGGCTCAGGATCATCGCGGAGGCGGGGACGCCGTCCACCTCGGCGAGGACCCACAGGTCCGGGTCGTGCCCGGGCAGCGACTCGTGGAAGGCCATCCAGTCGGCGTACCCCATCTGCTCGTAGCCCCACTCGCCGGCGAACGCGTCGTCCAGCACCCGGTGCACCAGCGCGGGATCGGCTCCCGCGGTGACGATCACGCCCTCGTGCTCGCGCAACCCGTCCGGGACGGCGGCGACCGGTGCGACCATCTCCCAGAGCGTGCGTTCGTGGACGAAGCCGGCCGCCCGCAGCCGGCGCTCCGCGGCCAGGTCGCCCCGCGCCATCATCGACTGGACCACGACCTGGCCCTCGCCGGCCGCCTCGTCGCGGACCCAGCCGAGCAGGGCGTCGTACCCCGCCCCGGCGAGCAGGTCCCCGACGCGCCCGGGCAGGTCGGGATGCGTGCGGACCCGGGCGAAGAACATCGTCGCGCCCGAGTCCCGCAGGGCGTAGCACCACTGCACCAGCCGGCCCGTCCGGTCCCGCACGACCAGCTGGTCGGACCGCGTGGTCGCGGGGAGCTGGAGGTAGGACCGGATGTCCTCCGTGGTGGCGGGGCAGAAGCCGAACGTCGCCGTCAGCTCGGCCTCGACCAGCGCGAAGGCCTCGTCGACCCCGACGTCCGCGGCCGGGCCGACGGAGAACTCGCTGGCCAGGCTGGCGTCCAGCTGGAGGGGGACCATCGTTCGAGTCTGCGGCTCCCGCCGCACGCGGGCCATGGTCCATCGTGGGGGCGCCCGATGGCCCGTTCAGGCGTCGGTGAAGAGGCAGAACGGGTGGCCTGCCGGGTCCAGCATCACGCGTACGTCGTCCTGCGGCTGGTGCCCCGCCTGCGTCGCACCGAGCGACTCGGCGTGGGCCACCCCGGCCTCGAGGTCGGCCACGCCGATGTCGAGGTGGGCCTGCATCTGCTGGTCGCCGGGGCCGGCGGGCCAGGTGGGCGGGACGTGGCCGTCCTCGCGCTGGAAGGCGAGACCGATCATCCCTCCCGGCGGCTTCAGGACCACCCACTCCGGCTCCTCCTCGCGCAGCTCCCAGCCCAGCAGCTCGCGGTAGAAGCGGCCCAGCGCACAGGGGTCCGGGGCGCCGAGGACGGTGTTGGACAGCCGGAACGTCAAGGCGGTCATGCGCCGACCCTAGAAAGTCGAGGCAGTTTCGGAAAGGGTTGTCGTATCGACCACTCCCTGATCGTTGCGGGGGTGAGGGACCGCGCGGGCGGTCCCACCCACAGGAGGAAATCCCATGTCCCAGTACCTGCTCTCGGTCCACCACACCCCGAACGACCCGATGTTCGACCTGACGCCCGAGCAGATCCAGCCGATCTTCGAGGCCGTCGACGCGTTCAACGAGAAGCTCCGCGCCGAAGGGGCGTGGGTCTTCGCCGGCGGCCTGCACCCGATCGAGTCGGCCACCACCGTCGACTACACCGGCGACCAGCCGGTCATCACCGACGGGCCCTTCAGCGAGTCCAAGGAGTGGCTCGGCGGCTTCTGGGTGATCGAGGCCGCCGACCTCGACGCCGCCCTGGCCTGGGCGACGGCGGGCTCGAAGGCCTGCGCCGGCAAGGTCGAGGTCCGTCCCTTCCAGGACGAGCCGGAGGCCTGAGCGCCCGGATGCAGGAAGCGCAGGCGATCGAGCGGATCTACCGCGAGGAGTACGGCCGCGTGGTCGCCTCGCTGGTCCGCCGCTTCGGCGACATCGACATCGCCGAGGAGGCGGCCGGCGAGGCCCTGCTGGTCGCCGTCGAGAAGTGGCCCGTCGACGGCGTACCGCCCAACCCGGGCGGCTGGCTGACCACGACGGCGGGCAACCGGGCCATCGACCGGATCCGGCGGGAGTCGAGCCGGGACGCCAAGCACCAGGCGGCACTCATGCTGGAGGACGACACCCCCCACGAGCCGACCGGGATCGTCGAGGACGACCGGCTGCGGCTGATCTTCACCTGCTGCCACCCCGCGCTCGCCCCGGACGCGCGGGTGGCGCTGACCCTGCGGCTGCTCGGCGGCCTGACCGTCGCGGAGATCGCGCAGGCCTTCTTCGTCCCCGAGACGACCATGGCCCAGCGGATCACCCGCGCGAAGAAGAAGATCAAGGACACCCACATCCCCTATCGGGTGCCCGGCCCCGAGGACCTGACCGCCCGGCTCGGCGCGGTCCTCGCGGTGGTCTACCTCGTCTTCAACGAGGGCTACCTCGCCAGCTCGGGCGACGCCCCGATCCGCGAGGAGCTCACCGGCGAGGCGATCCGGCTCGGGCGGGTGCTCCGGCAGCTGCTCCCCGACGTCCCCGAGGTCACCGGGCTGCTGGCGCTGATGCTGCTCACCGAGTCACGACGTACGACGCGGGTGGCCGGCGGCGAGCTCGTGCCGCTGCACGAGCAGGACCGCGGCGGCTGGGACCGCGCCCTCATCGCCGAGGGCCACGCCCTGGTCCGGGTTTGCCTGGCCGCCGGACGCCCGGGCCGCTACCAGCTGCTCGCCGCCATCAACGCCGTCCACACCGACGCCCCCGCCGCCGGCGACACCGACTGGGGCCAGATCGCCACGCTCTACGGCCAGCTCGAGGCGCTCGCGCCCAGCCCCGTCGTCACCCTCAACCGCGCGGTCGCCGTCGCCGAGCTCGACGGCCCGGACGTGGCGCTGGCGATGGTCGACCGGCTGCCCCTGGAGGGCTACCACGCCTGGCACGCGACCCGCGCCGACCTGCTGCGCCGGCTCGGCCGCAGCGCCGAGGCGAGGGCGGCGTACGACGCGGCGATCGCGGCCACCGACAACGACGCGGAGCGCGCCTACCTCAGCCGGAGGCGTGGCAGTCTGGCGCCATGAGCGACTCCAGGACTCCCCAGCCCCTGCAGCTGCCGGCCGCCGACGCCACCCGCGACTGGGTCGAGACCCGCACCCGCGAGGGACTCGACGGCGTCCGCGCCCTCGTCGAGGCGCTGCGCACGTCCCCGCCGGCCGACGCCCTCGGCGTGCTGCGCCAGTGGGACGAGGTCACCCTGCGGCTCAGCAACGTGGCCGCGGTCGGGTCGCTGCTGTCCAACGTGCACCCGCTCGAGGACGTCCGCACGACCTGCGAGCAGGCCGAGGTCGCCGTCGACAAGCTGGCGACCGAGCTGCGCCAGGACCGGGCGCTGTACGACGTCTTCGCCGCCCTCGACCCGGCCGGGCTCGTCGCCGGCGCGGCCCGGCTGCTGGACAAGACGCTGCGCGACTTCACCCGCGCGGGCGTCGACCGCGACGACGCGACCCGAGCCCGGCTGACCGAGATCAACGAGCGACTGACCACGCTGGGCCAGGACTTCAGCCGCAACATCCGCGACGACGTCCGCACCGTGCGGGTCGCACCCGAGCGGCTGGCCGGGCTGCCGCAGGACTGGCTGGACTCCCACCCCGCGGGTGAGGACGGGCTGGTCGCGGTCACCACCGACTACCCCGACGCGGTGCCGGCGCGGATGTTCGCGCACGACCCGGACGTGCGGCGCGACGTGACGGTCGCGTTCCAGTCGCGCGGCTACCCGCGGAACGAGCCGTTGCTCACCGAGATGTTCGCGCTGCGGCACGAGCTCGCCACGCTGGTGGGCTACGCCGACTGGGCGTCGTACGACGCCGAGGTGAAGATGATCAAGGAGGGCCCGGCGATCCCGGCCTTCATCGACCGGATCGCCGACGCGGCCGCCGAGCCCGCACGCCGCGACCTCGACGTGCTGCTGGCCCGCTACCGCCAGGACGTGCCCGACGCGGACGCGCTGACCGCGGCCGACGCGTCGTACTACGAGGAGCTGGTCCGCAAGGAGCAGCTCGACGTCGACGCGCAGCTGGTGCGGACCTACTTCGACTTCACCCGAGTGCGGCAGGGACTCCTCGACGTGACCGGCCGGCTGTTCGGGGTGCGCTACGAGCCGGTCGACGTCCCGGTCTGGCACGAGGACGTGGCGGTATACGACGTCTTCGCGCTCGACGCCACCGCACCGCTCGGACGCATCTACCTCGACCTCCACCCCCGCGAGGGGAAGTACAAGCACGCCGCCCAGTTCACGCTCGCCGACGGCGTGGCCGGCCGGCAGCTCGCGGAGGGCGTCCTGGTCTGCAACTTCTCCCGCGGGCTCATGGAGCACGACCACGTCGTCACGCTCTTCCACGAGTTCGGCCACCTCGTGCACCACGTGCTCGGCGGCGGCCAGGAGTGGACCCGCTTCTCCGGTGTCGCCACCGAGTGGGACTTCGTCGAGGCGCCGAGCCAGATGCTCGAGGAGTGGGCGTGGGACCCCGAGATCCTGGGCAGCTTCGCGACCAACGCCGCGGGCGAGCCGATCCCCGCCGACCTGGTCGAGCGCATGCGCACGGCCGACGACTTCGGCAAGGGCTACCAGGCCCGCACCCAGATGTTCTACGCCGCGGTGTCCTACTGGTTCCACACCGACCGGCCCGCCGACCTGACCTCGGCGATGGTGGCGCTGCAGGAGAAGTACGCGCCGTTCCCGTGGATCGAGGGCACCCACTTCTTCGCCAGCTTCGGGCACCTCGGCGGCTACTCCTCGGCCTACTACACCTACATGTGGTCCCTCGTGATCGCCAAGGACCTCTTCAGCGCCTTCGACCCCGCCAACCTCTTCGACCCCGAGGTCGCCGGCCGCTACCGCGACCGGGTCCTCGCCCCGGGTGGCAGCAAGGACGCCGCCGACCTCGTCGCGGACTTCCTCGGCCGGCCCTACACCTTCGACGCGTACGCCGCCTGGCTGGCGCGGTAGCGCCTGCGACTACGACGGCAGGGCGGCGCACCCCGGCCCGGCGGCGAGGATGAAGTGCGCGTTGTCCTGCCAGACGTAGTGGCGGGAGCCCTGGTGGTAGTAGACCCGCAGGGTGCTCGATCTCGGCGGTCACCTCGGGATCGCCCAGGTGGAGGTACATGAGCACGTTGTCGACAGCGCCGGTCGACGCGGGGGCCAGGGCGAAGCCCCTCAACGGCCGGCTGGACCGCACCAGCAGGCGCTGCTCGTCGCTCATCTCCCGCGGAGGGTCCCCCTGGACGTGCCCCAACAGCGATTGGTCGCCGCTCACGTCGGCGACACGTGCCGCCGTGAGGGTGACTCCCGTGGCCCCGACGAGCTGGGCGCGGTCCAGTGTGACGGGCTCGTCCGAGGCGTTCTGGACGACATCGAGCCCGACCACCATGTCGGTCGCGTTGTGCTTCGCCATGCACGACGTGGCCGAGTCACCCCCGGGCCCGAGCGGGCCCCCCAGCATCGGCGGCGTCGACCAGGGTGAGGTGGCCGCCCAGCTCAGGACGAGGACGGACGCGCCTGCGCCCGAGACCCGTCGCATCCGTGAGCCACCGCGCCACGGCGCAGCCGACTTTCCGTTGAGCATGAGGACCCCCGAGAGCTGGAACGACGCGTGAGCGCATCCTGCACGACCAGGCGGGTTCATGTCCGCCGCAGACCCGGGGCCTGGTTCACCGCCGTCGGGTGCAGTTGGCCGCGCCTACGGCGCGGTTCAGAGAATTACGTGGTCACCGCAGGGCTCGCACGAGGTGCCTCCGGGCCCTGCTTGCCGACTTTCGGTCGCCTGGCTCGACCGCCGTGATCAAGGTTCACAGAATTGGTCGTACGTCGGCCTATGTCCGCCGGTTGAAGGCGACCTTCCCGCCGGTCTGTTTGGTCATCGTGAACTTCGGGTCATGCGCCCGGGCGTGGTGGTGCGGGCAGAGCAGCATCCCGTCTTTGTTGGTCTCCCCGTCCTGGCTCCAGGGGATGGGGTGGTGCCCGTGACACAGGCCCGGCGGCCAGTCACATCCCTGGGCGTTGCAGCCGCCCTGCTCGATGGCCATCGCGATCCGCTGCGACTCGGTGTGGAACCGGCGCTTCCGGCCCAGATCGAGGACCTGGGACTTCCCGCCGAGCACGGCGGGGATGATCCCCGCCTCACAGGCGAGGCGGCGCGCCTGGCCGGCGGTGATCCGCTCACCGGTGTCCAACGAGGCAGCTTTCAGCCCGCCCATCAGGGTCGAGATGTCCATCGTCACCACGACCGTGGCACTGACGCCGCCGGCCTTGGGAAGCTTCTTGGTCGGGTACCGCTCGATCAGCTCGACGAAGGCCTGTCCCATCCGCTCCGCCGACGGCCGACGTTCCCCAACTGAACCGTCGACCGCGGCGCGATGCTTCGGGGCGGCGAACGCCAGCAGCGCCTTCTTCAACATCGCCGCCTGCGCCGAGGGCAGCGTGAACCGGCCGTGGACCTTGCCGTGTCCGTCGTCGGTCATGGTCAGCCTGGTCGACATCGCGGCAGCGCGCTCCTCGTCCTCGAGCTGCTTGGCCTCGTGTGCCTCGGCGGCCTCGGGGTCGAGGAGCTCCAGGATCCGCCGACCCAACCTCTTCAACGCCTGCGCGTCGTGCTCGGCGGCGAACTTGATCAGCATCGCCTCGGCCTCGTCGCGGTGCTCGGCCGGGAGGACCTCGACCGCGTCGACGATCACCCTCGCCTGGTCGACCAGCACGTCGCCCGCGGCGACCGCCGAACGCAACGCCGGACGCGCAGCCAGCGCGACCGCGAGGCGCATCTTCCCGTGCGCGGCGGTCCGGGTCTGGTGGGTGGCGTGCGCCCAGAAGTTCGCCGTCGACGTCGCCCCCACTGACTCCCCGACGCCGACGGTCTTGGCGTGCTCGGCGACCCGCATCTCCAGCTCGGCGAGCTGGGCGGACAGCCGGGTCACCGCCGTCAGGGTCGCCGCGGACTCCTCGGGCGACATCGACCACAACGCCACATCCGCCAGCTCCGAAAGCTTCGAAAGCTTCGACTGCATGGTCTCGACAGCGCGCGACACCTGGTGTCGAGGAGGCTGGGTGACCATCGCTGTCATGGATCAATTCCAGCAGGGACCACCGACAAAACCGCAGGCCAGAGCCCCTATTTCGGCCGGAGAAAGGTAAAGAATCGAAAGAATTTAGAAACCTCGATCGAGCGGTCGAGCAAAGCGACCGAAAGCCGCGAATCAGGGTCCGGAGGCACCTCGTGCGAACCCTGCGGTGACCACCCAAATTCTAGAAATACGCGCCGAAGGCGCGAGGTCCCGCAGCCACACGTCGGCGAACGAGGCCTCGGAATGCCCTTGTGTGCGCCCCGACCGCGATCTACGATAACGATATATCGCGAACAGTCGCCGACAGTCGCCGAACAGTCGCCGTGACGCGATACTCCGAACCATTGAAAGGAGTCCTGTCATGGGACACAAGGGATTCAACCGACAGTGGGCCGCCCACGCCGAGCAGGAGTGGTGCCAGCACCGCAACCGCGGCGGCTGGGGCGGCTTCGGGCCGGGTGGACCGGACGGCTTCGGCCGCTCCGGACGCCAGGGCCCGCCGCCGTGGGTCGCCGGCCTCTTCGGGCTGGCCCAGGGCGAGCAGCAGCGCGGACCGAGGGTCCGTCGGGGCGACGTACGCGCCGCCATCATCGACGTCGTCGCCACGGGCGCCGAGTCCGGTGAGCCGATGAACGGCTACCAGGTGATCCAGCAGATCGCCGAGCGGTCGGGCGGGGAGTGGCGGCCGAGCCCGGGCTCGGTCTACCCGACGATCCAGCAGCTCCAGGACGAGGGCCTGATCCGGACCGAGGACGTCCGCGGGCGGGTCACGCTCCACCTCACCGACGAGGGTGCGGCGTACGTCGAGGCCAACCCCGACGAGCTGGCCTCGGTGTGGGCGCCGTTCGAGCGGCGCAGCCAGCGACGCCCCGACTACGGCGACCTCAAGCCGGAGATCGGCCAGGTCATGGGCGCGGTCTGGCAGATCGTCACCACCGGCACCGACAAGCAGCGCCGCGACGCGATCGAGGTCCTCATCGAGACCCGCCGCAAGCTCTACGGCCTGCTGGCCGAGGGCGACGCCGCGGACGCCGAGGAGAACGGAGAGGAACAGTGAGCGAGCAGCACCTGCGGATGAGCGACGCCGAGCGCGAGCAGGCGGCGTCCGAGCTGGGCGAGCACTACGCCCAGGGCCGGCTCACCGCCGAGGAGCACGCCGAGCGGCTCGACCAGGTCTGGGCGGCCCGCACGCGCGGCGAGCTGACCCCGATCTTCGCCGACCTGCCCGGACAGTTCGGCCGCACCCAGCAGCGCGCGCCGTTCACCGCCCCGCGCCGCCCGTCGTACGACGTCCGCCGCGGCGGCCCGTTCCGCCGGGGCATCCCGGGTCCGGTCTTCGTGGTGCTGGCGATCCTGCTGGTCTTCACCGTGGTGACGCACCTGCCGCTGATCGTGCTCGGGCTGCTGGTGTGGTGGTTCGTGTCGACCCGCCACCACCGCCACCACCCGCTCGCCCGCGGGCGTCGCTGCTGACGAACGCCCTAGGCTCGGCGCCATGAGCGCCAAGTCCCCCGAGCAGATGATGGCTGCGGTCACCGAGTCGATGGCCGAGCGCACCGGCCGCACGCTCGACGAGTGGGTCGCCGCGGTCGAGGCGAGCGGGGTCGACCCGCTCGACCAGAAGGCGGTGCGCGCCTGGCTCAAGGACGCGCACGGCGTCCTGCAGAACACCCAGTGGGCGATCGCCTTCGAGGCGGCCCGCCGCAACGGGTGGGTCGAGCCGGACGTCGAGGGCTACATCGACAGCCAGTACGCCGGCCCCAAGGCCGGCATGCGGTCGGTCTTCGACGCGGTCCGGGCCGTGCTCGAGTCGCTCGGCGACGACGTGTCGGTCGAGGGGCGCGGCGGCTACACGCCGTTCGTCCGGCGCCGGCAGTTCGCGGCCGTCGCGGCGGCCACCCGCACGCGTGTCGACCTCGGGCTGCGGTTCACCGACGCCCCCGATGCGCCGCTGCTGACGCCCGCCACCGCCCCCGGCCAGTCGACCCACAAGATCGGGCTGACGAGCACCGACGACCTCACCGACGAGGTCGAGGCGCTGGCGCGGGCGGCGTACGACCAGAACGGCTGAGCTCCAGCCGGTCGAGACCACCTCACGACGAGGCTTCCGCCACCCCCACCCCCGGGGTTACCGTCCGATTGCCGGACGTCGGGGGCGTCGGCCGGTCTCGGGCAGGAGCGCCACCGCAGCGCGCCGTACCCCCTGCCCGAAGCTCCCCCCGCATCGGGCAGGGGGTCGGTCATGCGCGTTCGCGCAGCAGCTCCCGGGTCCACGTGAAACAGGCGGACGAGAGCTCCTCCGGGTCGCCCGCGCCCGGGAGCAGCGCCGTCAGCCGCTCGGCCGCGTCGGCCGGCAGGTCGGTGTGCAGGTAGCGCAGCCCGAAGTCGTGCCGCCACGGGCAGTGCTTCACGCGCAGCAGCCGGACCAGCGGGGTGAAGCCGAACGCCAGGTAGAACTGGGTCGCCTCCGCCGCCTGCCCGCGCCGGATCGCCCGGTTGACCAGCCACTCCGACGTCGCGGTGCGCTGGGCGATCTGGTCGACGGCTTCCTCGATCGACCGCTGCAGCGCCTCCTCGTCGTCGTGCCGCAGCACCACGAGCCCCTCCGGGTCGTGGATGACGATGGGCGTGCCGTGCCGGCGTACGTCGACGTGCCGGTGCTCGTCGGAGAGGTCCGACAGGTGCAGGTCGACGATCCGGGTCGGCGCGGTCAGTGCACCGGGGTCCGGGGCGTGGTTGACGAAGCACTGGCGTCCGTCGGGCCAGGCCGAGAGCGGCAGCTCCCACACGTGGTCGACGTCGAAGTCGGCACGGATCCGCGTGAGCAGCCGGTCGTAGACGTCGTTGACCGTTCCCGGCGTGCAGAGCACGTCGAGGTCGAGGTCCGACCACTCGTCGTACCCGCCGGTGGCGGCGGAGCCGCCGACCCAGATGCAGAGGACGTCGGGGTCGGACTCGCCGGTCGCGGCCAGCCAGGCCAGCCAGTCGTCGTAGCGGGAGAGATCAGTCGGCACGCAGCAGACCCTAGGAGCACGTCGGCCCCGGGGCGACCCGGTTTTGGTGGCCCGGGGTCGGGGTACACGTCGGTCACCTATCTCGGAGGTGCACATGACCGACGCGTCCGACCGCCCGAACGGCGGATCCTCGCGAGGACTCTGGGTCCTCATCTACTGCCTGCTCGTCCCCGCGGTGGTCGTCCCGCTGCTGGTGCCGCTCTACGACAAGGCCGACCCGACGCTGTTCGGGTTCCCCTTCTACTACTGGTTCCAGTTCGCGCTGATCATCGGCGCGGCGATCCTGACGCTCAGCGCCTACGTCGTGTCGACCAAGGCCGACGCCCGCGACCGCGCGGCCCGCCTCGAGCGGAGGGACCGGCGATGAACGGCGTGGTGGTCGGAGTCTTCGTCTTCCTGTTCCTGCTGGTCACCGTGCTCGGCTTCGCGGCCGCGCGCTGGCGCCGGGCGGAGTCGCTGGACAGCCTCGACGAGTGGGGGCTGGGTGGCCGCGGCTTCGGCACGTTCGTCGCGTGGTTCCTGATCGGCGGCGACATCTACACGGCGTACACCTTCATCGCGGTCCCCGCGACGCTGTACGCCGGCAGCGTGGTCGGCTTCTTCGCGGTGCCCTACACGATCGTGATCTACCCGCTGATCTTCCTCTTCCTGCCGCGCCTCTGGTCGGTCTCGCACAAGCACGGCTACGTCACGCCGGCCGACTTCGTGCAGGGCCGCTACGACTCCAAGGGGCTCGGCCTGGCGGTCGCCGTCACCGGCCTGCTCGCGACGATGCCCTACATCGCCCTCCAGCTGGTCGGCATGCAGGTGGTGCTCGAGGTGATGGGCCTGGGCACCGGCAGCGACAACTGGTTCGTCCAGGACCTGCCCCTGTTCCTGGCGTTCGCCGTGCTCGCGGCCTACACCTACTCCTCGGGGCTGCGCGCTCCCGCGCTGATCGCCTTCGTCAAGGACACGCTGATCTACATCGTGATCCTCGTGGCGGTCTTCTACCTGCCCTCGCAGGTCGGTGGCTGGAGCCACATCTTCAGCGCAGCCCAGGACAGCTTCAACTCGTTCAACACCGACAACGCCGACGCGGTCGCGGCCGGCACGGTGCCGGGCAAGGGCACCATCCCGCCGGGTGCCGCCCAGTGGGCCTACGCCTCGCTCGCCCTCGGGTCGGCGCTGGCGCTGTTCATGTACCCGCACTCGATCACCGGCGTCCTCTCCACCCGCAGCCGCAGCGTGATCCGGCGCAACGCGGCCCTGCTGCCGGCGTACTCCTTCCTGCTGGGGCTGCTCGCACTGCTCGGGTTCGTCGCCATCGCGGCCGGCGTGAAGGTCGACAACCCGCAGCAGTCGGTGCCGCAGCTGTTCGAGAACGAGTTCCCCGCGTGGTTCGCCGGCGTCGCCTTCGCGGCGATCGTCATCGGCGCGCTCGTGCCCGCGGCGATCATGTCGATCGCGGCCGCCAACCTGTGGACGCGCAACGTCTACAAGGCCTTCATCAACCCGGCGGCGACGCCGAAGCAGGAGGCGACGCAGAGCAAGGTGGTCTCGCTGCTGGTGAAGTTCGGCGCGCTGGTCTTCGTGCTGGCGCTGTCCGACCAGTTCGCGATCAACCTGCAGCTGCTGGGCGGTGTCTGGATCCTCCAGACGTTCCCGGCGATCGTGGTCGGGCTCTACACCCGCTGGCTGCACCGGTGGGCGGTGCTGGCCGGCTGGGCCGTGGGCATGGCCTACGGCACCTGGCTCGCGTACGGCGTCCCGCTGCCGACCGACCCGTCCAGCCACTTCGGCGGCCCGCTGGTGCTCTTCCCGGGCACCGACACGAAGGTCTACATCGCGCTGATCGCCTTCCTGGCCAACCTGCTCGTGGCCGTCGTGCTGACCGTGGTGCTCCGCGCCGCCGGTGTCGGGGCGGGCGTCGACCAGACGCACGCCGACGACTACACCGCCGACGTCGGTGAGGAGGGTGTCGCCGAGGAGCTCGACGTCCACGCGCCGGTGCACGCCTGACCCGGATCGGTATGGTCGAGGACGTGACGACCCCATCGTTCGAACTCGGCCAGGACCACCTCGACCTGAAGGCCTGGGTCCACGACTTCGCGGCGGAGGTGATCCGACCAGCCGCGTCCGAGTGGGACGAGCGCGAGGAGTTCCCGTGGCCGGTCCTCGAGGAGGCGGCCAAGATCGGGCTCTACTCGATCGACTTCTTCGCCACCCAGAGCTTCGACGAGACGGGCCTGGGCATCCCGATCGCCATGGAGGAGATCTTCTGGGGCGACGCCGGCATCGGCCTGTCCATCGTCGGCACCGCCCTCGCCGCGGCCGGGGTCAGCTCCAACGGCACCCCCGAGCAGGTCGGCGAGTGGGTGCCCCAGATGTTCGGGAGCCCGGGTGACCTCAAGCTGGCCGCGTTCTGCTCCTCCGAGCCCGACGCCGGCAGCGACGTCGGCGCGATGCGCACCCGGGCGACGTACGACGAGGCCACCGACGAGTGGGTCCTCAACGGCACCAAGACCTGGGCCACCAACGGGGGCCTGGCCGACATCCACGTCGTCACGGCGGTCGTCGACCCCGAGCTGCGCACCCGCGGCCAGGCCAGCTTCATCGTGCCGCCGGGCACGAAGGGGCTCAGCCAGGGCCAGAAGTTCCACAAGCACGGCATCCGCGCCAGCCACACCGCCGAGGTCGTCCTCGACCAGGTGCGCGTCCCGGGCCGCTGCCTCCTCGGCGGCAAGGACAAGCTCGACGCCCGCCTCGGCCGGGCCCGCGAGGGCGGCTCCAGCGGCGGCAAGAACGCCAGCATGGCGACCTTCGAGCGGACCCGCCCGGCGGTCGGCGCCCAGGCGATCGGCATCGCGCGCGCCGCCTACGAGGTGGCCCTGGACTACGCCAAGACCCGCGAGCAGTTCGGCAAGCCGATCATCGAGAACCAGGCGATCGCGTTCATGCTCGCCGACATGGCCACCTCCATCGAGGCCAGCCGCCTCCTGGTGTGGCGTGCAGCGTGGCTGGCGGCGAACGGCAAGCGCTTCGACCAGGCCGAGGGCTCGATGTCCAAGCTCTTCGCCGGCGAGACGGCCGTGAAGGTCACCGAGCGCGCCATGCAGATCCTCGGCGGCAACGGCTTCACCCGGGAGTACCCCGTCGAGCGGATGGCCCGCGACGCCAAGATCTACACCATCTTCGAGGGCACCTCGGAGATCCAGCGCCTGGTCATCGCCCGCGCCATCTCGGGCGCCCCGATCCGGTGACCCGGCTCCGCTTCGCCGGCCGGATCGCGGGTCTCGGCTCCACCAGCGGCACGCGCGTCGTCGTGGGCCGCTGGGAGGACACGCCGTACGGCGCGTTCGCCGACGCCATGGTCGAGACCCCCGACGGGCATCGGGTCCTCCTCGCGCCCAACCGCGAGGTGGCCGACCTGCTCGACGCGACGTACTTCTTCGACGAGGTGCGCGTCGAGCCCTTCGCCGTCACCGACTCCCCGCGCGGCTGGGACGTCCGGTCGCCCTCGCTGGCGCTGGACCTGGTCTTCGGCCGCCGCCGGCCCGTCGGCCACGTGCTGCGGGCCGTGCCGCGCCGGATCGCCGAGCACCCGGCGTGGTGCACGGTGACCGACCCCGGCGCCCGGATCGTGATGCGCGGGGTCCGGACCCGTGGCTCGGCGCGCGGCGGTCGTCGCGAGTGGTACGGCGCCACCGACCTGCACGATCTCACCGGGGCCAGCGGCTCGTTCGACGGCGCCGACCTGGGCGACCTCGCCCCCGTCGACCCGCCGTGCCGCTACGGCTTCAGCTCCGCCCCGCGGCGCCCGTCGGTCACCCGCGTGGTCAGCACCATCGAGGTCTGAGGCCTACAGGGCGATCGCCCGGTTGACCCAGTTGGACGTCACGACCATGCCGACCTTCTCGTAGAGGCTGAGCGCGCCGGTGCGGGAGTCGGTGGACAGCTCGCAGCTCTTCGCGCCGTGCGCGACGGCCTCGCGGAAGGAGTCGACGAGCAGGCACTGCGCCAGGCCGCGGCCGCGCTCGTTCTTGTCGGTCGCGAGCCGGGCGATGAAGCCGCCGCCGGGCCCGAGCTGGACGTTGGCCATCGCCACGACCGCGCCCGAGGCGTCGGTGACGCAGCGCAGCTGCCACGGCTCGAAGCCCGGGCGGCCGACGATCTCGGCCCGCCAGTCCTCGAACGGCTCGCGGTCCCGGTCGGCCCACTCGAGGAAGGCGTCCTCCTGGACGGTCCAGCACGCGGCGTACTCGGACTCCTCGGCGGCGCGGACGGCGTAGCCCTCGGGGAGCTCGCGGTCCGGGATGGTCGCGCCCTCGGGGAGCTGGAGCACCCAGCTGTTCCAGCGGACGTGGTAGCCGAGGGCCTCGAGGAGACGGTCCCCGGGCGAGTCCGCCGGGACCGGCATGCCGATGACGGAGTAGCCGCGCTCGCGGGCCTTGTCCTGCATCCAGGTGGCGATGGCGGTGCCGAGGCCGCGGCCGCGGTGGTCGGGGTGGACGGCGGCGTCACCGCGCTCGTGGCCGACGACCTCGCCGTAGCCGACGAGGTGGTCGCCGTCGAAGACGCCGAGCGAGCTGGCGCCGAGGTCGTGGCTGGGGCGGGCCCAGTCGCCGACGATGTCGGCCTCCTCGATCACGGCCTCGCCGATGTCGTGCCGCTCCTGCGCGGCCATCAGCTCGAAGACGGCGGTGGCGTCGCCCTGCTCGAGCGGGCGCGTGGTGTAGCCGGACGGGATGCTCATGGGAGGTATGAAGCCACAGAAGTGCCGAACGGGCCGCCCATTTTCATGGGCGACCCGTGCGGTGGTCCTGACCGGCCCCGCAGATCAGGCGTTCTTGATCGCCGAGACGTCGAACTCGAGCTTGACCTTCTCCGAGACGAGCACGCCGCCGGTCTCGAGCGCGGCGTTCCAGCTCAGGCCCCAGTCCTTGCGGTTGATCGAGGTCGCGCCCTCGAAGCCGACACGCAGGTTGCCGAAGGGGTCCTGGGCCGAGCCGGTGGACTCGAACTCGATGGTGACCGGCTTGGCGACACCCTTGATGGTCAGGTCGCCGGCGATGGTCCAGTCGTCCCCGTCGCGCTCGACCTTGGTGGAGACGAAGGTGATGGTCGGGTTGGCCTCGGCGTCGAAGAAGTCGGGGGACTTCAGGTGGCCGTCGCGGTCCGCGACACCGGTGTCGATGCTGGCGGTCTGGATGGTGAGCTCGACCTTCGAGGCGGCCGGGTTCGCGGTGTCGATGTGCGCGGTGCCGGCGAAGTCGGTGAACTGGCCGCGGACGGTGGTGACCATCGCGTGGCGGGCGCTGAAGCCGAGGCGGGTGTGGGTCGGGTCGATCGTGTAGTCGCCGGTGATGTCCTCGACGACCGTGGTGGGGGCGTCGAAGGCGTGGTCGAGGACGGCGGTCTTGCTGCTGCGGTTGAAGAAGTTCATGGGGGTGCTCCTGGTCTGCCTTGTCGGGGTCTTTGTACAACTTTCAATCAGTAGAACCGGACCTCGGTCCGGTTCATTCCCGGCAGACTGTGATCTGGACCACACTCACGAGCAATCGGGTCAGCGGAAGGCGGACTCCCCGGTGAGGGCCTGCCCGATGACGAGCTGGTGCACCTCGGACGTGCCCTCGTAGGTCAGCACCGACTCGAGGTTGTTGGCGTGCCGCATCAACGGGTACTCCAGCGTGATGCCGGCGGCGCCCAGGATCGTCCGGCACTCCCGCGCGATCGCGATCGCCTCGCGGGTGTTGTTGAGCTTGCCGATGCTGATCGCCTCGGCCGGCAGCCGCCCCTCGTCCTTGAGTCGCCCCAGGTGCAGTGCGAGCAGCATGCCCTTGCCGAGCTCGACGGACATGTCGGCGAGCTTGGCCTGCGTGAGCTGGTAGGACGACAGCTGGCGGTCGAAGATCTCGCGCTCCGCGGCGTACGCGATGGTCGTCTCCAGGCAGTCACGGGCCGCGCCGAGCGAGCCGAAGATGATGCCGAACCGCGCCTCGGTCAGGCAGGACAGCGGGCCGGACAGGCCCCGGGCCTCCGGAAGCATCGCGGAGGCGGGAAGCCGCACCTCGTCGAGGGAGAGCTCGGCGGTGACCGACGCCCGCAGCGACATCTTGTGCTTGATCTCCGTCGCGGTGAAGCCCGGGGTGTCGGTCGGGACGACGAAGCCACGCACGCCGTCCTCGGTCCGCGCCCAGACGACCGCGACGTCGGCGACGGTGCCGTTGGTGATCCACATCTTGTTGCCGGTCAGCACCCAGTCACTCTGCGGATTTCCCGGGGCGTCCAGCCTGGCCCGCGTGCGCATGCCGCCGGGGTTGGAGCCGAAGTCGGGCTCGGTCAGCCCGAAGCAGCCGATCGCCTCGCCGGTGGCCATCCGCGGCAGCCACTCGTCCTTCTGGGCGTCCGAGCCGTGCTTCCAGATCGCGTACATCGCCAGCGAGCCCTGCACCGACACGATCGAGCGCAGTCCGGAGTCGCCGGCCTCGAGCTCCAGGCAGGCCAGGCCGTACGCCGTGGCGCTGGTGCCCGCGCAGCCGTAGCCCTCGAGGTGCATGCCGAGCAGGCCGAGCTTGCCGAACTCGAGCGCGAGGTCGCGGACCGGGACGTCGGCGTTCTCGTACCAGCCGGCGATCTCCGGCTTGAGCCGCTCCTCCACGAAGGAGCGGACCGTGTCGCGCATCGCGCGGTCGTCGTCGCCGATGAGGGAGTCGGTGTCGAGCAGGGAGAGCGGGGTGCGGGTCATGCGCCCATCATGGCGCCCCCGGAAGTGCAGGAGCCGCGACCCCCGGTGGGGGTCGCGGCTCCGGTGCTGGGTGGGTGCGTCAGGCGGCGTGGACGTGGGTCTGCGCCGGGGCCTGCGGGGCCGGGCTGACCCAGCGAGCCTCGAGGTGCTCGCGACCACGCGCGTCGACGACGCTGACCCAGGTCTGGACGAGACCGGCGGTCATCTGCGTGTTCATCATGGGACACCTTTCGTTCACCTTCTGTTCACCAAGAGTAGCGCACACCCACCCGGGGGGTGACATTTCGGCGAATGTCGGCACATTTGCTCCATCTGGACCGCCGCAGGCGGCTCACACGGGCCTCCTTGCTCCCTTTCGGGCATCCACAGGGGGTCGGCCACATACCGCCGTACGGGGGATCTGGACCACATGTGTCGATTCCTGCCCGATTTCGGGCAGGAAGTTGCCGTTGCGACTGGTCCGGTCCACCATCGGTGCGTGCCCGTCGACGCCGCGCTGATCTCCCACCTGGTCGCCACGACCGGACTGAGCCCGGCCGAGGCGACCCGCGTGGTGGAGGACGTGGTCGCCTTCCACGCCGAGCCGGTGGAGGACTACGTCCGGCGGCGGCACGCGGACCTGAAGACCTACGGCGCGAAGAACCCCGAGATCTTCGCCCGGATCGCCGAGGAGCTGGCCGCCCGCGTGGTGGCCGCTCCGCAGCTCAGCGAGCGGCAGTTGCGCCGACTCGTGTATGGATGAGGGAGAACCACAGATGTGCGGAATCGTCGGCTACATCGGCACCCAGCAGGCCGCGCCGCTGCTGCTGGAGGGCCTGACCCGGCTCGAGCACCGCGGCTACGACTCGGCCGGCGTCGCCGTGCTCGGGGGGAGCGGGATCAAGGTCGCCAAGAAGGCCGGCCGGGTGCGGGACCTGACCGAGGGCCTGCCCAAGCGCTTCACCGGCCAGGTCGGCATCGGCCACACCCGGTGGGCCACCCACGGGCCGGCCAACGACGCCAACGCGCACCCGCACACCGACGAGGCCCAGCGGGTCGCGGTGGTCCACAACGGGATCATCGACAACGCCGCGGCGCTCCGGCAGCAGCTGACCGACGACGGCGTCGAGCTCACCTCCGACACCGACACCGAGGTGCTCGCCCACCTGGTCGCCCGCTCCGGCGCCGACACCCTGGAGGGCAAGGTCCGCGACGCGCTGGCCGCCATCGAGGGCACCTACGGCGTGGCCGTGCTGCACGCCGACTTCCCCGACCGCATCGTCGTGGCGCGCAACGGCAGCCCGCTGATCATCGGCGTGGGCGAGAAGGAGATGCACGTGGCCAGCGACCTGGCCGCGCTGGTCCGCTACACGACCACGGTCGCCCACCTCGACGACGGTGAGCTCGCGACACTCACGGCCGGCGGCTTCACGACCTACCGCCAGGACCTGTCGACGACGCACAAGCTCGCGGAGCACGTCGACGTCGACCCCGCGTCGTACGACGCCGGCGAGCACGACTCCTTCATGCACAAGGAGATGCAGGAGCAGCCGGCCGCGGCCGACCGGGTCCTGCGCGGCCGGCTCGACGAGCGGTTCGGGACGGCCCGCCTCGGCGGCCTCAACATGGACGCGCGCGAGACGCGTGCGATCCGCCGCGTGAAGATCCTGGGCTGCGGGTCGGCCTACTACGTCGGGCAGATGGGGGCAGCCCTGATCGAGGAGCTGGCGCGGATCCCCGCCGACGCCGAGGCGGCCAGCGAGTTCCGCTACCGCAACCCGATCATCGAGCCGGACACCCTCTATGTCGCGGTCAGCCAGTCGGGGGAGACCCTGGACACCCTGCTGGCCGTGCAGGAGATCCGCCGCAAGGGCGGCCGGGTGATCGGCCTGGTCAACGTGGTCGGCAGCGCGATCGCGCGCGAGTGCGACGGCGGCATCTACCTGCACGCCGGCCCCGAGGTCGCGGTCGCCTCGACCAAGGCGCTGACCAACATGTTCATCGGGTTCTCGCTGCTGGCCCTCCAGCTCGGCCGCGTGCGCGACCTGTCCATCGCCGACGGCAAGCGGCTGATCGCCGGCCTGACCCGGCTGCCCGACCAGATCCAGGCGATCCTCGACCGCGAGGACGAGCTGGCCGAGGTGGCGCGGACGCTGGCCGACGCCGAGAGCCTGTTCTTCGTCGGCCGGGTGCGCGGCTTCCCGGTCGCCCGTGAGGGCGCGCAGAAGTTCAAGGAGATCTCCTACCGGCACGCCGAGGCCTACCAGACCTCCGAGCTCAAGCACGGCCCGCTCGCGCTGATCAGCGAGGAGGTGCCGACCGTCGCGCTGGTGCCCTCCGACGAGCTGACCGACCGCAACGTCGGCGCCCTGCACGAGATCGCGGCCCGGGGCGGCCCGCTCGTGGTCATCACCCACGAGGACGTCGACCTCGGCGACGTGGCCGCGCTGCGCATCGACGTACCGCGCAACGAGCGGGAGCTCGACCCGATCCTGCTGACGGTGCCGCTGCAGCTGCTGGCCTACCACGCGGCGCTCCACCTCGGCCACGACATCGACAAGCCGCGCAACCTGGCCAAGTCGGTCACCGTCGAGTGAAGCCGGTCCGGGCGTGACGAAGGACTCCGCGACCTGGAATCCCGCGTGAGGCGCAACACCCACTAACGTCGGTGTCCATGAGCAACGACGAGAACGAGCCCACCGGCGAGGCGACCCCGAGCTTCGTGGACCTCGGACTCGACGAGGCAGTGCTGAAGGCGTTGCGCGACGTCGGCTACGAGACTCCCTCGCCGATCCAGGCCGCGACCATCCCGCCGCTCCTCGAGGGGCGCGACGTGGTCGGCCTGGCGCAGACCGGCACCGGCAAGACCGCGGCGTTCGCGCTGCCGATCCTGTCGCGCCTCGACCTGTCCCAGAAGACCCCGCAGGCGCTGGTCCTCGCGCCGACCCGTGAGCTCGCGCTCCAGGTCTGCGAGGCGTTCGAGAAGTACGCCGCGCGCATGAAGGGCGTGCACGTCCTCCCCGTCTACGGCGGCCAGGGCTACGGCGTGCAGCTCTCCGCGCTCCGCCGCGGCGTCCACATCGTCGTCGGCACCCCGGGCCGGATCATGGACCACCTCGAGAAGGGCACGCTCGACCTGTCCGAGCTGCGCTTCCTGGTGCTCGACGAGGCCGACGAGATGCTCAACATGGGCTTCGCCGAGGACGTCGAGACGATCCTCGCCGACACCCCGGTGGACAAGAACGTCGCGCTGTTCTCGGCCACGATGCCCAAGCAGATCCGCCGCATCTCGCAGCAGTACCTCAAGGACCCCGTCGAGATCACCGTCAAGAACACGACGGCCACGGCGCCCAACATCACCCAGCGCTACCTGATGGTGAGCTACCCCCAGAAGGTCGACGCCCTCACGCGCATCCTCGAGGTCGAGAACTTCGAGGGCACGATCGTCTTCGTCCGCACCAAGAACGAGACCGAGACGCTGGCCGAGAAGCTGCGCGCCCGCGGCTACTCCGCGGCCGCCATCAACGGCGACGTGCAGCAGAACGTCCGCGAGCGCACGGTCAACCAGCTCAAGGCGGCCAAGCTCGACATCCTCGTGGCCACCGACGTCGCCGCCCGCGGCCTCGACGTCGAGCGGATCAGCCACGTCATCAACTACGACATCCCGACCGACACCGAGTCCTACGTGCACCGGATCGGCCGCACCGGCCGCGCCGGCCGCAGCGGTGAGGCGATCTCGTTCGTGACCCCGCGCGAGCGCTACCTGCTCAAGCACATCGAGAAGGCGACCCGCCAGCCGCTCACCCAGATGCAGCTGCCGTCGGTCGAGGACGTCAACGTCACGCGGCTGAGCCGCTTCGACGACGCGATCACCACCGCGCTGTCGCAGACGAGCCGGATCGACAAGTTCCGCGACATCATCAAGCACTACGTCAGCGAGCACGACGTGCCCGAGGTCGACGTCGCCGCCGCGCTGGCCGTGGTCGCGCAGGGCGAGACCCCGCTGCTGCTCGACCCGCGTGACGAGCCCGCGCCCGTGCGCGAGGAGCGCCCGCGTCGCGACGACCGCGGTGGCGACCGGTTCGACCGTGCCGACCGTGGCGACCGCCCGGCGCGCAAGCCGCGCGGCCGCACCGACGTGCCGATGGCGACGTACCGGATCTCGGTGGGCAAGCGCCACAAGGTCGAGCCCCGACAGATCGTCGGCGCCATCGCCAACGAGGGCGGCCTGGGCCGTCAGGACTTCGGCCACATCGACATCCGCGGCGACCACTCGCTCGTCGAGCTGCCCGCGGGCCTCGGCGCCGACGTGTTCGACAAGCTGTCGACCACCCGGATCTCCGGCAAGCTGATCGAGATCGAGCTCGACAACGGCTCCGGCGGCTCGCGGGACTTCGAGGACCGCAAGCCGCGCCGCAAGCCGCGCCACTGAGCGTCACCCGGCGTTACGAGCGGCGCCGGGCTCCCGGCACCGTCAGCGTCGCGATCGCCGTCGTCAGCGGCACGGCCAGCACCAGGCCGATGCTGCTCGCGAGCGCCCGCACGACCTCCTGGCCGATCTCCTCGGTGACGAGCAGGTCGACGAGCGACCGGTCGTAGAGCTGGATGACGAGCAGCACGGTCAGGGCGGCGCCGGCGTAGGCGAAGACGATCGTGTAGATCGTCGAGGCGATGTGGTCGCGCCCGATCCGCATGCCACTGGCGAAGAGCGCGCGGCGCCGCATCTCGGGCGCGGCGCCGCGCAGCTCCCAGACCGCCGAGGCCTGGGTGATCGTCACGTCGTTGAGCACGCCGAGCCCCGCGATCACGATCGCGCAGGTGAGCAGCCCCTGGTAACCGAGGTCGTTGACGAAGCCGCTCAGGACGCTGCCGCTCTCGTCGTCGACGCCGGTCAGGTGGGTCGCCCCGACCGACCAGACGCCGATCCCGGCCGTGATCGCGACGCCGGCCAGGGTGCCGGCCAGGGCGGCGCTCGTCCGCATCGACAGGCCGTGGGTGGAGTAGAGGACGACGTACATGATCGCGGCGGAGGCGACCAGGCCGACCAGGAGACCGGACTCGCCGGTGAGCAGCGCGGGCAGCACGAACTTCCAGATCACGACCCCGCTGACGCCCAGCCCCACGAGCGCGAGCAGGCCGCGGAGCCGCGCGACCGCCACGACCACGAGGGCGAAGGCGATCGCCAGCACCCACAGGGGTCCCGAGCGCTCGGTGCCGACGTAGGAGAACTGCGCCGGCTGGCCCTGGGCGGGCGGGGACCGCAGCAGCTGCACGGTGTCGCCGGCCGACAGGCCGGCCGCGGCGACCTGGGGCGGGACGACCACGGAGACCTTGGTGCCCGTGTCCTTGCCGCTGGCGACGGTGGCGCTCAGATGACCGCACGCGGTCTGGTCGCCGGACCCGTCGCGGGCGCAGGGCTTCTCGACCGACACGACCGTGGCGTCGGGGAACGTCGCGCCCGGGGCGGCGTACGCGACCGACTTCGTGATCGCGTCGGCCTTGCCCGCGTCGGGCCACAGGAGGACGAGCCCGGCGATCGTCGCGGCGGCGACGGCCACGAGGATCGTGAGGAGGACGGTGCGCGGCGTGCGGGCGACCGTGACGCCGTCGTCCCCGTGGTGGTCGCGACCGGCGCGGTGCGAGTGTCCGTGACCCATGCCCGACATCCTCGCCCAGACCACGCCGACCTGCCTCTGGTCAGCTGGGCCGACGGGTGCTTGAGTGATCCCGGTCACATCGGGTGGCCGCTCGATCGTTCTCGGAGGTCCTCGTGCGTGTCCGCCCGCGTCTTCTCGCCACCGCTGCCTTCCTCGCCTCGTCCGTCGCGACCCTGCTCGTCCCGGCCGCGCCGGCCACCGCCGCCGCTCCCGTGTACGTCGCCCTCGGCGACTCCTACTCCTCGGGCGTCGGCACCCGCAGCTACATCAGCGACGGCACGTCGTGCCAGCGCTCGACCTACGCCTACCCGAGCCTGATCGCGGCGGCCCGCGGCTACGCCCTGAACTTCCGGGCCTGCTCGGGCGCGAAGATCCCCGACGTCACCAACAGTCAGCTCTCGGCGCTGACGGCGTCGACGAGCTACGTGACGATCTCGGTCGGCGGCAACGACGCCGGGTTCAGCGACGTGCTCACCGAGTGCGCCCAGCCCTGGTGGTCGAGCAACTGCGACGGCGCCATCAACACCGCGCAGGCCTACATCAACAACACGCTCCCGGGCGCGCTCGCGACGCTCTACTCCTCGATCCGGTCCCGGGCGGCCAACGCGAAGGTCGTCGTCGTGGGCTACCCGCGGCTCTTCCAGGGCGAGGACTGCAACGCCGCGACGTGGTTCAGCCCGGCCGAGGAGACCCGGCTCAACCAGACCGCCGACCTGCTCAACTCCAAGCTGGCCAGCGCCGCGTCGGCCCGGGGCTTCGCCTTCGCGAACCCGACCAACGCGTTCATCGGCCACGCGGTCTGCGACAGCGTGGAGTGGCTCAACGGGCTGTCCAACCCGATCAGCGAGAGCTACCACCCCAACCGGTCCGGGCACTCCTCCGGCTACGCCCCGCTGGTCAGCCCGCTGCTCACCGGCGCCCCGCTGACGGTCACCGCCGCCACGGTCGCCGCGGCCAGGGCGCAGGGACCGGCCATCGCCGTACAACAGCGGCGGTACGCCGACCTCGACGCCGCCATCGAGCCCGAGTCGTTCCGCGCGCCGGTGGTGCCGACGCGCCGCTGATCGTCGCTGCGTCGGCGACGGCTGGTAGAACCGGGCCATGCGTCGCCACACCAGGACCGCCACCGCCACGTTCGCCGCCGGGCTGCTCGCCGTCGGCCTGCTGGGGGGCTGCGACGCGGCCCAGAAGGTCACCGGACCGGACGCGAGCGAGGCCGCCGACACCCTGGCGGGCGCGCTGTCCTCGGGGGACTTCGGCGACGTCGGCGTTCACGGCGGCACCCCCGACGCGGTCACCCAGGACTACGCGACGCTCGTCGCCGGCATGGGCGAGGTGACCCCGTCGGTCGCCGCGAGCGAGGTGGTGGAGTCCGGCGACACCGCGAAGGCCACGTTGCAGTGGACCTGGCCGATCGCCGGCGACGAGTGGACCTACACCACGACCGCCGACTGGACCCTCGTCGACGACGAGTGGCTCGTGGACTGGGACCCCGCCGTCGTGCAGGGCGACCTCGAGGACGGGCAGCGGCTCGACGTCACGCCGATCGCGGCCCGGCGCGGGCCCGTCGTCGGTGCCCACGGGACCAAGCTGGTCACCGACCGGCCGGTGATGCGGTTCGGGATCGACCGCTCGCAGGTGCCGGCGAAGAAGGCCGGCGACGCGGCGCGGCGCCTGGCCGCGCTGGTCGGCATCGACCCGAAGGCCTACGCCAAGCTGGTCGAGGCCTCGGGGGACAAGGCCTTCGTCGAGGCGATCGTCTACCGGCAGGGCGAGGTGCCGCGGGCGCTCGCGCGCGTCGACGACATCCCCGGGGTGCTGTCGGTCTCCGGCGAGCTGCCGCTCGCGCCGACCAAGGAGTTCGCCGCGCCGATCCTGGGCCGCGTCGGCCCGGTGACGGCCGAGATGATCAAGGACGACCCGGACACCTACCACCCGGGCGACGAGGCCGGCACCTCCGGACTCCAGGCCCGCTACGACGACCAGCTCCGCGGCGTCCAGGGCGCGGTGGTCGAGCGGGTCGACGGCCAGGGCAGCGGGACCGAGCTGTTCCGGGTCGCGGCGCAGGCCGGCACACCGCTGCGGCTGAGCCTCGACGTCGACCTCCAGCTGGAGGCGGAGCGACTGCTCGCCGACGTCGGTCCGGCGAGCGCGATCGTCGCCCTCCGGCCCTCGACCGGCGACATCCTGGCCGCGGCCAACGGTCCGGGCACGAATGGCTACAACATGGCGACCTACGGGCAGTTCGCCCCCGGGTCGACGTTCAAGAGCGTCAGCAGCCTCGCGCTGCTCCGGGCCGGGCTCACCCCCGACAGCGTCGTGCCGTGCACGCCGACGATCACGGTCGACGGCAAGACCTTCAAGAACTACTCCGACTACCCCGCGACCGGGATCGGCCGGATCCCCCTGCGCACCGCGCTGGCCAACTCCTGCAACACCGCCTTCATCAGCCAGGCGGGCAAGCTCGGCCGGTCGGGCCTCGTCGACGCCGCCGCGTCGCTGGGGCTTGGCGTCGACCACGACCTCGGCTTCCCGGCGTACTTCGGCAACGTCGAGCCGCCCGCGTCGGAGACCGAGGCCGCCGCCGACATGATCGGGCAGGGCACGATCCTCGCCTCGCCGGTGGCGATGGCCGCGGTGATCGGCTCGGTCCAGTCCGGCCGGCTCGTGGTGCCGCGGCTGGTGGAGTCGGTCGACGTGGCGCCGCCCGACGGGGTTGAGAAGCTGACGTCCGGGGAGGGTGCCGCGCTGAAGTCCATGCTGCGTGGCGTGGTGCTCAACGGAAGCGGCCGCGGATTGCTCGACGTGCCCGGCCCGCCGGTGATCGCCAAGACCGGCACCGCGGAGTTCGAGTCCGACGGCGGCAAGGTGCTCACCCACGCCTGGATGATCGCCGCCCAGGGCGATCTGGCCGTGGCGGTCTTCGTCGACATCGGCGAGTCCGGCTCCGGCACCGCCGGCCCGATCCTCGAGGCGTTCCTCCGGGCCGCCCGCTGACGCGGGCGACCCGCGGGATCAGGACAGCCGCACGCGCGGGTCGAGGATGCCGTAGACGACGTCGACCAGGATGTTGGAGACGATCAGCACCACCGCGCTGAAGAGCGCGGTGGCCGACACGACCGGCAGGTCCCGGGCGCCGACCGCCTGGACGCTCCAGAAGCCGATGCCCTGGATGTCGAAGATCCGTTCGGTGAAGATCGTGCCGGCCAGCAGCCCCCCGAACTCGAGCCCGAAGATCGTCACGACCGGCACCAGCGCCGACCGCAGGGCGTGCTTGTAGACAACGCTCCGCGGCGTCAGGCCCTTCGCCCGGGCCGTGCGCACGTAGTCCTCGCTGAGCGCCTCGACCATCGCGCCGCGGCTGAAGCGGGTGAACTCCGTGCAGCCGTAGATGCCCAGCGCCACCCAGGCCAGGATCATGCCGGAGAACCACTTCGCGGGATTCGCCGTGATCGGGTGGTAGCCGGGGTTGCCCAACCCCGGCACCTCGAAGATGACGGTGCAGTAGAGCCACGCGAGCAGGGCGAAGAGGTAGTAGGGAATCGAGCTGATGACCAGGAAGCTCGAGACCAGCGCCTTGTCCGCGACGCTGCCGCGACGCCGGGCGGCCGCCACCCCGATCGGGATGCCGAAGGCGAGGTAGAGGAAGCCGCCGCCGACGGCCACGGAGAAGGTGGCGGGGAGCCGGCTCTTCATCTCGGTCCACACCGGGACCTTGGTGCGGTAGGAGAAGCCCAGGCACGGAGCGGGGCACGTGTACGCCGTGGGGCCGATCGTGATGGTGCGCCCGACGAAGATGCCCCGGGCGTACCTGCCGTACTCCTCGTAGATCGGGTTGTCGTAGCCCAGCGAGTGCTCGAACCGCTCGAGCCGCACCGGGGTGCACCGGTTGCTGGTCTCGCGGTCGCAGATCGGCTGGGCGGGGCTCGAGGGGCCGTACCAGAACAGCACGAAGATCGCCATGGAGACCAGGACGACCACGACCATCCCGGCGAGCATCCGCTTGACGACGTAACCGAACATTCGAGCTCCCCCCAGGGACACGCGGTGGTGACCCGACGGCGCCGGGAACCCGGCAGTTCTACTGCACCGGCGCCCCGAAGTCGATCACTTGGGGCCGATCGAGCGCGCCACGTCGTCGGGCATGGCCTCGTAGTGGGCGAAGGTGCGGGTGAACGTGCCGGCGCCGTGGGTGGCCGAGCGGAGGTCGACGGCGTAGCGGACCAGCTCGGTCTGCGGCACCTCGGCCAGCACCTGGGTGCGTTCGTCGGCCGCCTGGTCGGTCCCGAGCAGCCGGGCCCGGCGTGCGGACAGGTCGCTCATCACCGGCCCGACCAGCTCGTCGGGCACCACGACGGTCACGGTGTCGTAGGGCTCGAGCATCGTGACGGTGGTCGTCGCGGCGGCCTCGCGCAGGGCGAGCGCGCCGGCGGTCTGGAACGCCATGTCGGAGGAGTCGACGCTGTGCGCCTTGCCGTCGGTGAGGGTGACCCGGAGGTCGACGACGGGGTAGCCGTTGCGGACCCCGCGCTGCATCTGCGCCCGGACGCCCTTCTCCACGCTCGGGATGAACTGCCGCGGCACCGCCCCGCCCACCACCTTGTCGACGAACTCGAACCCCGACCCCTCGGGCAGCGGCTCGACCTCGATGTCGCAGACGGCGAACTGGCCGTGCCCGCCGGACTGCTTGACGTGCCGGCCGTGGCCCTTGGCGGGTCCGGAGAACGTCTCCCGCAGCGAGACCAGGAACGGCTCCTGGTCGACGTGCACGGAGTAGCGCGAGGTGAGGCGTTCGAGCACCACGTCGGCGTGCGCCTCGCCCATGCACCAGAGCACGAGCTGGTGGGTCTCGGAGTTGTTCTCGATCCGCAGCGACGGGTCCTCGGCGCCGAGGCGCGCCAGCGCCTGGGAGAGCTTGTCCTCGTCGGCCTTGCTGTGCGCCACGATCGCGACCGGCAGCAGCGGCTCCGGCATCGTCCAGGGCCGCAGCACCCGCGGCTCCTCGATGGGGGACAGGGTGTCGCCGGTCTCGGCCCGGGTCAGCCGCCCGATCGCGCACAGGTCGCCGGCGATGATCCGGCCGGCCGGCACCTGGGCCCGGCCGAAGGGGTGCGCCAGCGCGCCGATCCGCTCGTCCTCGTCGTGGTCCTCGTGCCCGTGGCCGTCGCCGAAGAACGAGGTCACGTGGCCCGACACGTGCACCGGCTGGTCGGGGCGCAGGGTCCCCGAGAAGACCCGGACCAGGCTGAGGCGACCGACGTACGGGTCGCTGGTGGTCTTGACGATCTCGGCGACCAGCGGGCCCTCGGGGTCGCAGGTGAGGGTGCCGGCGGCCTTGCCGGCGGGGGTGAAGACCTCCGGAGCGGGATGCTCGACAGGGGAGGGGAAGCCGCGCACCACGAGGTCGAGCAGCTCGGTGCAGCCGACCCCGCTGGTCGAGCAGACCGGCACGACCGGGAAGAACGTCGCCCGGGCCACGGCCCGCTCGAGGTCGGAGGTCAGCACGTCCTCGCCGATCACCTCGCCGCCGACGTAGCGGTCCATCAGGGTCTCGTCCTCGGACTCCTCGATCACGCCCTCGATGAGCTCGCCGCGGAGCTCCTCGTGCTCGTCGTCGCCGGGGGGCAGGAGGCCGGTCAGGGAGACGACCTCGTCGCCGGAGCGGACGGGGACGTAGAGCGGCATCACCCGCTCGCCGAACGCCTCCCGGGTCTGGCGGAGCACGCCGTCGTAGTCGGCGCGAGCCTGGTCGAGCTTGGCCACCACCACGGCGCGCGGCATGCCGACCTCGGCGCACTCGGCCCACAGCACGCGGGTCGCCTCGTCGACGCCCTCGTTGGCGGCCACGACGAACAGCGCGCAGTCGGCGGCCCGCAGCCCGGCCCGGAGCTCGCCCACGAAGTCGGCGTACCCGGGGGTGTCGACGAGGTTGACCTTGGTGCCGGCGTGCACGAGCGGAGCGACGGCGAGGGAGATGGAGCGGCCGTGGGCCTGCTCGGACTCCTCGAAGTCGCAGACGGTGGTGCCGTCACGGACCGAGCCGGCGCGGGTGACGGCGCCCGAGGCGGCGAGCAGGGTCTCGACCAACGTGGTCTTGCCGGAGCCACTCGGGCCCACCAGCACGACGTTGCGGATCCGATCGGGGCTGCTCGCCTCCAGATCGTGGCCCGATGCTCTCCGGGAGCTTCCCTTCTCGGCCATCACGCACCTCCGACCCGGCACCGGCCGGGTGCGGGTGCCGTGTCTCCGAGGCAACTCCTGTTGGAGCCCGCGCGCAAGGGGGGATTTGGGGAAAGCGGGCACGCACACGCACGCGGGGGACCGGGCAGCGGCCGGTCGACCCCGCGTGCGTGCATGGCTGGCCCGGATGCGTGGGGACGTGCCCGGGGCCGAGCGAGGGTGAACCCCTCGCTGCATGGGGTCAGCAAGGGGTTCATTGCCGACGACAGGGTGCTCCCTCCGAGGTCGACAACCGAAGAATCCCACGAACCCGCCGACGCTGTCCCCTGTTTCGGCCAACCTCTGGGGTGCAAGGGTGGCCCCATGACCGCTCACACTCCTGCACTCGACCTGCTGGCTCCGGACCAGCGCGGCATCCTCATCGGCGGCAGCTGGCGCGAGGCCGACAGCGGCGACCGGTTCGAGGTCATCGACCCCGCTGACGGGTCGGTCATCACGACCGTCGCCGACGCCTCGGCGGGTGAGGCGATCGAGGCCCTCGACGCGGCCGTCGCGGCCCAGCGCTCGTGGTCCCGGACGCCGCCGCGCGAGCGTGGCGAGATCCTGCGGACCGCCTTCGAGCTGGTCACGGCACGGGCCGACGAGTTCGCGGCCCTGATGAGCCTGGAGATGGGCAAGACCGTGGCCGAGGCGCGCGGTGAGGTGGCCTACGGCATCGAGTTCTTCCGGTGGTACGCCGAGGAGGCGGTGCGCATCCACGGCCGCTACATGCAGGCCCCGGCGGGCGGCAGCCGGTTGCTGACCCTGAAGAAGCCGGTCGGACCGTGCCTGTTCGTGACGCCCTGGAACTTCCCGCTCGCCATGGGCACCCGCAAGATCGGCCCGGCCATCGCGGCCGGCTGCACGATGGTGGTCAAGCCCGCTCACCAGACGCCGCTGACGATGCTGGCGCTGGCCGGCGTGCTCGCCGAGGCCGGCCTGCCCGACGGCGTGCTCAACATCGTGCCGACCACCGACGCGGCCGGGGTGAGCGAGGCGCTGATGGCCGACGACCGCCTGCGCAAGGTCAGCTTCACGGGCTCGACCGGCATCGGAAAGGTGCTGGTCCGCCAGTCCGCCGAGCAGCTCCTGCGGGTCAGCATGGAGCTCGGCGGCAACGCGCCGTTCCTGGTCTTCGAGGATGCCGACGTCGACGCGGCCGTCGACGGCGCGATGCTGGCCAAGATGCGCAACATGGGCGAGGCCTGCACGGCCGCCAACCGCTTCCTCGTGCACCGCTCGGTGGCCGCGGAGTTCGCCGAGAAGCTCGGCAAGCGGATGGGCGCGCTGACCGTCGGCCGCGGCCAGGACGACGGCGTCGACGTCGGTCCGCTCATCGACGAGAAGGCGGTCGAGTCGGTCAGCCAGCTGGTCACCGACGCGATCCACGACGGGGCGACCGTCGTCTGCGGCGGCCAGGCCCCCGACGGCCCCGGCTTCTTCTACCCCCCGACCGTGCTGCTCGACGTGCCGGCCGAGTCGGCGATCAACGCGGAGGAGATCTTCGGGCCGGTCGCGCCCATCACCACCTTCGACACCGAGGAGGAGGCCGTCGCGCGGGCCAACGACACCGAGTACGGCCTCTCGTCCTACGCCTACACCCGCGACCTGGCCCGCACGATCCGGCTGGCGGAGTCGCTGGACTACGGCATGGTCGGGATCAACACCGGCCTGGTCTCCAACCCGGCGGCACCCTTCGGGGGCGTCAAGGCCAGCGGGTTCGGGCGCGAGGGCGGCTTCGAGGGCATCGAGGAGTACCTCGAGACGACGTACGTCAACCTGCCTGCCGGCTGAGGCCGGCCCCCGGGCAGGATGGCGCCATGGAGCTGTGGGCCGAGGTGGCCGATCAGTACGCCGACTTCGCGTCGTACGCCGGGGACTCCCCGTGCTTCGAGGCGTGGGCCCGGGGCGTGGTCGAGGATCCCGACGTGCTCGCCTGGATCGGCGGCCTGCCGCAGATCAAGCAGCAGCCCAACCTGGTCTTCGCCGCCGCGCGCTGGCACGGCGTCCCCGCCCCCGGCCCGTACGCCGGCCTCCGTGACGCCCTGCTCGGCGACGACGGCTCGATCCGCGCCACGATCCTGGCGCGCGCCACCCAGACCAACGAGGTCGGCCGGCTGGCGACGCTCGTGCCGGCGTTCGCGCGGGTGGCGCGGGGTCGTCCGGTGGCGCTGCTCGAGGTGGGCGCGAGCGCGGGCCTGTGCCTCTACCCGGATCGCTGGTCCTACGCCTGGTCCGTCGGTGAGGGCGAGGTCGACGAGGTGGTCGAGGCCGGCGTCGGCCCGCGCCTGTCCTGCCGGGTGAAGGGCGACCTCACCGGTCCGGTCGGGATCCCGTCCGTGGCGTGGCGGGGCGGCATCGACCTGAACCCGCTCGACGTCACCGACGAGGACGAGATGGGCTGGCTGACCACCCTGGTCTGGCCCGAGCACGACGACCGTCGGGAGCGGCTGGTCACGGCCATCGAGATGGCCCGCACCGACCCGCCCGAGCTGGTCCGCGGCGACCTCCTCGAGGAGCTGCCCGCGCTGGTCGAGCGCGCCGCCGCGCACGCGCCGGTCGTGGTGTTCCACTCGGCCGTGATCGCCTACCTCGAGCCGGACGACCGGGAGCGCTTCCACGACCTGATGACCGGGCTGGTGGCCGAGGGCCGTTGCCACTGGGTCTCCAACGAGGGCAAGCGGGTGCTGCCGCGCGTGACCGCGACCGGCCCGGACGTGGCCGCGGAGCGGCCGACCTTCGTGCTCGGCGTCGACGGGCAGGTGGTGGCGTGGACGCACGGCCACGGCCGGTCGATGCGGTGGTTCGGCTAGACCGCTCCGGTCAGCCGAGGCTGCCGAGCGTGGCCGCGAGCCGGGTCCGGGAGCGGATCCCGAGCTTGCGGTAGACGTGGGAGAGATGCCACTCCACCGCCTTCACGGTGACCACGAGCTCCTCGGCGATCTGCCGGTTGGTCAGCCCCTGGGCGGCCAGCCGGGCGACCTTCCGCTCGGACATGGTGAGCGCGGCGAGCGCCTCGCCCTGCACGCGGCGCGGCGTCTCGCCGAGGCGCTCGAGGAGCCGACGCACGCGACCCTGGAGCGGCCACAGCTCCTGCCGTCCGGCGTACTCCTCGGCGGAGCGGAGCAGTGCCAGCGCCTCGGCCTCGTGGGTGTTGCCCTGCAGGAGCAGGAGACCCGCCAGGTCGGTGTCGATCTGGGCGCCGAGCCGCCGCGCACCGGTGCCGTCGATCACGGCGCGGGCCTCGCGCAGCAGCGCCACCCGGTCGCCGGCGGCGTCGGCGGTGGCCAGGGTCCGCAGCGCCTGCGCCCGGGCGTACGCCGACCCCGACGGGCGGGTCTGCCCGAGGTGCTCCAGGGCCAGCTCGGCGGCGTCCCGGCGCCGTCCGAGCCGGAGGGACGCCAGCGCCAGGCCGGCCCGCCACGGCAGCACCTCGGGGTCGTCGTCGTCCGGCCCGATCCGGCGACCCGCCTCCTCGAAGTGGTGCAGGGCGGACTCGAGCTCGTTGAGCGCCGACGCCAGCTCGCCCCGCGCGTGGTGGGCGATGGCCCCGACCGGGCCGGTCGCCTCGAGGAAGTCCCCGAGCTCCTCCCCGAGCGCCAGCGCGTCCCCGACGTCCCCGCGGGCGAGCCGGCACTCCAGGCCGATGGCCAGCAGCATGACCTGCTCGCGGGGTGGCAGCGGTCCGGACGCCCGGAGCGCGTCCAGCTCGGCCAGGGCCTCGGTGACCTGCCCGGCCCGGGCCAGCCCGATGACCGCGGTGACGCGGGTGGCGTCGGTCTCGGTCGCGTCCGGGGCCTGCATGTTCGAAGGTTAGGAAGCGGCGTCCGGATGCGGGCTCGTTCCGTCGCGATTTTGCCGAGCTGGACCAGATAGGTGTCGGCCCAGGAACTCCAGCAGGTGGACGTCGGCCCCCGCGTCGTCCGCGGCGGCCCGGGCCCGGTCGAAGCGCAGGCCGCGGTCGGTCGGGTCGACCACCCGGTGCGCAACCGGCAACAGGTCGGCGGCGAGATCGGCGGGGATCGGCGTACGGCGTCCCGTGGCCTGGGCGACGTCCCAGCCGTGGACGGTGATCTCGAGGGCGGCGGTGGACACGAGCACCTCGCTGGCGACCCCGACGTCGCCGACGACCACGTCGGACCCCGTGGCCCGCGCCGCGTGCGACCAGGCGCCCAGGAGCGCGCAGGCCTTGTCCTGCAGGGTCGAGACCCGGGGCACGGGGCTCGCGGGACGCCGGACGGAGACCGCGCCGCCCGCGGCCTCGGTGAACGCGTCGAGGGCGTCCTCCATGTGCCTGAGCAGCTGGTCCAGGGTCCAGGCCGAGCAGGGCGTGGGCCGGTCGAGGAGGTCGGGGCCCACGCCCTCGAGCGCCCCGCGCGTGTAGACGAGGGACCGCCCGAGCAGCTCGACCGCGGCCTCGAGCCGCGGGGTCACCGGTGGTCCGCGGCGTCCCGGAAGTCGGCCGGCAGCCGGGCGGGGAGGCCGAAGGTGGCGAACAGGCTGGTGTCGAAGAAGGCGCTGACGTGCCGGACGCGGGTGTCGTCGAGCTCGAGCACCTGGAGCTGGAACGGCGCGAAGTCGCCCTCGGGCGTGCGCATGTAGAGGCCGAACGCCGGCTGGCCGTTGGCGGACGTCTCCAGCATCGGCATGTCGAAGCTGCCGCCCGGGCAGTGGTTGCCGATCAGGTCGCCGATGTGGTCGGGGCCGACGTACCAGCTCGTGAACGGAGGCATCTCCCAGACCGCCTCGGCGGTCAGCATCGAGACGATCGTGTCGACGTCCTTGCGCCAGAAGGCCTCGACGTAGCGGTCCAGCAGCTCGCGCTGCTCGGGGGTGAGGTCGGGCTGGACGGTGTCCTCGGTGAGTCCGCGGGCGGCGAGCTGGGCGTGGGCGCGCTGCAGCGCGGAGTTGACCGCGGCGACGGTGGTGTCGAGGGCCTCGGCGACCTCGGCGGCGGTCCAGCGGAGCACGTCGCGCAGGATCAGCACCGCCCGCTGGCGGGCGGGCAGGTGCTGGAGCGCGGCCACGAAGGCGAGCCGGATCGAGTCGCGCTCGGCGACCACGACGGCGGCGTCGGGGACCGGCTCCAGCCAGGCGATCTCGCCGTTCTCCCGGAGCTCGTCGCCGGGCAGCGCGTCGGCGGTGCCGAGGCCGGTCGGGAGCGGGCGGCGGGGTCGGCCCTCGAGGTTAGTGAGGCAGACGTTGGTGGCGATCCGGTACAGCCAGGTGCGGACCGAGGACCGGCCCTGGAAGTCGGCCGAGGCCTTCCACGCCCGCAGGAAGGTCTCCTGGACGAGGTCCTCGGCCTCGTGGACCGAGCCGCTCATCCGGTAGCAGTGCGCGAGCAGCTCACGCTGGTAGCGCGCCGTCAGCGTGGGGAAGTCCTGCAGCTCGTCCGTGCTGGTGGTGGTGCTGGTGGTGGTGCTGGTGGTGCTCGTGCCCGCGGTCATGGTCGCTCCCTCGTCCTCGTCCAGTCTGCCTCGTGGGACAGACCAGCGGAACGGGCCGGACTCATCGGTGCCCGGCGCGGTGCTCCTCGACCAGCTCCAGGGCGCGTACGGCGGCGGGCAGCGCGGTGGCCCGGTCCTCGGGGACCAGGCCCACGCGGGTGCGCCGGTCGAGCAGGTCGTCGACGTCGGCCGCACCCTCGTGGGTGACGCCGAAGACCAGCTCGGCCAGGGTGACCGGCACCCGGTCGCTGACCGGGGCCAGCAGCTCCTCGTCGGGGAGCCCGGTGACCTCCCGGGCGTTGGCGAGGACCAGCTCGGCGTCGGTGCCGTAGCGGCGCACGAGCCGGGCCGGCTGCTCGAGCAGCGCGAGCCGGGCGCGGGTGTCGGCGCCGCTGATCGGCAGGTTGCGGGTGCGGCAGGGGCCCGCCCCGAGGTGGCCCTGGGCGACCGCGGCGTCGACGGCGTCCTCGGCCATCTGGCGGTAGGTCGTGAGCTTGCCGCCGACGATCGTGACGACGCCGGAGGCCGAGGTCAGGACGGCGTGCTGCCGGGACAGGTCGGCGGTCGAGCCGTCGCCGGCGTCGATGAGCGGGCGCAGGCCGGCGAAGGCGCCGACCACGTCGTCGCGGCGCAACGGCCGGGCGAACGCGGCCGACACGACGTCGAGGAGGAAGCCGATCTCGGGCTCGGTGGGCTCGGGCACGTCGGGGATGTCGCCGTCGGTCGGCTCGTCGGTGAGGCCGACGTACACCGTCCCGTCGGGCTGGGGCAGGACCAGCACGAAGCGGCTGGTCGAGCCGGGGACCGGGGCGAAGACGCTCACTTGGAGGCCGGGGAGGCTCTCGGCGCGGAGCACGAGGTGGGTGCCGCGGCTGGGGCGGAGGGTGACCTCCTCCACCAGCTCGCCGGCCCAGACGCCGGTGGCGTTGACGACCGCCCGGGCGGTGACGGTGGACGTGGCGCCGGTCAGCTCGTCGCGCAGGTGCACCTGGCTGCCGGTGGCGGACAGGACGCGGGCGCGGGTGCGGACGTGCGCGCCGTGCTGGGCGGCGGTGCGGGCGATGGTCGTGACGAGGCGGGCGTCGTCCTCGAGCTGGCCGTCCCAGGACAGCAGGCCGCCGCGGAGGCCGGACGGGCGCAGCGGCGGCGCCAGGGCGAGCGCCTCGGTGGCCGAGACGCGGCGGGGCCGGGGGAGGGTCTCGGCCGAGGTGCGCGCGCCGCGGCGGAGCACGTCGCCCGCGATCAGGCCGGCACGGGTGACGGCGGCCTGGAACGTCGTCACGCTGGAGTTGAGGGGCACCAGCATCGGCATCGCGTGGGAGAGGTGCGGGGCGGTGACCTCCATGAGGATGCCGCGCTCGACGGCGCTCTCGTGGGCGACGCCGACCTGCCCCTGGGCGAGGTAGCGGAGCCCGCCGTGGACCATCTTGCTCGACCAGCGCGACGTGCCGAAGGCCAGGTCGTGGGCGTCCACGGCCAGCACGGTCAGGCCGCGGGTGACCGCGTCGAGCGCGACCCCGACGCCGGTGATGCCCAGGCCGATGACGACGAGGTCGACGTCGGTGGGGGCGTCGGCGAGCCCGGGGGTGATGAGGGTGGCGGGTCCGGTCATGGCGTGAGGCTCCGGGTCAGCAGGGTGGTGAGCTCGGCGTCCAGCTCGTCCTCGGAGGCGTCGCCGTCGACCATGGTGTGGGCGGAGAGGACGAAGCCGTGGGCGGCCAGCAGCAGGCCGCGGGCGATCGCGACGGGGTTGCCGCCGCGCATCCGGCCCTCGGCCTGGCCGGCCCGGATCGCCTCGGTCGTGAGCGCGAGGATCGCGTCCTGCGAGCGGCCGCGGCGCGCGAGCAGGTAGGGGAGCAGCAGCTCGGGGTCGAGCTCCACGATCCGGAGGAACAGCTCGTTCTCGCGGAGCGTGCGGACCGTCCCGACGATGTCGGAGACCAGCCGGTCGACGGGCGACGCGGAAGCGTCCTCGTCGGCCACGATCGCGGTCACCACGCCGGACCACTCGCGCGTCATCAGGTCGCCGAGCAGCTGCTGCATGTCCGACCACGAGCGGTAGATCGTCATCCGCGAGACGCCGGCCCGGCGCGCGACCTCGGTGAGCGTCGTACGACGCCAGCCGACGTCGAGGATGCAGGCGCGGGCGGCGTCGAGGTAGGCGTCGCGGGGATCGCTCTCCGATCCGCTGTTGTGACGAAGTGACGTCATATGTCACACTGTAACACATGACGGACTCGACGACCTCCCCCGCAGCAGCCCCGGGGCTGCCCTTCGAGCAGACCGAGATGCACCCCCAGCGCTGGGGCAGCCCGGACCGCGCGGCCGCCCTGCCCGAGTCGGCGCGCGGCCTGGTCGAGATGGCCTTCGGCGTCGACGAGCGGCCCGCGCTGGAGTCCCCGGCGCTGCCCGCTCCGGCGATCGAGCCGTCCCTGCTCGACGGGCTGCGCGACGTCGTCGGGGCCGAGCACGTCCTCACCGACGACGAGACCCGCCGGCTCCGCACCCGCGGCAAGTCGACCCCCGATCTGATCCGCGCCCGCACCGGCGACCTGTCCGACGCCCCCGACGCGGTCGTGCGCCCCGGCGGCCACGCCGACGTCGTGGCCGTGCTGGCCTGGGCCGTGCAGCACCACGTGGCCGTCGTCCCCTTCGGCGGCGGTACGTCGGTCACGGGTGGCCTGGCCGCGCGCCGCGACGGCTACGCCGGGCTCGTCTCGCTCGACCTGGTCCGGATGAAGTCGCTGCTGGCGGTCGACCCCGTCTCGATGACCGCCACCCTCGAGCCCGGCCTGCGCGGACCCGAGGCCGAGGCGCTGCTCGCCGAGCACGGCCTGACCCTGGGCCACTACCCGCAGTCGTTCGAGTACGCCTCGATCGGCGGCTTCGCCGCGACCCGCTCCTCGGGCCAGTCCAGCGCCGGCTACGGCCGCTTCGACGCGCTCGTCGTGGGCCTGACCGTGGCCACCCCCACCGGTGACCTGACCCTCGGCTCGGCGCCCGCCAACGCGGCCGGCCCTGACCTGCGCCAGCTGCTGCTGGGCTCCGAGGGCGCCTTCGGCGTGATCACCGCCGTCACCGTCCGGGTCCGGAAGCTGCCGGAGGTCAAGCTCTACGAGGGCTGGCGCTGGGCCTCCTTCGCCGAGGGGGCCGCCGCGATGCGGACCCTCGCGCAGACCGGCATGTTGCCCACGGTCATCCGGCTCTCCGACGAGTCCGAGACCGCGATCAACCTTGCCCGCCCCGAGGAGATCGGCGGCGAGGCCGCCGGCGGGTGCCTGATGATCACCGGCTACGAGGGCGAGCAGGCCGCGGTCGACGCCAAGCGCGCCGCCGTCACGGCTGTCCTGGATGGGCTGGGCGGCACCGCCCTGGGCGAGGGCCCGGGCGAGGCCTGGGCGCACGGCCGCTTCAACGCGCCCTACCTCCGCGACTCCATGCTCGACGTCGGCGTCCTGGTCGAGACGCTGGAGACCGCGACGTTCTGGTCCAACATGGACACCCTCTACACCAGCGTGAAGTCCGCCCTCGAGACCTCGCTCGGCGCCGGCACGATCGTGCTCTGCCACATCTCGCACGTCTACGAGACCGGTTGCTCGCTCTACTTCACCGTCGCCACCAAGGAGGCCGAGGAGCCGCTCGCCCAGTGGCAGGCCGCCAAGGTCGCGGCCAGCGACGCGATGATCGCGGCGGGCGCGACGATCACCCACCACCACGCCGTCGGCACGGACCACAAGCCGTGGCTGGCCCAGGAGATCGGACCGGTGGGCGTGCAGGTGCTGCGCGCGGTCAAGGCCGAGCTCGACCCGACCGGCATCCTCAACCCGGGGGTCCTGATCCCGTGAGCCTCCAGACCCGCTCGTTCACCTTCCTGGTCAACCCCGCGTCCGGCGGCGGGGCCGCCCCGGACGCCGTCGTGCCCGTCGCGCGGCTGCTCCGCGAGGCCGGCTCGACCGTCGACGTCACCTACTCGCCCGGCCCTCGGGCGATGGGCGCCATCGTCACCGCAGCCATCGAGCGCGGCGACGTGGTCGTCTCGGTCGGCGGCGACGGGATGCTCTCCTCGCTGGCCGGCGCCGTCTCCACGGGCGGCGGCACCCTGGCCGTGCTTCCGGCCGGTCGCGGCAACGACTTCGCGAGGATGCTCGGGCTGCCCGACGCCCCCGACGCGCAGGCACGGTTGCTGCTCGAGGGCGACGTACGCCGCGTGGACCTGCTCGCCCTCACCCTCCCCGGCGCCGAGCCGCGGCTGGTCGCGGGCTCGGTCTACTCCGGCGTGGACGCCCGGGCCTCGGAGATCGTCGACCGGGCGCACTGGCTGCCGCGGAAGCTGCAGTACCCCTACGCCGCCCTGCGCTCGCTCGCGGCCTACCAGCCCGGCCGCTACCGCGTCAGCGTCGACGGCGTCGAGCGGGAGTACTCCGCCGCCACCGTCGTCGTCGCCAACTCCGCCTACTACGGCAAGGGCATGAAGATCGCGCCGTCCGCCTCCGTCGAGGACGGCATCCTCGACGTGGTCGTGATCGAGGCCGCGTCCAAGCTCGAGCTGATGCGCTCGCTGCCGACCGTGTACGACGGCGCGCACGTCGACCGGCCCGAGGTCACCATCCTCACCGGCCGCCGCGTCGAGATCCGCGGCCGCGCCCGCACGCCGATCCCCGTCGGCGGTGACGGCGAGCCGCTGGGTCACCTGCCGGGGTTGACCGACCAGCCGGCGACCGTCGAGGTGCTGCCGGGGGCGCTGGCCGTCATCGCCTGACGTCCATCCGGAGAACGTCCTATCCGGGGAACGTCCAGACGAGCAGCTCGGTCGGCACGGCCGCGGTCACCTCGACCCCGGGCACGTCGGTGAACCGGAACGCGTCGCCCTGCGACAGCGGCTCGGCCAGCGACGAGCGGATCAGCGCGCCCTTGCCGATGTAGACGTGCTGCAGCGGGTCGTCCGGGAGGGTCAGCGTGTCGCCGGCTGCGAGCCTGGCGACCAGGAAGCGTCCGCCGGCGACGGCCGCCGCCTCGACCAGCTCGCCGGACACCAGCGCCACCTCATGCACGTCGTAGGACGGCTCGCCGCCCGACGTCTCGGGGCGCAGCCAGGCCTGGACGAAGCGGGTCGGCCCGACGCCGGTCGCGGCCACCTCGGCGTGCGTGATGCCCGTGCCGGCCGACTGCACCTGCACCATCCCGGGGCGCACGAGCGTGGCCGCGCCGGTGGAGTCGGTGTGCTCGACCGCGCCGTCGAGGACCCAGGTGACGATCTCGAGGTCGGAGTGCCGGTGCTCGGGGAAGCCCACCCCCGGGCCGAGCAGGTGCTCGTCGTGGCAGACCAGGGCGCCGAAGCCCAGGTTCTCGGGGTCGTAGTGCTCGCCGAAGGCGAACGAGTGGCGGGTGTCCCGTCCCCGATCTCGGGTACGGAATCGCTGGGTAGCCCGACGGATCTCAACAGTCACGGGCATGATTGTCGCGTGCCCCCGCCTCACCCCGAGAGCCACCCCGAGCTCCCTCCCGGCTTCCGCTTCGGCACCAGCACCGCGGCGTACCAGATCGAGGGCGCCGCCCACGAGGACGGCAAGGGCCCCAGCATCTGGGACGCCTTCGCCGCGCAGCCCGGACGGATCAAGGACGGGTCCACGGGCGAGGTGGCCTGCGACCACTACCACCGGTACGCCGAGGACGTCGCGCTGATGAAACAGCTCGGTGTCGGCGGCTACCGCTTCTCGCTGTCCTGGCCGAGGATCCAGCCCACGGGCGCCGGCAGGCCCAACGAGAAGGGCCTGGACTTCTACGACCGGCTGATCGACACGCTCCTCGACGCGGGCGTGCAGCCGATGGTCACGCTCTACCACTGGGACCTGCCGCTGGCCCTCGAGGACGACGGCGGCTGGATCAACCGAGCCACCATCGACCGCTTCGCCGACTTCGCCAGCATCGTCGGGGAGCGCTACGCCGACCGGGTCGAGCACTGGATCCCGATCAACGAGCCCAACGTCGTCACGATGATGGGCTATGCGACCGGGGTGCACGCGCCGGGCCGGACCCTGATGTTCGACGCCCTGCCTGTCGCCCACCACCTGCTCCTCGGCCACGGACGCGCCGCGATCGCGCTGCGTGCCGCCGGCGCCACGAGCATCGGCTGCGCCAACAACCACGCCCCGATGTGGCCGGCCAGCGACCTGCCCGAGGACGTCGGGGCGACCAAGCTCTTCGACGCGATCTGGAACGGCATGTTCCTCGAGCCGATGCTGCTCGGGCGCTACCCGGCAGACCTCCAGCCGTTGCTCGCGAACAACATCGAGCCCGGCGACATGGCCACGATCCGGCAGCCCCTCGACTTCTACGGCGTCAACTACTACAACCCCATGAAGGTCGCGGCGGCCCCGGAGGACTCCGAGATGCCGTTCCTCCTGGGTGAGCTGCTCGGCTACCCGACCACCGACTTCGGCTGGCCGGTCGTCCCCGACGCGCTGCGCGAGTGGCTGATCACCTTCCGCGCCCGCTTCCGGGCCGCCCTGCCGCCGATCATGATCACCGAGTCCGGCTGCTCCTACGGCATGGGTCCCGACGCCGATGGTGTGGTGGACGACCAGCCCCGCATCGACTACCTCGACGCCCACCTGCGCGCCGTCGCAACCGCCGTCCAGCGCGGCGTCGACGTGCGCGGCTACTACACGTGGTCGTTGCTCGACAACTTCGAGTGGGCCGAGGGGTTCACGCAGCGGTTCGGGCTGGTCCACGTCGACTACGAGACGCAGAAGCGCACGCCGAAGCGCTCGTTCCAGTGGTACGCCGACACGATCGCGGCGCAGACCAAGTCGGTCGGGTAGCCGAGTCGGCGCAACTGCCGGATGTGCGGGCTTGCGCGCCGACGTTGGGTGCGGGACCTCGCGCCTTCGGCGCGTATTTACTTTGATTTCCGTGGTCGCCGCAGGGTTCGCACGAGGTGCCTCCGGGCCCTGCTTCCCGGCTTTCGGTCACTTGGCTCGACCGCTGTGATCAGGGTTCAAGATTTCTCTTCATTCTTTACCTTTCTCTGGTCGAAATAGGGGCTCTGGCCTGCGGTTTTGTCGGTGGTCCCTGCTGGAATTGATCCATGACAGCGATGGTCCAGCAGCCGCCTAGCCACCAGGTGTCGCGCGCTGTTGCCGCTGTCCATTCACAGTTCGACGAGGTCTCCGATTCCTCGCTGTGGTCGATGTCGGCCGAGGAGACAGCCGCCACGTTGGCTGAGGCCACCCGGATGGTCGCCCGGGCGCAGGAGATCGAGATGCGGGTCGCCGAGCACGCCAGGACCGTCGGCGTCGGTGAGTCGGTCGGGGCGACCTCGACCTCGAACTTCTGGGCGCACGCCACCCACCAGACCCGGACCGCGGCGCACGGGAAGATGCGGCTCGCCGTCGCGCTCGCGGCGCGGCTGGCGCTGCGGACGGCGGTCGCCGCGGGCGATGTGCTGGTCGATCAGGCGCGGGTGATCGTCGACGCCGTCGAGGTGCTCCCGGCCGAGCACCGCGATGAAGCCGAGGCGATGCTGATCAAGTTCGCCGCCGAGCACGACGCGCAGGCGTTGAAGGTGCTGGGCCGGCGGATCCTGGACTTCCTGGACCCCGAGGCCGCCGAGGCGCATGAGGCGAAGCAGCTCGAGGACGAGGAACGCGACGCCGCCCGGTCGACCAAGCTGACGATGACCGATGACGGGCACGGCAAGGTGCACGGACGGTTCACGTTGCCGTCCGCGCAGGCCGCGATGTTGAAGAAGGCGCTGCTGGCGTTCGCCGCGCCCAAGCACCGCGCCGCGGTCGACGCTTCAGTTGGGGAACGTCGTCCGTCGGCGGAGCGGAGGGGGCAGGCGTTCTGCGAGCTGATCGAGCGCTACCCGACCAAGTTGCTCCCCAAGGCCGGCGGCGTCTCCGCCACGGTCGTGGTCACGATGGACATCTCGACGTTGATGGGTGGGTTGAAGGCGGCGTCGTTGGACACCGGTGAGCGGATCACCGCCGGGCAAGCCAGGAGGCTCGCGTGCGAGGCGGGGATCATCCCGGCCGTCCTGGGTGGGAAGTCCCAGGTGCTCGACCTGGGACGCAAGCGTCGCTTCCACAGCGAGTCCCAGCGGATCGCGATGGCCATCGAGCAGGGCGGCTGCAACGCCGAAGGGTGTGACTGGCCGCCGGGCCTGTGTCACGGGCACCACCCGATCCCCTGGAGCCAGGACGGGGAGACCAACAAAGACGGGATGCTGCTCTGCCCGCACCACCACGCCCGGGCCCATGACCCGAAGTTCACGATGACCAAACAGGCCGGCGGGAAGGTCGCCTTCACCAGGCGGACATAGGCCGACGTACGACCAATTCTGTGAACCTTGATCACGACGGTCGAGCCGGGCGACCGAAAGCCGGCAAGCAGGGCCCGGAGGCACCTCGTGCGAGCCCCGCGGTGACCACGTAATTCTCTGAACCGCGCCGTAGGCGCGGCCACCCGCACCCGACGGCGGCGCACCAGGCCCTGCGTCAGTCGGCCGCTTGGGTGTCGTCGAACTCCAGCCTGAGCGAGCTGCGGTAGGCCTCGGAGGGCTCTGTCGACTCCTCCGGCGGGGACGGGTCCGCGCCTGCGGGCCACACGGCGGTGGCGCTGAACGCGTAGCCGTCCTGGTCGGCGGTCTCGAAGGTGAACTCCACGTCCTGCCCGGCGTCGAGCGTGCGGTAGCCACGGACCCGCACCACGCCGAAGTGCGCCCAGCAGCCGCCGGGGGTGGCCGCGGAGTCGATGACGCCCCACCCGTCGTCGCGGTGCCACTCGCGCACGCGGCCCTGGGACGTCATGCGTCGAGTGTGCTCGATCAGGTGGAGTGCCGCACGGCCATCGTCGCGCGGACCTGCTGCTCGTCGTAGGGCTCGCCGAGCCAGGCGTACATGCCGGCGAGCGTCGACGGGTCGGCGACGTACTCGTCGTAGTGGACGCGGTACGCCGCGTCGCCGAGGTCGTCGGCGACGTCGAGGATCCGCCGCTCGATGCCGGCGAGCTGGTCGGACTTGTCGCCGTCGGCCCACCACTTGCTCTTGAGGACGTCGGCGTGGTCACGGGTGTTGACCAGGAACCGGGCTCCGGGGAAGACCTCACGCAGCCACGCGACGTACTCCGGGAGGTCCGGCTGGTACCAGCGGATCTCCTTGAAGCCGGTGACCCGGGTGTCCTCCTTGGGCCGCAGCACCGTGTCGAGGACGAGCCGGCGGGTCTTGGCCAGCGCCTTGCGGCGCGGGTAGTCGGCGGCGCCGAACCACGGGTGCGTGCGCATCCGGAGGGCATCGGTAGGGCCGGCCTCGCTGGCCCGCTCCATCGCCCGGTGGAAGTCGTAGAGGTGGTGCACGGCGTCGTGGTTCTCGCCCCGGATGAGCCAGCCCGGCTGGGCGTTCAGCAGGCCGGAGAGCAGGGTGGAGCCCGACCGGCCGTAGGTCATGACGAACAGGTAGGACAGGTCCCTCATCGACGCCGCAGGACGTACATCGACTGCCCGTCGGTCTCGCGTCCGTGGACGTACTGCTCGACGGCGAGCCCGGCGTCCCAGAGCGTCGCCTCGAAGAAGCGGCGGTCGAAGCGCACGCAGTGCAGCGCGCCCTTCCAGTCCAGCTTGAGGTAGTCGGTGGGGTTCTCGACGCAGTCGGGGACGTCCTCCTCGACGAACGCGGTCATCCACGCGCGGCCCTCGGGCGACAGGATCCTGGCGATCGTGCGGCCGTAGCCGGCGATGTCCTCGGTGAGCATGTGGGAGAACACCGAGTAGGAGTAGAGGACGTCGACGCTGCCCGGCTCCGCCGGGATGTCGTAGGTCTCGTCGCCGTCGGGGTTGTAGCGCGCGTTCTTCTGGTCCACCAGCGTGAAGCGCGTGTGCTCGTCGCTGAGGTGGTCCCGTGCCCAGTTGAGCAGCTCGGGCTGGACGTCGACGCCGTGGTAGTCGGCCACGTGGCCGAGCAGGTGCTTGACGCCGACGGCGAGGCGGCCCGCGCCGCAGCCCCAGTCGAGCAGCGTCTTGCGGCGGGTCAGGCCCGCCGTACGACGCAGCATCCGCACGTCGCGGATCCCGGCCTCGATGAAGTCCTGGTCCTTCTTGAAGTGCGCGCCGCCCATGCGCAGCGGGCCGGGCGGAAGCGGGATGTCCATCGGCAGGTCGGTGCTCACGCGGGGGAGTCTACGAGCGGGCGGCGCGCTGCCGCAGCGCCGCGTCGAGCAGCGTGGCGGCGCGGGCGTCGAAGGAGTGCTCGGCCACCACCCGGTGCGCGGTGGCCAGGCGTGCGTCCGCATCGGGGTAGTGCCGCTCGAAGTCGCCGGTGGCGAGCCGCCGGAAGTCGTCGACGTCGCGGAAGACCGGCACCGAATCGCCCACCACGTCGCTCAGCCCCGCCACGTCGTCGCTGAGCAGCCGGGCCCCGCAGGCCAGCGCGTCGAAGACGCGGTTGGAGACGAACCCCTCGGTCCGCATGTCCTCCCAGTGGTCGTTGAGCACCAGCCCGGCGCCGGCGTACAGCCGGCCGAGCTCCTCGTTGGGCACCGACGTGCCAGCGACGTCGGGCCACCACTCGGCCCAGCCGGTGCCGTAGAGCGTGAGGTCGGCGCCGGTCTCGCGGGCCGCCGCGACGACGGGGCGCAGGACGCCGCGCGAGCCGCCGACGAACAGGAGCCGGGGGCCCGTGTCGGGGTCGGCGAGGCCCGGGTGGAAGCGGGTCGGGTCGGTGCACTGGAGGAGCGGGGTGATCGGAAGGCCCCACTCGCGGCTGCGGTGCGCGGCCCACGCGGTGCCGGCGGCGAACGCGACGTCGTACGCCGCGCACTCGGCCGCCGTGACGTCCTCGGGGTGGCTGATCACCCACAGCAGGTTGACCGGGCCGGGCTGCGGGGTCACGGCGTCGAGGCCGCGGATCGTCAGCACCACGTCGTCGGTGCTGCGTGACGCGCGGCCGCGGGTCTCGGGGTGGTCGACGGTGACCCACTGGCCGAGCCGGCCCAGCGCGTCGCCCAGGGACCGGGCGAAGTGCAGGTCGCCCCAGTGCCCGCCGATGCCGGCCGGGGCGGCGATGTCGAGCGCCCAGCGCAGGGCGGGGCGTCCCTCGACCACCCGGATCGGCTCGCCGGAAGCGTCGTACCCGGCACGACCCAGCAGTTGCTGGGTCGAGGACACCCGGGCGGCGGTCGCCTGCTCGGACGGCGGCCCGTCCTCGCGCGGCTGGACGACCCGGCTGGACGCCACGAGGACCGTGTCGCCGTCGGCACCCTCGCGGCGGGCGAGGACGCCCGGCCAGGGCGCGGGCAGCGCGAGGCCGTCGAGCCGTTCGGCGTCGCCGGTCGGGTGCCCCGCCAGCAGCGGGGCAACGCCCTTGGAGGTGTACGCCGCCCCCGCGGCCGCGACCGTGAAGTCGGGCGCGAGCAGCAGGGGCTGGGCGGCCGCGACCCCGTCGCGGTCCAGCGCGGCGACGAGGTCGTCGAGCCAGGGCCAGCGCGGGGCGTTGACCGACGGCCGGACGTCGACGACGACGGGCGCCGGGACAAGCTCGGTCGGCGCGACGACCCGCACCGACGGCAGCCCGCCCGCGACCGACCGCAGCACTCGTGTCGCGGCCACCCCGTCGGTGACGAGCAGCGCGGTGGCGTCGGGATGGAAGCGGGCGAGGTGCCGGGCCCAGCCGACGGCGCGTGCCGGGTCGGCCACCTCGACGCGGACGACGACGTCGGCGACCGGGGACCGCGGCAGGTCGGGGAGCAGCTCGGCCGGGTCGTGGTCGGCCAGCCACTCCTCGAGCGGGCCGGTCTCCTCGATGTCCACGAGCGGATGTGGCGAGCGGGTCCGCTCGTGCGGCGAGCCGAGGTAGAAGCTCAGCGGGTCGGGTGCCTTCTTGCGCCACTTCCCGCCGGGGTAGATCCAGCGCGGCTCGAAGAGCGGGTGCGGCGAGAGCTCCGCGTCCTGCTCGGTCACCCAGTGGACGGCCGCCTCGGCGCGGGAGCCGAAGGTGCGCCCGGCCTGCGCGGCGTACCAGTCGGGGTCGAAGAGACGCGACTCCACGACGAGCGCGATCGCGGCATCTTCGGCGGCGCTGGGCATCGCTCGACTCCTCTCCCGGGGGTGCTGGCAGGGCCCAGCCTGCACCACACGGGGCGGCCCCGGCGTTGCCGTAGGCTGACCGCCATGTCGAGCCCCTCGGCGGACCGCCCCGCGTCCCGGCAGCCAGCCCCCGCATCCTCCCGTCGCATCGTGTTCGTCGTCGGCTCCGGCCGCAGCGGCACCAGCACGATGTCGGGGATCCTCCAGACGCTCGGGATGCACGTGCCCCAGCCCGAGGTGACCCCCGACGAGACCAACCCCAAGGGCTTCGGCGAGCCGCAGTGGGTCGTGGACCTCCACGACGAGCTGCTCAAGCGCAGCAACGTGGCCGTCTCCGACGCCCGACCCGGCGCCTGGCTCGAGGCCGGCAAGCTCGCCACCGTCGACCCGCTGCGCGACCGCCTGCACACCTGGCTGGAGCAGCAGTTCGAGGAGGGCGGCGACGCCCTCGTCATCAAGGACCCGCGGCTGGCGTGGTTCATGGGCCTGTGGCGCGCCGCCGCGATCCGGGCCGGTGCCGAGCCGACGTACATCACCATGCTGCGTCCGGTGACCGAGGTCGTCGGCAGCAAGCAGCGGCACTACAACTCCCGCTTCGGCGAGGTCAACCGGACCGCCGCGTGGGTCAACATGATGCTGCACACCGAGCGCGCCACCCGCGGCTCGACGCGGGCCTTCGTCCGATACCACGACCTGCTGACGGACTGGACGGTCCCGGTCTTCCAGCTCGGCGAGCGGCTGCACCTCGACGCCGTCCAGCGGGCGTCGGCCAACGACATCCGCGCGGTCCACCAGTTCATCGACCCCTCGCTGCGCCGCGTGCAGCTGACGTGGGACGACATGGAGGTGCCGGCCCGCCTGCAGGAGATCGCCGAGGAGTCCTCCCAGGCGCTCAGCCGCCTGGCCGACGAGGACGGCGACATCCCCGAGGTGCACGCCACGCTCGACGAGCTGCGCGCCGCCTACTCGGAGTTCTACGAGGAGGCCGAGGCGGTCACCCAGTCGACGGTCGCCGCCGTACGCCGCGCCGCCGGCGGTGGCCCCGGTGGTCCGGGCGGTCCGGGTAATGGCGGGCCCAAGCCGCCCGAGCCGGAGCCGAGCCGGGTCGACGTCGTCCCGCACAAGGTGCGCGCGATGATCCCCGCCAGCGTCCGCCGCGGGGCCCGCAAGGCCCTGGGCAAGGAGCGCTGACCGCGTGGCCGCCGAGATCACCGCCGACATCCCCAACCGCGAGGGCCACGAGGGCTTCGACGTCGTCTGGCCCTGGCAGGAGGGGCCGCTCAAGCCCGGCCTGACCTGCGTCTTCCGGGTCCGCAACGAGGCCCGCAACCTCCCGTGGGTGCTGCCGCCGATGCTCGAGGCGGTCCAGCACGTCGTCCTCGTCGACAACATGTCCGACGACGGCACCGGCGAGGTGGCGCTCGAGGTGGCCCGATCGGTCGGCGCCGAGGACCGGTTCACGCTCGCGACGTACCCCTTCAACGTCAGCCGCGCCGGCGCGGAGCACCTGCGCACGCCGGCCGACTCGGTGCACTCGCTGACGCACTTCTACAACTGGTCGTTCTCGCACGTGAAGACCGCCTACTCCATGAAGTGGGACGGCGACATGGTGCTGACCCGCGAGGGCGTCGCCGCGCTGTCCGACCTGAGCTGGCAGCTGGAGAACTCCCAGGCCGTCGTGGCCGTGCCGCGCCACCCGCTCACGGTCGTCAACGAGTCCGAGGCGTGGATCGACCTCGGCATGAAGTTCCTCGAGCCGTGGGTCTATCCCATGGGCCCGGAGTTCACGTTCGTGAAGGCCTTCGAGTGGGAGGTGCGGGAGTTCCCCGAGACCTCCGAGCGGATCGTGCTCAACGACGGCCTGTGCGTGGAGCTGAAGTGGCTCGACCAGGACGAGTTCGCCCACTGGACCGACACCGACTTCGGCAAGGCGCGCGCGCCGCGCAAGCAGCGCGAGTGGGAGGTCGACCAGGCCATCCGCGAGGGCCGCGCCAACGCCGTGCCCGGGCTGGTCCGGATCGTCGCGCCCCCGGGCGTCCACGTCGTCGACCACGTCACCGACACCTGGCTGCCCGAGGCCGAGCGACCGCTCGTACGCCGCGGGCGCGGCGCGGGCGGGATCTCCCGGTCCGCCGCGGAGTCCGTGCAGGCGACGCAGGCCGCCGCCGCGTCGGCCGTGAAGGCCGCCGACCAGGCCGCAGCTGACGCCGATGACGACGGCGACGACGATGACGACACCCCGGCCCAGCGCGGTCAGGGCGGTGGTCGCCGCGAGGCCAAGATCAAGGACCTGCCGGGCGGCACCGGCGAGCTGACCGACGCCATCCTGGCCCGCAGCCCCCACGTCGAGCGACTGCGCCAGTTCGTGCGCAACTCCCCGGCGCCGGCCCTGGTGATGCTGCACCCCGACCTGGAGTACCTCCGCCCGATCTTCCCCGAGGCCTGCGACCTGCTGGTGCTGCCGGCCCACGAGGTCCCGGAGGGGGGCCGCTGGGGGATGATCATGCTCGTCGCGCCCGACCGCGACGCCCTGCGCCGCACCTGCCCCGCGTTGCCGCCGACCCGCGGCTCGCAGCGGATCGCGCTGTGGCTCGACGAGTCCGACCGGGCGATCACGCTCGACCCGCGCTCCGACTGGCCGGTGATGACCCACCTGCACGCGCGCCGCATCAGCCGCACCGCGGCCCTGACGATGGCGATCTTCGGCGACCCGGTCTCCGGGCACGCCGCGCTCGCCGAGATCGCCCGCCAGTCCGTGCCGCACGACGTCGGCAACCGCGGCCTCCGCGTCGCGGTCCACGGCGATGCGATCGCGCCCCCGGGCGACGTCAACGCCGTGCGCATCGACGAGGTGCTCAGCGCCGCCGACCCCGAGCGCGACGTGCCGCCCGACGTGGTGCTCACCGACGGGCCGCGCGACATCGTGCTGCCCGAGCACCCCGTGCTCGGCCGGGCCCCGGTCGTCGTCGACGACACGTCCGGCCCGCTCGCGCTGGGCCCGCTCGACGAGCGGATCCTCAACCCGATCGGCTTCGGGCCGGTCGAGGACGACGCCACCAACGCCACCCTCGGTGTGCAGGAGGACGGCGCCACCTCGCTCGTGATCGACGGCCAGCCGCACCGCGTCGAGCTGGGCCGCGGCGCCACCGAGGCGCTCGTCCGCTCGCTGCGGCCGGCCCGCGGCGTCGAGCTGACCTGGCCCGAGACCGAGGACCGCGGCCTGGCCCGCGCCGTCGCCGGCCTGGCCATGACCGGTGTCCCGCTCGTCTCCGCCACGGTCCCGACGTGGGCGACCGACCTGCTGGGTCCGGCCGTGTCCGCGGCGATCACCGCCGAGGTCGACCTCGCCGACCGGCTGGCCCGCGAGGAGCACAGCATCGTCCAGCGGCGTGCCGCGCTGCGGGAGTTCGCGTCGTTCGGCTGGCGCAGCCGGATCGGTGCGGCCGTCGGCGTACGCGTCGCCAGCCAGCCGTCGGTCTCGGTCGTGCTCGCCACCAAGCGCCCCGACCGCCTCGACTTCGCGCTGCGCCAGGTGGCGCGCCAGCGCGGCCTCGACGGGCTCGAGCTCATCCTCGCGCCGCACGGCTTCGACGTCGACGAGGCCCACGCCCGCAAGATCCTCGGCGAGGACAAACAGCTCACGCTGCTGCCGCAGTCGGCGGACACGATGTTCGGCGACGTGCTCGCCGCCGCGACCAACGCGGCCTCGGGCGACGTGGTGCTGAAGATGGACGACGACGACTGGTACGGCCCCGACCTCGTGGCCGACCTGCTCCTCGCCCGCACCTACAGCGGCGCCGACCTGGTCGGCACGCCCGCGGAGTTCGTCTACCTCGAGCCGCGCGACCTCACGATCCGGCGCAACGACCCCTCGGAGATGTACGCCAAGTTCGTCGCCGGCGGCACGATGATGATGGAGAAGGGGACGCTGCGCAGCCTCGGCGGCTTCCGCCAGGTCCGCAAGTACGTCGACGCGACCCTGCTCTCCGACGTGCTCGGCGCGGGGCTGTCGCTCTACCGCACCCAGGGACTGGGCTACGTCTTCCGTCGCGGCGACTCCGGGCACACGTGGGAGGCGTCGGTCGACTTCTTCCTCGACCCCGACCGGATCCAGGCGAAGTGGGACGGCCTGCGGCCCTCGCGGCTGCTGGAGCTCGACCCCGCCGACCTCTAGGGACGGCGTCCCGCGACGGCGGCGGCGAGGCGCTCGACCATCTGCTCCAGCCGGAGCGGTGTGGTCGCAGTGTTGAGGCGGACGTGCCCGGCCAGCCCGGGCTGGTAGGCCTGCCCGGCCGCGACCCGCACGCCGTGCTCCAGCCCGGCGGCCGCCGGGTCGTCGAGGCCGTAGTCGCGCAGGTCGACCCACGGGAGGTACGTCGCCTCCAGCGGCCGCATCCGCGCCTTGGGCAGGTGCGTCTCGAGCAGGTCCGTCAGGAGCGTCCGCTGCTCGGCGAGCCGGGTGACGAGCGCGCCGTGCCAGTCGTCGCAGTCGGTCCACGCGGTGACGGCGGCGATCATCCCGAGCGGGGAGTAGGCGTGGTTCTGGGGCAGCGGGATCGCCCGGAGGGCTGCCTGCTCGGCCTCGTCGAGCACCACGACCTGGGCGGTGTGCAGGCCGGCGGTGTTGAACGTCTTGGAGTGGCTGGTGACGAGGATGCCGGTGGGGTCGACCTCCAGGTAGGGCGTGAACGTCGCCCCCGGCAGGACCAGCGGGCCGTGGATCTCGTCGGCGACGACGCGGGCGCCGTACTGCCGGGCGAGCCTGCCGAGGTCCTCGAGCTCGTCGCGTCGCGGCACCCGGCCGAGGGGGTTGTGCGGGTTGCAGAGCAGCAGCGTGCGGGCGCCGGCGGCGAACGCGTCCTCGACCTGCCGGAGGTCGAGCGCGGCGGCGTCCTGGTCCTCCGCGTCCGGGTCGACCGTGACGTGGACGAGCTCGCGGCCGGTGAGGGTGACGATGTCGCGGAACGGCGGATAGCACGGCAGCGGCACCACGACCGGTCCCGGCGGGCAGAGCACCTCGAGCGCGATCCGGATGCCGGCGATCACGTCGCCGACCACGACGCTCGCGTCGGCCGGCGGGCTCCACGACCAGTGCCGGTCGGCGAACCCGGTCAGCGCCGCGCCCACCCCGAGGTCGCCGAACGGCGGGTAGCCGGCCGTGCCGCGGCGTACGGCGTCCGTGACCGCCTCGACGACCGGCTCCGCCAGCGCGAAGTCCATCTCCGCCACCCAGGCCGGCACCACGCCCGGCTCGACGGCGCCCCACTTGCAGGGCAGGGCCTCGCGGGCCTGTTCATCGGTGAGGTCGACGATCATGCGGCGACCCTAGCCAGCCGACGAATCTCCTCAGAGCGCGGCCGCCACCCGGGTGCCCTGCTCGATCGCCCGCTTCGCGTCCAGCTCGGCGGCGAAGTCGGCCCCGCCGATCAGGTGTGCGCGGCGGTCGCGACCGTCGGACGAGCCGGCGGTGAGCACCTCGTCGTAGAGGCAGCGCACGGACTCCTGGCCGGCGCAGAGGACGACGTGGTCGACGTCGAGGACGCGCGGCTCGCCGTCGACGGTCACGTGCAGCCCGTCGTCGTCGACGCGGTCGTAGGTGACGCCGCTGACCTGCACGACACCCGACTGCTTGAGCACGGCGCGGTGTGCCCAGCCCGAGGTCTTGCCCAGGCCGATGCCGATCGGCGTGGTCTTGCGCTGCAGGAGCGTGACCTCGCGGACCGGGGTGCGCGGCTTGCGCTCGGTCAGGCCTCCGGGGTGCACCGACGGGTCGCCGACGCCCCAGTGCGCCATCCAGTCGTCGAGGTCGTCGGCGGGGTCGTGGGTCAGGAAGTGGCTGACGTCGACGCCGATCCCGCCCGCGCCGATCACGGCCACGCGCCGCCCGGGCACGACGGCGCCGGAGAGGACGTCGGCGTACGACACCACCTTGTCGTGGTCGATCCCCACCAGCTCCGGGACCCGCGGCCGGACGCCGGTGGCCACGACCACCTCGTCGTACGTCGCGAGGTCGGCCGCCGTCGCCTCGGTGCCGAGCCGCACGTCGACGCCGAGGACCTCGAGGCGGCGGGTGTAGTAGCGCAGCGTCTCGGCGAAGTCCTCCTTGCCCGGCACGGCCATGGCGAGCCGGAACTGGCCGCCGACCGACCCGGACTTCTCGAAGAGCGTGACCGCCAGCCCGCGCTCGGCGGCCGAGACCGCGGCCGACAGCCCGGCGGGGCCGGCGCCGACGACGGCGACGGTCTTCTTCCGGACGGTGGGGGACAGGACCAGCGTGGTCTCGCGGCAGGCCCGCGGGTTGACCAGGCAGGAGGCCTTCTGGTTCTTGAACACGTGGTCCAGGCACGCCTGGTTGCAGGCGATGCAGGTGTTGATCTCGTCGGCCCGGCCGGCGCGCGCCTTGGCCACGATCTCCGGGTCGGCCAGCAGCGGCCGCGCCATCGAGACCAGGTCGGCCTCGCCCGACGCGAGGATCTCCTCGGCCATCGCGGGGCTGTTGATCCGGTTGGACGCGCAGACCGGCACCGACACCTCGGCCTTCAGCCGCGCGGTCGCGGAGCGCCAGGCGCCCTGCGGGACCTGGGTGATGATCGTGGGGACGCGCGCCTCGTGCCAGCCGATGCCGGTGTTGAGGACGGTGACGCCGGCCTGCTCGAGACCGTGCGCGAGCTCCACGACCTCGTCCCAGGTCTGGCCGCCCTCGACGAGGTCGAGCAGCGAGATCCGGTACATGATCGGGAAGTCGTCACCCACCAGGTCACGCGCCCGCCGGACGACCTCGAGCGGGAAGCGCATCCGCTTCTGCGCGGTGCCGCCCCACTCGTCGGTGCGGTCGTTGGTGCGTGCGGCGAGGAACTGGTTGATGAGGTAGCCCTCGGACCCCATCACCTCGACGGCGTCGTACCCCGCCTTCACCGCGAGCGCGACGGTCTTCGCGAAGTCGGTCGCGGTGCGGTCGACGGCCTTCGTGGACAGGGCGCTGGGGCGGAACGGCGTGATCGGCGACTTCTTGTTCGACGCGCTCACGCTCAATGGGTGGTAGCCGTAGCGGCCGGCGTGCAGCACCTGCAGCGCGATCGCGCCGCCCTCGGCGTGCACCGCGCCGGTGACCTCGCGGTGCCGCATCGCCTGCAGGCGGGTGGTCAGCTCGGACGCGAGCGGCTTGAGCCAGCCGCGCTTGTTGGGGGCGTAGCCGCCGGTCACGATCAGGCCGACCTCGCCGCGGGCGCGCTCGGCGAAGTACGCCGCCAGCGCGGGCAGGTCGCGGACGCTGTCCTCGAGCCCGGTGTGCATCGAGCCCATCACGACCCGGTTGCGGATCGTGAGGTTGCCCAGCGTGATCGGGGTGAGCAGGTGGGGGTAGTTCATCGCTCGTGTGCCTCCAGGTACTCGGTGAGCCACTCGACCCAGAACCGCTCCGTGCGGATGCCTCCGCGCAGGACGAGGTACTGGTCGAGCTCGGGTCCGGTCAGGGTCTCGGGGTGGGGGTGGTCGCGCTTCTCGAGCTGCTCGTAGTGCGCCAGCCGGAGCTGGTGGTCGGCCAGGTTGGCGCGGACGACCTCGAGCACCGCGCCGGGATCGGCGTACGACGCCCCGCGCATCTTCACGGCCAGCTCGCTGCGCAGCGGCTCCATCGGGGTGGGTGCGGCCAGCCAGTCGGCGAGCACGCGCTCGCCGGCCGGCGAGACGGCGTACACCTTCTTGTCGGGCTTGCCGGTCTGCGCCACCTCGGTGACCTCGACCCAGCCGTCGGCGTCCATCCGGGCCAGGACCTTGTAGATCTGCTGGTGGGTGGCGTGCCAGAAGAAGCCGATCGAGCGACCGAAGCGCTTGGCGAGCTCGAGCCCGGACGCCGGCTGCTCGCGCAGCGCGACGAGGAGGGCGTGTTCGAGGGCCATGGCGGACATCGTGCCGGACCTATGCAACTAGTTGCAAGGGTCGGTCGCGTCACACCCCTTGATAGATACCCCTAGGGGGTATATGGTCGCACCATGGAAACCTCCTGGAGGATGGCAGCCACCGCGACCCTGCACTGCCTCACGGGCTGTGCGATCGGCGAGGTGCTCGGCATGGTCCTGGCCACCTGGTGGGGCTGGGGCAACGGCGCGAGCATCGTGCTGTCGGTCGTGCTCGCGTTCTTCTTCGGCTACCTCCTGACCTTCACCGGCGTGCGACGCGCCGGCCTCGACGTCCCCACGGCCGTCCGCACGGCCCTCGCTGCGGACACCGTCTCGATCCTGGTCATGGAGCTCGTCGACAACGGCACGCTCGTGGTCTGGCCGTCCGCGATGGCCGCGACCCTGGCCGACGCGCTGTTCTGGGTCTCGCTCGTCGCGTCGCTGGCGATCGCCTTCGTCGTCACCGTCCCGGTCAACCGCTGGATGATCGGGCGTGGCCGCGGGCACGCCGTCGTGCACGAGATGCACGGCCACGCGCACCACTGACGCCCGAGCGGTGACCTGTGAACCCTTTCCCGACTCGCGATGGTTCATGGCTCACCGCTGGTCGCGTCCAGCGGTGAGCCATGAACCATTGCTGCGGCCCATTCGGTTCACCGCTCACCGCTGGACGGGCTGTCGCGGACCAACCGCCGTGGACACCCGCGCGAACAGCAGCAGCCACCGCTCGCCGAAGGTCGGGGCGGGGCCGTCGTATCCCCGTGCAGCCAGGGCTCGGTGGACGTCGAGGACGAGGCGCCGCGGCTGGGCCAGCTTCTCGTTGGTGATCTGGACGTAGGGGATCGCGGCGTTGCGGTAGAGCTCGTAACGGTCAATGTCCGAGACGTACTGCGTGCGGTCGAGCTGGTGCTGGGTGCCTTCGTACTCCAGGGCGAGCGGGCCCCACTTTCGATACAGCAGGTCGGGGGTCAGGATCACGCCGCCGACGTCGAGGGCGCCGTTGGACTCCGGACGGTCGAGGCCCGAGAACGTCAACATCGCCCGCGTCTCGCTCTCCTTGAGGGACCGGCTGCGTTCGTCGAGGTGGTCGAGGAGCCAGATCGCCTCGTGTGCGCCGTCTCGCCAGAGCGCGCCCAGGGCCAGGTCCCTCAGCTCGGCCCGGGTCATGTGGCCGTGGTGGAGCAGCCAGTCCCCGACCTTGATCGCATCGATGACGCGTGCACGCGCCACGTAGGAGAGGTACGCAGCGGCGGGGGTGACCATGCGTCCATCGGCCGGCGGCAGCTTCTTCGTCCGGTGCAGGAAGATGCCGTCGAGGGCGAGGTGGTGGTCCCCCTCGATGACGAAGCGAAGCGGTTGCCGGGCGCCGAAGTCCAGACCCAGCGCGCGGATCCGGCTGATGCCGGTCAGGAGTGCCCGGTCCGGCATCGCGAGCATCGCCGCCGCGACCCGGTCGACCTCGGTCACCTCGAGGTCGCGATGGCGCCAGACGCGGGGATGGATGCGCACGAAGCGGGAACCCTGCAGCATCCGGTCGGTGATGCCGAGGTCCCGGGCGGTCCCACGCAGGAAGGGCCCGGTCAGGAGTTCGGGAGGAAGGGAGTGCATGTCCCGGATCGAACAGCGACGGATCCCCGATGCCAGGCGGCTGCGGGGCAGCCAGTGGAAGGCCATGCACGAGCGCAGCTCTGTGGAGGGTTCGCGGCGGGCGCCCGAGCGGTGACCTGTGAACCGAATGCTCGGCCGATTCGGTTCACCACTCACCGCTCCACGCGCCCAGCGGTGAGCCATGAACCCATTCCGCAACAGAAACGGTTCGCAGCTCACCGCCCCAGGCGCCAGCCGAGACCCTCGCGACCGTGACAGTGAACCTGTCATGATCGCCGGCATGAGCTACGAACTCGGTCAGGGCACGGGTCCGCTGAAGGGCGTCAAGGTCGTCGAGATCGCGGGCATCGGCCCGGGGCCGCACGCCTGCATGATCCTGGCCGACCTCGGCGCGGACGTGATCCGGGTCGAGCGGCCCGGCGGCCAGTTGCTGGCGGGTGGTCCGCACAACCTGCTCAACCGCGGCCGGCCGAGCGTCGCGCTGGACCTCAAGAAGCCCGAGGCGGTCGCGACCGTGCTCGAGCTGGTCCGGGACGCCGACCTGCTCGTCGAGGGGATGCGGCCCGGTGTCGCGGAGCGGCTCGGCTTCGGCCCGGAGGACTGCCGGGCGGTCAACCCGCGGCTGGTCTACGGGCGGATGACCGGCTGGGGGCAGGACGGTCCGCTCGCCAGCGCCGCCGGCCACGACATGAACTACATCTCGATCACCGGCGCGCTCTTCGGCCTCGGCCAGGACAAGACGCGGCCGCACTTCCCGAGCAACCTGGTCGGCGACTTCGGCGGGGGGTCGACGTACCTCGTCATCGGCCTGCTCGCCGCCCTCCTCGAGGCCCGCGTCAGCGGCGAGGGGCAGGTCGTGGACGCCGCCATCGTCGACGGCACCGCCCACCTCAACGCCATGACCTCGGCCTTCCTCGCCGGCGGCGGCTACCGCGAGGAGCGGGCCGCCAACCTGCTCGACGGCGGCGTGCCGTTCTACGACGTCTACGCCACCTCCGACGGCCGCCACGTGTCGGTCGGGGCGCTGGAGCCGCAGTTCTTCGCGACGTTCGTGGAGCTGCTCGGGCTGCCCGACGACGCGCCCGGCCAGACCGACCTCGACCGGTACGACGAGCTCCGCGCGCTGATCACCGAGCGCTTCGCGAGCCGCACCCAGGCCGAGTGGATCGAGGTCTTCGAGGGCACCGACGCCTGCGTCGCCGGGATCATCCCGCTCAGCGAGGCGGCCCACCACCCGCACATGGCCGCCCGCGAGGTCTTCGTCGAGCGCGACGGCCTGGTGCAGCCGAGCCCCGCGCCGCGCTTCTCCCGCACCCGGCCGAGCCTGACCACCCCGCCGACGCCGGCGGCCGGCTCGGACACCCGCGAGGCGCTGAACGCCTGGGGGATCGCGGACGTCGACAAGCTGCTCGAGGCCGGGATCGCCGTCCAGGTCGACCCGTGAAGCCCTTCCTCTTCCTCGGGACCCGCGCCGAGGACGACGTCGCCGACGACGAGTACGCCTCGGTGCTGCGCTGCTGCGGCCTCGACGAGGGCGACGTACGACGGGTGCGCGTCGAGCAGGACGGCCTGGACCCCGTGGACCTCGACGACTGGTCGGGGATCGTGCTCGGGGGTGGACCGTTCAACGTCAGCGACCCCGAGGCGGGCAAGTCGCCGGCCCAACGCCGCGCCGAGGCCGACCTCCGCGAGCTGGCCCTGCGCGTGGTGGAGGCGGACTTCCCGTTCTTCGGCGCCTGCTACGGCATCGGCACGCTGGGCAACCTCCGCGGCGGCCTGGTCGACCGGACCTACGGCGAGCCGATCGGCGCGACCTCGATCCGCCTGACCGAAGCCGGCCGCGCCGACCCGCTCTTCGCGGGCGTGTCCGACGAGTTCGCGGCGTTCCTGGGCCACAAGGAGGCGGTGACCCGGCTGCCGGAGGGGGCGGTGCTGCTCGCCTCGTCGCAGGCCTGCCCGGTCCAGGCGTTCCGGCTCGGCAGCCACGTCTACGCCACGCAGTTCCACCCCGAGCTGGACGTGCCGGGCCTGGTCCGCCGGGTCGAGGCCTACCGCGACCACGGCTACTTCGACCCGACCGAGCTCGAGCAGGTCCTGGCCCGGGCCCGCGCCGGGGTCGTCACCGAACCGCCGCTCCTGCTGGCGCGCTTCGTGGAGCTCCACGCGCACTGACGGCCTTGCGCGACCCGAGTGACCTGCGCCACTTCCACTGTTGAACATCTGTCAATAAAACCGTGGGAGGGCTACCGTCGGACCATGACTCCCGAGCACCCCGAGCACGTGGACGTGATCGTCGTCGGCGCCGGCCTGTCCGGCATCGGTGCGGCCTGCCAGCTGACCGAGCGGCACCCCGGGAAGTCCGTGGCCGTGCTCGAGGCCCGCGAGGCCAGCGGCGGCACGTGGGACCTGTTCCGCTACCCCGGCATCCGCTCGGACTCCGACATGTTCACCTTCGGCTACCGGTGGCGCCCGTGGCCCTCCGACACCGCGCTGGCCGACGGTCCGCTGATCCTGGACTACCTGCGCACCGTCGCCCGGGAGTACGGCGTCGACGAGAAGATCCGCTACCGGCACCGGGTCGTCGGCGCCTCCTGGGACTCCGCCACCAGCCGCTGGACGGTCGAGGTGGACGTCGCCGGCGAGCGCCGCGTCCTGACCACGAGCTTCCTCTGGTCGTGCGGCGGCTACTACGACTACGAGCAGGGCCACGCGCCGGAGTTCCCGGGTGCCGGGGACTTCCGGGGAGAGGTCGTGCACCCGCAGTTCTGGCCCGAGGACCTCGACCACGCGGGCAAGAAGGTCGTCGTCATCGGCAGCGGCGCCACCGCGGTCACGCTGGTCCCGGCGATGGCCGGGACGGCCGAGCACGTGACCATGCTGCAGCGCTCCCCGTCGTACGTCGCCACGCGGCCGGGCCGCGACCCGCTCGCCCGGCGCCTGGAGAAGTTGCCGCGCGCCGTTGCCTACCCGGTGATCCGCTGGAAGAACATCCTCTACGCCGCCGCCACGTTCAAGCTCGCGCGGGTGCGGCCGGCGATCGTCAAGAAGGCGCTGCGCGACGCGGCGATCCGCCAGCTCCCCGAGGGCTACGACGTCGACCGGCACTTCAGGCCGACGTACAACCCCTGGGACCAGCGGCTCTGCCTGGTGCCCGACGGCGACCTGTTCAAGGCGATCCGCCGCGGCGAGGCCTCGGTGGTCACGGACACGATCGAGACGTTCACGGAGACGGGCATCCGGCTGACCTCCGGCGAGGAGCTCGAGGCCGACATCATCGTGACCGCCACCGGGCTGAAGCTGAAGCCCTTCGGCGGCTTCGACCTCACCGTCGACGGCGCCGCGGTCAAGGCCCACGAGACCATGGCCTACAAGGCGTTGATGCTCAGCGGGGTGCCCAACTTCGCCTTCACGATCGGCTACACCAACGCCTCGTGGACGCTCAAGGCCGACCTCGTCTCCGACTACGTCGTCCGGCTCCTCGAGCACCTCGACCGGACCGGCACGACCCGCGTCGTGGCCGAGCGCGACCCCGAGGTGGGGGAGCGGCCGCTGATGGACTTCCAGTCCGGCTACATCCTGCGCGCGCTCGACGACCTCCCGGTCCAGGGTGACCGGGCGCCGTGGATGCTCCAGCAGAACTACATCACCGACCTGCGCACGATCCGTCGCGGCGACCTCGAGGACGGCGTCCTGCAGTTCAGCTGACCACCACCCGGACAGGTGGTTTGGCGGCGCCCCGATCGGGCACGAACCGGGCGGCAACCTGCGTCGCACCCGCGGCGCGCCCGACCTACGGAGGACACCATGGGCATCGGTGACAAGGCGGAGAACAAGGCCGAGGACCTCGGCGGCAAGGCCAAGGAGGCCACCGGCAAGGCGACCGGCAACGAGAGCCTCGAGGCCGAGGGCAAGGCCGACCAGACCTCGGCGTCGGTGAAGAACGCCGGCGAGCACGTCAAGGACGCCGCCAAGGACCTCAAGGACGGCCTCACCAAGTAGCGCCTGCTTGATCAGGATCACAGGCCGGTACGGCGGCGCGGATTGTCGCCGTACCGGCCGACTCCCCTAGGGTGGAGCCACGAGTTCGTCCAGTCTTGCCTCGGACTCCCGCGCGATCCGGCTCGGTCTTCTCGACCCGCAGCCCGCGCCCCTCCTCGTGAGGTTCGCTTCTCCAGTCACGCCGCCGGTGTGACCAGCGTGGTGAGACACCACGAAACGTGAGTGATTCCCGCATGTCTGCTGCTTCTTCCACTGCCGCGCCGTCCTTCGTGGACCTCGGCGTCCCCGCCCCGCTTGCCGCCATCCTGGCCGCGCAGGGCATCACCTCCCCGACCCCCATCCAGGCCGCGACGCTGCCGGACTCCATGGCCGGACGCGACGTCCTGGGCCGTGGCCGCACCGGCTCCGGCAAGACCTTCGCCTTCCTGCTGCCGCTCGTCGCGCGCCTCACGGCGTCCGGCCGCCCGGCCCGCAAGGGCGAGCCGCGCGCGCTGATCCTGGCGCCGACGCGTGAGCTCGTCGGCCAGATCCACGAGTCGCTCAAGCCGCTCGCGGAGTCCGCCGGCCTCACCACCATGACGATCTTCGGTGGCGTGGGCCAGACCCCGCAGGTCAACGCCCTGCGCCGCGGCGCCGACATCGTGCTCGCCTGCCCCGGCCGCCTCGAGGACCTCATCCAGCAGGGGCACTGCGACCTGGGTGCCATCGAGATCACGATCCTCGACGAGGCCGACCACATGGCCGACCTGGGCTTCCTCCCCGCCGTACGCCGCATCATGGACAAGACCCCGGCCGACGGCCAGCGGCTCCTGTTCTCGGCGACGCTCGACAACGCGATCAACGTGCTGGTCAAGCGGTTCCTGTCCCAGCCGGTGACCCACGAGGCCGACTCGGCGCAGTCCCCGATCTCCACGATGGACCACCACGTCCTGCACCTGTCGCGGGAGAACCGCGTCCCCGTGCTGGTCGACCTGACCAGCGCGCCGGGCCGCACGGTCGTCTTCACGCGCACCAAGCACGGCGCCAAGGCGCTGACCCGCCAGCTGAACAAGAGCGGTGTCCCGACCGTCGAGCTGCACGGCAACCTGAGCCAGAACGCCCGCACCCGCAACATGGAGGCGTTCCACTCCGGCAAGGCGAGCACCCTCGTCGCCACCGACATCGCCGCCCGCGGCATCCACGTCGACGACGTCGCGCTGGTCGTGCACGCCGACCCGCCGGTCGAGCACAAGGCCTACCTGCACCGCTCGGGCCGTACGGCGCGCGCCGGTGCCGCCGGCACCGTCGTCACGCTGATGACCGACGACCAGGTGCGCGACGTGCGCGACCTGACCCGTGCGGCCGGCATCAAGCCGACCACCACCAAGATCCACGGTGCCTCGCACCCGCTGCTCGCCGAGCTCGCGCCCGGCAAGCGGGTGCACGTCCCCGGCGGTCTCGTCGTCGACGTGCCCGAGCAGTCCTCGGGCAACCGTCCCGCGGGCTCGGGCTCTGCCTCGGGTCGTCCGCGTCGTCGCCGCGGTGGCGGTGGCGGTCAGGGTGGCGGCCAGGGCTCCGGCCAGGGCGCCAAGTCCCAGGGCGGCCGCCAGCAGGGCACCAAGCAGCCGGCCGCCAAGCCGGCCGCCAAGCAGGGCTCCGGTGGCAACGGCGGCGGCGGCAACCGCAGCCGCTCGAACCGCGGCCCCGCCGCCGGCTCGGGTCGCCCGGGCCAGCACAGCCCGGCCAGCTTCAGCTCCGGCCGCCGCTGACCGATCCCGTCCCGTGTGCCCCACGACGCGCCAGCGCGCGACGTGGGGCACACGCGCGTGGCGAGGCCCCCCGTAGGCTCGCCGGACGGAAGGGGGTCGGTGTGCGGACCTGGCTGCAACGCGCGTTGTGGGACGTCGTCCCGCGCGACCACCGGGAGTCCCCGGACGCGCTGCGCCGACGGCAGCTCGTGACGGCGACCTTCGTGGTGATCGGCGGCGTGGTCCTCGGCCTGTCGCTGAGGATCCAGCCCGGCAGCGCCTGGTTCTACCCCGCGACCCTCGTGCTCGCCGGCGTCTGGACGGTCGGCGCGTTCGCGTCCGGGCCGCTTCACCTCGGCCGGATCGCCCACGCCAAGGGCGATCGGCGCCCCGTCGTCGCGCCGATCCTGCTCGGCCTCGGCCTGGCCGCGGTCTTCGCCGCGGGCGGGCTCGTGGTGCGCGAGGTGCCGTTCCTCGAGCACCAGGTGAGCTCCGTGCTCGACCACGCCGACCAGGGCTCGTGGCCGCTGCTGGTCCTGATCACGGCCGTCAACGGGGTCGCGGAGGAGCTGTTCTTCCGCGGCGCGGCGTACGCCGCCATCACCCGGCACCCGGTCGTCTGGACGACCGTGGCGTACGCCGTCGCGACCCTGGCCACCGGCAACGTGATGCTGTCGTTCGCGGCCGTGCTGCTCGGCGCGCTGGTCGGCCTGCAGCGCCGCGCGTCCGGCGGGATCCTCGGGCCGATCCTGACCCACGTCACCTGGTCGGTCTCGATGCTGTTCGCGCTGCCGGCGCTGTTCGGCTGACGACCGCTACGAGCGGCCGCTCTCGTCCAGCGCGCGGCGCACGGCCTCGGCGTAGGGGATCGGCTCACCCGGCACGATGTCGAGGATAGACCGGTCGGTGACGACGACCTCGGTGCCCATCGAGTCGATCAGGTTGCGGCCGGTGGTGACGTCGACGTCGGTCACCAGCGCCAGCCAGTACGACGACAGCCGGGGCGTCAGGACGGGCACCCGCACGATCGGCACGCGGTGGCCCGAGGAGATCTCGGCGGCGACCTGGAGCATCTCGAGGTAGGTCAGCTGCTCGGGGCCGCCGATCTCGAAGACCCGGTCGAGCGCGGCGTCCTGGCCGATGACGCCGGCGAGGTAGCGGACGACGTCGTCGAGCGCGATCGGCTGGGTGCGGGTGGAGACCCAGCGCGGCACGATCATCGCGGGGAGGTTCTTGACCAGCTGGCGGGTCAGCTCCCACGAGATGCCGCCCGCGCCGACCACGATCGCCGCGCGCAGCACGGTCACCGGCACGCCGGCCTCGCCGAGCAGCCCCTCGACCTCGCGCCGCGAGCGCAGGTGCGGCGACAGGTCGCTGCCCTCCTCGCCGAGCCCGCCGAGGTAGACGATCTGCCGCACGCCCGCCGCCTTGGCCGCCCGGCCGAACGTCCGCGCCGCCTCGGCGTCCTTGCGCTCGAAGTCCGGGTCGTCGAGCGAGTGCACGAGGTAGATCGCGACGTCGGCGCCCGCGAGCGCGTCGCTCAGCGAGGCGCGGTCGGTGACGTCGCCGCCCACGGCCACGCCGGGTCCGTCGTACTGCTCGGGGCGGCGGGTCATCGCCCGCACGTCGAGCCCGCGCGCGACGAGCTCGGGGACGAGGCGGCGGCCGACGAACCCGGTGGCGCCGGTGACGAGGACGGTCGGGGCGTCGGTCATGGGCCCACCCTAGAGAGGAGGCCCGAACGAGCGCGCCTTGTGGATCGATCGGCGGCGGCGTACCGTGTCGTTGAAAGTTGAACCAAGGAGACCCCATGCTCGCCCCTGCAGCCGGATGAGGCCCGAGGACGCCGCCCGCGCGCTCGCGTCGGCGCGCGGCGAGCGCCGGACGCTCGAGCGGTTCACCGCCACGGAGCCCGACCTCGACGAGGCGTGGGGCCTGGCCGTCCAGGACCTCGACCGAGCGGCCCGGTTGGCCGCGGGGCAGAGGGTGACCGGCGCGAAGCTCGGCCTCACCAGCACGCCCAAGCAGCGGACGATGGGCGTGCACCAGCCGATCGTCGGCTTCCTCACCGACGCGATGGCCGAGGGCGCCTTCGACGTCGACGCCCTGGCCCAGCCCCGGATCGAGCCGGAGGTCGCGTTCGTCCTGGCCACGGACCTGGCCGGACCCGTCGCCGACGTCCGCGACGTCGTGGCCTCGGTGTGCGTGGCCCTGGAGGTGCTGGACTCCCGCTGGACCGGCTACCGCTTCGGGCTGGCCGACGTGCTCGCCGACAACACGAGTGCGGCCGGCTACCTGCTCGGTGCCCCCGCACCCCGGCCGGCCGACCTGCGGGGACGGGAAGCCCGGTGGTACGTCGACGGGAAGCTCCGGTCGACCACGACCCCCGCCGCGATCCTCGGCGACCCGCTCGCCGCGCTCGCGCACCTCGCCACCCACCTCGGGCGTCGCGGCGAGGTGCTGCCCGCCGGCTCGGTGGTGCTGGCCGGGGCGATGACCGACGCGGTCCCGCTGCTGCCCGGCACGTCGGTGCGCATCGAGGTCGACGGCCTGGAGCCGCTCACCTGGACGCGCCCCGCAGGCGACTAACGCACCCGCTGGGCGATGCCCTCGCGCTTGGTCTCGTCCATCGCGGCCTCGTAGGCCTGCACGAGGCTGGCGATCGAGAGCGGCTTGAGCCGCTCCACGACCTCGCGCACCCGCTCCGGCGACGTGCCGGACTCCTTGTAGACGGGCCACGCCTTGGTGCGGAACACCTCGTAGAGCTCCTCGGCGATCTGCCGGCCGTGCGCGGCGTAGACGTCGGCCGCGGCGAGCGCCGCCTCGGTCGGGAAGCCGAGGTCGAGCAGGCCCAGCCCGACCGAGAGCTGCGAGACGGCGACCTGGTGCTTGCCGCGACGGCCCGGGTGGACCACGCCGAGCGCGGCGAGGGTGGTGAGGTCGTCGTCGGTCAGCTCGCGGCCGGCGCGCTTGTCGAGCTCGGCCCGGGACATCTCGATCGGGGACTCGTGCTGCCACGGCGCGAGCATGGCCCGCTGCAGGGCGATGTCCTCGGGCGTCGCGTCGCGCGGGATGTTGGCGACGTACGTCGAGATCGCCGAGAGCGTGAACCCGTGGCTCTGCAGCTCCTGGACGAGCTCGAGGCGAGCCACGTGGTCGGGGGTGTAGTAGCCCGAGCGGCCGCGCCGGATCGGCGGCGGGACGAGCCCCTTGGTCGTGTAGAAGCGGACGTTGCGCACGCTCATGCCGACCCGGTTGGTCAGCTCGTCGAGGGTGAGCAGCTCCCGGAGCGCTTCGACGCTCTCCTCCATCGACACTCCTCGGGTCGTCATCTCGGATCGATCTCCCACGGGCGCCGGGTGAGCCAGACCACAGTCCACCCGACCTTGACCGTGACACCAATAGTGTCACAATCGGGACATCAGCTGAACCGCAAGCAGCCGCAAACAGCAAGGACGGTCATGGCAGAAGCATTCGTGTACGACCACATTCGTACGCCGCGTGGCAAGGGCAAGAAGGTCGGCACCCTGCACGAGGTCAAGCCGATCGACCTGGTGGTCGGGCTCCTCGAGGAGGTCCAGAGGCGCAACCCCACCCTGGACCCGAACCGCATCGACGACGTCGTCCTCGGCGTGGTCTCCCCGATCGGCGAGCAGGGCAGCGACATCGCCAAGACCGCCGCGCTCAAGGCCGGCCTCCCCGAGACCGTCGCCGGCGTCCAGCTCAACCGCTTCTGCGCCTCCGGTCTCGAGGCCGTCAACCAGGCTGCGTCGCGCGTCCGCGGTGGCTTCGAGGACCTGATCCTCGCCGGCGGCGTCGAGTCGATGAGCCGCGTGCCGATGGGCTCCGACGGCGGCGCCTGGGCGGCCGACCCGGCCACCGCGCTGCAGACCGGCTTCGTCCCGCAGGGCATCGGCGCCGACCTGATCGCGACCCTCGGCGGCTGGACCCGCGCCGACGTGGACGCCTACGCGGCCGAGTCGCACCACCGCGCCGCCAAGGCCTGGGCCAACGGCTACTTCGCCAACGCGGTCATCCCGGTCAAGGACATCAACGGCCTGACCATCCTCGACCACGACGAGACGATCCGCCCCGACACCAGCCCCGAGGGCCTGGCCGGGCTCAAGCCGTCCTTCGCCGACATCGGCAAGAACGCCGGCTTCGACGACGTGGCGCTGGAGAAGTACCACTGGGTCGAGAAGATCGACCACGTCCACCACGCCGGTAACTCCTCGGGCATCGTGGACGGCGCCGCGATCGTGGCGATCGGCACCGAGCAGGTCGGCGCCGACCTCGGCCTGACCCCGCGGGCGCGGATCATCGCCACCGCCGTCTCCGGCGCGGACCCGACGATCATGCTGACCGGCCCGGCCCCGGCTGCCCGCAAGGCGCTGGCCAAGGCCGGCCTGACGGTCGACGACATCGACCTGTTCGAGATCAACGAGGCCTTCGCGGCCGTGCCGATGCGCTTCATGCAGGACATGGGCATCAGCCACGAGATCACCAACGTCAACGGCGGCGCCATCGCGATGGGCCACCCGCTCGGCGCCACCGGCGCGATGATCCTCGGCACCCTGGTCGACGAGCTCCAGCGACGCGACCTGCGCCGCGGCCTCGCCACGCTCTGCGTCGGCGGCGGCATGGGCATCGCCACCATCGTCGAGCTCGTCTGAGCGCCCGACCGGAACTGACAAAGGACTTCACCAGAATGACCGAGACCCAGACCCAGTCGGCTGTGCGCTACGACAAGGACGCCGACGGCATCGTCACCCTCACGCTGGACGACCCCACGTCCAGCGCCAACACCATGAACGAGCTCTACCTCGACTCCATGAAGGCGGCCGTGGATCGCCTGTACGACGAGGTCGACAGCGTGACCGGCGTCGTCGTGGCCAGCGCCAAGAAGACCTTCTTCGCCGGCGGCAACCTCAAGGGCATGGTCCAGGCGACCAAGGACGACACCGCCCAGATCTTCGCGATGGGCGAGGGCGTCAAGGCCGGCCTGCGCCGCCTCGAGCAGTTCCCCCGTCCCGTCGTCGCCGCCATCAACGGCGCCGCGCTCGGCGGCGGCTTCGAGATCTGCCTGGCCTGCAACCACCGCGTGATCGTCGACGACGACAAGGTCGAGATCGGCCTGCCCGAGGCCTCGCTCGGCCTGCTCCCGGGCGGCGGCGGCGTGACCCGCATCGTCCGGATGCTCGGCATCCAGTCCGGCCTGATGGACGTGCTCCTCCAGGGCACCCGCTTCAAGCCGGGCAAGGCGCTCGAGAAGGGCCTGGTCGACGAGCTCGTCCCGACCCGCGAGGACCTCGTGCCCGCCGCGAAGGCGTGGATCAAGGCCAACCCCGACGCATCGCAGAACCCGTGGGACAAGCCGGACTACCGGATGCCCGGCGGCACGCCGAGCAACCCCAAGCTCGCGGCGTTCCTGCCGGCCTTCCCCGCGCTGCTGCGCCAGCAGACCAAGGGCGCGGTCTACCCCGCCCAGCGCGCGATCCTCTCGGCCGCGGTCGAGGGTGCGTCGACCGACTTCGAGACCGCGTCGCGGATCGAGTCGCGCTACCTGACCAACCTGATCGTCAACCAGCAGTCGAAGAACATGATCCAGGCGTTCTTCTTCGACCTGCAGGCGATCAACTCCGGCTCGCTGCGGCCCGACGGCATCCCGCCGTACAAGGCGGTCAAGGTGGGCGTCCTCGGCGCCGGCATGATGGGCGCCGGCATCGCCTACTCCTGCGCCCGCGCGGGCATGGAGGTCGTGCTCAAGGACGTCGCCGCCGAGAGCGCCGAGCGCGGCAAGGCCTACTCCGAGAAGCTGATGACCAAGGCCGTCGAGCGCGGCCGGTCGACGGAGGAGAAGAAGGCCGAGCTGCTGGCCCGGATCACGCCCACGGCCGACCCCGCCGACCTGACCGGCTGCGACCTGGTCATCGAGGCGGTCTTCGAGGACCCGGCCCTCAAGCACCAGGTGTTCGCCGAGATCGCGCCGTACGTCAACAAGGACGCGCTGCTCTGCTCCAACACCTCGACGCTGCCGATCACGGAGCTGTCCACCGGCGTGGACCGTCCGGCCGACTTCATCGGCCTGCACTTCTTCAGCCCCGTCGACAAGATGCCGCTGGTGGAGATCATCCGCGGCCGCGACACCTCCGACGAGGCGCTGGCCAAGGCCTACGACGTGGTGCAGCAGATCCGCAAGACCCCGATCGTGGTCAACGACTCGCGTGGCTTCTACACCTCGCGGGTCATCGGCACGATGGTCAACGAGGGCCTGGCGATGCTGGCCGAGGGTGTGCACCCGGTCTCGCTGGAGCGCGCGACCACGCAGGACGGCTACCCCGTGGGCGTCCTGCAGCTCGCCGACGAGCTCAACATGGAGCTGTTCCAGAAGATCGCCAAGGCGACCAAGGACGCGGTCGAGCGCGACGGCGGCACCTACACGCCGCACCCCGCCGAGGAGGTCGTGCGCACGATGGTCGAGGGCGGTCGTCCCTCGCGCCTGAAGGGTGCCGGCTTCTACGAGTACGACGAGAACGGCGCCCGCCAGGGCATCTGGAAGGGCCTTGCCGAGACCTTCCCCGTCGACCCCGACGCCGTGCCGTTCCAGGACGTCAAGGACCGCCTGCTGTTCGTCGAGGCGCTCGAGACGGCCAAGTGCTTCGAGGAGGACGTCATCACCTCGGCGGCCGCCGCGAACATCGGCTCGATCATGGGCATCGGCTTCCCGCCCAACACCGGCGGTGCGGCGCAGTTCATGACCGGCTACCAGGACCCCAACGACCAGGACGCCCCGATCGGCCTCGCGGCCTTCGTGGCCCGGGCCGACGAGCTGGCCGCCAAGTACGGCGCCCGCTTCGAGCCCACCCCCTGGCTGCGCAACCTGGCCGAGACCGGCGGCTCCTTCCCGGCCTGACCACTCGAGTCGGCGCACCTGCCGGGGGACTCCCGGCAGGTGCGCCGACTCGATGATTTGCCGGGAGTTTCACGGTGACTCCGGCGATTGCCCGGTGCGACGCGTCGAGTCGGCGGACACTGGCGGGATGACGAACTCGGATCCGGTCGTCGACGTACGCGGCCTGCACGTGCGCTTCGGCGAGGTCGAGGCGGTCGCGGGCATCGACCTGGCGGCGTACGCCGGGCAGGCCACCGCCCTGCTCGGCCGCAACGGCGCGGGCAAGTCCACGACGATGCGCGTGCTGGCCGGGGTGGTCCCGCCGACGGCCGGCACCGTCCTGGTCGCCGGCCACGACGTGCGCCGCGCGACCCTCGCGGCCAAGCAGGCCACGGGCTACTGCCCCGACGTCGGCGGGCTGGTGCCGCGCGCGACCCCGTGGGAGCACCTCCAGCTGTCGGCGCGGCTGCGCCGCCTCGACGACTGGGAGCGGCCGGCCCGCGACCTGCTCGAGCGCTTCGAGCTCGGCGACGTCGCCCACCGGGTGACCGCCGGCTTCTCCCACGGCATGGGCCGGCGGCTCTCGGTCGTGCTGGCCGCGATGCACCAGCCGCAGGTGCTGCTGCTCGACGAGCCCTTCGACGGCGTCGACCCGATCGGCGTGGACGCCACCATGGACGTCATCGCCGACGCCCGTGCGCGCGGCGCCTGCGTGCTCGTCTCCACCCACCTGCGCGAGCTCGCGATCCGCGCCTGCACCACGGTGTCCGTGCTCCGCGGCGGCTCCCGCGTCGCGACCATGGGCTCGGCCGACATGCAGGGGGAGGAGGGGGCGCGTGCCTATCGCAGCCTCCTCGAGTGAGCTCCTCCAGGGCATCCGGGGCACCCGCCGAGCCGTCGTCGACGTCGGCCACCTGCTCCGCTTCCGCAGCGCCCGCGTACGCCGGCGCCGGGTCCTCGTCGCCCTCGCCCTCGTCTTCATCGGCCTGACCTCGGCGGCGGCCGTGCTGCCCGCCCTCCTGCCCGGCGCCGGCTCCGGCCGGCACGCCCAGGACGCGCTGGTGCTGCTGCCGAGCGGCTTCGCGGGCTTCATTGCCCTGGCCGTCGTGGCCGGCGTCGCCTCGGGCGGCGGCCGCGAGCTGCTGGCCCGCGAGCACGCGGTCATCCACCCGGTCAGCCCCACCACCGACCACCTCGGGGCGCTGCTGATGGCCCCGCTCAACATCTCCTGGCTGATCCAGGCGTGGGTGCTGCTCGGCGGGGCGGCCTACGGCGTCGGCCCCGACCCCGAGCGGCTGGCTGCGATCCAGATCGGTGTGGTGGCCTGGCTGCTCGCCGCGACCGCCCTCGGCCAGGTCGCCGCCTGGGCGCTGGAGGCGATGCGCCGCGAGCCGCACGGCGTCGGCGCGGTCCGGAGTCTCGCCGTCGTCGGCGTCGTCGCGGTGGTCGGGCTCCAGCTCAGCGGCACGCTGACCGGGGCCCTCGACCAGGTCCCGACCCTGACCCTCGTGGTGGGGCTGCTCGGCGGCTTCTCGGGGCAGTGGGTGCAGAGCATCGCGGTCGAGCTCGCCCTGCTGGTCGCCTCCGTGGTGGTCGGCGCCGTGCCCGCCCACCTGGCGGCCCGCCGTACGCCCCACGACGAGCAGCGGCTCGAGACCGACGCCCACGAGGCCCGGCCGATGCCACGCACTCCGCTCGCCGGCCTGGTCCGCACCGACCGCGCGTCGGTGTGGCGGGCGGTCCCGATGCGTCGCGGCCTCACGGTCCTGGCGCTCGGCCCGGGCGTGATCGCGCTCGCGGGCGACGTGCCGTGGGACATCATGACGATCCTGCCCGGGCTGGTCGCGTCGGGCGGCTCGCTGCTCTTCGGTGTCAACGCCTGGTGCCTCGACGGCCGGGGCGGGCTGTGGCGCGAGAGCATGCCGGTCTCGCCCGCCACGGTGTTCGACGCGCGGGTGGTCGTGCTGGCGGAGTTCCTCGCACTGGCCTCGGCGGTGACGCTGGTCGTCTCCTCGCTCCGCGCGGGGCAGCCGACCGCGTCCGAGGTGGTCGCGGTCCTGGCCACCTGGGTGGTCGTGCTGGTGCAGGTGGTGGCCGCGGCGATGCGCTGGTCGCAGCTGCGCCCGTTCGCCGTGGACCTGCGGTCGGCGCGCGCCACCCCGGCGCCGCCGCTGATCATGGTCGGCTACTCCGTGCGGCTCGCGGTGAGCACGACGGTGACCGGCCTGGTGTTCACGGCCCTGTCGCACGCGCCCGACCCGCGGCTGCCGCTGCTCTCCGCGGTGCCGTTCCTGTGCTGGTCGCTGGCGCGGCTCACCCGCACCCGGCGACGGTGGCTGGATCCCGTCGACCGGGCGCGAGTGGTCACCGCGGTGGCCGCCTGAGGTGTGGACCCAGGCGGTGTCGAGTCAGGCCGACTCGAACCACGGGTGGTGCAGGTCGTAGAACGTCGCGCCCGCCATGACCGAGTCGAGCACGGAGCGGACCTCCTCCGGCGGCTCGAGCTGCTCACCCTTGCGGGCGCTCGCCTCGTCGGTGAACGCGATCGTCTCGGTGAACGTGCCGTCCTCCTCGATCGCCAGCGTCGCGCCGAGGATCTCGGGCCGCATCTCGTGCAGCATGTCGGTGTCGCCCATCAGCTCCTTGAGCTTCGACGGGTCGTCGATCCGGCCCCGGATGATCTGGACGAAGCCGGCCGAGTCCGAGCCGCCGTCCATCATCAGCGTCACGTCGTTGCAGTCGTGGAACTCCACCGGGCCGTCCATGATGGCCATCATCTTCTCGGCCCACTGGCTCTGCTCGGGCCGCCGTGAGTTGGCCTCCGCCGCCTCCCTGGACTCGAAGCGGACCACGCCCACGAAGCGGTCGTCGTCGGTGAAGCCGTAGGTCCCGCCGAGCCAGCCGACCGCGCCGCGGCCCGCCTCCTCGCGCCACTTGGACGCCAGCTCGCGCAGCTCGTCGTGCCGGGTGCACTTGCCCTCGATGATCTGGATGAACATGTTGCCTCCTCGTCGTCGGCCGCCCGGGGGATGGGCGGTCGGGGTGCCCATCCAAGGACGCTATGGCCCGACCGGGAGCCCGTCCATGACGCGATCGGGCTGGCCCGGCCAGCCCTGCGTCGGTCCGGCTCAGTTCCGCTTGGCCTGCTCTGTGCACGACGACTGGGCGCTGCTGAGCGCCTTCACCTCCGGGCCGTCGACCGACCCGGTCAGGGTGGCGAGGACGGCGTCGTGCAGCTCGTCCTCGGAGAGCGCGGCACGCAGGCACGCGGCGTAGGCCCCGGGGTCGACGGCGCCGTGGCTGACCGACACCGCCGCCCGTGCGGCCGCCTCGACGTAGTCGACGCACGCGAACTGCGCCTGCACCCACGCCTCGCCCACGCGCTGGTCGAGGACGGGCAGCTCCGCGACGACGGCGTACGACTCATCCAGGACGCCGGCGGCCCGCAACTGGGCGGGGGTGACCCGGGCGGTCAGCTCGCGGGCGAAGCAGTCGCCGTCGGCGACGTCGGCGGCGGTCGGGTGGTCGCCGGCGAAGAGCGTTGCCAGGCCGTCGTGGATCGCGGCCCGGTCGGGGTCGGCGCCGGGGTCGGGGCCGTCCGGGCCGTCGTGGTGCCCGCTGGTGCAGCCGGTGGCGAGCAGCAGCGCCACGAGGGCGAGGGCACGACGCATGGTGCTCACACTAGGGTGCCCGGCATGGACTTCTCCGCGTCTCCACGCGCCGCAGACCTGACCGCCCGCGTGGCGGCCTTCATCGCCGAGGAGGTCGACCCGGTCGAGGAGGGCTATCACCGCGACCTCGCCGAGCAGCGCCGCAGCGGCGACCCGTGGCAGCCGCTGCCGGTCCTCGAGGAGCTCAAGGCGAAGGCCCGCGCACAGGGTCTGTGGAACCTCTTCCTGCCCGCCGAGCACGCCGGCGAGTACGCCGCCCGCTTCGGCACCGACGGCGGCCAGGGGCTGACCAACGTCGACTACGCCCCGATCGCCGAGCTCACCGGCCGGTCCGCGATCGCCCCGCTGGTCCTCAACTGCAACGCCCCGGACACCGGCAACATGGAGGTGCTGCTGCGCTACGGCTCGGAGCAGCAGCGGCGTGACTGGCTCGAGCCGCTCCTCGACGGGAAGATCCGGTCGGCGTTCACCATGACCGAGCCCGGCGTGGCGTCCTCCGACGCCACCAACATGGAGGCCACCGCGATCGTCGACGGCGACGAGATGGTCATCAACGGCCGCAAGTGGTGGTCGACCGGCGTGGGCCACCCGGACTGCCGGATCTTCGTCTTCATGGGGCTGACCGATCCCGACGCCGACCGCCACCACCGGCACTCGATGGTGCTGGTCCCGCGCGACACCCCCGGCGTGAAGATCGAGCGGATGCTCAACACGATGGGCCTCTACGACGAGCCGCTGGGCCACGGCGAGGTGTCCTTCACCGACGTGCGGGTGCCGCTGGCCAACGTGATCAGCGGGCCCGGGATGGCCTTCGAGATCGCCCAGGGCCGGCTCGGCCCCGGCCGGATCCACCACTGCATGCGGCTGGTCGGGCTCGCCGAGAAGGCGCTCGAGCTGGCCTGCACCCGGGCCCTGTCGCGCGCGGCCTTCGGCAAGCCGATCGCCAACCTCGGCGGCAACCGCGAGCGGATCGCGGACGCCCGGATCGCCATCGACTCCGCGCGCCTGCTCGTCCTCAACGCGGCCTGGAAGCTCGACGTCGGCGGCCCGCTCAACGCGCTGTCCGAGGTCTCCCAGATCAAGGTGGCCGTCCCCAACATGGCCCAGCAGGTGATCGACCTGGCCATCCAGCTGCACGGCGGTGGCGGGCTCTCCGACGACTTCCCGCTCGCCGGCGCGTGGACCCAGGCCCGCGCGCTCCGGCTGGCCGACGGGCCCGACGAGGTGCACCGCGGGGTGATCGCCCGGCTCGAGCTCGGCAAGTACGGAGCCCGACGATGACGGGGCAGCGGGTCCTGATCACCGGCGCCGCCTCCGGGCTCGGCGCCGCGCTGGCGACCGCGTTCGAGGCGCGGGGCGACGAGGTCCTGCGGACCGACCTGGTCTCGGCAGGCTCGACCGGCGAGGTCGACCTGACCCTCGACATCACCTCCGACGACGACTGGACCGCGGCGCTCGCCCACGTCGAGTCGACGTGGGGCGGGCTCGACGTCCTCGTCAACAACGCCGGCGTCGCGGGCGGTGGCCGCCTCGACGTCGCGACGATGGACGAGTGGGAGTGGATCACAAACATCAACCTCTTCGGGGTGGTCCGCGGCACGCGCACGTTCGTGCCGACGTTCAAGCGCCAGCGCAGCGGCCGGATCGTCAACGTCGCCTCGCTCGCGGGTCTCGTCCACCCGGCGGGGATGGCGTCCTACAACGCGGTCAAGGCCGCGGTCGTGGCGCTCACCGAGACGACCGGCCACGAGCTGGCGGCCTACGGCGTGACCGCCCACGTCGTGTGCCCGTCGTACTTCCGCACCAACCTGATGCACTCCCTCCGCGGCGCCGACGAGGACCTCGGCGCGATCGTCGCCGGGCTGGTCGCCAACTCGCCGATCTCGGCCGACGACATCGCGGCCGCGGTGCTCGAGGGGCTCGACCGGGGTGACGAGGTGATCGTGCCGGACCGGCCGGCGCGCGAGGCCTACGGCCTGAAGCTGCACGACCGGCCGGCGTACGACGCGGTGATGCGCGCGCAGGCCGCCAAGCTCGAGAAGGGGATCTGAGTGACGGACGAGGGCAACCCGGCCAAGCCGGTCCGGGCGGAGGACGCGTTCGACGTCGAGGCGGTGGCCGCCTGGCTGCGTGAGCACGCGACGGCGTTCCGCGAGGACCTGGAGGGGACGCCCGAGGTGCGGCAGTTCCCGGGCGGCGCGTCCAACCTGACCTACCTGCTGCGCTACTCCCCGAAGAATCGGGCACAGCGCGATCTGATCCTGCGCCGGCCGCCGACCGGGGCCAAGGCCGCCGGGGCGCACGACATGGGCCGGGAGTTCCGGATCCAGTCGGCGCTGGCGCCGGTCTTCCCCTACGTGCCGCGGATGGTCGGGTTCTGCCAGGACGAGTCGGTCATCGGTTCGGACTTCTACGTCATGGAGAAGCTCGACGGCACCATCCTGCGCCGCGACCTCCCCGCGCCGATGACCGAGGACGAGGCGTCGACGCTCTGCGCCCACGCGCTCGACGTCCTGGTCGACCTGCACTCCGTCGACGTCGCGTCCGTGCCCGAGCTGGAGAAGCTCGGCCGCGGCGACGGGTACGTCGGGCGCCAGGTCTCCGGCTGGATCCACCGCTTCGGCAAGGCCCGCACCGACGACACCGGCGACTGGTCCGACATCGTGGCCTGGCTCGAGGCCCACCAGCCGGCCGACGTCGCGCAGACCCTGATCCACAACGACTACCGGCTCGACAACATGGTCCTCGCGCCCGACGGCTCGCTGCGGATCATCGGTGTCCTCGACTGGGAGATGGCCACCGTCGGCGACCCGCTGATGGACCTCGGCGGGATGCTGTCCTACTGGGTGCAGGCGGACGACGACGAGTTCTTCCTGATGTTCCGCCGCCAGCCCACGACCGAGCCGGGCATGTGGACCCGGCAGGAGTTCGTGGAGCGCTACTGCGAGCGGATGGGCTACACGGTCACGCCCGCTCAGTGGCGCTTCTACGAGGTCTTCGGGCTGTTCCGGCTGGCCGTGATCGCCCAGCAGATCTGGTACCGCTACTTCCACAAACAGACCACCAACGAGGCGTACGCCGTCTTCGGCCCGGCCGTCGGCTACCTCGAGCAGCGCTGCCGCCGGCTGGTCTCGGCAGGCTCGACCACCGGAGCACCCTGATGGGGATGGTCCTGCTCGTCCGGCACGGCCAGGCCTCGTTCGGCGCCGACGACTACGACGTGCTGTCCGAGACCGGCTGGGCGCAGTCGCGCGTGCTCGGCCGGTGGCTGGCCTCGCACGGAGTGGTGCCCGACGTCGTGCTGCGCGGCGACATGCGCCGGCACCGGGAGACCGTGGAGGGGATGGTCGAGGGTGCCGGCTGGTCGTCCTCGGTGGAGGCGGACCCGGGCTGGAACGAGTTCGACCACCTCGGCGTGGTCTCGGCCTACCTCGCGCTCCCCGAGAACGCCGCCCCCGACCACGAGCTCGACCGCCGGGAGTTCCAGCAGGTCTTCGAACGGGCCACGCAGCGCTGGACCGGCGGCGACCACGACGAGGACTACCCCGAGTCGTTCCCGGCGTTCCGCGCCCGCGTCGCGGGGGCCGTCGACCGTGCGACGGCGCTGGCCGGGTCCGGATCGACCGTGGTGGTGGTCAGCTCGGGCGGCCCGATCGCGACCGCGTGCGGCTCGCTCGTCGCGCCCGACGCCGCCGACCCCGCGCTGGTCTGGGAGCTGTGGGGCCGCTTCAACACCGTCGTCGTCAACACGTCGGTGACGCGGGTGGTCGTCGGCTCGACCGGCCCCCGGCTGCTGACGTTCAACGAGCACAGCCACCTCGAGGGCGACCTGCTGACCTACCGCTGAGGCGCTCCGGCTACATCAGCTTCTTGAACACCGGCAGTGGCGCGTGCTTCATGACCAGCGACAGTGGCGCCCAGGGGAGCGCGGGCACGCAGGCGGAGTCCTTCCCCTTCTCGATGGCGTCGACCATCGCCCGCACGCCCTTCTCGGTGCTCGCCATCATCGGGGTGCTCTGGGCGACCTGCTCGTTCATCTCCGAGGCGATGTAGCCGGGGTAGAGCACGGTGACCTTGATGGGCGTGCCGTGCAGCTCGTTGCGCAGGCCCTCGGCGAGGTGGGCGACACCGGCCTTGGTGGCGGCGTACGTCGTCATCGTCTTCGGCAGCCCGCGCATGGCCGACATCGACGAGATCATCACGAAGTGGCCGGCGCCCTGGGCGCGGAAGATCTCCATCGCGGCCTCGCTCTGGGCGAGTGCGGCGACGAAGTTGGTCATCGCGGTCTCGCGGTTGGCGGCGTAGCCGCCGGTGCCCAGCGGGGCGCCCTTGCCGAGCCCGGCGTTGATGACGACCCGGTCGATGCTGCCGAAGTCGGTGGCGAACCCGCGGAAGACCTCGAAGACCTGGTCGTCGTCGGTCACGTCGAGCGTGCGGATCTCGACGCGGCGGTCCGGATGGGCGGCCAGGATCTCCGCGCGCAGCTCCTCGAGGCGGTCGAGGCGTCGCGCGCAGAGCGCGAGGTCGTGGCCGAGCGCCGCGAACTGGCGGGCCATCTCGGCGCCCAGTCCGCTGGAGGCGCCGGTGATCAGGACGGTCTTCGCTGTACCTCTGCTCATGTCCGGGAGTCTCGCGTAGTGTCCGATGCCATGAGCGGACGGGTCGTGCACTTCGAGATTCCCTTCGACGAGGCGGGGCGCGCACAGGCGTTCTACCGCGAGGTCTTCGGCTGGAACCTCATCGAGATGCCGGAGATGTCCTACACGCTGGTGACCACGGGGCCGACGGGTGACCAGGGCGCCACCGAGCCCGGCTTCATCAACGGCGGGATGCTGCGTCGCGAGAGCCCCAACGAGAGCCCGATCGTCGTCATCGACGTCGAGGACATCGACGCGTCGCTGGCGAAGATCGAGGAGCTCGGCGGGCAGACGCTGCTGGGTCGCCAGCAGGTCGGCGACATGGGGTGGGCGGCCTACTTCAAGGACGTCGAGGGCAACAGCATGGGCCTGTGGCAGTCGGCGTGACCCGCGCCTGCATCATCGGCGCCGGCTCGTCGGGCATCACCGCCGCCCAGGTGCTGGCCGCGCGCGGCGTCGACTTCGACTGCTTCGAGATGGGCTCCGGCGTCGGCGGCAACTGGCGCTACGGCAACGACAACGGCGTCAGCTCGGCCTATCGGTCGCTGCACATCAACACCTCGCGGACCGCGATGGAGTACGCCGCCTTCCCGATGCCCGAGACCTACCCCGACTACCCGAGCCACTGGCAGATCGCGACGTACTTCGACGACTTCGTCGACGCCTTCGGGCTGCGCGAGCGGATCACGTTCCGCACCGAGGTCGTGAAGGTCTCGGCAGGCTCGACCACCGGGGGCCGCTCGACCGCCGGGGAGGGCGGTTACGACGTCACCGTCCGGCACCGCGACACCGCCCGCGGGTCCGAGACCCGCCACTACGACCACGTGATCGTGGCCAACGGCCACCACTGGGACCCGCGCTGGCCGGAGCCGGGCTTCCCGGGCGCCGAGACGTTCCCCGGCGAGCAGGTCCACGCGCACTACTACCGGACCCCGGACCTCTTCGAGGACAAGCGGGTCGTGGTGCTCGGCATCGGCAACTCCGCCACCGACATCGCGGTCGAGTCCTCCCGGGTGGCCCGCGAGACCTACCTCGCGATGCGCCGGGGCGCCTACGTGCTGCCGAAGTACCTCTTCGGCGTCCCCACCGACCACCTCACGAACTCGCCCCTGGCCCGCGGGCCGCTGGCGCTGCAGAAGGCCGGCATGAAGGCGATGCTGCGGCTGGCGGTCGGGAAGATGACCGACTACGGCCTGCCGCAGCCCGACCACGACGTGCTGGAGGCGCACCCGACGATCAGCGACGACCTGCTGAGCCGGCTCGGGCACGGCGACATCAGCGTGAAGCCCAACCTCGACCGCTTCGAGGGCTCGAAGGTGTTCTTCACCGACGGCACCGCGGTCGAGGCCGACGTGGTCGTCTACTGCACGGGCTACAAGGTGACGTTCCCGTTCCTCGACGACACCGTGGTCCGGGCCCGGGACAACCACGTCGACCTCTACCGGCGGGTGGTCTCGCCGGACCACCCCGGGCTCTACTTCGTGGGCCTCATCCAGCCGCTCGGCGCGGTGATGCCGCTGGCCGAGCAGCAGGCCCACTGGGTCGCCGACCTGATCGCCGGCGAGGTGCACCTGCCGCCCGTGGCCGAGATGCGCGCCCAGATCGCGTCGTACGACGAGGCGATCCGCAAGCGCTACGTCGCCTCCAAGCGCCACACCATCCAGGTCGACGCGCACACCTACCGCGCCGAGCTGGAGAGGGAGCGCAAGGAGCGACGCCGCTGATCCTTCGGGGCGGGGTCAGCCCTTGGGCTGGTTGACGACGACGGTCTTGAGGATCTTGTCGGCGAAGGTCTGGCGCTTGGAGTCCCACAGCGGCCACAGGAAGCCGAGGTAGCAGGGGAGCGCGTCGATGATGTGCGCGAGCTGGCGGACGAACGCCATGCCGGCGCCGATCGGCTGGCCCGTGCCCTCGTTGACCAGCTTGATGCCGAGGACGCCCTTGCCGATGGAGTAGCCCGTGCGGCCGGCCTTCATGCAGGTGTTCCACACGAAGACGCCGATGTAGAGCACGATCCCGACCAGGGTCAGCAGCAGGCCCGCGGCCGTGGCGCCGTCGGAGCTGTTCGCGTTGACCGCCGTGCCGACGTAGGCCGGGATGTAGGCGAGCAGCAGGATCAGGCCGTCGATCAGGTAGGCACCGACGCGCTTGGGCCAGCCCGCGTAGTCGTAGGCCTGGGCCGTGGGCATGCCGTAGCCGGGCTGCTGGCCGTAGGCGGGCTGGCCGTAGGCCGGCGGCTGGCCGTAGGGGTTGGTCTGGGCCGGCGGCTCGCCGTACGGGTTGGGCTGGGTGGGGTCCTGCGGCGGGGTGCCGTAGTCGGACATGTGGTTCCCCCTCGAGAGTGGCGCCCGGGCCGGGCGCTCGTGGACGTCAGCGTAGTGACGCGTGTGGCCCGGGTCATGCCCCGTGACGTGTGGGGGAAACGTGTCGCGCGCAGGAAATCGGCAGGATGCTTCCGCGTCGAGGTGCCTACGTGGTATGCATACCGGGTATTCATCGGCCACGGGGGCCGGTGCGGCCCGTCGGGAGGCACGAGGATGTCGGTCAAGCAGGCACTGCTGGCGCTGTTGGAGCAGGGGCCGATGTACGGCTACCAGCTCCGCGCGGAGTTCGAGCAGCGGACCGGGTCGACCTGGCCGCTCAACGTCGGGCAGGTGTACACCACCCTCACCCGGCTGGAGCGGGACGGCCTGGTCGAGGGGGCCGGGGCCGACGACGAGGGCCACGTCATCTACCGGGTCACCGACGCCGGCCGCGACGAGGTCTCGACCTGGTTCACCACGCCGGTCGCCCGGACCCAGCCGCCGCGCGACGAGCTCGCGATCAAGCTGGCGCTGGCCGTGACCGTGCCGGGCGTCGACGTCGGCCGGGTCATCCAGCAGCAGCGCAGCGCCACGATGGCCGCGCTCCAGGACTACACGCGGCTCAAGCGCAGCGGCCGCGCCGCGACGCCCACGGCCCCGAGCGACCTGGCCTGGTCGCTGGTGCTCGACTCCCTGGTGTTCGCCGCCGAGGCGGAGATCCGGTGGCTGGACCACTGCGAGGCGCGGCTGCGGCGGGCCGCGCTCGAGCGCCCGGACGCCCCTGCGCCCGCCGGTGCCCTCGCGCGCGACGAGGAGACGGTCCGATGAACGCCGTCCTGCAGCTCACCGGCGTCACCCGCGTCCACGGCGAGGGCGAGACGGCGGTGCAGGCGCTCCGCGGCATCTCCTTCGCTGCCCGGCCCGGCGAGCTGGTCGCGGTCATGGGCCCGTCCGGCTCGGGCAAGTCGACGCTGCTGACCCTGGCCGGCGGGCTCGACGCCCCCACGTCCGGCACGGTGGCGGTCGAGGGGGTCGACCTGGCCACGCTCGGCACCAAGGGCCGCGCCCGGATGCGCCGTACGTCGGTGGGCTACGTCTTCCAGGACTTCAACCTGATCCCGGCCCTGACCGCCGCCGAGAACGTCGCCCTCCCGCGGGAGCTGGACGGCGAGCGCCCGGGCGCCGCGCGGAGGGCTGCCCGGGCCGCGCTCGACGAGGTCGGCATCGGTCACCTCTGGGACCGGTTCCCCGACCACATGTCCGGCGGCCAGCAGCAGCGGGTCGCGATCGCCCGCGCCATCGTGGGTGAGCGGCGGCTGATCCTGGCCGACGAGCCCACGGGCGCGCTCGACACCGAGACCGGGGAGGAGATCCTGCGGCTGTTGCGGGCCCGCTGCGACGCCGGCGCCGCGGGGGTGCTCGTCACCCACGAGGCCCGGCACGCCGCCTGGGCCGACCGGGTGGTCTTCCTCCGCGACGGCGTCGTCGTCGACGAGTCCGGCGCCGACCCGGTCGACGTGCTGCTCGAGTCGGGCAGCCGGTGAACGCCTGGCTGGCCGGCTGGCGACTGTCGCTGCGGCTGGCCCGGCGCGAGGGGCTGCGCGCACGGGGGCGCAGCATCCTCGTGCTGGTGATGATCGCGCTGCCGGTGCTCGGCGTGACCGCGGCCGACGTCGTGCTCCGCACCCAGGACGTCAACAGCGCCGAGTCGCTCGACCGCCGCCTCGGCACCGCCGAGGCCAAGGTGACCGTCCAGCAGGGGACCAGCTTCGTCCACCAGGGACCCGACCCGGACCAGGCGATGATGAGCGGCGGCGACGCGAAGGACCCGCGGCTCACGGCCGCGCAGGTCGCCGGGGCTCTGGGCGGCGCCAGACTGGTCGAGGAGCGCTCGGGCCAGGTGTCCTTCCGCACCGCCAAGGGCGACGGCGACGCGATCGGCACCGAGGTCGACCTCGGCGACCCGCTCACCACCGGGCTCTACCGGCTGACCTCCGGTCGGTTGCCGCAGAAGGCCGGGGAGGTCGTCGTCAACGCCGCGCTCGCCGCCAAGGGGTACGCCGTCGGCGACTCCCTGGACACGACGACCGAGGGGGCGCCCGACCCCACCATCGTCGGCATCGCCGAGTCGGCCACCAACCGCGACTACCCGGAGGTCGCCGGCCCGATCGGCAGCCTGGACCTCGACACGTACGGCGCCACCTCCTGGCTCGTCGACGGCGACCCGGTGAGCTGGACACAGGTGCTCGGCCTCAACGCCCGGGGCGCCTCGGTGCTCTCCCGGGCCGTCGTGCTCGACCCGCCGCCGCTGCCTCCGGAGGTGCGCGACTACATCGACCCCGGCCGCAACGCGTTCGTCGCGATCGTGGTGCTGGTCATCGTGATGGCGCTCATCGAGGTCGTGCTGCTCGCGGGCCCGGCGTTCGCCGTCGGCGCGCGCCGGCAGTCGCGCAGCCTCGCCCTCATGTCGGCCACCGGGGGCACGCCCGCCCAGGCCCGGCGCGTCGTCCTCGGCAGCGCGGTGGTGCTCGGCGGGCTCGCCGCCCTCGCCGGTGTGGCCGCGGGCATCGGGGTGGGCCGGGCGCTCGTGCCGGTGGCCCAGGCCTACTCCGGCACCTGGTTCGGCCCGTTCGAGGTGCCGTGGCCGCACCTGCTCGGGATCGCGGGCTTCGGCCTGCTCAGCGCGTTCCTGGCGGCGGTCGTCCCGGCCACGATCGCCTCCCGCCAGGACGTCGTGGCGGTGCTGGCCGGGCGGCGGAGCGACAAGCGGCCCTCGCTGCGCTCGCCCCTCCTGGGACTCCTGCTGCTCGGGGCGGGAGTCGCGGGGGCGGCGTACGGCTCACGCGGGGCGGGCGGCAACGGCGAGTACTTCATCGCCGGTGCCGCGATCGTCTCCGTGCTCGGCATGATCCTGCTCGTCCCGGTCGTGCTGGTCGCCGTGTCCGCGCTGTCGGCCCGCCTGCCCCTGACGCTGCGCTACGCCGCCCGCGACGCGGCCCGGCACCGGTCGCGGACCGTCCCGGCCGTCGCGGCGGTGGCCGCCACGGTCGCGGGGGTGGTGGCCCTCGGGATCGCCACGTCCAGCGACGAGGCGCAGAACGAGGCGACGTACGTGCCGACCCTGGCGTCCGGGATCGGCCTGGTCACCGCTCCCGGCCAGGACGACGGCGACTGGCCGGCGTACCGCCGTGCTGTCGAGCGCGAGGTGCCCGGCGCGACCGTCGAGGACGTGCGGGGTCTCGCGGTCCCCGCGAACGGCTACGCCGACATCCAGCTGCGGCTGGCGCAGCACCGCCGGCTCATGGGCAGCTACGGGTCCTCGCTCGGGTCGGACCTGCTCGTGGCCGGGGACCACCTGCCGCCCGGGCTGATCGGCATCAGCGACGCCGACCGGGCCCGTGCCGACGCGGCGCTGTCCGCGGGCGGGATCGTGGCCTTCTCCGACGGCTACTTCGACGAGCACCCGCCGGCCACCGGCGAGGTCACCGTGCGGGTCCGCACCTACGACGACCGCGGCAAGGCTCGACCGGCCGTCACCGGCACCGCTCCGGCCGCGATCGTCCGGGTCACCGGCGCGACCGCCGGTCCGCAGGGGGTGGTCTCCGCCGCGGCGGCGCAGCGGCTCGGCATCCCCGTCGCGACCGTGGGTCTCGTCCTGAGCGGCACCGACATCTCCGAGCAGCAGCAGACCAACGTCGACGAGGCGCTCGCGGCGATCTCGGACGCCCCGGCGCTCTACGTCGAGCGAGGGTACGTCGCGCCGGACTCCAGCCGGATCATCCAGTGGGTGCTCTTCGCCCTCGGCGCCGTGCTGATGCTGGGAGGCACCCTCACCGCGACCTTCCTGGCCCTCTCCGACGCCCGGCCCGACCTGGCGACCCTGTCGGCGGTCGGGGCCTCGCCGGGCATGCGACGGGGTGTCGCGGCGGCGTACGCCGTGGTCGTGGGCGTGGTCGGCGCGCTGCTGGGCGTCGGGGTGGGGTTCATCCCCGGCGTCGCCATCACCTACCCCCTCACCGGCAACGGCTGGATGCCGCCGGGCTCCGACGCCCCCACGCACTACCTGGCCGTCCCGTGGGCGTTGATCCTGGGCCTGGTCGTCGTGCTGTCGCTGCTCACCGCGCTCGTGGTCGGGCTGTCGGTCCGGTCGGGGCTGCCGCTGGTGGCCCGGCTGGACTGAGTCGAGGGGATAGTCCGGCACCTTTCCGTTGTTCTGTCGGGCCGAGGGCGACAGAAACGTGCCGGACTATCCCTCCGCCCCGTCTCACCCACTTAAAGTCAGTCTTGACTGTTTGTTTGTGCGCGGCCACGATGGCCGGGTGACGACGACCACCCGGGTGCCCCAGGCGGACCGGAGCCGTGCGATGCGGCTGCGGCTGCTGGAGGCCACCGTCGAGGTGCTCGTCGAGCGGGGCTTCTCCGGCACCACGACGACCGTCGTCTCCGAGCGCGCCGGCGTGAGCCGGGGGGCGCAGCTCCACCACTTCCCGACCCGCAACGACCTCGTGGTCGCCGCCGTCGAGCACCTCACCGAGCTGCGCGGCGCCGAGCTCGCCGAGGCGCTGTCCGGCCTGCCCCGCGGCAAGGGCCGCAGCCGGGCGGTGCTGCGCGTGCTGGGCGACCACTTCTCCTCGCCCGTCTTCACCGCCGCGCTCGAGCTCTGGGTCGCGGCCCGCACCGACGAGCAGCTGCTCGCCGCGGTCGGTCCGCTCGAGCAGCGGGTCGGTCGCGAGACCCACCGCCTCACGGTCGAGGCGCTGGGCGCCGACGAGCAGCAGCCCGGCGTACGCGAGCTCGTCCAGGCCACGCTCGACCTGGTCCGCGGGCTCGGGCTCGCCGACACCATCACCGACGACGGTCGCCGCCGGGGCCGGATCCTCGACCGCTGGGCCGACGTGCTCGACCAACAGATCCACCACCAGACCACGACGGAGACCGCATGACGCTGCTCGACGACCTGCTCGCCGACCTCAAGGCCGAGGGCGACCAGCTCTGGAACGCCGTGGCCGGCCTCGACGAGGCCGCGTGGCGCACGCCCACCCCGGCCGCCGGCTGGGACGTCGCCACCCAGGTCGCCCACCTGCTGTGGACCGACGAGGTGGCCACGCTCGCGGCCACCGACAAGACCGGGTGGGACGCGGTCGTGCTCCAGGCCATGGAGGACCCGACCGGCTTCGTCGACACCGCCGCCCTCGAGGTCGCCCGGCTCTCGCCCCCGGCCCTGCTGGCCCGCTGGGGCAAGGCGCGTACGGCGCTCACCGACGCCCTGCGTGGCTTCCCGGCCGGCGAGAAGATGCCGTGGTTCGGCCCGCCGATGAGCCCGGCCTCGATGGTCACCGCGCGGTTCATGGAGACGTGGGCGCACTCGCTCGACGTCTACGAGGCCCTCGACTGCGTGCCCGAGCCGACCGACCGGATCAGGAACGTCGCCCACCTCGGGGTGCGCACCCGCGGCTTCGCGTTCACCGTCCACCAGCTCGAGCCGCCCGCGGAGGAGATCCGGATCGAGCTCAAGGCGCCGAGCGGCGAGATCTGGACGTGGGGCCCGGAGGAGGCCGCCCAGTCGGTGCGCGGATCGGCGTACGACTTCTGCCTGCTCGTCACCCAGCGCGTCCACCGCGACGACACCGACCTGGTCGCCGTCGGGGACGACGCCGAGCGCTGGCTGGGGATCGCCCAGGCCTTCGCCGGCCCCGCGGGCGAGGGGCGGGCGCCCCGATGAGTCTCGACGAGCTCGACCACCGCGACGTGCTGCGCGTCGGGAACTGCTCCGGCTTCTACGGCGACCGGCTCTCGGCCATGCGCGAGATGCTCGAGGGCGGCCCGCTCGACGTGCTGACCGGCGACTACCTCGCCGAGCTGACCATGCTGATCCTCGGCAAGGACACGATGAAGGACGCGAGCCTCGGCTACGCCCGCACCTTCGTCCGGCAGGCCGAGGACTGCCTCGGCCTCGCGCTCGAGCGCGGCGTCAAGATCGTCGCCAACGCCGGGGGCCTCAACCCCGCCGGGCTCGCCGACCGCCTCCGCGAGGTCGCGACCGGCCTCGGCCTGGACGCGAAGGTCGCGCACGTCGAGGGCGACGACCTTCGTCCGCTGGGCCTGTGGGAGGGCGCGCTCACGGCCAACGCCTACCTCGGCGGCTTCGGCATCGCCCGGGCGCTGGAGCAGGGCGCCGACGTCGTGGTCACCGGGCGCGTCACCGACGCCTCTCTCGTCGTCGGCCCGGCGGTCGCTCGCTTCGGCTGGTCACCGGAGGACCACGACCGGCTCGCCGGCGCGGTCGTCGCCGGCCACGTGCTCGAGTGCGGCACCCAGGCCACGGGCGGCAACTTCTCCGGCTTCCGCTCGCTGCCGGTCTCGACAAGCTCGACCACCGGGGGGCCCACGCCGCTCGGCTTCCCGCTGGCCGAGATCGGCCCGGACGGGTCGTTCGTCGTCACCAAGCACCCCGGCACCGGCGGCGCCGTCACCGTCGACACCGTGACCGCGCAGCTGGTCTACGAGATCCAGTCGACCCGCTACCTCGGCCCCGACGTGACCACCCACCTGGACTCGATCCGGCTCGAGCAGCAGGACACCGACCGGGTGGCGGTCTCCGGGGTCGTCGGCAGCCCGCCGCCCGCCCGGCTCAAGGTCTGCGTCAACGAGCTCGGCGGCTTCCGCAACACCGCGGAGTTCGTGCTGACCGGCCTCGAGATCGAGGCGAAGGCCGACTGGGTGCGCGAGCAGCTCACCCCCCAGCTCACGGCCGCCACCGTCAGCTGGACCCGCACCGCCCTCCCGCCGGCCGACGCCGACACCGAGGAGGGCGCGTCCTGCCTGCTGCGCTGCACGGTCATGGACTCCTCGCCCGACCCGGTCGGCAAGGCGTTCACCGGCCCGGCGATCGAGCTCGCGCTCGCGTCGTACCCCGGCTTCACGATGACCGCCCCGCCCAGCGCGCCCACGCCGTACGGCGTCTACCGGCCCGAGTACGTCGACCGTGACCAGGTCGCCCACACCGTCGTGCACGCCGACGGGACCCGCGAGAGCGTCGCCGACCCCACCGGCTTCAGCGAGCCGGACCCGGTCGAGGGGCTGCGGCCCTCGCCCTACCCCGCCCCCGCCGACCTCCTCAACCGCCGGATGCCGCTCGGCACCTTCGTCCACGCCCGCTCTGGCGACAAGGGCGGCGACGCCAACCTCGGGCTCTGGATCACTCACGACGGATCGGACAAGTACGACGCCCGCGTCACCTGGCTGACCAAGCTGATCACCCCCAAGAAGGTGCGCGAGCTGGTGCCGGAGGCGGCCGACCTCGAGATCGAGGTCTACGTGCTGCCCAACCTCGGCGCGGTCAACGTGCTGATCCGCGGGCTGCTCGGCCAGGGCGTCGCGGCCTCGACCCGCTTCGACCCGCAGGCCAAGGGGCTCGGCGAGTGGGTGCGGTCGCGGCCGGTGCACATCCAGGAGGTGCTGCTGTGAACGTGCGTGAGATCGCGGCCGAGTTCACCCGGCGCGAGGTGGCGCCGCACCTGCAGGAGTGGGAGGACGCCGGTCAGATCCCGCGCTCGCTCCACCTCGCGGCCGCGAAGCAGGGACTGCTCGGTGTCTCCTTCCCCGAGTCCGTCGGCGGCGAGGGCGGCGACCTGCTGGACTCGGTCGACCTGCAGGAGGGGATGTTCGGGGCCGGTGCGTCCAGCGGGCTGATGGCGGCGCTGTTCACCGGTGGCATCGCGCTGCCGCACATCGCGGCGTCGGGCAACGCCGACCTCATCGACCGGTTCGTGCGCCCGACGCTGGCCGGCGAGACGATCGGCTCGCTCGCCGTCACCGAGCCGGGCGGCGGGTCCGACGTCGCGGGGATCCGCACGACCGCCGTGCGCGACGGGGACGTCTACGTCGTCAACGGCTCCAAGACCTTCATCACCAGCGGCATCCGCGCCGACTTCGTGACCACGGCCGTCCGCACCGGGGAGCCCGGGCACGCCGGGGTGAGCCTGCTCGTGGTCGAGAAGGGCACGCCCGGCTTCACCGCCGACCGGGCCCTGTCCAAGATGGGCTGGCACTGCTCCGACACCGCCGAGCTGTCCTACGTCGACGTGCGCGTCCCGGTGGCCAACCTGGTCGGCCAGGAGAACGCCGGCTTCTACCAGATCGCCGAGCAGTTCGTCGTCGAGCGGATCGGCCTGGCCGTGCACGCCTACGGCATCGCGGCCCGCTCGCTCGGGCTCACCGCGGCGTACTGCCGGGAGCGCGAGACCTTCGGCAAGCCGCTCATCGCCAACCAGGTGGTGCGTCACAAGCTCGTCGAGATGCGCCGGCAGGTGGAGGTGGCCCGCACCTACACGCGTGAGGTGGCCGCCCGCCATGTGGCAGGAGAGAACGTGATCGCCGAGGCGTGCCTGGCCAAGCAGACCGCCTGCGACGCCGCGACGTACGTCTGCAACGAAGCCGTCCAGCTGCACGGCGGGACGGGATACATGCACGGGACCGAGGTCGAGCGGCACTACCGCGACGCCCGGATCCTGCCGATCGGAGGAGGTGCGACCGAGGTGCTGACCGACCTGGCCGCCAAGTTGTTGGGCTACACCGCATGAGCGGGGTCTCGACGAGCTCGACCAACAGGGAGGCGATGCTCGAGAAGCTCGCCGACCTCGACGCCGAGCACGCGAAGGCGGTGGCCGGCGGGGGCGAGAAGTACGTCGACCGCCACCACGCCCGCGGCAAGCTGATGCCCCGCGAGCGGATCGAGCTGCTCGTCGATCCCGGCAGCGCGTTCCTCGAGCTGAGCCCGCTGGCCGGCTGGGGCTCGGACTTCACCGTCGGCGCCAGCGTGGTCACCGGCATCGGGGTGATCGAGGGCGTGGAGTGCATGATCACCGCCAACGACCCGTCGGTGAAGGGCGGCGCGAGCAACCCGTGGACCGTGCGCAAGATCTTCCGGGCCAGCCAGATCGCCGAGGAGAACGGTCTCCCAACGGTCGCGCTCGTCGAGTCCGGCGGCGCCGATCTGCCCACGCAGAAGGAGATCTTCATCCCCGGCGGCAAGCTCTTCCGCGACATCACCCGCTCGAGCGCCGCCAAGAAGCCGACGGTCGCGCTGGTCTTCGGCAACTCGACCGCCGGCGGCGCCTACGTGCCCGGCATGAGCGACTACACGGTGATGGTCAAGGAGCAGGCCAAGGTCTTCCTCGGCGGCCCGCCCCTGGTGAAGATGGCCACCGGCGAGGAGTCCGACGACGAGTCGCTCGGCGGCGCCGAGATGCACGCCCGGACCTCCGGCCTGGCCGACTACCTCGCCGAGGACGAGCACGACGCGATCCGGATCGGGCGCCGGATCGTCGCCCGGCTCAACTGGCGCAAGGCTCGGGTCTCGACAGGCTCGACCACCGGGGAGGGGGACTTCGCCGAGCCCGACGCCGACCCCGACGGCCTGCTCGACCTGATCCCCACCGACCTCAAGGAGCCGTTCGACCCGCGCGAGGTGATCGCCCGGATCTGCGACGGCGTGAGCCCGACCAACGGCGCGGTCTTCGACGAGTTCAAGCCGCTCTACGGCACGTCGCTGGTCACCGGCTGGGCGAAGATCCACGGCCGCCCGGTGGGGATCCTCGCCAACGCCCAGGGCGTGCTGTTCAGCGAGGAGGCCCAGAAGGCGACGCAGTTCGTCCAGCTGGCCAACCAGACCGACACGCCGCTGCTGTTCCTGCACAACACGACCGGCTACATGGTCGGCAAGGAGTACGAGCAGGGCGGCATCATCAAGCACGGCGCGATGATGATCAACGCGATCAGCAACTCCACGGTCCCGCACCTGACGGTGATCATGGGCGCGTCGTACGGCGCCGGCAACTACGGCATGAACGGCCGCGCCTACGACCCGCGCTTCCTCTTCACCTGGCCCTCCGCCAAGTCGGCCGTGATGGGCCCGGCCCAGCTCGCGGGCGTCCTGTCGATCGTCGCCCGTGCGGCGGCGGAGGGGCGCGGCAAGGAGTACGACGAGGAGGCCGACGCCGGCATGCGCGCCTTCATCGAGGCGTCCGTGGAGGAGCAGAGCCTGCCGTTCTTCCTCTCCGGGATGCTCTACGACGACGGCGTCATCGACCCGCGGGACACCCGCACCGTCCTGGGCATCTGCCTGTCCGTGATCGACAACGAGGCGTTCAGCGGCACCGACCGCTTCGGCGTCTTCCGCATGTGAGGTCACCCCATGACGTTCTTCGTTCCCCCGCTTCGCTCCTCCACGAACAACGCCACGGGGACCCCGACCCCGGGTCAGGATGTGGCCGCATGACCATCCAGAGACTCCTCGTCGCCAACCGCGGCGAGATCGCCCGCCGGGTCTTCGCGACCTGCCGCCGCCTCGGCATCGAGACCGTCGCGGTCCACTCCGATGCCGACGCGGGGCTGCCGTTCGTGCGCGAGGCCGACGTGGCCGTGCGCCTGCCGGGCGCCACCCCTGCGGAGACCTACCTGCGCGCGGACCTCGTCCTCGACGCCGCCCGCCGGGCTGGCGCTGATGCGATCCACCCCGGCTACGGCTTCCTGTCCGAGAACGCCGACTTCGCCCGGGCCGTGGTCGACGCCGGTCTGACCTGGGTCGGCCCCGCGCCGGAGTCGATCGAGCAGATGGGCTCCAAGGTGGAGTCCAAGAAGCTGATGGAGGCCGCCGGGGTGCCGGTGCTGGCCAACCTGACGCCGGACACCGCCACCGAGGCCGACCTGCCGCTGCTGGTCAAGGCGTCCGCCGGCGGTGGCGGCCGGGGCATGCGGATCGTCCGGGCGCTCAGCCACCTGCCCGGTGAGATCGAGAAGGCGGCCGCCGAGGCCGAGTCGGCGTTCGGCGACGGCACGGTCTTCGTCGAGCCCTACGTCGAGCACGGCCGGCACGTCGAGGTCCAGGTCGTCGGCCACGCCGAGGGGGTGCTGGTGCTCGGCGAGCGCGACTGCTCCCTCCAGCGTCGGCACCAGAAGGTGGTCGAGGAGACCCCGGCGCCCGGGCTCACCGACGCGACCCGCCACGCCCTGCACGAGGCGGCCCGGGCCGCGGCCGCGGCGATCGACTACCGCGGCGCCGGCACCGTGGAGTTCCTCGTGGACGCCGCGGACACCAGCCGCTTCTGGTTCCTGGAGATGAACACCCGCCTCCAGGTGGAGCACCCGGTCACCGAGCTGGTGCACGGCGTCGACCTGGTCGACCTCCAGCTGACCGTGGCCGAGGACCGGCCGCTCGACGCGCGCGCGATCGGCGAGACCTACGGGCACGCGATCGAGGTCCGGCTCTACGCCGAGGACCCGGCCGCCGACTGGCAGCCGCAGAGCGGGACGCTGGCGACGTTCGACGTACCCGGCGTGGACGGGGAGTTCGACCTCCTCAACCGCCCGGGCATCCGGCTCGACTCGGGCTTCGAGTCCGGCAGCGAGGTGTCCACTCACTACGACGCGATGCTCGCCAAGGTGATCGCGTGGGGCACCTCCCGCGACCAGGCGGCCCGCCGGCTCGCCGACGCGCTGGCCAAGGCGCGGCTGCACGGGCTGGTCACCAACCGCGACCTGCTGGTGCGGATCCTCCGGTCGCCGGAGTTCGTCGCCGGCGACGTCAGCACCGACTTCTTCGACCGGACCGACGTGGTCTCGACAGGCTCGACCGACGAGGGCGACCGCGGGGCCGCCGTCGCCGCGGCGATCGCCCTGGCCGAGCGGGACCGGCTGGAGCGCACCGTCCAGCGCGGCATCCCCGTCGCCTGGCGCAACGTCGTGGCCCATCCCCAGCGGACCGAGTTCGTGGTCTCGGCAAGCTCGACCACCGAAGGGGAGCCGACCACCGAGGTGGTCGAGTGGTTCGGCGGCCGCGACGGCTACCGGGTCGACGGCCTGACCGTCGTGACGGCCGGCCCCGAGCGGGTGGTGCTCGAGCAGGACGGCGTGCGGACGTCGTACGACGTGGCGGTCGGGGCGACCGGATCGCATGACGTCGACGTCGACTCGCCGGCCGGCCACGTCCGGCTCAGGCTCGTGCCCCGCTTCACCGACCCGGCCGACGCCGTGGCGAGCGGCAGCCTGCTCGCGCCGATGCCCGGCACGGTCGTCCGGGTCGCGGTCGAGGTCGGCGCGCAGGTCGAGGCCGGCCAGGCCGTGCTGGTCCTGGAGGCCATGAAGATGCAGCACACCGTGAGCGCCCCGACGGCCGGCACGGTGACCCAGATCGATGTCCAGCCCGGCGCGCAGGTCGCCGCCGGAGACGTGCTCGCCGTTGTCGAAGGAGACGAAGCATGACCATCGCGTTCAGTGAGTCCGAGGAGCGCCAGGAGCTGCGCAAGCAGGTCGCGAAGCTGGCCTCGAAGTACGGCCGCGAGTACTTCACCGAGCAGGCCCGCAAGGGCGCCAAGACCACCGACCTGTGGCTGGAGATCGGCAAGAACGGCTACCTCGGGATCAACATCCCCGAGGAGTACGGCGGTGGTGGCGGCGGCATCGGCGACATCGCGGCCGTCTGCGAGGAGCTCGCCGCCCAGGGCTGCCCGCTGCTGATGATGGTCGTGAGCCCGGCGATCTGCGGCACCGTGATCAGCCGCTACGGCACCGACGAGCAGAAGCGCCGCTGGCTGCCCGGCATCGCCGACGGCACCAGCACGATGGCCTTCGCGATCACCGAGCCGGACGCCGGCACCAACTCGCACAACATCACCACCACCGGCCGCCGCGACGGCGACGGGTGGGTCCTCAACGGCCGCAAGATCTACATCTCCGGCGTCGACGAGGCCGACAACGTGCTGGTCGTCGCGCGGACCGAGGACGCGAAGACCGGGAAGCTCAAGCCCTGCCTGTTCGTGGTCCCGACCGACGCCGAGGGCTTCGAGTACTCCCGCATCCCGATGGAGATCGTCTCGCCCGAGTCGCAGTTCCAGGTCTTCATCGACGACGTCCGGCTGCCCGCCGACGCGCTCGTCGGCGACGAGGACGCCGGGCTGGTGCAGCTGTTCGCCGGTCTCAACCCCGAGCGGATCATGGCCGCGTCGTTCTCCAACGGCCTGGCGCGCTTCGCGCTCGGCAAGGCCACGGCGTACGCCAAGGAGCGCACGGTCTTCAAGGAGCCCATCGGCTCCCACCAGGCCATCGCGCACCCGCTCGCGCAGTCGCACATCGAGATCGAGCTGGCGCGGCTGATGACCCAGAAGGCCGCCGCGCTCTACGACGCCGGCGACGACATGGGGGCCGGCGAGGCCGCGAACATGGCGAAGTACGCCGCCGCCGAGGCCGCCTGCGACGCCGCCGACCGGGCCGTGCAGACCCACGGCGGCAACGGGATCACGCAGGAGTACGGCATGGCCGGGCTCCTCGTCGCCACCCGCGCCGGCCGGATCGCGCCGGTCAGCCGCGAGATGATCCTGAACTTCGTCGCCATGCACTCGCTGGGGCTGCCGAAGTCCTACTGAGTCAGCCGGTCAGCTTGGCCCGCAGCGACGCGAGCGCTCCCTCACCGAGGCCGAGTCCCTCGGTGAGGTAGGCGTGCAGGGACCCGTACGACGCGGCGACGGCGAAGTAGGCCTGGCCGAGGTAGGCCTCGTCGGCGACGAGCACCCGCTCGTAGGTCTCGACGAGGTGCTCGCCCATGGCGGAGGAGACGATCTCGAGGTACGTCGCGCGGCTGGACGTCGCGAGCTCGTTGGTCGCGAGGTAGTCGGCGAGGACGATCTCCTCGGGGACGCCCGCGAGGTGGAGCAGCAGCGCGGCGGCCCAGCCGGTGCGGTCCTTGCCGGCGGTGCAGTGGAACAGCTGCGGCCCGTCGGGCTCGGCGAGCTGCTCGAACATCGCGCCGAAGGCCGCCCGGCAGTCCGGGTCCGCGACGAAGCCGGCGTAGATCCGCTCCATCATGTCGATCGCCGCCTCGGGGCTGCCGAGCGAGGCGATCTCCTCCATCGGGATGCCGAGGACCGGGAAGCCGTGCCAGGTCGCGCCGGGCACGACCGCGTCGGGGTGCGCGCCGGTCTCCTCCGCGACCCGCAGGTCGTGGATCCGGGTCAGCCCGAGCCCGGTCAGGGACAGCACGTCCTCGTCGGTCAGCTGCAGCTCGTTGGACCGGTAGAACACGCCGGGCCGCACGCGGCCCCCGTCGACGGTCGGATAGCCGGCGCCGGGGCCGGCCACGTCGCGGAAGTTGTCGGCCGAGGCCAGGCGGAACAGCTCGCGGGCCAGCCCGGCGTCGGACCCGGCTTCGCGCTCGGCGTCGGGCTCTCGGGTCACTTCCGTGACTCTACGGGCCGGATGTTGCGGCCGGGGAAACGCCGGGAATGCGTGCCTCGGGAGCGTGCTGTCGACCACACTGTGCGCGTGATCAAGCTCGACCTTCTCGTGGCCGTCGTGTCCTTCGCCCTCTGGGTCTACTGCCTCATCGACGTCATCAGCACGCCCGAGGCGCGGATGCGCAACCTGCCGAAGGTGGTGTGGGTGCTGCTCGTGCTGATCTTCCCGCTGGTGGGGTCGATCGCCTGGCTGGTCGCCGGGCGGGCGGAGACCAACGCGCGGCGGTCGGCCCACGAGCGGGAGGCGCCGGGCTTCCCGGAGTACGACCGGCCCGGTCGTGCCGCGCCGGCCGATCCCGCCAAGGACGAGGAGTTCCTCCGGCAGGTGCGCGAGCGGGCCGAGGAGCAGCGCCGCCGCCACGAGCAGGCCCGGCGCGAGCGGGAGCGGCTCGCCGAGGAGGAGCGCGAGCGGCTGCGCAGGCGCAGGGACCAGGACGGCCAGGAGGCCTAGCGCTTCTTCGGCGGCAGGGGCACGAACATCGACGTCCGCGCGGCGTACTCCGGATAGCCCGGTCGCCGCATCATCGTCTGCTCGAGCAGCCGGGCCCCGGTCGCGAAGACGAGGAAGTAGGTCATCATCGCCGGCGCGATGATCGTCAGCACCGCCGGCAGCCAGCCGGACGCCAGCCCGCCGGCGACCCAGAGCCCCCACCAGACGCACGCGTCGCCGAAGTAGTTGGGGTGCCGGGTCCACGCCCACAGGCCGCGGTCCATGACCGGTCCGCGCTGCGGGTCCGCCTTGTACGCCGCCAGCTGGGCGTCGCCGACGCTCTCGAACACCACGCCCAGCAGCCAGACGGCCACGCCGACCCAGACCACGACCGGCCACGCGACGCCCCAGATCGCCGCGGCCTGCAGTGGCAGCCCGACGAACCAGATCGCCACGCCCTGGACGAGGAACACCTTGCGGACCGCGACCGCGAAGCCGACCTCGGACAGCGGGCCGCCGAGCATCGCCTCGTAGCGCGGGTCCTCGCGGTGCCCGCCCCCGCTGGAGCGCCGGAAGATGTGCCACGAGAGCCGGGCGCCCCACACCGCGACGAGCGCGAGCAGCACCCACGACTGCCAGGTGCCGGCCACGAGCGCGCAGACCAGCGCCACCGCGACGAGGCCGATGCCCCACGCGACGTCGACGACGGCGACGCGGCCGACCCGGCGGGCGGTGAGCGCGGTCGCCGTCATCACGAGGGCGGCCGCGAGGAACGACAGGACGACGACGGTCCAGAAGTGGTTCACCGGGCGATCATCCCGTGGTTCAGAAGGTCCGGAGGGACGGCAGCGTGTGCGGCGCGCCGGGGCGGACCATGAGGATCTGGTCGACGCCCATCCGGCCGTCGCGGAAGGACATCGAGCCGCCGACGAGGTAGAGGCGCCACACGCGCACGACCTCCTCGCCGACCAGCTCGGTGAGCCGCTCGATGTTGGCCTCGAAGCGCTCCAGCCAGCCGGCGACCGTCAGCACGTAGTGCTCGCGCAGGCCGTGCACGTCGCGGACCTCGAGCCCGCCGCGCTCGAGGTGGGCGACGGTCTCGCCGACCGGCCGCATGTACATGTCGGGGGCGATGAACGACTCGATGAACGGGCCGCCGCCGGGCCACTTGCCGGTGCGCGACATCTGCTGGATCAGCACCCGGCCGCCGGGCCGGACCGAGCGGCGCAGCACCTCGGCGTACGTCGGGTAGTTCTTCTCGCCGACGTGCTCGCCCATTTCGATGGAGGACACGGCGTCGAAGTGGTCGCGCTCGGGCACCTCGCGGTAGTCCTGGAGCCGGATCTCGACCCGGTCCTGGAGGCCCCGCTCGGCGATCCGGGCGTCGATGAACTTCTTCTGCTCGGCCGCGATCGTGACGCCGGTGACCCGGGCGCCGAAGTGCTCAGCGGCGTGCAGGGAGAGCGACCCCCAGCCGCAGCCCACGTCGAGGAGCGTCATCCCCGGCTCGAGGCCGAGCTTGGTGCAGACCAGCGACAGCTTGGCGCGCTGCGCCTCCTCGAGGGACACGTCCGGGGTGGCGTGGTAGCCGCAGGAGTAGGCCATCGACTCCTCGAGGATCAATGAGTAGAACTCGTTGGAGAGGTCGTAGTGGTGGCTGATCGCACGCCGGTCCCGCAGGGCGCTGTGCAGCCGGCCCTTGATGTTGGCCTGGGAGGCGGGGGCGGCCGGCGGGCGACCGAGGGCTCCGAGGCCGACGGCGGTGCGGACGGCCTGCGCGAGGGCTGCCGGCGACGGCCGCCCACCGGGGAGGCCCCGCTCGCGGGCCACGGCGAAGGCGTGGGTGAGGGCCTGGTCGAGGTCGTGGTGCACCTCGAGCTCGCCGGTCACGTAGGCCTGGGCGGCGCCGAGCTCGCCCGGGTGCCACAGCAGGCGGCGTACGGCGTCGACCGAGCGCAGCTCGACCAGCGGCGCGTCGACGGGGCCGGCCTCGGAGCCGTCCCAGGCGCGGAGCCGCACCGGCAGGTCGCCACCGACGAAGGGGCGGACGGCGTCGGCGAGCCGGAGCGCGATCCCGCTGTCGACACCGCCGTTGGTCGAGCCTGCCGAGACCGTGTACTGCACCTGCGTCATCGGGCGGTCTCCTGCGGGTCGGTCGGGCGGGTGAAGGTCAGCTGGTTGACGTCGATGTAGCCCGACGCGAAGCCGCCGCGGCTGTACTCCAGGTAGAAGTGCCACATCCGCAGGAACGTCTCGTCGAAGCCGAGCTCGAGCACGCGGTCGTGACCGGCCTGGAACGTCTCGTCCCACAGGCGCAGCGTCTCGGCGTAGTGGGCGCCCATCGACAGCCGGCCGGTGAGGCGCAGGTCGGTGTGCTCACGGGTGATCTCGTCGATCACCTGCACGGAGGGGAGGAAGCCGCCGGGGAAGATGTACTTGTTGATCCACGTGAAGGTGTTCTTGGTGGCGCGCATCCGGTCGTGCGGCATGGTGATCGCCTGGATGCCGACCTTGCCGCCGGGCGCGAGCACCCGGTCGATCGTCTCGAAGTACGTCGGCCAGTACTGCCAGCCGACCGCCTCGATCATCTCCACCGAGACGACGGCGTCGTAGGAGCCGGTCACGTCGCGGTAGTCGCACAGCTCGACCTCGACGCGGTCGCTGAAGCCGGCGTCGGCGATCCGCGCGTCGGCGAGGGCCTTCTGCTCGGTCGAGAGAGTGATGGTGTGGACGTGGGCACCGCGGCGGGCGGCGCGGATGGCCAGCTCACCCCAGCCGGAGCCGATCTCGAGGACCCGCGAGCCCTGACAGACGCCGGCCTCGTCGAGCAGGCGCTCGATCTTGCGGCCCTGCGCCTCGGCGAACAGCTCGTGCGTCGCGGCGTACGGCGCCCCCGCGACCAGGTGGTCGCCCACGTGGTCGTGGGCGGTGGTCACGTCGGACTCGAACAGCGCCGCGGAGTAGCTCAGCGACTCGTCGAGGAACAGCTCGAAGAGGTCGTTGGAGAGGTCGTAGTGGTGCGCGATGTTGCCGCGGGTGTTCTTGGTGCTGTTGCGGTGCATCCGCGGCGGGCGGGCCACGACCATGGCGCGGAGCTTCTGGAGGTTCTGCGGGACCAGGTCCTGCACCTCGGCCGCGAGCACGGTGAGGAAGGCGCCGAGGTCCTCGGCGTCCCAGGCCCCGGTGAGGTAGGCCTCGCCGAAGCCGATCAGCTGGTGCCGGCCGATCCGGGCGTAGAACTCCTCGGACCGGTGGATGGTGGCCTCGGGGCCACCGCGGCCGATGGTCTCGCCGTCGACGTGCACGGTCACGTCGAGCCGGTTGACCGCGGCGTGGAAGAGCCGGCGGGCCACGCGCGAGCTGACGGCGGAGCGGGGGCCGGAGGGGATCACGTCCAGGCCGGGCCAGTAGTTGGCCGCCTGGCGGGCGGGGGCGAGGGTCATCTCGTCACGCCTTCCTGGTGGTGGGCCGGTCGGGGGCGGACCGGCAGTCGGCGCGCCCAGAGCCAGATGCCGTGGGCGCGGATCAACAACGACCCGACCAGCGCGGCGGGTGCGGCGCGCAGGGCGGTCGTGCGGTCGGGGTGACCGAGGGGCGTCCCGGTCAGGGACGCGCTGAACGGGGCGCCGTCCTCCGTGCGCAGCGTGACCGCCACGTGGAGGCGGCCGGCGGGCACCGGGACCGCGAGGTCGTAGGTGCCGTCGGTGCCGTGGAACGGCGAGACGTACATCGCCTTGGGCGTCGTGGCCCGGCCCTGGGCGTCGGGGTGGACGAGGTAGGCGTGCCGGTCGCCGTAGGTGTTGTGCACCTCGACGACCGTCGCGGCCTGCCGGCCGTCGGCGTCGAAGCACCAGAACACGCTGATCGGGTTGAAGCAGTAGCCGAACGCCCGCGGCTGCGCGGCCATCAGCACCCGGCCGCCGGCCAGGTCGATGTCCGACTGCGCGAGGAACGCCTCGAGGTTCTCGCGGATCGTGCGGTCGGGCGACCCGAGGTGGTCGCGCGCCTCGAAGCTGCCCAGCACCGGGGCGAGCGGCCCGTGGTCGGGCAGCGCGTCGAGGTCGACGACCCAGGTGCGGCTGCGGTGGGTGAACGTGCGCCTGAAGGGCGTCCGGCGGGTGTGCCGGATCGTGGTCTCGTAGACCCCGGTCGTGGCCCGCTCGGAGGGTGCCGACGGCGCGGCGGGCCAGGCGAGTCCGAGGTGCTCGACCGCGGCCAGGCCGGAGCGTGCACCGTCCTCGTGGAAGCCCCAGCCGTGGTAGGCGCCGGCGAAGGCGACCCGGTCGGAGTTCAGCGCGGGCAGGCGTCGCTGGGCCGCGACCGAGGTGGGGTTGTAGAGCGGGTGCTCGTACTCCATCCGGTCGATCACGGTCGTCGGGTCGACGAGGTGCTCGCCACCCAGCGTCACGAGGTAGTGGGTCTCGGTGTCGAGGCGCTGGAGCCGGGTCAGGTCGTAGGTGACCGTGACGCCCTCGCCCTCACTCCGGGGGCGGCGGAAGTTCCACGACGCGCGGGCGTTCTCGGCCCGCGGCAGCAGCGAGGTGTCGGTGTGCAGCAGCGCGGTGTTGGGGGAGTAGGGCATCGCGCCCAGCACCTCCCGCTGCTCATGGGTCGGCTCGGCCAGCATCGTCAGCGCGTGGCTCGGGTGGGTGGCGATCACGACGGCGTCGTACGTCGTGGTGTCGCCGTTGCCGTCGGTCACCTCGACCCCGGTCGCGGTCTCCAGCACGGAGGTGACCTTGGCGCCGAGCCGGACCTCCTGGAGGGCGGCGCCGACGCGGCGGACGTACTCGCGGGAGCCGCCGGTGACGGTGCGCCACGTCGGCGAGCCGTAGATCGAGAGCATGCCGTGGTGCTCGAGGAAGGAGAAGAGGTAGCGGGCCGGGTAGTCCAGCGAGACCTCGGGGTCGCACGACCACACGGCGGCCACGACGGGCTCCATGAAGTGGCGGGCGAAGTAGGGGGTGAAGCCGCCGGCGCGCAGGAACTCGCGCAGCGTGGTGTCGTCGCCGGCGTCGGTGCGGCTCTCGGCCAGCAGCGCGCGGGCGCGGCGGTGGAAGCGGGGGATCTCGGTGAGCATCCGGAGGTACGCCGGACGACGCAGGTTGTCCGACGTCGGGAAGACGCCCTTGCGACCCAGCGCGCCGGCCCACTCCAGGCCGGTCTCGTCGTCGCGGATGGACATCGACATCTCCGACTCCTGGGTCTGCACGCCGAGCTCGGCGAACAGGCGGAGGAGGGTCGGGTAGGTGCGCTGGTTGTGCACGATGAAACCGGTGTCGATGGCCAGCTCGCGGCTCTGCCCGTTGCTGACCTCCGGCACGAGGTGCGTGTCGGCGTGACCGCCGAGCCGCTCGTCGGCCTCGAAGAGGGTGACGTGGGCGGTGCGGGAGGCGACGTAGGCAGCGGTCAGCCCGGCGACGCCGGAGCCGATGACGGCGACCCGGCTGGGTGGCGTGCGCATCAGGCGTTCTCGAAGGCGAAGAGCGCCACGGGCTCGGTGGTGGGGACGTGCGAGCCGCCGGCGGGCTCGACGGTGATGCCGGCCCCGAGCGCGTTGGCGATGTTGCCGTCGAGCACCACGGTCGCGTCGGCCGCGGTCATCAGCCCGCCGGGCACCGGGACCATGCCTTCGTCGGCGTCCTGGAGCCACATCTCGTAGACCTTCCCCGCCGGCAGCGGGGGCAGGCCCTCGGTGCTGACGAGGAGCTGGTTCAGCGACTTGGACGCGATCACGGTGGCCTGGCCGCCGTCGACGCGCTGGGTCACGGTCACCGCGTCCGGAGCGTTGCGGATCCGGTCGGCGGCACTGGGCTGGGTCTGGCTGCTGGAGTCGTGCCAGGGCTGCCAGACGGCGCCGGTGCCGATCGCGGCCACGGCGGCCGCGGCGGCGACCAGGCCGGTGAGGCGACGGCGCAGCGGACGGCGCAGCGGCACGACGGTGCCGGGGGCCGAAGGTGCGGCGGACTCCTCGCCGACCGGCCCGGTGACGGGCTCGGGGACGGGCTGGAGGGTGGTGCCGGTCAGCGGCGGCAGCGGGCGGACCGCGGCGATGTCGGCCAGGACCCGGGCCCGGAGGCCCTCCGGCGGAGCAGCCATCGTGGTCTCGGGCAGCAGTGCCGAGGCCTCGCGGAGGCTGTCGACCTCGGCCTGGCAGTCGGCGCACACCGCGAGGTGCCGCTCGAACTGGGGGCGCTCGATGTCGTCGAGGGCGTCGATGGCGTAGGCGCCGGACAGCGCGTGGATGTCGATCATGCTCCTACTCCCATCGTGTCTCTGAGTCTGATGAGGCCGTCCCGTATTCGGGTCTTGGCGGTGCCGACCGGCAGGTCGAGCATGCTCGCCACCTCGGTGTGGGTGTATCCCCCGAAGTACGCCAGCTCCAGTGCCTCGCGCTGGACCTCGGTGAGGGTGGCCAGCGCGCTGCGGACCCGGTGTGCCTCGAGCGAGGCGTGTGCGGCCTCGGCGGTCGAGTCGTGGTCGACCGGCTGGTTCTGCTGGTGGTACGACGTGTCGCGTCGGGTGGACGCCTCGGCGGACCTCACCCGGTCGACCGCCTTGCGGTGGACGATCGTGAGCATCCACGCGAGCGGGCTGCCCTTGGCGGGGTCGAACCGGCCCGACGTACGCCAGATCTCCGTGAAGGCCTCCTGGGCGACCTCCTCGGCCTGGGCCCGGTCCCGGACCACGCGCACCGCGAGCCCGAAGACCCGCGTGGAGGTGGCGTCGTACAGCTGGGCGAAGGCGGCCTCGTCGCCCCGCCCGGAGAGCTTGAGCAGCTCGGCGAGGTCGGGCGCCACCGGCGCTCCCCCCTCGGAGGGAGCGCCGGAGGCCACAGGCCGGATCTGGTTCACGGAGTGATCCTTGCGTGTTTGTCCCGGGATCGGAACGTCAGGACGGCATCAGGACGGAGTCGATGACGTAGACCGTGGCGTTCGAGGTCGGGATGTTGCCGCAGAGCACGTTGGCCGCGGTGTCGCCGTTCTCGACCGTCATGCCGTTCGTGTCGCCGTCGACGGTGACCTGGTCCTTGTTGAGCGTGTCGTGCGTGCCGACGACCGCGGACGGGTCGAGCTGGCCGGCGAGCACGTGGTGCGTGAGGATCGCGGTCAGCGTGGCCTTGTCGGCGAGCACCTTGTTGAGGGTGGCGGCCGGGATCTTCGCGAACGCGTCGTCGGTCGGCGCGAACACGGTCAGCGCGTCGGCGGAGTTCAGGGTGTCGACGAGGCCGGCCTTGGTCACCGCGGCGACCAGGGTCTTCAGGAGCGGGTTGGCGCTCGCGGCGGAGGCGACCGGAGCGGTGGCCATGCCGTTGAAGGAGCCGTCACCGGAGGCCGGGATGGCGGAGCAGCCGGGGCCGAACGTCTGCGAGCCCGCGTCGTCGGCGGAGGCCGAGGTGCTGCTGCCCATCGAGTCGTCGGAGGCCTTGGCGCTCGAGTTGTCGGAACCGCAGGCAGCGAGGCCGAAGGAAGCGGTGAGCGCCAGGGCGGCGATGCCGGTGGCCTTGCGGAGGTTGGTGCGCTTCATGGTGGGACCTTCCGTTGTGGTGCGGTGGTGTGTTGGTGACATCTGGTCTTCGGTGCCGGGGGACCGGCGGATTGGGCGGATGTGCCCGATTTGCGGAAACTTCTGGTGACCCGCGTCACGCGACGGTGACGACGACCTCCTGGATGCCCGACGAGCCGTCGGGGAAGGGGGTCGCGCGGACGGCGGTCTGGTCGCCCTGGGAGCTGACGGCGCGCACCGCCAGGGAGTGCTGGCCGGGCTCGGCGGTCCAGGGGAGGTACCACTGGCGCCAGTAGTCCTGGCCGCCCGACGGGCCGAGGCGGGCCTCCTGCCAGCCGCCGCCGTCGATGCGGACCTCGACCTTCTCGATCCCGCCCTGGTGCTGCGCCCAGGCCACGCCCCCGATGACGGTGCGGCCCTTCTTGACGGTCGACAGCGGCTTGGGGGTGTCGATCCGGCTGGAGATCTTGATCGGGGCGTCCGTGGCCCAGTCGCGCTGGGTCCAGTAGACGTCGGTGTCGGCGTACGTCGTCAGCGTGATCCGGGTGATCCACTTGGTCGCGCTGATGAAGCCGTAGAGGCCGGGGACGATCATCCGGGCCGGGAAGCCGTGCTCGCGGGGGAGCGCGGCGCCGTTCATGCCGACCGCGATCATCGCGTCGCGGCCGTCGGTGGCCAGGTCGAAGGGCGTGCCGATCGTCATCCCGTCCACGTCGGTCGAGACGATCTGGTCGGCCTTGGTGTTGTCGATCCCGGCCTTGTCGAGCAGCGTCTTGAGGGGCACGCCGAGCCAGCGGGCGGCGCCGATGTACTTGCCGCCGATGTCGTTGGAGACGCAGGTGAGGGTGATGTCGCGCTCGATCAGGTCCATCGCGAGCAGGTCGTCGAAGGTGAAGGTGACCTCGTTGTCGACGTCACCGTCGATGGTCAGGCTCCAGCCGTCGATGCTGACGACCGGCAGCGAGAGCCGGGTGTCGACGCGGTAGAAGTCGGCGGTGGGGGTGCGGAACGGCGAGATGCCGGGGACCCGGTCGTCGAGGCCGGCGGGGAGCGCCTTGGCGGCGTCCTTGGCCGCGGGGAGCTGCACGTTCTCCGGGCGGGTCCGGTAGGAGGTGATCCAGCGGCCCGCGCCGCCCATCACGGCCGCGGCCGCGGTGAGCGCGCCGGCGGCGACGAGCACGGTCCGGCGGTTGGTGCCGGCTCCCGCGACCGCCGGGGCGCTGTTGGCGGCGCCGGTCGCGGGGTGCCGCGAGCGGTCCAGCCACCAGAGCGAGGCGACGCCCGCGACGGCGGCTGCCAGGCTCGGCAGCAGGTCGCTGACGCCGGCGCTGGGCCGGTTGAGGGCGGTGAACGCGGCGACCGCGACCAGGAGGACGAGCAGCGCGGCGCCGTACACGAAGCGCTTGAGGGCCAGCAGGCCCGCGACGGCCGCGAGGAGCAGCACGCCGGCGAAGACGTTGCCGATCAGGATGGTCTTGTCGTTGCTGCCGAAGTGGGCAATGGCCCACTCCTTCATCGGGGTCGGGGTGAGGTCGATGACCTGCGAACCCACGGCCAGGACCGGGGAGGCGGAGGGGTTGGTGAGCGACGCGACGAGGTGGCCGAGGGCGACACCCACGACCGTGGACAGCACGCCGAAGAAGGCGTACAGAAGTCGGGTTCTCATGGGTGTTGTTCGGAGCCGCGGCCGGTTCGGATGGGTGGTGCGGCAGGATGACGGGCATGTCTGAGACCCCCGCCGAGCTCGTGCACCTGTCCGTCGCCGACTCCGTCGCGACGATCACCCTGGACTCCCAGCACAACCGCAACGCCCTGTCGCGGCAGCTGGTGACGGAGCTCTTCGGGCACCTCGAGGCCGCCGAGGCCGACGACGCGGTGCGGGTCGTGCAGGTGCAGGCCGAGGGCAGGGTCTTCTGCTCGGGGGCCGACCTGGCCGAGGCGAGCACCGAGGGCATGGAGGTCGGTGCCCGCCGGATCGTGGACCTGCAGCGGCTGATCGCGACCATGTCCAAGCCGGTCGTGACCCGCCTGCACGGCGCGGTCCGGGCCGGCGGCATCGGCATCGTGGCCGCCTCCGACATCGCGATCGCGTCCGAGGACGCCACCTTCGCGCTGACCGAGGTCAAGCTCGGCCTGGCCGCCGCGATCATCTCGCTGACCGTGCACGCGCGCATGAACCCGCGCGCCGCCGCGCTGACCACGCTGGGCGGCGAGGTGTTCACGGGCGCCGACGCCGCGGCGTACGGGCTGGTGACGAAGGCGGTCCCCGCCGACGCCCTCGACGACGAGGTCGCCGCGGTCTGCGCCTCGCTCGCCACCGGCGCGCCCCAGGGGCTGCGGGAGTCCAAGCGGATCCTCAACCGGGACCTGGTCGCCCGGATCGACGCTGGTGGCGAGGAGATGGCGCGGCTCTCGGCCTCGCTGTTCGCCTCCGACGAGGCGCGTGAGGCGATGACCGCCTTCCTGAACCGGAAGAAGTAGTCGCCCCACCCGCCTCGCAATTCACGGGTTGACCCGTGAATTTTCCGCGCTCAGCCCGCGGCGAGCCGGGGACCGAGGACCAGCCCGGCCTGGTGCACCTCGCCGTCGAGGCGGGCGTCGTCGGCGTACTGCTTCATGCCGTCGGAGGAGCTCGCGAAGGCGCCGCCGCCGACCCTCACCCAGGCCGGGTCGTCCAGGCACGAGCGGGGTACGACGACGTGGACGGTCCCGGTCGAGCGGGTGACCTGCTTGGTCATGTCCGCGCAGGCGACGGTCTTGCCGCGGTGGTGCAGCGTGAAGTCCTTGGTCTGCCCGAACTTGAGCACCTGCACGGTCCAGCGGCCCTGCTCGGGCGTCTTCACCTGCCAGATCACGCCCCAGTGGTCCTTGGCGATCGTGTCGAGGACGAGGGTGGTGGAGAGTGCCGTGCCGGTGTGGTTGACCCGGAGCCGGCGGATGTCGGCGGTGCGGTTGTCGGGCGCGGGCCGGTCGGTGCCGGCGTCGTCGCGGACGACGTCGTGGCGGGCGTCGCCGTGGCCCTGGACGGCCGCCTGGGCCGGGGCGGGGGACACGGCCAGGGCGGTGCCGAGCAGGGTGAGACCGGCGGTGAGGGTGCGCAGGCGCATGGAGCGGGGGTTCCTTCCCGAGGGGTTCCCGTGACGGGCGTACGCCCCCACCTTCTCGAACGGTTTCGGGTGCCTCGGGAGCGGGGTGCGCGCGATCACCCCTTCGGGCCGTGAAAACCGGTCATTGGCGTGTTCGGGGGCAGGTAGGCTTGTCGACTCGCCAGTCCCGGGTCGGGGCTGGACGTTTCGGGGGAAGTTTTTCGGGTCTGAGGGGAACGGCGTTGTCAGAAGAGCTCGTCGAGAACGAGATCGCCCAGGAGCAGGCGTTCGTCGACCGTGTGCAGGTGCAGCTGGTGAAGTCCGCGAAGGCGGCGCAGGAGCTCGCCCGGGAGGGGCACGGCCGCGGCCGGCTCGGCCATGAGGGTGGCCTGGTCGAGCGCGACGCGATGGTCTTCCAGGCCGCCAAGCGGATCGCCCAGCTGGACGCCGCGCACGAGGGCCTGGTCTTCGGCCGGCTCGACCTGCGCACCGAGCTCGACGCGGCGCCGCGCTACATCGGCCGGATCGGGCTGCGCGACGAGCAGCGCGACTCCCTGCTGATCGACTGGCGCGCCCCCGCCGCCGCGGTGTTCTACCAGGCGACCGCTGCCGAGCCGCAGGGCGTCGTACGCCGTCGGGTGCTCCGCTCGACCGGCCCGACGGTGATCGGCGTCGAGGACGAGCTGCTCGACGCCGAGGCCGAGACCGACCTGCCGATCGTCGGTGAGGGCGCCCTGATGGCCCAGCTCTCGCGCGCCCGCGACCGCTCGATGCACTCGATCGTGGCGACCATCCAGGCCGAGCAGGACAAGGCGATCCGCGCGCCCGGCAAGGGCGTCGTCTCGATCTCCGGCGGCCCCGGCACCGGCAAGACCGTGGTCGCGCTGCACCGCGCCGCCTTCCTGCTCTACACCGACCGCCGTCGCTACGAGGGCGGCGGCGTGCTCGTCGTCGGCCCCAGCGGCGTCTTCATGCGCTACATCGAGCGCGTCCTGCCGAGCCTCGGCGAGACCGCCGTCGCGCTGCGTTCGCTCGGCGAGGTCGTCGACGGCGTGAAGGCCTCCCGCCACGACGAGCCCGCCGTGGCCGACGTGAAGGGCTCGGCGCGGATGGCCGAGCTGATGCGGCGTACGGCGCGCCAGCAGGCGCCCGGCAGCCCGCAGGAGTTCCGGGTGTTCTGGCGCGACGACACGATCGTGCTCGACCGCGGCACGCTCGGCCGGCTGCGCCGCCAGCTGATGAGCCAGGGCCGCCGCAACCGCCAGCTGCCCCGCGTCGCCACCACGCTCCTCGACGCGATGTGGCGCCAGGTCCGGGGCGAGCGCGGCCGCGACCGCGGCCGTGAGGCCTTCAACGACGACATGCTCGGCAACCAGGCCTTCGTCGAGTTCGCGGTGGCCTGGTGGCCGCCGCTGGACGCCCCGCAGGTGCTCGGCTGGCTGCGCGACCCCGAGCTGCTCGCCCGCGTGGGCGAGGGCCTGGTCTCGCCGGAGGACCAGCGGCTGCTCGCCAAGTCGTGGAGCGGCGACGGCTCGCTCTCGGTCGAGGACGTGCCGCTGCTCGACGAGCTGCGCTACGCCCTCGGCGACGTGCCGGCGCGCACCGAGGAGGACCACGACCTCGACGACCACATCGGTGGTGACCTCCAGGAGCTGACGACCGCCGCCGAGCGGGAGTACGCCCCGTCGGGTCGCGCCTGGGCCCCGCCCACGCACCGGATCGAGGACGACGGCTACGCCCACGTGCTCGTCGACGAGGCCCAGGACCTCACGCCCATGCAGTGGCGGATGGTCGGCCGTCGCGGTCGCGGCGCGTCGTGGACGATCGTCGGCGACCCCGCGCAGTCGTCGTGGCCGGTGCCCGCGGAGTCCGCCGAGGCCCGCGCCGCCGCGCTCGAGGGCAAGGACCTCCACGAGTTCCACCTGTCGACCAACTACCGCAACTCCTCGGAGATCTACGCCTACGCCGCGGCCTACGCCGAGCGCGTCGGCCTCGACGCCGACCTGCCCACCGCCGTCCGCTCGACCGGCATCGACCCGAAGGTCGTCACCGGCTCGGCCGACCTCGAGTCGGCCACCCGGGAGGCGGTCCGCGAGGTGGCCGAGCAGGTCGCCGGCACCGTCGGCATCGTGGTCCCGGTCGCGCGGCGCTCGGAGGTCAACGCGTGGCTGGCGTCCTGGCCGGAGTTCGCGGACGACGCCCCCGGCGCCCGCGCCGCGGTCGACTCGGCCGTGGCCCCCTCCGGCGAGGACCGGGTCGTGGTGCTGACCGGCCTCGACACCAAGGGCCTGGAGTTCGACGGCATCGTCGTCGTCGACCCCCAGCAGATCGAGGACGAGTCGGTCACCGGGCGCGCGACGCTCTACGTCGTGCTCACCCGCGCGACGCAGCTGCTCACCACGGTCAGCTGACGCGGCGGTAGTGCACGAGCAGCGCCCCCGTGGGGGTGGCACTGCTCGCCACCAGCTCGTACGCCGTCGGCACGCCGTCGCCGAACAGGCGCCGGCCCTTGCCGGCGACCCGCGGGGCCACCACCAGGCGCAGGTCGTCGACGAGCCCGGCGGCGAGCAGCGACGCGGTGAGCTCCATCGACCCGTGCACCCCGACGTCGCCGCCGTCACCGGCCGCGAGCCCGCGCACGAACTCGAGGACGTCACCCTCGATGGCGCGCGCGTGCGGCCAGTCGCCCGTCAGGGGCGACGACGTGGCGACGTACTTCTCGACCGCGTTGATGAAGTCGGCGAAGGGCTGGATGTCCGAGGAGGGCCAGTAGCGCGACCACTCGTCGTGCATCCCGCGGCCCAGCAGCACCGTGTCCTGGGTGCCGATCACCTCCGCGAGGTTGGCGTCCATCTCCTCGTCCCACTCCAGGACGAACTCGTCGGGGTCCTGCGCGACCCCGTCGATCGACACCAGCATGTAGGCCACGATCCTGCGCATCTCTCCACCTCTCGGAAGCATCCTCGACGGCCCGTGACCGGGCCACCACGCGGTGGACCGCGCCCGGCGGCCGAAATCATCGCAACTAGGCTTCGCCCATGACTGCGACGACCTCTGCCCGGGAAGCCATCGAGGCGCTCCAGGGGCACGAGGCCTGGGCCATCATCCGGCGCTCGACCCGCGGTGGCGACCGCGACACGGTCGGACTGGTGGGTGGTCGGCGCAGCGTGGTCGAGTCGATCCTCGACGTGCCGCTGGCCGACGGGGCGCCCGACGACGGGCACATCGCCGACCGGCTGCTGGCGATCCCCTTCCGCCAGGTGGCCGAGCGTGGCTTCGAGGCGCACGACGACGGCACCCCGCTCGTCGTCGTGGACGTCGAGACCGAGCTGGAGTTCTCCGTGGCCGAGGTGGTCGACGCGATCGACGACACCGGCGTCGACTTCGCCGACCGCGGCGGCTTCGAGACCGACGACGCGACGTACGGCGAGCTCGTCGACGCCATCATCCGCGACGAGATCGGGCAGGGCGAGGGCGCCAACCTCGTCATCGGCCGCCACTACCGCGCCACCGTCGCCGACTGGGGCGCGGACAAGGCGCTCACCGTCTTCCGCCGCCTGCTCGAGCGCGAGCGCGGCGCCTACTGGACCTACGTCTTCTTCACCGGCGACCGCTACCTCATCGGCGCGAGCCCCGAGCGGCACGTCTCCATCCACGGCGGCGACGTCCGGATGAACCCCATCAGCGGCACCTTCCGGATCCCTGCCGAGGGCGACACCAAGGCTCAGCTCCTCGACTTCCTCCACAACGAGAAGGAGATCTACGAGCTCTTCATGGTCGTCGACGAGGAGCTGAAGATGATGTGCGACATCTGCAACGAGGGCGGCCAGGTGCTCGGGCCGTTCCTCAAGCCGATGAGCCGCCTCGTCCACACGGAGTACCTCCTCGCCGGCCGAACCAGCCGCGACCCCCGTGAGGTGCTGCGCGACACGATGTACGCCGCCACCGTCACCGGCAGCCCGGTCGAGAACGCCTGCCGCCTGATCAAGCAGTACGAGCGGGACGGACGCGGCTACTACGGCGCCGCCCTCGCGATCCTGGGCCGGGACGCCGCCGGCGGGCCGGTCGTGGACAGCCCGATCGTGATCCGCACCGCCGACGTCGACCTCGAGGGCAACCTCACCGTGACCGCCGGCGCCACGCTCGTGCGCGACTCGGACGCGGCGTACGAGGTCGCGGAGACCCACGCCAAGGCCGGCGGCATCCTCAGCGCCTTCGGCCTGGTGCCGCCCGCGCCGGTGCCGAGCGCCAACCTTGCGGAGCTGGTCATCGACGAGGACGTGCTGCTCGCCCTCAACGCCCGCAACCGCCGGCTCAGCCGCTTCTGGCTCACCGACCAGGGCGGCTCGCCGCCCGACCCGCGCCTCAAGGGCCGGTCGGCGGTGATCCTCGACGGCGAGGACGACTTCGTGAACATGCTGCGCCACGTCCTCGGCGTGCTCGGCATGACCAGCGAGGTGGTGCGCCACGACGAGTACGTCGACGGCGTGCTCGACGGCTTCGACCTGGTCGTCGTTGGTCCCGGCCCGGGCGACCCGCGCGACGACGCGGACCCCAAGATGGCCAACCTGCGTGCCGCCGTCGCCCGGCTGCTCGAGCGGGAGCAGCCGTTCCTCGCGGTCTGCCTGGGGCACCAGGCGCTGTGCCACCAGCTCGGCATCCCGCTGGCCTACAAGGACATCGTCTTCCAGGGCACCCAGTCGCCGGTCGAGATCGACGGCCGGACCGAGCGGGTCGGGTTCTACAACACCTTCGTCGGCCGGGTCTCGACAAGCTCGACCACCGACGGAGGCTCGACCCCCGGGAGCGGGCTCCCGGCCGGGGTCGAGGCCTCGGCCGACCCCGTCACCGGCGACATCCACGCGCTCCGCGGGCCGCACTACCGGGGCATCCAGTTCCACGCCGAGTCGATCCTCACCGAGCACGGCTACGACCTGCTGCACGACCTCGTGGGCAGCCTGCTCCTCGACTGAGCGGCGACCGCTCGGGTCGCCGCTCAGTCGATCCGTATCACTGCAGGGTGGAGTAGGCCAGGGTGACCCGGAACGCCTTGACGTCGTAGTAGTAGCCGTCGCTCGTTCCCGACCACCACCGGAACGTGTGCTTCTTGGTCACGAAACTGGAGGCGTCGACGCCATCGCCGCCGTGCCACCCGGCACCAGCCTTGAGCAGGGCGCCGCTGCTGCTGATGTCGCCGCTCCTGGTCTCGTAGAAGACGAAGCCCACGTCGTTGAACCCCGGCACCGATCGCTGCCCGTAGCCGTCGACCCTGACTCGCCCGTACCGGGCCGCGGCGGGAACCTTCACCGAGTGGCGGGTGAACGCGATCAGCTGGGTGTCGCTCGGGGCGTAGCAGACGTCGTAGTTGCTGGCGTAGGTGTAGGACCCCGGCCAGGAGCGTCGTGCCGGGTAGAAGATCTCGGAGCAGCCGCCGATGAGGTGACCGATCGTGCTGGCCCTGGGTGTCAGCACCGTGGCGAAGGTGTGCTTCACGAGGTGCTTGCCGGACGCGGTCAGCGTCCCGAACGCCGAGCTGCCCTCGTTGCCGGCGACGTCACGCATCAGGAGCCGGAAACGATAGGCCCCCGGGGTCGCGACGGAGCCGGATGACGTTCGCCCGTCCCAGGTGACGCGGTAGGTCCCCTGCTTCGCGGCGTGCGGGGTGAGCGTCCGGACGCGGTGCCCGCCGGCGTCCCGGATCTCCACCTTCACGGACGCGAGGTTCTCGGAGAGCCGGGAGACGAGCGCGGCAGAGTCGAGGTAGCCGTCCTTGATCGGGTAGAAGGTGCCGGGCTTGGCGTGGAGCTGGGTGGCCGACGGCGCCTTCGTGTCGATCAGGACGCCCCGCTGGGCGTGGCCCGTGATGGTGCCTCCGGTGATCTCCCGGGTCGTGTCCAGCACGATCGTGTAGGCGCCGTTGGGCAGTGCACTGCCGTTGCCCGCCTGTCCCTTGAAGGTCAGCTCGTGCTCACCGGCGGCCTGGGTGCCCAACGCCTTCGGTCCCAGCACGACGTGTCCGGAGGTGTCGCGCACCTCCCACGTGACGTCCTGCGGGCCGTCCAGGCTGTAGCGCACGGTGGACGTGTCCAACCTGCCGTCGCCGTTGGGGCTGAACGGTGACGGTGAGACCGAGCCGATGACCGGTGACAGGGCGTGCTGCACCGTGATGCCCACCTGGTTGCTGACCTCGCCGGCGCAGTCGATGAAGGCGGCGTCGCACTGGATGGCGCCGAGCGTGTGCTGGCCCGCCGTCACTCCGCTCGTGTCGATCGTCGCCTGGTGGGGTGCCGTGCTGCTCTGGCCCACCACGGCACCGTCGAGGAGGTAGCGGATGCCGCCACCAGCAGCGTCGGTCTGGGCGACGACGCTGGAGCCGACGACGGCCCCGTCCGTCGGACTCGTCAGGGCGATCGGAGCATTGTCCACACTGAAGTTCACCGCGGCCTTGGTCGTGCCGCACGCCGTGCCGTCGCAATCGACCGCCAGCAGCATCTGGGGGCCGGTGAGGCCGAACGTGTCGAACTGGGTGGTCGCCACGCCGTTCTGCACCGCCACGTCCCGCGACCAGGCAGATCCGCTGATGCTGAACCGCACGATCGAGGCCGTGGACGTTGCCGACACGGTCGTCAGCTGTGAGACCACCGCGTCCTGGGCCGGCGCGGTGATGCCGGGCTTGGTCGAGATGAGGGAAGGAGCGGCTGCTCCCTGCCTCTCGGTGTGCCGTGCCGCGATGGCCCGGGTGAGCGCGCCGAGCTGGTCGGCTGCGGCGGCCGCGTCGTCCCGGTGGACGAGCTGTCGGCCGGACGCCGACAAGACCCGGTGTCGGTCGTCGACGGATGCCGTCGACGGGGCCGACATGGCCAGTGGCAGGGTGGCCGCGATCGCGATGCTCACCAGTGGATACAACGACTTCATGGGTGACTCCTTGCTGCTTCGGCCGCGGGACGCCGGTCACCGGCGCCCCGCGGGCCTCCCCCGTGGAACGTGGACGAGCGCCACGTGGGCCGACCGTAGGCACGGCCGCGCGGGGTGGTGCGGAATGCGGTCAGGATGGTTCGAAGTGACTAGCAGGGCTGAGTCCTTCGTCTCGTCCTCCCCGCGTGAGCGGGTCTAGACCGAGACGGCGGTGCCGGGGAAGCACCTCTCAACGGACGGAAACCGTCCAAATCGTGATGATCGTCGCGCCCGATCGGCTTCGGCCGGGACCGCCGGGGAGGTACCGTCAGAGGTGCCAAGTGGCTCATGGGCCCGGTGGAGACTGCCCCCCAGCTCCATCGGGCCCACCGCTTTTGCCAGACCACGGGCACCTCTCGGGCCCCCGATCAAAATCTTTGGGTATTCCTTGGGCAACTCACACACTTCCTCGCACGTCTCACCGGTAGGTATGGAGAGGTGAGGGGACCGATGCTGCGCAGGCTGACGGGCAGGCTGACGGGCCGAGTGTCGGCCGTCGCCGGGGTGCTCGCGCTCGCGACCGCCTGCACGGCCACGCCGGCCGTCGGGCCGTCGCCGTACGCGTCGCGCCCGCTGCCGCAGGTCCCGCAGTCGGCGGTGCCGGTCCAGCAGGTGAGCGGCAAGAGCCCCAACATCGTCTTCGTCCTCATGGACGACTTCTCGATGGACCTGGTGCCGACGCTCAAGCATGCCCGCACGATGACCCGGCTGGGGGCGTCGTACCAGAACGCCTTCGTCGTCGACAGCCTCTGCTGCGTCTCACGGGCCGCCACCTTCACGGGGCAGTACCCCCACCAGACCGGCGTGCTCACGAACACCGCCAACATGCCCAACCGGGTGGGCGCGATGGGCGGCTACCGGGCGTTCGCCGCCCACGGCGACGAGCGGCGCACGTTCGCGGTCCGGCTGCAACAGGCCGGCTACACGACCGGCTTCGTGGGCAAGTACCTCAACCAGTACGAGTACTACCCCGCCAAGGGCGTGCCGAGGCCGCCGCTCGGCTGGTCGGACCTGCGCGTGGTCTTCGGGACGGCGTACGACGGCTGGGACTACAACGCGACCTACACCCAGGGCGGCCAGGTGCGCGTCCAGCACTACGACGCCCCGGCCGCGTCGGAGCCGGACGCCGTGAAGGACAAGGCGTACGCCGGCACCGTGATCGGCAACGACGCGCTCGACTTCATCCATGAGCACCGCCACGACACCAAGCCCTACTTCCTCGAGGTGGCGCCCTACGCCACGCACGGACGGATCAACAGCAACCCCCCCTACCCCGGCGACCCGATGTTCCCGCCGGCGTTCCGCGACCGGCCCGGGCACGGCACGGCGCACGGCAACTGCGGCCCCGTCGACTGCCACGACCTGACGGTGGCCGACCTGCCCGGCTACGACGACTGGCAGGGCGACAACGCCCCGGTGCGGGCCGACGGCACGCTCGCGCCGGCGTGGAGCCGCTCGGGCAAGGGGCTCTCGGTCGCCGACGCGGAGACCTCGATGCGCGACCGGGCGCGGATGGCGCAGTCGATCGACCGGATGCTGGGTCGGATCCTGCACAGCGTCGACGACAACACCTACGTCGTGCTCACCTCCGACAACGGCTTCCACCTCGGCCAGCACGGCCTCACCCGCGGCAAGGGCACCGCCTACGACACCGACGTGCACGTGCCGCTCTACGTCATGGGTCCCGGCGTCGTGCCCGGCCCGCGCGACGGGATCGTGTCCAACATCGACCTCGCGCCGACCTTCGAGGACCTCGCCGGCATCGGGTCGCCCGCCTACCGCTCGGGGCATTCCTTCGCCCCGTCCTTCGCCGACCCGGCCAAGGACACCGGCGACTACGCCTTCTTCGAGCACACCTGGTCGCAGTCGCCGGGCAACGACCCGGACCGGCCGTTCAGCGGCCACGACCTGGACCACATCCCGTCGTACGTCGCCGTCCGCAGCCGCACCGGTCTGCTGATCCGCGACGACCTCGACTACAGCTACACCGGGACCGACTACGCCTACGAGTACTACGACTACGCGACCGAGCCGTGGGAGCGCCGCAACCTCTACGGCGACCCGCGCTACGCCGCCCAGGTCTCGGAGCTGATGGCCAAGCTCGACGAGTTCGACCGGTGCGCGCGCGAGCAGGCGCTGACGCCGGACGTGTCGGACACCTGCAAGGCGCTGCCGTTCGCCGACAAGGCCGCCTGGGAGCAGCGGATCCCGCGGCACGCCGTGGCGCACACCTCGCGGAGCGGCTCCGGGAAGGCCTGACCGGGCGACGTGGGCACCGGCACCAGTAGGTTGGGCCGGTGGTCGTTCCGGACGTGGTCGTCGTGGACCACCACGACTCCTACACGTGGAACCTCGTCCACCTCGTCGCCTCCGTCACCGGACGCCTGCCCGCGGTCGTCCAGCACGACGAGGTCGAGGCAGCCGAGGTCCTGCGGCACTCCCACGTCGTCCTCTCGCCGGGCCCCGGGCGTCCCGACGACCCCCACGACTTCGCGGTCGGTCGCGCGGTGCTCGAGGCGGCGACCCGTCCGGTCCTGGGCGTCTGCCTCGGCATGCAGGGCCTCGTGACGACGTACGGCGGGGCCGTCGACCGGATCCTGCCCGCGCACGGCGAGGTCGGGCCGGTGGTGCACGACGGGCGCGGGGTGTTCGCCGGGCTGCCGCAGCGCTTCCGGGTCGTCCGCTACCACTCGCTGGCGGCCCTGCACGTCCCCGACGTGCTCGAGGTCAGCGCGCGCGCCGACGACGGGACGGTCATGGGCGTGCGGCACCGGGACCTGCCGCTGGAGGGCGTGCAGTTCCACCCCGAGTCGGTCCTGTCCGAGCAGGGCGCCGCCCTGGTGGCGAACTTCCTGGCGCCCGGCTTCGGGGGTGCGTCGTGACCGCGGACCCGGCCTCGATCTTCCGCTCGGTGGCCGCCGACCACGCCCGCTGCTTCTGGCTCGACGGCGGCGGTGCCCGGGAGTGGTCGGGCCGCCGGTCGATCATCGGCTGGCTCGACGACGACGACGTCTCGCTGACCTACTCGGCCGCGCGGCGCGAGGTGCTGCGTCACTCCGGCGGCCGGGCGACGGTGGTCGGGTCGGACGCCTTCGCCGTCCTCGAGGCGGAGCTCGCCTCCGGCGACCCGGCCGACCAGTGGTTCGGGTACTTCGGCTACGCGTGCCGCCCCGACCTGCCCGCCCGCCCCGACCCGCTCCTCCCCGATGCCGTCTGGATGCGGGCCCGGCACGTCCGGCTCTTCGACCACCCCGCGCCGGGGGGCCCTGCGTTGCCGTTTGGTCCCCAACGGCATGAAATCGACCCCGAAACATGCCGTTGGGGACCAAACGGCAACGGGAACGGCGTCCCGGCCGACTACGCCGCGGCCTTCGAGGAGGTCCAGGAGGCGCTGCACGCCGGCAACTCCTACGAGACCAACCTGACCTACCGGGTCGGCATCGAGAGCGACGTCCACCCCGCGGTGGCCTACCTGCGGCTGCGCGAGCTCAACCCGGCGCCGTACGCCGGCTTCCTCCAGCACGACGTGGCCGGGCAGCGCGCGTGGCTGCTCAGCTCCAGCCCGGAGCGCTACGCCCTGGTGACGGCGGAGCGGACCCTGGAGACCAAGCCGATCAAGGGCACGACGCCCCGCGGCGGGACCGCGGCCGAGGACGAGGTGCTGCGCGAGCGGCTGGCGACGGAGCCGAAGTTCCGCAGCGAGAACCTGATGATCGTCGACCTGCTCCGCAACGACCTGTCGCTGGTGTGCGAGCCGGGCAGCGTCGAGGTGCCGGTGCTGATGGAGGTGGAGTCCTACGAGGCCGTGCACCAGCTGGTCTCCACCGTCCGCGGCCGGCTGCGCGACGACGTCACCACGATGGGCGCCCTGAGGGCGCTGTTCCCCGCCGGCTCGATGACCGGGGCGCCCAAGCTGCGCACCATGGAGGTGATCGACGCGGTCGAGGCGACGCCGCGCGGCGCCTACTCCGGTGCGTTCGGCTGGGTCGCCGCGGACGGCCGGGCCGACCTCGGGGTGGTGATCCGCTCGCTGATGACGGCCGGCGACGGGCGGTGGTCGCTCGGCACCGGCGGGGGCATCACGGTCCGGTCCGAGGTGGCCGAGGAGTGGGCCGAGTCGCGCTGGAAGGCCGACCGGCTGCTGCAGGTCTTCTCGCCGACACCGGAACACACCGAAGTCCCCTGACCGAGTCGCCGCGGCCCCGGATCAGGGCACTTCGGTGTGTCGGGCGGCCGGCTCAGGGCGCGGTGGCGACGAGGGTGCGCATGACGGCCTCGGTGGCGTCGCGCATGGTGCCCGCGTCGTACGGCGCCAGCTGGATCGCGTTGACGGTCTCGATCAGGCCGTGGACCTGGACGAAGCCGGTCACGAGCACCACCTTCCTCGAGGCGTGCACGACGACGCGGGCGGCGGTCGCGCCGGGGATGCGTACGTCGCTCACCCGGCCCTTGATCTGGCCCATCGCGGCGAAGGCCTTGTCGAAGTCGCCGCCGAACTCCAGGTAGGTGACGTTGAGCGTCGGTCCGCCCTTGGCGACGGGCAGGAATGCGCAGCGGGGGTTGTCGGCGGTGCCGGTCGTCTCGCGGACCTTCTCGCGGAGCGCCCGGCCCAGGGGCCCGGCGGCCAGCCCCGAGCACGGATTGAACGCGGGCTTCGAGGCTGACGGCGAGGCGGACGGGGAGGGAGACGACGACGTCGAAGACGTCTCCGTGGTCGCGTCCGTCGAGGAGCAGCCGGCGAGCAGGAGCAGCAGGGCCAGCGCGGGAGCGGCGCGCCTCATGCGGTGGTGGCCGGGCCGGCGGCGGACAGGGCGTGGGGCTCGCGGCTGCCGGGCAGCCGCAACGTGAGTCGCGCGCCGCCGGCGGGGGACACACCTGCCTCGACGCTGCCGGCGTGCCGCTCGGCGACCTGGTGGACGATCGAGAGGCCCAGGCCGGAGCCGGGCATCGAGCGCGACTCGGGGGAGCGGTAGAAGCGCTCGAAGACGTGCGGCCGGTCCTCCTCGGCGATGCCGGGGCCCTCGTCGTCCACGGTCAGTACGCCGTCGGCGAGGCGGGTCCGGACGGTGCCGTGCGGCGGGCTCCACTTGGCGGCGTTGTCGAGCAGGTTGGTGATCGCGCGCTCGAGGCCGGCGGGCTCCCCGACGACCCACCATGGGTCGGTGTCGACCTCGAAGGCGATGCCCGGCGCGCGACGGCGGACCCGGGCCAGCGCCTGGTCGAGCACCTCGGCGATGTCGACCGACTCGACGACGTGGGTGAGCGGCTCGTCGCGGGCGAGCTCGACCAGGTCGCCGATGAGCGTGGTCAGCTCCTCGATCTGGGCGCGGACGTCGTCGAGCAGCTCGGCCCGCGCCTCCGGCGGCAACGTCATGGCGGGGTCACCGTCGGCCTGGCTGAGGAGGTCGAGGTTGGTGCGCAGCGAGGTGAGGGGGGTGCGCAGCTCGTGGCCGGCGTCGACGACCAGCCGCCGCTGCCGGTCGCGCGATGCGTCCAGGGCGACGAGCATCTGGTTGAACGCGTAGGCCAGGCGGGCGATCTCGTCGTCGCCCTCGACCGGGAGCGGGTCGAGCTTCTCGGTGCGGGCGATCTCCTCGACGGCGGTCGTGAGCCGGCGTACGGGTCGCAGGCCGTTGCGCGCCACGCCCCACCCGGCCATCGCGGCCGCGATCACGCCCGCGAGGCCGAAGAGCAGCATCACCGCGCCGAGCTTCTCCAGCACCCGCTCCTGGGGTGCGAGCGACTGGGCGAGGACGAGGGACTGGCCGTCGGCGTAGGGGACCGAGACGACCCGGTAGTCGGTGCCCCCGGAGCTGACCGTGCGGATGCTGGAGGAGGCCTGGCCCTTGGCCACGGCGAGCTCCTGGGCGCCGAGCTGGGGGAAGCGGGTCATCCGGTCGGGCTGGTAGACGGTCTCGTCGGAGGAGACGAGCGCGATCCGCAGGTCGGAGGCGACCAGCGCCCACACCGGGATCTCGTTGCCGGACGGGAAGCGGATCAGCGTCGGGGACGCGGCCGACTTGTGCGCGCGGTCGAGCAGCGACTGGTCCAGCGTCTCGGTCATCTGCATCCGCACGGTCACGTAGGCGCCGAGCGCCACGAAGGCCACCGCGAGGCCCACCGCCATCGTCGTCAGCAGGATGACGCGGCTGGCCAGCGAGCGCCGGTAGTGCCAGCGACGCTCCTCCCACGTGCGGGTGCCGAACGGGGCGTGACCGAAGGGGGCCGGGCCGCTCATGACTCCTTCAGCACGTAGCCCACGCCGCGCACGGTGTGGATCAGCCGTGCCTCGGACTCGGCCTCGGTCTTGCGGCGCAGGTAGCCGACGTAGACCTCCAGCGAGTTGGCGGTGGTCGGGAAGTCGTAGCCCCACACCTCCTCGAGGATGAACGAGCGCTCGAGCACGCGGCGCGGCCGGCGCAGGAACATCTCCAGCAGCGTGAACTCCGTGCGGGTCAGCTCGATCGCGCGGTCGCCGCGCCGCACCTCGCGGGTCGCGACGTCCATCGTCAGGTCGGCGAAGGAGAGCGTCTCGTCGGGGGCGTCCTCGCGGGGGACGACGCGACGGAGCAGCGCGCGCAGCCGCGCCAGCAGCTCCTGCAGCGCGAACGGCTTGGTGAGGTAGTCGTCGGCGCCGGCGTCGAGGCCGTCGACCCGGTCGCCGACCGCGTCGCGGGCGGTGAGGACCAGGATGGGCACGTCGTTGCCGGCCGACCGCAGCGCCCGCGTGGTCTCGATGCCGTCGAGTCGCGGCATCATCACGTCCATGATCACGACGTCGGGCCCGGCGCCGGCAATGCCCGCGAGCGCCTCGGCGCCGTCGGAGGCCAGCGCGACGTCGTACCCGTTGAACTCCAGCGACCTGCGCAGCGACTCGCGCACGGCCTTGTCGTCGTCCACGACGAGGACGCGGGGCTTGGCGGGCGCGGTGCTGGTCACGCTCCTACTCTGCCAGTCGTGCCTGAACGGTGACTGAGATTGCGCCACGCACTGGTTGAGCGACGCGCGCGACAACCGGAAGCAGGTCGTCCGGTTCCTTGCCTAGGGTGCGGGCATGGCCATCGCACGCTTCCCGAGCTTCGTCCTCGACTGCCCCGACCCCCGCGCGCTCGCGACCTTCTACGCGACGATGCTCGACTTCACGCTGGTGGAGCAGGAGGACTGGTACGAAGCACGCGCCGACTACGGCATGTGCCTGTGCTTCCAGAAGGTCGAGGACTACCGGGCGCCGGTGTGGCCGGGGCAGGACTCGCCGCAGCAGATGCACATGGACGTCGTCGTCGACGACCTCGACGAGGCCGAGGCGGCGGTCGTGGCGCTGGGGGCGACGCGGCACGAGCACCAGCCGGGGACGACGTTCCGGGTGTTCCTCGACCCGGCGGGGCACCCGTTCTGCCTGTGCACGAGCTGACCTGACCTGACCGGCTCAGGCGTAGCGGCGCGCGGCGTCGGCCGCGCGGGCGCCGTAGCCGCCGCCGAAGAGGCAGGCGTGGACGAGCAGCGGGTGGAGCTGGTGCAGCGCGACCCGGTCCTGCCAGCCGTCGGCGAGCGGCGCGACCTCGGCGTAGGCGTCGAGGACGCGGGGGAGGTGGGGCAGCCCGAACAGGGCGAGCATCGCGAGGTCCACCTCGCGGTGGCCGCCGTGGGCGGCGGGGTCGATGACGCGGACCCGGCCGTCGAGGCCCCACAGGACGTTGCCGTTCCACAGGTCGCCGTGCAGCCTGCTCGGCGGCTCGACGGGCACCAGCTCGGGCAGCCGCCCGATCACGGTCTCGACCGCGACGGCCTGGTCGTCGGTGACGGCGCCGCGGTCGCGGGCCACCTTGAGGTAGGGCAGCACCCGGCGTACGGCGTAGAACTCCGCCCACGTCTCGGTGGGCTTGTTGGGCAGCGGCAGCTTGCCGATGTAGCCGTCGTGGTCGAGGCCGAAGCCCTCGCACCCGGCGGTGTGGGTGGTGGCGAGCGCGCGGCCGAACTCCGAGGCCGCGTCGACGGCGTTCTTGCCGGGCTCGACCCACGCGAGGATCAGGCACTCGTGGTCGACCGCGAGCACCTCGGGCACCGAGACGCCGCCGGTCTCGGCCAGCCACGCCAGCCCGCGCGCCTCGGACTCGAAGAAGTCGGGTGGGGCGTGCGGGTGGGTCTTCATCAGGGCTGTGGTGCCGTTGCTGAGCCGCAGCCGTGTGGCCGTGGATATGTCGCCGCCCGCGACGGGGGCCGTGGCCACGACGGCCGAGCCGAGGAGCTCCTCGGCACGCCTGGCGACCAGCGGCAGCCGGGTCATCTGACTGCGACCCCGACGCCGGGCAGGCGGTGCAGCTCGGCGACGATCGTCGCTGCTGTGCGCTCCACCATCGTGAGGACCTCCTCGAAGCCGGCAGGGCCACCGTAGTACGGGTCGGGCACCTCGCCACCGGTATCGACGGGATCGAAGTCCCGGAAGAGCCGCACCCGGTCGTCCCCGCCGCCGATCCCGCCCACCGAGATGTCGGACAGGTTGCTGTCGTCCATCGCGAGGACGAGGTCGAAGGCGCCGAGCCAGGAGTCGTCGTACTGCTGGGCGCGGTGCCGTGAGGGGTCGTAGCCCGCGGCCGCCAGGGTGGCCGCGGCGCGGCGGTCCATCGGGTCGCCGACGTGCCAGCCGCCGGTGCCGGAGCTGGCCACCTCGACGCGGTCGTCGAGCCCCGCGTCCGCGATCCGCGCGGAGAGCACCACGTCGGCCATGGGCGAGCGGCAGATGTTGCCCAGGCAGACCAACGCGATCCGGTAGCGACCGGGCGTCCGGGGTTGCGGCAGGCCGGGCATCAGCGGCGGTCGTCCTCCGGGCCGATCAGTCCGTCGACGACCCAGCCGACGATGGTGATGACGATGGCCCCCCCGACCGCGGTCCAGAACCCGTTGACGTGGAAGCCGATGCCCAGGCCGTCGGCCAGCCAGCTCGTCAGGCCGAGCATCGCGGCGTTGATCACGAGCAGGAAGAGGCCCAGCGAGAGCAGGATGAAGGGGATCGAGATCAGCTTCAGCACCGGCTTCACCGTCGCGGAGACCAGGCCGAGGATCAGCGCCACGAGCAGCAGCGGCAGCAGCTTGTGCTTGATCTCCTCCTGCCCGTGGACCGGGCCGGTGAACCGGATGCCGTCGAAGAGCTGCGCGGCCACGGCGAGCGCGACGGCGTTGGTGATGAGCCAGGAGATGATCCGCACGCGTCGATCCTAGAAGCATGGTTGCGGTGAGTACCCTTCCCCGCGTGTTTCCTGTCGGAGGGGTGGGCGTGATGCTCCTGGGCGCGTTCGTGTCCGGGGGCCTGTGCCTGCTGCTCGGCACCGCCCTGCGCCGCCGCCTCGGGCCGACGACGGGCCTGTCCGTCGCCGGACTGCTCTGGTCGGTCGTCGTGATCGCCCTCGTCACGCTCATCCCGGCCAACGGCGCCCCGGGCATCGTCTCGGCCGAGGGCCGGCTGACCACCTGCTCGTGGGACATCGGCGGGCCCGCCCCGACGGGCTTCTGGATCTTCCAGTCCGGCCAGCGGCTCCTCAACACGGTGCTGTTCGTGCCGTCGGGGGCGCTGCTCGTGCTGGCCGCCGCGCGGTGGCGGGCGGCCCGGGTCCTCGTCCCGGTCGGCTTCGCGCTGCTCGCCTGCTACTCCGCCGGCATCGAGTTCACCCAGCTGCAGCTGGCCCGGATCGACCGCGCCTGCGACGTCACCGACGTCATCGACAACGTGTCGGGCGCGGCGGTCGGCGTCCTGGTCGGCGGGCTGCTGGCGCTGGTGCTCCGCCCGTGGCGGCGTCGCGGCCAGGTCCGCGGTTAGGGTGCCGTCTGTGCCCAGCCTGAGCAGTCCGCAGCCTCGTCCGAACGTCTCCGAGATCCCGCGGTACGTCGCGGGGAAGCCGCCGACGGTCCGGCCCGGGCTGACGTCGTACAAGCTCTCCTCGAACGAGAACCCCTACCCGCCGCTGCCCGGCGTGCTCGAGGCCGCGCAGGCCGCGGTCGCCCAGATGAACCGCTACCCCGACATGGGCGCGACGGCGCTGTACGACGCCCTCGCGGACCGGTTCGGGGTCCCGGCCGAGCACCTGTCGCTGGCGACCGGGTCGGTGGGCCTGATCTACCAGCTGGTGCAGGCCTTCTGCGACCCCGGCGACGAGGTCGTCTTCGCCTGGCGGTCCTTCGAGGCCTACCCGATCGCGGTCACCGCCGCGGCCGCGACGTCGGTCCGGGTGCCGGTGTTGCCCGACGGCCGCCACGACCTCGACGCGATGGCCGCCGCCATCACCGACCGCACCAAGGTCGTGCTGGTCTGCACCCCCAACAACCCGACCGGTCCCGCGGTCACCCAGGCCGAGCTCGACGCCTTCCTCGCCAAGGTGCCGCCGCATGTGCTCGTGGTGGTCGACGAGGCCTACGTCGAGTTCGTGCGGATGGACGACGCCGTCGACGGCATCGCCACCTACGCCGCCCACGACAACGTGGTGCTGACCCGGACCTTCTCCAAGGCCTACGGGCTGGCCGGCTTCCGGGTCGGCTACGCCGTGGCGCCCGCCGACATCGCGGGCGCCCTGCGCGCGGTCTCGCTGCCCTTCGGCGTCTCGACCGTCGCGCAGGCCGCCGCGATCGCCTCGCTCGCCGCCGAGGACCTGCTCCTCGAGCGGGTCGAGGCGCTGGTCGGCGAGCGGGCCCGGTTCCGCGACGGTCTCCTCGAGGCCGGCTGGGCGATCCCCGAGGCCCAGGGGAACTTCGTGTGGTTCGACCTCGGGGACCGCGCCGCCGACTTCGCCGCCGCGGCCGACGCCGTCGGTGTCACCGTCCGCCCCTTCGCCGGTGAGGGCGTGCGGGTGTCGATCGGTGAGACCGAGGCGAACGACCGGATCCTCACGCTGGCGCGGGAGTTCCCTCACTGACCTGCTCGGTCACCTCGGCCACCGGGCGGACGTCGATCTCGCGCCACTTCGGGTCGACCGCCGGCAGCATCGTGACCAGGAAGTACGCCGAGCCGGCGACGAGCATGGCGACCATCAGGCCGGCGCCGCTGATGATCGCGCCGCCGAGCAGCGGACCGATCGGCATGAGCGCGAAGCACAGCGCCGTGATCAGCGACGAGACGCGACCCACCAGGTGGCCGGGGATCCGCTCGTAGATGACCGCGCCCAGGATCGGGTTGATGAACCCCGACCCGAAGCCCGAGACGACCGCGATCGCCAGCACCGTCCACAGCGGGTTGTCCCAGGCCAGGACGAAGAACCGCGGCGAACCGCAGACCAGGAAGGTCACGAGGTACGTCGTGTAGCGGGGCAGCCGGGCCGCCCAGGTCGCGGCGCAGATCGCACCGAGGGCCGCGAAGCCGCCGAACACCGCGAAGACCAGGCCCAGCACGGCCGGGCCGCCCCCCCACGTCCGGGCCCACACCGGCATCAGGACCGAGGCGTAGGCCGCGTCGATCATGTTGGTCAGCGCGACCATGAAGGCGATGGCGAGCAGCACCCGGTCGCCGCGCAGGAAGTGCCAGCCAGCGGCGAGCTGGGCGCGGTAGGGGAGCGGGTCGCCCTCCTCGCCCTCCGCGCCTGTCGCGGCCGGTCGGGCCATCGAGGCCGTCGCCCAGGCCAGCAGCAGCGCGGAGAGCCCGAAGCTGACGGCGTCGACCACCAGCGCGTTGGCGGCGCCGATGACAGCGATCAGGCCGCCCGCGAAGGCGGCGCCCAGCATTGTGGCCGAGCGCTCGACGGTGGCGTGCAGGCCGGTCGCCCGCTCCATCGGGACCTGCGCCGACTCGACCAGCCCCGGCACGATCGCGCCCTTGGCGGCATCGCCGGGACCGCGCAGGGCGCCGGCCAGGGCCACCAGCGCCAGCAGGGCACCGAACCGCAGCAGCCCCGCGTCGTACAACAGCGGGATCGAGCCGACCACGAACAGCGAGCCGACGTCGCAGGTGATGCTGACCCGGCGCGCGCCGACCCGGTCGATGATCGGCCCGCCGAGCACCTTGAGCAGCACCAGCGGCACCATCTCGAAGAGGGCGACCAGGCCGGTCTTCACCGGGGAGTCGGTGGTCACGAGGACGAAGTACGGCAGGGCCAGCATGGAGACGCGGGTGCCCGTCAGGGACACGGCCTCGGAGGTGAGCCAGCCGTAGAGGGGCCGGCGGTTGGCGGTGGTCGTGCTGCTCATTGCTTGTCTCCTGTCACGGTCCCGGGTCGCGGGAAGGCGGCGATCTGGATGACGAAGTCCGCGGTGGCGGGGTCGTCGTCGGGCTCCTCGTCCTGGCTCATGAACCAGTCGTGGACGTGGTCGAGCAGTGCCCTGGCCCGGGCCGGGGTGAGGCGGATGCCGTAGTCGCTGAACGTCGAGGCGTGCCGCCACTCGTCGGACAGCAGGCCGTGCTCCTCGACGGCCCGCTGCAGCTGCTCGGTCAGCACGGTGGCCACCGACTGCAGGTAGGCGTCCATCGTCTGCCGGGTCTCCTCGTCCGCCGGCTCCTCGCGCTCGGTCGTGGTCGCCTGGTGGGCGGCCTTCCACCAGCGGTCGCGGGCGTTGCCCCGCTCCTCGTCGTCGACGATGAAGCCGTGCTGGGCCAGCTGCCGGAGGTGGTACGACGTGGCGCCGCTGTTGAGGCCGAGGCGGGTCGCGAGCTGGGTGGCCGTGGCCGGCCCCTCGATCCGCAGCAGCCCGAGCATCCGCAGCCGCACGGGGTGCGTCAGCGCCTTGAGCGCCTGCGGCGACGGGGTGATCGAGGTGAGGTCCATGGCAGGACTGTAGAACCGCAAAGAGATGTTTGCAAACACTTCTTTGCGATCAGTCTGGACCAGCGGGCGCGAGGCTGCCTTGAGACGGTGTTACCCCGAAGCAACGGGGACCGGGCAGGCTAGGGCCATGTCGGTCAAGGTCGCGCTCGAGCACCGCACCACCTACGAGTTCGCGCGCCCGATCGCGGTGGCGCCCCACGTGGTCCGGCTGCGGCCCGCGCCGCACTGCCGCACGCCGATCGAGGCCTACTCCCTCGAGGTCTCGCCGAAGAACCACTTCGTCAACTGGCAGCAGGACCCCTTCGGCAACTGGCTGGCCCGGCTGGTGTTCCCCGAGCCGGTCCAGACCCTCGACATCACCGTCGGCCTGGTGGCCGACCTGATGGTGATCAACCCCTTCGACTTCTTCATCGAGGAGAGCGCCGAGCGCTTCCCGTTCGCCTACGAGCCGGCCCTCGCGGCCGACCTCGCGCCGTACCTCCGCCCGGTCGAGGACAGCGCCGAGGCCGCCGCGTGGAAGGACCGGCTGCCGCCGCTGCCCGAGGACGGCACCCCGACCGTCACGTTCCTCGCCGACCTCAACACCGCCGTGCACCGCGACGTCGCCTACTCCGTGCGGATGGAGGCCGGCGTCCAGACCCCCGACGAGACGCTGCGCGCCGGGATCGGCTCCTGCCGCGACAGCGCGTGGCTGCTGGTCAGCCTGCTGCGGCAGCACGGCCTGGCCGCGCGCTTCGTGTCGGGCTACCTGGTCCAGCTCACCGCCGACACCGAGGCGCTCGACGGCCCCAGCGGCCCCGAGGCCGACTTCACCGACCTGCACGCGTGGGCCGAGGTGTTCATCCCCGGCGCCGGCTGGGTCGGCATGGACCCGACCAGCGCGCTGTTCGCCGGCGAGGGCCACATCCCGCTCTCCGCCACGCCGCACCCGTCCAGCGCCGCGCCCATCGAGGGCGCCACCGAGCCGGTCGAGGTCAGCTTCTCCTTCCACAACCAGGTGCGCCGCGTCCACGAGGACCCGCGCGTCACCAAGCCCTACACCGACGAGCAGTGGGCCCGGATCGACGCGCTCGGTGAGGCCGTCGACAAGCGGCTCGCCGAGGGCGACTGCCGCCTGACGATGGGCGGCGAGCCGACCTTCGTCTCCCTCGACGACGCGACCTCCGCCCAGTGGAGCTCCGAGGCCGACGGGCCCGAGAAGCGCCGCCTCGCGAACGACCTGGCCGAGCGGCTGCGGCGCGTGTACGCCGAGGGCGGGGTCGTCCAGCGCAGCCAGGGCAAGTGGTACCCCGGCGAGCCGCTGCCCCGCTGGCAGATCGGGCTCCAGTGGCGCACCGACGGGGAGCCGCTGTGGCAGGACCCGGCGCTGCTGGCCGACCCGTGGGCGGGTCTCGACAAGCTCGACCAACGAAAGACGCTCGACCAACGAAGCGCCGACGCTGACGCGCGGGCGCTCGCGGAGCGGATCACCCAGACGCTCGGGCTGCCCGGCCACCTGCTGCACGCGGCGTACGAGGACCCGCTCGCGGTGCTCGCCGCCGAGGTCCGCCGTCCGACGGGAGACCGGCCCGCGGCCGACGACGGGATCGACGCCGACAGCCTCGCCCACCTCGACGCCGCGGTCACCGACGCGGTCGCGTGGGTGCTGCCCCTGGTGACCGGCGAGGACTGGGCGGTCCCGGCCTGGTCGTTCCGGCGCGGTCGCCTCGTGCTGACCCCCGGTACGTCGCCGGCGGGCCTGCGGCTGCCGCTCGACTCGATCGCGTGGGAGGACCCCGAGGCCGCGGTCACGCCGTCGTACCTCGAGGCCGGTCCGCCGCTGGCGCCGAGGGTGCCGACTGTCTCGGTGGTCGGGCCCGAGGGCGTGCCGACGACCGCGCTGGTGGTCGAGGCGCGCGAGGGCAGCGTGTTCGTCTTCCTGCCGCCGACCGAGCGGCTCGAGGACTACGCCGACCTGCTCCGGCTGGTCGAGGTGGCCGTGCGCAAGCTGCGGCTGCCCGTCGTGCTGGAGGGCTACGGCCCGCCGCCGGACCCGCGACTGACCCAGCTCGTGGTGACGCCCGACCCCGGCGTCATCGAGGTCAACGTGCAGCCGACGTCGAGCTGGGCCGAGCAGCGGGAGCTGACCGAGACGCTCTACGCGCAGGCCCGCGAGGCCCGGCTGTCGACGGAGAAGTTCGACCTCGACGGGCTGCACACCGGCACCGGCGGCGGCAACCACCTGACCCTCGGCGGCAGCCAGCCCGTCGACTCGCCGCTGCTGCGGCGCCCGGACGTGCTGGTCAGCCTGATCCGCTACTGGCAGCGGCACCCGTCGCTGTCCTATCTCTTCTCCGGACGCTTCATCGGCCCGACCAGCCAGGCGCCGCGCTTCGACGAGGGCCGCCCCGAGGCGGTCTACGAGATGGAGATCGCGTTCGCCGAGATCGCCCGGCTGACGGAAGAGGGTGGCGAGGCCCGCCCGTGGCTGGTGGACCGGGCGCTGCGGCACCTGCTCACCGACCTGACGGGCAACACCCACCGCGCAGAGTTCTGCATCGACAAGCTCTACAGCCCCGACTCCTCCCGCGGCCGGCTCGGGCTGCTGGAGCTGCGCGGCTTCGAGATGCCGCCGCACCCTCAGATGGCGCTGCTGCAGGCCCTGCTCGTGCGCAGCCTGGTCGCGATGTTCTGGGAGGAGCCCGACACCGCGCCGCTGGTCCGTTGGGGCACCGCCCTGCACGAGGACTTCCTGCTGCCGCAGGGCGCGATCGCCGACATCGAGGCGGTCGTGGCCGACCTGCGCGCGCACGGGATCGACTTCGAGTCGTCGTGGCTCGACCCGTTCACGGAGTTCCGGTTCCCGCGGGTCGGCGTGACCGTCGTGGACGGCGTGGAGCTCGAGCTGCGGGCCGCCATCGAGCCGTGGCACGTCCTGGGCGAGGAGGCGACCGCCGGCGGCACCGCCCGCTTCGTCGACTCCTCGGTCGAGCGGATCCAGGTGAAGGTCCGCGGGCTCGACCCGCACCGCCACCTCGTGACCTGCCAAGGTGTCCCCGTGCCCCTGACGAGCACCGGCGTGGTCGGCGAGTTCTACGCCGGCGTGCGCTACCGCGCGTGGCAGCCCTGGTCGGCGCTGCACCCCTCCATCGAGGTGCAGGCCCCGCTCCATATCGAGGTCGTCGACGTGGCGTCGGCGGTCTCGCTCGGCGGGGCGACGTACCACGTCGTGCACCCGGGCGGCCGCTCCTACGACACCCCGCCGGTCAACGCCAACGAGGCCGAGGCCCGGCGCGCGAGCCGCTTCGAGGCCCGCGGCCACACCGCCGGCCGGATCGACGTCGGCGCGCTGCGCGAGGCAGGCCGACGGGCGGCCACGGAGGAGTACCCGCACACGCTCGACCTGCGCCGGGTGCCGCCCCGCTCCCCGAGGCCGGGGCGCACGTGACGCTGCTGCGGGACTACTCCGCCGCCGTCACCCAGCCCACGCTGCCCGGGGAGGACGAGGGCGGGGCCCGCTACGACGAGGTGGTCGGCCCCGACGGCACGCTGCGCCCGGCGTGGAAGGGCATGGCGGAGGTCGCGGTCACCCTGACCCCGCACGACCTGATGCGCGTGGACGAGGAGATCAAGCGGTTCCTCGCCGACGACGGAGTCACCTACGCCCGGCCCGGCGAGGGCCTCGGGCCGTGGCGGCTCGACCCGGTCCCGCTCGTCCTCGACGCCGCCGACTGGACCCCGCTCGAGGTCGGCCTCGCCCAGCGCGCCGAGCTGCTCAACGCCGTGCTCTCCGATGTCTACGGGGAGCAGCGGCTGCTCGCCTCCGGCCTGCTGCCGGCGCCGGTGGTGCTGGGCCACGGCGGCTTCGTCCGCGGCCTGGCCCGCGCCTCGGCCACCGACCCGCGGCCGCTCGTCCTTTCCGCCACCGACCTGGGCCGCAACGCCGCCGGCGAGTGGACGGTGCTGGCCGACCGGGCGCAGGCGCCCTCGGGGCTGGGCTACGCGATGGAGAACCGGCGGGTGGTCTCGCGGGTGATGCCCGAGCTCTACCGCGAGGCCGGGACCCATCGGATGGAGCCCTACTTCTCGGCGCTGCGCTCGGCCCTGATCCAGTCCGCGCCGGGCGAGCCCGGGGACCCGCGCGTGGTCGTGCTGTCGCCCGGCACGGCCAGCGAGACGGCGTACGACCAGGCGTTCCTGGCCACCACGCTCGGCTTCCCGCTCGTGCAAGGCAGCGACCTGCTCATGCGCGACGGGTCCATCTACCTCAAGGGGCCAGGTCGGCTCGAGCGCGTGCACGTCATCCTGCGCCGCGTCGACGCCGCCTGGTCCGACCCGCTCGAGCTGCGCGGCGACTCCCAGCTCGGCGTCGCCGGGCTGGCCGAGGCCGTACGCCGCGGCACGGTCCGTGTCGTCAACGGCCTCGGCTCCGGGGTCCTGGAGAACCCCGGCCTGCTGCCCTACCTGCCCGCGCTGTGCGAGGAGCTGCTCGGTGAGCCGCTGCGGCTGCCGTCGGTCCGCACCTGGTGGTGCGGCGACCCGGCGGGGCTCGACCACGTCCTGGACCACCTCGACGGGCTGGTCGTGCGCACCTTGGACGGCAAGCCCGAGGACCTGGCCGCGCTGGGGCGGGACGAGGTGCGGGCCCGGATCCTGGGCGCGCCGCACCGCTACGTCGGCCAGGAGCGGGCCGCCCTGTCGCAGGCGCCGACGCTGCGGTTCGGGTCGGTGCGCCCGCAGGCACTGACCCTGCGGGCGTTCACGCTGCGCTACGGGTCGGCCTACCGCCCGCTCGTCGGCGGCCTGGCCAACGTCTACGAGGGGGAGCGGACCGCGGCGTCCAAGGACGTGTGGGTCCTCAAGGCCGAGCCCGACGCGCCGGACCAGGGGCTCGCCGACGTGCTGCCGCTGACGCGGGTGCGGTCGGTCTCGCCGTTCGTGCCGCGCGTCCTGGAGGACATGTTCTGGCTGGGCCGCTACGCCGAGCGCGGCGAGGACATGCTGCGGCTGGTGATGGCCGCACACGCGCTGGCCGACGACTTCCGCGCCCGGCCGCACTCCGCCGGCGGCGAGAGCCTGGCGGTGCTGATGCAGGCGGTGACGCGGCTGGCCGGCACCCGCTTCGAGCCCGACGACCTCGACCAGGAGTTCCGCTCGCTGCTGCTCGACCCGCACCGGTCCGGCTCCGCGGCGCACGCGATCGCCGGGCTGCGCGAGGCCGCGATGGGGGTCCGCGACCAGCTCTCGCCCGACACCTGGCGGGCGTTCGGCGTCGTGGAGCGCGCCCACGACGTGCTGGTCGGCTCCACGCACAGCCACCAGGTCGCCGAGTCCGCGGGCCGGATGCTCACCGGGATCCTGTCGCTGCAGGGCGTCACCGCGAGCATGATCCGCGACGCCGGCTGGCACACCATCGGCCTGGGCCGCGCCCTCGAGCGGGCGATCCAGCTCTGCCACCTGCTGCGCGCCACGGCCACGCTGCGGCGCGGCATCGACGTCGACCGCGACGTGCTCAACGCGGTGCTGGCGGCGTCGGAGTCGGCGGTCACGCACCGGCGCCGCTACCGCGGCTACGTCCGTGCCGCCAGCGTCCTCGACCTGCTGCTGACCGACCCCGACAACCCGCGGTCGCTCGCGTTCTGCCTCGGCGAGGCCGCGACCCACCTCGCCGCGATGCCCGGCTCGACCGGCTCGTCGCGGCCCGAGCGGCTCCTCGACGACCTCACCGGCCAGCTGCGCGACGCCTCGGTGGCCGAGCTCGTCGCGATCGGCGGCGTCGGCCGGCCCAACCTCGAGGCCTTCCTCGACGGGCACCTCGCCCAGCTCGCCCGGCTCTCCGACGCGGTCGCGGACCTGCACTTCGCCAGCGGTCCCGCCCCGCGGACGTTCGACTCGACGCTGTTCCTCGGCTCCGAGCCGTCGGGGGTGGCGCCGTGAGGTACCGCGTCAGCCACGCCACCACCTACACCTACGACGAGCCTGTCACCGACAGCCTCGGCATCGCCCACCTGCTCCCGCGGGTGCTGCCGTGGCAGGAGGTGGGGGAGGCCCGCGTCGAGGTGGCCCCGGTGCCCGGCGACATGTCCTGGGACCGCGACTACTACGGCAACACCGCGACCTACTTCCAGGTGACCGAGGCCCACACGGTCCTCGAGGTCCACGCGACGAGCGAGGTCGAGGTGTCGTCCCCGTCGTACGACGCGGGGCTGCTGGCGCGGCCGTGGACCGCCCTGCGCCCGCTGCTCCACCCCGCCACGCCCGGCGCCGTCGCCGCCACCGACTTCGCGCTCGCCTCGGGGCAGGCACCGCACCACCCCGAGGCGGCCGCCTATGCCGCCGCGTCCTTCTCCGACGGCCGGCCGGTGGGGGAGGCGGTGACCGACCTGGTGCGCCGGATCCACGCCGACTTCGCCTACGACAAGACCGCCACGACCGTGACGTCCACGATCGAGGAGATCCTCGAGAAGCGGGCCGGGGTCTGCCAGGACTTCGCGCACCTGACGCTGGCCTGCGTCCGCTCACTCGGGATGGCCGCCCGTTACGTCAGCGGCTACCTCGCGACCACGCCCCCGCCCGGGCAGGAGCGGCTCGTCGGCGCCGACGCCTCGCACGCCTGGGTCGCGGTCTGGGTCGGCGACGACGAGTGGCTCGCGCTCGACCCGACCAACGACAGCCGCGCCGACGACCGCTACGTCACCGTCGCCTGGGGCCGCGACTACGCCGACGTCGTCCCGGTCAAGGGCGTCATCTTCACCGAGGCCAAGCGCTCGACGCTGCAGGTCGCGGTCGACGTGGCGCCGTACTGAATCAGGCTGACGCCGCCCCGGCGGGCACCGCGCGCGGCAGCCGCACCCGGACCCGGGTTCCGGCGTCCGGCTCCGAGGTCAGCTCGATGTGCCCGGCGTGGTGGTCGACGATGGTCCGGACCACGGCCAGGCCGAGGCCGGTGCCCTGGACGGCGTTGGTGGTCGCGCTCTGCGCTCGATAGAAGCGGTCGAAGACCAGCGGTACGTCCTCGGCGGCGATCCCGACCCCGGTGTCGGCGACGGTGAGCGTGACGTGGTCCTCGGTGGTCGTCAGCTGCAGGCTGACCTCGCCGCCGGCGGGGGTGAACTTGATGGCGTTGGACACCAGGTTGATCACGAGGCGCTCGAGCTCGTCCCGGCTGCCGCGCACCGGGCTCGGAGCGGACTCCACGACGCGCACGGACACCTGCCCCGCCTGGGCCGCCGGCTCGAGGACGCGGTGGCTCTCACGGACCACCTCGACCAGATCGAGGAGCGTGTGGTCGATCCCGGTCTCGCCGGAGTCGGAGCGGGCCAGGGTCAGCAGGTTCTCGACGAGGCTCGCCAGCCGGTCGCCGTTGCGGCTGATGACCTCGATGACGCGTCGTTGGCGGTCCGTGATGGCGCCCAGGTCCTCGTCGGCGAGGACCTCCAGGTAGCCGTTGATGCTGGCGAGAGGGGTGCGCAGCTCGTGGGAGACGGTCGAGACCAGCTCGGACTTGACCCGGTTGGCCTCCTCGAGGTGCTCCACCGCCTCGGTCATGTGCCGGTAGGCCTGCGCCTGTGACAGGGCCGAGCCCAGGTCGCTCGCGAGCTGCTCGACCAGGGCCCGCCGGTCCGGGCTCCAGGGCCGGGACGTCCGGACGGCGTGCAGGGCCAGCCAGCCCACGAGCTTGCCAGCGACCCACATCGGCGCGCCGAGGTAGGAGCCGATGCCCATCACGTCGACGAGGTGCGCCGTGTTCTCGGGGCCGATCCGCGGGTCGGCCGTGACGTCGTCGATGCTCAGCGTCTCGCGCCGATGGGCGGTCTCGAGACACAGCCCGGCGAACGCCGGCGGTACCTCGAGCCCCGCGGCCAGGTGGCAACCCGGCAGCGACCACTGCTCGACCACCGAGCCGATGCTCACGCCGTCGGCAAGCCGGATGACGCAGCGGTCGGCCTGGACGACGGGGCCGATCGCGGTCACGGCGCGGCGGAGCACGGCCTGGGGGTCGAGGTCCTGACGCACCAGGCCGGCCACGAGCCGCAGCTGCGCCTGCTGCTCGGCCCTGGCGCGCAGCTCGGCCTCGGCCTGCTGGAGCTGCACCACGGCGTCGTACAGCTGGGCGGTCGACTGCTCGCCCACCGTCTCGGCCGTCGTGCGCGCGCGGCGCTCCCGCTCCAGCTGCCGCCGGAGGAGGGCGATTTCCTCATCGGCCTCGCTGGTCACGCACGGGCCCGGAACTCACACACCAGCACGCAGTCGGCCGCGCCGTCCTGCTGGCAGCGGGGCTGGGTGATGGAGACGTCCTCGCCGAAGTGCTCGGTCGCTCCGGCGATCATGCCCTCGGCGAACGCGCACATCCGGCGGTCCGAGCCGTAGCCGATCCGGAGCGTCGAGGGCCCGGACCGTTCGAACTCGAAGGTGGGCGGGTTCGCCTCGGCGTGGAGCTTGCGCACCTCGGTGTGGATGACGTCGTTGAGGGTGAGCAGGAAGTCCACCGTGTGCGCGTGCGGCTCGAAGAACTGGGGGTACCGCTCGGCCAGCGCGACGATCGCGTGGCGACCGAACGCCCGCTGGACCTCGACCCCGGTGCTGTCCTGGTCCTCGGCGAAGGCGCCCACCAGCGTGGCGAGCTCGTCGTCGCGGTAGGTGCCGAGCGACGTGTAGCCGCCGGTGAGGTCCGCGTCGGTGAGGAGCTGGTCCCACACGCGCTCGCCGCCCCGGCCGACCACGAGCTCCTCGAACAGATTGAAGATGATGCCCTTCATCCGAGACCCCTGCTCGATACGCCCCCGTATTGAATGGATGTCAGTTCGCGATCATAGGACCCCGCCGGGGTGAGCAGGCGGCCGTGCGGGCGAGTGTCTCGAAGGTGTGGCCGCGGCACCGGTCCTCTGTCAGTCTTCGGGGCGTGAAGGCCTTCCGCTGCCGGGTCTGCGACAACCCGCTGCACTTCGAGAACTCCGTCTGCGTCTCCTGCGGCACCGCGCTCGGCTTCTCGCGCTCCGAGCGCGCGATCGTGCCGCTCGACGACACCGGCCGGTACGTCGATCCCGCCGGGCTGGTCTGGCACGTCTGCGCCAACCTGAACCTCAGCGGCTGCACCTGGCTGGCGCCGGTGGAGGGCGCGTCCTGCTTCGCGTGCGGCCTGACCCGGACCCGGCCCAGCGACCACGACCTGGAGGGGCTGGCCAACTACCCGCTGGCCGAGCAGGCCAAGCGGCACCTGGTCTTCGAGCTCGACGGGCTCGGCTTCCCGGTGGTCGGCAAGGACCCCGCGACCGGCGGCGACGAGGTGAACGGCCTCGCCTTCGACCTGCTCTCCTCCAGCAACGGCGAGGACGTGACGATCGGCCACGAGAACGGCGTGGTCACCATCGACCTCGCCGAGTCCGACGACGCCTACCGCGAGAAGATCCGCGCCCAGCTGGCCGAGCCCTACCGGACGATGCTCGGCCACTTCCGGCACGAGGTCGGGCACTACTACGAGTGGCAGCTGGTCCGCGGCGATGAGCGGTTCAGCCGCTGCCGGGAGCTGTTCGGCGACGAGTCGATCGACTACGCGGCCGAGCTCCAGCGGCACTACGAGCAGGGCCCGCCCGACGGCTGGGAGCAGTCGCACATCTCGACGTACGCGACGATGCACCCCTTCGAGGACTTCGCCGAGACCTGGGCGCACTACCTGCACATCTGCGACACCATCGAGACCGCCGGCGAGTACGGCCTGACCGCGGTGTCCTCGCCCGCGCTGTTCTCGTCGTTCCGCGACCTCGTCGTCGGCATCTGGGTGCCGCTGTCGATCGCGCTGAACATGATCAACCGCAGCATGGGCAAGGACGACCTCTACCCGTTCGTGATCCCGGCGCCGGTGCTCGACAAGCTCGACTTCGTGGCGTCGCTGGCCGACCGCCCGGACAGTCCGTAGTCCTCAGCGGGGGTGCAGGAAGCCGCGGACCTTCGGGGTGCCGCGCCGCGTCCAGCGCAGGTGCGCGGCGTAGAGCGACCGCTGGGGGTGCATGCCACGCGACCGGTTGATGTGGAACGACGGCGGGCACGGCAGGTGGCCCCAACACGTCCAGCCGTGGAAGAACACCAGCGGCAGCTCGTGCTTGCGGGTGACGACGTCGGCGCCGCCGGGGCCGCAGACGCCCATCCGCGAACGCCGCAGGAGCAGGTGCGGGCGGCGGTGGCTCCAGTGGAGCAGGCGGTGCGACCGGCGCCAGGTGGTCCGGTAGTGGCAGCCGCCGTAGAAGCCCTCGGACGTGAACAGCACGAAGTGGTGGTGGCGGCGGACCAGCACCGGGTTCTCGATGATACCGCGGGCGCGGACCAGCTGGCGGCTGTGCGCGTGGCGGGCCACGCGGGCGCCCCGGCTGGTCAGGCGCACGATCCGGATGCTCGAGGGGTAGCCCTGGGTCTTGTAGAGCAGGTAGCGGCTGCCGCCGGCGCCGCGGAACCCGGAGGGGTCGATGACGCCGGAGTGCGGCATGTGCCGGCCGCGGTGCCGCAGCTGGTCCCAGGCCCGCGGGGCGTCGGCGCCGCGCGGGCAGACGAGCGGACGTCGGCCGACGGAGCGGAACGTGCCGAGCGCGGTGTGCGAGGTGGCCACGCCGATGCAGCGGGCGCCGCGGCCGAGGCCGTGCACCGGGGCGGAGTAGTAGAGCAGCCAGCGGTGCCGGACCTTGACCATGTCGGAGGCCCAGATCTCCTGGGACACGCTCCAGCGGGGCAGCTTCAGCATCGCGCGGCGCCGCATCGTCCACGGGCCGGTCGGGCTGGTGGCGGTCGCGCGCGGCGCGCCCCGGCCGGTCGACACGGCGACGTACCCGCCGCCGTACGGCGTCACCGACGGGTCGGCGAAGCCGCGCTGGTGCAGCAGCGGGTGGGCGCGCAGCGGGCGTTCGGTCGAGGGTCGCGCGCTCGCGCCGGACTCCAGTCCGGTCGCCAGGAGCGCCGCCAGGATGATGATGATCGTCGTCGCCAGAAGTGCACGACGGGCCGGAACGGCCCCGTTCCCCCACTGCATGTGCTGCCGTCCCCAGTGTTGCTGTGCTGATGCCGAGGGCAGAAGGATCACCCGAGACGGGCGGGCTGTCGCGCGAATCGCCGAGTCGAGACAATGGTGTGACCAACGGGCGGATGAGGGGGGTACGTCGATGGGCGCCGGCCACGACCATGCTCACGGCTCGGGGCACGTCGCCGGTCGCGCCGAGGACCGCGGGCGGCTGCGCCTGGTCCTCGGGATCACCCTCGCCGTGCTCGTCGTCGAGCTCGTGGGCGCCTGGGTCGCCGGCTCGCTGGCGCTGCTCGCCGACGCCGGCCACCTGGCCACCGACGCTGCCGCCATCGTGCTCGCGCTGGGCGCCTCGCTGGTGGCGACGCTGCCGGGCGGGCCGCGCTCGACGTTCGGCTACCACCGCGCCGAGATCATCGCCGCGCAGCTCAACGCCCTGGTCCTGCTGGGGGTCTGCGGCTACCTCGCGTACGCCGGCGTGGCCCGCCTCGTCGACCCCCAGACCGTTCGCGCCGGGCCGATGATGGCCTTCGCGGCGGTCGGCCTGGTCGCCAACGGCGTCGCGATGTCGATCCTCGCCGGGTCGACCACCGGCTCGCTCAACCTGCGCGGCGCGGCCACCGAGGTCCTCGCCGACCTCGTCGGGTCGGCGCTGGTGCTGGCCGCGGGCGCGGTCATCTGGTTCACCGGCTTCCAGCGCGCCGACCCGCTCGCCTCGCTGTTCATCGCGGTGCTGATCCTGCCGCGCTCGGTGGGGCTGCTGCGGGAGTCCACGTCGGTGCTCCTCGAGATCGCCCCGGCCGGGCTCGACCTCGCCGACGTACGCCGACACCTGCTCGAGGTCCCCGGCGTCGTCGACGTCCACGACCTGCACGCCTGGACGATCACCAGCGGCATGCCCAGCCTGTCGGCCCACGTGACCGTCACCGACGCGGCCCTCGACGAGCACGGGGTCGGCGCCATCCTGGACCGGCTCTGCCACTGCACCGCCGAGGTGTTCGACGTCCGGCACGCGACGTTCCAGGTCGAGCCGGTGAGTCACCGGGAGCACGAGGACCTCGGCGAGGCCCACTGACGCGCTCGTGTCGGCGGTCGGGGATCATCGACCGGTGCGCGCTCTCGAGACCAACTTCCTGGTGCCGGACGGGCCCTTCCTGCTCCTGCTGGTGGTGCCGCTGGTCTTCCTCCTGATCCTGCCGCTGGGCCAGGCCCTGCACCGCGGCCGGCTCGGCTGGGCCGTCGCGATCGTGCTGCTCTCGCCGTGGGCCGGGATCTGCTGGTGGCTGTTCGGGCGGCGTGCTTCCGCCTGAGCCGGTGTGGCGCCCCGTCGCCGTCCGCGCCGGGTGGAATCATCGGGGCCGTGGGTGACATGGACTGCGACAACTGCGGCGCGACGATGCGGTGGGAGACCTCCCACTCGCGGTGCGACCGCTGCGGCTACATCCGGCCGTGCTGCGAGGGCGCGCCGGTGAGCGCGAGCTGCGTGGTGCCGACCGCCGCTGGTTGAGGTGCGAGGAGCGCCAGCGACGAGCCTCGAAACCCTGTGAGCCGGGAATCGGCCTCGTGCCGCACGGTTCCTCAGGTCGGTGGCTGGGGCGCCCGCGCGCGTAGCCGACCGTCTCCCGGCGTCCAGGACCTCCGCTTCGCTCCGGCCGCTGCGCGGCGGCCTTCGGCCGTCCTTGACCCCGGGACCCGGACGGTCGGCTGGGCGGCGCGCTGCCGGCACGGGCTCCGCCCGCGCCGCCCGCATGCGCGGGCGCCCGGAGCGTGATCCGTGCGAAGAAAGTTTCGAATACTGTCTCGCATGGTGGAATATCCGCAGGTCAACGGGCCGGGACTGTCGGTGGGCTCTGGTTGAGTCAGGTCATGGAGCAGCCGATGCCTTCCCTCACCTCACCTGCGGGTGTGGTCGCGGACGCGGGCGGGCTGCTGGCCTCGCTGGGCGAGGTGTTGTGGGCGGCGCGGGGGTCGCACGAGCTGGTCGGGACGCTGGAGGAGCTGGAGACGGTTCGGTCGCAGCTGGCGGCGGTGGAGCTGGCGGTGCTGGCCGAGATCGACGCCCGCCAGGTCGCGAAGACCGAGCTGGGCTGGGGGTCGACGGCCGACTGGTTCACCCACCTGGCGGGGCTGTCCCGACGTGAGGGCCACCGGATGGTCCGGCACGCGGTCGCGCTGGCCGACCGCCCCGCGACCCGGGCGGCACTGGCGCAGGGGGCGGTGTCGCCGGAGCAGGTCGGGGTGGTCCTCGACGCGGTGGACAAGCTCCCGGCCGCGGAGACGGTGCGGGCCCGGGGCGAGGCGGTGCTGCTGGAGGAGGCGGGGCGGCTCAACGCCGCCGACCTGGCGAGGGCCGCGCGGCACCTGGTCGAGGTTGCCGACCCCGAGCGGGCCGAGCGTGAGGCGGAGCGGGCGCTTGACCGCGACGACCGGGCCGCGCACCTGGGCCGGTTCCTGGCGATCACCGAGGACGGCGCGGGCGGGGTCCGGCTCAAGGGCCGCGGCACCGTGGAGGACGCGGCGGTGCTCAGGGCGGCGCTGCTGCCGTTGACCACCCCGGCCCCGGCCATGGACACAGGGATGGATCCCGAGACGTGTGAGGAGGGCCGGGATCCCCGCGACCACGGCGCCCGGATGTGGGACGCCCTCGTGGCCATCGCCCAGCACGCACTGGACACGGATCTGCCGCCGGAGTGCCACGGCGCCCGGCCCCGGGTCGCGGTCACCACCAGCCTGGACGTGCTGCGTGGCCGGATCGACTGGGCCACCCTCGGCACCTGTGGTGCCGGGACCACCGAGGACGGCCTCGAGCTCGCACCGTCGGTGGTCCGGCGGTTGGCCTGCGACGCCGAGATCATCCCGGTCGCGCTGGGCGGGCAGGGTGAGGTCCTCGACGTGGGGCGGACCTGCCGTCTGGTCACCCCGGCGATCTGGAAGGCCCTGGTCTGCCGGGACCGGCAGTGCGCGTTCCCGGGCTGCACCCGCCCGCCGGTGATGTGCCACGCCCACCACATCGTGCACTGGGCCGACCACGGCCCCACGAAGCTCGCGAACCTCGTGCTGCTCTGCGGCCACCACCACCGGGTCATCCACCACACCCCCTGGCAGGTCCGGCTCAACCCCCACGACGGCAGACCCGAGTTCCTCCCACCACCCAAGCGTGGCCGACCGGCAACCCAGTGGATCCGCAGCAGACCCAGGCGGGAGTGAGCCTCAGCCCTGCGCCGCCAGCCGCACGTGCGTGTTGGCCGATCCGTAGCCGTCGTACCCACCCCGCCGCTCGAGCAGTTCGACGTAGAAGCCGGTCTCCAGCCACGCCGTGTAGGCGTGGAGCAGCTCGCCGCCGTGCGCGTCGCGGTCATAGAGCAGGCCGTGCTCGCGCAGCGACGCGAGCAGCTCCGGCGCCAGGGCGAAGCGGGCGTCGAGGTCGACGTAGTAGTTGTCCGGCACCCGCATCATCGGCACGCCGTTGGACCGCAGCGCCCGTACGCCGGCGGCGACGTCGTCACACCCGAACGCCACCTGCGTGACGCCCAGTCTCGGCGCCGATCCCGCCCGCACGTCCTCGACGTTCAGCACGACCCGCAGGTCGCCCTCGGCCGGCCGCAGCGCCCGGCTGCGCAGCCGGCCCTGCGGCTCCATGAACTCCTCGACGGCCCCCGGCGTGAGGTCGAGGACGGTGCGCAGGAAGCCGATCTCCTCGTTGAGCTGGGTGGCGGGTACGCCGATCCCGACGTGGTCGATGCCGCGCCAACCGTCAGGGGCGGCACCCGTGGGCTCGAAGTCGTGCTGCCAGTCGTCCTCCCCGGCCGCCGCGCTGACGAAGACGTGCAGCCCCGATGGGGACGTGATGCCGGGGAGCAGCGCCTCGCCCGTGCCGCGGGTCCGGTCGACCTCGGGCCACAGCAGCGCCTTGGCGCGGGCGCCCACGGCCTCGACCGGCGGGGCGACGAGGCCGAGTGCGCAGGTGCCGGCCGGCTGGGATCCCGACTCGTTGACGACCACGTGCGCGTCGCCGTGGCGCCACCAGGTCACCGGCTTGCTGCGGTGCCGGCCTGCGATCACGAAACCGAGGCCCGTGAGCAGGTTCGGCACGATCGGCGAGGCCGAGGCCATCTCGAGGAAGGCGGCGTCGACCCGCGGCGCGGGCGGCGGTGCGGCAGCAACCATGTTGGCCGCGGGTTCGGTTGCCAGCTCACCGCTGACCTGGTCCTCGAGGAAGAGCAGCGACCGCATCGCGTCGCGGGCGGTCTCGACGGGGTCCGTCTCGCGGACCACGTCGCTGAACACCTCGAGCGACAGCGGGCCGTCGTAGCCGGCGGCGAGCGTGGCCGCCACGACGCCGGTGACGTCGAGCGTGCCCTGCCCGGGGAAGCAGCGGAAGTGCCGGCTCCACTCGAGCACGTCCATGTCGAGCAGCGGCGCGTCCGCGACCTGGAGGAAGCCGATGCGGTCGCCCGGGATCCCGGCCAGCGCCGATCCGTCGTCGCCGCGCGCGAGCATGTGGAAGGTGTCGACCGCCAGCGTCACCGCCGGGTGGTCCGCCGCCACGACCGCGTCCCACGACTGGCCGACCCGGTGGACGTGACGCCCCCAGGCAAGCGCCTCGAAGGCGATCGTCACGCCGTGCTCGGCGGCCAGGACGCCGAGTCCGTGCAGCTGCGACGCCAGCAGGTCCGGGTCGGCCGGCGCACCCGGCAGCACGGTCGAGCAGACCAGCACGGTCGAGGTGCCGAGCCCGGCCATCACGCCGAGCTTGGTGCGGAAGCGGTGCAGCGCCGCGTCGTACGTCGCGGGGTCGATGCCCGCGACGTCGCGCACCGGCTGGAACAGGTCGATGGCCAACCCCAGGTCGGCGCAGCGGGCGGCGACCTCGCGAGGGCTCAGCGCGGAGGCGATCAGGTCGTTGTCGAAGACCTCGATCCCGTCGAAGCCGGCGGCCGCGGCCGCCGCCAGCTTGTCCTCCAGCCTCCCGCTCAGCGAGACCGTCGCGATGCCCCGGCGCATCAGGCGGCCGTGCCCGTCAGCTCGGCGAAGTGCCGGGCGATCCGCTCGGCGTCGGGCACTCGGCCGGTGAAGTACTCGAACGCCCCCACCGCCTGGTGCACCGCCATCCCGCCGCCGGGCACGACCCGGCAGCCCCGCTCGCGGGCCAGCCGGACGAGCTCGGTCTCGAGGGGGAAGTAGACGACGTCGGAGACCCAAAGGCCGTCGTGGACGAGCCGCCCCGGCACGGCCATGCCGGGGTGTCCGAGCATCCCGATCGGCGTCGCGTTGACCAGGCCCTGCGCATCGGCGAGCGCCCGCTCGAGGTCGCGGACCGCGGTGACCCGCTCGTCGCCGAACCGCTTCGCGAGGCGTACGGCGCACGCGTCGGCGCGCTCCGGGTCGCTGTCCAGGACGGCAACGTGCTCGGCCCCCTGCTCGAGCAGCCCGTAGCCGACCGCCACGCCCGCGCCGCCGGCGCCGACCAGGACGGCCCGGTCCTCGACCCGGTCGGGCAGCACCTGGCGGAACGCCCGGCCGTAGCCGGACCAGTCGGTGTTGCGTCCGAGCATGCGGCCGTCTCGGAACACCACGGTGTTGACGGCGCCGAGGTCGGCCGCGTCGTCGGACAGCTCGTCGAGCAGCGGCACGACCGCCTGCTTGAAGGGGTGCGTGACGTTGAGGCCGTCGAAGCCGAGCCGTCGCGCCCAGCTCAGCAGGTCGGGCAGGTCCTCGACGCCGAAGCCCATCCGGTCGGCGTCGAGCAGCCGGTAGCTCAGGTGCAGGCCGCTCTCGCGGCCCTCCCGCTCCTGCATCGCCGGGGTCAGTGAGGCGCCGATGCCCTGGCCGACGAGGCCGAGGAGGTAGCTGTGCCGCTCAGGCGCGGGCGAGGTCATGGAGCTGCCTTTCGGAGCAGAGGGAGGAGCAGAGGGCGGCGACGTGGCGGACGGCGTAGGCATAGCCGTCCGGCCCGCAGCCGGCGATGACGGCGTCGGCGACGCCCGAGACGTACGACGTGTGCCGGAACGGCTCGCGCGCGTGGATGTTGGTGAGGTGCACCTCGACGACCGGCCCGGGGACCGTCGCGAGGGCGTCCCGCAGGGCGATCGAGGTGTGGGTCAGCCCGGCGGCGTTGACGACGACGCCGGCCGACCCCCGGGCGGCCTGGACCTGGTCGACCAGGACGCCCTCGTGGTTGGTCTGGTGGAAGTCCACCCGGTGGCCCAGCCCGGCCGCGGTGCGGTGGCAGAGCTCCTCGACGTCGGCCAGCGTGGCGGTGCCGTAGAGGGCGGGCTCGCGGGTGCCGAGCAGGTTGAGGTTGGGTCCGTTGAGGACCGTGATCGTGCCCATGACGACGACCGGTGACCGGGTCAGACCGCCGGGACGGCGACGCGGGCGTCGACGGGCGCGGTACGCCGGCCGATGTCGCGGGTCGCGACCCGGTGTGTGTTGTTCGGCCCGGACAGGACCGCGATCGCCGAGACGACGCAGGCGCCTGCGGCGAACGCCGCGACCTTCCACCAGTTGCCGGCCTCGCCGGCCATGATCCAGCCGGCGATGGTCGGGGTGAAGCCGGCCAGGGCGAAGCCGAACTGCGTGCCCACGGCCATGCCGGACAGGCGGACGCTGGTGGGGAAGTACTCCGCGTAGGTGGCGGGCCAGACCGCGTTGGGCATCGAGTAGACGACGCCGGCCAGCGCGACACCGAGCACGAAGACCAGCGGGGTGTTCCCGGTCGAGATCGCGCCGAGGAAGGCCGTGACCAGGACGGCCGTGCCGATGAGGCCGGTGACGAAGACCGGCTTGCGCCCGATCCGGTCCGAGAGCCGCGCCCAGAAGGGGATGGTGCCGATCGCGACGAGGTTGGCGACGATCGCGAGCCAGAGCATGGCGGTGGAGCTGATGCCGACGCCGTAGTCGTCGGAGGTGGCGAAGTTCAGCGCAAAGACCTGGAAGGTCGTGTTGACCATCGCGATGAAGGCCGCGAAGAAGACCCGCAGCACGCCGCGCCAGTGGTGGCGGAAGAGCAGCCCGAGCGGCGTGTGCGACGCGGCGGTGGTGATGTCGGACCGCTGGTCGGTCGCGGACTGGGCCTCGAACTCGGGGGTCTCGTCCAGGCTGCGGCGGATCTTGAGGCCGGCGAAGACCACGATCGCGCTGACCCAGAAGGGGATCCGCCACCCCCAGGCGAGCAGCTGGTCCTCGGACAGCACGGCCGCGAGCGGCAGGAACACCGCCGGCGCCAGCACCTGACCGCCCTGCGTGCCGCTGAGGGTGAAGCTGGTGAAGAACCCGCGCCGGTCGTCGGGCGCGTGCTCGAAGGACATCGAGTTGGCGCCGGCCTGCTCGCCCGCGGCGGAGAGGCCCTGGAGCAGGCGGAGCAGCACCAGCAGCGCCGGGGCGAGCAGCCCGACCTGCTTGTACGTCGGGAGGCAGCCGACGAGGAACGTCGAGATGCCCATCAGGAGCAGGGTGCCGACCATGACCTTCTTGCGGCCGAGCCGGTCGCCGACGTGGCCCATGAAGAACGAGCCGATCGGGCGGGCGACGTACGCGACGCCGAAGGTGGCGAAGGCGGCGATCGTGGCGGCGGAGTCGTTGCCCTCGGGGAAGAAGACCTTGGGGAAGACCAGGGCGGCCGCGGTGCCGTAGATCGCCAGGTCGTAGTACTCCAGGGCGCTGCCGCTCCAGGCGGCGAGGGCGGCCTTGCCGGGTGTGCGGCGGCGCGTCGGCTCGAGGCCGGCCTGCTGGTGGTCCGTGGTGGTCATGGCACCTGTCCTTCGATGGTCACCCTGCTCTGCCAGGGGGGATGCCGTCGAGTGTTGGAGTGGCCGCCGTCACATGGCAAGCGTTTGCCATTATTTGCCACACTGGGGCCATGAGGCACCTGCGATGACGCCCGGGCAGCCCCGCCGACGGGCCACGATCACCGACGTGGCCGAGGCGGCCGGCGTGGCCGCGTCCACGGTGTCGCGGGCCTTCACCCGCCCCGGACGCGTCAACCACGCGACGCGCGAGCACGTCCTGGCGGTCGCCGAGGAGCTCGGCTACACCCCCAACCCCGCCGCCCGGGCGCTCGAGTCCGGCCGCACCAACACGCTCGGCCTGCTCGTCCCCGACATCACCAATCCCTACTTCGCCGGCGTGATCAAGGGCGCCGAGCGGGCGGCGACAGCGGCCGGGCTGACGCTGGTGCTGGGTGACACCCAGGAGAACCCGGCCACCGAGGAACAGCTCGTACGACGCCTCGGCCCGGCCGTGGACGGCTTCGTGCTGAGCGCCTCACGGCTGCCGGACGACGAGCTGCGCCGGGCCGCTGAGCTCTGCCCGATCGCGCTGATCAACCGGGCCACGCCGGGCGTCGCGTGCATCGTGGCCGACTACGACACCGGCACCCGCCAGATCGTCGACCACCTCGCGAGCCTGGGCCACCGGGGCTTCGTCTTCCTCGGCGGACCGCCGGAGTCCTGGTCCGGCGCCTGTCGCTGGTCGGGACTGCGGGCTGCGGCGGAGGCCCACGGCATGGTCGCGACCCGCTTCGGCCCCTACGCGCCGACCCTGGCCGGCGGTCCGGCGGCCGCCGACGCGGTGCTCGCCTCCGAGGCCACCGCCGTCGTGGCGCACAACGACATGCTGGCGATCGGAGTGATGCGGCGGCTCGCGGAGCGGGGCGTCGACGTGCCCGGCCAGGTGAGCGTGGTGGGCTTCGACGACATCTTCGGCGCCGACTTCTGCAACCCCGCCCTCACGACGCTCGCCGAGCGCACCGAGGACGCCGGAGCCCGCGCGATCGAGGCGCTGGTGCAGCAGGCACACGCGCGGATCGAGCATCCGGCCGCGCGGGTGCTGCCGACGCAGCTCGTGGTGCGGGCCTCGACGGGCCGGGTCAGGCGCGCGTCGCCGCGGCGCCGAGCTTGACCAGGGTCTCCTCGATGGCGCGCTGGTTCTTCTCCGGGTAGCCCAGCAGCCGGAACGCCAGCCGTCCGGCCGCGGGGTAGCGGCTGTCGTCCCAGGTCTCGGTGACGCGGGTGCCGCCCTCGACGGGCTCGAGCTCGTAGCGCCAGCGGTGCAGCCCGACGTGGCGCCACGCGATCAGCCGGCCCTCCTCGAACTCCACCACCCGGTTGCGGATCCGGTAGGGCACCCCGCGGTGCATGTCCATCCCGAAGCGAGCGCCCAGGCTCAACCGTTCGGGACCCGAGATCGAGGCCAGGACGGTGCCGGAGCCGTCGATCAGCGGGTGCTGCCGCGGGTCCGCGAGGATCGCGAAGATCGCCTCGGCCGGGGCCGCGATGGTGGTGCTGGCCTGGACGGTGCTCATGCCCCGACGGTAGCCCCCGGTCGATCGGGCGCTCAGCCGGTCGGCGGGGCCGTCGGCGACTCGGTCGGGAAGTCGCGGCCGCCGTCCTTCGACGGCGTGGTGGCCGGCAGGAAGAGGGCGGTGCCGTCGTAGAGCAGCACGCCGCCCCAGTCGTTGAGCGCCATCGGGGCGCCGCCGGTGTCGCCCGCGACGTCCTCGCCGGTGACCCCGTCGAGCACCACGCCCTGGCCCGAGTCGAGCAACCCGTAGACCAGGTTGCCGCGGACCGCCGTCACGATCGGTGCGAACCGGTTGGCCGTGGGCAGCGACCACACGCGCCGGTCGGACGCGAGGTCCCAGCCCACCACCCGGTCGGTGTCGCCCTGGTCGTTGTCGGCCAACGTGCAGACGGTGACGGTGCCGGCGGTCGGCGTGCAGGACCAGTCCCAGGCGGTGGCCGGGACCGGCTTGGAGGGCGTGCCGTCGGCCAGCTGCAGCCGGGTGACGGTGGCGTCGGGGAAGACGTTGTCGTCGCGGGCGATCGTCACCGCGTCGTCGGTGGTGCCCACGGCGGTGGCGCCGAGCGTGCCGGGCAGGGCGGCCCACTGGCGCCGGCCGGTCCGCAGGTCGAGCGCCTCGATGCGTCCGGCCACCTCGGTCGTGCCGGTGTCGACGACGACCAGGTCGTCGGTCGCGGCGAGCACCTGGGCGGGGCGGGCCTGCCAGGGGCGGGCCCGGTTGGCCAGGTCGACCACGACGACCGTGTGGCTGCTGCCGGCGCCCGGCACCCACGAGTCGAGCACGACGCGGTCGCCCTCCACGCCGGCGATCCGGGCCGTCGCGTCGCTCGCGGAGCCGCCGGGGTCCTGCGGCAGGGTGGCCGTGACCGTCTCGGCGATCTCGCCGGTCTCGAGGTCGAAGCGCTGCACGGCGTAGTGCTCCCGGCCGACCGCGGTGCCCGACCCGGCGTCGGTCGAGACCTCCAGCGTGTAGCCGATGCCCGCCGGCGGGTCGGTCCACAGGTCGGTGAAGCGGTCCTCGGCCGCCGACAGGGAGTACGCCGTGTCGAGCTCGGGCAGCGACCGCGCGATGACCGTCGAGTCGGTCATCGTCAGCACGACGTCGCGGCCGACCGCGGCGGTGCGCACGCCCTCCTCGGGGAAGCGGCGCTGGTCCTTCTCGGCGAAGGCGATCGGCGCGCTCGTCGGCGAGGCCGAGGCCACCGGGCCGGTCGGGCTCACCGAGGGGCCGCCGGGGTGGGGCCGTGCGGCCGGGTCCTTGATGAGGCTGCAGCCGGAGAGGCCGCTCGCCAGGCCGGTCGACAGGGCGAGCGCCACGAGCGTCGTACCGATGAGGGAACGGGTGCGCAGGGTCCTGCTCGCCACCGCTCCACTCCCTTGCTGCTCGCTCGCTGCTCGCCGTGCTGTGCCGGGCCAACGATAGGGGCCAACGATAGGGGGAGGACGCCGGATTGGCGGCCCGACCGGGACCCCCGGTAGGTTGGGCGGTGCACGATGTGGTGCCGATCACAGCAGCTTTCGAGACGCTGGGGTGTCACGTCGTGACGCCCTCAATCAGTTGGACCGGGCACGACGGCGGACCACCCCCTCGCCCGTCACCCCCGGTTCCTGCGGCATGCGGAGACCCCGCGGAGCCGGTGACCTCGAAGGAGAGCACGTGACCCAGCAGCCAGGCTTCGGCCCCGACCTGGTGGAGGTCTTCGGACCCTCCCAGCGTGACGGTGGCCCCGACCTCGTCCAGCTCCTGACGCCGGAAGGCGAACGGGTTCACCACCCGGAGTTCGACCACGACTTCTCCGCCGAGGACCTGCGCGGCTTCTACCGCGACATGGTCCTGACCCGGCGGATCGACACCGAGGCCACCGCGCTGCAGCGCCACGGCGAGCTCGGCATCTGGGCCCAGCTGCTCGGCCAGGAGGCCGCCCAGATCGGCGCCGGCCGCGCGCTGCGCCCGCAGGACTACGTCTTCCCGACCTACCGCGAGCACGGCGTCGCCTACTGCCGCGGCGTCGACCCGCTCAACCTGCTGGGCCTCTTCCGCGGTGTCGACCACGGCGCGTGGAACCCCAACGACAACAACTTCGGCCTCTACACGATCGTGATCGGCGCGCAGGCGCTGCACGCGACCGGCTACGCCATGGGCATCCAGCGCGACGGCGACGTCGGCACCGGCGACCCCGAGCGCGACGCGGCCGTGATCGCCCACTTCGGTGACGGTGCGTCCTCGCAGGGCGACGTCAACGAGGCGTTCATCTTCGCGGCGTCCTACAACGCTCCGGTCGTGTTCTTCTGCCAGAACAACCAGTGGGCGATCTCCGAGCCCATCGAGCGCCAGACCCGCATCCCGCTCTACCAGCGCGCCCTGGGCTTCGGCTTCCCGGGCGTCCGCGTCGACGGCAACGACGTGCTGGCGACGTACGCCGTCACGCAGGCCGCGCTCCAGCGTGCCCGCGACGGCCAGGGCCCCACGCTGGTCGAGGCCTACACCTACCGCATGGGTGCGCACACCACGACCGACGACCCGACCCGCTACCGGCTCAGCGACGACGTCGAGCACTGGAAGCTCAAGGACCCGATCGCCCGCGTCGAGGTCTACCTCAAGCGCAACGGCCTGGCCGACGACGCGTTCTTCGACGGGGTGAAGCAGGAGGCCGACGAGCTCGGTCACCACCTGCGCGAGGGCTGCAAGGCGCTGCCCGACCCCAAGCCGATGAGCATGTTCGACCACGTCTACGCCGAGGAGACCGAGGAGCTGCGCGTGCAGCGCGAGGGCTACGCGGCGTACCTCGAGACCTTCGAAGGAGCGCACTCCTGATGAGCACCAAGATCACGCTCGCCAAGGGCCTCAACATGGGGCTGCGCAAGGCGATGGAGGATGACCCGAAGGTCCTCATCATGGGTGAGGACGTCGGCAAGCTCGGCGGCGTCTTCCGGATCACCGACGGCCTGCAGAAGGACTTCGGCGAGGACCGCGTCATCGACAGCCCGCTCGCGGAGTCCGGCATCGTCGGCACCGCGGTCGGCATGGCGCTGCGCGGCTACCGCCCGGTCGTGGAGATCCAGTTCGACGGCTTCGTCTACCCGGCCTACGACCAGATCGTGTGCCAGGTCGCGAAGATGCACTACCGCTCCAAGGGCCGCTCGAAGATGCCGATGGTCATCCGCATCCCGTTCGGCGGTGGCATCGGCGCGGTCGAGCACCACTCGGAGTCGCCCGAGGCGCAGTTCGCGCACACGCCCGGCCTCAAGGTCGTCGCGTGCTCCAACCCGGTCGACGGCTACTGGATGATCCAGCAGGCCATCGCCTCCGACGACCCGGTGATCTTCCTCGAGCCCAAGCGGCAGTACCACGCCGACAAGATGGACCTCGACGAGTCGGTGCAGCCCGAGCCGCTGTTCACCTCGCGCGTGGTCAAGCAGGGCACCGACGCCACCGTGCTGGCCTACGGCCCGATGGTGAAGACGGCGCTCAAGGCCGCCGAGGCCGCCGCGGGCGAGGGCAAGTCGCTGGAGGTCATCGACCTGCGCACGCTCTCCCCGCTGGACATGGGTCCGGTCTTCGAGTCGGTGCGTCGCACTGGCCGCGCGATCATCACCCACGAGGCGCACGTCAACCTCGGCATGGGTGCCGAGGTGTCGGCCCGGATCACCGAGGAGTGCTTCTACTCCCTGGAGGCGCCGGTGCTGCGCGTCGGCGGCTTCGACACGCCGTACCCCGCCTCGCGGATCGAGGAGGACTTCCTCCCCGACCTCGACCGGGTGCTGGACGCCGTCGACCGCTCGCTGGCCTACTGAGGAGCCCTGCATGTCTGAGTTCAAGCTGCCCGACGTCGGCGAAGGCCTGACCGAGGCCGAGATCGTGGCCTGGAAGGTCAAGGTCGGCGACGTCGTCGCGATCAACGACATCATCGTCGAGATCGAGACCGCCAAGTCGCTGGTCGAGCTGCCGTCGCCGTTCGCCGGCACGGTGCTCGAGCTGATGGTGCCCGAGGGCGAGATGGTCCCCGTCGGCACGCCGATCATCTCGATCGGCGACCCGAACGCCGCCGCCGCGGCGCCGGCCGCCCCGGCCCCGGCCGCGAGCACCCCGGCGCCCGAGATGGAGATCGACCTGTCCAACCCCGCCGCCAGCGGTGGCGGCGAGGGCGAGAGCCTGGTCGGCCGCAACAAGGCCGACCGCGGCCCGATCCGTCGTGCCCGCAAGGGCTCGGCGTCGCCCGCGACCGAGGCCGGCGCCAACACCCAGCTGCAGCTGCAGGGCGCCTTCGCGCCCGGTGGCGCGCAGAGCGACGAGGTGATCGCGGCCGACGAGACGCCGGTCCCGGCCACCTCGGCCCGCACCCCGCAGCCGGCCAGCGAGTTCGTGCCGGCCGCCGCGACCACCCCGGGTGCCGCGCGTGCGCTGGCCAAGCCGCCGGTGCGCAAGCTGGCCAAGGACCTCGGCGTCGACCTCGCCTCGCTGGTCGCCAGCGGTCCCGGTGGCACCGTCACGCGTGGCGACGTCGAGGCGGCCGCCTCGGGCGCGACGTCATACGCGTCGGCTGCCCCGGCAGCCACCTCGCATGACGTCCGGCCCGGCCAGCGGGAGACCCGCGAGCCGATCAAGGGCGTCCGCAAGATGATGGCGCAGGCGATGAGCCAGTCGGCCTTCACCAGCCCGCACGTCACCGAGTGGATCACCGTCGACGTGACCGCCACGATGGAGTTCGTCGACCGGCTGAAGAAGCGGCGCGAGTTCAAGGACGTCAAGGTCAGCCCGCTGCTGGTGCTGTCGCGTGCGGTGATCCTGGCGATGCGCCGTACTCCTGAGATCAACTCGTTCTGGGACGAGGCGGCGCAGGAGGTCGTGCTCAAGCACTACGTCAACCTCGGCATCGCGGCCGCGACCCCGCGCGGGCTCGTCGTCCCGAACGTCAAGGACGCCGACAGCCAGTCGCTGCTCGAGCTGGCGGGTTCGCTCAACCAGCTCACGGCCACGGCCCGCGAGGGCAAGACCCAGCCGGCCGAGATGAGCGGCGGCACGTTCACGATCACCAACGTCGGCGTCTTCGGCGTCGATGCGGGCACGCCGATCATCAACCCCGGCGAGTCGGCGATCCTGTGCTTCGGCGCGGTCCGCAAGCAGCCGTGGGTGGTGGACGACGAGATCGTCGCCCGCCAGATCACGACGCTGGCGCTGTCCTTCGACCACCGCCACATCGACGGTGAGAAGGGCTCGCGCTTCCTCGCCGACGTGGCCGGCATCCTCGAGGATCCCGCCTCCGCGCTGCTGTTCTGAGGTCGAGTCGATGCTCCTATGACGCGTCAAGCCGCGATGGCGGGGGTGTTGAGGGCTCGTAGGTCTTGTCGGAGCAGGGTGAAGAGTTCGCGGGCGAGGTAGCGCTTGAGCTTGCGGCGCAGGTGGGGGTCCGACTTGGCATCGGTGGTCCGGGCGGCGATGTAGGCCCTGGTCGGTGGGTGGTGGCAGAGCCGGTTGAGGGTGGCCATGTGCAGGGCACTGTTGGCTTGTCGGTTCCCGCCGCGGTTGAGGCGGTGACGTTGGGTCTTCCCTGAGGAGGCCGGGATTGGACTGGTGCCGCACAGGGCGGCGAAGCCGGCCTCGCTGTGGAACCGTTCGGGTTGCTCGCCGATGGCGATCAGCAGTTGTGCCACGGTCTGGGCCCCGACACCGGCCGCGGCACTGGTGGCCGGGGCGATGGCGCTGGTCAGGGCCGCGATGTCGGCGTCGAGTTCGGTGATCTCCGCGGTGAGCGCCAGGACTCGGCGGGCCAGTCCATGCAGGGCCTTCTTGGCGGCCTGGACGGGGTCGGTGAGTCTGTTGGTGTCGCGGGTGACGCGGAACCGCACGCAGTGGGTGGCCAGGGTGTGTTTGGTCAGGCCGGTCAGTTGTTCGCGGAGTTCTTGGGGCGCGGTGACCCTGAGCTGGTGCATCTGGTTGAGCGTGGCGGTGCGCTGCTTGACCGCGGAGTCGCGTTGCAGCTTCAGCATCCGCAGCGACTCCACGGCCCCGGTGTTGATCTTGGCGGCCCGGGCGTGACCGGCCAACGCGGTCCGGGCGGCTGCCTCGGCGTCGTAGGCGTCGGTCTTCCCGCGGCGTCGGCGGCTGGCCCGGTCGGGCCGGTTGATCTCGAGGACCTCGACATCGTGGCGGTGCAGGTGACGGGCCAGGCCGGCGCCGTAGGAGCCGGTTCCCTCGACCCCGACCTGGGCCAGTGGGCCCCAGGCGCGGAGCCAGGCCAGTAGTTCGGCATAGCCCTGGACCGTGGTCGCGAAGACCGCGGTGCCCAGCAGCGCGCCGAGTGCGTTGACCGCGGCCGCGACGTGGAAGTCCAGGTGGGTGTCCACGCCGCCGTAGATCCCGACCTGGGCGGACTCGATCTGCGTGTGGTTGTGAGTCATGCTGGTGCCGTCCTTTCAACAGGGACAGCGCGCCGAGCCGGGTCACGGACAAACCAGTGATGAGACCTCAGCCAGGCTCCTATCAAGTCACGAGCCCGGCCGGCGCGCCCTGAATGCGCATCGAGCTGGGTCGTGGAGAACGCGCGATCGAATCGACTCAAAGTCAGTCAGCGACGACAGGGCGCAACTCGGGTCAGCACGTCCTCCACGACACCGACACAAGTCTCACTGGCGCAACTGCCGGGCAGTTGCGCCGACTCGTCGCCTGTGGACGGGGCAGGCATGGGACCCGCCCGCCGGGGTAGAACGAGGGCGTGACCACCGGCTACCCAGCGCTCGGGGAACTCCTGGGGCCCTACCGGGTCGGCCGTCGCCTCGGGGGCGGCGGCATGGGGGTCGTGTTCGCGGCGACCGACGAGACCCTGCGCCGGCCGGTGGCGCTCAAGGTGATCTCGCCGCACCTGGCCGACGACCCCGGCTTCCGCGCGCGGTTCACCCGTGAGGCCCAGGCGCAGGCGTCGCTGGACTCCGAGCACGTGGTGCGGGTCTTCGCCCACGGTGAGTCGGGCGGCCGGCTGTGGATCGCGACGCAGCTCGTCCCCGACGGCGACCTCGGACACCTGCTCCACGCCCACGGGGCACCGCCGGTGCGGACCGCGCTGGTCCTGATCGCCCAGGTGGCGTCCGGCCTCGCCGATGCCCACGCCGCCGGGCTGGTGCACCGCGACATCAAGCCGGCCAACGTGCTGCTCCGGAGAGGCGACGGGCAGGTACGGGCCTACCTCGCCGACTTCGGGATCGCGCGCCTCGTCGGCGACGGGTCCTCGGCGACCGTGCACACGGTCGGCACCCCGGCCTGGATGGCGCCCGAGCTCCACACCGGCGGCATGGCCGGCGTCGCCAGCGACGTCTACTCCCTGGGCTGCCTGCTCTGGGCGACCCTCACCGCGAGGGCGCCGTACTCCGGCACGTCGGACTTCCAGGTCGTCACCGCCCACCGCGAGCAGCCGGTGCCGCAGCTCCCGGGCACGGGACCGCTGGTCGAGGCCGTCAACGCCGTGCTGCGGACCGCCATGGCCAAGCGGCCGGACGACCGCTTCCCGTCGGCCACCGCGATGCGCGACGCGCTCCGGGCTGCCGTGGCGCTGCCCGAGGCTGCGCCCGCCCCCTCCCGACGTACGACGCTCGTCGCGGCGGCCGCCGTCGCGCTCCTGCTCGTGGGCGGGGGAGGTGTCGCCTGGGCCGCGTCGCGCGGGGACGGGCCGACGAGACCGCCGTCGACCGGCTCCACCGCTTCCGCGTCCCCGGCCGCAGACCGCGCGGCAGAGCAGCGGGCGACCGCCGGGCTCGCGCAGGCGCTGGCCGCCCGGGGCGACGTGACGCCCGCCCAGGCGCGGTGCGTGGCACGCGACGTCATCCGCAGGGTCGGGCTGGAGGAGATGGTCGCCGACGGGCTGTTCGACGCGCGGATGAACTACCTCGACCGGGACCTCGCGCCGTTCCCGGCCGTCGCGGCGGCGGTCGTCAGGGCGACGGTCGCCTGCCGCTGACCGGGGACCCGGCGGGCTCGAGGGGGTGCAGCAGGGCGTCGGTGCCGCCGTCGACGAACAGCACCGACCCGACGACCAGGCTGGCGGCGTCGGAGAGCAGGAAGGCGATCGCGGCCGCGACCTCGTCGGGGCGACCCGGGCGCCCGATCGCCGAGGGGTAGGCGTCGGCGAACACCCCCAGCACCGGGTCCTCGCGCAGCCGATCGGTCATCGGGGTGGCGACCAGGCCGGGGGCGACGGCGTTGAGCCGGATCCCCGCCCCGATCCAGTCGGGAGTGACGCCCGCGCGCCGCGCCCAGTGCGCCAGCGCCGCCTTGGTAGCCGGGTAGACCTCGACGGCTTCGACCCCCGCGGCCACCTCGCGGGCACGGCTCTCGTCGCCGGCCAGGCAGGCCTCCGCGACGTCGCCGCTCCAGCCGGGCTGCGCGGTGACCGAGTTCGACGACAGCACCACGACCGCGGCCCCCGGCCGCATCAGCGGCCGCAGCCCGGCCAGCACCTCGACCGCGCCGAAGTAGTTCACCGACACGACCAGGGCTGGATCGACGCCGGTGAGCCCGGCGATCCCCGCGCAGGGCACGCAGCCGTCGATCGTGTCAGCCAGGGCAGCGACGCCGGACACCGCCGCGGCCCGACCCGACGCCGACGAGAGGTCGGCCAGCACGTCGATCCCCGGCCCGGCGAGGTCGACGGTCAGCACCCTGTGGCCCTGCGCGCGGAGCAGTGCGGTCGTGGCCGCACCGATGCCGGACGCAGCGCCCGTGACGACGTAGGTCTTCACGGCGGGCTCAGATGTAGCGGGCCGCACGGTCGGCCGGCGACCCGGGCCCGGCCTCGAGCAGCGCGGCCAGCTCGTGCTCGAGCACCGATCCGACCCGCTGGCAGAACGCCTCGGGCTCGTCCGCGGCGTCGGGCAGCTCGGCGACGATCCGGTCGACGATGCCGAGCTCGGCCAGGTCGAGCGCCCGCACCCGCTGCTGCCGCGCCATCTCGGGGGCGTGGTCGAGGTCGCGGTGCACGATCGCGCTCGCGCCCTCGGGCGGCAGCGGCGAGAGCCAGGCGTGCTGGGCCGCGACGACCCGGTCGGCCGGCAGGAACGCCAGCGCCCCGCCACCGTTGCCCTCGCCGAGCATCAGGCACAGGGTCGGGGCGTCGAGGGTGACCAGGTCGGCCAGGCTGCGCGCGATCTCGCCGGCGAGGCCGCCGTTCTCCGCCTCGGGGGAGAGGGCCGCGCCCTGCGTGTCGATGACCGTCACGAGCGGCAGCCCCAGCTCGGACGCGAGGCGCATCCCGCGCCGCGCCTCGCGCAGCGCCTCGGGACCCATCGGGTGGTCCGCGGTCTGGCCGCGCCGGTCCTGGCCGAGGAACACGCACGGCGCCTCGCCGAAGCGCACCAGCGCGATCAGCAGGCCGGGGTCGTGCTCGCCCTGCCCGGTGCCGTTGAGGGGTACGACGTCGGTGGCGGCGTACTTGAGGAGACGGCGTACGCCGGGCCGGTCGGGGCGCCTTGACCGCGTGACGGCGTCCCACGTCTCGACGTCCGGGAGCGGCGTCAGCGGCACCGGCGCCGGGACCGGCTTGATGCCGTGCCGGGGCGCCAGCAGGATCGTCAGCGCGCGGTCGAGGATGCCGGCGATCTCCTCGGGCGGGACGACGGCGTCGATGATGCCGCGCGCGTAGAGGTTCTCCGACGTCTGCACGTCCGCGGGGAACTCCTTGCCGTAGAGCGCGGAGTAGACACGCGGGCCCAGGAAGCCGACCAGCGCGCCGGGCTCGGCGACCGTCACGTGGCCGAGCGAGCCCCAGGACGCCATCACGCCGCCGGTGGTGGGGTGCCGCAGGTAGACGAGGTAGGGGAGGCCCGCGGCCTTGTGGGCCGCGACGGCCGCGGAGATCCGGACCATCTGCACGAACGCCGGCGTGCCCTCCTGCATGCGGGTGCCGCCGCTGACGGGCGCGGCGAGCAGCGGCAGGCCCTCGCTGGTCGCCCGCTCGATGGCGGCCACGAGCCGGTCGGCCGACGCGCGCCCGATCGACCCGGCCAGGAAGCCGAACTCGCCGACCACCACCGCCACGCGGCGGCCGTGCATGAGGCCCTCACCGGACAGCACGGACTCGTCGACGCCGCTCTTCGCCGCGGCGGCGGCGAGCTCGGCGGCGTACTCCTCCGACAGCCCCGACCGCACGGGCGGGACGTCCCACGAGCTCCAGGAGCCCTCGTCGAGGACCAGGCCGATGAGCTCTGCTGCGTTGAGTCGATGCGTCACGCGGGCAGGCTATGCCCTGCCTCGTGCCAGGCGGCGAGGACCTCGAGCTCGTCCTCCCGGCTGACACCGGTGACGGTCGCGTCGGGGTGGGCCCGCAGCCAGGCCAGCGTGTCGCGGGCGGTGTCGGCGACCGGCCGCGGCCGGAGCCCGGCGTCGAGGGAGGGTTGGACGTCGTGAGCCAGCATGCCGTCGTACTCCGGGCGCGGCAGCCACAGCGGCACCGCCCGCGGCCCGGCCCACGGTGCGACGTCGCGGTCGGCCAGGAACTCCTGCGGCACCCACGTCCACGCGGGCGACACCCCGGTGCCCTCGGCCGTCGCCGCCAGCACGTCCTCGATCCGCGTGGTCGGCCCGACCCCGTCGTAGACGCCCTCGGTGCGGGCCTCGCAGGAGTCGACGACCCACTCCGCCAGGTCGCGTACGTCGATCACCTGGACCGCGTCGTCCGGCGAGCCCGGCGCGAGCACCTCGTCGCCGTCGGAGACCGCGCCGAGCCGGGCCGGCCAGTAGGTGAACCGGCCCGTGGGGTCGCCGGGGCCGACGATCAGCCCGGGCCGGACCACCATCGCGGACGCGACCCCGTCGAGCACGATCTCCTCGCACGCGACCTTCATCGGGCCGTAGGCCTCGCCGTCGACCGAGAGGTCCACGTCCTCGTGGATCGGCTCGCGCAGCGGCAGCGTGCCGGGGCGACCCCCGGGCGTCGACTCGTCCTCGTAGACGTTGACGGTGGACACGAAGACCCAGTGGGCAAGGGGAAAGCGCGCCACCGCGGCGCGGACCCACGACGGGTGCCGGGCCACGTCGACGACCGCGTCGAAGTCGCCCAGCTCGTCGGGCAACCCCGCGGCCCGGTCGGTCACGACGTGCCGGGCGCCGAACGGCACCGACCCCGACGAGCCGCGGCACGCGCACGTGACCTCGTGGCCGCGGCGGACCGCGTCCTCGGCGACCGCACGCGACAGGAACACCGACCCACCCAGCACCAGGAGCTTCATGGGTTCAGCCGACTACGGCGCCGACCGGACCGCAAGGGTGTTCGCCCAGAGCACAGATCCAACAAGAGACGGGGCGGCGTCAGGTGCGGGGCGGCGACTTCCGGCCGAGCAGCCACGCGTCGAAGAACGGCTGCAGGTCGCGCCCGGACTGCTGCGACCACCACGACGTGATGTCGTCGTAGCCCGCGTTGCCGTCCTCGTGCACGGTCGGCCACTCCCGCACGAGCCGCCAGAACTCGTCGTCGCCCAGCCGCTTGCGCAGCTCGTCCCACATCAGCGCGGGGCCGTAGTAGATGTTGCCCTCGCCGAACGTCGCCGGGTCGTAGTCGGCCGGCGGCCCGGACTCACGGCGCATCTGCGGCTCGATGCTGCCCCACTCGGCCATCAGCGACTCGACCGACCGGTGGTCGTGCTCGGCCTCCCACAGCCCCTGCAGGTAGAGCGCCATCCCCTCGCTCATCCACACGTCGCGCCAGTCGCGCGGGGTGACCTCGTCGCCGTACCACTGGTGCACGATCTCGTGCACGAGCACCTGCGGCGCGGTGGTGTAGTCGGTCCGCCCGAGCGTGATCATCGTCTGCGTCTCCATGCCCGACCGCGAGTCGACGAGCAGGATGCCCAGGCTGGAGAAGGGATAGGGCCCGAGCTTGCCCTCGACCCAGTCGACGGCCGGAGCGGTCGACCGGAGCCCCTTGATCGTGTACGCCGCACCGCGCGGGGTCCAGTAGGTGATCGGCACGCCGCTGGTCGAGCGGTCCTTGGTCTCCTGGAAGTCGCCGACCGCGATCGTGACGAGGTACGACGATGCCGGCTCGTCGAGGTGCCAGCGCGTGATGCTGGTGCCGTCCTGCATGTCGCGCGAGTCCAGCGTGCCGTTGGCGACGCCCATCATCGGCTCGGGCGCCGCGATCGTGAACGAGTAGAGCGCCTTGTCGGCCGGCTGGTCGTTGACGGCGTACCAGCTGTAGGCGCCGTAGGGCTCCTGCATCGTCCAGGCGGCGTGGTCGGTCGTCGTGGTCCAGCCGAGCGTGCTGAAGTCGCCCCGGGTCGTGGGGGCGCTGACCGGCCGCGGGGAGCCGGCGTAGGAGATCACCATCGTGTAGCGCCGGTCGGCCCGGGTGTCGAGGTGCACCACGAGGTCCTTGCCGGGGTGGTCGAACTCCACGTCCGCGCCGTCCACCGTCACCGACGAGACGGTCAGCGCCTGGCCGAGGTCGAGCTGGACGTGGTCGCCGGTCGCGGTGGCGCGGAAGACCAGCGTCTCCACCGCGGTCAGGGTGTCGCTCGAGGGCGTCCAGGCCAGGTCGAGGTCGTAGTGCAGCGCGTCGACCGACGGGTCGCCGACGGAGGGGTAGACCCGGTCCTCGACCGGTTCGCTCACCGCGGCGTCCAGGGACGGGTCGTCGGTCGCGACGGTCGCCGCGCCCCCGACCGGCTCGATGGCCCGGGATGCCGACGAGGAGGCGGAGACCGGCGACGGGTCGGCCTTCGGCGAGGAGGAGTCGCACGCGGCGAGCGACGTCCAGGCCAGGGCGAGGGCGACGACCCCGCCGGCCAGCCTCATTCGACGCCGCCGCGCAGCAACGGCCGGGCGAGCTTGCGGCCGTGGTGGATCTGGGCCTTCACGGTGCCGAGCGGTGCGCCGACCTGCTCGGCGATCTCCTCGTAGGACATCCCGTAGACGTCGCGCAGGATCAGCGGCTCCACGAACTGCGGGTGGTCGCGCTCGATGGTCTCCATCGCCTCGAGCAGGTCGAGGCGGGTGCCGGCGATGACGCTGGTGGTGCGGGGGTCGGGCCGGTCCATCGGTCCGGTCGCGGCGTGCGGGTCGGCGGGCACGGCCTGGTTCTTCATCCGGCGGTACGTCGACCTCGCGGAGTTCACCGCCACGACGTGCATCCACGTCGTGAACCGGCCCCGGCCACCCCACGACCCGATCTTGGCCGCGATGTTGATCAGCGCCTCCTGGCAGGCGTCCTCGGCGTCGGGGGTGTAGGGGAGCACCCCGCGGCAGACGTTGAGCGCCCGCGGCCGGATCGCCCCGAGCAGCACCTCGAGCGCGTCGCGGTCGCCCTCCTGGGCGCGCCGCGCCAGCTCGTCGATCTCGTCAGCAGTGCGTGCCTCCACGCCGATCTCCCCCGATTGTCTTGCCCGATCCGTGGGCCCCCGAGGCCCCTGTCGCAACACCCCGAAGATAGTCCAGAACCCGTAGGACCCGGCCGGGGCCGGGTTCTACGGTTCGGTCACGATTCCGGGGCTACTTCACCTCGGACCGCATCAGCATCGTCAGGCCGACGGCCAGCGGCGCGACCAGCCAGATGAGTCCGCTGGTGCCGAGCTGGCCCCACTGCTCGCCGGTCATGGTGCCGTTGAAGAGCTGGCCCTGGGCGAAGTTGAAGTCGACCCACGGCTGCAAGTCGTGGAACCACGCCTGCCCGTTGGCCAGCAGCATCGCCAGCGTCGGGAGCACGAAGCCGTAGACGAAGTAGCCCACGATCGCGCCCGCCGAGTTGCGGATCACCACGCCGAGCATGAAGCCGATCAGCAGGCCCAGGACGTTGCCGAGCACGATGAACGCGAGCGTCCGCGGCCCGTCGTCCCAGACGGTGTCGACGCCGGCGATCGCCGACCCGACGACGTTGCCGATCGCACCGATCACCATGGCGACCAGCATCGAGCCGACGCCGACGGCCACGGCGACGACCGCCTTGGCGGCGATCACCCGGCCGCGGTGCGGCACGAGCGTGAACGTCGTCAGGCCGCTGCGCTGGCTCCACTCGCTGGTCACCGCGAGCACGGCCACCATCGGCAGGATCACCGCCATCGGGAAGCCGATCGCGCCGGCGAACGTGTCGTAGGTCAGTTCGTCGCGCGGCGCCCACAGCAGCACGGCGCCGGTGGCGAGCAGGGCGGTGATGCCGATGCTCGCGAGCAGCCAGAAGCCGGAGCGGGTGTCGAACGACTTGCGGGCCTCCACGGCGACCACCCGCGAGAACGGGATCGGCGCCGGAGGGGCGGTGCGGGTCACGGGCCGGTGGGCCGGCTTCTGGGGCAGGCCGCTGGTTGCTGCGGGGGTCATGGTGGTCATGCCGCCACTCCTTCTCGGGTTCCTTCGCGCTGGGTGTCCGCGGTGAGCTCGAGGAACATCTCCTCGAGCCCGGCGCCGTCGGCGCTGCGCAGCTCGCGCAGGGCGATGCCGGCCCGCAGGGCGACCTCGCCGACGAGGTCGGGGTCGGCGTCGGTGCGCAGGGCGTCGCCGCCGCTGGCGTGGTGAGTGATGCCGGAGGCGGTCAGCGCCCGCGACAGGTGGTCGCGGTCCGCGGCCCGTACGACGGTGCCGGCCGCCTGCAGCAGCTCGGCCTTGGTGCCCTGGGCGACGATCCGGCCGTTGCCGATCACGACCAGGTCGTCGGCGATGACCTCGATCTCGTGCAGGAGGTGCGAGGACAGCAGGACGGTCGCGCCGCGGTCGGCGTACCCCCGCAGCAGGTCGCGCATCCACCGGATGCCGGCCGGGTCGAGGCCGTTGGCGGGCTCGTCGAGGATCAGCACCTCCGGCTCGCCGAGCAGCGCGGTCGCGATGCCGAGCCGCTGCCGCATGCCGAGGGAGTAGTGCCGCACGCGGCGGCCAGCCTCCTCCGGCGTCAGGCTGACGAGGTCGAGGATCTCGTCCACGCGACCACCTGGCAGGCCCATCGTGCGGGCGGCGACGGTGAGGATCTCCCGGCCGGTGCGGCCGGCGTGCTGCGCCGAGGCGTCGAGCAGCACGCCGACCTCGAGGCCGGGGTTGGGCAGGTCGGCGAAACGCCGACCGCAGACCGTGGCGGTTCCCGAGGTGGCGGGCGTGAGCCCGACCAGGACGCGCATCGTCGTGGACTTGCCGGCACCGTTGGGGCCGAGGAACCCGGTGACGCGGCCCGGACGGGCCGTGAACGTCACGTCGTCGACGGCCGTGAAGCTGCCGTAGGTCCGGGTGAGGGAGTCGATGGAGATCATGTCGAGAAGACTCGCCTGACCGGGGGTCGGTGCGCATCGGGGAAGCCGCTGAACTCGACCCCGGTCGCACCCCCGAGACGCCCTCGGGGTCGACCCCGATCCGGCGACCAGCGCCCCGGCCGGGCTTCTTGGCATGATGCCTCCGTGTCCATGCCCTCCCGCCTCGGTCGCTACGCCGTGCGCCGGCGCATCGGAGCGGGCGGCTTCGCCACGGTCTGGCTCGCCTACGACGAGCAGCTCGACTCCCCGGTGGCGATCAAGGTGCTCGCGGACAACTGGACCGAGGACCACCACGTGCGGGGCCGTTTCCTCGAGGAGGGCCGCTACCTGCGCAAGGTCGAGTCGCCCCACGTCGTGTCCGTCTACGACGCCGGCGAGCTCGAGGACGGCCGCCCCTACCTCGTGATGTCGTACGCCGACCAGGGCACGCTCGCGGACCGGCTCGACGTCGAGGGGCTCACCCCCGAGCAGGCGCTCGAGGTGATCCGTCAGGTCGGCGCCGGCCTCCAGGCGCTGCACGAGCGCAACATCCTGCACCGCGACGTGAAGCCGGCCAACGTCCTCTTCCGCACCGCCGAGGCCGGGACCGGCACCGAGGTCCGGGCGATGATGGGCGACCTCGGGCTCGGCAAGGCGCTCGACATGTCCTCGCGGCTGACGATGATCGCCGGCACCCCCTCCTTCGTCGCGCCCGAGCAGGCGCAGGGGGAGAGCCTCGACGCCCGCGCCGACCAGTACTCCCTCGCCGCGCTCACCCACCTGCTCCTCGCCGGCCGGGCGCCCTACTCCCATGCGACGCTGGCCGCGGCCGCCGAGCCCGGCCCGCCCCCGTCGCTCTCGACGCCGGAGCGGCCCTTCCCGGCCGAGGTCGACGCCGTCGTACGCCGTGGCCTGGCCCCCGACCGCGAGGACCGCTGGCCCGACGTCCGGTCCTACGTCGAGGCGCTGACCGCCGCGCTCGGCCGGGATGCCGCGAGCACGGCGCCGGCCCCGTGGCTGCCCGTCGACCCCGCCCTCACCCAGCCCGGTGCCCGGCCCTCGCCGCGCCCGGTCGCCGGCACGGTCCTGCCCGATCCCCAGCCACCCGCGAAGCCCCGGCGCCGCGGCCGCACGGTCGCCGCGGCGCTCGTCGGCGCCGTCGCGCTGGCGGCCGGCGCCGCCGGTGGGTACGCCGCGGAGCAGCGTCGGGCCGACCGCGACGTGACGCTGGGCGACGACGGCGGCTCGCTGTTCGTGACCGTCCCCTCGACCTGGCACCGGGCGGTCGCCGACGCGGGCTGGCGCTCACCCCTCGACAAGACCCGGTACGCCGCCCTCTCGGTCGGGACGAGCCCCGACTGGACCGCCCCGGCGTCGACCGCGCAGGGCGTCTTCCTCGGGATCCTCGCCGGCACCGAGCTCCCCAGCCAGGTGCCGCAGCACCCCGAGTGCCGGACCGCCCAGTCGCCCTACACCGACGAGGGCGACCTCGGCTCCTCGGTCACCGTCGTCTACACCGACTGCCCCGGCGGGGTCACCGTCGAGCGGGTGGTGCAGGTCGCGGACAACCGGCTTCTCTGGATCCAGGTGCGCAGCGCCACCCGGGCGACCGCCAACGCCGTGCTCGACTCCGTCGAGACCCGCGGCATCTGACGCCCGCTACTGCACGGGCGAGATGCTCCGGGACACCGTCGCCAGCAGGTCGTCGAGACCGGCCCGGTCGACGGACCGGCCGACGACGGACATCTCGAACTTCGCCTCGGTCTCGCCGGGGATCGAGAACCACATGAACGTGTTGAAGCGCTGGGTGTTGCGGACCGCGTCGCGGTAGCTGAAGGACAGCAGGTCGGTCGTCTGGCCGATGATCTCGACGTCCTGGTAGCCGGCCTGCATCGCGGCCAGCTTCTGCGCGACCATCTGCTCCCGGGTCTTGTGCTCGCTGGCGATCTTGACGCGCAGGCTGTAGCCGCCGATCTCGGGCTCGCCGCGCGGGCGCCACCGGTACTCGTTGTCGTACTCCTCCGTGCGCACCCAGCCCCGCGGCGCCCGGTAGGTCCACTGGAAGCCCGGGCTGCCGATGACGTGCCGCTTGTAGGTCAGGCTCGGCAACAGGGGCGGGTAGGGGATGTCGGCGGCGTACGGCCGCACCGGGTCGACCGGCAGCGACGGGCTGCTCGCGGGCACCGGGCCCGCGTCGCGGAAGGTCACCGCCGTCGGCTCGCGGTGCTGCGCCCAGGCGTAGCCGCCGCCCACCCCGAGCAGGGCGAGGAGCAGCACCACCCCGAGTCCCCGTGCACCCATGGCCGTCACCCTATGGTCTGGCCCCTCCGTGAGTTGCGTCACCGCCCGCCGAGGGGATTGGGTGGCGCCATGACAACGTCGCCGGACCTCTTCGCCCAGCACCGTGACCGCCTCGACGCCGCCGTGGCGGCCTGCGCCACCCGTGGCTACTTCTCCGCCTTCGACGAGTCCCCCTCGCCGCGGGTCTACGGCGAGAACGCCGCCGCCGACGGTGTCGCGGCGTGGAAGTCCTGGCTCGACGGCGCCTTCCCGCTGAGCACGCCGGGCGCCGAGGGCACCGTGGCGACCGAGCGGTCGCCGTTCGGCTTCGACCTGGGCGTCACCTACCCCCGCGTGACCCCGGCCGGCGTCGACGCGCTGCTGGCCGCGGCCGAGGCGGGCAAGAAGGCCTGGCGCGACGCCGGCCCCGAGGCCCGCACCGGCGTCTGCCTGGAGATCCTGGCGCGCCTGCACGGCCGGATCTTCGAGCTGGCCAACGCCGTCCAGCACACCAGCGGCCAGGCCTTCGTGATGGCCTTCCAGGCCGGCGGCGCGCACGCGCTCGACCGCGCCCTCGAGGCGATCGCCTACGCCTGGACCGAGATGACCCGCACCCCCGCCACCGCGCTGTGGGAGAAGCCCGGCCGTGGCGAGCCGCTGCGGATGGAGAAGACCTTCACCGTGGTGCCGCGCGGCGTCGCGCTGGTCATCGGCTGCAACACCTTCCCGACCTGGAACTCCTGGCCCGGCCTGTTCGCCTCGCTGGTCACCGGCAACCCGGTCGTCGTGAAGCCGCACGCCTCGGCGGTGCTGCCGCTCGCGATCACGGTGCAGGCCTGTCAGGAGGTGCTGGCCGAAGCCGGCTTCGACCCCAACCTCGTCACGCTGGCCGCCGAGGACCCCGCCGACAAGCTCGCCGCCGTCCTCGCGGTGCGGCCCGAGGTCAAGCTGATCGACTTCACCGGCGGCAACGCCTTCGGCGACTGGCTCGAGGCCAACGCCCGCCAGGCCACGGTCTTCACCGAGAAGGCCGGCGTCAACACCGTCGTCATCGACTCCACGTCCGACTTCCGGGCGATGTGCCAGAACCTCGCGTTCTCGTTCTCCCTCTACTCCGGCCAGATGTGCACGGCCCCGCAGAACGTCTACCTCCCCGAGTCCGGCATCGCGACCGACGACGGCGTCAAGACGGTCGCCGAGGTGGCCGCGGGCATCGAGGCGGCCCTCGACAAGTTGCTCGGCGACGACGCCCGCGCGGTCGAGCTGCTCGGCGGCGTGGTCAACGCCGGCGTGCTCGAGCGGCTCGAGCAGGTCGGCTCCCGCGGCGATGTGCTGGTCGCCTCGCGCACGGTCACGCACCCGGCGTACGCCGACGCGACGGTGCGCACCCCCACCCTCGTCCAGCTGTCGGCCAAGGACGCCGACGTCTACGAGTCCGAGTGCTTCGGCCCGGTGGCCTACCTGATCACCACGTCCTCCACCGAGGAGTCGATCGACCTCTTCCGCGACACCGTGCAGCGCCACGGCGCGATGACGGCGGCGGTCTACGCGACCTCCGAGCCGGTCATCGCGTCGATGCGCGACGCGGCCCTCGACGCGGGCGTCGCCCTGTCGGAGAACCTCCTCGGCGGCGTCTTCGTCAACCAGTCCGCGGCCTACTCCGACTTCCACGGCACCGGCGCCAACCCCGCGGCCAACGCGTCCTACACCGACGGCGCGTACGTCGCCTCCCGCTTCCGGGTGGTGCAGTCCCGCCGCCACGTCTGACGGACGATGAGTATTTCTCCCCGCGCGGGTCTGTCGTATCCGTAGCCCCGTGTTCGTGGAGGGGGTGAGACCCCGACACCGAGGAGACCTGCGATGACCGACCTGAAGAGCCGCTGGCTGGCGCTCTACGTGCTCTGCCTGGGCGACCTGATGATCGTGCTGGACTCCAGCATCGTCAACGTCGCGCTGCCCTCCATCCAGACCGACCTCGGCTTCTCGCCGTCGGCCCTGGCGTGGGTGGTCAACGCCTACCTGCTGACCTTCGGCGGCTTCCTGCTGCTGTCGGGCCGGCTGGGCGACCTGTTCGGCAACAAGAGGGTCTTCACCCTCGGCGTGGTGTCGTTCACAGTGGCCTCGATCGCCTGCGGCCTGGCGCCCTCGTCGGGCCTGCTGGTCGCCGGTCGGGCGATCCAGGGGCTCGGCGGCGCCGCGGTGTCCGCGGTCGCGCTGAGCCTGATCATGGGCCTGTTCTCCGACCCCGGCGAGCGGGCGAAGGCGATGGGCTTCTTCGGGTTCGTGATGTCGGGCGGCGGCGCCGTGGGCGTGCTGCTCGGCGGCGTGCTCACCGGCCTCTTCTCGTGGCACTGGATCTTCCTGGTCAACGTCCCGGTCGGGATCGCGGTCTGGTTCGCCGCCCAGCGGGTGCTGCCCGGCGACGACGTCGCCGAGGGCCAGGGCCGGCTCGACGTGGCCGGTGCCGTCCTGGTGACGGCGGCGCTGATGCTGTCGGTCTACGGCATCGTCGGCGGCAACGAGGCCGGCTGGACCTCCGGCCGCACGCTCGGGCTGCTCGGCGCCAGCGCCGTCCTGCTCGCCGCGTTCGTCGCGTGGGAGGCGCGGGCCGCGAGCCCGCTCGTCCCGCTCCGGCTCTTCGCGCTGCGCAACGTCTCGATCTCCCAGGTCGTCGGCGTGCTCTGGGCGGCCGCGATGTTCGCCTGGTTCTTCCTCGCGGCCCTCTACCTCCAGCGCGTGCTGGGCTACGACGCCCTCGAGGTCGGCCTGGCTTTCCTGCCCACCAGCGTGGTGATGGCGTTCTGCTCGCTCAAGGTCTCCGACCGCGCGGTCATGCGGTTCGGCATCCGCCGTCCCCTCACCGTCGGCCTCGGCCTGGCCGCCGCCAGCCTGGCGCTGTTCTCCCGGGCGCCCGTCGACGGCTCGTACGTCGTGGACGTGCTGCCCTCGATGATCCTGCTCGGCATCGGCGCTGGCATCGCCTTCAACCCGGTGCTCCTGGCCGCGATGGGTGACGTCGAGCCGCACGAGTCCGGCCTGGCGTCCGGGGTCGTCAACACCAGCTTCATGATGGGCGGCGCGCTCGGCCTCGCCATCCTGGTGAGCCTCTCCGACCACCGCACCGGCTCGCTGCTGGCCGATGGGGCGGACCCGGTCGACGCGCTCAACGGCGGCTACCACTGGGCGTTCGCGGCCGGTGCCGTCTTCGCGCTGCTGGCCGCCGCGATCGGCGGCGGGCTGCTGCGCCCGCGCCCGATGCAGATGCCCCACGAGGTGGAGACCGTCCCCGCTCACGAGGACCCCCTCCCCGACCCGGTCTGACCTCCCGGCGGGCGTTAGCGTGCGGGACGTGACGATGATCCGGAACGCCCGCCTCGTCCCGCTCGCGCCGGGAGAGGTCGCCCCCGACCAGCCCCTCGACGTCCTCGTCGAGGGCGGCTCGGTGACCGCCCTCGGGACCGCGCTCGACAGACCCGCCGGCGTCGAGGAGATCGACGCCGCCGGCCGCTGGATCGCCCCCGGCCTCTGGGACCAGCACGTCCACCTCGCCCAGTGGACGCTTGCCTCGCAGCGGCTCGACCTGGCCTTCGCCCGGTCGCCCGAGGACGCCACCCGGATGGTCGCCGAGCGGGTCGCTGAATACCCCGAGCTCCCCGTCATCGGCTGGGGACACCGCAGCGGCGGCTGGGAGCGCGACGTCACCGTCTCCGAGCTCGACGCGGTCTCCGGCGACACCCCGGTCGTGCTGATCAGCGGCGACGGCCACCACGCCTGGCTCAACACCATCGCCCTCATGCACCTCGCCATGCCGGTGCGCGACAGCGTGGTCCGGGAGGCCGAGTGGTTCGCGGCGTACGGGCGGCTCTCCACGCTCGTCGGCGACGACGGCACCTCGCCGGAGGCCTACCGCCGCACGCTCGACCACGCCGCGACGATGGGCGTCGTCGGCATCGTCGACTTCGAGTTCAGCGGTGGCGTCCCGGAGTGGCAGCACCGCTGGGCCAACGGCTGCGACCTGCTGCGCATCCGGATGGCGACGTACGCGGACACCCTCGAGGACATCATCGGGCGGGGCCTGCGCACCGGCGACGCGCTGCCCGGCTGCGACGACCGGCTCACCATGGGGCCGCTCAAGATCATCAGCGACGGCTCGCTCAACACCCGCACGGCCTGGTGCTGCCAGCCCTACGCCGACGCCCACCGCCTGGAGTACCCCTGCGGCCAGCCCAACCTGTCCGGCGCCGAGCTGCGGGCCCTGCTCGCCCGCGCGCACGCGTCGGGCCTCGAGATCGCCACCCACGCGATCGGTGACGCGGCCGTCGTCGAGGCGCTCGCGTCGTACGCCGACACGGGTGCCCGCGGCTCCATCGAGCACGCCCAGCTCGTCGGCCGCGACGACGTGCGGGAGATGGCCCGGCTGGGGATCCGCGCCAGCGTCCAGCCCGCGCACCTGCTCGACGACCGCGACCTCACCGAGAAGATCTGGGGCGACCGGTCGGCGCGCTCGTTCGCGTTCCGGTGGATGCTCGACGACGGGGTGGAGCTCGCGATGGGCTCCGACGCGCCCGTCTCGCCGCTCGACCCGTGGCTGGCCGTCTCGTCGGCCGTCCACCGCAGCGCCGACGAGCGCGTGGCGTGGCACCCCGAGCACGCCCTCACCCCCCGCGAGGCCCTGGCCGCCTCGGTCGACGGCCAGCCCATGGTCCGCGTCGGCTCCCGCGGCGACCTGGTCCTCCTCGACGCCGACCCGCTGGCCGACCTCGGCGACTCGGCGAAGACCGGCGCGGCCCTCCGCGACATGTCCGTCGCCCTGACCCTCGTCGCCGGCGCGACGGTCCACTCCGCCCTCTAGCGCGAGAGGGCACTCAGGGGCACTCTGATCGCGCCGAGCGGGCACTCAGGGGCAGTCTCATCGCGCCGAGCGGGCACTCGCGTCGAGTGTCGCCGCAGATGAGTCCTCCTCAAACTGCCCGCTCGGGCCGTTGAGAGTGCCTGCAACTGCCCTCTCGCGCCGCTGAGAGTGCCCCCAACTGCCCTCTCGCGCTACTTGAGCGCGGCCAGGACCAGCTCGGCGGCCTTCTGCTGCTCGGCCTCGAACGGGTGGAAGGCGAGCGCGGCGTGGGTGTCGGTCTGGGCGCCGTTGATCCAGGGGTCCTTGGCGCAGATGTCGTGGCCGGCAGTGGCGGAGAACAAGTCGACGTACTCCGCGTCGCCGGCGGCCGCGGTGGCCTTCTTGATCGTGGTGACGAGGTCCTCGAGGACGCCGCGGGCGTAGACCACGTCGCCGTCGGCCAAGGGCAGCAGGTCGGGGCAGGTGCCGTGGGCCGGCAGGATCTGCGGGTAGCCGACGACGAGCACCTTCGCGTGGGGCGACCGGTCGTGGATGCCCTTGACGATCGCGGTGACGTGCCCGCCGATCTGCCGCACCGCGGCGCGCAGCTGGTCCGTGCCGCCGGCGGTGAGCTTGTCCCGGCAGGGTGAGCCGTGCGGGTCCTTGCTGGTGACCTGGGAGCACGCGCCGACCATCGTGGCGAACAGGTTGGCGTCGTTGCCGCCGATGCCGATGGTCACGAGGTCGGTGTCCTCGGTGAGGGCGTCGAACTGCGCCGGCACCAGCCCGGTGTTGGTCTTCTGCACGCCGATCATCGACTCGCTCGACGCCCCGCTGCAGCTCACGTCCGTGAGTGAGGTGCCGGGGAGGGCCGCGGCGACCAGGGCCGGGTAGTTGTTGGTCGAGCGCAGGCAGCCGTTGGAGGTGTCGGTGTCCGGCACCAGCGGCGCGGCCGTGTAGGAGTCGCCGAGGGCGACGTACGTCGGGAACCGCGCGTCGACCTGCGTGGTGACCGAGGCGCTGGGCGTGGCCGAGGTCGAGTCGGCGGAGGGCGATCCGGTGGTGGCGTCCGACGAGCAGCCGGCCAGGGCGAGGGTCGCGAGCGCGGCCACGAGGACGGTGCGGAGGGGGGACGTCATGTCCAGCACGCTACGGCCCACGACCATGCCGGACCGCCACGCCCCGCCTCCCGTGTGACCGAGACGTCGCTCGTGGGGTACGACTGTGCTGTGACCGACCACCACCTGCCCCCCGACGCCCCGCCCCCGGGCGACTCCGAGCTCAGGAGCGACGAGGCGGTGGACGAGGCCATGCCCACCGAGCCGGGGCAGAAGAAGGACTCGACCTTCACGGTCCTGGTCGCGCTGGTCGCCAACGGCCTGCTGGCCCTGGCCAAGACGGTCGCGGCCTTCCTGACCGGCTCGGCGTCGATGGGGGCGGAGGCCGCGCACTCGTGGGCCGACACCGGCAACGAGATCTTCCTGCTGATCGCCGAGAAGCGTGGCGAGCGGCCCCGCGACGACAAGCACCCACGCGGCTACGGCCGGGCGACCTACGTGTGGTCGCTGGTCGCGGCGTTCGGGCTGTTCTCCGCCGGCGCGGTCGTCTCGATCTGGCACGGCGTGAGCGAGCTGTTCGCCGAGCCGAGCGAGGTGAGCTACACCGTCAACTACGTCGTCCTGGGGCTCGCGTTCCTGCTCGAGGGCTCGTCGTTCATCCAGGCCAGCCGCCAGCTCAAGGGCGAGGCCAGCAGTTGGGGGCTGCACCCGCTCAGCTACATCGACCGCACCTCCAACCCCACCCTGCGAGCGGTCTTCTTCGAGGACTTCGCAGCCCTGCTGGGGCTCGTCCTCGCCGGTGCCGGCATCGCGCTGCACCAGCTGACCGGCCAGGCGGCGTACGACGCGGTGGGCTCGATCGCGGTCGGCGTGCTGCTGGCGTTCGTGGCGGTCTACCTGATGCGCCGCAACATGCAGTACCTCCTCGGCCAGACCCTCGGCTCCGAGATGTGGTCGCGGGTCCTGGCGGCCCTGCTGGCCCACGACGCGATCGACCGGATCACCTACCTGCACGTGGAGTACGTCGGTCCCCAGAAGGTGTTCGTCGTGGCAGCGGTCGACCTCACCGGAGACGACCGCGAGCCCACGCTCGCGCAGCGGCTCCGGCAGGTCGAGCTCGACATCGAGCGCAACGACCTGATCGAGGACGCCGTGCTGACGCTCTCGCTCCCCGAGGACCCCTCGCTCAGCCCTGACCCGCCGCCGGCCGGCTGACCCGGTCCGCACCGAGCACCAGCACGAGCTGCAGCACGGTGTCCGGGTCGTCGAGGCGGTCGCCGTACAGGTCGCGGAGCTGGCCCATGCGGTAGCGCACGGTCTGCGCGTGCACGAACAGCTCCTCGGCGACCTCCTCCCGGCGGCCCTGGTGCAACAGCCATGACCGCAGCGTGTCCGCGAGCTTCTCGGCCGTGCCGGGGCGCAGCCCCTCGAGGGGGGCCAGCACCTGGGCGCGGAGGTCGGCGAGCGCGGCCGGGTCGGCACTCAGCACGAGCCGGGGGAGGTGCGCCTCGGTGTCGTCGGGGAGCCCGAGGGCGTGCGCGCGCAGCGCCCGGTCGTACGACGCCCGCACCTCCAGCCAGGGCCGGGCAGGCCCGGCGATGCCGCCGCGGCCCCGCAGCGTGCGCAGCAGCACGCCCCGCGCGCGGCCGTGCGCGTCGGGGACCAGCAGCAGCGCGAGCTCCTCGAGCCCGGGCAGGTCACCGGCCCGCAGGGTCGCGGGGGAGAGGGAGGCGAGGACCGAGCGGACCTGCGACTCCGGCAGCAGCACCGCGGTCAGTGTCGTCGGCGGGACCCAGTCGGCGCGCTCGGCGGCATCGACGACGGTCTCGGTGGTGGAGTCGTTCAGCAGGTGGTGGGCGACCCGCTCGAGCAGCCGCTGCCGCACCCGGCCGGTGGTCGCGAGCTCGTCGGTGTGCCCGGCCACGCTGGCCGCGGACAGCTCGTCGATGTAGGCGAAGACGAGCTCGGCGAAGTCGACCAGCGTCTCCGGCTGGACCCCGTTGGCCACGGCCGCCGTCGACATCTCGCGCCACGACACCCGGGCACCGATCCGGTAGGCCGCGAGCAGCGCCTCGGTCGTCCGGCCGCTGCGGGCCTCGCCCCGGCCGAGCTGGTAGGCGCCCTCGACCGCCGGTGCGGCCGGCGTGCGCGGGTCCGAGCCGCGGCGGCCCGAGGCGAGCGAGAGGAAGCCGCCGAGCGCGAGCTGCACCGCGTTGCGGATGTTCTCGCCCATCGGCCCGGACAGCGCCCCCTCGTAGCTGGGGACCTCCTCGATGATGGCCGCGACGGTGGCCTCGGCGACCGCCGGCAGCCGGGAGCGCATGTCGGCCACCGCCTCGGGGGACAGGGTCAGCCCGTGACCGGCGGTGCGGCGGGGCGTCGCTCGGGGCATTTTTGTCTCCTGCGAACAAATGTGACGCGGACTTTCACGTGCCTCGCACATGAGTTTACGCCCGAGGTGCAGGAGACTGATCCCATGAGCACCGTTCTCCCCCGCGCCGCGGCTCCCGTCCCGTTCGGACGCAGCCTGCGCGACGGCGTACGCCGGCTCGCCGAGGCCGCGGTGACCCCGCTCGAGCTCGGCGACGTGCTGGACGTCTTCCACCCGCTCCGCAAGGGCGCCGACCTGCGCGGCCGGATCGTGTCCGTGACCGCCGAGACCGCCGACGCCGCCACCCTGGTGATCAAGCCGGGCAGGGACTGGGCCGGCCACGTGCCCGGTCAGTACGTCCGCATCGGCATCGACGTCGACGGCGTCCGCCTCTGGCGCACCTACTCGCTGACCCACGGTCCCCGTGCCGACCGCTGCATCAGCATCACGGTCAAGGGCATCCCCGACGGCGTGGTCTCCAACCACCTCGTGCGGAAGGTCCGCCCCGGCCAGATGATCCAGCTCGGTCAGGCTGCCGGCGACTTCGTGCTCGCCGACCCCATGCCCGCCAAGCTCCTGATGGTCACCGCGGGATCGGGCATCACCCCGGTCATCGGCATGCTGCGCGGCCTGTTCGCCCGCTCCGAGCGGGTCACGGCCGACATCGTGGTCCTGCACTCCGCGCTCTCGCGGGCCGAGGTGATCTTCGGCGACGAGCTGCGCCAGTACGCCGCCGAGGGCCGCCTGCGCCTCGTCGAGCTGCACACCGACACCCACGGGATGCTCGACGTCGACGACCTCGACACGATCGTCCCCGACCTCGCCGAGCGCGTGACCTACGCCTGCGGCCCGGTCGGGCTGCTCGACGCGCTCGAGGCGCACCACGAGCCCAAGGGCCTGCCGCTGCACATCGAGCGCTTCCGGGCGCCGATGGTCGCCACCGCCAACGATGGGCAGAGCGGAGGCACGCTCTCGTTCACGAAGTCCGGCACCGTCGTCGAGGCCGACGGCGCCACCCCGATCCTCGACGCGGCCGAGTCGGCCGGCGTCCTGATGCCCAGCGGTTGCCGGATGGGCGTCTGCTTCGGCTGCGTCCTGCCGCTCCGCGAGGGCGCTGTCCGCGACCTCCGCAACGGCCAGCTCACGATCGCCGCCCCGGGCGACGGCGTGATCATCCAGACCTGCATCAGCGCGGCCGCCGGCCCCTGCCACATCGACAACTGACTCCTCGACCCCCCGAGAGGAACCACCATGACCGCCCTGCAGAAGAAGTCCGACAACCCGATCGCCCACCTCACCCCCGAGGACATCGAGCAGCTCGGCGTCGAGCTCGACGCGATCCGCCAGGACGTGCTCGACGCGCGCGGCGCCAGCGACGCGGCGTACATCCGCAAGGTCATCAGCGTCCAGCGCAAGCTGGAGCTCGGCAGCCGCGCGGTCCTCCTGGCGAGCGTCTTCCCGCCGGCCTGGGTCGTCGGCACCGCCGGCCTCTCGGTCGCGAAGATCCTCGAGAACATGGAGATCGGCCACAACATCCTCCACGGCCAGTGGGACTGGATGCGCGACCCCAAGATCCACTCCACGACGTGGGAGTGGGACATGGCGACGCCGGCCAAGCAGTGGCAGCACTCGCACAACGAGCTCCACCACACCTACACGAACGTGATCGGCAAGGACAACGACCTCGGCTACGGCATCATGCGCGTCGACGAGGACCAGCCCTGGCACCCGTTCTTCCTCGTCCAGCCGTTCTGGAACTTCGTGAACGCCTGCTTCTTCGAGTACGGCATCGCGGCCTACGACCTCGAGCTCGGCGCCAACATCAAGCGCAAGAAGACCAAGGACCCCGAGTTCAAGGCCCGGGTCAGCCAGGTGCTGAAGAAGATCCGCAACCAGGCGACCAAGGACTACGTCGTCCACCCGGCGCTGTCGCTGCCGACCGGCTCGTTCCTGCCGACCCTGGCCGCCAACTTCACCGCCAACGTGGTCCGCAACCTCTGGAGCCACTCGATCATCATGTGCGGCCACTTCCCCGAGGGCGTCGAGACCTTCGAGAAGCGCTCGATCGAGGGCGAGACCCGCGGCGAGTGGTACGTCCGCCAGATGCTCGGCTCGGCCAACATCTCCGGCTCCAAGGCGATGCACCTCATGAGCGGCAACCTGTCCCACCAGATCGAGCACCACCTGTTCCCGGACCTGCCGTCCAACCGGTACGCCGAGATCGCGCCGAAGGTGAAGGACCTCTTCGACAAGTACGGCCTGAACTACCACGCCGCGCCGTTCCCGAAGCAGGTCGCGTCCGCCTGGCACAAGGTGATCCGCCTGTCGCTGCCCAACGGCTGGCTGGCCACGACCAACGCCAAGAACGTCGTGCCGCAGACCAAGCTGCTCTACAAGATGACCACCGGTGGCGCCAAGGTCCGCCGGGCCGCGCAGGCCCGCCTCAACCAGCAGGCGCGCCGTGCCGCGGAGGCCAGGGCCGCCTGACGCTCCACCGCCCTTCGTGCGTTTGGGCAGGCGGTCGACTGGGCACGAACTGTCCAGCGGCTGATCGCTCGGGCTCCGACCGGCAGTTCGCAACCCAACAACCCAAACGGACGGAGTCTCACCATGCTGTGGACCATCTTGATCGTGGTGGCCATCATCGCCCTCGTGCTCTTCATCCTCGGCCGCGTCCGGCGCTGACCCAGGTCAACGACGCCCCCTCACCGCTCGTCGGTGCGGGGGCGTCGTCCTGTCCGGGACCGGCGGGTCAGGTGAGGGCGTCCGGGTCGAGCCGCGGCGGCACGGCGGCGAGCGCCGCCTGCACCAGGGCGACGCGGGCCCGCAGCAGCACCGCCCGACGTACGCGCCCCAGGTCGTCGGTCGCCACGGACTCGACCGTGGCCAGCACCTCACGGTCGGTGTACGACGGCCGCGTGCCGGGGGCGACCTCCACGTCGGGGAGCGCGACCAGCACCGGCAGCACCTGGTCGCCCAGCCCGCTCAGCAGCTGGTAGCGCTGGGCGCGGTCCATCGACTCCCACAGCTCGTCGACGTCCCGCTTGCCGCGGCGCACGTCCCGCCGGGTCGCGAGGACCGACTTCGCCGCGCCGGCCATCGCCTGGGTCATCTCGTTCTCGGTGAAGCGCACGCCCCCAGCATCCCAGCCACTCAGCCCAGCGCTGCCGACACCACCTCGCGGGCCTCGGCCTGCACCTCGGCGAGGTGGTCGGCCCCGCGGAACGACTCGGCGTAGATCTTGTAGACGTCCTCGGTGCCCGACGGCCGGGCGGCGAACCACGCCGACTCCGTCGTCACCTTGAGGCCGCCGATCTTGGCGCCGTTGCCGGGTGCCTCGGTGAGCTTGGCGGTGATCTCCTCGCCGGCCAGCGATGTCGCGGTCACGTCGGAGGGCGACAGCGCGCCGAGCTTGGCCTTCTGCTCCCGGTTGGCCGGGGCGTCGATGCGGGCGTACGCCGGGTCGCCGTGCTCGGCGACGAGGTCGGCGTAGTGCTGCGAGGGGGACTTGCCGGTCGTGGCGAGGATCTCCGAGGCCAGCAGCGCCAGGATGATCCCGTCCTTGTCGGTGGTCCAGGTCGAGCCGTCCCGGCGCAGGAAGGAGGCGCCCGCCGACTCCTCGCCGCCGAAGCCGAACGAGCCGTCGATCAGGCCGGGCACGAACCACTTGAAGCCGACCGGCACCTCCACCAGCGGCTTGCCGAGCCCGGCCGCGACCCGGTCGATCATCGAGGACGACACCAGCGTCTTGCCGATCCGTGCCGTGTCCGGCCAGTCCGGGCGGGCGCCGCCGAAGAGGTAGCCGATCGCGACGGCGAGGAAGTGGTTGGGATTCATCAGGCCGGCGTCCGGGGTGACGATGCCGTGCCGGTCGGAGTCGGCGTCGTTGCCGGTCGCGATGTCGTACTCGTCCTTGCGCCGGATCAGCGAGGCCATGGCGCTGGGCGAGGAGCAGTCCATCCGGATCTTGCCGTCCCAGTCGAGCGTCATGAAGCGCCATGTCGGGTCGACCAGCGGGTTGACCACGGTCAGGTCGAGGCCGTGCCGCTCGGCGATCTCGCCCCAGTAGTCCACCGCCGCGCCGCCGAGCGGGTCGGCGCCGATCCGGACGCCGGCGTTCTTGATCGCCCCGATGTCGAGCACGTTCGGCAGGTCGTCGACGTAGGTGCCCAGGAAGTCGTACGGCGCCGCCGCGGCCCGGGCGCGCGCGAACGGGATCCGGCGGACGCCCGCGAGCCCGCCGGCGATCAGCTCGTTGGCGCGCCGGGCGATCACCGACGTCGCGTCGGTATCGGCGGGGCCGCCGTGCGGCGGGTTGTACTTGAAGCCGCCGTCGGTCGGCGGGTTGTGCGAGGGCGTGACCACGATGCCGTCGGCGAGCCCGGTGGTCCGGCCGGCGTTGGCGCGCAGGATGGCGTGGGAGACAGCCGGCGTCGGCGTCCAGCCGTCGCGGTCGTCGACGAGCACGGTCACGTCGTTGGCGGCCAGCACCTCCAGGGCGGTCGCCCACGCGGGCTCCGACAGCCCGTGGGTGTCGCGGCCGATGAACAGCGGGCCGTCGTACCCCTGCTCGCGCCGGTAGTCGCAGATCGCCTGCGTGGTGGCGAGGATGTGCGTCTCGTTGAACGACGTCCTCAGCGAGGTGCCCCGGTGCCCGCTGGTGCCGAAGGCGACCTGCTGGTCGACGTCCTCGGGGTCGGGCACGCCGGTGTAGTAGGCCGTCACCAGGTGCGCGACGTCCACCAGGTCGGAGGGTTCGGCGAGCTGTCCAGCGCGTGAGTCGGCCATGGCCGACATCATGCCGCGATCCGGTCGCGAGCGGGTGGTGAGCGGGCCCTGTGATGCGGTCGACAGGCGCTCTCCCGGGATTGTCGACATACAGTGGAAGAACCCCGGAACCCCCCGACGCGGATCAGTCCGTGTCGTTCCGGGGCTATCGCCCCCATCACCCGACCCGGTCCCGGTCGGCAGGAGACACCTCCACGATGCCTGCTTCCGCCATGCCTGACACCCTCGAACGTCCCACCGCCCCGCACGCTGCCCCCGCGGCCCACCACCGCCCGCGCCTGGGCGCCGTGATCAAGCGGGTCTCCCTGAGCCTGCTCATCGCCTGCGTGATCCCGGCCGCACTGTTCTACGCGGTGTTCGCGACCTTCGGCGTGTGGACCGCGATCATCGTCTCGTTGCTGTGGTCCTACGGCGCCATCGCGTGGCGCAAGCTCACCGGGCGGCGGACGTCCGGGCTGCTGTTCCTGACCGCGGCCCTGATCACCAGCCGCACGGTGATCAGCCTGATGGCGCACAGCACCTTCTTCTACTTCCTCCAGCCGATCATCAGCGACGGCGTCGTCGCCACGGCGTTCCTGCTCTCGCTGGTCACGGCCCGCCCGATGGTCGCGCGGCTCGCCGGCGACTTCTACCCGCTGGACCACGAGCTGGCGATGCGCCCGCGCATCCAGCGACTGTTTCGCGACCTGACCGTCCTGTGGGCGCTGCTCGCGCTGGGCAAGGCGCTGATGACGCTGTGGCTGCTGCAGTCGCAGTCGCTGGAGACCTTCATCCTGGTCAAGAGCGTCACGGTGCTCCTCATCAACATGTCCGCCGCCGCCGCGACCATCGGGCTGGCCGTGGTGGTCGCCCGCAAGGAGGGCCTGCTCGGCCACCACGTGGAGCCCGCGCTGGCCGCCGCCTGAGCCCCGCCTGAGCCCTGCCTGAGCCTGCCTGAGCCCGTGCGGCGCCCCGTCGGGGCACAATGCGGGGCGTGACCGGCACCGCGCACTACCTCGCGTTCGGCGCCGGGCTGGCCGCGATGACGGCCCTCACCCTCGGCATCGGCCGCTGGGCGCGCACCGGGCTGGGCTGGTTCCCGCTGTGGGCGCTGCTGCGCGCCGTGGTCCAGCTCACCGTGATCGCCCTGCTGCTGCGCGGGATCCTCGCGGTGCCGTGGACGGTCGCGGGCTTCGTGGTCCTGATGCTGAGCACCGCGTCGTGGACCTCGATGGGGCGGCTGCGCGAGCTGCACCGTGGTCGTCGTACGGCGGTCGCGGGCGTGCTCACCGGGGCGTTGCTCACCCTCGTCACGATCTTCGCCCTGCAGCTCGTCGACTTCCAGGTGCGCTACGTCGTGGCGGTCGGCGGCATCATCATCGGCAACTCCATGAGCGCGGCCACCCTGGCGGGCCGCAACTTCCTCCGCGGCTCCCGCGCCCGCAAGGACGAGATCGAGGCGTGGCTCTCGCTGGGGGCGACCCCCAGCCGGGCGCACGAGGAGATCGGCCAGGAGGCGGTCCGGGAGTCGCTGCTGCCGACCCTCGACCAGACCAAGTCCACCGGCCTGGTCACGCTGCCCGGCGCCTTCGTCGGCGCCCTCTTCGGCGGCGCCAGCCCCGCGGAGGCGGCGCAGTTCCAGCTGGTCGTGCTGGCCGGCATCGCCCTGACGATGACTGTCACGGGTGTCGTCGTGACCCGCCTGGCCGGCCGCACGCCGTACGTCCCTCTCGTCGACGGCCGCACCACGTGAGCCCCGCCACGCGTCACCGTCGGTTCACCTGAGCCACCCCGCTCCGTCACCGCGCCTCGCTTGGGTCGGGACCATGACATCTCGGATCATCCGCACCAGCCTGGTCGCCCTCGTCGGCGCGACCCTCCCCTTCGTCGGCACCTCGACCGCCACGGCGACCGACAAGGCGCCGGTCCAGCAGGTCGCCACCCCGCAGGTCATCGGCCACCGCGGCGCGCCCGGCTACCGCCCCGAGCACACCCTCGCCGGCTACCGCCTCGCGATCGACATGGGAGCCGACTACATCGAGCCCGACCTGGTCTCGACCAAGGACGGCGTCCTCGTCGCCCGCCACGAGAACGACATCACCGGCACCACCGACGTCGCGGACCACCCGGAGTTCGCCGACCGCAAGACGACCAAGACGATCGACGGCCAGAAGATCACCGGCTGGTTCACCGAGGACTTCACCTTCGCCGAGCTCGAGACGCTGCGCGCCAAGGAGCGGCTGCCGCAGGTGCGCCCGGCCAACACGCAGTACGACGGCCTCTACAAGATCCCCTCCTTCGCGCAGGTCCTGCACCTGGTGCGGACCGAGGAGCGCAAGACCGGCAGGACCATCGGGGTTGCCCCGGAGACCAAGCACCCGACGTACTTCGACTCGATCGGACTCTCTCCCGAGGAGCCGATGGTGCGGACGCTGGAGAAGTTCGGCTACGACAGCCCGCGCGACAAGGTGCTGATCCAGTCCTTCGAGATCGGCAACCTCCAGCAGCTGAACCACATGACCGACCTGCCGCTCGAGCAGCTCATCGACTCCTCGGGCGCGCCGGCGGACAAGGTCGCGGCGGGCGACCCCACGACGTACGCCGACATGACGACGCCCGAGGGCATGCGCAGGATCGCGCGGTACGCCGACTGGGCCGGCCCGAGCAAGGACCTGGTCCTGCCGCGCGACCCGGCCACCGGCGCGACGACGACGCCGAGCGACCTGGTCGACAACGCGCACCGGGCGGGCCTGCACGTGGTGATCTACACGCTGCGCGAGGAGAACCAGTTCATGGCCACCAACTTCCGTCGCGGCACCGACCCCAACGCCCACGGCGACATGCACGCCGAGATCGCGGCCTTCCTCGACGCCGGGGTCGACGCGCTGTTCTCCGACTTCCCCGACGACGCGGTCGCAGCCCGCAACGACTGGCTCGAGGACTGAGCCCCTCCGGGTCGTGCTGCCCAGGGAGCGCCCGGACGCACCCTGGGCAGCGCCACCCAGCGGGGGCAGGGAAAAGTAGGCTGGCCCCATGGCTTCCCTCGTCACGTGCACGGTCCAGGACGGCATCGCGCGGGTCACGCTCGACCGGCCCGACAAGCTCAACGCCCTCACCCTGCAGACGCTCGACGAGCTGGTGGCCACCGCCCACCGGCTGCGCCGGGACCGGACGCTGCGGGCGGTGGTCATCGAGGGTGCGGGTGACGCGTTCTGCGCGGGGCTCGACTTCGGGTCGGTCCTCCGGCAGCCCGCGAAGATCCTGACCAGCTTCGTCCCGCGGCCGTGGCGCGGCACCAACACCTTCCAGGAGGCCTGCTGGGCCTGGCGCCGGATCCCGGTCCCGGTCATCGCGGCCGTCCACGGGCACTGCCTCGGCGGCGGCCTGCAGATCGCCCTGGCCGCGGACTTCCGGTTCGCCACGCCCGACTCGCAGTGGTCGGTGCTCGAGGGCAAGTGGGGGATCATCCCCGACATGACGGGCATCCGGACGCTCGCCGAGCTCGTCGGCATCGACACCGCCAAGAGGCTGACCATGACCGCCGAGGTCGTCTCCGGCAAGGAAGCCGAGGCGCTGGGCCTGGTCACCGGCGTCGACGCCGACCCGGTCGCCGCCGCCCTCGAGCTGGCCGAGCGCCTCAAGGTCCGCTCGCCCGACCAGCTCGCCGCGGCCAAGCGCCTCTTCAACGCCACCTGGACCTCCGGCCCGCGCCGCACGTTCGCGCGCGAGCGCATCGAGCAGGCCTGGCTGCTGGGGATCCGCAACACCAAGGTCGCCCGCGAGGCGGCAGCTGCGAAGGTCACGCCGCAGTTCGGGCCGCGCTCGCGGTGACGTGAGGTTCCAGCGCACGGCGGCGCTCGTCGTCGCCCTCCTGCTGTACGTCGCCCTCGGGCCGTGGGTCGTCCTGGCCGCCGCCGGCGCCCTGGCGGTGCCGCGCGTCCGCGACTGGCTGCGCCCGACCTGGCGGGTCGTCGCCGGCTGGGCGGCCGGTGTGCTCGTGGTCGCCGGGCTGGTCCTCCTGATCCCGGACGGCTGGCTGCCGATCCCGCCCGGTCCCGGCGCGCTCGTCACGCCCCGCTACCTCGGCCGTCCCGCGGCGGCCCACCCGATCCGGCTGGACGTGCCGCAGCACCCCGGCCTGTCCCGCAACGGCACCAGCTCCATGCACGACGACGCGTGGGCCAGCGACACCTACCCGTGGAGCGGCCCGCTGGGGGAGTCGCCGGACGTCGACACCGCGTGGTTCGGCCTCCAGGAGTGCGCGACGCTGGCGTTCGACTCCCACGGCAGGCTCGTCGGCCTGTGCGGCGACCGCCGCGGCCCGACGCTGGAGGTCATCGACCAGGACTCGATGCACCCGCTGGCCACCAAGCGGCTGCCCGACCGTCCCGACGGGCACGGCACGCCGCCGTGGGAGGACCTCTGCGGCGCCGCCTACTTCTACCTCGACGACGGCGACCGCGCGGTCGTGGGCACCACCGACCGCCACGTCCTGGTCGTGAGCACCGACGACGCCGAGGGCAACGCCGACCTGACGACCCGGGCCAGCCACGACCTGTCCGGGGAGATCCCCGAGGACGACTGCCTGGTCGCGCTCGTCCCCGACTGGCAGGGCCGCATCTGGTGGGCCACCCGGGGTGGCCGGGTCGGCACCGTCGACACCTCGGGCCGCGTCCGGTCGGTCGACCTCGGCGAGCAGGTCGCCAACTCGATGGCGGTGGACCGCACGGGGGTGTACGTCGTCACGACCGAGGCGGTCCACAAGCTGCGGGTCGATGCAGCCGGCGGCCCGGCCGAGGTGTGGCGATCGACGTATGACCGGGGGAGCGGGCGGAAGTCCGGCCAGCTCAGCCAGGGCTCCGGCACCACCCCGACGATCCTGCCGGGCAACCTGGTCGCCACCACGGACAACGCCGACCCGCGGATGCACGTGGAGTTCCGCGACACCCGCTCCGGCCGGCTGGTGTGCAGCCAGGAGGTCTTCGGCGACGACGAGAGCGCCACCGAGAACTCCCTGGTCTCGGTCGGCACCGGCGTCATCGTGGAGAACAACCACGGCTACAACAGCCCGCTCAGCACCATCCTGGGCCGCACCACCGACGCCGGCCTGGCCCGCGTCGACGTCCACGACGGCACCTGCTCGGTGCGGTGGACCTCCGACCTGGCCGCCCCGACGTCGGTCCCCAAGGTCTCGCTGGCCAACGGGCTGCTCTACGCCTACACCAAGCCGCACAGCTGGTGGGGCGCCAACGCCTGGTACGTCACCGCCCTCGACGTCCGCACCGGCCGCCGCGTCTTCGCGGTCCGCACCGGCCTCGGCACGCTCTTCAACAACCACTACTCCGCGATCACCATCGCCCCGGACGGGTCGCTCTACGTCGCCACGCTCGCGGGCCTGGTCCGCGTCCGCGACCGGGGAGTCGGGGACTAGGGGTAGGCGATCCCGGTCGTCTGCTCGCTGATCTCCCACAGCCGCCGCTGCGCGGACTCGTCGTGCGACAGCCTGTTGCTCGCGACCACGACGGGCGCGCCACGCTGCTCGGCCAGACCACCCGGCCCGCAGTACGTCGATCCCGGCAGCTCGGCCGTGGCCGCCATCAGGGTCGGCCAGGCGCCCATGTGGGCGGGCTGCGCCACGGCCCGGACCGCGGCGTCGAGGATCGAGGCCAGACCGCCCGACGAGCGGCCGTACTGCCCGTTGGCCGCGAGGTGGGTCGCGGCGAAGCCCGGGTGCGCGGCCAGCGCCGTGAGCGGCAGCCCGGCGCGGCGGGCCCGTCGGTCCAGCTCGTAGGTGAAGAGCAGGTTGGCCAGCTTGGACTGCCCGTAGACCGGCCACCGGGAGTAGCGCCGGTCCCGGTCGCGGGGATCGTGCAGGGGCGCCTGGCGGGCCACGCGGTGCATGAGCGAGGAGACCGTGACGACGGTGGCGGCCTCGCTGGCGACCAGCTGCGGCAGGAGCAGCCCGGTCAGCAGGAACGGGCCGAAGTGGTTGGTGGCCATCTGGAGCTCGAGCCCGTCGGCGGTCCGCTGGTGGGAGGTGCCCATGACGCCGGCGTTGTTGACCAGGACGTCGATCGGGCCGAGCGCGGCCGCCTCGTCCGCGGCCCGGCGCACCGAGCCGAGGTCGGAGAGGTCGACGACCAGCGTCTCCGGCTCGGCCGTGCCGTCCTCCGCGCGGATCGCCGCAGCGGTCTCGTCGAGCCGGGCCTGCGTGCGTCCGGCGAGCACGACCCGCGCCCCGCGCCGGGCCAGCTCGAGGGCCGTGGCGTGGCCGAGTCCGCCGACGGTGGTCCCGGTGACGACGACGGTGCGGCCCGTCTGGTCGGGGATGTCGCGGGGGTGCCAGGCAGTCGCGGTCACGGGGTGACCGCCAGCTTGTCCAGGACGGCCCGGCCCAGGGTCGCGTCGCCCTCGACGGTGACCGCCCCCGCCTCCGGGGTACGTCGACCGCCGGCCAGCACGATCCACGCCTCGCGGTCCATCCCGAGCCGGACGGTCGGGTCGGCCGGGAGCTCGGGCATCTGCTGCCCGCGGCCGTTCTCGTCGACCACGAAGGCGGCCGGGGCGCTGCCGGTGACCTCGAGCACGGCGGTCGTGCCGGCGGGGGCACCGACGCGCTTGGCGAGCACGACGCCCAGGCTATCCATCAGGTAGTCGGCCGTGTGCTGCGCCGCAGGCGTGTCCAGCCCGCCGGGCAGGCCGACCGCACGGCGTACGTCCTGCTCGTGCATCCACACGTCGAGCGGGCGGTTGCGCAGGAGCCGGCTCCAGTCCCAGTCGATGCCGCCGAAGATCGTGGCCGGCTTCGCCGTGCCGTCGGTGGGCGGGTCGGCGAGCAGCGTCGTGTGCCGGGCCGTGGTGACCGAGCGGATCTCGTTGATCAGGTCGTCGGGGCTGCGGTCGCGCCGCGCGACCACGCCCTGCTCGGTGTAGAGCCCCATCAGGCTGGTGACGTGGGCCGGCTCGCCGACCTCGACGGTCTCCTCGGGGGCACCCGCGAGGATCGCCTCGAGGTGGGCGATGTGGGCCGCCACGGCCTGGACGTCCCAGCCGGCCAGGTCGGTCGGGGTCGACCACTGCTCGGCGGGCACCTGCTCCAGGACTGCCGTGAAGTCGTTGACCGCCTGCCACCAGACGTCGATGTAGCCGCTGAGCACCTGCTGATCCGTCATGCGCAGCACCCTAGGCGCATGCCGATCTGCTTCAGTCGGAGGTCTGCGTCTTGAACAGCACGGCCAGCACGGCCACGTCGTCGCTGGGCCTGGCCCCCACCAGCTCGCCCAGCAGCGCGTCGAGGAACTTGGCCGGCGGCAGGTCGTGGTGTTGGCCCGCGACCTTGCACAGGCGGTCGAGCCCGGCCGTGAGGTCCTCACCCCGGCGCTCGATGAGGCCGTCGGTGTAGAGCAGGAGCATCGAGCCCGCCTCGATGACGGTCCGGTGGTCGGTGCGTCGGATGTCGGGGGCGATGCCGATCATGAGATCGGCCTCGAGGTCGGCGTCGAGCAGCTCGGTCGACCCGTCGGCGGTGATGAGCAGGGGCGGCGGGTGGCCGGCGTTGGTCCACGACAGGACCCAGAGGTCGGGCGAGCCGCCCGGCTGGATGCGCGCCTTGACCAGGCTCGCCATCCCGTCGACGTCGAGGTCGCGCATCGCCTGGTCGAGGCGCTCGACGTTGCGCGCGGGAGAGTTGTCGCCGGCCCAGGCGATGGTGCGCAGCATCGTCCGCAGCTGGCCCATCACGGCCGCGGCGTCCATGTCGTGCCCCACCACGTCGCCGATCATCAGGCTGGTGGCGCCGCCGTGCATGAGCACGGCGTCGTACCAGTCGCCGCCCACCTGGTCCCGGGTCGCGGCCGGGCGGTAGCGCGCGGCCATGTCGAGGTCGTCCTGCTCGGGGAGCCGCGGCAGCAGCGAGCTCTGCAGGATGACCAGCGCGTCGAGCCGGTCCTGGTAGAGCAGCGCCCGCTCCACCGCCTGGGCGGTGTACGCCGTGAGGGCGGCGATCGTGACGCGGTCCTCCTCCGACATCTCCCGCTCGTCGGGCCACACCAGCACCAGCACGCCGTAGACGTGGCCGCGGACGCCGAGCGGCAGGAACGCGCGCGCCTCGCCGAGCTGTCCGGGGTTGACCAGGTGGGGGTAGTCGGCGTTCTGCTCGGCCCGCGACCGGTAGAAGATCGGGGCGTCGTGGACGAGGGCGGCGCCGGCGGGGTTGCCGTCGTCGATGGCCAGGCTGCCGAAGTTGGCGGCCGCCGTCCACTCGGCATCGGGGTTGGTGATGAAGGTCAGCCCGCCGGCGGACTCCTGCTCGGTCAGCGGCAGGTCCGCGGCGTGACGCTGCTTCAGGGGGTCGTGGCGCAGCCAGATGCCGCCCTTGAGGCAGCCGAGGATGTCCACCGCGATGTCCTCCATCGCCGTGGCGACGTCCTCGAGGGTCGCGGTCGTGGAGAGCCCCTCGCTGAGCGCGAGCAGGACGCGGCTGCGGTCGGTGAGCCCGTGTGCGTGCCACGCCCGCTCGGCGGCGTCGAGGCGGAGCGCCCGCTCGGACAGCTCCGTCGAGCAGGCCGAGGCCATGTCCTCGAGCAGCTCGATGTCCTGGTCGCTCCACTCGTGGGGACTCGTGTCGAGGGCGCACAGCGAGCCGATGACGGTCCCGTGCTGGTCCTTGATCGGGAAGCCGGCGTAGGCCACCACCCCGAAGTCGAGGATCGCCGGGTTGTCCTTGAGTCGGTCGTCCTCGCGGAGGTCGCGCACGATCAGGGGCGACTCGTCGGAGACGACGTACTGGCAGAAGGAGTGCGACAGCGGCGTCTCCCGGGTCGACGCGACCGGCTCGTCGAGGCCGGCCGCGCCGACGAAGACCTGACGGCTCTCCTCGATCAGCGTCACCAGCGCGACGGGGGTGTCGAGGGCGTTGCGCACCATCCGGGCATAGCGGTCGAACGAGGTGTCCACCTCGGCCGTCTGCTGCCTTGCCATCTGCGCCGCCCCTCCGGTTGCATGTCCCGTGTCTCGGGGCGCATTCCTTGCGTGAAATCTAGCGCGGGTCCGCCCTGCGAGAGACGCTTCCCCTCGATCGCGGCCGGTTCGCGACAATGGCCCCATGCGTGTACGTGCCCCCGAGCTCGTCGGCCGAGGCTGGCTCAACACCGACGGCCCCATCTCCCTCCGCGACCTGCGGGGCCGGTTCGTGCTCCTCGACTTCTGGACGTTCTGCTGCATCAACTGCCTGCACGTCCTCGACGAGCTGCGCCCCGTCGAGGAGAAGTACGCCGACGAGCTGGTCGTGATCGGCGTGCACTCGCCGAAGTTCGTGCACGAGGCGGACCCGGACGCCCTGGCGGCGGCCGTCGAGCGCTACTCCGTGCACCACCCCGTCCTCGACGACCCCGAGCTGGTGACCTGGCAGGCCTACACCGCCCGCGCCTGGCCCACCCTCGTGCTGGTCGACCCGGAGGGCTACGTCGTGGGGCAGTACGCCGGCGAGGGCCACGCCCACGCCATCGACGCCCTCCTGGCCGAGCTCGTCGAGGACCACCGCGCCCGCGGCACGCTCCAGCCGGGCGACTCGCCGTACGTCGCCCCGGTCGTGGAGCCCACCGATCTCCGCTTCCCCGCCAAGGCCGTGCCGCTGCCCGACGGTCGTGTGCTCGTCGCCGACGCCGGCCACGACGAGGTCGTCGAGCTGTCGGCCGAGGGGGACGTGGTGCGTCGCTTCGGTGGCTTCCGCGAGCCCAACGGGCTGTGCCTGCTGCCCGACGACGTGGCCCGCGAGGTCGGCTACGACGTCGTGGTGGCCGACACGGTCCACCACCAGCTCCGGGGGATCGCGCTCGGCTCGGGCGAGGTCCGGGTCCTCGCCGGCGACGGCGCCCAGTGGATGCAGGGCGACGGCACCGACCGGCTGTCCTCCCCGTGGGACGTGGCCTGGTGGGGCGACCGGGTCTGGGTCGCGATGGCCGGCATCCACCAGCTCTGGACGTTCGACCCGCTGACCGGCACCACCGAGGTCGCCGCCGGGACCACCAACGAGGGGCTCCTGGACGGGCCGCTGGCCGAGGCGTGGTTCGCCCAGACCAGCGGCCTCGCCGCGGCCGGTGACCGGCTGTGGCTCGCCGACAGCGAGACGTCCAGCCTGCGCTGGATCGAGCGGTCGGTGATCGAGCCGTCGGTGATCGAGCCTGCCGAGATCCACTCGGCCGTCGGCTCCGGCCTCTTCGACTTCGGCTTCCGCGACGGCCCGGCCGAGCAGGCGCTGCTCCAGCACCCGCTCGGCGTGACCGTCCTGCCCGACGGCAGCGTCGCCGTCTGCGACACCTACAACGGCGCGGTCCGCCGCTTCGACCCGGTGACCGACGAGATGTCGACCCTGGCCACCGACCTCGCCGAGCCCAGCGGGGCGTACGTCGCGGGCGAGCACCTCGTCGTCGTGGAGTCCGGTGCCCACCGGCTCACCCGCATCGCCCTCGGCGCCGCCGCGACGACCACCGACGGCTTCGCCCACACCACGCAGCGCCCGGTCACCGACGTCTCGGCCGCCCTCGAGCTCGTGGTGGCCTTCGAGCCGCCCCCCGGCCAGAAGGTCGACGACCGCTTCGGCCCGCCCTCGCAGCTGCTCGTCTCGGCCACCCCGGCGGCCCTCATCCGTGAGGGCGAGGGCCGGGGCACCGACCTGTCCCGGACCCTCGTGCTCGATCCGGCCGTGGGGGAGGGCGTGCTCCACATCGCCGCCCGCGCGGCGTCCTGCGACATCGACGGCGGCGAGGGGGCGGCCTGCCGGATGCACCAGCAGGACTGGGGCGTGCCGGTCCGGATCGAGCCCGACGGGAGCGCCGTCCTCGCCCTGCCGCTCGGTGGGGCGAGCTGACCGGCACGATCAACGGATCGCGAACGGAACACGATTAACGGATGGGGCCTCCGGTTCCCTAGACTGGGGGCAGCCAGTGGCCCGCTTCTCGACAGGGCCGCTCATCTCCAAGTAACCCGGTGTGGTGCGCGTTTCGAGTCGCGCAGAGACCAATGGATCGGGTGCCTTGAGACCGCGTCTCGCCAGGCTCACCGGATCCGCACCCGTGGTTCCGCGCAGTGACGCATCCTGCATCCGGAAAGTTCACGCATGTCCGCGCCTGCCCTCGAGCAGACCCCCGTCGCCCCCGCCCCCGGCACCGCCCCCACCAGCACCGTCTTCAGCGACCTCCCCGAGGAAGTCGTCGTCGCGCTGGCCAAGCAGGGCATCACCACCCCCACCCCCGTCCAGGCCGCCGTCCTCCCCGACGCCATGGCCGGCCACGACGTGCTCGGCCGCGCCCAGACCGGCTCGGGCAAGACGCTGGCCTTCGGCCTGCCGATCCTGGCCCGCCTCGCCGGCGAGCGCAGCCGTCCGAACCACCCCCGCGCCGTCGTCATCGTGCCGACCCGCGAGCTCGCCCAGCAGGTCGCCCGCTCCCTGCAGCCGCTGGCCGACGCGCTCAAGCTGCGGATGACCAACGTCTACGGCGGGACGCCGTACGACCGTCAGGTCCGCGCCCTGCGGAACCGTGCCGACCTCGTCGTCGCCACCCCGGGTCGCCTCGCCGACCTGATCGAGCAGGGCCACTGCCAGCTCGCCGACATCCAGGTCACCGTCCTCGACGAGGCCGACCACCTCTGCGACCTCGGCTTCTTCCCGGCCGTGGACGCCCTGCTCGGCCAGACCCCCGCGGGCAGCCAGCGGATGCTGCTCAGCGCCACGCTCGACGGCGACGTCGACCGCCTGGTCCGCAAGCACCTGCGCAACCCCCGCACCCACCAGCTCGACCCCAACGCCGGTGCGGTCACCACCATGACCCACCACACGCTGGTCGTCGGCGGCTTCCGCGAGAAGGTCGACGCCGTCCAGCGCCTGATCACGGCCAACGGCCGCACGATCATCTTCACGCGCACCCGCGACGGGGCCGTCGAGCTCGCCGAGGCGCTCGGGCAGACCGGCGTCGACGCCGTCGACCTGCACGGCAACCTGAGCCAGCGGGTCCGCGAGCGCAACCTCGCCCGCTTCTCCAAGGGCCAGGCCCAGGCCGTCGTCGCCACCGACGTCGCGGCCCGCGGCATCCACGTCGACAACGTCGACCTGGTCGTGCACTTCGACTCCGCGAGCGACCCCAAGGCCTACCTGCACCGCTCGGGCCGTACGGCGCGCGCGGGCAACGACGGCTGCGTGGTCACCATCACCACCCCGAAGTTCGTCAACGAGGTCGTGCGCCTCCAGCACAACGCCGGCGTCGAGGTGCTGCACCACGACATCCGGACCGCCCCGCGCGTGCTGACGGCGGAGGCCCTCGCCGAGCACGGTGGCCCGGCCCCGGCCCGCTCCTCCGCCCCGTCCGGCGGGGCTCGCAAGCCCTACCGCGGCCAGGGTGGCGGTTCGTCCCGCGGCGGCCAGTCGCAGGGCGGCCCGCGCCGTGGCGGTCAGGGCGGCGGCGACCGTCGTCAGGGCGGCCGCCCCGACGGCAACGCCCGCTGGGGTCGCTGACCCGAGCAGCAGTCAGCCGAGCGCGAGCCCGGCCGCGATGGCGAGCATGGTGAGTCCGATCAGGACGTCGAGCACCTGCCACGCCCGCGGCCGGGCCAGCACCCGGCTCGCGAGCCGGGCCCCGTAGCCCAGGCCCGCGAACCACGCCGTGCTGGCCACGCACGCGCCGACCGCGAACCACCACCTGCCGGAGTGGCCGTGCTGGTTCGCGATCGACCCGAGCAGCAGCACGGTGTCGAGGTAGACGTGCGGGTTCAGCCAGGTGAGCGCGACCGCGCGCCCGAGGGCGCCGCGGCGGGTCAGGCCGTTGCCGCCCGCCGCCGCGAGCGCCTCGGGCCGCAGTGCCCGACGCAGCGACGCGACGCCGTACCACCCGAGGAACGCGACGCCCAGCCAGCGCACGACCTCCAGCGCCCAGGACGCGGCCTCCACGACCGTCCCGATCCCGGCGACGCCGGCGACGATCAGGACCACGTCGGAGAGCGTGCACACGAGCACGACGATCCCGACGTGCGAGCGCGCCAGGCCCTGCCGCAGCACGAACGCGTTCTGCGCGCCGATCGCCACGATCAGGGAGAGGCCGGTGGCCAGGCCGGCCGCGGCGGAGTCGAGCACGGGAGCACGCTAGGGCACGCCGACATGCGGAACGCCCCGCCCGCAGCATGCGGACGGGGCGGTTCGGAGATCGCTCACACCTCGGTGCGGCGCTCCTCCACGTGGGTGGTGCGCGAGCGCTGCTGGTTGATCACGAGGGTCAGCACGAGGGCCAGGACGCCGCAGACGACGCAGATCCAGCCGACCGTGTCCGTCGCGACGTTGGCGTCGACGGCGGCCGGCAGGTCGACCGAGCCGGTGACCAGGATGAGTCCGAGGACGAGGAGGACGATGCCTGCTCCGATACCCATGGGTGCTCCTTCGGTTGCGAATAGGGGGCGGTACGGCGACGGGGGAGGCGCCGCACCGCCTGGTCGAAGGGATACCCGGTGGGGACCCGGGGGAAACGTGACGGGAGCCACCCCGGTCGGACCGGCGTGGCTCCCGTCAGCGTGGGATCAGCGAGCAGACGTCAGAACGCGTCCTCGTCCAGGTCCATCAGCGACAGGTCGGTCGCCTCGGCGATGGCCAGCTCGGCGGTGATCTTCGGCAGGTTGTGCGCGGCGAAGAACTGCGCGGCCGCGACCTTGCCCTCGTAGAAGGCCTTGTCCTTGCCCGGCTCCCCGCCCAGCTTCTCAAGCGCGACCTCGGCCTGGCGCAGCAGCAGCCAGCCGCAGACGACGTCGCCGAGCACCATCAGCAGGCGGCTGGTGTTCAGGCCCACCTTGTAGATGTTGCGCAGGTCGCCGCCCTCGGCCGACGCGTCGGCCGACATCAGGTCGTTGATCATGTGGCCGACCAGCGCGTTGGCGTCCTCGAGCGCCTTGGCGAGCAGACCGCGCTCGACCTTGAGGCGACCGTTGCCGGCCTCGCTGGCGATGAAGGACTCGATCTCCTTCGCGATGTGGCCCAGCGCCTTGCCCTGGTCCTTGACGATCTTGCGGAAGAAGAAGTCCTGGCCCTGGATCGCGGTCGTGCCCTCGTAGAGGGTGTCGATCTTGGCGTCGCGGACGTACTGCTCGAGGGGGTACTCCTGCAGGAAGCCGGAGCCGCCGAAGGTCTGCAGCGACTCGGTGCCGAGCAGCACCCACGACCGCTCCGAGCCGTAGCCCTTGACGATCGGGAGCAGCAGGTCGTTGACCGCGTTGGCGAGCTCGTCGACCTCGCCGGCGTGCTCGGCCAGCATGACCTTGTCCTGCCACGACGCGGTGTAGAGCACCAGGGCGCGCATGGCCTCGGCGAACGACTTCTGCGTCATCAGGGAGCGACGTACGTCGGGGTGGTGCGTGATCGTGACGCGCGGCGCGGTCTTGTCGGCGGACTGCGCCAGGTCTGCGCCCTGCTGGCGGGTCTTGGCGAACTCCAGCGCGTTGAGGTAGCCGGTCGAGAGGGTCGCGATGGCCTTGGTGCCGACCATCATGCGGGCGTTCTCGATGACCTGGAACATCTGGGCGATGCCGTTGTGCACCTCGCCGAGCAGCCAGCCCTTGGCCGGCTCGCCGCCGCCGACGGCGGAGTCGCCGAAGGTGACCTCGCACGTGTTGGACACCTTGATGCCCATCTTGTGCTCGACGTTGGTGACGTAGACCCCGTTGCGCTCGCCGGTCAGCTCGCCGGTCTCGTGGTCGAAGTGGATCTTCGGCACGAGGAACAGGCTCAGGCCCTTGGTGCCCGGGCCGCCCACGCCCTCGACGCCCACGGGGCGCGCGAGGACGAGGTGCATGATGTTCTCGCTCATGTCGTGCTCACCCGAGGTGATGAAGCGCTTGACGCCCTCGATGTTCCACGAGCCGTCGTCGTTGGGGGTGGCCTTGGTGCGGCCCGCGCCCACGTCGGAGCCGGCGTCGGGCTCGGTCAGCACCATCGTGGCGCCCCACTGGCGGTCCACCATGTGCTGGGCGATGAGCTTGTCGCGCTCGTTGCCGTTGCGGTAGACGACGTTGGCGAACGCGGGGCCGGCGGCGTACATCCAGATGGGGGCGTTGGAGCCCAGGACGAGCTCGCCCATGGCCCACACGAGGGAGGAGGGGGCCGCCTGGCCGCCGATCTCCTCGAAGACCTGCAGGCGCCACCACTCGGCGTCCATCCAGGCCTTGTAGGACTTCTTGAACGAGTCACCGATGGGGGCGGTGTTGGTCTGCGGGTCGAAGACCGGCGGGTTGCGGTCGCTGTCCTCGTAGGACTCCGCCAGGTCCTCGCGGGCGAGGCGGTCGACCTCGCTGAGGATCGAACGCGCGGTGTCGCTGTCGACCTCGGCGAACGGACCCGTGCCCAGGACCTCGTCCCGACCGAGCACCTCGAAGAGGTTGAACTCGATGTCGCGCAGGTTGCTCTTGTAGTGGCTCACTGATCCACCTTTTCCGTGGGGGGACGCGGTCAAACTCGGTGTACTACTGACCGGTAACAAAATAGTAGGAGGGCATCCCGGGCCGTGCAAGGCGCGGTGACGTGGATTACCCGGCATTTGCCCGATCGTGACCTCGGAACCGCTGCGCCCTTGTGGGTCTGGGGATTGCGTCCTAAAATGTCGAGTAAGTCAGTCACATTAAGGATTGAGGTGAGGCGGCATGCGGAAGCTGCTGGTCCTCGCGCTCGTCGGCCTGCTTGCGCAGCTGGTCGACGGCTCCCTCGGCATGGGGTACGGCGTCACCTCCTCGACGCTGCTCCTTGCCGGGGGGCTCGGTCCGGCCGCCGCCTCCGCGGCCGTGCACCTCTCCGAGATCGGGACGTCCCTGGTCTCCGGCGCCTCCCACCACGCCTTCGGCAACGTCGACTGGCGCACGGTCGGGATCCTCGCCCTGCCCGGCTTCGTCGGCGCCTTCCTCGGTGCGACGCTGCTGGTGCGCCTCGACGCTGCGGCCGCCGTGCCGGTGGTGGCGGCGCTCCTCCTCGCGCTGGGCGCCTACGTGACCTGGCGCTTCCTGGCCGCGCCCCGGCGGCTGCGGTTCAACCCGCGGCCCGAGGCCTGGTTCCTGGCGCCGATGGGGCTGTTCGCCGGTGCCCTCGACGCGATCGGCGGTGGCGGCTGGGGGCCGGTCGGCACCACGTCGCTGCTCTCCTCGGGACGGCTCGAGCCCCGCAAGGTGGTCGGCTCGGTCGACACCGCCGAGTTCGTCGTCTCGATCGGGGGCTCGCTCGGGTTCCTGCTCGGGCTGGGCAGCGCCGGTGTCAGCTGGGCCTTCGCCGGCGCACTGCTCGTCGGTGGCGTGGTGGCGGCTCCGCTCGCGGCGCTCGTCGTACGCCACCTGCGCCCGCGCATCCTCGGGGTCGCCGCCGGCGGGGTCATCGTGCTCACCAACCTCAAGACCCTCGCCGACTCCCTCGGCGCCTCGGGGATCACCGTGGCGCTGCTGGCGTCGGTCGTCTTCACACTGTGGGTGCTGTGGATCGCCTGGGCCGTCAAGCTCGAGCAGGCCGTCGACGCCGAGGCCACCCGCTACCTCCCGCGCGGGACACCGGTCGTGAGCCGGCACTGAACCGGCGTTGGTCGACTGCCTGAGTCGACAAATCTGACACACTGCTCCCATGCGAGTTTCCGCCAAGTCCGACTACGCCCTGCGTGCCCTGATCGAGATGGCGACGCGAGTGGACGGACGAGCGGTCAGCGCCGAGGAGCTCGGCCGGCTGCAGGAGATCCCGCACGGCTTCCTCCAGGCGATCCTCGCCGACCTGCGCCGTGCCGGCATCGTGATGTCACAGCGCGGTCAGTCGGGTGGCTGGCGCATGGGCCGTGGCCCCGAGACCGTGTCGGTCGCCGACGTGATCCGGGCCGTCGACGGCCCGCTCGTCTCCGTCTACGGCCTGCGCCCCGAGGCGGTCAGCTACAACGAGTCCGCCGAGGTGCTCCAGCACGTCTGGATCGCCGCCCGCCGCTCGCTGCGCGACGTCTTCGAACAGGTCTCCATCCAGCAGCTCGCCGACGGCAAGCTGCCCAAGGCGGTCACCTCGCGGACCGCCGACGAGGACGCCTGGCAGCCGCACTGACGGGCGGCCGCTGTGGCGGGTTCACCCCGCGAGCGGCCCGAGGGTCGCGTCGGCGAGCCGGCGCTTGAGCTTGCGCTTCTTCTTCTCGAGCTTCGCGTTGCGCTCCTCGAGGTCCTCGGCGTGCTCGCGCAGCCGGGCCACCTCGACGAGGACGTCGGCCAGCGCGTCGGTCGTGCGGGCGAGCCGCTCCTCGACCGGGTGGTGGTCGGGGACCTGCGCGTCGTCGGCGGGGCGCTCGGGGAGCAGGTCCGAGGTCGCGCCGAGGACGTCGTACCCGCCGTCGGCGATCTGCTTGGCCCAGCGCTCGGCCACCTCGAGGAGGTCGTCGTAGAGGTCGGCCGGGACCGAGGCCCGCACGGGGCTCACGGCCTCGCGGGGCAGGAACTCGCTGACCATGGCGCGGTCGCGGGCGCCGAGGCGGCCGTCGATGGCGTCGTTGACCTCGCGCAGCACCGAGGTGCCGGCTCCGTCGAGGGTGATCGAGGGTCCGCTCGCGACGAGCGGCAGCGCGGCGGCGTCGAACCCCGCGAGCTCCCCGACGGCCCGCCAGATGGCCGGGCGCGGGTCGGCGCTGTCAGCAGGGAGGGGTACGACGTGGACGTGGCGCGGGTCGCGGACCGCGGCACCCCAGCGCTCGAGCACCTCGTCGAGGGCCTGCGCCGCCCAGAACTGCTGGGCCTGCTCGTGCTCGCGGGCCGGGTCCATGATCCGTCGGCGGAACCGGCCGAAGCTGGCCGCGCTGCCGGAGTCGACGGTGTCGGCCCAGCCGGTCACGACCTGGGTCGCGGGGTCCTGGGCCGTCACGACCACGTGCACCTCGAGGCCGGCCAGGCCGTCGAGGAGGAGGGCGATCTGGGGGGTCGTGCAGGCGGCGAGGAGCTCGTGGCTGACCACGACCGTGCCCTTCTCCTTGAACGCCCGGCGGCAGATGCCCGCCCAGACGCCCTCGACGTCGCGGCGACGGTAACCCCACACCTTGTGGTCGCGGCGCATCTCGAGGGCGGCTCGGAACATCTCGTTGGTGGAGCGGGCGGGGGTGCACACGCCCTGCTCGCGGAGCTCGTCGGCGTGGTGGGCCAGCTCGGCGCCCAGGAAGGCGCCGCCGGTGCCGGGGAGACCGATGTGGACGAAGGCCTTGCGTCGTGCCATGCCAGCAATGTCCCAGCCGCAGGCGCACGCCAGGTGAACGTCGCGTGACGAGTGCCCGCCGGTCCGGCGTGAGGCCAGCCACTAGAACGTGTTCCAGTTTGCGGCGTACGATGCCGCCCATGACGACGTCCGACGCCATCACCTGGAACGCCCCCGACGGCGACCACCCGGCCCGGCGCGCCTCGCAGCGCTCCTACGCCGCGGTCGCGAAGGGGGACCTCGCCGAGTGGCTGACGGTCTACGCCGAGGACGCGGTCATCGAGGACCCGGTCGGCCCCTCGATGTTCGACCCCGAGGGCACGGGCCACCACGGGCACGACGGGATCACGGCGTTCTGGAACGCCGCGATCGCCCCGGTCGGCACCTTCCACTTCACGATCCACGACTCCCACGCCAACGGCGACACCTGCGCCAACGTCGGCACGATCACCACGACCTTCCCCGACGGCGGCCGCGTCGACACCGACCTGGTCATGGTCTACACCGTCCACGACGACGGCCGGGTCGCCTCGATGCGGGCGTTCTGGGAGCCCGAGCGTGCGATGGCGACCTACCGGAAGGAGTAGTCGTGTGACACTCCAGTGGTGCAGCGCGTCGTAGGGGTGACGCCATCACAGGAGTGACAAGTTGAGTACAGGACATCTCGGGGAATTCGAGGAGTTCGCGCGAGGGCGGACCCCTCAGCTCCACCGCAGCGCGTGGCTGCTGTGCGGGGACCGGCATCTGGCCGAGGACCTCGTGCAGGAGACGCTGGCGAAGGTCTACGTCCGTTGGCACCGCAAGCTCGGTGCGCGGATCGACAACCCCGCGGCGTACGCCCAGACCACGCTCGTGCGGACCTTCCTGAGCGCGCGGCGACGCCGGAGCAGCGGTGAGCTGCCCTGGGCCGAGCTGCCCGAGCACGCGGGTCCTGACGAGTCCGCCGACAGCGACCTCCGGCTCGCCCTCCAGCGGGCGCTGGCCGGGCTGGCCCCGCTGGACCGGGCGGTGCTGGTGCTGCGCTACCTCGAGGACCTCAGTGTCGGCGAGGTGGCGGAGCGGCTCGGGGTCTCCCCGGGCGCGGTGCGCAACCGCAGCATGCGGGCGCTGGAGCGGGTCCGTCCTCTACTCGACGAGTCACTCTCCGTCACCCGGAAGGACCCAGCATGACTGACCAGAATCCCCGAGACCTCTTCGACCGAGCGACGAACGGGCTGACGTCCGACGTCGACCGACTCGTCTCCGGAGGCATCGCCCGAGGCCGGCGCGCGCAGCGCCGTCGACGGGCGGGTTCGATGCTCGCCGCGGTGGCCGTGTTCGGCGTCATCGGCGCCGCGGCGAGCTTCATCCCCCACGCGACCGGCCGTGACGGCACGCCGGTCGCCAGCGACCCGACCGTGAGCCCGTCGGCGTCGCCGACGGCGCAGCCGACCGGCACAGCCAGCTCGACACCTTCGGATCCGACGGTGTCGGACCCCCCGCCGTTCGTCGCCGACCACGTCACCGTGACGCCCGAGCAGGTGCCCGTCCTGGTCGAGGAGCAGCTCGGCCGGCAGGGAGCCGGCCCGATCCGGACCGGCCCGTCCTACGGCTCGGCCGGCAGTGCCGACCGGCTCATCGCCCACTTCTCCTGGCAGGGCACGCTCGCGTCCGTGGTCATCGAACGCTTCCCCGGCGACGGGCAGGCGGCCTGTCAGCAGAGCGTCGGCCCGACCGGCGGGACGTGCAGCACCGACGAGGCCGGTCGCCCGATGCTGCTCTGGGGGCCCACCCTCGGCGACGGCGTGGAGGCGCAGGGCGCGACCGTGTGGCGCGACGGCTTCGAGGTGAGCGCGCTGTCCTACAACGCGGCCGACGGCAAGAACTCCCCGCCGCTGTTCACGCACCCGCCGCTGACGATGGACGAGCTGACGCTGCTCGCCACGACCGACGCCTGGTTCAGCTGACCGTCACTCGACGGCGTGGGTGGCGACCCACTCCACCAGGGGGCGCAGCGTGCGCCAGTCCTCGCGCACCCGGTCGGCGACGGCCGGGTCGTCGAGGTTCTCGAAGCCGTAGGGGCGGCCCACGAAGAGCTGCTTGCGGCGCAGCAGGTCGATGCGCGGGTGGTCGGCGTCGTAGCCGCGGGGTGCGGTCTTGAGCTGCTCGCCGCCGACCTCCCAGCCGTCGGCGGCGTACCGGGCGACGAGCTTCTCGAGGATCGGTCCGGACTTGTCATCGGCCATCGCCTCACGGATGGCGGCCAGGCGCGGGCCGGACGCCTCGTAGAAACCGGCGCCGACGCGCAGGCCGCGGGCCGACAGCTCGACGTACCACCCGGTCGCCGGCCCGGCGCCGACGAACGCGCCCTGGGCGGTCTTGTAGGGCGTCTTGTCCTTGGCGAAGCGGACGTCGCGGAAGGGACGGAACACCTTCGCCGGACCGAACTCCGGCTCGAGGGCGGCGCACAGGGCGGTCATCGGCGCCTTCACCGACGCGGCGTAGACGTGCTTGTGCTTCTCCCAGAACGACTTGGTGTTGTCGACCTCGAGGTCGTCGTAGAAGTCGAGTGCGGCGGTGGGGAAGCCCTCGAAGGGGGCCGGCTCGGGAGTCACCCGGCCAGCCTACGGCGGGCGTCGCGTCGAGGTCCGTGCAGGACAGCGGCGGGAGCGAGCCGGGGCGAGGCGATGGCGTACCGCTGCGCCGCCACCGCCTCGCGTCCGGTCGCCGGGTCCCCACGTCCCGACACTGGTGGAACGGTCGAGTCGGCGGAGCGTGACGGCGTTCTGGCGAGAAATACGGGCAGATTTCGTCGGCCAGCCGACGGATCTCCTCAGCCCAGCGGGGTGCTGACCTGCTCGTCGCCGCCCTGGGCGAGTGAGGTGACCGTCATCGTGTCGCCGCCGCAGCGGGGCTCCGCGAGGAACGCCTGGCCGCCCTTCGACTCGTAGACCACGTCGAGGCCGGCACCCGGCGTCCAGCGCATCAGCCGGGCTGGGTCGCCGTCCTGCTGCGGGTCGCGGGCGAAGTACGCCGATCCCGCGCACCACACGAGGCTGCCGGACGAGCCCGGGCCGAGGTCGTAGTAGGCGTCGCCCGATCGGGCGAAGAAGCGGGCGGTCTCGACGTTGTTCTCCTGGGGCACGACCGACCAGACGGCGCCGTCGTCGGTGACCAGGCCGTCCCAGCCGTGGCAGTCCTCGACGCCCTCGAACGGCGTGGTGGTCGTCCCGTCGAGCGCCACCACGGTCCGGCAGGACGGGTGGCTGTCGTCGAAGGTGAGCAGCGAGTCGCCGGCGGGGGTGATCCGGGCGCCGTTGAAGCCGTGCCGCTGGGGCGCGCACCAGCCGAGCGTGGACTTCCGGGTGGCCAGGTCGACCGAGGCGACGCAGTAGCCCTGCCCGTGCACGGTCGCGTGCAGCACGTGCCCTTCGCCCATCGCCCAGGTGCCGCCGACCGTGGTAGGGACGTCGGAGTGGCCGTCGATGTCGAAGGTCTTGCCGGTGGCAAGGTCGGTGACCGTCGCCCGGCTGGGCGCGGTCTCCTGCTTGTCCTCGAACACGACGACCGCCCACTGGTCGTCGAGGAAGGCGTCGGTGACCCGCTCGCCGCTGCTGCCCGAGCCGGAGGCCGAGCTGGGTCCCTCGAGGTCGGCCTGGCTGCCGGACTTGTCGACGGTCAGCGACCAGTCGCCGTTGGTGGTGACGGTGGCCTCGGTGGAGCCGCCGACCGGGCTCCAGTCGAGCAGGTCGCGGTCGGCCACGACCAGCGCCGGCTCGTCGGCCGTCCCGCCGGCGGGCAGGGCAGGTGTCGCGGGCGGGGTGCCGGGAGAGGTGGACGGGCTGCTCGACGGGCTGCCGCTCGAGGCGGTCGCGTGGGGCTTGCCGGCCAGCGGCTTCTTGTCGGCGGTGCAACCGGCCAGCGCGAGGGTGGCGGCGAGCAGGGCGGCGGTGGCGGCGTACCGGCGCACGTCAGACGCCGATGTTGTGCTGGAAGTGGGCCTTGTTGGCGCGGTAGCTCTTGTACGCCGTCCGCCACTGGACGCGGCTGATGTAGGGCTCCGAGGGGTCGAAGCGCTGCTGGTTCCACGGCTCGAAGTAGCTGATCAGCGTGGGCTTGTCGCCCTTCTTGTCGTAGCCGCGGCCCACCTGGAAGTGCCCGGAGGCGTCGTCGTCGAGGTAGGGGTAGTACTTCTTCAGCAGGATCGGGTGGAGCACGAGCGGGGCGTGGTAGTCGACGATGTGGCGCATGGTCAGCAGCATCCACTGGTTGAAGGACCAGTCGCCGATGTCTAGCACGACGTAGGGCCCGGCGTGGTCCTTGCGGTCCCAGCCGGTGCTGTTGTTGACGACGCGGACCATGTCGCTGATGGCGGTGCCGCCGCTGGTGGTGTGGAGCTGATCGGCCCAGTAGGCCTGGCCCTTGTCGACGCCCTTCCAGCCCCAGGTGATCATCTGCATCGACGTCGGGCCGCACCAGTAGGTGCGGGTCTGCTCGGCCGTCTGCTTGGTGTCGAGGATGACCCGGCGCGCGGGGTAGTCCTTCTGGGTCTTGGGCTGCGGCTTCGAGGGGCTGGGGCTCGCGGTGGGGCTGGGTGACTTGCTCGGGCTGGGCGAGGACGACGCGCCCTTCGCCGCGACCGGCGCGTCGGCGCGGGCCTCGGGGTGCCGGGCCAGGAAGCCGGCGGGCAGCGGGACGCCCTCGATCTCGTGGCGGAGCAGCCACACCTTGGCCACCGAACGGGCGGCCTGGGTGAGCTCCTCGCGCTCGGCGGCGGCCCGAGCCGAGGGCGACAGCGCCGCGGCCCGGTCGAGGGTGGCCAGCACGTCGAGGTCGCCGGTGGTGGTGCCGGCGGCGGGCCGGGCGGCGATGGTGCGGGCCGCGACGGCCATCCGGGCCTGCACGGTGGTCGGGCTGCTCTCGGTCCAGCCCGAGTGCAGGCAGTAGGTCTGGCCCTGGAAATCGGCGCAGCGCACCAGCCCGCGCACGAGTGCGTCGGTGGTGGTCTTGCCGGAGATGCGGCCCAGCGTCCGGCCCTGGGCGACGACGCGGTCCACCTCGGCGCGCAGGTCGGCGGTCAGCGGGCCGTAGCCGGTCGCCTCGCCCGGCAGGGCGGCGTACTGCTGCTTCCCGGAGGGGCGCAGCGCGCCCTCGTTACCCCCGCCGCGCGGGATGAAGGGGGTGGCGGCGAGCAGGACGGCGAACGCGCCGATCGCGATCGTGCGGGGGCGGGGCATGGCGACGAACCTCGAGACCGGGGAAGGGGAGGGAGCCTCCCCACTGTCCCCGCTGACCTCACGAGTAGTCAAGCGCAACACCAGTCACAGAGGTCTCGCGGCAAATGGAGGAAGCCGCGGACCCAACGGGCCCGCGGCTTCGGTCTGGAGCGGATGACGAGACTCGAACTCGCGACATCGACGTTCGGGGGAGCGTCGCGCTCTGGAGCGCGACATTGGTGGGGGGAGAGGGACTGGAGCGGATGACGAGACTCGAACTCGCGACATCGACCTTGGGAAGGTCGCGCTCTACCAACTGAGCTACATCCGCACGCCGGTCGGGACCAGCGGGAGGATGCTACCCCACCTGAGGCGCGTTTCAGTCGAGGGTGGGACGGCCCAGGACGGGGTAGCGCGGGCTGACCCGGTCGCCCGAGGATCGCCCGGTCAGGCGGCGGTGCACCCAGGGCGCGGCCGACTCGCGGACCCAGGTCACGTGCTCGCGCAGCTGCTCGCCGCGGGGCGGTACGACCACCTCCGCGAGCGGGTGCGCCTCGAGGGCGTGCTCGATGCCGAGGACGTCGAGCACCTCCGTCGCCATCCGCTGGTGGCCGGCGGGGCCCATGTGCATGCGGTCGGCGTCCCAGTAGCGCCAGTCGCGGTACTCGCGCAGCCGCCAGAAGTCGACGACGTCGGCGCCGTGCCGGTCGGCGGCGGCACGGACGAGCTCGTTGTAGAGGGCGAACCGGCCGCGCATCGGCCGGTAGATCGCCGAGCCGCCGGGGTCGAAAGCGGTCCACACGAGCACCCGTGCCCCGGTCGCGGCCAGCCGGCCGATCGCGGCGTCGTAGCGGTCGACCAGCCCGTCGATGTCGACGCGCGGCCGGAGGATGTCGTTGGCGCCGGCGTAGATGGTGACCAGGTCGGGCTCGAGGGCGAGGGCCGGCTCGAGCTGCTCGGCCAGGATCCCGTCGAGCTTGCGGCCCCGGATCGCCAGGTTGGCGTAGCCGAAGTCGTCCGTGCGGCCCGCGAGCACCTCGGCCACCCGGTCGGCCCAGCCACGCAGGCCGTTGGGCCGCGTGGGGTCGGGGTCGCCGACGCCCTCGGTGAAGGAGTCGCCGAGGGCGACGTAGCGGTGGAACGGGGGAGCGGTCGACATGCTGTTCATTCTCGGGTCTCGGCGGGCTCGGCCACCGAGGGGGTCGGCTAGGGTGCGACCGTGCTGCTGTCAGACCGCGACATCCTGGCCCAGATCGACGCCGGACGGATCGCGATGGACCCGTGGGAACCCGACATGCTGCAGCCGTCGTCGATCGACGTCCGGCTCGACCGGTTCTTCCGCGTCTTCGAGAACCACCGCTACCCGCACATCGACCCCGCCGTCGACCAGTCCGACCTGACGCGCGAGGTCGAGCCGGAGGGTGACGAGCCGTTCATCCTGCACCCGGGCGAGTTCGTGCTGGGATCGACGTACGAGGTCGTGACGCTGCCCGCCGACATCGCCGCCCGGGTCGAGGGCAAGTCGTCGCTGGGGCGCCTCGGGCTGCTCACCCACGCCACCGCCGGCTTCGTGGACCCCGGCTTCTCCGGGCACGTCACGCTCGAGCTCGCCAACGTGGCGACGCTGCCGATCAAGCTCTACCCGGGGATGAAGATCGGCCAGTTCTGCTTCTTCCAGCTCACCTCGCCGAGCGAGCACCCCTACGGCTCGGCGAAGTACGGCTCGCGCTACCAGGGCCAGCGTGGCCCGACGCCGTCGCGCTCGTTCCAGAACTTCCACCGCACCTCCATCTGACGCCACCGGGTCGTGCTGCTGACGGTGCGCCCCGGCGCACTCCCAGCAGCACGACCCGGTGGCGGGGGTGCGGTGCTCAGTTGTCGATGCGGTCGGCGAACCGGCGCAGCCGCTGGGCGACCCTGTGGCGCGGGGCGACGGACGGGATGCGCGGGCCCGCGGCGCGGGCGACCCGCTCGGCGATCTGGTGGCGAGCCTCGGTCTCGATGAGGAGGTGGGTGTCGTTCATGGCGGTCTCCTGGGTTCACTGGCGGGTGGTGGGCGTGGACGGGTGGGTCAGACCTCGGTCAGGACGATGTCGCCGCTGACGGTCTTGGCGCGGACCTCGACGTGGTCGGCGCCCTCGGCGGGCTCCCCGGCCCCGCGCAGGTTGCTGCGGATCGACCCCGAGACGGTGGAGATGTCGGTCCAGACGGGTACGCCGGCGGGGATGCCGACGTGGACGTCGCTGGAGGCGCCCTTGGCGGTGAAGCGGCCCCGGTGGGCGGTGCCGACCAGGAGGTCGCCGCTGCCGCTGGTGAGGGTGACGTCGTCCTGGGCGTCGACGATCTTGAGGTCGCCGGACCCGGTCTTCACCACGGCCGGGCCGTTGGCGGTGCCGATCTCGACGTCGCCGGAGCCGGTCGAGACCGAGACGGCGGACGTGGCGTGGCCGACGCTGATGTCGCCCGAGCCGCTCTTGGCCCGCAGCTCGCCGAGCGCCTCGGCGACACGGACGTCGCCGGAGCCGGTCTCGACGGTGGCGGGGCCGCCCAGGGTGTCGAGCTGCACCTCGCCGGAGCCGCTCTTGACCCGGGCGGTGCCGACCCGACCCTCGACGGCGATGTCGGCGCTGCCGGTCTTGACGGCCAGGTCGCTGTCGGTGGGCAGCGTGACGCGTACGTCGATCCGGGCGTCACCGCTCAGGAAGCCGGTGCGCTGGTGCGGGGCGACGACGCTGATCTCGTCGCCGTCCTGACGGACCTCGACGGAGTCGGCGTCCCGTCCGGTGACGGAGACGAGGGTCTCGGTGGTGTCGGTGGCGGTGATCGTCACGGAGCCCTTGCCGACCTCGACGTACAGGGCGGTGGGGCGGAGGGTCTCGAAGTGGTGCTCGGGCATGTCTGCTCCTGGGTGTGCTGGTCCGCGGGACCAGCCTGGAGGCTGGTCCCCGGTGGGGGCTTGAGTGGGTTTGCTGGGGTGGTCCGGGCTCAGATCCAGCCGGTCATGCGGCGGTTGCCGCGGTTCTTGCCGGAGAACGGGTCGTTGCCGCCGCCGAAGAACGGGATGCTCGAGAGGTCGATGTCGACGTTGATCGCGCCCTCGCGGGTGGCGGCCCGGACGACGTTGACCAGCCAGGTGTTGAGGGAGTGGCCGGACCGGGCCGCGAGCTCCTCCGCCTTGGTCTTGACCGACTCGGGCATCCGGAGGGTGATCCGGGCGACGCCGCCCTCCTCCTCCATCTCCTCGGCGGAGGGGGGCGCCGGCGGGGCCGGCGGGGCGGGGGCGGCCAGCGGCGCGCTCTGCACGACGAAGTCGAGCTCGCGGCCGTTGAGCCGCACGTCGACGCCGCCGCTCGGCATCTCGGCCGTGATCTCGGCCGCCGCCTGGGAGACGGCCTCCATCAGGGCCAGCCGGGCCGACGGGTCGAGGGCGAAGGTGAGGCGCTCGGCGGCCTGGCGGGTCTCCGGGCCGGCGGCCTCCGCGGCGGCGACGAGGTCCCGGCGGAGGCTGTCGATGTACGGCGTGATGTCCATGTGCGTCATCCTGACATCACCGTGATGTCACGTCAAGCATTTCTGACGTCAACTTTGACGTCACGTGCTGGCGGGGTGACGTCAACGGCGCGGCGGGTCTACGGTGGGCAGGCTGTCACCACGGATTCTGGAAGGGCCGCACATGGCTTTCTCGGGCATCACGGCACTCGCGAGCGACACGCTCATCGATGCGAGTCCCGTCGACTACCTCATCGTCTTCATCTACTTCGCGTTCGTGCTCGCCATCGGCTGGATGGCCAGTCGCCGCGTCTCGGACTCCCTCGACTTCTTCCTGTCGGGGCGCTCGCTGCCCGCCTGGGTGACCGGCCTGGCCTTCATCTCCGCCAACCTCGGCGCGGTCGAGATCATGGGCATGTCGGCCAACGGGGCGGAGTTCGGCCTGCCCACGGTCCACTACTTCTGGATCGGCGCGATCCCGGCGATGCTCTTCCTCGGCGTCGTGATGATGCCGTTCTACTACGGCTCGAAGGTCCGGTCGGTGCCGGAGTTCATGCTGCGCCGGTTCGGCCCGGGCGCCCACCTGGTCAACTCGATCTCGTTCGCCGTGGCGCAGCTGCTGATCGCGGGCGTGAACCTCTACCTGCTCGGCAGCATCGTGCACGCCCTGCTCGGCTGGCCGCTCCCGGTCGCCCTGCTCGTCGCGGCGCTGATCGTGCTCTCCTACATCACCCTCGGCGGCCTCAAGGCCGCGATCTACAACGAGGTGCTCCAGTTCTTCGTCATCGTGGCCTCGCTGGCCCCGCTGACGTTCATCGGCCTGCACAAGGTCGGCGGCTGGAGCGGGCTCATGGACAAGGTGGCCCCCGAGAAGGGTGGCGCCACCGTCGACCAGCAGCTCAACTCCTGGCCGGGCCAGGCCCTGTCCGGCTTCGACTCCCCGGTCGTCTCGGTGATCGGCATCGTCTTCGGCCTCGGCTTCGTGCTGTCCTTCGGCTACTGGACGACCAACTTCGTCGAGGTCCAGCGCGCGATGGCCTCCGACTCGATCTCCTCGGCCCGCAAGACGCCGGTGATCGGCGCCTTCCCGAAGATGTTCGTCCCGTTCATCACGATCGTGCCCGGCATGATCGCGGCCGTCCTGGTCTCGGAGATGGCCAAGCTCAAGGCCGGCGGCACGGTCCCCGGCGGGTCCTCCGGGGACGGCGTGACCTACAACGACGCGCTGCTCTTCCTGATGCGCGACGTGCTGCCCAACGGCCTGCTCGGCCTGGCCATCACCGGCCTGCTGGCGGCCTTCATGGCCGGCATGGCGGCCAACATCTCGGCGTTCAACACCGTCTTCAGCTACGACCTGTGGGGCGACTACGTCGTCAAGGGCCGCGAGGACGGCTACTACCTGCGGATCGGTCGCTACGCGACCGTGGCGGCGACGGTGGTCGCGATCTTCACGGCCTCGCTGGCCGCGAACTTCTCCAACATCATGACCTACCTCCAGACGCTGTTCGGGTTCTTCAACGCCCCGCTCTTCGCGACGTTCATCCTCGGCATGTTCTGGAAGCGGATGACCTCCACGGCCGGCTGGGTCGGGCTCGTGTCCGGCACGCTGTCGGCGGTGGCGGTCGCCTTCCTGTCCGAGGACGCCTTCGGGTCGGCGTCGACCGGCGTGATCCCCGTGAGCGGCCAGGGCGCGGCGTTCCTCGCCGCATCGACCGCCTTCGTCGTCGACGTGGCGCTCAGCATCGCGGTCTCGATGGTGACCCAGCCCAAGCCCGCCTCCGAGCTGGTCGGCCTGGTCTACTCCGAGACCCCGGTCGAGCAGCGCACCGACGAGCACGAGGCGTCGTACCCGTGGTTCCGTCGCACCGTCCCGCTCGCCGGCCTCGCCCTCGGCATGGTCATCGTCCTGAACGCCCTGTTCTGAAGGAGGCTCTCCCATGGCTAGTGACAAGAAGACCGCGGGCGCGCTCGACGTCCGCAACATCATCGGCTCGCTGCTCACGATCTACGGCGTGATCCTGCTCGGCATGGGTCTCTTCGGCGACACCGAGACCGACAAGACCGGCGGCATCAACGCCAACCTCTGGGCCGGGCTGATCCTGCTCGCGACCGGCGTGGGCTTCCTGGCGTGGGCGCGGCTCAAGCCGGTCGTCGTCCCCGACCAGGTGGAGCGCGACGACACGGCTCCCCACATGGGCGGCTGACGGCGCTCGTCAGGGGTGGGCGACGTCCCGCGCGCCCTGCGGCGCCGGGCTGCGTACGACGACCGCGTCGATCGCTCCCCGGCGCGTGTAGAGGTCGACGGAGAACGGGCACCCCCCGGCCTCGGTCGCCATCACCAGGGCGAGCTCGAGTGCGGGGCGTCGGCCCACTGTCTCGGGCCGTCGCACCCCGCACGCGTTGGCCGGCGGGACACCGGTCGTCACGGTGAGCTGGGGCACGGCGTAGCTGCGGCCGTCCAGCTCCACCCGTCGGGTCGCGGCCGTGACCCGGTCGAGGACCGCCGCCCACGCAGGCCCGCGGAAGAGGACCTCCTGGTCGCTCAGGCGCGTGACCGGCGCGCCGTCGAGGAAGACCCGGACCGTCGGGGCGAAGCCCGGCTGGGCGGTGGCCCGTCCGGCGGCGAAGTCGAGGAACTCCCAGGCCCGGGTGCGCTCGCCGAAGTGGACCTCGCAGGCTGGGCCCGAGGGGGACGCGGTCAGCAGGGTCACCACGTCGTGGCGTCGGACGAGGGTGCCGGTCGTCGGGTCGGTGCCGAGGACCCGGTCGGCCGGCTCGCAGGCGGGGGAGTCGGCGAGCCGCACGGTCAGCCCCCGCGCCTCGAGCATCGACGCCGCCTCGTCGGTCGACAGGCCGAACACCGAGGGGACCTGGTCGGCGCCGAGCTTCTCGGGCGGGTCGGGAGGCAGTGACCTGGCCGGGGCGCCGTCCGGCTGGAGCAGTGTCGCGAGGCCCACGACGGCCGCGAGCGCAGCCACCGCGACGAGCACGCCGCGGAGACGCCGCGCCGGCGCAGCGGCCACGGGTCGTGGGGGGTCGACCGCGATGGTCTCGCCGGCGAGGCCGAGCACCTGGGCGGCCTCGTCGCTGTCCGCCGCGGGCAGGGCGCCCAGCACGGCGCGGGCCAGGCCCGGCACCTCGCGAGAGCGCACGGACAGCGCGGCCGCGGCGTCACGCGCCCGGAGCCGCGAGAAGTAGAGGAGGACCGCTGCATCGCGCAGACCCGCCGGGAGTGCGGCCACCGCCTCGCGTGCCGCCAGCGACTCCTCGGACACGACCCGGTAGGCGTCGAGGGTGTCCTCGACCGCGGCGTCGCCCGGGTCGACCTCGCGGTCGGCGCGGAGCCGGTCGACGAGGGCCTGCAGCACCACCGGGTCGGGGTCGTCGTGACGCGCGACCTGGCGGGCTGAGTGGTCGAGGGCGTCGGCCACCAGCGCGTGCGCCCGGGCGGAGGATCGGCCCATCAGCACCGCGGTGCGCACGAGCATCGCGTGCCGCGCGTCGACGTACGTCTGGACGTCCATGGCCCTCCTGTCGCCGCCACGCTATGCCTCCCCCGGAAATGACGAACGTGGCGGATCCGGCGCACCAGGTGCGCCGGATCCGCCACGTCGGCGGTCCTGCGGCTCTCAGAGGTCGAAGAGCGATCCGGCCTCGTCGATGGCCACGTCGGTCTTCGGCTCGTGGGCCTCGCCGCTGCTGGCCGGCTTCGGCTTCTCCGGCTCGGCTTCGGGCTCGGGCTCGGGCTCCGCTGCTGCCTCGGGCTCGGGCTCCGGCTCGGGCTCCGGCTCGGCCTCCGGCTCGGACTCGGCGTCCTCGCTCGCGCCGCTGGCGGCGGCGGTCGCGGCGGCGCTGATCGCGGCGCCGGGGCTGAGGTCGCCCTCCGGCTCGGTGTCCGGCTCGGGCTCGGGCTCCGCGGCGGCCTCCGGCTCGGGCTCGGGCTCCGCAGCGGCCTCCGGCTCGGGCTGGGCCTCGACGGGCTCGGCCTTGGTCGGGGCGGCGGCGGGCTCGGGCGCCTCGATGTCGAACAGCGAGCCGCCCTCGGGGATCTCGCTGGACGGCGTCGCGGCCGGCGCGGCGGGGGCCTTCGGCTCCTCCGTCGCCTTCGACTCGGATTCGGGCTTCGACTCCGACTCCGGCTCGGGCTCGGGCTCGGGCTCGGGCTCCGGCTCGGGCTCCGGCTCGGGCTCCGGCTCGGGCTCGGCCTTCGCCTCGGTGGGCTCCGGCTTGGCAGGAGCCGGAGCGGGCTCGGGGGCCTCGAGGTCGAAGAGCGAACCGCCCTCCGGGATCTCGGTCGCGGGTGCGGCAGCCGGGGCACTGGACGTCGCCGCAGGCTTCGCCTCCTCCGTGGTCTTCGACTCGGGCTCGGGCTCGGGAGCGGCCTCCGGCTCCGGCTCCTTCGTGGCCTCGGCCGGCTCCTCGGCGGGGGCCTCGAGGTCGAAGAGCGACCCGGACCCCAGGTCCGCCTCCGCGGCCGGCTTGGCCTCGGGTGCGGCCGTGGTCTCCGCAGCCGCGGGCTCCGGGGTCTCGGCCTCGGCCTCGGTCTCGGCCTCGGGGGCATCCTTCTCGGCGGGAGCGTCGGGGGTGTCGAGGTCGAACAGCGAGCCGCCGGACGATGCGGGCTGGGCCGCCTTCGCCTCGTCCGCGACGGGCTTCTCCGCATCGGCGGTGGCCGGCTTGTCCTCGGCCGGCGCCTCCGCGGCGTCCTCGGCGGGGGTGTCGAAGAGCGACGAGCCGCCGCTGGCCTTGGCCGCGGGTCCCGCGTCGGCCGTCTCGGTGACGGTCTCCTCGGTCTGGGTCGCGTCGCCTGCCTCGGGCTCGGCCTTGGTCGCCTCGTCCTCGGTCTCGGCAGGCTCGACCACCGAAGCGGGCTCGGCCTTCTTCGCGGCGGGGGCCGGGGCCTCGCCGGGCTTGGCCTTGGTGGCGACCTCGCCCTTGACCGAGGCGAGCAGCATCTGCGCGACGTCGAGGACCTCGACCTCCTCGCGCGCCTCGCCCTTGGCCTGCTGGGCGGTCAGCCCGTCGGAGAGCATCACGCGGCAGAACGGGCAGCCCACCGCGATCTGGTCGGCACCGGTGCCGACGGCCTCGACGGTGCGGTTGACGTTGATCCGCTCGCCGATGTTCTCCTCCATCCACATGCGGGCACCACCGGCGCCGCAGCAGAAGGACTTCTCGGAGTTGCGCTCCATCTCGACGAACTCGGCGCCGGGCAGGACCTGGAGCAGCTCGCGCGGCGGCGTGTAGACGCCGTTGTGGCGGCCGATGTAGCAGGGGTCGTGGTAGGTGATCGAGCGCTTGTGGGCGCCCTCACCGCTGGTGACCGGGGTCAGCTTGCCCTCGCGCACGAGCCGGTTGAGCAGCTGCGTGTGGTGCACGACCTCGAGCTCGACGCCGAACTCCTTGTACTCGTTCTTGAGCGTGTTGAAGCAGTGGGCGCAGGTCGAGACGACCTTCTTGACCTTGTACTCCTTGAACGTCTCGACGTTCTGCTGGGCCAGGCCCTGGAAGACGAACTCGTTGCCGGCGCGGCGGGCCGGGTCGCCGGTGCAGGTCTCGCCGTTGCCCAGGACGCCGAAGGAGACGCCCGCGATGTCGAGCAGCTCGGCCACCGCGCGCGTGGTCTTCTTCGCCCGGTCCTCGTAGGCGCCGGCGCAGCCGACCCAGAACAGCCAGTCGACCTCGTCCAGCGACTCGATGGTCTCGCCGACGACCTTCACCTCGAAGTCGAGGCCCTTGGCCCAGTCCATGCGCGCCGAGGGCGACATGTTCCACGGGTTGCCCTTGTTCTCCAGGCCCTTGAAGAGGCCGTTGAGCTCGGCGGGGAAGTTGGACTCGACCAGGATCGCGTAGCGGCGCATGTCGACGATGTGGTCGACGTGCTCGATGTCGACGGGGCACTGCTGGACGCAGGCGCCGCACGAGGTGCAGGACCACAGCACGTCGGGGTCGATCACGCCGTACATCGACTCGTCACCGATGAGCGGCCGCTCGACCTCCTGGGTCAGGGTGTCGTTGCCCTCGAGGAGCGCGGGTCGCGCGTCCTCGTCGGCCTGGAGGTACGGCGCCTTCGCGTAGGCGTGGTCGCGCAGCGCGGTGATGAGGAGCTTGGGGGAGAGCGGCTTCTCGGTGTTCCAGGCCGGGCACTGCGACTGGCAGCGGCCGCACTCGGTGCACGAGGTGAAGTCGAGGATGCCCTTCCAACTGAAGTCCTCGACCGAGCCGACGCCGAGCACGGAGTCCTCGTCGAGGTCGTCGATGTCGTCGAGGGTGATCGCCTTGCCGGCCGAGGTCAGCGGCTTGAGGCCACCCAGGGCGGTGGTCGCGCCGTCGGTGTCGCGGCCCGCGGACTCGCGCTTGAACCAGATGTTGAAGAAGGCCAGGAAGCGGTGCCAGGCGACACCCATCGTGAGGTTGACCGAGATCGTGATCATCCAGATGAAGGAGATGAGGATCTTCAGCATCGACACGAAGTAGATCGCGTTCTTCAGCGAGCCCTCGGACATGCCGGAGAAGGCCTCGCCCAGCCAGAACGTCAGCGGGTAGTGGAACGCGGTCGAGTCGCTCTCGAGGGCGTACTCCAGGCCGCGCAGGGTGACGATGCAGAGGCCGACGCCGAGGATGACCGACTCGACGAAGTAGGCCTGCCACATGGTCGAGCCGTAGAAGCGGCCGTCGGTGCCGCGGGTGCGCTCCTTGGGCCGGGAGACGCGGTAGCCGATGAAGGCGCAGATCGCCACGATCATCACGAGCGTCACGAACTCGGTGAGCCACTCCCAGAGGAAGAAGTGGCCGATCAGCGGCAGCGCGAACTCGGCGTGGAAGAGCTGGCCGAACGCCGTGACGAGGGTGAAGAACAGCAGCCCGAAGCCGATGAAGATGAACCAGTGGCCCGCGCCGACCCAGTGCCACTGGAGCATCCGGGTGTGGAGCAGCGACTCCTTCAGCAGGGTCACGGTGCGCTTGCCGGGGTTGTCGCTGCGCGACGCCGGCTGCCCGACCTTGATGACCCCGATCATCGAGCGGATCGCCCGCACGAAGAAGACGACGCCGACGACGGCGATCGCGAGGGAGACGACAATGGCGAAGATCTGCATGGGACTACTGCTCCTCGTCGGGGCGGGCACGCCGGTCCGGCACGCGTGTCGCGAGCCTAGGGCTGCCACGGGTTCTGCGTCAGCGGTGGACCTCTGTGAGACAGATCCTACCGGCAGGTAACTTCGCGTGGCACGCCGCGTTCGTCACCCGGGAACGCCGACGGCGGCCGGCCCCCGAGGACCGGCCGCCGTCAGCGGTGCTGGGGCGGTTCAGTTGACCGAGACCGCCGACCAGGCAGCCTTGACCGCCGCGACCTGGGTCGAGGTGGCGCCGTACAGGTCCGTGGCCGCGTTGACGTTCGCGACGCGGGCACCGGCGTAGTTGGTGTTGGAGGTCATGTAGACCGTCAGGGCGCGGTACCAGATCTTGGCGGCGGCGTCGCGACCGATGCCGGTGATCGTGGAGCCGTTGCAGGTCGGGCTGTTGTAGGCGATGCCGTTGATCGTCTTCGCGCCGCTGCCCTCGGACAGCAGGTAGAAGTAGTGGTTGGCGGGACCCGAGGAGTAGTGCACGTCGACGCGCTTGGTCGCGGTGCTCCAGCAGTCCTGGCTGCCGCCGTCCATCGACGGCTTGTCCATGCGGCGGATGTAGTTGGTCGCCGGGTTGTAGGCGCGGTAGATCTGCTCGCCGATGACGTAGTCGGGGGTGTCCCCGGCCATGTTGGCGTACCACTCGACCATGGTGCCGAAGATGTCGGAGTTGGCCTCGTTCAGGCCGCCCGACTCACCGCGGTAGGTCAGGCCGGCGGTGCGGCTCGTGACGCCGTGGCTCATCTCGTGGCCGGCCACGTCCAGCGCGACCAGCGGGTAGGTCGTCGCGTCGCCGTCGCCGTAGCGCATGCAGAAGCACGAGTCGCTCCACGACGCGTTGACGTAGGCGCCGTCGTGGACGAAGGAGCGTGCGCCCTTGCCGTCGTTGGCGATGCCGTTGCGGCCGTAGGTGTTCTTGTAGAAGTCCCAGGTCTTCGCGATGCCGTAGTGCGCGTCCACGCCGGCGGTCTGGGCGCTGCTCGTGGAGCCGTTGCCCCAGACATTGTCGGCGTCGGTGAACAGCGGGGTGCTGGTGCCGTAGGGGCCGTTGTACGTCGCGGTGCCGCCGCGGCTGGCGTCGACCATCGTGTACTGGCCGCCCGTGAGGGTCGTCTCCAGCGGCACGGTGCCGGTGAACAGGCCGGTGCCGGTGCCGGTGTCCTCGAGGACCGAGGGCCAGCTGGCCAGGACGCCGCCCTTGCGGGCGTCGACGAAGACGTACTCGCCGGCGGGGGAGCCGTCGGCGTTGCGACCGGTGACGTCGACGCGCCAGGCCAGCGCCGGGGCGCGGTGCGCCGCGAGGACGACCAGCTCCGGGCTGGACTTGCGGCCGGCGAAGTCGACCGCGTGGGCCGCCTTGGTCGCGGCGCGCTGGGCCGAGACGGTGGGCGTGGTCGCGAGGTGGAGCCCCTGCGTGAGCTTGGAGCCGCTGACGGACTCGAAGCGGCCCCCCTGCGCCTGGTGGACCACGAAGTCACCGCCGACGACCTCGAGGCCGCGGAAGGTGCGGGTGAAGCGGACGTGGCTGCCGCCGTCCTTGTCGAGGACGGTGTCCTTGACCCGGAGGTCCTGGCCGCGGCCGACCCCGGCGTACTGCTCGGCGTTGCTGCGGGCCGAGGCGATGCTGTCGCCACGGACGTCGTGGGTGGTGTCGGCTGCCTGAGAATTGCCTGCCGTCGCGACCAGGGCTGCGGAGACGCAGCCGAGGGCGAGGGCAGAAGCCAGCGTGGGCTTCATGCACGAGCTCCCTGGGGGTGTGGTGGGGGCGCCGGAGATGTTGCGGTCCGACTGGGGGGTGAGCGGATTCCATCCGGACCTCACCCCCGCCACAAGAGGAACTGGCGTGCAGGAACATGCAGTGCACAAAGGTGAGGCAGCGGCACCCCTCTCCGCTCACCCGATGGGGTGTGGTCAGCCCACCCGCCGCAGCGCGGTCACCTCACCCGCCCGGTCGAACGTCACCTGCATGCGTACGTCGTCGTCCTGGCCGGTCCGGGCGCAGAACGTGTAGTGGTCGCCGAGCCGGGTGAACGGCTGGCCGACGGCCTCCATGACGGCGCGGGTCGACATGCCGTCGTGGATGCGGCCCTCGACGACGCGCACCGGCTGGCGCAGCTCGGGGTTGCGGCAGGAGTCCGGAGCGATGCCCGTGGCCCGCTCCCACATCTGCAGGTAGGCCTCCGCGCCGCGGGACATGTCCTCGAGGATGGCCGCGCCGTCACCCGGCTTGCTGGCGTCGGCGACCTTGGTCAGGTCCTGGATCCAGTCGGGGTAGAGGCCGTACTGCGCGACGCCGTCGGCGTTGATGTCGTAGACCCGCTTGCCTGCGTGCTGCTGCCGGACGGTCACGCCGCCCATCCCGGTGAAGGGGTAGGTGACCGGGTTGGCGACGTCGGTCCCGCGCGGGTTGCCCTGGGCGCCGAGGCCGTTCATGTCCGCGCCGTAGCCGATGCCCCAGTAGTAGCGCTTGTCCGCCCAGCCGACGTGCGCGCGCCACTTGTCCACGAAGCCGGTGGAGTCGCCGGCGTACGGCGTGATGAAGCCGCCCGCCTTGTAGATCCGCGGGTAGGCGTCCGGGGTGGACCAGGAGTGCGACGACACGATGCCGGGGTACTTCATGGCCTCGATCTCGTCGAGTGCCGAGTTGCGGGCCTTCACGCTCATGTGGTCGGGGTCGAAGATCATGTGGCGCTGGGCGAGGGCCTTGATGGTGTGCTCGCCGAGCGTGGTCAGGCCGCGGCTGTTGCAGTGGTCCGGCGGCGGGTAGATCGGCAGCGCGCCCAGGTTGAGCGACCCGAACAGCTCGCCCACGGCCCCGAACAGCGCGTCCTGCTGGCCGGCCGAGATGTCCGGCGCGGCGACCTGGTTGTGGTCGTGGGCCTCGGGGTCGGCGGGCTCGCAGTGCTGCATGTCCCAGTAGGAGCCGGTCTCCATGAAGTTGGCGGAGTTCACGACCGCGCCGACCTCGCCGTTGTCACCGGCGATGCCGGACAGCGCGTTGTCGAACTTGTTGACCAGCTCCATCTGGCGCACGCCCATGGCACGGACCTGGTCGAGCTGCTTGTCGATGGAGGCGATGTCGCAGGCCGGGACGTCGCCACCGGGCAGGTGCTTGTAGGTGCACCCGAACGGGCGGCTCGTCTCGATGCCCATGATCACCGCCATCTTCCCGGCGTTGATGACCTTGCGAGCCTGGAAGGGGTTGGTGACGATCCGGTAGAAGCCCTTGCCGGGACCACCGAACTGGGCGTCGATGTAGTCCTGCATCTTGTACATGTCCTTCGCCTGGAGGCGGATGGAGTCCATGTCGTCGCAGGAGTTGTGCTTGATCGGGTAGATCTGGCACAGCTGGTTGTTCTCGACCAGCAGGTTGACGAAGATGCGCTGGCCGCCGCGCCACGAGCGCTCCAGCCAGCGGTAGTAGGTGCCCTCGTGGGTCAGCGACTCCGGCGCCGGCCAGTCCTTGAACGTCGGCCAGCCGATCGGGTCGTGGCTGGGCCGACCGGACAGGGCCGCCTCGAGCACCGAGCCGTAGCCGCCGGTGTAGGTGTGGTCGGGGCAGTCGACCAGGGCGTACGGCGCGCCGTACTTGTCCCAGGGCTTGCCGCAGTGGACGTCGCCGCCGAGGAACTCGAAGGCCATGCCGTGGGTGTGCGCGTCGACGTACCCCCGCACCTCCTGGTACGGCGTGACGCCCGCGGTCGGGTCGCCGTCGATGTCGATCTGCGCCTCCGGGTAGGCCGTGCAGCCGGTGGTGCGGGTCAGCAGGAAGTCGGACGTGCCGCCCTGCTTCAGCGTGGTCTGGCCGCTGGTGAAGGTGATCCGGTCACCGTGCTGGACGGCCTTCCACTCGGTGTCCGTGCTGGGCGCGTCGGCCTTGCCGCCGGCGGCGCTCACGAACTTCCGCGCCTTGTCGTAGAGGAGGTAGGTGCCGAGCTTCGTCGGCTTGAAGAAGAGCGGCTCACCGCCGGGGGTGAGGGTGTAGCAGCCGTTGGCCATCGCGTAGCGGGTCTCCGGGTGGAGGGCGCGCGGCGCCATGACCGGCGTGGTCGTCAGCCGGGGGTCGGCGGTCTGCCGCTCGGCCGCGACGTAGGCCGCGTTGGCCTTCTTCTCCGCGGCGGTCGTCGGGTCCTGCGTCTCCGGACCCGTGTCGCTCGCGCGGGAGAGGGAGTTCTTGGTGGTGGGGTCGTTGTGGTTGTGCGGCGCGGCCCCCGGCGGGTCGGTGTGCGGCAGCGCCTCGAGCACGGCCGCCTTGGTCGCGTCGTACTTCGCGAGGAGGGTCCCGCCGCGGCTCCCGTAGGAGGGGATCGCGACGGCCGACGCCACCAGGACGGCGGCGAGGGTGCCCGACCAGAGGAGTCGGCGCACGGGCCGTCGATCGGGGTGCTGGGGGGAGTTTCGGCGCACGGTGGTTCCTTCCCGCGTGGCTGCGTGGACCGTTCAACGAGCGGGGGACCGCGACGTCACCCTCGCGAAGGTGGCACGCGTCGCCGGCGCTGTCTAGGTTGCTCCGGTGACGTCCCGCGAGCACGCCCTCGAGTCCGCACGCCGCCTGGTGGCCGAGCGCTTCCCCGAGGCGACCGCGGCCTGGCTGTCCGGCAGCGTGGTGCTGGGCGGCGCGACGTCGACGTCGGACCTCGACATCACCGTGCTGCAGGCGTCGGGCGGTGCCCACCGCGAGTCCTTGCAGTACGACGGGTGGCCGGTCGAGCTGTTCGTGCACACCCCCGACTCGGTCCGGCACTACGTCGCCCAGGACCGCGACCGGCGCCGGCCGACCATGGCGCGGCTCGTCTCCGGCGGCGAGATGCTCCTGGACGTCGACGGGTCGGGGGCGGCCCTGGTCGCGGAGTGCACCGCCGCGGTCGCGGCGGGGCCGCCCGCGCTGGAGGGATCCGCGCTCGAGCTGGCCCGCTACATGCTCACCGACCTGCTCGACGACCTCGTCGGCGGCGGCCCGCCCGCGATCATGGCCGCGGTGGCGGTGGAGGTGTGGCGCGAGGCGACCGAGCTGCTGCTGGCGGTCGAGGGCCGGTGGTCGGGCACCGGCAAGTGGCTGGTCCGCGAGCTCGAGGCGCACGACGACGCCGCGGGATCGACGTACGCCCCGCGACTGCTGGCCGCCCTGCGGGCCGCACTGGACGGCGACCCGGGTCCGCTGGTCGTCGTGGCCGACGAGGTCCTCGACCTGGCCGGCGGACGCCTGTGGGCGGGCTTCCGGCTCGGCGGTGAGGCGCCGGTCAGTCCGGCGTCCCCCCGATCCGGCGGGTGAGGCCGGCGGCGGTGCGCCGCACGTGCCCGACCATCCGGGCCGGCTCGCCGTCGGCGACGGGGTAGGTCACCGCGACCCCGGCGACGGGGTGCCCGTTGTGGTCGAGCACCGCGGCGGCGACGCTGGCGAGACCCGGCGTGACCTCGCCGTCCTCGGTCGCATAGCCGCGCTGCCGGGTCTCCGACAGCAGCGTGCGCAGGCTGCTGAGCGTGCGGGGGCCGAGCCCGTGCCGGTCCACGAAGTCCCGCGGCGAGGAGTAGAGCGCCCGCACCTGCGGGGCGGGCAGCGCGGCCAGGATCGCCCGGCCGCTGGCCGTGAGCTGGGCCGGGAGCCGCACCCCCACGTCGGTGACGAGCGGCGGCCGTCCGGGCGCACGCTCCTCCAGGACGTAGAGGACGTCGCGGCCGTGCAGCACCGCGAGGTGCGCGGACTGGTGGACCCGGTCGACGAGGTCGGCGAGCGGCCGGCGGGCGATCCGCTGGAGCGGCTCCTGCCGGGCGTAGCCGCTGCCCACCTCGAAGGCCGCGAGCCCGAGGCCGTAGCGGTGCTCCTCGACCAGGTGCACGACGAAGCCCTCCTCGACCATGGCGCGCAGCAGGTGGTACGCCGTGGAGCGCGGCAGGTCGCAGGCCCGCATGATCCGGTCCAGGGGCACAGGGTCGGGCTGGCTGGCCAGGAACCGGAGGACCCTCAAGGTGCGGGTCGCGGCGGGCACCTGGCTCATGGGCCCGAGGCTAGTGCCCGCGCCGTGCCCTCCGGGTGGGTCCGGGCCGAGCGTCCTAGGGTGAGGCCGTGTACTTCGAGAACGTCGTCTTCGACGCCACCGATCCGCAGACCACCGGCCGGGCCTGGGAGGCCGAGCTCGGCACCGAGACGCTGACCGACGAGGAGGCGGGGTTCGAGACCCGCCTCGCGGTGCCCGGCGGTCCCGAGCTGGACCTGTGCTTCCAGCGGGTGCCGGACGAGCCGACGGGGACACCCCGGCTCCACCTCGACGTCCGGGACGGGGAGCTCACGGCGCTGCGGCTGGAGTCTGCCGACCCCGCGCGGGACCTGGCCTTCTGGGAGTGGCTGACCGGCTGGACGCCGGTCGCGGGCAGCGAGGTGCGCGGTCTCCGGCACCCGTCCGGCCGCGGGCCGGTGCTCGCGCTGGTGCCGGAGGAGCAGCCCAAGACGGACGCCAAGAACCCGACCCACCTCGACCTGCGGCTGGAGTCGGACGACGACGCCGAGGCGGTCGCGAGCGGGATCGCGGACCGGGGCGGGCGCGAGCTCCACTTCGCGTGGGGAGACCTGCCCTGGCGCCACTTCGCCGACCCGTCCGGCAACGAGTTCTGCGTGCTGGCTGCCCGGAAGGGCTAGCGAGCGACTAGCTCGTGGCGCCCGGCCGGTAGTCGTCGGCGCGGTGGTCGACGTCGGGGTCGACACGGTCGGCGGTCCGGAGGACGTCCTCCTGGCGCGCCTCCTCCACATGCCGGCCGAGGCGGGCCTCGGCGGCGGCGCGCTCGGCGCGCTCGGCCTCGGCGCGGGCGAGCTCGGCACGCGCCTCGGCCTCCTGCGCCTGCTGCTCCGACTCGGCGACGGCCGTGCCGTGGGTCCCGACCGCTTCGATGCGGAGCTGCTCGGCGGCGGCGCGGTCCTGCTCGGCGCGGCGCTTGCGGTTCATGACCGCGACGGCCGCCAGGGCGATGCCCAGCACGACGACGAGCAGGACGACGATGATGACGGTGGTGGTCGACATGCCTGCGTCGTACCCGATCCCGGCCGGCTCACGCCTCAGGAGAGCTCGCGCTCGGCCGCGACCGGCACCAGCGGCAGCGCCGCGAGGGCGAAGAGAGCGCCCAGGGCGAAGGTGGCGGAGTAGCCGAACGCCGCGACGGCCAGCCCCGCCAGCGGGGGTACGGCGCTCGCCGCGAGGAACTGCGCGGTGTTCTGGATGCCCAGCGCCCGGCCCGACCAGAACGGGCCGGCCCGTTCCGCGACCGCGGTGAAGGCGAGCCCGTTGTCGGCCACCGTGAGGACGGTCGCCAGCACCATCAGGGCGACGGCCACGGCCCAGCCGGCCCCGGCCGCCAGGCCCAGCAGCGCCATGGTGGTGCCGGCCGCGGCGGCCACCCAGCGCAGCGGACGCATCCGGCTGCCGACCACGTCGGAGAGGTGTCCGGCGGCGATCCGGCCGACGGCCCCGGCCAGCTGGGAGGCGGCCACGACCGAGCCGGCCCCGGCAGCCGACCAGTGCCGGTCCTGCACCAGCCAGACCAGCGCGAACGTCCACACCAGGAACTGCGGGACCACGAGCAGGACCGAGACGCCGTGGATGCGGGTGAGGTAGCCGTCGCGACGGTAGGGGTTGGGAGCGATGCCGGCGGCGGCCTCGGGCCGCGGCGGGTCCACCACGACCAGGGCCACGACCACCGTGGCGAGGCCGCACGCGACGGTCGGCACCCACAGGGCCGCCTGGACGCCGTGACCGTCGGCGACCACGGCCATCGACAGCGCGGCCACGCCGACCCCGACGGGCTGGGCCATCTGCCGCACGCCCATGGCGAGCCCGCGCCGTCCGGCCGGGAACCAGCCGACCACGACCCGCCCGCTGGCGGCGTTGGTGCTGGCCGCGCTGGCACCGGCGAGCAGGAGGGTGAGCACCAGCAGAGGCAGCCGGTCGGTCAGCGTGCTGGCCACGCCGGCGAGGGTGGTCAGCGCCAGGCCGGAGACGAGCACGAAGCGCTCACCTCGCAGGTCGGACACGAGCCCCCACGCCACCAGGGCCAGCATCACGCCGACCGTGGGCGCTGCCGCCACGAGTCCGGCCTCGGCCAGGCTCAGGCCGAGCCGGGCGTGCAGCACCGGGATCAGGAACGCGGGGCCGTGCACCATCACCGCGGCCGCCGCCTGGGCGAGCGTGCTCGCGCCGAGCATCGACCAGCGCCGCGCGGTCCCGACGTCCGGCACCCGACGCGCCACGGTGTCCCTCGTGGTGGTCATGCCACCCAGTCAACGCCGCGGCGATCGACGTACGACGCCGCGTCTTGCCTGATGGCCCGTGAGATGGGCCATCAGGCAGGAGGGGTCAGCGGCCGCTGGGCTTGATCTTGAGCTGCGCCTGGCCGAGGTTGATCACGGCGCCGGAGCCGTCGAGCAGCGTGATGCGCACGGCGGTGACGGCGAGCCCGTTGGGCTTCATCTCCGACAGCGAGCGCTCGACCTTCGCGACGCCGGGGATGGTGAGGACGCCGGTGTCGGGGAAGCTCTGCGGGTCACCGTTGGAGGTGATGCTGCCGATCGTCGTGCCCGCCAGCGTGCGGATCAGGCGACCGCCCGCGAGCCGGTCGACGTTGACCCGGCCGACGATGCCGGTGATGACGAGCTGGCCGTCGCCGAGGTTGAACGAGGCGACGCGGCCCGAGGCGAAGCCGGTCGTCTTGTCGGCGGTCTGCTTGCCCATCACCTTGGTGCTGAGGCCCTGGACGGCGATGTTGCCGCCGAGGTCGAGGCTGGCGATCGACTTGCTCCGGGCGTCGCCGGCGGTGCCCTGGCAGGGGACGTACTGGAGCGGGGTCGGGCCGCTGCGGACGTTGTCGGCCACGCCGGTGGCCCGGGTGGCGTTGGCGTTGCCCTTGAAGATGCCGTGGATGACGCCGTCGTAGAGGTGCGCCGCGCTGTGCGCGATGCGGACGCGCGTGCCGGAGACCAGGAGGTGCACGTCGGCGGCGTTGGCGGTCGCGTGCGCGGCGTGGTCGGTGGTCGACTCGTGGGAGGTGCCGACCGCGACGGTGGCGACGCCGGGGATCGTGAGCGGCTGGCCGGGGGTGGGGACCGGGAAGGACTGCGCCGGCATGCCCGGGCTGACCAGCGAGACGCCACCGATGGTGGTCGAGGTGATGGTGTGGAAGCCGGTCGCGTCGTGCACGGCGGAGGACTTCGAGTGGATCGCGGTGAGCACGAGCTTGCCCGCGCCCGTCTGGGCCAGGGTCACCCGGGCCACGTCGTGCACGGTGTTGGAGGACACACGCGCGCCGTCCTGGCCGGTGGCCGTCCACGCGTGGGTCTTGACGCCCTCGGCGAGCCCGGCGCCCGGCAGGGTCACCGAGGCCTCGTAGTTGCGGTGGTCGCGTCCGGCCTCGTTGGTGCAGCTGATGACGTCGTACCCGGTGGTGTCGGAGCTCGCGGGCACCTGGCCGCCCTGGACGCGGGTGCCGAAGCCGGAGGTCTTCATCGCGAACGCCGTGGGCGTCCGCGCGGCCTGGCTGGCGCCGTCGGCGGCCTGGGCGTCCAGGTTCGGCGAGGCGACGAGGCCCGCGGACAGCAGGGCGACGAGGGACGGCAGGACGAGTCGTGTGCGCATGTGGTGATTTCTCCCGGAGTGGGCCGTGGGCCCGTGGTGTGGCATGGCATGACGGCGACGTTGGTGTCGCGCTCCCACGAGGACAACGCCTGCGGGCTCCGCGGGTGACGGGTGACCGTGGTCACCCGCCACCCCCGGGGGAGGCTGACCGAGCGTGTCGGTCAGTTGCCGCTGTCGAGGATCTCGAGCCGTGCGAGGCCGAGGTTCAAGACAGCGCCGGTGCCGTCGAGCAGGGTGATCCGCAGCGAGATCACGGACATGCCGTTCGGCGTCTTCTTCACGATGTTGCGCTCCAGGCGCGCCACACCGGGGATCTCCAGCACGTCGGTGTCGGGGAACGTCTGCGGCTCACCGTTGGCGATGATCGTGCCGATGCTGGTGCCGTCGATGGAGCGGATCACCTTGTCACCGACGCGCTTGACGTTGACCCGGCCGACGATGGCCTTGACGAGCAGGTCGCCGCCGATGGCGATCCGGGAGATGGAGCCCTGCTCGAACCCGCTCGCGGTGGAGGCGTTCTGCGTGCCCGACTCGCGGCTGGCCGCGTTGCGGATCTCGATGTCGGAGCGAGGCGTCGAGTGAGCGATCGACTTCCGGCGCAGGTCGCCGCCGGTGCCCTGGCAGGGCATGAGGAGGTACGACGTCTTCCCGGTCGTCACGTTGTCGTCCAGGCCGCGGTTGCGGCTGCTGGAGGAGTAGCCGCGGAAGAGGCCGGAGCGCACGCCCTCCCCGATCTGGGCCGCGGAGTGCGCGATCCGGAAGCGCGAGCCGGTGGCCAGCACCGTGATGTCGACGGCGTTGGCCGAGGCCTTGGCTCCGTCTCCGTCGTGCAGCTCGCGGGCGTCGCCGATCGCGATGGTGGCCAGGCCCGGCACCGTGACCGGCTGGTCCGGCGTCGGGAGGTCGAGCACCTGCGGCTCGCCGCCCGGCGGCGTGAACGTCAGCGAGCCGACGTGGGTGACGGTGGTGGAGTGGTAGCCGCTGCCGTCGTGGAAGGCGCGAGAGTCGGACCTCACGGCGTGCAGCTCGAGGGCGCCTGCCGAGGGGTCCCCGATGGTGAGCTGCTCGATGCTGTTGCGCGAGTTCGACGCCACGGTGCCGCCGGACGTGGTCGTCCAAACGGTGGTGGTGATGTTGTGCATGGTGCCCAGCCCGGGGACGGTCGTGTCCTCGAGGTGGTTCTCGCGGTTGAGTCCGGCCCTGTTGTTGCAGCCGATGACCTGGTAGGCGGTGGTGTCGGTCCCGGCGGGGACGTCGCCGCCCTCGCCCCGGCTCCCGAACCCCGATCCTCCGAGGGCGAACTGCGTCGGAGTCTTCTCCGAGGCCCCCATGCCTTGTGCGGTGGTGGTGCCCAGGGTGACGGCGCCGGCCGTCATGAGGGCAAGGACGGATCCTGCGATGAGTGGTGTGCGCATGCTTGTGCTCTCCCCGTGTGAGCAGCCCGAGACGGTTCAGCGCCCGGGCCTGTTGGCGTTTGCGACCCTGGTCGCCCCCCGTACTGCCTCCAGGCCTTCACCTGTCTTTTACCCATCGTGTGAGCCGGAACACGTCCCGGAAGGTAAAGAAACCGGCGGGGTCGCGCGGCGACGAGTCTGGGATCCGAGACGGGTGCGCCGTGTCCCGCTCTGGTGGGCGACCGGTCCCGGGCGTTGGATGGGGGCATGTCCGTTCCTGATCTGCGCACCCGCCCCGTGGCCGTCGGTGTCGGCCCCGTGTCCCTCGACGACGTCGTCGCCGTCGCCCGCGGCGGCGCTCCCGTCGAGCTGACCGAGGAGGCGTTGACCGCCCTGGCCCGGGCACGCGAGGTGGTCGAGGTGCTCGCGTCGGCCGCCACCCCGGCGTACGGCATCTCGACGGGGTTCGGCGCCCTCGCCACCCGGCACATCCCGACCGAGATGCGCGCCCAGCTGCAGAAGTCGCTGGTCCGCTCGCACGCCGCCGGCTCCGGACCCGAGGTCGAGCGCGAGGTGACCCGCGGACTGATGCTGCTGCGCCTCTCCACGCTCGCCACCGGCCACACGGGCGTCCGGGTCGAGACCGCGCAGCTGCTCGCCGGGCTGCTGTCGCACGGGATCACCCCGGTCGTGCGCGAGTACGGCTCGCTGGGCTGCTCGGGCGACCTCGCGCCGCTGTCCCACTGCGCGCTGGCCCTGATGGGCGAGGGGGACGTCCGCGACGCCGACGGTGTGCTGATGCCCGCGGCCGACGCGCTGGCCGCCGCCGGGCTCACCCCGGTCGAGCTCGAGGCCAAGGAGGGCCTCGCGCTCATCAACGGCACCGACGGGATGCTCGGGATGCTGGTCATGGCGATCCACGACCTGCGGATGCTGCTGCGCACGGCCGACGTCTCGGCCGCCATGTCGGTCGAGGGCCAGCTCGGCACCGACCGGGTCTTCGCGCCCGAGCTGCAGGCGATCCGGCCGCACCCCGGCCAGGCGCTCTCGGCGGCCAACCTGACCCGCGTCCTCGCCGACTCCGGCGTCGTCGCCTCCCACCGCGGCCCCGACTGCAACCGCGTCCAGGACGCCTACTCGCTGCGCTGCTCGCCGCAGGTGCACGGCGCCGCCCGCGACACCGTCGAGCACGCCGCGCAGGTGGCCGGCCGCGAGCTGGCGAGTGCCGTCGACAACCCGGTGGTCCTGGCGGAGGAGGGCCGCGTGGAGTCCAACGGCAACTTCCACGGCGCCCCGGTCGCCTACGTCCTGGACTTCCTCGCCATCGTCGCCGCCGACGTCGCCTCGATCAGCGAGCGACGTACCGACCGGTTCCTGGACAAGGCCCGCAACCACGGGCTGCCGCCGTTCCTCGCCGACGACCCGGGCGTCGACAGCGGCCACATGATCGCGCAGTACACCCAGGCCGCGATCGTCTCCGAGCTCAAGCGCCTCGCCGTTCCGGCCTCGGTCGACTCGATCCCCTCCAGCGCGATGCAGGAGGACCACGTCTCGATGGGCTGGTCGGCCGCGCGCAAGCTGCGCCGCTCGGTCGACGGCCTGACCCGCGTGGTCGCGATCGAGGTGCTCACCGCTGCCCGCGCCCTCGACCTGCGCGCTCCGCTGGAGCCGTCGCCGGCCACCGCCGCCGTCGTCCGCCTCCTGCGGGAGTCGGGCATCCAGGGCCCCGGCCCCGACCGCCACCTCTCGCCCGAGATCGAGGCCGCCGTCGAGCTGGTCCGCTCGGGCGCCGTCCTGTCGTCCGTCGAAGCCGTGATCGGAGAACTCTCGTGACCAACCCCCTGCCCCAGAATCCAAGGTTGCCCATCCACGCCGCCACCGGCACCGAGCTGACCGCGAAGTCGTGGCAGACCGAGGCGCCGCTGCGGATGCTGATGAACAACCTCGACCCGGAGAACGCCGAGCGTCCCGAGGACCTCGTCGTCTACGGCGGCACCGGCAAGGCGGCCCGCAGCTGGGAGGCGTACGACGCGCTCGTCCGCACCCTGCGCGACCTCGAGGACGACGAGACGATGCTCGTGCAGTCCGGCAAGCCGGTCGGCGTGATGCGCACCCACGCGTGGGCGCCGCGCGTGCTGATCGCCAACTCCAACCTCGTCGGCGACTGGGCCAACTGGGAGGAGTTCCGCCGCCTCGAGGACCTCGGGCTGACGATGTACGGCCAGATGACCGCGGGCTCGTGGATCTACATCGGCACCCAGGGGATCCTCCAGGGCACGTTCGAGACGTTCGCAGCCGTCGCCGACAAGCGGTTCTCGGGGACGCTGGCCGGCACCATCACCGTGACCGCCGGTCTCGGCGGCATGGGCGGTGCCCAGCCGCTGGCGGTCACCATGAATGACGGCGTCGTCATCTGCATCGAGTGCGACCAGTCCCGGATCGCGCGCCGCATCGAGCACCGCTACCTCGACGTCCAGGCCGCCTCGCTGGAGGAGGCGGTCGAGATGGCGGTGGCCGCGCGCGACGAGCGGCGCCCGCTGTCCATCGGGGTGCTCGGCAACGCCGCCCAGATGCTGCCCGAGCTGCTCGAGTCCGATGCGCCGATCGACATCGTCACCGACCAGACCTCCGCCCACGACCCGCTGTTCTACCTGCCGGTCGGCACCGCCTTCGAGGACTGGGAGCGCGAGCGCACAGAGGACCCGGCCGGCTTCACCAAGCGCGCGCAGGAGTCGATGGCCGCCCACGTGCGGGCGATGGTGGAGTTCCAGGACAAGGGCGCCGAGGTCTTCGACTACGGCAACTCGATCCGCGACGAGGCCCGCAAGGGTGGCTACGACCGGGCCTTCGAGTTCCCCGGCTTCGTGCCGGCCTACATCCGGCCGCTGTTCTGCGAGGGCAAGGGCCCCTTCCGCTGGGCCGCGCTGTCCGGCGACCCAGCCGACATCGCCGCCACGGACAAGGCGATCCTCGAGCTCTTCCCCGAGAACGAGCGGCTGCGCAAGTGGATCACCATGGCCGGCGAGCGCGTGCACTTCCAGGGCCTCCCGGCGCGCATCTGCTGGCTGGGGTACGGCGAGCGTCACCTCGCCGGCCTGAAGTTCAACGAGATGGTCGCCTCGGGCGAGCTCAAGGCGCCGGTCGTGATCGGCCGCGACCACCTCGACTGCGGCTCGGTCGCCTCGCCCTACCGGGAGACCGAGGCGATGCTCGACGGCTCCGACGCGATCGCGGACTGGGCGCTGCTCAACGCCCTGGTCAACACCGCCTCGGGCGCGACGTGGGTCTCGATCCACCACGGCGGCGGCGTCGGCATGGGGCGCTCGATCCACGCCGGCCAGGTCTGCGTCGCCGACGGGACCGCACTGGCCGCCGAGAAGATCGAGCGGGTGCTCACCAACGACCCGGGCATGGGCGTGATCCGCCACGTCGACGCCGGCTACGAGCGGGCCGCCGAGGTGGCCGCGGAGCGCGACGTGCGCATCCCCATGTCCGAGGGCTGAACCCACCGACACACCGAAGTCCGGATCGCGGCACCTGGAGGGGCCTCGGACCGCACTTCGGTGTGTCGAGCGGTCGCAGATGACCGCGACCCACGGACGACATGACAGGTCGCGTGATTGGCTGGGACCGTGACCACCCAGCCGGCCCGTTCTCGGGTCCCACTGCCCGGCATCAGCTCACGCGCGTGGGAGCACCCCGCCGACCGCGGCGCCCTCGTGGCGCTGCGCAAGCTGAAGGGCTTCGACACCGTCCTCAAGGCGATGTCGGGGCTCTTCAACGAGCGCGCGGTCCGGCTGGTGTTCCTGGGGTCGGCGATCCGGGTCGACGACCGCCAGTTCCCCACGCTCCACCGGCTCCTCGGTGAGGTGGCGCAGACGCTCGACGCCGCCGAGCTGCCGGAGCTCTACGTGTCGGCCAACCCGGTGCCGCAGGCCATGACGATCGGCATGAACAAGCCGTTCATCGTGGTCACCTCCGGCATGGTCGAGCTGCTCGACGACGAGGAGATGCGCTTCGTCCTGGGCCACGAGCTCGGCCACGCGGTGAGCGGGCACGCGGTCTACCAGACGCTGCTGCAGCGGCTGATCCAGCTGAGCGGGGTGCTGTCCTCGGTGCCGCTGGGCGGGCTCGGGGTGCGCGCCATCATGGCCGCGCTCTACGAGTGGTCGCGCAAGGCGGAGCTGTCCGCCGACCGGGCCGGCCTGCTCGCCACCCAGGACCCGGCGACGGCGTTCCGCGTGCACATGAAGCTCGCCAGCGGTGGCCACCTCGACGACCTCGACGCGACGTCGTTCTTCGCGCAGGGCACGGAGTACGAGGAGTCCGACCTGCGCGACTCGGTCCTCAAGCTGCTGCTCATCGAGAACCGCACCCACCCCTTCGCGGTGGTGCGTGCCAGCGAGCTGCGCCGGTGGGTCGACGCGGGGGAGTACACCCGCTTCCTCGGCGGCGCCTACCCGCGTCGCGACACCGACGACGCCGCCACGGTCAGCGAGGCGGCGTCGGCCGCGGCCCGGAGCTACGGCGAGACGTTCAAGCAGACCCAGGACGCGTTGGGCCGGATGGTGCACGACGCCGCGGGCTGGCTCGGCAGCGCCAAGATGTGGCTCGACGAGACCCTGCGCCGCGACGACGACTGAGAGGCCCCGGACATGCAACGACCCCCGGCCCAGGAGGGCCGGGGGTCAGAGCTTGTCGCCGCTGCGGGTCAGTAGTACCTGCGCCGCGTGCCGCCGATCGGAACGAAGTTCAGGATCAGGCCCACGACGATGAGGATCAGACCGATCGTCGTCAGGACGGGGATCGCGGCCACGAGGCCGATGATGAGCAGGATCAGGCCGAGTACAACCATGATGTGTTCTCCCTCCGGGGAATAGGTACTCGTCCTATACCCGGAGGGCCGCAGTTCACTCCCGGCCGAACCCGAATCGGGGCGTGGCGCAGGTCACGCCCCGCTCACGACCCGAGCGCGGTGATCGCCTCATGGATCGAGAGCGTCCGCTCGGCGGACTCGACGTGGAGGTTCTCCACCATCTTGCCGTTGTAGGTCACGACGCCGGATCCCTTGCCGTCCTCCCACGCCGCGAGGATCCCGCGGGCGTCCTCGACGGCCGACTCGCTCGGCGCGAACGCCGTGTTGGCGCCCTCGATCTGGCCGGGGTGGATCAGGGTCTTGCCGTCGAAGCCCATCTCGCGGCCCTGCTGGCACTCCGCGAGGAAGCCGTCGGTGTTCTTCACGTCGTTGTAGACACCGTCGAGGATCGCGACGCCGGCGGCGCGTGCGGCCAGCAGCGAGAGCGAGAGCGAGGTCAGGAGCGGTGCGCGGCCCGGGACGTGCTCGGCGTACAGCTCCTTGACAAGGTCGTTGGTGCCCATGACCAGGACCGCGAGCCGGTCGGAGGCCGCCGCGATCTCGCGGACGTTGAACACCGCCTCGGGCGTCTCGACCATCGCCCACAGGCGGGTGTGGTCGGGGGCGCCCGCCTTCTCCAGTGCGGCGACCAGGGCGCGGACCTCGTCGGCGCTGTTGACCTTGGGGACGACCACGCCCGCGGGGCCGGCCTGGGCGGCGGCGACGATGTCGTCGTCGTGCCACTGGGTGCCGATGCCGTTGACGCGGATGGTGACCGTACGGCGGCCGTACTCGCCCGATGCGGCGGCCGCGGCAGCGGCCTCACGGGCGGCGGGCTTGGCGTCGGGGGCAACAGCGTCCTCGAGGTCGAGGATCAGGCCGTCGCAGGCGATCGCCTTGGCCTTCTCCAGCGCCCGCTCGTTGGAGCTCGGCATGTAGAGGACCGAGCGCAGGGGGGTGAAGTCACTCATGCCGGCACCTCGATCGCGTCGTACTGCTTCTTCAGCTCGGGGTCGATCGCGGCGAGCTCCTCGGCCAGCCGCACCATCACCAGGCACTGCTTGAGGGAGGCGTCGTCCTCCATCTTGCCGTCGAGCATCACCGCGCCGGTGCCGTCACCCATGGCCGCGACCACGCGGCGGGCGTGCTTGATGTCCTCGACGCTGGGGCTGAAGACCCGGTTGGCGATGGCGATCTGCTTGGGGTGCAGGCTCCACGTGCCGACACAGCCGAGCAGGAAGGCGTTGCGGAACTGGTCCTCGCACGCGACCTCGTCGGCGATGTCGCCGAACGGGCCGTAGTAGGGGTAGATGCCGTGCATCGCACAGGCGTCGACCATCCGGGCGATCGTGTAGTGCCAGAGGTCCTGCTGGTAGGTCGCGCGCTCGCCGACCTCGATGCCGTCCGAGGACTTGGTCGGGTCCTGGCGGACGAGGTAGCCGGGGTGGCCGCCGCCGACGCGGGTGGTCTTCATGCGGCGGTCCGCCGCGAGGTCGGCCGGGCCGAGGGAGAGGCCCTGCATGCGCGGGCTGGCGCCGCAGATCTCCTCGACGTTGGCCACGCCGCGGGCGGTCTCGAGGATCGCGTGCACGAGGATCGGCCGGTCCAGCCCGGCCTTGGCCTCGAGCTGGGCGAGGAGCCGGTCGACGTAGTGGATGTCCTCGGCGCCCTGCACCTTCGGCACCATGATCACGTCGAGCTTGTCACCGATTGCCGGCACGAGCGTGGTCAGGTCGTCGAGGACCCAGGGGCTGTCGAGGGCGTTGATCCGGGTCCACAGCTGGGTGGGCCCGAAGTCGGTGCCCTGGGCGATCTTCACCAGGCCCTCGCGGGCGGCGACCTTGTTGTCGGCCTTGACGGCGTCCTCGAGGTTGCCGAGCAGGACGTCGACGGTGCCGACCATGGCCGGGATCTTGGCGGCCATCTTCTCGTTGCTCGGGTCGAAGAAGTGGATCGCCCGGCTGGGGCGGGCCGGGACCTCGGTCAGGGGGGTCGGGGCCCCCACGGCCAGGGGGCGGAAGAAGTCCTTGGCGCTACGGCTGCTGCTGGGCATGGGCGGAAACTAGCAGCGGGGGGCTACTCGCCGGTATGACCGATCTGACAGTGGATCGCAATCAGCGGGAGCGGCGGAACCAGCGACGCTTCGGCGACTCCGCAGCGGGCGCCGGAGCCGGTGCGGGCGTCGTGCGGTGCGCCGCGAGCCTCGCCGTACGGCGTTGGCGCCAGCCCGCCACGGTGGCGTCGACGTCGCGCGGCATCGTGATGAGCGGCGGCCCCTCGGGCGGGCGGTAGCGGGCGGCGATCACCCGGGCGTTGAACTCCTCGACCTCGCGCCGCACCTCGGCCTCGACGTTGAGGCGGTCGAGCAGGGCGTCGAGCTCGGCGTCGTCCTTGCGGAGCTGGAGCGAGGCCGGCAGCACCGCGATGTGCTCGCGCTCGACCAACTTCTTCAGCCACCAGTCCGGGTCGTGGGTAGGCCCGAGGTCCGTGATCGGCTTGCCCGCGCCGGGCAGGTTGTCGAACTCGCCCTTGGCCATCGCGACCCGGATCTGCTGGTCGACCCAGCTGGCCTGGTGGTGCATCCGGGCCGCGGCCGCGCTGCGGCCGGTGCGCTCGTCCTTCTCGGGGAGCCTCTCGGGCTGGCGGTCGGGCTGGTCGGTCACTGGGTCACCTCCGTGCGGCCAGATTACCCGGCGGGGGTGGGGGCCTCCGGGTCCTCGGCGGCGTCGCGCGGCATCACGAGCAGGGCGACGGCGGCGAGCAGGGCGGCCACCGCGCAGACCGTCCAGACGGTGAGGTAGCCCTGCAGTGGGGCGTGGCCCTCGGTCGGGTCGTCGAGCGATCCGGTCGAGGCCAGGGCGATCGCGAAGACCGAGGAGGCGATGGCGCCGCCGACGGTCTTGGTCGCGTTGGTCATGCCGGTGGCGAAGCCCGTGCGGTCGGCCGGAGCAGCGGCCGCGGCGGCGGCGGGCAGGGCCGCGACCAGGGCTCCGGACCCGACGCCGGCGACGGCCATGTTGAGCAGGGCCTGGCCGGTGCTGTCGTGGAAGGGCAGCCACAGCGCGTAGCCGGCCGCGACCAGGACTGCCGAGAGCACCAGCGCGTTGCGGGCGCCGAACCAGCGCGAGGTCAGTGGCAGTGTGAAGGCGCCGATCGCCAGCGTGATGACGTAGACGCCGATCAGGGTGGAGACGAAGCCGGCGTCCGCGCCGAGGCCGTAGCCCGCGACGTCGGGATCGGTGCGGGCGAAGGTCGACAGCGGAATCTGGGCCCCCAGCACGGACATGCCGAACAGGAACGCGGTCAGCTGGACCGGCCACTGGCGGGGCTGGGCGAACAGCCGGACGTCGACGATGGGGTCGGGGTGGGCGGCCTCGAAGCGGACGAACGGCACCATCGTGGCGAGCCCGGCGGCGACGAGGACCCACGCGAGGAGGCTGCCCGGACCGTCGAGGCGTACGGCGATCAGGCCCGCCATCACGAGTCCGAGGGCGAGCGTGACCAGGCCCAGGCCGCGGTAGTCGATGCCGCCGCGCCCGACGCCCTGCACGTCCTCGATCCCGACCAGCACGACGAAGAAGCAGGCGGTCACGGCGACGGCCGGGAGCATCAGGACCAGGCCCATCGACGTCGACCCGACGAGCGCCCCGCTGGTGAGCGCGCCGATGATCACCGACAGCTCGAGGGCGCCGACCAGGATCGCGGCCGCTCGCCGCGTCAGGACCGCCTGGCGGCCGGTGCCGGCCGTCCGGCGGTGGATGATCGCGACCTCCATGGGCAACCACACGACGTACGCACCCTGGAGGGCGAAGCCGACCAGAAACGTCGTGAAGGAGGGGGCGAACGCGAGGATCCAGGAGCCGAGGGCGGTGACGGCGCTGGAGAGCAGCAGCACCTTCTTGTGCCCGACCAGGTCGCCGAGCCGCGCGAGGAACGGCACGACGAGGGCGGAGACGATGAGCTGGGCCGCCTCGAACCAGTTGACGTCGGCGTCGCGCATGTCGAGGTGGCCGGCGACGTCCTTCCAGATCGGCGTGTAGTAGCCCTGCAGGATGCCGCTGGCGATCTCGACGCAGACCAGGAAGCCGACGATGGCGACGAGGCTGTGGGTCGCCTCAGCCGGTCGTCGGTCGAGCCGGTGGACGCTCATCGGGGGATCCTCTCGATCAGGAGCTGGTACCAGGCGACGCCGTCGAGGAACGCCTCGACGTCGAGGTGCTCGTCGTAGGAGTGGATGGACTCGCGCTGGGCCTTGGTCATCCGGAAGGGCGCGAAGCGGTAGACGCGCTCGCAGATCTCGGTGAAGTGCCGGGAGTCGGTGGCGGCCATCATCACGTAGGGCGCGGCGAAGGCGTCGGGGAAGAGCTCGCCGATGGTCTCCTCGAGCAGCGCGAACGCGTCGTCCATCGGGGAGACCGGGCTCGGCTCGTTCTGCTCGACCACGTCGATGTGGACGTCGTCGTCGGAGATCGCGCGGCGCACGTGGTCCAGGACGCCCGCGACGGTGTCGCCGACCATCACCCGGATGTTCACGCCGGCCTTGGCGGTGCTGGCGATGACGTTGAGTGCCGGGCTGCCGGACAGCGTGGTGATCGCGAACGTCGTCCGCGTCATCGCCGCGGACTCGGGACCCGCGGCGACCAGCGCCCGGGTGAGGACGGGGCGGAGGCGCCCGGCGTTGGCCATCAGGGGACGCAGCGCGACGGACGCGTGCGGGGCCATCCGGCGCAGCAACTCCACGGTCGCGTCGGGGGTGCGGGCGGGCATGGGAGCCCGCTCGAGCCGGAGGATCGCGCGGGCCAGGCGGGCGGTCGGGCCCATCCGGGCCGGCGTCGACGCGTGGCCGCCGCGGCCCTCGACGCGCAGCTCGATGCTGGTGGTGCCCTTCTCGGTCACCCCGATGACGCCGATCGGCGCGGCCACGCCGGGGAAGGCCTCGTGAGCGACGGCGCCGCCCTCGTCGAGCACGAACCAGGGGCGTACGCCGGCCGCCCGCAGGTGGGCGACGGCCTCGGGTGCCGCCGTACCGGAGACCTCCTCGTCGCAGCCGAACGAGAGCCACACGTCCTGCGCGGGGGTGAATCCCCGCTCGAGCAGCACCTCGACCGCCTCGGCGATGCCGACCAGCGAGCCCTTGTCGTCGAGGGTCCCGCGGCCCCAGATCGCGCCGTCGACCAGGGTTGCGTCGAAGGGCGGGTGCTGCCACGGGGCGTCCTCGTCGACGGGCACCACGTCGAGGTGGGCCATCAGCACGACGGGGCGGCTGTCGTCCGCGCCCGACCAGCGGAAGAGCAGTCCATGGGTGCCGACGCGGGTCAGCTCGGTCTCGGCGTGCAACCGCGGGAACTGCTTCCGGAGCTCGACCAGGAACTCGTCGAACTGCGCGGTGTCCACGGCCGCGGGGTCGCGGTGCGAGACCGTCGGGATCCGGACGAGGGCCTGCAGCTTGGTGATCGCGCGGGCATGCTCCGGCCCGCCCTCCCTCGTGGACATGCGGTGAAACCTAGCCGGGTCGTGCTGCTCAAGGAGCGCTATCGCGCACTCTCATCCGCACGACCGGGGTGATGTGTCTCGGATGTGAGACTGGGCCGGCGTGGTGGTCGTTGACCCCGGTGCCGGGGCCCGGTGGACTGGCGGGGTGCCCCCGTCATCCACCCCAGCTGCCGCGGTGGACGACGTCCTCGAGCGGCTTGCGTCGGCGTCGCGACGGGGATCCGGCGGCGCCGGTGTCCTCCACGCGGTGGCCCAGGGTGATGACCCCGACGGGGTCGAAGGTGTCGGGGATGCCGAACGCCGTCCTCACCTGCGGCTCCCGGTCCGGCGGAATGCCGAAGAAGCAGGACCCGAGCCCCTCGTCGACGGCGGTCTGCAGGATGAGCAGGCTCGCCATCGCCGCGTCCATGTGCCAGAACGGCACCGGCCAGCGGGCCTCGTCGCGGTCGGCCCAGCCCTTGTCCGACTCGGCGTACCGCGCGAGGTAGGCGGCCTTGCTCGAGCACGGCACGATGACGACCGGCGCCCGCATCATGCCGGCGAGCCAGCTGTCGGGCTGGTCCACGTCGTCGGACGTGGCGGCCCAGAAGCGTCGTACGTCGTCGGGGGTGTCGAGCACCAGGAATCCCCAACCCTGGCTGAAGCCTGCGCTCGGGGCGCGCGTCGCGTTGTCGAGCGCCCGGTCGACGACCGCCGGGTCCACCGGGGTCTCGGCGTAGTTGCGGATCATCTTGCGGCGTCGGACGACGTCCTGGAACTCCATGGAGGCAAGCGTGCCTGACGACTTCGAGCGGATGTGGGCCGACCTCGGCCCGGTCGGACGCTCGGCCACCTCGGGCGGCTACTTCCGCCAGCCCTGGACCTCGGCGGAGGTGGAGCTGCGGTCGTGGTTCGTGGCGCAGTGCGAGGCACGCGGCCTGCGGGTCGAGGCCGACGGGCTCGGCAACGTGGTCGGCTGGTGGGAGCATCCCGGGGCGTCGGGCCCGGCGGTGCTCACCGGGTCGCACCTCGACTCGGTGCTGGACGGGGGCGCGTACGACGGCCCGCTCGGCGTCGTGTCGGCGCTCGCGGCCGTGGATGCCTTGCGGGACAGGGGATTCGTGCCCGCACGGCCGATCGGCGTCTCGGTGTTCGCGGAGGAGGAGGGGTCGCGGTTCGGGCTGGCCTGCCTCGGGTCGCGGCTGGTCGCGGGGGCGTTGCCGTGGTCGACCGCGCGCGAGCTGCGCGACCGCGACGGGGTGTTCCTCGGCGACGCGCTCGCGGCGGAGGGCCTCGACGGGACGCCGCTGTCGCTGGCGTCGGTCGGCACCTTCGTCGAGCTGCACGTGGAGCAGGGCCGCGACCTCGTCGACCGGGGTGCCGCGGTCGGCCTCGCCAGCGAGATCTGGCCGCACGGGCGCTACCGCTTCGACTTCACGGGGGCCGCCAACCATGCCGGCACGACGCGGATGGAGGACCGCGCCGACCCGATGCTCACGTATGCGATGACCGCGCTCGCCGCCAACAAGCAGGCACGGCTGGCCGGGCAGCGCGCCACCTTCGGGCGCATCGACGTGGCCCCCAACGGCACCAACGCGATCCCGTCGCGGGTGACCGCGTGGCTCGACGCGCGGTGCTCGACCGATGCGGGGCTGGCGTCGCTGGTCGAGGCCATCTCGACGCAAGCCTCCGACCGGGCCTCTCGGGACGGCACGGCCCTGGTCGTGACCGCCGAGTCGGTCTCGTCGTCGGTGGCCTTCTCCCCGTCCCTGGCCGCCTCGATCGCGGCCGACCACGAGGGCGGCGACTGGCCGGTCATCCCGACCCAGGCCGGCCACGACGCCGGCATCCTGTCGGCCGCGGGGATCCCCACCGCCATGCTCTTCGTGCGCAACCCGACCGGCGTCTCGCACTCGCCCGCGGAGCACGCCTCGATGCCGGACTGCCTGGTGGGCGTCTCGGCGCTGGCGGACACGCTGGAGAGGCTGGCCGGGCAGTGACGGCGGCGTCGTACCTCCTGGAGCGGGCGTGGGTCGCCGGGGCCGTCCACGACGACGTGCTGGTCGAGGTCGAGGGCGGGCGGTTCACTTCCGTCACTTCCGCGACACTCCCCGGGCACTCCCGGACGTCTTCGGGCGTTGCAACCCCCCAGAACGTCCGGAATCACCGGTCAACCGGTGATTCCGCCCCGACCGCCACCCGCGTCCCCGGCCTGACGATCCCCGGCCTGGCCAACTGCCACAGCCACGCCTTCCACCGGGCGCTGCGCGGGCGGACCCAGCGGGAGCGGGGGACGTTCTGGACCTGGCGCGACCAGATGTACGCCGTGGCCGGGAGGCTGGACCCCGACAACTACTTCGCGCTGGCCCGGGCGACCTACCGCGAGATGGCGGCGGCGGGGATCGCGGGAGTGGGGGAGTTCCACTACCTGCACCACCAGCCCGGCGGCACGCCCTACGCCGACCCGAACGCGATGGGGCTGGCCCTGGTCGAGGCGGCGCGCGAGGCCGGGATCCGGATCGCGCTGCTCGACACGGTCTACCTCAGCTCGGGCTTCGGGGAGCCGGTCGAAACCGCGCAATTGCGCTACTACGACGGTGACGCGGCCGCGTGGGGGGCCAGAACCCAACAATTGCTGGGAAACGTACAGGGCGACGGTGTCGTCATCGGCGCGGCCGTGCACAGCGTGCGGGCCGTGCCGCGCGACCAGCTGGCGACGGTCAGGGAGGCGGTCGACGGCACGATGCCCCTCCACGTCCACCTCTCCGAGCAGGTGGCCGAGAACGACGGCTGCCTCGCGGCGTACGGCGTGACGCCGACCCGGCTGCTCCACGACGCCGGCCTGCTGACGCCCGCGACGACGGCGGTGCATGCGACGCACCTGACCGACGACGACATCAGGCTGCTCGGCGAGACCGGCACCTACGCCGACTTCTGCCCGACCACCGAGCGCGACCTCGGCGACGGCATCGGTCCGAGCCGGCGGCTGCACGAGGCCGGCAGCCGGCTGACCCTGGGCAGCGACAGCCACGCCGTCATCGACCTGTTCGAGGAGATGCGCGCGGTCGAGCTCGACGAGCGGCTCGCCACCCGACAGCGCGGCCACTGGACCGCGGCCGAGCTGCTGACCGCGGCCACGACGACCGGCCACGAGAGCCTCGGCTTCGCCGACGCCGGCGCCATCGAGGTCGGCAACCGGGCCGACCTCGTCACCCTCGACCCCGCCACCCCACGCACCGCCGGCACCGGCGGCGACGAGAACACCGCGGTCTTCGCCGCGACCGCCGAGGACGTCACCCAGGTGATGGTCGACGGGCGGGTCGTGGTGCGGCAGGGTGATCGCGCCGACATCGGGCGCGAGCTGGCGGCCGCCATCGACACGATCTGGAAGGGCACAGCGTGAGCAGCACCCTCATCACGGGCATCGCCGAGCTGGTCACCAACGACCCCGAGGCCGACGACCTCCTCGGTGCGATCGCCGACGCCGCCCTCGTCGTCGAGGGCGCCACGGTCGCCTGGGTCGGCCGGGCGATCGATGCCCCCGAGGCCGACGAGCGCCTCGACGTCGGCGGCCGCGCGGTGCTGCCGGGCTTCGTGGACTCCCACTCCCACCTGGTCTTCGCGGGCGACCGGGCCGCCGAGTTCGCGGCCCGCATGGCGGGCGAGAGCTACGCCGCCGGCGGGATCCGTACGACGGTCGCCGCGACCCGCGCCGCCACGGACGAGCAGCTCACCAGCCACGTGGCCCGGCTGGTCGCCGAGATGCGCCGCCAGGGCACCACCACGGTGGAGATCAAGAGCGGCTACGGCCTCTCCACCCGCGACGAGGCGCGCAGCCTGGCCGTCGCCCGGCAGTTCACCGAGGAGACGACGTTCCTCGGCGCGCACGTCGTGCCGGCCGAGCACGCCGACGACCCGGCGGCGTACGTCGACCTCGTGACCGGACCGATGCTCGACGCGGCGGCGCCGTACGCCCGCTGGATCGACGTGTTCTGCGAGCGGGGCGCCTTCGACGGCGACCAGGCCCGGGCGGTGCTCGCCGCCGGCGCGGCGAAGGGGCTGCGCGGCCGGCTGCACGCCAACCAGCTGGGCCCCGGCCCCGGCGTCCGGCTCGCCGCCGAGCTCGGGCTCACCGCCGTCGACCACTGCACCTATCTCGAGGACGCCGATGTCGACGCGCTGCGCGACAGCGGCACGATCGCGACGCTGCTGCCCGGTGTGGAGTTCTCGACCCGGCAGCCCTACCCCGACGCGCGCCGCCTCCTCGACGCCGGCGTGCGGGTCGCGATTGCCAGCGACTGCAACCCCGGGTCCTGCTTCACCAGCTCGCTGCCGCTGTGCGTCGCGCTGGCCGTCCGGGAGATGGGGATGACCCCCGGTGAGGCGGTCCATGCGGCGACAGCGACGGGAGCGCGCGCCCTCGACCGCGACGACGTCGGCGCGCTCACCGTCGGCAGGCGGGCCGACCTGATGGTCCTCGACGCCCCCAGCCACGTGCACCTGGCCTACCGCCCCGGCGTGCCCCTCGTGCAGCAGGTCTGGCAGGGCGGCCGGCCGGTCTGAGCCGCCCTAAGGCACCCCCGCCGGACGGCCACCTCAGATAGGGAGGTTGTCCGATGTGGGCGCCTACCTCAGGGAGCGAACCTCGTCTCACCGACCCGAGATGAGGAGCACCAGATGTACGACCACACCAACCAGATCCTGAAGTCCGAGATCGACTACCGCGCGATGCGGATCCGGTCCGGGCTCAAGGGGCGCCGCACCAGGCTTCCCCGCGTACGTCGATCCGTGGTGGACAGCGACATCGTCCGCTGACGGGCCCGCGAAAAGATGGGCACCGCACCGGACGTTCACGAGATCATGGACGACGTGGCAGGACACACGAGCAAGCCCCTGGTGGGACGAGACGCCGAGCTGACGGAGATCGCTTCGTTGCTCGGCGTCCGTCGCATCCCCGGGGACCGGTCCGCGAGCGACCGCGAGGCCACCAACGTCCTGCTGTCCGGTGACGCCGGCGTCGGCAAGACCCGTCTGCTGACCGAGCTGCGCGACGTGGCCTTCACCGAGGGCTGGCAGGTCTTCGCCGGCCACTGCCTCGACTTCGGCGACAGCGCCCTGCCCTACCTGCCCTTCTCCGAGGTGCTCGGCCGGATGGCCACCGACCTGCCCGGGGTCGTCGAGGCCGTCGCCGGCCAGCACCCCGCCCTGGCCCGCCTCCAGCCCGGCCGTCGCGTGATGAACGCCGACCCCGACCGTGAGACGGGCGCCCTGGACCGCACCGACCTGTTCGAGGCCGTCCACGCCCTGCTCGAGGCCGCCGCCGAGGCCGCCCCGCTGCTCCTGGTCATCGAGGACGCCCACTGGGCCGACCAGTCGACGCGCGACATGCTCAGCTTCCTCTTCTCCCGTCCGTTCGCCCGCCCGGTCGCGATCGTCGCGTCCTACCGCTCCGACGACCTGCACCGCCGCCACCCCCTCCGCACGCAGGTCGCGGAGTGGTCGCGGATCCGCGGGGTCGAGCGGATCCAGCTGGCCCCGCTCTCCGCCGGCGACGTCCGCACCCTCATCGCCGAGCTCGATGCCGGCCCCCTCCCCGAGGAGCAGGTCGCCGGCATCGTGGACCGCGCCGAGGGCAACGCGTTCTTCGTCGAGGAGCTCGTCGGCGCCGCCTCCGGACCGGGCCGCTGGGTGCCTGCCGACCTCGCCGACGTGCTGCTCGTCCGCCTCGACCGCCTCGACGACACCGCCCGCCAGGTCGTCCGCGCGGCCAGCGTCGCCGGCCGCAAGGTCAGCCACGAGATGCTGGCCGCCGCCTCCCTGCTCGACGACACCGCCCTCGACGAGGGCCTGCGCCGCGCGGTCGAGATGAACGTCCTCGTGGCCGGCGCCGGCACCTACACCTTCCGGCACGCCCTGCTCGGCGAGGCGGTGTACGACGACCTGCTGCCGGGCGAGCGGGTCCGGTTGCACGCGGCGTACTGCGCGGCGCTCAGCGACGGCCGGGCCCGCGGCACCGCGGCCGAGCTGGCCCGGCACGCCCGGCTCGCCATGGACCTCGACACCGCCCTCGACGCCAGCATCCGGGCCGGCAACGAGGCGACCGCGATCGGCGGCCCGGACGAGGCCGCCCAGCACTACCAGCAGGCCCTGGAGCTGCTCGCCGACCCGCGGCGCCGGGCCGACCTCGATGTCGACGTGTCCAAGCTGACCGTCAGCGCGGCCGAGGCCCTGATGGCCAGCGGCCACCCGATCCGCGCGGCGGCGCTGGTGGCCGAGCAGCTGACCTGCCTGCCCGCGGACGCCTCGCCGGCCTGGCGGGCCCGGATGCTCGCCGTCCGGGCCTCCGCCCTGGTGATCATCGAGACCGACGAGGACGCGGCCGCCGTGTCCGCCAGCGCGCTCGACCTGGTGCCCGACGACGCCCCGATGCTGCGCGCCCGGGTGCTCACGACCCATGCCCGGGTGCTCGCCGCGATGGGCCGCTTCGAGGAGGCCCAGGCGGTCGGCATCGACGCCCTCGCCCTGGCCGAGAAGCTCTCGATGTCCGAGCTGGCCTCCGACGCGATCACCACCCTGTCCGGTCTCAAGAAGGCCGGCCCCAAGGAGGGCCTGCGGGCCGCACTGACCGACGCGATCCTGCGTGCCCAGGAGTCCGGTGCGATCCACGCCGAGCTCCGCGGGCGGTTCTTCCTGGCCCGCTCCTACCAGGACTGGGCGGAGTTCGAGGAGACCGAGCGCTGGTTCCGCAGCGCGATCGAGCGCGGCCAGGCGGCCGGGCTGGCGTGGGCGCCGTACGCCTTCGAGTCGCGGTGGCAGCTCGCCTGGGTGCTGATGGTCAGCGGCCGGTGGGACGAGGCACTGGAGCTCTGCGGGATCGACGGCCAGTCCGCGCCCCCGATCCCGAAGGCGTTGCTCGACAGCGTCCGGCTCAACATCCAGCACGGCCGCGGGCTCGACGTCGCCCCCGAGACGCTCGCGCTGCGCCGGCACTGGCACAAGGAGGGCGGGATCGCCATCCACGCCAGCACCGTCGAGCTGCTCGACGCCGGGCGCCGCGCGGACGCGGCCGGCGCGGTGGCGTCGTACGAGCACGCCGTCGACGTGCTCGGCCGGATCTGGCACGAGTGGTTCCCCGCCCGGGTGCGGCTGGCCGCGATCACGATCGGGGCCATCGCCCAGGCCGTCCCGACCCTCGTGGCCGGCGAGCGCGCAGCGTTCCAGGAGCGTGCCGAGCGGCTGCACGCCGAGGGCCACACGGTGCTCGAGCGCTACGCCGACCCGTCCGGCTTCTGGGGGCCCGAGGGTCGCGCCTGGGTCAAGCGCCTCGACGCCGAGGTCCTGCGGCTGCGCTGGCTGACCGGCATCGACGCGCCACCCCTCGACGCCCTGGTGCGCGCGTGGGAGGAGACCGAGGTCCTGTTCGCCGACTTCGGCGACGTCTTCGAGCTGGCCCGCACCCGCACCGTGCTCGCCGGCATCCTGCGGGCTTCCGGCGACGCCGCCCGGGCCCGGGAGGTCGGCGACCTGGCGCGTGCCGCGGCCCACCAGCTCGGCGCCCAGCCGCTGCTCGACGATCTCCGCGCCCTCGGCAGCACCCCCGCCCGGGGCGACGCCACCTCCGACGCGCTCACGCCCCGCGAGACCGAGATCCTGGCCCTCGTGGCGGAGGGGCGCTCCAACGGCGAGATCGGCAAGCAGCTGTTCATCAGCGCCAAGACGGTCTCGGTCCACGTCTCCAACATCCTCGGCAAGCTCGGGGCCGCCGGCCGCACCGAGGCCGCCGCGATCGGGCGCCGGCGGGGTCTGGTCGAATAGCCGGGTGACCCCCGAGACCTTCCGCTGCTCGGCCGCCAGCGCCCTCGACGCGGAGCCGATGGCCGGCACGGCGCCGGAGGACACGGCCTGGCTCCTCGTCGAGTACGCCGGCTCCTGGGGCCGCAACGCCGTGGCCGACAGCCGTCTCCCCGACGGCGTCCGCGAGGTCCTCGAGGGGGCCGACGGTGTCCGGGTCCAGCTGATCCGCCGGCACGGCGGCTGGGCCGGACCGGGGGTGCACGTCTTCGCCGCCCGGCTCGGCGCGACCGGGCGCGTGTGGGGCACCGTCCTCGAGCGGGTGGACCAGGTCGCCGACCTCGACCTGCGCGCGCTGGCGCTGGGCGGGGAGCCCGGCCTGCCGGCCCACGAGGGGCCACTCTGGCTGGTGTGCACCAATGGCCGCCGGGACCGCTGCTGCGCCGAGATCGGCCGCCCGGTCGCGGCCGCCCTGGCCGAGCGCTGGCCCGCCTCGACCTGGGAGACGACCCACCTCGGCGGCCACCGGTTCTCCGGCACCCTCCTGGCGCTGCCCAGCGGGGTGACCCTCGGCCGCCTCGACCCGGACACGGCCGTCGAGGCCTGCGCCGAGATCGCCGCGGGTGGCTTCCCCACGGCCAACGCACGCGGACGAGCCGGACTGCCCGCGGCGGCGCAGGTCGCCGAGCTCCACGTCCGGACCGCACTCGGCCTCGAGGGTCTCCACGACCTCGGCGACGTGTCGGTCGGACCCGGCATCGAGGACACCGTCTCCCTCACGCTGGCGGGCGTGGACCACCGCCTCACGGTCGCCTCCACGCCCGGCGAGCCGCGCCGGCAGAGCTGCGCCGACCTGAAGCTCAAGGGCACCCGCGTGCACACCGTCACCGGGTGGGACCGACCCTGACCGACCTGTCCAGTCAGGTGGTGGGCATCACCGTGTGGACGAGTCCGCCCGCGGGTACATGTCCGTCCGTGATCGACCCCGCGACCACGACCCCCCTGGAGTCCAACACCAGCGGCGACGGCTGGCACCTGCCCACCCGCCGCTGGTCAGTGCGCCGCCTGACCCCGCGCCTCTACGACGACGGGCAGGGCGCCGGCCTCCTCCTCCCCGTCTCGGGCGTGCGCGCCGGATCCGGCCGAGGGATCCTGCTGCGCCCCGACGGGGTGGTCATGCGGACCAGCGACGTCCCGGTCCACCTCACCTGGCAGCACGTCTTCGACTTCCGCCCGCACTGGAGCCGCGGTGTGCGCCGGTTCCCGACCGGGCGGGACGTCGTGCACAACTGGCTCACCGTCGACCTCGGTGGCAGTCACGACGATTCCCCCCGGGTCGACGCGACCAGCCTGGCCCTGGACCCGTGGCTCGCGCTCCGGGTGCTGCGCCACTACCTCGACCACCCGCCACGGCGCGTCGAGCTCGCGACCGAGGCGGCCCTCACCCGGGTCGCGACGCTGGGCGGCTCAGTCCGTCCAGCCGAGCAGGCCTGAGACCTCCCGGCACAACCCCATCGGGTCGAAGGGCTTGGGGATCACCCCGGCCACCGCCAGGTCGTCCCACATCCGGTGGTCGCCGACCTGCACCTTGGCGGTCAGGAAGATCACCGGGATCTGGCTGGTGGTCGCGCCGTCGCGCAGGTGACGGAAGGTCGTGGGCCCGTCCATCTCCGGCATCATCACGTCGAGCAGGACGGCGTCGGGCTGGTGCCGGTCGGCCAGCACGAGCGCCTCGGCGCCCCCGGACGCGGCGATCACCCGCCAGCCGCCGACGACCTCGAGGGCCAGCTGCGTGATCTCCCGGATCGAGTCGTCGTCGTCCACCACCAGCACCGTGCGCACCATCACCGAGCCTCCCCCGAGAGTGTCGGCGCCATGCTAGGCCGTCGGTCGGGAGGACTGTCGCGCCACGGCCCCGGGTTCGGCCCCCGGTCGTCGGGGCGAGGGGAGCGTGAACGTCAGGACGGCGCCGCGGCCGGGGGCGTTCGCAGCCCAGATCCGCCCGCCGTGCCCCTCCACGATGCCGCGGCTGATCGCGAGCCCCAGCCCGGTGCCGCCCTTCTGGCGGGCGTCGGAGGAGTCGACCTGCTCGAAGGGCTCGAAGATGCTCTCCAGCTTCTCGGCCGGGATCCCGCGTCCCTGGTCGCGGACGGTGAAGACGACCTCGCTGCCCTGCTCCCGCGCCTCGAGGTGGACGACGCCGCCCGCCTCGGAGTAGGTGATGGCGTTGCCGAGCAGGTTGGTGAGGGTCTGAATGATCCGGTCCTCGTCGGCGAGCACCCGCCCGCTCGTGTCGCCGACCTCGATCCGGACCCGCATCTGGGTGGCCAGCCCCTCGATCTGGTGCGCGGCCGTCGCGACGAGGTCGGCGGCCTCGAGGACGGTCACGGCCATCGGGCGCGTCCCGGACTCGATGCGCTCGATGTCGAGCAGGTCGTTGATCAGGCGGGTGAGCCGCTCGCTGCTCTGCAGGGCGATGGTGACCAGCGGTCCGGCCCGCTCCGGGAGCTCGCCCAGGCTTCCGCCGGCGAGCAGCCCGAGGGAGCCCCGGATCGAGGTCAGCGGGGTGCGCAGCTCGTGGCTGACCACCGAGAGGAACTCGTTCTTCATCCGCTCGACCTCGCGGCGCTGGGTGACGTCCCGGAAGACGACGACGGCTCCCCGCACGGTGTCGTCGTCCAGCAGCGGCGAGGCGGTGATCTCGACCGCGAAGGTCTGGCCGTCGGCGCGGAGGTAGACGTCCTCCTCGGGCTGCGCGACGGTCCCGCTGCGGATCGCCTGGCTGATGTAGCAGCCGTCGGAGGGGTACGGCGTGCCGTCGACCGCCGGCGCGTGGAAGTGGTCGTGGGCGACCTTGCCGAGGAGGTCGTCGGGCGAGTAGCCCAGGAGCGCCGCGCCGGCCGGGTTGACGAAGGTGACGCGGCCGGCGGGGTCGACGCCGTAGATGCCGTCGCCCACCGAGGTCAGCAGCACCTCGTTCTGCCGGGCCAGGCGCCGCAGGTCGGCGGTCTGCGCGCGCACGCGACGCTCGAGGTCGACACGGAGGGCGGCGTTGTCGGCGGCGAGGAGGGTCTGTCGGGCGGCGGCCGCCAGGAAGAGGGCGACCCAGAGCACGGCCTCCGTCGCGCGCAGGTGGTCCCCCCGGACCGAGACCTGGATGACGCCCGCGATGAACAGCACGGCGAAGACCAGCACGGTCGCCCGGGCGTCCGAGCCGGGTCCGTTGACCCCGGGTGAGGCGGCGTCGGTGTGCTCGCTGGGGTACCAGGCGGCGAGCGAGATGATGAGGTAGCCGCCGATCCACAGCAGGTCGACGTAGCCACCGAACTCGAAGGTGCCCTTCGCCGCGAGCACGGCGAACGTCAGGTCGGCGACGGTGTAGAGGAGGAACCCAGCGGCGACCATCGCCAGGGCTGAGCGGTCCGCTCCCCGCGTGCGGAGGACCAGCAGCATGGCCACCGTGGCCAGCACGATGTCGAGGACCGGGAACAGCAGGTCGCTCCAGCGCTCGGACGGCGAGCTGGCGGTCGCCTCCAGGAGCTCGGAGTAGACGAGCACCGAGCAGATGACCAGCACCGCGCCCGCGGCGATCGCGCCGTCCAGGAACATGACGAGTGCGTCGGCGCCGCGGCGGCGGACGCTGGGGAACATCAGCAGTCCGGCGATCGAGAGGGCCAGGGCCAGGGCGATCCCGCCGTTGCTCACGGCGCTCGGCGAGGTCACCACGTCGGCACCCACGACGGTCGCCCACAGGTTGGCCGCCACCGCCGTGCATCCGGCCGACATCAGGAGGAGCCAGGAACGACGGCGACGTCCGGTCGTCTGCGCGGCCCGGGCGCCGCAGCTGACGGCTCCCAGCACTCCAGCCAGCAGGAGGCCGGCCCCGCTGGCGGCCTGACGGGTGGCCAGCGAGAAGCCCGGCTGGAGCAGGAAGGCGAAGAGGGCCAGCAGGGCCAGGGCGCTCGGGGCGGCGACGGCGAACCGGCGCCGCTGCGTGGCAAGCGTGGCGGGGCTGCCCATGCGGGGACGCTAGCAGCGGACGCGGCTCGCGGTGGGCACTTCGGGACGGGTGACGCCGCCACTTGACGTACTCGTAGTATGTGACGGTGACCACGGTCGAGCGCGACGTCCATGACCTCACCGAGCAGCGCTTCACCCGGATGCGCCCGTTCGGGGGTGACGCGCCGCCGCCGATCGACACGAGCGGGCTGCCGCCGGGCCCCCGCTGGCCGGTCCTCCTGCAGAGCGCGGGGCTGCTGCGCTTCCGGCACCGCTTCGTGCCCTACCTCCACCGCAGGTACGGCGACGTCTTCACCGTGCGGATCATCCCCGGCGGTCGGCCGCTGGTCCTGTTCACGCGGCCCGAGCACGCCAAGGAGATCTTCGCGGGCGACCCGGAGGTGTTCCACGCCGGCAAGGGCAACGCGATCCTGGGTCCGATCATGGGGGAGCACTCGCTGCTCCTGCAGGACTCCGGTGAGCACAAGCGGGCGCGCAAGCTGCTGATGCCGGCCTTCAACGGCCATGCCCTGCGCGGCTACGAGGCCCTCGTGACCGAGGTCGCCGCCGCCGAGGCCGCCCACTGGACGTCGGGCGCCGAGCTCCGGGCTCTGGACCGGATGAACGCCGTCACCCTCGAGGTGATCCTCCGGGTCGTCTTCGGGGTCACCGACGAGGCCCGGCTCGCCGAGCTGCGCCCCCGGGTCAACAAGACCGTCGACATCAGCCCCGCGATCCTGCTCGGCTGGGGCTACCCCGCCCTGCAGAAGTTCGGTCCGTGGAAGAAGACCGTCGAGAACCAGCACGAGCTCGACCAGCTGATCTACCGCGAGATCCGCGAGCGCCGCGCGGCTCCCGACCTGGCCGAGCGCACCGACGTCCTCTCGCGGCTGATCCTGACCGAGGACGGTGGCGACGCGCTCACCGACACCGAGCTGCGCGACCAGCTGGTGACCCTGCTGCTCGCCGGCCACGAGACCACCGCGACCGCGCTCGCCTGGGCGCTCCACGAGATCGGCCGCTCGCCGGAGCAGCTCGCCCGGGCCCGCACCGCCGCGCTCGAGGGGGACGACGCCTGGCTCGACGCGGTGATGAAGGAGTCCATGCGGCGGCACCCCGTCATCCCGATGGTCGTGCGGACCCTCATGAAGCCCGCGACCGTCGGCGGCATCGACCTGCCGGCCGGCACCACGATCGGACCCTCCATCCTCGTCGCCCACAGCCGCCCGGAGAACCATCCCGACCCGGACCGGTTCGACCCCGAGCGCTTCCTGGGCCACAACCCGCCGACCAACACCTGGATCCCGTTCGGCGGCGGCGTACGCCGCTGCATCGGCGCCGGCTTCTCGCTCATGGAGGGCGTCGCCGTGCTTCGCGAGGTGCTGCGCGCCTGGGACGTGACCGCGGTCGGCGAGGACGAGCCGAAGGTCCGCAACATCACCAGCGTCCCGAGGAACGGGGCGCGGATCCGGGTGACCGCTCGCGCCTGACCAGGAATTCGCGTGCACCCGGTGGCCCCGGGTGCCACGCTTGCTGGTCGTGACCTGGCGTGACCGCTTCCGCGCGATGCGGATGGACGTGACCCCCCTGCGGGAGTCGCGCGACTTCCGGCTCCTCTTCCTGGCCGGCACGGTCTTCTACCTCGGCGGCATGGTCACCTACGTCGCGATCCCCTACCAGATCTACACGCTCACCGGCTCCAACTTCGCGGTCGGTGCGATCGGCCTGGTCGAGCTGGTGCCGCTCGTCGTCTTCGGCCTGTACGGCGGTGCGCTGGCCGACCACGTCGACCGCCGCAGGCTGCTGATCTGGACGGGGGTCGCCCAGGCCGGGTTCACCGTGGTGCTGGCCGTCAACGCGTTCGGCGACGACCCCCACGTGCCGCTCATCTTCGTCGTGGCCGGCCTGCTGGCCTCGAGCTCGGCCATGCAGCGGCCCTCCCGCGAGGCGCTCATGCCGCGCACGGTCCGCCACGACCAGATCACCGCCGCCAACAACCTGACCAGCCTCGGCATGCAGATCGGCGTGCTGGTCGGGCCGGCGATCGGCGGCCTGCTGGTGGCCTACGTCGGCATCGGCTGGTGCTACACCGTCGACATCGCGGGCCTCGGCGTCGCGACGCTGATGTTCTTCCTGATGCGGCCCTACCCGCACCGCGCCGAGACCACGCCACCCAGCCTGGCCGGCATCCGCGACGGCCTGCGCTACGCCCTCGGCCGCCGCGACCTGCTCGGCACCTACCTCGTCGACATCGCGGCCATGCTGCTCGCCCTGCCGGTGGTGCTCTTCCCGGCCCTGGCCAAGGAGGTCTTCGCGCGTCCCGAGCTCCTCGGCCTGCTCTACTCCGCCGAGACCGTCGGCGCGCTCGTGGCGACCGCCCTCAGCGGCTGGACCACCCGGGTGCACCTCCACGGCCGGGCGATCGTGATCGCCGCGGCGGCGTACGGCGCCTGTGTCGGGCTGGCGGGCCTGATGCCGAGCATCTGGCTGGTGATGCTGTTCCTGGCGTTGTCCGGTGCGGCCGACATGGTCTCGGCGACGTTCCGCGGCACGGTGTGGAACCAGACGATCCCCGAGACGATGCGGGGCCGGCTTGCCGGCATCGAGATGCTGTCCTACTCCATCGGCCCGCTGGGCGGGCAGGTCCGGGCCGGCGCGGTGGCCGACCTGTGGAGCGTCCGCGGCTCGATCGCCAGCGGTGGTTTCGCCTGCATCGCAGGCGTCGGCCTCACGGCCCTCGCGCTGCGCGACTTCTGGACGTACGACGCCCGCACCGACGAGCACGCGGTCGCGGAGCGGGCGTTCCGGGCACTGGCCGGCGAGCAGCCCGGCGCCTGACGCGGAACAGCCCCGCCCCACGAGGGGGCGGGGCCGTCCGGCGGTTGTTCAGGTACTGCCTGTCACTTGGTGCCGGTCACTTCAGGTGCGCCAACCTCCACATCCCCATCGCGGCGTGCGGCATGCCGTTCTCGTCGCTCGGCCAGAAGCACATCGTGAAGTACTTGCCGCGCGGCACGTCGTAGCTCCAGGCCACCGTGTGGCCGGCGCCGATCACGAGCGTGCCGCCATGGCCGGGCAGCGCCCACGACGGGTCGCCGTTGGCGCCGCTGGCGAAGTAGTGGCGCACCTTCGCGGCCGTCGTGGACTCCTTGACCTGCGCCAGCTCGACGAAGTGCGGCTCGTCGGTCTTGTTGGTCGAGCGCATCCAGCCCGAGTGGTGCATCCGCTTCGGCTCGCTGAACTGGTGCTCGCCGACCATGTTGATCGGCCCGTGCGAGACCGGCATCCAGCGCTGCTGGACCTTCCCGGTCACCCGCAGGGTCCGCCAGGTGCCCTTGTCGAGATTGACCAGGAAGTACTGGCCGGCGTCGAGGCGGGTCGCGAACGACGGGGCCTCGCCCTTCTCGACGAAGGTGCCGCCGTAGAACTCCACGTTGCGGTCGACGCGCCGGATCTTCCTGAGGTTCCCGTTGAAGATGCCGCCGAAGTCGCCCTGGAGCTCCTTGAGGGAGTAGCCGTCGTGCAGGCGCAGCAGCTCGACGCTGCCGCTTCCGGCAGACCTGATGTCGAAGATGGTCGCGCCCGGGCGGAAGCCGCTCAGGCTGCGGCGGATGGACCCGTCCTCCGCGACAGTGATCGTGACCCGGACGGGCGGGGCCTGGGTGGCGCCGGCGGGGCGCTGGATGGTGGGAGCGCCGGCCGGCGTGGCCGCGGCGCCCGTCGGGGCCAGCATGACGCCGGCCAGGGCGGTGGAGGCGAGAGTCGCCACCGCCACGAAGCGTGAGAGCAGGTGCATGGGTTTCCTCCGTTTCGGGGTTCCGAGCGAGCTTGAGCCCGCGTGAGCATCCGGCCGCGGGCCTGATGGTCGACGCTGTTCACCGGAGCCGGGTGAGGTGCCACATCCCCATGAGCGCATGCGGCATGCCGGTCTCGTCATCGGGCCAGAAGCAGTCCAGGACGTACTTGCCGCGCGGCAGGTCGTAGCTCCACGCGACGGTGTGACCAGGACCGATCACGAGCGTGCCGCCACTGACGCCCAGGCCCCAGCTCGGGTGTCCCTTGGCGCCCCCCTCGAAGAACTTCTTGACCTGCTGGGGGGTGGTTGACCACTTCACGAGGTTCATGTCGACGAAGTGCGGCTCGTCGCTCTTGTTGGTCGTCCGCATCCACCCCGAGTGGGCCATGCGTCGTGGGGTGTCGAAGCGGTTGGGCGACACGATGTTCGTCGGGCCGTGTGAGACGGGCATCCAGCGCTGCTGGACCTTGCCCGTGACCCGCATCGTGCGCCAGGTGCCCCGGTCGAGGTTGACCAGGTAGTACAGGCCGGCGTCGAGATGGGTCGCGAACGATGCCCGGGTGTGCCGGGTGACCGAAGAGCCGCCGTAGAACTCCACGTTGCGGTCGATCCGGCGGATCGCCTTGAGGTCCCCGCTGAACAGGCCGCCGAAGTCCTTCTGGATCTCCTTGAGCGAGTAGCCGTCGTGGAGGCGGATCACCTCGAGAGTCCCGGTGCCGCCGTCGCTGACCATGTCGAAGATGGTGCTGCCGGGCCGGAAGCCGGTCATCGAACGCCGGACGCCGTCCTTCGTGATCCGGACGGTGACCCTCACCGGCGGCGCCTGGGCGCTGCCCGCCGGACGGTGGATGGCAGGAGCGCCGGCCGGCGTGGCCGCGGTGCCCGTCGGGGCCAGCATGACGCCGGCCAGGGCGGTGGAGGCGAGAGTCGCCACCGCCACGAAGCGTGAGAGCAGGTGCATGGGTTTCCTCCGTTTCGGGGTTCCGAGCGAGCCCCAAGGGAGTGAATGCCCGGCGCCGTCGCGACCGTGGCCGAATGCCGCGAAATGACCCAGCCGGGCCCGCCCGAACGGGGGTGCGGGCCCGGGGTCGCGATCACCCGAAGGCAGCGCGTACGTCGCCCTCGGTGAGGCCGTAGTCGGCCAGGTCGTAGTGGTGCGCGGGCCGGCGCCCGCCGCGCCGCGACTCGGCGTCGATCTGCTCGACCGCGGCGGCCGCGGCCGGCGTCCAGTCCAGCCCGAAGGCGTCGTAGATCCCCCGGGTGGTGCCCACCGGGTCCTGGACGAACGCCGCGTAGTCCACGTCGACGAACTGCGCCGGGTCGTGGTGCGTGCGGGCCTCTTCGAAGGAGCGCCACGAGCGGGCCAGCATGGCGAGCTGGGTCCGGCCGATCGTCGCGCCGACGAAGGTCGTGGAGTGCCCGTCGGTGGCCTCGGCCGACAGTGAGCAGGCCGAGGCGATCGAGGTGACCGGGTCGCGGTGGGTGTGCACCACCAGCGCGTCGGGGTAGACCGCCATGAGGGCGTCGAGGGCGGCCAGGTGGGAGGGGTTCTTCAGGACCCAGCGCTTCTCCGGGTCGTGGAGCCCGATCAGCTGGAGGTTGGCACGATGGCGGGCGTAGGCGTCGGTCCAGTCCTGCTCCGCCAGCCAGGCCGAGTAGCGCGGCACGTGGGCCAGCGACTCGTAGCTGATCGACTTGCCGGTCTGGCGCAGCAGCCGCCAGCACTCCTCCACGGACGTGGCGTCCATGTAGTGGATCCCCATGAACTCGGGGTTCTCGACGTGGTGCTCGCTGAACGCCGCCTGCATGGCGGTGAAGACCGGGTCCTGCTCCCAGGTCTCGCGCGGCGGCCGGGGCTGGGGGAACTCCGTGAGCCACAGCTCCAGGCCCTGGTGGGCCGGGTCGGCGTTGAGGAGCCGGTGCAGCGCGGTCGTGCCGGTGCGGGGCAGGCCGACCACGAAGATCGGCCTCTCGATCGGCACGTCGGCGTGCTCGGGGTGCTCGCCGAACCGGAGCTGGGTGAGCAGCCTCCCCACGAGCGCGCTCTTGACCTGGCCGCGCTGGAAGTAGTTGCCCACGCCCGTCAGCCCGGCCTCCGGTGAGTTGAGGTCCTCGACGAGGATCCGCAGCCCCTCCTCGTGCGCGGTGCCGCCAAAGTCCTCGAGCCCCGTGGTGCGCACGGCCGCGGCCGCGATGTCGTCGTAGGAGCCGACGTCGTCCCGGACCCGGCTCATCGCGAGTGGAACTCCCCGCAGTCGACGGTCAGCACCTGCCCCGTCACCGCGCTCGCGAGGTCGCTGGCGAGGAAGAGCGTCGCCCGCGCGACCTCGTCGGGCGTGGCCAGCCGCTTCAGGTCCGTGGGGTCGGCCTTCTGCCGGTAGATCTCCTCGTGGGTGACGCCCTGCTCGGTGGCCAGCCAGTCGAAGTAGGCCTTGTTGACGTCCTCGTAGATGTAGGACGGCGCCACGCTGTTGACCCGGATGCCGCGCGGGCCGAGCTCGGTCGCCAGCGACGAGGACAGGTGCGCCAGCGCCCCCTTGCTCAGCTTGTAGCCGGCGTACTCCGGCTGCGAGGAGTACATGACGCAGGAGTTCAGCATGATGACCGACCCCTGCGACTCCGCCAGGGCGTCGGCGAAGAGCGCCGAGAGCCGCAGCGGGGCGAAGACGTTGGTCTCGTTGGCCGAACGCAGGCCGTCGAGGTCGAGCGTGGTGAGCGGGTCCATGGGCGGGATCCCGAAGGCGTTGTTGATCAGGCAGTCGACGCGGCCGAACTCGTCCAGCGCGGCCCGCACCAGCGCGGCCCGCTGGTCCTCGTCGGTGATGTCGGTCGGTACGACGAGGGCGCGGCGGCCGTGTGAGCGCACCACGTCGGCCATCTTCTGCAGGCGACGCTCGGTGCGGCTGACCAGGACCAGGTCGGCCCCCATCCTCGCGGCCTCCTCGCCGAGAGCGCGGCCCAGCCCGGGGCCGACACCGGACAGCACGACGACCTTGTCCTCGAGCAGCTGCGGTGATCGAGCAGGGCGCGCAGCGCCCGTGTCGAGATTCACGAGATCATCCTTCGGGCGATGCCGACCTGGCGGTCGGCGATGCGGGCGGCTTGGTCGGACGGAGTGATCGAGGCCTCGGCGTGGAACGGCAGGCGGGACGGCAGGTCGGCGACCGGCACGACCTCGACGTTGGGTCCGTCGGTCTCCGCGAGCGGTTCGGAGAGCCGCTGCCAGCGCAGCATCATCACGCCGCGCGGGTGGCCGGTGGTCTCCAGCCAGTTGGCCAGCCCCGGGTCGCGCTCGGTGACGACGTACCGGAGCATCCCGTCGAGGTCGACGCGCGACTGGGCGCGGGTGAGCGAGGTCTGGTGGTGCTCGTAGTCGGTCGAGATGTACCAGGCCGAGCCGATCTGGATGGCCTGGTAGGCACAGGCGGCCACCGGGACCGTCACGATCATCGCCTCGTCGTCGGCCAGCGCGTAGTGGCCGATCGAGGAGAGCTGCGAGGCCAGGCCGCCGGGGGTCGAGGCGGGCGCGGTCAGGGTGTTGACCGGCTCCTGGTAGGTGAACCACTCCGGGAAGGCGAACCACGTCCGGATCCGGCCGGTGAGCATCTTCGCCGCGACGCCGAAGCGCTTCTCGACCCGCTCGGGGGTCAGCGGACCGCGTGGCTGCCCGGCCGTGTCGAGCCGCTGGATCCGCAGGGTGCCGCGCTCCTCGGCGTTCCAGTCGTCGTAGACCTCGCGGACGATCAGCGTGCTGCCCCGCGACAGGCCGAGCTCAGGACCGAAGCGCCACTCGAACGTGCCGTCCGCGGCCACGTCGAGCTCGCGGTCGTCGAAGGCCACGACGGTGTTCGGCGCCCCCGCGTCGGAGTAGGTGCCGTCCATGACCTGGAACGACAGGTCGGCGGTGGAGCCGCGCCGGCCGGAGACGACGTACGACGCCCCGTCGGTGAGGTGGGCGTTGAAGTAGATCGCGTCGGGGTTGTCAAGGCCCTGCCGGGCGTACTGGTGCGTCGGGTTGATCAGCACGGGGTGCTCGAGGTCGTAGTCGAAGGCCATCTGCAGCGACGACCGGATCGACCCCGCGAGGTAGTCGAGACCCTCCGCGAGGTCCTGCTCGGAGATCTCGAACGGCGGGTTGCGGATCAGCTCCTCGGCCTCGGCGACCGCCTTCTGGAAGGCTTCCGTGGTCACGCGCCGACCTTGGCGATGACGTTCTCGGCATAGCGCTCGAGGTGCTCGATCTTCTTCTCCAGGGGCTCGGTGTCGGGGCCCTTGATGTAGGGGACGCGGAAGCCGACGATGCAGTCGGTGACGCCCTTGTCCTCGAGCCGCTTGATCCCGTCGGGGTCGTAGGCGTCGTAGGAGATGACGTGCACCTCGAAGTCGTCGCGCTCGTCGCCCTCCGCCTTGCGGATCTCCGCCAGCCGGGCCAGCAGCCGGTCGAGCTCCTCGCCGTCACCGCCGGCGTGCATCCAGCCGTCGCCCTTCACGACGGCGCGGCGCAGGGCCGCGTCGGCGTGGCCGCCGACCAGCAGCGGGATCCGCTCGGTCGGGGCCGGGCACTGCTTGAGCGGCGGGAAGTCGTAGAAGTCGCCCCGGTAGCCGAAGAACTCGCCGCTCGTCAGCCCGCGCAGGACGTCCATGCACTCGTCCATCCGCTTGCCGCGGCGCTCCCACGGCACGCCGAGGGCCTCGAAGTCCTCGGGCCAGGGGGACAGGCCGACGCCGAGACCGAGACGGTTGCCGGACAGGTGCGCGAGCGAGGACGCCTGCTTGGCCACCAGCACGGGCGGGCGCACGGGCAGCTTGAGGACGAACGGCGTGAGGCGCAGGGTGCTGGTCAGCGCGAACAGGTGCGCGCAGAGCACCATCGTCTCGATGAACTCCTTGTCCTCGAGGAACTCCCGGTCGCCGGTGTCGGTGTAGGGGTAGGTCGAGTCCGACTCCTCGGGGTAGATCAGGCTGTCGGCCACCGTCATGCTCGTGTAGCCCGCGGCCTCGGCGGCCTGGGCGAGCGGCCCGTAGAACGACGCCCGGGTCATCGCCTCGGCGTAGGTGAATCGCATCGCTCTCGCTCCTTCGGTTCCTGAGGAGGTCGCGCAGCGACCGTCTCGAAGGATAGAACGTGTTCCAGTTTTCTGGAAGGGTGGTCGCATGGACGTCCAGCAGCTCTCCGACCGGCTCGAGATCGCCGACGTGCTCACGCGCTACACCCGGGCGATCGACACCGGTGACTGGGACCGCCTCGACACGGTGTTCACGCCGGACGCGCAGATCGACTACACCCAGTCCGGCGGCATCGAGGGCGGCTACGGCACGGTCAAGCCCTGGCTGGCCGAGCACCTGCCGATCTTCCCGCGGCGGATGCACACGCTGGGGCAGGTCGAGGTCCGGTACGACGGAGCCGCTGCGGGTGGCGACGTGGCCGACGTGGCGGCGTACTTCCACAACCCGATGATGATGCCGACCGGCGACGGGGCGGAGGTGCTGATCGAGTTCGGCGGGATCTACCACCACCGGATGGTCCGCACCGCCGACGGCTGGCGCAGCGAGCGGCTCGTGGAGGAGCTGGTGTGGAAGCGGGGCCTGTGAGGGGAGGCGTCGTGAGCATCACGCGGCACCCCGTTTGGCCGTCCCCCGCCCGTCGCACACAATGGGGGGCGTGTCCGACCACGACTCCCCGACCCGTTCCGAGCACCCGGTCGTCTCCGGCCTGCTCGCCCTCGTCGGCGTCGGCCTGGCCGTCGGCCTGTTCCTGGGCGTGACGGTCCTCATCGGCACCCACGTCCTCGGGCTGGGCGACAGCTCCGCGACGTCGGCCTCGACGGGCGGCCAGTCGATGTACCTCCCCAGGCCGGAGAAGACCCAGCGCGCCTCCGGCCCGCTCATCACCCTCGGCTCGGACGCCTCGCAGGCGCCGTCGGAGACCGCGTCGGCCCAGCCCACCGAGCAGCCCTCGAAGACCAAGGCCCCGAAGAAGCAGATCTCGCTCTCGGCCGGCCAGACGGCCGTCGCCCCCATGGAGCAGATCGACCTGACCGGCGTCTACCCCGGCGGCGAGGGCGCGATCCTGCAGGTGCAGCGCTTCACGTCCGGCTCGTGGCAGGACTTCCCGGTGACCGTCTCGGTCAGCGACGAGACGTTCTCGACCTACGTCCAGACCAGCCAGGGCGGGGTCAACCGGTTCCGCGTGGTCGACACCGACACCGGCCTGGAGTCCAACGAGATCCGGGTGACCGTCGGCTGACCGACACGGCACTCTGGGGCACTCCCCAGACGCCGAGAGGGCACTTCGCGGCAGTGTGACTGCCGGGAAGTGCCCTCTCGCTCTGCTGTGAGTGCCGGGGAGTGCCGGCTCAGCTGGGGACGTAGTCGAACACGTCCGGGTTGGGGCCGATCCGGCCGTCCTCGCCCTCGTCGAGCGCGCTGATCGCGGCGACCTCGTCGACGCTCAGGGTGAAGTCGAAGATGTCGAAGTTCTCGCGCATCCGCTCCTCGCGCATCGACTTGGGGAAGACGATGTCGCCGCGCTCGAGGTGCCAGCGGAGCGTGACCTGCGAGGGCGTCTTGCCGTGCGCCGCCGCGATCTTGCCGATCACCTCGTCGTCGAGGACCTTGCCCTGCGCGATCGGGGACCAGGCCTCGACCTCGACGCCGTGGCGGATCGAGGCGGCCCGGGCGGCCTCGTTGGTGAAGTAGGGGTGCACCTCGATCTGGTTCACCGCCGGCACGACGCCGGTCTCCTCGATGATGCGGTCCAGGTGGGCCGGCTGGAAGTTCGAGACGCCGATCGAGGTGGCGCGGCCGTCGGCCACGAACTCGGCGAGGGTGCGCCAGGTCGAGACGAAGTCGCCGTCGTAGAGCGTGGGCAGCGGCCAGTGGATGAGGAAGAGGTCCACGCGGTCCAGCCCGAGCTTGCTCAGCGACTCCTCGAAGGAGCGCCGGGCGTCGTCGGGACGGTGGAAGCCGTTGTTGAGCTTGGTGGTCACGTAGAGCTCGTCGCGGGCGATGCCGGAGGCGGCGATGGCCTCCCCGACGCCCTGCTCGTTCTGGTACATCTGCGCGGTGTCGATGTGGCGGTAGCCCACCTCGAGCGCGGTCGTCACCGTCTTCGCGGTCTCCTCCGGCGGCACCTGGAAGACCCCGAAGCCGAGCTGGGGGATGGTGGTCTGGTCGTTGAGGGTGATCGTGGAAACGGTCATGCGGGGCATGACAACCCATCGCCGCCGAGTATTCCGGTTTCCCCCCTCGGGGTCGTGATGCTCACAGTGCGCCCCGCCGCACGCTGGGCGGCGCGACCCGAAGATTTCCCCGACGGCGGGAACACCGGCGGCCGACCCTGCGTTGGACCCCATGAACAGAGTTGAGTTGATCCGACTCAACTTGTTTGCCAGACTCGTCGCCGAGGCGCAGGATGGCCCCACTGACACATCACGCTCTACCCCGGAGGTAACTCACCATGGCACGTGCGGTCGGCATCGACCTGGGCACGACGAACTCCGTCGTTGCCGTCCTCGAGGGTGGCGAACCCACCGTCATCGCAAACGCAGAAGGCGCCCGCACCACTCCGTCCGTGGTCGCGTTCGCCAAGTCCGGCGAGGTGCTCGTCGGTGAGGTCGCCAAGCGGCAGGCCGTCACCAACGTCGACCGGACCATCCGCTCGGTCAAGCGCCACATGGGCACCGACTGGAAGACCAAGATCGACGACAAGGACTTCACGCCGCAGCAGATCAGCGCGTTCGTCCTGCAGAAGCTCAAGCGCGACGCCGAGGCCTACCTCGGCGAGACCGTCACCGACGCCGTGATCACGGTGCCGGCGTACTTCTCCGACGCGCAGCGCCAGGCCACCAAGGAGGCCGGCGAGATCGCGGGCCTCAACGTCTCCCGCATCGTCAACGAGCCGACCGCGGCCGCCCTGGCCTACGGCCTCGACAAGGGCGACGACCAGACGATCCTGGTCTTCGACCTCGGTGGCGGCACGTTCGACGTGTCCCTGCTCGAGATCGGCGAGGGTGTCGTCGAGGTCAAGGCGACCTCCGGCGACAACCACCTCGGTGGTGACGACTGGGACTCCCGCGTCGTCGAGTGGATGGTCAAGAAGTTCAAGGACAACAACGGTGTCGACCTCGGCGCCGACAAGATCGCCAAGCAGCGCCTCCAGGAGGCCGCGGAGAAGGCGAAGATCGAGTTGTCCTCGTCCGCCGAGACCACGATCCACCTGCCCTACATCACCCACGGCGAGTCGGGCCCGCTCCACTTCGAGGAGAAGCTCACCCGCAGCGAGTTCCAGAAGCTCACCGCCGACCTGCTCGACCGCACCAAGGCGCCGTTCCAGAACGTCCTCAAGGACGGTGGCGTCGCCGTCGACAAGATCGACCACGTCGTGCTCGTCGGTGGCTCCACCCGTATGCCCGCCGTCAGCGAGCTCGTCAAGGAGTTGCTCGGCGGCAAGGAGCCCAACAAGGGCGTCAACCCCGACGAGGTCGTGGCCGTCGGCGCCGCGCTCCAGGCCGGCGTGCTCAAGGGCGAGGTCAAGGACGTCCTGCTCCTCGACGTCACCCCGCTGAGCCTCGGCATCGAGACCAAGGGCGGCGTCATGACCACCCTGATCGAGCGCAACACGACGATCCCGACGAAGCGCTCGGAGATCTTCACGACCGCCGACGACAACCAGCCGTCGGTGGAGATCAAGGTCGCCCAGGGCGAGCGCCAGATGTGGGCCCAGAACCAGCCCCTCGGCAACTTCGAGCTCACCGGCCTCCCGCCGGCGCCCCGCGGCATCCCGAAGATCGAGGTCACCTTCGACATCGACGCCAACGGCATCGTCCACGTGTCCGCCAAGGACCAGGGCTCCGGCAAGGAGCAGTCGATGACGATCTCCGGCGGCTCGGCGCTGGGCAAGGACGAGATCGACCGCATGGTTCGCGAGGCCGAGCAGTACGCCGAGGAGGACGCCAAGCGTCGCAGCGCCGTCGAGGCCCGCAACCAGGCCGACTCGCTGGTCTACTCGACCGAGAAGTTCCTCGAGGAGAACTCCGAGAAGATTCCGGAGGACGTCCAGACCGAGGTCAAGGCCGACGTCGAGGCGCTCAAGACCATCCTCGAGAACGCCGAGGCCTCCGCCGAGGAGATCACCGCCGGCGTGACCAAGCTCGGCGAGTCCAGCCAGAAGATGGGCGCCGCGATGTACGCCGCCGCGGAGGCCGACCAGGCCGCCGCCGGTGGGGCCACCGGTGCGACGGGCGAGGCCGACGACGACGTCGTCGACGCCGAGATCGTCGACGAAGGCCCCGCGGACGAGGGTGACGCCAAGTGACCCCTCCTCCTGACGGAGAGGCCACCGAGCAGCGAGACGTGACCACGGAGGGGGAGCCGACCCGGTCGGCTCCCCACCCGGGGTCCTTCGGCGAGGCTGCCGCCGAGATGGCCAACGAGACCGAGGTCGAGACGCCGCGCAACGGCGACTCGGCCCGCAACTCCGACATGGTCGAGGAGGGTTCTCCGATCGACGCGACGACCGACACCGACGGGCTGACCGAGCACGACGAGCTGTCCGCGGCCCGCACGGCCCTGGCCGAGCGGACCGCCGACCTGCAGCGCCTGCAGGCCGAGTACCTCAACTACAAGCGACGCGTGGACCGCGACCGCGAGCTGATCCGTGAGAACAGCACGTACGCCGCGCTCGCGCCGATCACCGAGGTGCTCGACACGATCGACCGGGCGCGTGAGCACGCCCCGCTCGAGGACGGTCTCAAGACGGTGGCCGACCAACTGGAGCGGATCGTGGCCGGCCTGGGGCTGGCCAAGTTCGGCGCGCCGGGCGATGCGTTCGACCCGACGATCCACGAGGCGTTGTCCCACATCGGTGAGGATGCCGACGTGGAGGTGACCACCTGCAAGGTGATCGCCAAGGCCGGCTACCGGATCGGCGACCGCGTGGTCCGCGCGGCCCAGGTCCTGGTGGTCGACCCGCCGAGCGGCCCGACCGCCTGAGCGGCGCATGGGCACCGGAGTGTGTGAGCTGGACATGAGGGGAAGCGAGAGGGGGATGACCGCGTGAGCGCGACCGACGGCATGCGTGCCGACTGGGCCAACAAGGACTTCTACGCCGTGCTCGGCGTCGCGAAGGATGCGTCGGCCGAGGACATCAAGAAGGCCTACCGCCGGCTCGCGCGGGCCAACCATCCCGACTCCCACCCCGACGACCCGGCCAAGCACGAGACCTTCAAGAAGGTCGCGGAGGCCTACGACGTCGTCGGGGACCCCGAGAAGCGCAAGAAGTACGACGAGATGCGCTCGCTCTACGGCAGCGGTGCCCGCGGCGGGTTCCCCGGCGGCTTCGGCGGCGGGGGCGGGGCCGGAGGCTTCGACCTCAACGACCTGCTGCGCGACCGCGCCGGGGGTGGCGGCGGCTTCGGGGACATGTTCGGCGACCTGTTCGGCGGCGGCGGTCGACGTACGCACCAGCCGCGGCCGCAGAAGGGCGCGGACGTCGAGACGACGGCGACGATCAGCTTCACCGACGCCCTCGACGGCGTCACGATCTCGCTGCGCCTCACCTCCGACGCGCCCTGCCCGGACTGCGCCGGCACCGGCGGCAAGCCCGGCACCAAGCCGCACATCTGCCCCGAGTGCGAGGGGGCCGGCTTCGTGGTCGCCTCGGTCGGCGGCGCGTTCTCGATGAACGAGACCTGCCCCGCCTGCGGTGGCCGCCAACTGGTCTACGACGAGGCGTGCCCGACCTGTCACGGCTCCGGCCGCGGGATGTCGGCGCGCTCGATCCAGGCCCGGATCCCCGCGGGGGTCAAGGACGGTCAGCGGATCCGGCTGCGCGGCAAGGGCGCCGCCGGCGAGAGCGGCGGTCCGGCCGGTGACCTCTTCGTCACCGTCAAGGTCGCCCCGCACCGGCTGTTCGGGCGCAAGGCCGACAACCTCACGCTCGAGGTGCCGGTGTCCTTCGACGAGGCGGCGCTCGGCGCCGACATCAAGATCCCGACGCTGTCGGGGGCCCCGGTCACGCTGAAGATCCCGGCCGGCACGCCCAACGGCCGCACCTTCCGCGTCCGCGGCAAGGGTGCGCCGAAGGCCGACGGCACACGCGGTGACCTGCTGGCCACCGTCGAGGTCGTCGTGCCCGCGGTCCTCGACGATGCGGCGCGGGAGGCGATCGAGGCCTACCGGGCCGCGACCGCCGGCAAGCCGCTGCGGGCCGGGCTGTTCGAGGGCAGCTGACCGTGGCCGCCCGTGAGCCGTTCGGCAACCCCGGACCCGACGCTGCCGTCTACGTCATCAGCGTCGCGGCCGAGCTCACCGGCCTGCACCCGCAGACGCTGCGGACCTACGAACGGCTCGGCCTGATCACCCCCGGACGCACCGGGGGTGGCGGCCGCCGCTACTCCCACCGCGACGTCGAGCTGCTCCGCGAGATCGCCGACCTCACCTCGATCGGCATCGGCATCGAGGGCGTCCGCCGCATCCTCGACCTGACCGACCGGGCCGCCGCGCTGGCCGCCCGCAACGAGGAGCTGGTCGGCGAGCTCGAGGCGACCCGGGCGGCCCTGGCGCAGGCGCTCGCCGCCCGCCGCGACGGCACCCCGCTGCCGCCCAACAAGCTCCCCGTCCTGCGCCGGCCCTCGCCCGGCCAGTCGATGGTCGTGTGGCGGCGTACGCCCTGAGCCGGGGTGACGCCGCTGACGCACCCCCACCAGCGCAGCCCCGCGCAGCCACTGTGACGGAGTCCGCTTGACAAAGCCTGTCGCTTTGTAAGGTGCCCCGGCTACTCTCGACCGATCTGTCACGAGGCAGGACCGGACCCGATCGAGGGGGTGAGGACGACGTACGCCGCGATCATCGCGTGGCTGCAGGACTGGCTGCGCGACATCAACTGGGTGCACTTCGCGACCATCCCCGTCTTCACCGGCGTGATCGGCTGGCTGATCAACTGGTCGGGGCTGGTCATGCTGTTCAGCCCGGTGCGGTTCCACGGCGTCCGGATCCCCGGGATGCGCGAGCTCGCGAGCGTCCTGCCGCGCAAGATCCAGGAGGTGCCGGGCGTCCTGCAGGGCGGCATCGGCTGGCAGGGGATCATCCCGGCGCGCGCCGCCAAGATGGGCAGCATCGCCGTCGACAAGGCGATCGCCAAGCTCGGGACGCCGGCGGAGTTCTACCAGCAGCTCGAGCCGGACCGGATCGCCGAGCACATCGTCACGGTGTTCCGGCCCGAGATCCCCGAGCTCGTCGACCAGGTGATGCTGCGCGAGCACCCGCGACTGTGGCGGGACCTGCCGCGGCCGGTGCGGGACGCGGTGATCGACCGGGTCCAGGCCCAGCTGCCGTCGGTGGTCGGCCGGGTCACCACCGAGATCGGCGTCCACATCGACCAGCTCCTCGACCCCAAGATCATGGTGATCGACCACTTCCAGAAGAACCCCGCCCTCGTGGTGCGGATCTTCCGCGACTTCGGCCAGCGCGAGCTCAACCTGATGGTGGCCTTCGGCTTCGTCTTCGGCTTCCTGCTCGGCATCCCGGTGGCGGTCGTGGACAGCATCTTCGGCCTCTGGTGGCTGCTGCCGCTGCTGGGTGTCGTGGTCGGCTGGGTCACCAACGCCCTCGGCATGTGGCTGATCTTCGAGCCGCCCGAGCCGCGGACCTACTTCGGGATCCGGCACCAGGGCCTGTTCCTGCGCCGTCAGGACCAGGCCGCGGAGGTCTACGCGCGGATCATCGCCGAGGACGTCATCACGCTCGAGCGGATCGGCGATTTCCTGCTCGACGGCCCGCGCGGCGACCGCACCCGCCAGATGCTGGCGACCGCGATGCGGCCCGCGATCGACCAGGCCGCCGGCCCCGCGCGGGCGGCGGTCCGGGTCGCGATGGGCCCCCGGCGCTTCGACACGATCCGGGACTCGGTCGCCCGCGAGGCGGTCGGACGCACCCTGACCCCGTTCAAGGACCCGGCCTTCTCCCAGCGGCAGGCGGAGAAGATCCGGGTGCTCATCGCCCGCCGCACCAAGGAGCTGCCGCCGCGTGACTTCGTGGAGATGATGCGCGCGGCGATCAAGGAGGACGAGTGGATGCTCTACGCCCACGGCGCCGTCATGGGCCTGGCGGGGGGCTTCCTCCACCTCGCGATATTCGGAGTGAGCTGATGGCCGTGGAACCCCTCGACCCCTACGACGAGATCCCCGAGATCGAGCACGACAAGCCCCGGCGTACGCCGCAGGGCGGGCCGCACCTGCCGGAGTCGATCGCGCCGGCCGTCGAGGCCCTGCCCGGCCTGGCGCGGGTGGCCGCCTCGGCCTGGTGGCACACCACCGAGTGGGGCGTGAAGACGTCCGCGAAGGCAGGCCTCCGGTTGGCCCGGGCGGTCACCGACCCCGCCGAGGCGACCGCCATCGCGCGCGACGCCACCGAGGCGGCCTCGGTCATCGGCGGCCTCGCGCGCTCGGTCTCCTCCGGCATGCCGCTCGGCAAGGCGCTGGTGACCGCGGGGGAGTGGCTGGCCGAGCCGCCCGACGAGGCCGTTACCACGCCGTCGGCCAACGGGCACGCCCCCGAGCCCCGTCCGACCGGCCCCTCCCTGCGCGAGCGCGGGGCCGAGCTGCTCGAGCGCTCCCGGGACGTGTGGAACACCGACCAGGCGCACCCCGCCCACGAGCGGATCCTCGACGAGCTCGCACCCGACGAGGCCCGGATCCTGCTGCTCCTGCTCGAGGGCGGTCCGCAGCCGAGCGTCGACGTCCGCACCGGTGGCCCGATCGGGATGGTCTCCAGCCAGCTGATCGCGCCGGGCCTGAGCATGATCGGCGCCCGGGCCGGGTGCCGCTACCTCGACCAGGTGCCGTCCTACCTCAACAACCTGTTCCGGCTCGGCCTGGTGTGGTTCAGCCGAGAGGCGCTGCGCGACCCGATGCCCTACCAGGTGGTCGAGGCGCAGCCGGACGTGCTGGCGGCCGTGCACTCGGTGAAGTTCGCCAAGGTGGTGCGACGCAGCATCCACCTCACGCCCTTCGGCGAGGACTTCTGCCGCAAGGTGCTCGTCGACGAGCAGGTCGCCACGGACACCTTCCCCGAGCACGCCACGCCGCCCGCCCCGGAGTCGGGCGAGCCCCCGCAGGAGCCCTGACCGGGACGCTCAGCAGGCGTTCAGCGTGATCGTGAACGTCGAGCCGTGGGGGTCTCCGGGCGTGTAGGTGACCGAGCCGCTCTGTGCCTGCGCGAGCGTGCGGACGACGTAGAGCCCCAGGCCGGTCCCCTTGGCGACGGTGTCGTTGGCACGGGCGAACTCGCGGAAGAGGTGCTCCCGGAACTCCGGCGGCACGCCCTCGCCCTCGTCGACCACGTCGATGCTGATCCGGGACCCGGCCGGCCGCACGCGCACGGTGTAGGGCGCCTGGCCGTACTTGTGGGCGTTGGCCAGCAGGTTGCTGAGCATCTGCTCGAGCCGCAGCGGGTCGGCCCGGACCGCCCGCTCGTCCTCGATGACGACCTTGACGTCGTAGCGGTCGGTCACGACCCCCTCGATCACGGCCGAGAGGTCGACCGGTTGCATGTCGATGCGCAGCGTCCCGCGCTGGATCTGGGCCGCGGTGAGCAGGTCGGCGGTGATGCTGTCGAGCATCCGGGCCTGCCGGGCGACCGAGGCCATCAGCCGGTTGCGCTGCTCCTCGTCCATGTCGGCCGCGGACCAGCCGAGCGTCTCGGCGATGCCGTTGATGACCGCGACCGGGCCGCGGATCTCGTGGGCCGTGGTCGCGATCGCGCGGCGCAGCAGGCCCACGTCGTCGGCGGTCGAGTCGAGGTAGACCAGCACCGACCAGCCGGTGCGGCGCAGGGTCGCGCGGACGTTGCCGCCGACCAGCTCGACCTCGAAGGACGCGTCGGAGTCGAGGCGGTGGTAGGACACGAGCGCGGCCAGCGCCGGGGAAGCGAGCCCGAGCGGGGTGCCGGCGGTGGAGGCGTGGCCGAGCAGGCGCTGGGCCATCGCGTTGGCGTAGACGATGCGGAACAGCGGCTCGTCGGCCAGCTCGATGATGCCGTAGGGCGCCATGCCGAGCGCCTCCCACGAGGAGACCCGGGACGCCATCGAGGCCGGCGAGGACTCCACGCGATCGTCGGAGCGGACGTTCGGGATCGTGTGGCCGGAGCCGGATCCACCGCCCGACCCGCCGCCGGACGGGGCGGGTCGGTCCGGTGCGTGCTCGACCACGTCCGTGGTCGTCGTGCTGGTCGGGTCTGTCTGCTCCACGCTGTCCTCCTGGTCAGCCGGCGGCGGGGGAGGTACGACGGAGAGCGGCCGGGGAGCCCGGGGGACTCCTGACGTCACGTCTCGCACGTAGTCGAGGATCGAGTTCAGGGACGCGCCCTTCTGGACGTATCCGTCTGCCCCGGCCGCGACCGCGCGGGCGGACATCTGGGTCGCGCCGAAGCCCGACAGCACGATGATCTTGGCGGCGGGCAGGAGCCGACGCATCGTGGGCAAGGCCTCGAGGCCGTCCATGACGGGCATGGCGAGGTCCAGCAGGACCACGTCGGGGCGCAGGTCGCGCACCGCGTCGATGCCCTCCTGGCCGTCGCCGGCCTCGGCGACGACGTCGAAGCCGCCGCGGGTCAGGGCCAGGCGCAGCAGCTCGCGCAGGTCGGCGGTGTCGTCGACGATGACGACTCGCTGGGGCTGGACTCGCGCGGCGGCACTCATGGCGTCGGCCTTTCGTGGGTGTGGGCGGCGAGGACCTCGGCGGCGACCGCGGCCTGCGGGTCGTCGGACTCCACGATCCGGTGGACTGCGGCGGGCGAGCTGCGCAGCAGCTCGATGGCGAAGTGCTCGCTGCCGAGCAGGTTGGTGATGATCCGGCTCGCCGAGTCGATGGAGCTGGTCAGGGCGACGTCGGCCTTGGCCGGCTGGCCCAGGTCGAGGGCCATCTTGGCCACCACGAGCCCCTGGAGGACCGAGTCGTTGAGCTCGAGCGCCTGCTGCTCCCGGGCCCGGAGGTCCTCGAAGAGCTGGGCGCCCTGCATCAGGGAGGAGTAGTTGCGGCGCAGCGTCCAGTAGTAGACGGCCACGGCCGCGCCGACGGCGTCCCAGATCGTCAGGGGCCAGCCCCAGGCCACCCGCATGGCCAGGCCCTCGTCGTCGGAGAGCCCCAGCGAGGGCAGCAGCATGTGCACCGCGTGCGAGCCATGGTGGACCGCGCAGGTGAAGAAGATCGCGGCGGTGGCGGCGCCCAGCGGGTTGGTGCGCAGCTGGTGGCTGCGGGCCAGCGGGACCACGATCGCCAGGGAGATGAGCAGGTAGGCGACCATGATCACCGCGTTGCACACCAGGCCGATCTGCCACGACATCGGCTACTCCTTCCCCGGGCGGGTCACGCGCCGGCACCGCTGATCGTCAGGAGCCCGAGCGCCACCACGGACGTGGCGAAGAAGACGTGGGCGACGGGGTGCCACCCCGACCAGCCGCCGACCCGGGACCGCACCCGGCCGTCGTGGAGCAGCTGGAAGCACACGCCCGCGGCGACGAGCTCCCAGGCGCAGGCGGCGAGGTCCCAGGGGCCGGCCTCCTCGGGACCGGGGATCAGGCCCCACGGCAGTCCGGTCGTGCGGGTGGCGGTCCAGAGCGTGAGCAGGGCGAGGTTGCCGGCGAGGCCGACCGCCAGCAGCGGCCGGCTGCTGCCGCGCAGCAGCAGCCCGGCCCAGACCAGCTGGGCGAGCGCGGTGACCGCGAAGAAGGCCCCCAGCAGGGCGCCCTCCCGGAAGTGCCCGGGGCACACCGCGGCGTGCACGCCGGCGGCCGCCGCGCTGCTGACCACGGCCAGCGGCAGGAGGGCGTACGACGCGTCGCCGGCGGCCGACGCCGGGAGGCGTGGCGGCGCGGGGACGGGAGCGGAGGCGGGGGCCGGTGCTACCGAGGTCACCGGGGCCGCGGCGAAGCGGTGGGCGAGCAGCTCGTCGCGCAGTCGGCGGATCCGGCGTTCGTGCTCGTCGTGCGGTGCGCCGGCACGGCGGCGCGAGGCCAGCGTGGTCGGCGCGAGCAGCACGGTCAGGCCCACGAGTCCCCCCGCGACCAGCGCGTAGTGGATGCCGTGTGCGAGTGTGCCCGCGCTGTCTGCGGCCGACAAGGCGATCATCTGTTGTCTCCCACCCACCCCTGCCCCCAGCCGAGGTGCCCCACTGGGCAATGTAGGGCCTGGGCCCGCCTGCTGCTCGCGGATCGCGGAAATCCTCGGGTGGTCGTTTTGACGTTTCCTTGCCGCTGCCGACACATTCCAAAGTTGAGTGGAACAGACTCAACTTCTGGTGCGTTGATCCCCATGACGAGCACACTGGGTGCCGTCGAGCCACCCGTCACAGGAGAAGACCGAGATGAGTCAGTTCGGGGCCGAGAAGTTCACGAGCCGCAGCCGCGAGGCGATCGAGGCAGCCCAGCTCTCCGCCACCACGGCCGGCAACACCACCACCGAGCCCATCCACCTCCTCGTCGCCCTCCTCCGCCAGGAGGACGGGACCTCGCGCACGCTGGTCACCAAGGCCGGCGTCGAGGCAGCCGCCCTGGCCGCCCGCGCCGAGGCCGTCATGGCCGCCCTGCCGAAGGCCAGCGGCGCCACCGTCCAGCAGCCGGCCGCCTCGGCCGCGCTCACCCGCGTCCTCGCCGCCGCGCTCGACCTCGCGGGCGGCATGAAGGACGAGTACGTCGCCACCGAGCACCTCCTCATCGCGATCGCCGGCACCGAGAGCAGCGCCCAGAAGGTGCTCACCGACGCGGGGCTCACCGCCGACGGGCTGCGGGAGGGCCTGACCGCCGTGCGCGGCAACCGCCGCGTCACCAGCCAGGACGCGGAGTCGACGTACGAAGCCCTCGAGAAGTACTCCGTCGACCTCACCCGCTCCGCCGAGGAGGGCCGTCTCGATCCCGTCATCGGCCGGGACGCCGAGATCCGCCGCGTCGTGCAGGTCCTGTCCCGCCGCACCAAGAACAACCCGGTGCTCATCGGCGAGCCCGGCGTCGGCAAGACCGCCGTCGTCGAGGGGCTCGCCCAGCGCGTCGTCGCCGGCGACGTCCCCGACTCGCTCAAGGGGCGCCGCGTGCTCAGCCTCGACCTGGCCGCGATGGTGGCCGGCGCGAAGTACCGCGGCGAGTTCGAGGAGCGCCTCAAGGCCGTCCTCGAGGAGATCAAGGACGCCGGCGGCCAGATCATCACCTTCATCGACGAGCTGCACACCGTCGTCGGCGCGGGCGCCGGCGGCGACTCGGCGATGGACGCCGGCAACATGCTCAAGCCGATGCTGGCCCGCGGTGAGCTGCACATGATCGGCGCGACCACGCTCGACGAGTACCGCGAGCGCATCGAGAAGGACCCCGCCCTCGAGCGCCGCTTCCAGCAGGTCTTCGTCGGCGAGCCCAGCGTCGAGGACACGATCCAGATCCTGCGCGGCATCCAGGAGAAGTACGAAGCGCACCACGGCGTCCGGATCACCGACGCCGCGCTGGTGGCTGCCGCGACCCTGTCCGACCGCTACATCCCGGGTCGCCAGCTGCCGGACAAGGCCATCGACCTCATCGACGAGGCCGCCTCCCGCCTGCGCATGGAGATCGAGTCCTCGCCAGAGGAGATCGACCAGCTCCGGCGCGCGGTCGAGCGGCTGAAGATGGAGGAGTTCGCCCTCGACAAGGAGACCGACCCGGCCTCCCGGGAGCGGCTCGGCGCGCTGCGCGCCGACCTCGCCGACCGCGAGGAGGAGCTGCGCGGGCTCGAGGCCCGCTGGGAGCACGAGAAGGCCACCCTCGAGGGCGAGGGCGAGCTGCGGCGCCGCCTCGACTCCGTCAAGGTCGCCGCCGACAAGCTGATGCGCGAGGGCAAGCTCGACGAGGCGAGCGAGCTGCTCTACGGCCAGATCCCCGAGCTCGAGAAGAAGCTCGCCGGCGTCGAGGCGGCCGAGCGCAGCGAGGTCGAGCCGCTCGTGGGCGAGGAGGTCGGGGCCGAGCAGGTCGCCGAGGTCGTCGAGGCCTGGACCGGGATCCCCACGGGCCGGATGCTCGAGGGCGAGACCGCCAAGCTGCTGCGCATGGAGGAGGTCATCGGGGAGCGCCTCGTCGGGCAGGAGCAGGCCGTGCGGGCCGTCTCCGACGCCGTACGTCGCTCCCGCGCCGGCATCTCCGACCCGCACCGGCCGACCGGCTCGTTCCTGTTCCTCGGTCCCACCGGCACGGGCAAGACCGAGCTCGCCAAGTCGCTGGCCGACTTCCTGTTCGACGACGAGCGGGCGATCGTGCGCATCGACATGAGCGAGTACTCCGAGAAGCACTCCGTCGCGCGCCTCGTCGGTGCCCCTCCCGGCTATGTCGGCTACGACGAGGGCGGCCAGCTGACCGAGGCGGTGCGCCGGCGTCCCTACGCCGTGGTGCTGCTGGACGAGGTCGAGAAGGCACACCCCGAGGTCTTCGACATCCTGCTGCAGGTGCTCGACGACGGTCGGCTCACCGACGGGCAGGGCCGCACGGTCGACTTCCGCAACACGCTGCTGATCCTGACCAGCAACCTCGGCTCGGCCTACCTCGTCGACCCGACGCTGGACGGTGAGAAGAAGCGCGAGTCGGTGCTGGCCACCGTGCGGGCGTCGTTCAAGCCGGAGTTCCTCAACCGGCTCGACGAGATCGTGCTGTTCGAGGCCCTTGGCAAGGACGAGCTCGCCCACATCGTCGACCTGCAGCTCGCGCTCCTGGAGAAGCGGCTGGCGGTCCGCCGGATCACCATCGAGGTGACCGAGGCTGCTCGGGGCTGGCTCGCCGAGACCGGCTACGACCCGGCGTACGGCGCCCGTCCGCTGCGCCGCCTCATCCAGACCGCCATCGGCGACCCGCTCGCGCGGCTGCTGATCGCGGGGGAGGTGACCGACGGCGGCCGCGTCGTGGTCGACCGCGCCGGCGACGGGCTGGGGCTGGTCGCCGGCTGAGCGGGCCATCCCGGCGCTGGGCACTAGGGTTGGCGGCGTGGCACTGATCGTGGCAGCTGACGACGATCCCGACCTGCTGATGCTGGTCCGGATGCGCCTCGTCGCGCTCGGCCACGAGGTGCTCGAGGCCCACGACGGGGCCGAGGCCCTCGAGCTGTGCCGGACCCGTCGCCCCGACCTGGCGGTCCTCGACATCACCATGCCGAATCTCACGGGCCTGGAGGTGCTCCGCACGATCCGGGCCACCCCGGAGATGCACACGATGCCGGTCATCCTGCTCACGGCGCTGGCCTCCGACGACGCGGTCGCCGAGGGGATCCGGGCCGGCGCGAGCGCCTACATGACCAAGCCCTTCCGGCTGCTCGACCTCGGCAACCGGGTCGCGGAGCTGGTCGGCGACTGAGCGTTCGGTCACTCTCGCCCGGGCTGGCGATGCGGCGGCCACCACCCGTTTGGTGGAATGGCAGGTATGAGCGCCTCCCACCGCCCCCGCCAGGTCACCTTCGCGGCGGGGCTGATCATGACCGGGTCGGTGCTCGTGGTGCTGACGGCTTGGGAGCGGATCTCCGGCCTGCACACCCTGGAGACCCAGGACTCCGTCGAGAAGTTCCTGTCCACGCCGCCCGGCGACTCGCTCGGCCTGGGCGTCGAGGGCGTGCTGGGGATCCTCCGCGTCACCGGGATGATCGCGGCCGCCTGCGCCACCGCCACCGCGATCCTCGGCTTCCAGGTCCTCCAGCGCAGCCGCAGCGCCCGGGTGGGCCTGTCGATCCTGGCGTTGCCGGTCTTCGTGACCGGACTCCTCACCGGCGGTCTGATGTCCTCGATGGTCGCGGCCGCCTCCGTCATGCTGTGGCTGCCGCCGGCGCGCGACTGGTTCAACGGCCGCGAGGGGATGAAGCGGCTCACCGGCGAGGGTCTCCCCACAGGGCAGGTCCCACCGGGGGAGGTCCCACCGGGGCAGGTGCCGCCCGCCCCGCCGTTGTCGCCCACGACGTACGCCGATCCGTCGGGGCAGCCGCGCGCGATGCAGGGCTTCGGTGAGCCGGCGGGTCCCGGCGGCGTCGAGCAGTCCCTGCTGCCCGGGTCCCCGACCGACGTGTCGTCCCGGCCCTCGGCCGTGATGTGGGCCTGCCTGCTCGCGTGGGTGTGCTCGGGCCTGGCGATCGCGCTGATGGCGACGAGCGCGGCGATCCTGGCCGTCAGTCCCGGCGTCGTCTTCGACGAGCTGCACCGGCAGAACCCCGACCTCGCCGGCCAGGGGGTCTCCGACGACGCGCTGCGCATCGCGACGTTCGTGATGGTGGGCCTGGCGGTCATCTGGTGCGTGCTCGCGATCGTCCTGGGCGTCCTGGTCTGGCGCCGGGTGGCCTGGGCCCGCCGCGGGCTGGCCGTGTCGGCCTCGGCGGCGGCGGTCATGCTGCTGGTGGCCACGCTCGGCCAGCCGGTGCTGGTCCTGCCGCTCGCCGCGGCGGTGGTGACCCTGGCGCTGCTGGTCCGGCCCGACGTGAAGGCGTGGTTCGGGGCGACGCCTACGCAGTGAGGTCGGCGGCGGCCAGCCGCCGCAGCCCCTCCTCGATGATCGCCGGCTCCTTGCAGAACGCCCAGCGCACGAGGTGCCGCCCGGCCTCGACGTCGTCGTGGAAGACCTGGCTCGGGATCGCCACGACCCCGGCCCGCTCGGGCAGGGCGAGGCAGAACGCGAGCCCGTCCTCCCAGCCCAGCGCCGAGATGTCGGTCGTCGCGAAGTAGGTCCCCTCGGGCACCCGGACCTCGAGTCCCACGTCGGCGAGCCCCGCGCAGAGCAGGTCGCGTCGGCCCTGCAGGTCCCGCGCGAGCTGGGCGGGCCAGTCCGGGGCCTCGTCGAGCGCATGCGCCACGGCGGGCTGGAGCGGTGACCCGGACGTGAACGTCAGCCACTGCTTGGCCGCCAGCACGGCGCCCACGAGCTCGGCGGGCCCGGTCGCCCAGCCGACCTTCCAGCCCGTGAAGGAGTAGGACTTGCCGGCGCTCGACAGGGTCAGGGTGCGCTCGAACATGCCGGGCAGCGTCGCCAGCGGCACGTGCTCGTGGTGGCCGCTCGCGTCGCTGTAGACGAGGTGCTCGTAGACCTCGTCGGTGATCACGGTCAGGTCGTGCTCGATCGCGACGGCGGCGATGGCGCCCAGCTCCTCGCGGGTCAGGACCGTGCCGGTCGGGTTGTGCGGGGAGTTGACCAGCAGGAAGCGGGTCCGGTCGGTGACGGCCGCCCGCAGCTCGTCGGGGTCGAGGCGGAAGTCCGGGGCACGCAGGGTCACCGGACGGCGTACGCCTCCGGCCATCTGGATCATCGCGACGTAGGAGTCGTAGTAGGGCTCCAGCACGACCACCTCGTCGCCCGGGTTCACCAGCCCGAGCAGCGCCGCGGCGATCCCCTCGGTGGCCCCGGTGGTCACCACGACCTGGGAGTCGGGGTCGAGCTCGATGCCGTAGTGGCGCTGCTGGTGCCGGGCGACGGCCTGCCGCAGGGCGGGTACGCCGATCCCCGGTGCGTACTGGTTCTGCCCGGACTCCAGCGCCGCCACCGCCCGCGCGATCACCTCGGGCGGGCCGTCCACGTCGGGGAAGCCCTGGCCGAGGTTCACCGCCTGGGTGCGCACCGCGAGCGCCGACATCTGGCTGAAGATCGTGGGCGGGATGTCCTGCAGGCGAGAGGCGAGCATGACCCCGAGGGTAGCCATGGGACAGGATGGGGCGCGTGACCGCTGACGAGACCCTCGCCGCCGACATCGACGCCTGCTGCCGCCTGACCGGGGAGTTCACGCTCCGCTCCGGCCAGGTCGCCTCGGAGTACTTCGACAAGTACCTCTTCGAGTCCGACCCCGCGCTGCTCGCTCGCGTGGCCCGGCAGATGGTCGACCTGCTGCCCGCCGACACCGACCTGCTCGGCGGCCTCGAGCTCGGCGGCATCCCGATCGCGACGATGGTCAGCAGCCTGACCGGCACCCCGGCGCTCTTCGTGCGCAAGAAGGCCAAGGAGTACGGCACCTGCAAGCTCGCCGAGGGCCCGGACGTCGCCGGCCGCCGGGTGACGATCATCGAGGACGTCATCACCACCGGCGGCGCCGTACGCGACGCGACGCGGGCGCTGCGCGAGGCAGGCGCGATCGTCGAGGTCGTGGTCTGCGCGATCGACCGCAGCCCGGCAGGGGAGAACCCCCTCGCCGACGTGGGCCTCGAGGTCCGCCCGGTGCTCACCAAGGAGCAGCTGGACGCAGCGCGGGGCTGAGCCCTGAGGCGTCGGCCTATGTCCGCCTGGTGAAGGCGACCTTCCCGCCGGCCTGTGTGGTCATCGTGAACTTCGGGTCGTGCGCCCGGGCGTGGTGATGCGGGCAGAGGAGCATCCCGTCGGTGTTCGTCTCGCCGCCCAGGCTCCACGGGATCGGGTGGTGTCCGTGACACAGACCGGGCGGCCAGTCGCATCCCTGGGCGTTGCAGCCGCCCTGCTCGATTGCCATCGCGATTCGCTGGGACTCGCTGTGGAAGCGGCGCTTGCGGCCGAGATCGAGGACCTGGGACTTGCCGCCGAGGACGGCGGGGATGATCCCCGCCTCGCACGCCAGGCGGCGTGCTTGGCCGGCGGTGATCCGCTCTCCGGTGTCCAGCGACGCGGCTTTCAGGCCGCCCATCAGGGTGGAGATGTCCATGGTGACCACGACGGTGGCGTTGACACCGCCGGCCTTGGGGAGCTTCTTGGTGGGGTAGCGCTCGATCAGCTCGCAGAACGCCTGCCCCATCCGCTCGGCACTGGGCCTGCGTTCACCGAGCCCCCCGTCGACGGCGGCGCGGTGCTTCGGGGCAGCGAAGGCGAGCAGCGCCTTCTTCAGCATCGCGGCCTGGGCGGCCGGGAGGGTGAACCGGCCGTGGACCTTGCCGTGTCCGTCGTCGGTCATGGTCAGCTTGGTCGACATCGCGGCAGCGCGTTCTTCGTCCTCGAGCTGCTTGGCCTCGTGCGCCTCGGCCGCCTCGGGGTCGAGGAAGTCCAGGATCCGCCGGCCCAGCACCTTGAGTGCTTTGGCGTCGTGGTCGGCGGCGAACTTGATCAGCATCGCTTCGGCCTCGTCGCGGTGCTCGGCCGGGAGGACCTCGACGGCGTCGACGATCACCCGAGCCTGCTCCACGAGAACCTGACCGGCCGCGACCGCCGTACGGAGTGCGGGCCTTGTGGCCAGCGCGACGGCGAGCCGCATCTTCCCGTGCGCAGACGTCCGGGTCTGATGAGTCGCGTGCGCCCAGAAGTTGGTCGTCGACGTCGCCCCGACAGACTCCCCGACCCCGACGGCCTTGGCGTGCTCGGCGACCCGCATCTCGAGCTCGGCGAGCTGGGCGGACAGCCGCGTCACCGCGGTCAGCGTCGCAGCGGACTCGGCCGCATCCATCGACCAGAGCGACACATCCGCCAGCTCCGAGAGCTGTGACTGCATGGTCTCGACAGCGCGCGACACCTGGTGTCGAGGCGGCTGGGTGACCATCGCTGTCATGGATCAATTCCAGCAGGGACCACCGACAAAACCGCAGGCCAGAGCCCCTTTTCCAGCACGACAAAGGTAAAGAATCGAGGGAATTTTGAAACCTCGTTCGAGCGGTCGAGTGAAGAAGCCGAAGGCCGGGAAGCAAGGTCCGGAGGTACCTCGTGCGAACCCTGCGGTGACCAAGGAAATTCTAGAAATACGCGCCGAAGGCGCGAGGTCCCGCAGCGAAGCGTCGGCGCGCAACCAGCCCAGAGTCGCCGGCAGTTGCGCCGGCACCCACGTCAGCTCTCGGCGGAGGTCTGCACGCCCTCGGCGTCCTCGTCGTCCTCGTCGCTGCCACGGTGCCGCCAGCCCTCCCAGACGAGCGGGATGACGGTGAAGACGAGGATCGCGATCATCGCGTAGTCGATGTTGTTGCCGATCGAGGGGAAGGTCTGGCCGAGGAAGTAGCCCAGGCAGATGATGCTGACCACCCATGCCACGGCGCCGACGCCGCTCCAGGTGAAGAACCGGCGGCGCTCCATCTGCGTCACGCCGGCCACCACGGTGATGTAGGTACGCACGAACGGCACGAAGCGGCCGATGACCAGGGCCTTGCTGCCGTGCCGGTCGAAGAACGCGTCGGTCTTGTCGAGGTACTTCCGCTTGAGGAACCGGCCGTTGCGCTCGTAGAGCGGTGGACCGATCCGGCGGCCGATCTCGTAGCCGGAGACGTTGCCCAGGAACGCGACGGCGGCGAGCAGGATCGTGGCGACGACCAGCTCGACGAACGGGGTCCCGATCCCGAGCACGTCGATCTTCTCGCCCGCGATGAAGAGGCCGAGCGCGAAGAGCAGGGTGTCGCCGGGCAGGAACGGGAAGAAGAGCCCGCACTCGACGAAGATGATGCCGAGGCTGATCCAGATGAAGGCCCCGCCGAACTGCTGGAGGAGCCACTCGGGGTCCATCCAGGAGATGCCGAGGAGCAGGGGATGGAGGAGGAGGGCCAGCGTCACCCCCGTAGCGTATCGGCACCCGCCTGAAGCCAACCTGCCAAGCGGTCCGTAGCCTGACGCGCGTGCAGGACCAGGAGCCCAATGCGCCGTACGACCCGATGCCGCACGGTCCGGCCGAGGTCGGCGTCGGGCCGTGGGAGGGTCCGCTGCCGGAGGGGGACCAGTACGACGCCCAGCTGCTCGCCGAGGGCGACCGGCGCAACGTGGTCGACCGCTACCGCTACTGGTCGATGGAGGCGATCGTCGCCGACCTCGACACCCGCCGCCACGACTTCCACGTGGCGATCGAGAACTGGCAGCACGACTTCAACATCGGCACGATCGTGCGGTCGGCCAACGCCTTCCTGGCCGCCGAGGTGCACATCGTGGGCAACCGCCGGTGGAACCGGCGCGGCGCGATGGTCACCGACCGCTACCAGCACGTCCGGCACCACGCGACGGCTGCGGACCTGGCTGCCTACCTCCACGCCGCCGACGTGGCGCTGCTCGGCATCGACAACCTGCCGGGCTCCCTGCACCTCGAGACGATGACGGTGCCCCGCCGGGTCTGCTTCCTGTTCGGCCAGGAGGGCCCCGGCCTGTCCGAGGGCGCGCGCGAGGTCTGCGACGGGACGTTCTCGATCGCGCAGTTCGGATCGACGCGGTCGATCAACGCCTCGGCCGCGGCCGCGATCGCGATGCACACCTGGGTGCGGGAGTACGCCGACCTCGGTGGCGAGGCCGGCGACTCCCGCGGGGTCTGGAGGGGCTGAGTCGCGTCAGCTCGTCGTCTGCGAGTAGCAGACGACGAAGTGGTCGCCCAGCGACCACGACACGGCGCCCTGGGCGCTCCACCGCCAGTAGGCGGTGCCGGCGATGGCGGGGCAGCGGCGTTCTGCGGCGTGCTGGAGCTGCTGCTGCGACGGGTAGGCCTTCTGGTCGATCCGGAAGGTCCCGGCCGAGCGCCAGGCGTGCGTGCGGGCGCACGTCGTCTGGGCGTACTTGCCGGTCTCACAGCGCGCGACGGAGTCGGGCAGCGGCGGCTTCGGCAGGGCCGGGGTCGCGTCGGTCGGGAGGTTGACCAGCTCGGTGCCCCCGAGGAGCGCGACGTCGCAGCGGATCCAGCGTGCGCCGTGGTCGATCTCGGCCTGTGTGGGCTGGAAGTACAGCCAGGAGTACGCCGACCTGTCGCGCACCTTGTCGGTGCGCCCCAGGGTGGCCATGAAGGTCGGGATGCACTTGTGGGAGGCGATCTTGAAGAGCTTCGCCGCGGAGACGCTCCAGGAGACGCCCGCTGGCAGCTTGGCGACCTTGATGACGCGCGCGGTGTGGGCGCTGCTGCACGGCACCGGATCGGACGGGTCGGCCTTCTTCTGAGAGTGGGCCAGGTCGATGGCGTGGCAGTCGCCGAGGGCCGGCGCGTGATAGCCCGGCCCGGCCATGGCGACGCCGGTGGTGAGCAGGGCTGCGGTCGTTGCGAGCGTGGCCACGACCCCGAGGAGGGCGCGTCGGACGCTGAGTGATGAGAGCACGGAGGCTCCTTTCGCCAGGTGGCGACGGGCCACAACCGCCCGAACGTTCAGCCTAGCGCCGTAACGACCGCTCGCACCGCCGCTTCGGCGTCGGGCACGACCGCCCCGACGTCGTCCGGGAGGTCCCATGGGTCGATCAGCGCGAGCGGCACGCCGGTGCGCCGGGCGAGCGCGATCTCGCTCAGCGTGCCCCAGCTGCAGCCGACCGACACCACCGCGTCGGCGGCGCGGACGAGCAGTCCGTTGCGGAGCTCGCCCAGCCCGGTCGGCAGCAGGAACGTGTGGGACGTCGAGCCCTCGTTGCGGTCCAGACCCGGGAGCAGGCCGATCGCCACGCCGCCCGCGCCGGTGGCGCCCCGGGCGGCCGACGACATCACGCCGTGGTGGCCGCCGGTCAGCACCACGGCCCCCGCCTCGGCGAGGAGACGGCCGACCTCCTCGGCGTACTGGTGGTCGTCGGGCGTCACCGCGTCGGCCGGGCCGACGACGGCGACGTAGCGCCCGGCGAGCGGGCGTGCCTCCTCCACGCTCCGACGGTACGCCGTGCCACGCCTCGGGACCTCCAGAACCGGCCGACTCCCGACCCGCGAGTAGCCACTAGGGTGAAGGCGCCGTTGGAACACCGCCCGAGGAGTCCCCATGCCCATCGCAACCCCCGAGATCTACGCCGAGATGCTCGACACCGCCAAGAAGAACGCCTTCGCGTTCCCGGCGATCAACGTGTCGTCCTCGCAGACGCTCAACGCCGCCCTGCAGGGCTTCGCCGACGCCGGCTCGGACGGCATCATCCAGGTCTCGACCGGAGGCGCTGAGTACCTCTCCGGTCCGACCGTGAAGAACATGGTCACCGGCTCGGTCGCCTTCGCGGCCTACGCCGCCGAGGTCGCCAAGAACTACCCCGTGAACATCGCGCTGCACACCGACCACTGCCCCAAGGACAAGCTCGACGGCTTCGTCCGGCCGCTGGTGGCGATCTCCGCCGAGCGGGTCGCCCGCGGTGAGGCGCCGCTCTTCCAGTCGCACATGTGGGACGGCAGCGCCGTGCCGCTCGACGAGAACCTCAAGATCGCCGAGGAGCTGCTGGCCCAGTGCGCCGCGGCCCGGATCATCCTCGAGATCGAGGTCGGCGTCGTCGGTGGCGAGGAGGACGGTGTCGTCGGCGCGATCGACGAGAAGCTCTACTCCACGCCCGAGGACGCCCTCGCCACGATCGCCGCCCTCGGCTCCGGCGAGAACGGCCGCTACATGACCGCGCTGACCTTCGGCAACGTGCACGGCGTCTACAAGCCCGGCAACGTCAAGCTCCGTCCCGAGATYCTCCGCTCGGCGCAGGACGCCGCGGTCGAGAAGCTCGGCCTGGCCGCCGGCGCCAAGCCGTTCGACCTCGTCTTCCACGGCGGCTCGGGCTCGACGCCCGAGGAGATCGGCGCGGCCGTCGACTACGGCGTGGTGAAGATGAACGTCGACACCGACACCCAGTACGCCTTCACGCGTCCGGTCGCCGCCCACATGTTCACCAACTACGACGGGGTCCTGAAGGTCGACGGCGAGGTCGGCAACAAGAAGGCCTACGACCCGCGCGCCTGGGGCAAGGCGGGCGAGGCCGGCATGGCCGCCCGCGTCGGCGAGGCCTGCGCGAACCTCCGGTCGGCAGGCAAGAGCATCAGCGCCTGACGCACCCAGCCTGCAACGACGTACGCCCCGGTCGCAGCAGCGGCCGGGGCGTACGTCGTGGTGTGGGTCCGGGCTAGTTGTACCCGGCCGGGACGTTGGTGACGGTGCAGGTGTCTTGACGTGAGGAGAGCCCCCGGTTGGGGTGTGGCTTGTCTAGGTCCGACTCCAAACCGGAGGCTCTCGTGTCCCACGCTAATGCGCGGCTGACCTTTCGTGGTCGGCTGCTGATCGTCGAACGTCACCAGCAGGGCTGGAAGAAGGCCCACATCGCCGACGCGATGGGGGTATCCCGCGGCTGCGTGCTGAAGTGGATTGGGCGGTATGCCGCCGAGGGCGAGGCCGGCCTGCACGACCGGTCTTCGCAGCCGCACACCATGCCCACTAAGACCGCGCCAGAGATTGAGGAACGGGTGCTCCGGGCCCGCGCCGNAGCATCGTCGGGGTCAGGACTGGCTCGGCCCCGAGCTCGGGGTGCCAGCGCGGACGGTCGCCCGGATCCTGCGCCGGCACGGGGTGCCCTACCTGCGCGAGTGCGATCCGATGACCGGCGAGGTAATCCGGGCGTCAAAGACCACCKCGNGTCCGCTACGAACGCGGCCGGCCCGGCGAGCTGGTGCACATGGACGTCAAGAAGCTCGGCAAGATCCCCGACGGCGGCGGCTGGGCCGCCTGGGGTCGCGCGGCCACCGTGGATCAGCGGCACAAGAAGCAGCGAATCGGATACGACTACGTGCACTCCCTGGTCGACGACCACTCCCGACTGGCCTACTCCGAGATCCTGCCCGACGAGAAGGGCACCACCTGCGCCGACTTCCTGGCCCGCGCGGTGGCCTACTTCGCGGTCCACGGGATCACTCGCGTCGAGGACCTGATCACCGACAACGCCTTCGCCTACCGGCACTCGACCGCCATGCGCCAGACCTGCGCCGACCTGGGCGTGCGGCAGCTCTTCATCAAGCCGCACTGCCCCTGGCAAAACGGCAAGGTCGAACGGTTCAACCGCACCCTGCAAGACGAGTGGGCTTACTGCCAGGTCTTCGTCAGCAACGACGAACGCGCCGCCGCACTTGCCCCCTGGCTCGAGCTCTACAACACTCGACGCCGCCACAGCGCACTCGGAGGCCTACCGCCGATCAGCCGCCTGTGACCAACCTGGTGGCCGGGTACAGCTAGTCGGCGGATGCCGCCGGGGTCGCCACCGTCGCGCCCGGGGCGGCGGCCGGACCGCCCCAGCCCTGGTGGCGCGGCTTCTCGAAGAACAGCACGGCCACGAAGCCGGCGACCAGCACCAGCGGCGGCAGCAGCATCGAGTCGGCCATGGCGCTGCTGAACTTGTCGGCGATCGCGGCCGGGAGTCCCGCGCCGGACGCGCCCGCCTTGCCGTTGAAGGCCGGGAGGCCGTGCGCCGCGATCCGCGAGTCCATGAGCACGGCGATCGCCGCGGACCCGAGCACCGCACCGACCTGGCGGGTGGCGTTGTAGACGCCGGCGCCCGCGCCGGCCAGCTGGATCGGCAGGTTGCGGGTCGCGGTGGCGGAGTTGGGCGCCCAGACGCCGGCGTTGCCGGCGCCGAAGACGAGCATCGGCGGGACGAGCGCCCAGATCGTGATGTCCGGGGTCATCACGAAGGACAGCCACACCAGGGACCCGACGATCAGGCCGAAGCCGATCGAGGTGATCAGCCGGGGGTGGACCCGGTCGGTCAGCGAGCCGATCGGTTTGGCCAGCGCGATCGTCATGACCGCCATCGGCACCAGCAGCAGCGCGGACCGGGTCGGGCTCATCCCGCGCACCACCTGCGCCCAGATCATCAGCGGGATCGCCATCGCGGTGATCGCGAAGCCCATGACCGAGATGGCGATGTTGGCCAGCGAGAAGTTGCGGTCGCGGAAGAGGTGCAGCGGCACCAGCGGCTCGGCGCTGTTGCGGGCCTGCCACCAGACGAAGCCGGCGAAGACGAGGAGCCCGGCGGCGATCATCAGCCAGATCTCGGTGGACCAGGAGTACTGGTGGCCCTCCTGGATGCCGAAGACCAGCAGGAACATGCCGGCACCGCTCAGCGCGACGCCCAGCCAGTCGAAGCGGTGGCTGTTGGTGGGCAGCGTCGGGACCAGGCGCCAGGCCAGCGCGAAGCCGATGATGCCGACGGGGATGTTGATGAAGAAGATCCACTCCCAGCCGAGGCCGTCGACCAGGACGCCGCCGAGGATCGGGCCGACCAGCGTGGCCACGCCGGCGGTGGCGCCCCACAGCGACATCGCGGCCCCGCGGCGCTGGGCCGGGAAGATCCGGGTGATGATCGCCATCGTCTGCGGCGTGATCATCGAGGCGCCCAGGCCCTGCACCACGCGGGCCACGATCAGTCCCTCGACGGTGTTGGTCAGGCCGCACCACAGCGAGGCCAGCGTGAAGACGGTCAGGCCAGCGAGGTAGAGGTTCTTGGGACCGAACCGGTCACCCAGTCGGCCGGTGATCAGCACCGGGACGGCGTAGGCCAGGAGGTAGGCACTGGTCACCCACACCACGTCGTTGACCCCGGCATGGAGGTCCTCGATGATCGCCGGCGTCGCCACCGAGACGATGGTCGAGTCGACCAGGATCATGAAGAAGCCGAGGCACAGGGCGAACAGGGCCGGCCACGGGTCCTTCTCCGCGCCGGGTGCGGCCGAGACCGGGGAAGCGGGTGCGTGGGTCATGGCACTACTCAACACCCCTGCATGGACAATTACTCCCATGACCTCCCCCCCGAACGGCTTCGGCGACCTGATGGCCGGCCCCCCGCCCACCCACCTCCCCGTGGACCCCGCCAGCGCGGAGCTCGCGGCCGGTGCCGCACCCGTCGACGTGGTGCGCGCCCACCCGGCGTCGCCGGTCGCCTGGGCCGCCCTCGGGGGCGAGGCCGCCGACGCGGAGCTCGACCCCGTGACGGTCTACGCCTACGCCCGCGTCGGCTACCACCGCAGCCTCGACCTGCTGCGCCGCAACGGCTGGAAGGGCCACGGCCCAGTCCCGTGGGAGCACGAGCCCAACCGCGGCTTCCTGTCCTGCCTGGCCCTGCTCGCCCTGTCCGCCAAGGTCATCGGCGAGACCGAGGAGTGGGAGCGGTGCTCGGAGTTCCTCCGCGACTCCAGCCCCACGGCGTACGCCGCGCTCCTGGGCTGAGGCCGAGCGGGAGGAGGTGCGTCACGCCTGCAGCAGCGAGCGCACCTTCTCCGCGCCGAGCGCGACGAACAGGGTCGGCAACCGCGGTCCGCGGTCGGCGTCGACGAGCAGGTTGTAGAGCAGGTTGAAGAACGCCTTCTGGTCGGCCTTCACCTGGTCGGTCGGGGCGTCGTCGAGACCGAGCCCGCGGGCGAGCTTCGGCACGCCGTAGACCAGGGTCGTGATCTCGTCGAGGTGCAGCTCGTCGGGCATCCGGTCGAGCAGCTGGGCCAGCCAGAGCTGCTCGTCCTCGTTGAGCCCCGCCAGGCGCTCGGTGTCGGCGGTGGCGCGCACGGTGGTGCGGTCCTCGGCCGGCACGAACTCGCTGGTCCACGTCATCGCCTTGGTCAGCCGCGGCTCGAGCTCGGCGACGGTCTCGTGCGGGTGGCCGACGTTGGTCACCGTCGTGGAGATCAGCTCGGCGGAGCCGGCCGTCACGTCGGCGACCGACGACAGCACCCGGAACGGCACGACGACGGCGGGCGTCGGCAGGGTGCCGGCCGCCGCGGTGGCCGAGGCCCGCTCGAACGCGAGCACCTGCGCGTCCCGCTTGGCCGGGTTGGCGGCCTTCTTGCCGAGCGCGTCCCACTCGTCGTAGAGGCGCACGACCTCCGGCCCGAAGTCGACGGTGAACGCCTGCTTGGGCTGGCGGCGGGCGTAGAGCCACCGCAGGATCGGGGCCTCGAGCACCTTGAGCGCGTCGGCGGCCGTGGGCACGCCGCCCTTGGACGACGACATCTTCGCCATCCCGGCCACGCCGACGAAGGAGTAGCCGACGAACGACGGCGCGCGGCCGCCGTAGACGTCCTTCACGAGCTCCTTGCCGACGGTGTACGACGACCCCGGCGACGCGTGGTCGACGCCGCCCGGCTCGAAGTCGACGCCCTCGAACTCCCAGCGCATCGGCCAGTCGACCTTCCACACGAGCTTGCCCTCGTGCTGCGTGGTCAGGTTGGTGACGCCCTCGAACGCGCAGACCCGGCAGGTGTAGGCCAGGTCGGTCGTCTCGTCGTCGTACGACGTCACGGTGGTCGTGTCGCGGCCGCAGTCGCGGCAGTAGGGCTTGTAGGGGAAGCGCGCCAGGTCGTCATCACCGGTGCCGGCGGGCTCGTCGTCGATGGCGACCGAGTCGGCCAGCGACTCGGCCTCCTCCTCGGACTCGGCGACGGGCGCGGCCTTGGTGCGGTAGCGCGACATGACGGTCTCGATGTCGCCCCGACGCTGGACGGCGGTCAGGATCTGGTCGCGGTAGGTGCCGGCGCGGTACTGCTCGGTCTGCGAGACCTCCTCCATCTCCACGCCGAGCTCGGCGAGCGCGGCGCGCAGCGGGGCCTTGAAGTGCTCGGCCCACGACGCGTGGCACTCCCACGGGTCGGGCACGGCCGAGAGGGGGCGGCCGATGTGCTCGTTCCACGCCTCGTCGACGCCGGCGGGCACCTTGCGGAAGCGGTCGTAGTCGTCCCAGCTGTGCAGGTGCCGCACCGGGATGCCGCGGCTGCGGATCTCCTCGGCGACGAAGTGCACGGTGAGGAACTCCCGCAGGTTGCCCAGGTGGATCGGTCCGGACGGGCTCGCCCCGGATGCGCACGTGATCAACCGGTCGGTGTCGCCGCGGTGCGCACGGGTCTGCTCCGCGTGCCGGATCGCGTCGTCGGCGGCGCGGGTGACCCAGTCGGTGGGGTTCTGCTGGGAGGCCTGTCCGCCTCGTGCCATGGCTCTGCTGCTCCTGCGAAAGGGGGCGGGGGTGAGCGGCAAGGCTATCGGGCCGGGGCAGAAGGAAGGGCACCGGAACCGTCCCCTGTGGCGATTCCGGTGCCCTTTCCGGCGCTGTCTGCTCGACCTCATCCCCCGATGTGGGTCGTGCGAGTGGTGGTGCCCATCCCCGAGACATGTCCCGAGACGCACGACCACCTGACGCGCCCGCCCAGCGTAGAACTGACAGGTCCATGCCAGTTGGCTAGCACCTGTCGCTGTCATTAACCTGCCACCATGCCTCGCCCTGCCCCGGACAGCATGATGACCGCCCTCGGCTTTCCCGCGTCCGTCGAACGGATCTACCAGAAGGTGCAGCTCCAGTCGGGGCGCGAGCTGCTGTGGGTCGCCTCGGCGCTCATGTCGACTCCCGACCAGCTGCTGGCCGAGCTCAGGCCGCTGCTGGACACCGGGATCGCCCGGGTCGAGGACTCCCGGCTCTACATCGACTCCCCGGCCGAGGCACTGGCCCGGATGGCGGCGGTCTCCGCCGCCCGCGCGGGCGAGGCGCACGACCGGCTCGAGGGCCTGGCTGCAGCCATCCCGTTCCTCACCGCCGGCGCGGTCCGCCCGGCGCCCGGCGACGTCCACGACATCACCCCGATCGACGGCGAGATCAGCTCCGGCGGCCAGCCGGTCGGGCTGATCGCGGCCCTGATCGCGCAGAGCAAGGGGGACATGCTCTGGCTGCGGCCCGACCAGTGGCGGATCCCGCGCGAGGACGCGATGTTGAAGGTCGTCGGGGACCTGATCGCCAGCGGCCGCAAGTCCCGCGCGATCTACCCGGTCCGCGCCCTCCACGAGGCGCCGGCGACGCTCACCGCCCGCGCCGAGGTGGGGGAGCAGATCCGGGTGCTGCCCGACCTCCCCACCCGGATGTTCATCATCGGCACCACCCACGCGGTGCTGCCGGAGCCGATGGGCTTCGCCGACGAGCCGCGCTCGCTGGTGCGCCAACGCGGCCTGGTCGAGGCGCTCACCCTGCTCTTCGAGCTGCTGTGGGAGCGGGCCGCGCCGGTGCCTTCCCTCGACCGTGGCGAGGCACGGCCGGACCTGCGGCGCTTCCTGCTGCAGCAGCTGGCCACCGGCGCCCAGGACGAGCAGATCGCCCGCACCCTGGGGATCAGTCTGCGGACCGTGCGCCGCCGGGTGGCCGACGTGCTGACCGAGCTCGGTGCCGACACCCGCTTCCAGGCGGGCGTCGAGGCCAGCAGGCGGGGCTGGCTCTAGGCCGTTCTGCCGGTCACGGCAGGACCATGGAGTACGCCGCGGGCTCGAGGTGCCAGGTCCGCTGCCGCTCGGGACCGTAGATCTCGCCGTCGGCGCTGCACCAGAACTCCTCGCCCGCGACGGAGACGCGGGTGCCGCGGACGTACTCCACGTCCTCGCGCTCGTGGTGCGTGGCGCGGCCCAGCCGCACGGCGTACAGGAGTCGCGCCACCGGCCCCGTGGACCGGCTGATCATCACGTCGAGGCGGCCGTCCTCGGTGTCGGCCTCGGGGGTGATCTCCGCGCCACCGCCCACCGACGAGCCGTTGCCGACGGCCACCATCAGCACCGGCTGGTGGAAGTCGTTGACGACCTTGCCGTCCACCTCGACCCGCAGCCGGGTGACGGGCGGGTTCCAGGCGGTCATGGCCGCGCCGATCGGGTAGCCGAGCTTGCCGAGGTTGGCCTTGCCGACCCCGACCGAGCCGAGCCGGGTCTTCCAGCGGGCGCCGCGTCGGCTCGCGTTGGCGCCGGCGCCGACGTGCACGTTGTTGACCACGATCTGCCCGACCTCGTCGACGACGAGGTCCATCGGCCGCACCTCGCCGTGCAGCACAAGCCTCGCGGCCTGCTCGATGTCGAGGGGGATGGCGTTGCCGCGGGCGAAGTCGTTGCCGGTGCCGAGGGGCAGGAGCCCGATGACCGCGTTCTTGAGGTCGTTGCGGCGGTGCAGGGCCGCGATCACGGCGTGCAGGCTGCCGTCGCCGCCGGCCACCACGATCCGGCGGCTGCCCGCCCGGTGCAGCACACCGTCGAGCTCGCCGGGGTTGGAGGTCGCCTGCACCTCGACGGAGGCCTCGGCGCGCAGGATCGTCAGGGCCTGCTCGAGCGACTCCTCGTCGGCAGTGCCGGCGTCGCTGTTGGTGATGACGAGGAGTGGGTCCATTCGCCGGACACTATCCGAGCGCGAGGGGTGGTGAGGCACCCCTTTGGTAACGTGTGGCCGCAAGAGCCCCGGTGCGCTGTTGCCGGGGCCGCTTGCATTTACCGATGCAGGAGCTCCCCGGTCGTGCGCCGTCGGCTGACGCATGACCCATGAAGGAGGCAGCGATGCCCGCCATCGTGATTCTCGGCGCCCAGTGGGGCGACGAGGGCAAGGGCAAGGCGACCGACCAGCTCGCGACGACCGAGACGATCGACTACGTCGTCCGGACGAGCGGCGGCCACAACGCCGGCCACACCATCGTCGTCAACGGCGAGAAGTTCGCGACCCATCTGCTGCCCAGCGGGATCCTCACGCCCGGCGCCACCTCGGTGATCGCCAACGGCGTCGTGGTCTCGCCCGAGGCGCTGTTCCGTGAGCTCGACTCGCTCATCGAGCGGGGCGTCGACGTCGCCAACCTGGTCGTCTCGGCCAACGCCCACGTCATCGCGTCCTACCACTCCACGATCGACAAGGTCACCGAGCGTTTCCTCGGCAAGAACCAGATCGGCACCACCGGCCGCGGCATCGGACCGGCGTACGCCGACAAGATCAACCGGGTCGGGGTCCGGATCGCCGACCTGTTCGACGAGGGCATCCTGCGGCAGAAGGTCGAGTCCGCGCTCGACGTCCGCAACCACCTGCTGACCAAGGTCTACAACCGCCGGGCGATCGAGGCCGACGCGGTCGTCGAGGAGCTGCTCTCCTACGTCGAGCGCCTCCGCCCGATGGTGGCCGACACCTCCCTGCTGCTGAACGACGCGCTCGACCGGGGCGAGACGGTGCTCTTCGAGGGCGCCCAGGCCACGATGCTCGACGTCGACCACGGCACCTATCCGTTCGTGACGTCCTCCAACCCCGTCGCGGGCGGCGTCTGCGTCGGCGCCGGCGTCGGCCCCACCCGGATCGACCGGGTCATCGGCGTCATCAAGGCCTACACCACCCGCGTCGGCTCCGGTCCCTTCCCGACCGAGCTCTTCGACGAGGACGGCATCAACCTGCAGAAGATCGGCGGCGAGATCGGCGTCTCGACCGGCCGCACCCGGCGCTGCGGCTGGTACGACGCCGTCGTCGCCCGCTACTCCTCGCGCGTCAACGGCCTCACCGACTACTTCCTCACCAAGCTCGACGTGCTCGACCACTGGGACCGGATCCCGGTCTGCGTGGCCTACGAGATCGACGGCAAGCGGGTCGAGGAGATGCCGATGACCCAGACCGAGTTCCACCACGCGAAGCCGGTCTACGAGTACTTCGACGGCTGGAAGACCGACATCTCCGGCTGCCGCTCCTTCGACGACCTGCCCAAGAACGCCCAGACCTACGTCCAGGCGCTCGAGCAGATGTCCGGCACCCGCATCTGGGGCGTCGGCGTCGGACCCGGCCGCGAGCAGACCATCGAGGTCCACCCCGCCTGACCGACCCGTCGCCTGTTCACCCGGTACGACCCCGAGCCGTCGTCAATTGACGACGGCTCGGAGCTCCTGGAGGACAACAAGCGACGGGTCGGCGTTTCGACGGGCGGCGCGGGGCGAGGCGTAAGGCCGGTGGGCATTAACGTTGACGCCCGTGAAGACCCTCGTGATCGGCACCGGAGGCCGCGAGCACGCCCTAGCCCGCGCCCTCGCCCAGGACCCGTCGGTGAGCGAGGTGCACGCGGCCCCCGGCAACCCCGGCATGGCCGCGGTCGCCACGCTCCACCCGGTCGACCCGATGGACGGCGCCGCGGTCGCCGACCTCGCCGAGCGGCTCGGCGTCGACCTCGTCGTGGTCGGCCCGGAGGCGCCGCTCGTCGCGGGCGTGGCTGACGCGGTGACCGCCCGGGGCATCCACGTCTTCGGCCCGAGCGCCGCGGCCGCGCAGCTCGAGGGGTCCAAGGCCTTCGCCAAGGACGTCATGGAGGCGGCCGGCGTCCCGACCGCCCGGGCGTACGTGTGCACCACGCCCGAGGAGGTCGCGGCCGCGCTGGACGAGTTCGGGCCGCCGTACGTCGTCAAGGACGACGGCCTGGCCGCCGGCAAGGGCGTCGTCGTCACCGAGGAGCGCGACGCCGCGGTCGAGCACGCGGCCAGCTGCGAGCGCGTGGTCATCGAGGAGTACCTCGACGGCCCCGAGGTCTCCCTGTTCGCGATCACCGACGGCACCACCGTCCACCCGCTCCAGCCCGCCCAGGACTTCAAGCGCATCCACGACGGCGACCAGGGCCCCAACACCGGCGGCATGGGCGCCTACACGCCGCTGCCGTGGGCGCCGCCCGGCCTCGTCGCGGAGGTTCTCGAGACCGTGCTGCAGCCGACCGTCGACGAGATGGCTCGCCGTGGCACCCCCTTCGCCGGACTCCTGTACGCCGGCCTCGCGCTCACCTCGCGCGGCACCCGCGTCGTGGAGTTCAACGCCCGCTTCGGCGACCCGGAGACGCAGCCGCTGATGGCGCTGCTCGACTCCCCGCTGTCCGACCTGCTCGTCGGTGCCGCCACCGGCACCCTCGCCGACGTGCCTGCACCGCGCTGGAAGGACGGCGCCGCGGTCGCGGTCGTCGTGGCCAGCAAGGGCTACCCCGAGAGCTCCTCGTCGGGTGACCTGATCACCGGGCTGGACGCGGTCGAGGCCGTCGAGGACGTCCACGTCATCCACGCGGGCACGGCGATGTCCGGTGACGACCTGGTGACCGCCGGCGGCCGGGTGCTGGCCGTCGTGGCCACCGGGGCCGACGTGGCGGCCGCCCGGGCCGCGGCGTACGCCGGCGTGACCCACGTAGAATTCGAGGGAGCCCAGCACCGCTCCGACATCGCGGCAGGAATCTGACTTGAGCGTCCCCAACGTCCTCGCCACCCGCTACGCGGCGGCCGACCTCGCCCACATCTGGTCGCCCGAGCACAAGATCGTGCTCGAGCGCCGGCTCTGGATCGCGGTGCTCAAGGCCCAGCGCGACCTCGGCATCGAGGTGCCCGACGGCGTCGTCGAGGCCTACGAGGACGTCGTCGACAAGGTCGACCTCGAGTCGATCGCGGCCCGCGAGCGGATCACCCGCCACGACGTGAAGGCGCGGATCGAGGAGTTCTGTGCGCTCGCCGGGCACGAGCACATCCACAAGGGCATGACCTCGCGCGACCTCACCGAGAACGTCGAGCAGCTCCAGGTCAAGCAGTCCCTCGAGCTGCTCCGCGACCGCGCCGTCGCCACGCTCGCCCGGCTGGCCCGGCTCGCCGCCGAGCACGAGACCACCGTGATGGCCGGCCGGTCCCACAACGTCGCGGCCCAGGCCACGACCCTCGGCAAGCGCTTCGCGACCGTCGCCGACGAGATGATGATCTCCGTCGAGCGGGTCGAGGACCTCCTCGCTCGCTACCCGCTGCGCGGCATCAAGGGCCCGATGGGCACCGCCCAGGACATGCTCGACCTGCTCGACGGCGACGCCGCCAAGCTGGCCGACCTCGAGTCCCGGGTCGCGGCCCACCTCGGCTTCGACCGGGTGCTCACCAGCGTCGGCCAGGTCTACCCGCGCTCGCTCGACTTCGACGTGCTGTCGGCCCTGGTCCAGCTCGTGGCCGGCCCGTCCAACCTCGCGACCACGATCCGGCTGATGGCCGGCAACGAGATCGTCACCGAGGGCTTCAAGGAGGGCCAGGTCGGCTCCTCGGCGATGCCGCACAAGATGAACACCCGCTCCTGCGAGCGCGTCAACGGCCTGGCCGTCATCACGCGCGGCTACCTCTCCATGGTCGGCGAGCTCGCCGGCGACCAGTGGAACGAGGGTGACGTCTCCTGCTCCGTCGTACGCCGCGTGGCCCTGCCCGACGCGTTCTTCGCCGCCGACGGGCTCTTCCAGACCTTCCTCACCGTGCTCGACGAGTTCGGCGCGTTCCCGGCCGTCATCCAGCGCGAGCTCGATCGCTACCTGCCGTTCCTGGCCACCACCAAGGTGCTGATGGCGGCGGTCCGCAACGGCGTCGGCCGTGAGACCGCCCACGAGGCGATCAAGGAGGCCGCCGTCGGCACCGCCCTCGCGATGCGCCAGGGCCAGGCCGAGAACGACGTGTTCGCCAAGCTCGCCGCGGACGACCGGCTCGGCCTCACCACGGCCCAGCTGGAGTCGCTGGTCGCCGAGCCGATCACCTTCACCGGGGCGGCGGTCCAGCAGGTCGAGACCGTCGTACGCCGCGTGGCCGAGCTCGCCGCCCGGCACCCGGAGGCGGCGGCCTACACGCCGGGCGCCATCCTCTGAGACCCCCGCCCAGGGGTGGTTCACCAGATCTGAGCATGTGGCCCGGGTGCGTATCCGCCTACCGTGACGCATGCCCAGGCCCCGTTCCGCGTCGCTCCTCGTCGCGGTCCTCGCGACGCTCGCGGTGCTGGCGGTCCCCCTCGCCCTGAGCCAGGGGGCCGCGACGGCCGCGCGCGGAGCGGTGGTCCACACGGCAGACTCGGCAGGAGCGCCCGACCCGGAGGCGAGCGGAGACCCACGGGTCGCCCCGGTCGCCAGACCCCTCGCCGGGGACGGCGTCCTGCCGAGCCGTGCATCGATCAGGAAGTGGCCGGGCCGCACGATCCCCTACTGGGTCAAGCTGCCGGACAAGTTCATGTGGTCCTTCAGGGCCGCGATCCACGCCTGGAACGACACCGGCCTGGACATGACCTTCAAGCAGGTCCCGAAGTCCAAGGCCAAGCTCCGGATCTTCGTCGGCGACACCGGCGGCTCGGACGGGCTGGCCACGGTCGGCTACCAGTCCTCCAACTGGGTGCACCTCACCCCGGGTCTCCTCAACCCCATCCCGAGCGCGAGCGAGGCCTACGTCCGCGTGGTGGCGGCCCACATCATCACCCACGAGCTCGGCCACAACCTCGGCCTCGAGCACACCGACGGCTGCCACCTGATGACGCCGATCCTCTACCTGCCGGACTGCCCGATGATGGCCGACAAGATCGGTTATTACGCCTGCCGCATCGTCGACGCCCAGGCCCTGGACCGCACCGTCAGCCTGTACGGCGGGACGCGGCGGCTGGCCGCCAAGGCGTGCCCGCTCGACCCGGCCCCCCAGGCCCTCTCCGGGGTCGACTTCGCCGGCGGGCTCGCGGCGGACAAGCCGATCGCGATCACCTGGACCCCGCCGTCCAACCCGCCGCCCGGCGGCAAGGTCGACGTCCTCATCGCGCCCGGCGGGACGTGCAACTTCCCGGTCGTCAAGGACTACTGGGGCGAGGCGACGTACTCCGACAACGTCCGGGTCCTGCGCGTCGACCCGACTGCCGGCGTCTGGCACCAGACGTTCACCTACGTCGACACCAACTGCTACGGCGTCCAGCCGGTCAACCAGTCGGGTGCGGGGCCGAGCCCGGTCACGCACACCCTGACCAGCTGGGTCCAGGCCCCGGCACCGCCGACCCTCGACGTGGTCCGCCGCGCCCTCGGCTCGCCGGGCGACTACTTCGCGGGCGTCACCTGGCCGAGCGACAAGGTCAACCTCGCGGTCCTGAGCCGCCCCGCCGGCCAGTGCGCCACGACCTGGCCGGACGGCGAGCCCTTCGCCAAGCACCTCGTCTACGCCCCTGCGGGCGAGCCGGTCCAGGTCCACACCGACGTCACCGACCCGTGCCTGTCCTTCTTCACCGTGCGCCAGGACGGCGGCCGCGCGAGCAAGACGGCTGCGACCTGGCAGGTGGGGGAGGAACCCGCGCCGGCGCCGCCCGTCGTGTCCTCGGTGCGGCACGTGGTGGGCTCCGACCGCTACTCCTTCACCGCGACCTGGGACTACAACGTCGCCCGGCTCGCCGTGCTCGTCCAGCCCGAGGGCAGCTGCGCGACCACCTGGCCGGCCGGTGAGGACCCGCTCGCCCACGAGCCCATCGGGGGCGAGGTCGAGGCCCCCGGACTGGTCCGCCCCTGCCTGTCGTTCTTCACGTTCAACGCGACGGGCGGGGCCGGCGCCGCCGTGGTCCGGCAGGTCACCGCGGCGCCCGCGCCCGGTGCCCCCACGATCACGTCGGTGACCCGTGCGCCCGGCGGGCCTTTCCGGATCCACGCGACCTTCGACGCGACGCGCTTCTCGCTGGTCTCCCAGGTCGACAGCGGCTGCATCACCACCTGGAGCGACCTCGACCCCTCGGCCTACGTCCTCCAGCCGACCTGGGACGACCCCACGGTCTTCGAGATGTACGTCGACCCGTCCGCGCACCCCGACTGCCTGTCGTTCTTCCTCGTCAACGACGACGGCGTGGTCGGGCCGGGCACGACCTGGCCGGTGCCCGCCGCGCCAGCGCCGCCGACGCTGTCGATCACCGGGCTCACCCTCGACTCCGGCTACGTCCAGGGCGTGACCAACCTGGACCTCGACCTGTTCGCGATCGCGGTCATCGAGGGCGCCCAGGGCAGCTGCGTCAGCTCGTTCCCGGCCGGCGAGGATCCCGCCACCTACCAGGCCTACTACTACGCAACCGGCACGGGCACGCAGGTCAGGATCGACATGCCCGTCGCGCACGCCCACCCGTGCCTGGCGTTCTTCGCCTACAACGCCGACGGCGTCGTCGGAGCGGTCACCAAGAAGCAGCTGTAGCCAGCGGCCCGCCCGCGAGCGGCATCATGGGCCCATGACCGGGACCCCGACCATCGCCGTCGACGTCGTGGTGAGCGGCCGCGTCCAGGGGGTGTCGTTCCGGGCGTACGCCGAGGCCGAGGCCCGGCGGCTCCGGGTCACCGGCTGGATCCGCAACGAGCCCGACGGGTCGGTCGCCGGGCACTTCGAGGGCCCGCAACCGGACGTCGACGCCCTCGTGGCGTGGTGCCACCAGGGATCGCCGTACGCCACGGTCCGGAGGGTCGCCAGCAGCCCGGCGCCGGTCGCCGGGCACCACCGGTTCGAGGTCCGCTACTGACCATGTGACCGGCCGTGTGACCGGACGTGTGACCAAGCGCGCGTCGCCGGTCGTTTGGGGCCACCCGCGCCCGCCGACGACCATGGACCGCATGAACACCCCCGTCACGGTCTCCATCACCCGCCACGTCGACCCCGACCGCGAGGCGGAGATGGTCAGCTGGATGCAGGCGGGCCAGGGGCTCGCGGGGAGCTTCGCGGGCTTCCTCGGCGCCGGCTGGGTGCGGCCGGAGCAGGACTCCGAGACCTGGCACGTGCTCTACCGCTTCGCCGACGCCGACTCGCTGGCCACGTGGGAGTCCTCCCACCAGCGGCAGTGGTGGCGCGACGCGGGCGCCGGGCTCGGCGTCGTCGACTCCCGCGTGGAGCGACGTACGGGCATCGAGGGGTGGTTCGACGACCCGGCCAACCGCGACGTCCGCGAACTCTCCGTCACGCCATCGGCGCCGCCGCGCTGGAAGCAGGCCAGCGTGATCTTCCTGGTGTTCTACCCGCTCAGCGTGCTGGTCAACTGGCTGCTCGGGCCGCACGTCGCGCCGCTCCTGCTGCCGCTGCGCGTGCTGGTCACGGTCGCGTTGATGACGCCCGTGATGACGTACGTCGCCCTCCCGTGGATCACGCGGCGCATGGCGTGGTGGCTCAACCGCTGACCTCGCCGGGTCAGACGCGGGCGTGCCCGTCGTGGTTGGCCAGCTTGGCCGCCACGGTGCGGAGGTCCTCCCGCCACACGTCCTCGGGGCCCGCGGGGAGGATGTCGTACCACTCCACGGCGTAGGAGCCGATGACCTGCTCGCCGAGCCCCGCGGGCCGGGCGATGAACCACAGGTGCAGGTGCTCGGCCCCGTCGCCCCACTTGTCGACGTGGACGCGCGCGATGTTCGGCAGGTTGCCCATGATCCGGTGCAGCCAGACCTGGAGCCGGCCGTACTCCGCGGCCATCGCGTCGTCGAGGTCGGTGAGGTCGAGGTGCTCCTTGGGCTGCAGGAACAGCAGCAGCGGCAGCCCGCCCCGCTCCCGGGGGTGCGTGACGACCCAGCGCTCGTTCTCCCAGATCACCCCGCTGAACCCGGCGCAGGCGTGGCAGCCCTCGCCGCCCTCGCCCTGCCGGGGCTTCTCCGGGGCCGGCCGGGCGAGGCGCTTGGGGGCGATCGCGCCGTCGACCACCTCCCAGGGGAAGACGTCCCACTCGCCCATCGAGGGCATCGGCAGGCGGCCGTCCTCACCGACGGCGGCGACGACTCGGGCGTGGATCTCCTCGGCACTCTCCGGCATGGCCTCACCCTGCCATCCGGATGTTTCAGGAGGCGTCCCCGGGGGAGGGAGACGACATGACCACTCTCTCGGGAACCACCCACCGTCCCTCCTCCCGCGCCCGGCTCGGCCGGACCGGCACCGGCCTCGCCGCGCTGGGCCTGGCCGCCGCCGGCACCTTCGGCCTCGCCGGCGCCGCCTCGGCCGTCACGCAGGCCAGCGCCGAGTCGCAGTTCAGCGCCGCGGGCATCACCTGGAGCTCGTCGGGCAACTGCACGACGCGCAGCAACTCCACCTGCACGTCCTTCGACGGCATCCGCCAGGCCACCATCGACGGCGCCAGGACGCTCAAGGGTGCGAGCGGCTGCGCCCTCAACATCACCGGCGGCACGGAGGTCGGCCACGCGTCCGGCACCTACAGCCACTACAACGGCTACAAGCTCGACTTCACCCACACCACCTGCCTGACCAGCTGGGTGCACAACACCTACACCTCCATCGGCCTCCGCGGCGACGGTGCGCCGCAGTACCAGGCGGCCTCGGGCAACATCTACGCCGACGAGGGCAGTCACTGGGACGTCACCTACTACACCTGCGGTTGCTGACGCCCTGCGGGACGCCAGCCTGACTACGGTGGGGGGCGTGGCCCTGCCCGCGCTCCCCACCCTGGCCCCCTCCGTCGAGGACTTCGACGACAGCGTCGCCCTCGTCGTGCCCGCGCCGGGGCCCGGCCCGGGCAACTGGGCCGGTGCGGCCTCCGCGCTGCTGGTCGACGGCACCTACTGGCTCACCTACCGCGTACGCCGGCCGCTCACCGACGGGCGCGGCGTGACCGTGGTCGTGGCCCGGTCGCAGGACGGCGTCGCCTCCGAGCCGGTCGCCGAGGTGCATCGCGACGCCTTCGGGGCGGAGTCCTTCGAGAAGCCGGTGCTGGTGCCGGTGCCGGGCGGCTGGCGGCTCTACCTCTCGTGCGCGACGCCGGACAGCAAGCACTGGTGGGTCGACAGCCTGACCGCGACCACGGTCGAGGGCCTGCCGGCCGGCGAGCGGCGGGTGGTGCACCCGGGATCGGACCTGGTCGGCGTCAAGGACCCCGTGGTCACGCACGGGCCGGGCGGCTGGGAGATGTGGCTGTGCTGCCACCCCCTGGACCTGCCCGGGCACGAGGACCGGATGACCACGCGTCGGCTCTCCTCGGCCGACGGCCTCGCCTGGCAGGACCACGGCGAGGTGCTCGCCGGCACGCCGGGCGAGTGGGACGCCCGCGGGGCGCGGGTGACGACGGCGCTCGGCGACGGCTGGTTCCTCTACGACGGCCGCCCGGACGCCGCCTCCAACTGGTACGAGACGACCGGGCTCGCGCGCTGGGACGGCGCCCGGCTGGTGCCGGACCGGACCGTCGGGCCGCTGAGGTCGCCGTACTCCGACGGGGCGCTGCGCTACGCCAGCGCCGTGCGGCTGCCCGACGGGCGGACCCGCTTCTACGTCGAGGCGTCTCGGCCCGACGGCGCTCACGACCTCGTGACGATGCTCCGCCCGTAGGCTGCCCCCGTGGCCGACCTCAACATCCCCGACGCCCCCGTGCTCGAGGGCGCGACCCACCTCCACTCCGGCAAGGTGCGCGACCTCTACGAGCTCGCCGACGGCCATCTGCTGATGGTGGCCAGCGACCGGATCTCGATCTTCGACTTCGTGCTCGACAGCACCATCCCCGACAAGGGCGAGATCCTCACCCGGATGTCGCTGTGGTGGTTCGACCAGCTCACCGACCTCGTGCCGAACCACGTGGTCTCGACCGACGTCCCCGACGCGGTTCGCGGCCGCGCCGTCGTCTGCGAGCGGCTCGACATGTTCCCCGTCGAGTGCGTGGCCCGCGGTTACCTCACCGGCTCCGGCCTGCTCGACTACCGGGCCACCGGCGAGGTCTGCGGCATCGCGCTGCCGCCGGGTCTCGTGGACGGCTCCCGGCTGCCCGGGCCGGTGTTCACGCCGGCGACCAAGGCCGAGCTCGGCGAGCACGACGAGAACGTCTCGTACGACGCCGTCGCGCGCACCATCGGCGAGGCGGACGCGGCCGCGCTGCGCGACCTCACCATGGCCGTCTACGGCCGGGCCGAGGCGATGGCCCGCGAGCGCGGCATCATCCTGGCCGACACCAAGCTGGAGTTCGGCCGTCGCGCCGACGGCGTCACGGTCCTCGGCGACGAGGTGCTGACGCCCGACTCGTCGCGCTTCTGGCCCGCGGCCGAGTGGCAGCCGGGTCGCGCGCAGCCGTCGTACGACAAGCAGATCGTGCGCGACTGGGCGCTCTCGCCGGCCTCGGGCTGGGACCGCGCCTCGGGCGAGGCCCCGCCGCCGCTGCCGCCCGAGGTGGTCGAGCGCACCCGGTCCCGCTACGTCGAGGCCTACGAGCTCCTCACCGGGCTGCGCTGGTAGCCGTCGTGGATGTCCCGTTCCCGGTGTCCTCCGAGGCTGCCTTCGACTACCTCGTCGACCCGGTCCACCGGCCGGAGTGGCAGTCGTCGCTGCGGCGCGTCGAGGACGTCGACGGCGAGCCGCGGGTCGGCCAGACCTGGACCGACGTGACGGTGCCCGGCCTCCGCCCGGCGATGGAGACGACCGTCCTCGAGCGGCCGCGCCGGTGGTCCGAGCGGGGCACCTGGCGCGGCGTCGCCGCCACCCTGACGCTGACGTTCGCCGACGCTCCCGGCGGTTGCACCGTGCACGCGGACTTCGCGATCACCGGGCGCGGGCCGCTCGGCCCGGCGCTGCGCCTGCTGACGGTCGCGTCGCGACCGGCCGTGCGCGCGGACCTGCGGCGCGCGGCGGAGATCCTCGGGAAACGCTAGGAGCGGCGGGCGCCGAGCCGGTGGTGCGTCGGGACGGGCGCCTCGCCCAGGGCCCCGATGTGACCGGTGCGGAAGGGCATCACGAGCGGGTCGTGCTCGTGCCGCCGGAGGGAGATCCGACCCAGGACCACGAGTGAGAGGGCGATCAGCCCGAGCATCAGCCACACCATGTCCGGCACGGTACGCCTCCGCAGGCGTCCTGTCAGCGGACGCGGGTGCAGGTGTTCGGACCCCTGAGTAGGTTGGCCCCACCGATCCCGACGTGACGGAGGCCACCGTGAGCACCACGGCGTACAACCTGGCAACCCTGCTCGAGCACAGCGCCGAGACCTACCCCGACCGCGAGGCCATCGTCCTGGCCACTCCTCAGGGAGGGAGCACCCGGCTGACCTACGCCCAGGTCGACGGCGCGGCCAACCAGGTCGCCAACCTCCTGGTGGAGCGCGGCATCGAGCACGGCGACAAGGTCGCACTGAGCTGCGCCAACCTGCCGTACTTCACGATCGCCTACTACGGGATCCTCAAGGCCGGCGCGACCGTCGTCCCGCTCAACGTGCTGCTCAAGGCGCGCGAGGTGGCCTACCACCTCGGCGACGCCGAGGCGAAGGCCTACCTCTGCTTCGAGGGCACCGCGGAGCTGCCGATCGGGCAGGAGGGGTACGCCGGGTTCCAGCAGGCAGACGGCTGCGACTCCTTCTTCCTCATCACCGTCGACCCGGCCGCAGCGTCGCCGATCGAGGGCGCCGAGACGCTCGGCAGCGCGCTGGCCGGCAAGCCCCCGACCTTCGACACCGTCGACACCGACGAGGACGACACGGCCGTCATCCTCTACACCTCCGGCACCACGGGCCAGCCCAAGGGCGCGGAGCTGCGGCACCGCAACATGCGCGACAACGCGCTGGCCGGCCGCGACCTGTTCGGCGCCGACGCCGATCACCCCGACACCTACCTCTGCGTGCTGCCGCTCTTCCACTCCTTCGGCCAGACCGTCATCCAGAACGGCGCCTTCGCCTTCGGCGGCACCGTCGTGATGCTGCCGCGGTTCGACGCCCAGCAGGCGCTGGCGGTCATGGGCCAGGAGGAGGTGACGTTCTTCGCGGGAGTCCCGACGATGTACTGGGGCCTGCTCGGCGCGCTGGATGCCTCGGTCGACGTGGACCGCCTCGCCCGCAACCTGCGGATCGCCGCCGCCGGCGGCTCGGCCCTGCCGGTGGAGGTGCACAAGGACTTCCAGAGGAAGTTCGGGGTGACCATCCTGGAGGGCTACGGCCTCTCCGAGACCTCCCCGGTCGCGAGCTTCTCCCCGCACGGCGAGCCGGTGCGGGTCGGCTCGATCGGCCACCCCATCCCCGGCGTCGAGATGAAGCTGCTGCAGGCCGACAGCTGGGACGAGGCACCCGAGGGCGAGGTCGGCGAGATCGCGATCAAGGGCCACAACATCATGAAGGGCTACTACAACCGGCCCGACGCCACCGACGAGGCGATCCGCGACGGGTGGTTCCGCAGCGGCGACCTGGGCCGGCGCGACGAGGACGGCTGGTACTACATCGTCGACCGGTCCAAGGACATGATCATCCGCGGCGGCTACAACGTGTACCCGCGCGAGATCGAGGAGGTCCTGCTGACCCACCCCGACGTGTCGCTCGCCGCGGTGATCGGCGTCCCCCACGCGAGCCACGGCGAGGAGATCAAGGCCGTCGTGATCCGCAACCCGGGCGCCACCGTGACCGAGGAGGAGCTGGTGGCGTGGGGCAAGGAGCAGATGGCCTCCTACAAGTACCCGCGCATCGTGCAGTTCGTCGACGCGCTCCCGATGACCGCGACCGGCAAGATCCTCAAGCGCGAGCTGGCCTGACCGGCCGGTTCAGGCGAACGGGTCGGGCAACGAGCCCGGCAGCCCGGCGAGCAGCTCGCGCGCCCGGGCTGCCGACTTGTGCTCGACCAGCACCTCGTAGCGGGTCGCGACGACCTGCGTGACCGAGGAGAAGTCGCGCTGTCCCCGGGTCGCGGCATAGCCGACGAGCGCCCACACGAGGCCGAAGACGGCGCCGAACAGGAGCGTCGAGAGGATCGTCGCCAGCCCGTTGCCGTCGGTGAAGAGGGTGAAGACCAGGCCGACGAACAGGCCCAGCCACAGCCCCGACAGGGCGCCGCCGGCGGCGACCCGGCCGGTGGTCAGACGCCCCGTGATCCGCTCGATCCGCTTCAGGTCGGTGCCGACGATCATGCACTGCTCGACCGGGAACTTGTTGTCGGAGAGGTAGTCGACGGTGCGCTGGGCGGCCGCGTAGTCGTCGTACACCGCGAGCGACTGGGGGAACTCCAGCCGCAGCGCAGCGGGGCCGGGGAGTCCGGAGGGGATGCTCATGCATCCAGTGTGACCGAACCTCCGTAGGATGAGGCCGCACCTGCCCCCGCACCCAGGAGCCACCCGTGCCCCGAGTCGTCGTCGACGTCATGCCCAAGCCCGAGATCCTCGACCCCCAGGGCAAGGCCGTGCTCGGCGCGCTGCCGCGCCTCGGCTTCTCCGGGGTCACCGAGGTCCGCCAGGGCAAGCGCTTCGAGCTGGAGGTCGCCGGCGAGCTGACCGACGAGGTCCTCGAGCAGGTCCGCCAGATGGCTGAGACCCTCCTGTCCAACCCGGTCATCGAGGACTTCACCGTCTCCGTCGAGACCCCCGCCGGGACGCCCGCCGGGACCGTCGCGTGAAGGTCGGGGTCGTCACCTTCCCGGGCTCGCTCGACGACGTCGACGCGCAGCGCGCGGTCCGGATCGGCGGCAACGAGGCGGTCGCGCTGTGGCACGGCGACCACGACCTCAAGGGCGTCGACGCGGTCGTGCTGCCCGGTGGCTTCTCCTACGGCGACTACCTCCGCTGCGGTGCGATCTCCCGCTTCTCCCCGGTCATGGCCGAGGTGATCGAGGCGGCCGGCAAGGGCATGCCCGTGCTCGGCATCTGCAACGGCTTCCAGATCCTGTGCGAGTCGCACCTGCTGCCCGGCGCGCTGATCCGCAACGACCACCGCAAGTTCGTGTGCCGCGACCAGCTGCTGCGCATCGAGAACACCTCGACGCCGTGGACGTCGTCCTACGCCCAGGGCGCCGAGATCACCGTGGTGCTCAAGAACGGCGAGGGCGGCTTCGTCGCGGACACCGAGACCCTCGACCGACTCGAGGGCGAGGGCCGGGTCGTGGCCCGCTACCTCGAGGTCAACCCCAACGGCTCGATGCGCGACATCGCCGGCATCACCAACGACCGCGGCAACGTGGTCGGCCTGATGCCGCACCCCGAGCACGCCGTCGAGGACCTCACCGGGGCCGGCACCCAGGGCCTCGGCTTCTTCACCAGCCTGACGGAGGCCGTCTTCTCGTGACCCCGCTCCACCTCTTCCGCCGCGTCGCCGTCGCGGAGGCCATCACCTGGGCGCTGCTGCTGTTCGGGATGACGTTGAAGTACTCCGGTGTCACCGAGATCGGCGTTCGCGTCTTCGGCATGGTCCACGGCGTCGTCTTCATCTCCTACTGCCTCGTCACGGTTCTGGTCGGCGTCGACCAGCGCTGGTCCCGGGGCCGCGTGCTGCTCGGCCTGGCCTGCGCGGTCCCGCCCTTCATGACCGTCTGGTTCGACCGCTTCGCCGAGAAGCGCGGCGCGCTGGGCGACACGTGGCGTCTCGTCGCCTCGGAGCCGGCCTCCACCCTCGACCGTCCCGTTGCCTGGCTGCTGCGCAACCCGGCTCGTGGAGCCGTCGCCGGTCTCGTCGCGGTCGCGGCGCTCACCGGCGTCGCCCTGCTCGTGGGCCCGCCCGCCTGACCGACCCGTCGCTTGTCGACGTGAGATCGTCCCGACCCGTCGTCAATTGACGACGGGTCGGCGCTCTGTGCGGTCAGCTCACGACGGGTCGGCGTGCTGTGCGGTGAACAGGCGACGGGTCAGCGCGCCCCGGCCGCCAGTCCCGCCCACGACTCGGCGTTGGCCACGCCGGACGTCTCGAAGCCCACGCGGGACTGCCACGACTTGAGCGCCACGGTGGTCGCCGCGTCGAAGACACCGCTCGCGTTGAGCTCGGTCTGCGGGTTGGCGGCGTTGAGGGTGCGCTGGAGCCGGCGTACGGCGGGTCCGGCGGAGCCGTACTTGAGCACCGGCTGCGGGCCGGCGATGAGCAGCGACATCCAGTTGGACTTGGTCCAGCGGTCGGAGACCTTGAAGCCGTGGGCGGCCTGCCACTGGTGCACGGCCGCCACGACGGCGGGCGAGTAGACGCCGTCGAGCTTGCCCTTGTACGCGCCCTGCTCGGTCAGCACGCACTGCAGCGCCTTGACCTTGACCGGCAGCTTGGTGCCCGGCTCGAGGACCTCGTACTTGTAGAACGCGATCTTGGTGCCGTTGCAGTGCGTCTCGGGGTCGGCGTAGGAGCCCTGGCCGAGGTCGAGGAAGTTGCGGTCGATGTTGATCCGCACGCGACCCCACGTCTCGTCGTGGCCGCCCTGATACTGCTTGACCCGGGCGTGCGGCTGCCAGCCCTCGTTGCGGACGTACGACGTGGAGGTGTTGGCGTGGCCGTCCCACCGGGCGATCCAGATCGCGTCGGGCAGGTCGAACGTGCCGGGGCGGTTGACCCGGGCGTCGTCGAGCATCGTGATGCCCGAGCCCGCACTGGAGTAGACGCCGGAGACGTAGCCGAGGGCGTGGATCTTCGTCGTCCACGCCGAGAGGAACGCCAGTGCCGACTCACGGCAGTTGGTGTTGCCGAGGTCGAAGCCCTCGAGGTCGTACCACAGCGTGCTGCCCGCGACGATGCCGAGCGCCTTGGCGTCCGCGACGGTGGTGCCGGCCTCGTCGGTGCCCATCGTGCGGGCGAGGGAGTACCTGCCGTACTTGCCGGGCTTGGGATTGATCGTCGGGTCGTCGCCGTAGCGGGGGAAGCGGGGCTGGCAGGAGGCCTGGGGGCCGAGGGTGATCGGCAGCAGCCGCCAGCCGTTGGCCAGCTGGGTGCTCACCCAGGACGGCGTCAGGTTGGGCTGGTTGCGGCAGGCTCGGGACTTGCCGGAGATGTAGATGCCCACCGCGAGGAACGGCGAGTGGTTGAGCCAGCGGTTCATCTCCCACTGCTTGGGCGCCAGGCACTGGTCGAAGCCGTAGCCGGTGAAGTCGCCGGGCGTCACGACGTTGCCGTCGGCGCGCGCGGGCGTGGTCAGCGCGCCGGTCGTCAGCACGAGGGCGAGGGTGGTGAGGAGGGCGACCACCCCGCTCGCGAGGGTGCGGAGGATCCGGGGGGCGGTCCGGCTGGCGAGGCGCTGCATGGGGGTACTCCAGGTGGCGAGGGACTGCTCCGAGGCGGGTCTGTCGTCAGGGGCTCGAAAGACCTTAACCTCACAAGTCACACCCGTAACAGGAGTCGCGGGAACTACAGATCTGTAATTCGATCGGCGGGCGTCCCCTCAGACAGGTCACGCCCGGTTACCCGGCCGAGGGCGCCTCTGTGGGGGCGCCTCGGACCGGACAACCGGGCGTGACAAGCGGGTCAGGCCGCGTCGGCCATCGCCAGCGACTCGGCCGGGTCGGTCGCCTCCAGGGCCTCGACCGGGCGACGCGCCGGCCGCAGTACGACGGTGCTGACGACGAGGGCGAGCGCCGCGAAGGTGGCCGAGGTGAGGAAGGCCGCCTGCAGGCCGGGCACGAAGGCGCCGGGCACGGCGCCCGCGGCGTACACCGAGACGATCACGGCGACCCCGATGGCCGATCCGAGCTGCTGCGTGGTCTGCAGCAGGCCCGAGGCCGACCCGGCGTGCTCGGGCTCGACGCCGCCGAGCACGGTCGCGGTGATCGGCATGAAGACGAAGCCGGTCGCCAGGCCCGCGATCAGCATCGGCCCGAAGACCGCGCCGAGGTAGGTGTCGGTGGTGCCGATGCTGCTCAGCCAGGCGTAGCCGACGACGAGCGCGGCGGTGCCGATCATCAGCATCGTGCGCGGGCCGAGCCGGCCGATCAGCCACGGCGTGACCCGCGACATCGCGAAGATGCCGAGGCTGAAGGGCAGGAAGGCGAAGCCGGACGCGAGCGGGCCGAAGCCGAGGACGCGCTGGACGTACTGCACGACCAGGAAGAACATCGACAGGTTGGCGCCGATCACCAGCGCCATCACGGCCAGCGCGCCAACCCGGCGGCGGTTGCGGACGAGGTGCGGCTGGACGAGCGGGTGCGGGTGCCGCGCCTCGGTGCGGGCCAGGACGGCGAGCAGGGCGAGGCCGAGCGCGAAGCCGCCGAGCGTGCGGGCGGAGGTCCAGCCGTGCTCGGGGGTGCCGATCAGCGCCCACACCAGCGAGACGGCGCCGACGGTGGCGGTCGCGGCGCCGACCAGGTCGAACCGCCCGGTACGCCGCGGGGTCTCGTCAACGAAACGGCGGGCGAGCAGCACGACGGCGATGCCGAGCGGCACGTTGATGAAGAGCGTCCAGCGCCACGAGCCGACGTCGGTCAGCAGGCCGCCGAGGATCAGCCCGATCGAGGCGCCACCGGACGAGACGGCGCCGAAGAGGGCGAAGGCCCGGTTGCGGGCGGCCTCGTCGGGAGCACTGGTGGTGAGCAGGGCCAGCACGCTCGGGGCGGCCATCGCGGCACCGACGCCCTGCAGGGCGCGGGCGGCGACCAGCTGGCCCGGGGTCTGGGCGAGCCCGCCCAGCAGGGAGGACACGGTGAAGAGCGCGAGGCCGATCTCGAAGAGGCGGAGCCGGCCGCGGACGTCGCCGAGGCGTCCGCCGAGCAGGAGCAGCCCGCCGAAGGCGAGCGTGTAGGAGTTGAGCACCCACGACAGCGACGCGGGGCCGAAGCCGAGATCGGTGTCGATGCGGGGGAGGGCGACGTTCACGACGGTCGCGTCGAGCACGAGCATGAGCTGGGCGACGAGCACGATCGCCACACCCGTCGCCGCGCGGCCGGCGTTGGCCGGCAGCTCGGTGGGCAGGCCCGGCGAGGAGGTGGTGGAAGACATGGGGCGGTTGTCCTGTTCTGGCCGTTGCGGCCGACGTAGACTTAACGGAGAATGACTCCGGTTCTGGGGTCAACCATACGGAGACCGTCTCCGTTTAGCAAGGGGTGAGTGAATGCGCGCCGATGCACAGCGCAATCGGGACCGCATCGTCGAGGTCGCGAGGGACGTCTTCCGCGAGCAGGGGTACGACGCGTCGCTCGACGAGGTCGCCAAGCGGGCCGGCGTCGGCGCGGGCACGCTCTACCGGCACTTCCCGCAGCGCGAGAACCTCCTCGACGCGATCATGCAGAGCTGGGTCGACCGGGTGAACGACGCCGCCGACAAGGCGGTGACCCGCGAGGGGACGCCGCGCGAGCAGCTGCTCGCCTGGTTCGAGACCTACGTCGGGCTGATCTCGGTCCACAAGGGCGGCCCCGCCAAGATCACCAGCGCGATGGGGCACGAGGAGTCCCCGATCCGCACCAAGTGCCAGACCCTCGCCGCGGCCAACGACCGGGTCCTCGACCACCTCCGCGAGGCCGGTGCGCTGCGGCCCGACGTCGACTCCGTGCAGATGTGCCGGCTGGTCGGCGGGGTCGCCACCGTGGCCGACCAGGGCGAGCTCGACGCGGCCGTCGTACGCCCGCTCCTCGAGGTCGTCGCCGACGGCGTCCTGGCCCCGTAGTCGCCGGAGCGTCCGCCGCACCACTCCGGCTCCGCGCCCGCCCGGCGCCGCCGGTAGATTGACGCCCGTGCCAGAGACCCGGATCGCCAATCTCGACACCGTTGCCGTCGCCTCCGAGGACCCCCACCACGCACAGCCGTGGGCGGACCTGGGGCTGAAGGCCGACGAGTACCAGCGGATCCGCGAGATCCTCGGCCGTCGACCCACCTCCTCCGAGCTCGCGATGTACTCCGTGATGTGGAGCGAGCACTGCTCCTACAAGAGCTCGAAGGTGCACCTCAAGCAGTTCTCCGAGATCCCCCAGGAGACCCCAGCCGGCAAGATGCTGGCCGGCATCGGCGAGAACGCCGGCGTCATCGACATCGGCCAAGGCTACGCCGTCACGTTCAAGGTCGAGAGCCACAACCACCCGTCGTACGTCGAGCCCCACCAGGGCGCCGCGACCGGCATCGGCGGCATCGTCCGCGACATCCTCGCGATGGGCGCCCGCCCGGTCGCGGTCATGGACCCGCTCCGCTTCGGCCCCCTCGACGCCCCCGACACCCACCGGGTGCTGCCCGGGATCGTGGCCGGCGTCGGCGGCTACGGCAACTGCCTGGGCCTGCCCAACATCGGCGGCGAGGCCGTCTTCGACGAGACCTACCTCGGCAACCCGCTCGTCAACGCGCTCTGCGTCGGCGTGCTCCGCCACGAGGACCTCCACCTGGCCAAGGCGAGCGGCGTCGGCAACCAGGTGATCCTCTACGGCGCCCGCACCGGCGGCGACGGCATCGGCGGCGTCTCGGTGCTCGCGAGCGAGACCTTCGACGCGGACGGCCCCGCCAAGCGGCCCAGCGTCCAGGTCGGCGACCCCTTCATGGAGAAGCTGCTCATCGAGTGCACCCTCGAGATCTTCGCGGCCGGCCTGGTCGCGGGCATCCAGGACCTCGGCGGCGCCGGGCTCTCGTGCGCCACCTCGGAGCTGGCCAGCGCCGGCGACGGCGGCATGCACGTCGAGCTCGACCGGGTGCCGCTGCGCGACTCCACGCTCGCGCCGGAGGAGATCCTGATGAGCGAGTCGCAGGAGCGGATGATGGCGGTCGTCGAGCCCGACGACGTCGCGGCGTTCCTCGCGATCTGCGCCAAGTGGGACGTCGAGGCGGTCGTGGTCGGCGAGGTCACCGACACGGGCCGCCTCCAGATCGACTGGCACGGCGAGCGCGTCGTCGACGTGCCGCCGCGCTCGGTGGCCCACGACGGGCCCACCTACCACCGCCCGTTCGCGCGCCCGGACTGGCAGGACGCCCTCCAGGCCGACGCCGCCGAGGCGCTGCCGCGGCCCACGACCGGCGACGAGCTGCGCGCGACGCTGCTGCGCCTGGTCGCCAGCCCCAACCTGTGCGACAAGTCCTGGATCACCGACCAGTACGACCGCTACGTCCGCGGCAACACCGTGCTCGCCCAGCCCTCCGACAGCGGCATGGTCCGCGTCGACGAGGAGACCAACCTCGGCGTCGCCGTCTCGACCGACTGCAACGGCCGCTTCGCCAAGCTCGACCCGTACGCCGGCGCGCAGCTCGCCCTGGCCGAGTCCTATCGCAACGTCGCCACCGGTGGGGCTACCCCGCTCGCGATCTCGGACTGCCTCAACTTCGGCTCGCCCGAGGACCCCGACGTCATGTGGCAGTTCGCCGAGGCGTGCCGGGGCCTCAAGGACGGCTGCCTCGAGCTCGGCATCCCCGTCACCGGCGGCAACGTCAGCCTCTACAACCAGACCGGCGAGACCGCGATCCTGCCGACCCCGGTGGTCGCCGTGCTCGGCGTCATCGATGACGTCACGCGCCGTACGCCGTCGGCCTGGAGTGCCGCCGGCCAGCAGGTCTTCGTGCTCGGTGAGTCCCGCGAGGAGCTGTCGGGGTCGGAGTGGGCGCACGTCGTCCACGGCCACCTCGGCGGACGCCCGCCGGTGGTGGACCTGGCCGCCGAGAAGGCGCTGGCCGAGCTGCTCCGCGAGGGCGTCGGCCTGCTGACCTCGGCGCACGACCTCTCCGACGGCGGGCTGGGCCAGGCGCTGGTCGAGGCCGCCCTGCGGCACGGCGTCGGCGCGACCGTCACGGTCCCGGGCGACGCGTTCCTCGGGCTCTTCGCCGAGTCCGCCGGCCGCGTCCTGGTGACCGTCGCCCCGGGTGACGAGGACCGGCTCGCCGACCTCGCCGCCCGCCACGGCGTCGCCCTCACCGGTCTCGGCGTCACCGGCGGTGACGCGCTCGTGGTCGACGGCCAGTTCGAGGCGCCGCTCGCGGAGCTGCGCGAGGCGTGGACCGCGACGCTGCCGGCCGCGCTGGGCTGAGCAGCAGGGCTCAGCCCTTCAACGTGGCCGCGTGGTCCGGCACCGCCCGGAAGAGCTCGCGCGGCGGCCGCTCGTAGTCGTGCCCGGGAGGCCGGGGCGGGAGCTCGACCCGACCCCACGTCGGCGCGACGTAGGGGATCGTCGAGAGCAGGTGGGCGATCATGTTGAGGCGCGCGCGCCGCTTGTCGTCCGCCTCCACGACGTACCACGGCGACTCGTCGAGGTCGGTGTGGACGAACATCTCGTCCTTGGCCCGGGACACGGCCTCCCACTTCTCGCGGATCATCAGGTCGTTGTCGGAGAACTTCCAGCGCCGCAGCGGGTCCGAGAGGCGCGCGACCAGCCGACGTTCCTGCTCTTCGTCGCTGACGGAGAACCAGTACTTGCGCAGCACGATCCCGTCGTCGATCAGCATCCGCTCGAAGGTCGGGCACTGGCGCAGGAAGAGCCGGTGCTGCTGGGGCGTGCAGTAGCCCATCACCGGCTCGACGACCGCGCGGTTGTACCAGGACCGGTCGAACAGCACGATCTCGCCGGCCGCCGGCAGCTGCTCGACGTACCGCTGGAAGTACCACTGGGTGCGCTCGCGGTCGCTGGGCGTGGGCAGCGCGACCACGCGGACGTGCCGCGGGTTGAGGTACTCGGTGATCCGGGTGATCGTGCCGCCCTTGCCGGCCGCGTCGCGCCCCTCGAAGACCACGACGACCCGCTGCCCGGTGTCGCGCACCCACTCCTGGAGGTCGACCAGGTCCTCCTGGAGCCGCAGCAGCTCCGCCTGGTAGACCTTGCCGCCGATCCTGTCCGCCACGACCGACCTCCCTCGCTCCTGCTCAGGCTAGCGCCGGACGGCTGCCATCATGGGGCCGTGCAGCCGAGCCGGAGGAGCGTCCTCGTCCTGGCCGGCCTCGGACTCCTCACAGCCTGCGGGGACGGATCGACCAGGGAGACCGCCATGCCCGGCAAGACCCACGCCTACGGTGAGGACCCCAGCCAGTTCGGGGAGCTCCACCTCCCCCAGGGCACCGCCAAGGGGGTCGTCGTGGTCATCCACGGCGGCTTCTGGAAGTCCGCCTACGACCTGTCGCTGGGTCGGCCGCTCGCCGCGTCGCTGGCCGCGGACGGCTGGGTCGCGTGGAACCTGGAGTACCGCCGCGTCGGGCCCGCCCGATCGGGCGGAGGAGGCGGCGCCCCGGCCACCCTCGACGACGTCGCCGCCGGCATCGACGAGCTGGCCGAGCTCGACGTCGACACCTCCACGGTGCTCGCCCTGGGCCACTCCGCCGGGGGCCACCTCGCGGCCTTCGCCGCGAGCCGCGGCCGTTTCGACCGCTGGGCCGCGAAGGTCCCGCTGACCGGCGTCGTGTCCCAGGCCGGCGTGCTCGACCTGCGCGCGGCGTACGACGACGGGCTGGGGAGCGGGGCCGTCGAGGCGTTCCTCGGCCACCCGCCGGGCCCCGACGACGCGCCCGCCGACCCCATGCAGCAGGTGCCGCTGGACGTCCCGGTCGTCTGCATCCACGGCACCGGCGACGACATCGTGCCGATCTCGCAGTCCGAGCAGTACGTAGCCCACGCGACGGCCGCCGGCGCCAGCGCCGAGCTCGTGGCGGTCGACGGCGACCACTTCACGCTGATCGACGCCGGCTCCGCCGCGTGGACCCGGACGCTGGCGATCCTCAACGACCTGCGCTGACCGCCTCGGCGGGTGCGGCCGCGGCGAGCTCGGCCTGCCAGTGGATCGGGCGCGGCACGTCGCGGACGCTGCGCGCCAGGGTCGGGACGAGGGCGCACAGCGCGGTCGCGACCGCCATCGCGGCCACGGCGGCAGGACCTCCCAGCGTGCTCAGCAGCACGCCGCCCAGCACCGGTGCGAGCGGCATCACCGACATGGCGAGGAAGCGTGTCGCTGCCCCCATCCGGCCCTGGAGGTGGTCCGGGGTCTGGGCGATGGCGTAGGCGCTGATGCCCGCGTTGCCGGCCGGGTTGAGCAGGAGCCCGACGCCGAGCGCGAACGCGACGACCAGCGGGTTGTTCCAGAAGATGATCGGGATGACCAGGGGCACGAAGCTCCACGCGCCGATCACCGTGAGTCGGCCCGTGGCCATGCGGTCGATGATCGTGGGCGCCGCCACCGCGCCGAGGAGGCCGCCGATGCCGGCGGCGGTCTCGACGAGGCCGATCTCGGCGGGGTGGAAGCCCGCGCGGATCAGCCGGATGATCGCGACGAAGAAGATCCCGTTGACGACAAGGTTCGACAGGGCGGCGTAGACCAGCAGGGCCCGGAAGAACGGTCGAGCCAGGATGAACCGCAGCCCCTCGGCGATGTCCTGGCGCGGGCTGGGTCGCGGGCCCTCGTGGACCGGTGCGGAGAGGTCGGTGCGGATCCGGCCGAGCATCACCCACGAGACGGCGAAGCTGAGGGCGTCGGCGGCGAACGGCAGCCAGCGGGTGACGCCGTACAGCAGGCCGCCGATCGGGCCGCCGACCAGCGAGGCGACGTGCTGCCTGGCCTGGTTCTGGCTCAGCGCGGTGGGCAGCTCCTCGGTCGACACCACGGCGCGGACCGCGGAGGTCTCGGCCGGGCCGAAGCACCCGGTCGCGACGCCGGTCAGCAGCGCGACGACGACGAGGTGGGGGATGGTCAGCGCGTGCATCAGTCCGGCGACGACGAGTGAGGCGTAGAGCAGGACCCCAGCCGCGCTCGCCATCCGCATGACGCGCTGCCGGTCGGTGCGGTCGGCGAGGACCCCGGCCGGCAGGAGTGCCGCGCACATGCCGAGCAGGTGCGCCGCCTCCACCAGACCCGCCTGGACGGGCGAGTGGGTCAGCGCGAAGGCCAGCAGCGGGAAGACGAACATGCTCACGGCGCTGCCGAGCTCCGAGACGGTCTGCCCGACCCACAGGACGGAGAAGTCGTGGTTGCGGGCGAGCGAGCGGTATCCGGTCATGTCCCGCACCATATGATGCGCAAGTAATGTTGCGCAATAGTTCTTGCGAAAGTTCGGTAGGATTCGGCCATGCCCGCGGACCGCCCCATCCACGACCCCCGGCTGCTGCGCGCGATCGCCCACCCGGTGCGCACCCAGATCCTCGGCGAGATCGCCGCCGGCGGCCCGACCCGCGCGGCCGACCTGGCCCGGGTCCTGGACATCCCGGCCAACCAGGCGAGCTTCCACCTGCGCCAGCTGGCCAAGTACGGCCTGGTCGAGGAGGCGCCCGAAGAGGCGCGCGACAAGCGCGACCGGGTCTGGAAGGCCAGCTCCGAGAGCGGGCTGCGCGCCGACCTGAGCGAGCTGTCGAAGGCGCCCGGCGGCCGGGCCGCGGTCGCGGTGTTCCGCCGCAACACCGCCGACTGGGCCCACCACCTCATCGATCTCGTCCTCTCCGACGACAAGGAGGAGGACACGATCCGCACGATGATGAACCAGACCGTCAAGCTCACGAAGGCCGAGGCGGAGGAGATGGCGACCGAGCTCGCCGACCTCGTCGAGTCGTGGGTGGCGCGGACCCGCGGGCGCGACGACGCCGCCCGCCGCACCTACCTCCTCATGCAGGTGCTCCAGCCCCAGCCCCGGCTCGACGAGTCCTAGCCTCCTAGGCTCGACCCGTGCCCGCCCGACTCCGCCCCGCCGACCCGGCCGCCCTCGCCGAGGCCACCGCCCGGTTCGCCGCGGACGCGGCGGCCCCGGCCGACCTGAAGCTGCTGACCAAGCACTACCTCGCCCTGCTCGAGACGCGCGCACCCGGCCGGTCCGTCGAGGTCCGCGTCCCGCCGTACGCCGCGGTGCAGGTCGTCGAGGGCGTCCGCCACACCCGCGGCACCCCGCCCGCCGTCGTCGAGATGGACCCCGCGACCTGGGTCGCCCTCGCCACCGGCGCGCTCGCCTGGGCCGAGGCCGAGGAGTCCGCGCTGCTCCGGGCCAGCGGGGAGCGCACCAACCTCGCGCCGTACCTCCCGCTGGGGTAGCAGGCCCCTCGGATCCCGATTCCCGCCCGGACGGGCCCGTGGGTAGGTTGGCGCCCATGAGCCGCGAGATCGACAGCATCAAGGCCCGGGTCGAGGGCGTCCTCCCCGGCATCCGCCAGGACCTCGAGGACCTCGTCCGCATCGAGTCCGTCAGCGCCGACCCCGCCCGCGCGGGCGAGGTCCAGCGCAGTGCCGAGGCCGTCGCCGAGCTCTTCCGGGCCGAGCGCTTCGACTCCGTCGAGATCGTCAGCGCCGACGGTGGTGCCCCGGCCGTGATCGCCCACAAGGCGGGCCGAGCGGGCGCACCGACCGTGCTGCTCTACGCCCACCACGACGTCCAGCCCGAGAACGACCACGCCGAGTGGGACTCCCCGCCGTTCGAGCCGACCGAGCGCGGCGACCGCCTCTACGCGCGCGGCGCGGCCGACGACAAGGCCGGCATCGCCGCCCACCTCGGCGCGCTGCGCGTGTACGGCGACGACCTGCCCGTCAATGTCACGATGTTCATCGAGGGCGAGGAGGAGGTCGGCTCCGAGACGCTGCCGGCGCTGCTCAAGGAGCACCAGGACAAGCTCGCCGCCGACGTCATCGTCATCGCCGACTCCGGCAACTGGGACATCGGCGTCCCCGCGCTGACCACCAGCCTCCGCGGCCTGGTCCGCGCCGACGTCACGGTCCGCACTCTGACCCACGCCGTCCACTCGGGCATGTGGGGCGGCCTGGTCCCCGACTCGCTGATGACGCTGAGCCGCCTGATCGCCACCCTGCACGACGACGCCGGCAACGTCGCGGTCAAGGGCCTGCACAGCGGCCTGGCCGCCGACGTGGAGTACCCCGAGGAGCGCCTCCGTGCCGAGTCCGGCGCCAACCCGGGCATCGAGTGGATCGGTGAGGGCCCGATCGTCGAGCGCCTCTGGACCAAGCCCTCGCTCAGCATCACCGGCCTCGACGCCCCCAAGGTCGAGGGTGCCAGCAACACCCTCGTCGCCTCGGCCCGCGCCAAGATCTCGATGCGCATCGCCCCCGGTGACACGACCGCCAACGCCGTCCAGTGCCTCCGGTCCCACCTCGAGGCCCACGTCCCGTGGGGCGCCGAGCTGACCTTCACGGTCGTCGACACCGGTGAGGCGACCCAGATCGAGGCCACCGGACCGGCGTACGACGCCGCCCGCGCCGCGTTCACCACCGCCTGGGACGGCACCGAGCCCGTCGACATGGGCGTCGGCGGCTCGATCCCGTTCATCGCCGAGTTCCTCGAGGCGTTCCCGCAGGCCAGCGTGCTGGTCACCGGCGTCGAGGACCCCGACACCCGCGCCCACGGCGCCAACGAGGGCCTGCACCTCGCCGAGTTCGAGCGGGTCGTGCTGGCCGAGGCGCTGCTGCTGCACAACCTCGGCGCACTCACCGAGCGCTGACGGGTCCGCGACCCGTGCGCGACGCGACCCTCGCCTTCCTGGCGGGGCATCGCGCCGCACGGGTCGAGCCCCTCACCGACCGGCTCGTCGACGCGATCGTCGACAGCAACCCCGGCTATCGCGCGACCCGGGTCGTCCCGCTGCCCGACCTGCGGAGCTCCTGCCACGACAACATCGGCCGGGTCCTCGAGCTGCTCGGCGTCGCCGTCCGGGGTGCCTCCGCCCCCGACGAGTCCGAGGCGGCGTACGACGCTGCCCGGGCGACCGGGCGCCGCCGGGCCGAGCAGGGCCTCCCACTGGACGACGTCCTGCGCTCGTTCCGGATCGGTGGGCGGCTGATCTGGGACGACCTGGTCGAACAGGCCCGGGCCGCGCTGGACGCCGAGGAGCTGCGCGAGGTCGGCACCCGCCTCTGGGAGGTCGTCGACGAGACGTCGGCCCAGGTCGCGGCGGCCTACCATGCGACCGAGCGGGCGGCCGTGCGCGCCGACGAGCAGCTGCGGGCCGAGCTCTGGGAGGGCGTGCTGAGCGGCCGGGCCAAGGAGCCGGGCTTCGCCCACGAGGCCGCCCGCATCCTCGACGTGCCGGTCGGCGGCCACTACCTCGTCGTGACCGGCGAGGGCCTGGACATCCCCCGCCTGGAGCAGGCGCTCGCACCCCGCACCACCGCCTGGGTGCGCCGCACCGGGGGCACGGTGGGGCTGGTCGCGCTGGGCCCCGACGACCGGGCCGACCCCGAGGGCGCGCTGGCGGTGCTCCGCGGTGCGGTGGCCTGGCCGGTCGGGGTGTCGGTGGTGGTCTCCGGCCTCGCCGGTGTCGACACCGGTGTCCGCCAGGCCTCGTTGGCCGTCCGCACCCTCGACGGGGAGCCCGGGGTCGCCGCCTTCGACGAGCGGCTCCCCGAGGCGCTGCTGCTCACCTCGCCGGAGGTCGCCGGGCGGCTGGTCGCCGTCTGGCTCGGCCCGCTGCTGGCGCTGCCGGCAGGGGAGCAGGCCTCCCTGCTGGCGACCCTGGACGCCTGGGTCGCGACCGGCGGCTCGACCACCCACACCGCCACCCGGGTGCACTGCCACCGCAACACGGTGATCAACCGGCTACGTCGGGTCGCCCGGCTCGTCGGACGGGAATCGTTGGACGGAGTGCCCCCTCTCGAGCTCGGCCTGGCCCTCCGCGCCCTCCGCAGCGGCCTGCACCGCTGACCCTTGGCTGTGCAGTCTGCACAGAGCAGGCGCTCCAATCGTGGGCACCGCGCGCATGGCGCGTCCGCGTGACGGCTGTCACGCTGGAGCCAGGGAGGGAGCACGACGCCCGGACCGCCTCGGCGGCCCGCGGCCGACGCTCTGGAGGCACATCGCATGACCGTGGAACCACGCGCCCGCACCGACCAGCCCGACGGCCCCGCCGCCGATCTCGAGGAGGATGCCCACCGGATCTCGGTCCGACGACGCAGCTTCCTCGGCTACGTCCTCGGCGGGGCGACCCTCGTCGCCGCCGCCGACCTGGGCCTCGTCGATGCCGCTGCGGCCGCGCCGACCGCGCCCCAGCCGGCCGAGCTCTACGACCTCAACGACATGCTCACCGACTCGTGCCGGCCGACCGCCAACCTGATCACGGTCACCGTCCACGACGACGGGACCGCGTCGTTCGCGCTGCCCCGCATGGAGGTCGGCCAGGGGATCACCACCTCGAGCGCCATGTTGATCGCCGAGGAGCTCGAGCTCCCCGTCAGCAAGGTGAAGGTGACGCTGGCCCCGGCCCGCCCCGAGCTGCAGTTCAACCAGCTGACCGGCGGCTCCAACACCACGATCTCGACGTACACCCCGATCCGCGTGGCCGCCGCCGTCGCCAAGAGCGCGCTGATGGACGCCGCGGCCATCGTGCTCGGCGACACCGTGGCCAACCTCCGGGCCCGCAACGGCGTCGTCCACGCCCCCGACGGATCGAGCGTCACCTACGCCGAGCTGGCGTCGAAGGCCGCGAGCCCGACCACCAGGGCGGTCGGGGTCCAGCTCAAGGACACCTCGGAGTTCCGGGTGATCGGCGTCGGCCAGGGCCGCGTCGACGCGCTGGACGCGGTGACCGGGCGCAAGGAGTTCACCACCGACAAGCAGGTGAAGGGCGCCCTGCCGACCATGGTCTGCCGCGCCCCCACGCTCAACGGCACGCCGAAGCGGCTGACCAACAAGGCCGAGATCGCGCGGATGCCGGGCGTCCGCGACCTCGCGAAGGTCGACACCGGCATCGCCGTTCGCGCCGACACCTTCGGCCAGTGCATCGACGCGATCCGCGCGATGAAGGTCGAGTGGAACGACGGCCCGGTCGCCGGCGAGTCCGACGAGGACATCGTCCAGGAGCTCAGGGCGGCCGAGCTCGCGCTGCCGGCCCCGCCCGACAACCCGCTGGCCGAGACCCTCGAGGCCGACTTCCTCTTCTACTTCCGCAGCAACTCTGCGATGGACACCAACTCGGCCATCGCCGACGTCCGGGCCGACCGCGCGACGATCTGGGCCGGGCTGAAGTCCCCGATCACCGCCCAGCAGCGGATCGCGGAGGCGCTGGGCATGACCCAGGACCAGGTCACGGTCAACGTCGTCACCGCCGGAGGATCGTTCGGTCGTCGGCTCTTCTTCGACGGGGCCCTCGAGGCTGCCAAGATCTCCCAGGCGATGGGCAAGCCGGTCAAGCTCATGTGGCACCGTGCCGACGACGCCCGGGTCGGCCGCGGCCACCCGATGTCGACCAACAGGGTGCGGGTCACCCACGCCGGGGACGAGGTGCTGGCCTTCCAGCAGACCCACACGAGCGTCGAGACGGACTACCGCCACGGCCTCGGCGAGATCATCAGCGCCATGGCCGCCGACCTCCCCGCGGGCTACGGCAACCTCGGGTACGCCGAGACGATCTTCTCGCTGACCCAGGAGGTGCCCTACGACTTCGGGGTGGTCTCCCAGACACTGACCGAGACCGACGACCGCTTCAACACCGGCAGCATGCGCAACATCTACTCACCCGACGTGCGCTGCGCCAGCGAGCTCGTGGTCGACCAGCTGGCGAAGAAGCTCAAGAAGGACCCCTACGAGTTCCGCCGCAGCCACCTGCGCAACGACCGGGTGGCCGCGGTGCTCGACAAGGTCGCCCAGGTGGGCGACTGGGGCAGGTCGATGCCGGCCGGCACCGCCCAGGGCATCGCCATCCACAAGGAGTACAAGGGCGCCAGCGCATGCCTGGTCGAGATCGACTGCCGGCCCGCGACGGTCGACCGGGACGTCCCGGACGCCACGACCGGTCCGCGCGTGACCAGGGTCGTGTTCGCCATCGACGCCGGCCTGGTGATCAACCCGCGCGGCATGGAGGCCCAGATGCAGGGCGGCATCAACGACGGCATCGCGCTGGCGCTGACCTCGAGCCTGCACCTGCGCGACGGCCACTTCCTCGAGGCCAGCTGGGACAACTACTTCTACACGCGCCAGTGGAACACCCCGCCCGAGGTGAAGGTCATCCTGATGCCGTCCGACTCCGGCCAGCCCGGTGGCGCCGGCGAGGCGGGGGTCGCGGCGTCGTTCGCGGCGGTCGCGTGCGCCTTCGCACGGGCGACGGGCGAGCTGCCGACGTACTTCCCGATCAACCACCGCGACCCGTTGCGGTTCCGGCCCAAGCCGGTCGTCCCGCCCATCCCGCAGTCGCCGACCAACGGCCTGAAGAAGACCTACTGAGGAGCGCGCGATGCCGACCCAGACCTTTGTCCTCAACGGCAAGTCCATCACCGTCGACGTCCACGACGACGTGCGCGTCCTGTGGGTGCTCCGCGACCTGCTCGGGGTCACCGGCCCCAAGTACGGCTGCGGCATCAACGTCTGCAAGGCCTGCACCTCGCACATCAACGGCAAGGCGTTCAACCCGTGCTCGGTGCGCGTGGGCGACCTGAGCAGCGACGACGAGGTGACCACGATCGAGGGCCTGCCGGGCACCGTCGGGCGCGACCTGCACCCGATGCAGCAGGCCTGGCTGGACCGCGACGTGGCCCAGTGCGGCTACTGCCAGCCGGGCCAGATCATGGCCGCGGTGGCGCTCGTGCGGAAGACCCGGCGCGAGGGTCGCTCGATCACCGAGGCCGACCTCGACGGGATCCGCAACATCTGCCGCTGCGGCACCTACACGCGCATCAGGGAGGCGATCAAGCAGGGCGAGCAGCACATGTGAGCCGTGCGCCGCGGGTCAGGCGGCCGCCGGCAGGTAGATCCGGAAGGTGCTGCCCTTGCCCAGCGCCGACTCGACCTCGATGCGGCCGTGGTGGCGGCCGACGATCCGGCTGACGATGGCCAGGCCCAGGCCCGTGCCGGGCTGGGCGATCGCCTCGGGGTTGGTCGAGCGGTAGAACTCGGTGAAGAGCTGCTCCTGGTCGGCGGTGGAGATGCCGATGCCCTCGTCGCTGCACTCCAGGATGACCTGGTCGCCGACGCGGGTGAGCGAGACCGTGACCGAGCGCCCCTCGGGGGTGTACTTGACCGCGTTGCTGACCAGGTTGGCGCAGACCCGGTCGAGCTCGTCGGCGTCGCCGAGCGCCAGCACCGGCGCGTCGGGAGCCTCGATCCGGACCGTCAGGTGCTTGCGGTCGGCCGCGACCGAGGAGAGGTCGACGACGTCGTCCAGGATGCGGTGCAGGTCGACCGGGGCCGGGATGATCGTGTTGTTGGGGTCGCCGACCTTGGAGAGCAGCAGCAGGTCGTCGATGACGCGGGCCAGGCGCCGGGCTCCCCGGTCCATCGCCGCGAGCGAGCTGCGGGTCGTGCCGTTCAGGTCGGGCGAGGCCTCAAGCATCTCGAGGTGGCCGATGATCGCGGTGAGCGGGTTCTTCAGCTCGTGCGAGACCGTCGCGATCAGCTCGCTCTTGTAGCTGTCGAGCGCCTGGAGCTCCTCCACGAGCTGGTGCTCGCGCTCGAAGGCGCGCGCGTTGAGGATCGCGCGGCCCAGGTCGTGGCCGATGTCGAGGGCCGTGGCACCCTCCATGTCGGTCCAGTCCGGCGCCCCCGGCTCCCGGGTGAGCACGAGGTTGCCCAGGCACTCGGGCCCCGCACCCAGGGGGGCGAAGAGCAGCGACCCGATGCCGATGGCGGCCAGGAACTCCAGGATCCGCTCGCCCTGGCCGGCGGTGATCGAGGGTCCGAAGGGGCGGTCCGGGGAGACGACCTCGGTCCGCTGCAGCTCCCACGCCCGGTGGGCGGCGTTGTCGGCGATGCTGACCAGCTCGTCGGGCAGCTGGATGGTGGTGCCGTTGGCGGAGTAGATCGCGCCGGTCCCCAGGCCGTCCTCGTCGAAGGTCTGGATCCACATGCCGCGCGCCTGGAAGCCCTCGACGAGCGCCGCCTGGCTGTCGGCCAGGATCCGGCTCATGCTGAGCTGGGCGCTGGCGCTGCGGACGATGTGGCGGGCGGCGTCGGCGAGCCGGACCTGGTGGGCGAGGGCCTCCCGCTCGAGGGCGGTGAGGACGGCGCGGCCGGCCTGCTCGGCGTACTTCTGGAGGACGCGGCGCTGCTCGGCGCCGGGTCGCCGGCCGTCGAGGGGCAGGTCCATCGCGAGCGTGCCGCGCATCGCTCCGGACTCGTCGAGGAGGGGCGCGACCAGGAGGTCCATGGGGTGCCAGGCGTCGGGGTCGTCGATGGGCTCGACGTCGGGGACCCAGCCCCAGGCGTCGCCCTCGGGACCGAGGTCGAGGCGCTCGTGCGGGACGAAGCGCAGCAGGCCCCACTCGTCGGCCTTCTCGATCTCGGTGAGCAGCTTGTCGACGGGGGTGCGGCGTCCCTGCAGCTCGCGGCGGGCCTCGTCGGACCCGGCGACGGCCATCACCTCGAGGCGGCCGTCGTCGCGGACCACGCTGATGGCGGCGATGCCGAAGCCGGCGAGCTGGGTGACGCCCTCGGCGATGGTCTGGAGTGCATCCCGCGAAGGCGCCTCGGACAGCTCGGCCGCGTCGGCGGCATCCGGCTGGTGCTCGGTGATGTCCCCGGTCATCGTCCCTCGCGTCTTCATGGGTGGTTGCCGAGCCATGTTACGTGCGTCACCGTTCCCGGTCTTTACTTTCAAGGAATCCGCAAGATTCCGGTGTTCGAACGCCCCGGCGCGGCGGTTTCCGGTAGTCGACCACCATTGGGGTGTCGTCGACCGGCTGGGCGGCGGCGGGTCCGGCGAATGGGACGCGTCTGCCCCGCCCCCTACACTCGGACCGTGCCCCACCCCAGCACCAGCCGCAAGGGCGGCGACGGCCGGTTGACCCTGGCCCTCGACCCGCAGGACCAGGGACCTCAGGACGCCTGCGGCGTCTTCGGGGTGTGGGCCCCGGGCGAGGACGTCGCCAAGCTGACGTACTTCGGGCTCTACGCCCTCCAGCACCGCGGCCAGGAGTCGGCCGGCATCGCGGTCAGCAACGGCCGCCAGATCCTGGTCTACAAGGACATGGGCCTGGTCTCCCAGGTGTTCGACGAGACGACGCTGGCCTCCCTGCACGGCCACCTCGCCATCGGCCACGCCCGCTACTCGACCACGGGCGCGAGCACCTGGCAGAACGCCCAGCCCACCTTCCGGCCCACGGCCGACGGGTCGATCGCGCTGGGCCACAACGGCAACCTGATCAACACCCACGAGCTGCGCGACATGGTCGCCGCGCTGCCGGGCCCCGCCGACGAGCTCGAGCTGCACGCCAAGAACCACGAGGCGTCGACCAACGACACCGGCCTCGTGACCGCGCTGCTCGCCCACCACCCCGACACCTCGCTGGAGCAGCGGGCGCTCGAGGTGCTGCCGTCGCTGCGCGGCGCCTTCTCGTTCGTCTGGATGAACGAGAACACCCTGTACGCCGCGCGCGACCCGCAGGGCATCCGCCCGCTCGTCCTCGGCCGGCTGGACCGTGGCTGGGTCGTGGCGTCGGAGGACGCGGCCCTGGCCACCATCGGCGCGAGCGTCGTCCGCGAGGTCGAGCCCGGCGAGATGATCGTCATCGACGAGAACGGCCTGCGCTCCCACACCTTCGCCGAGCCGGCCCCCAAGGGCTGCGTGTTCGAGTACGTCTACCTCGCCCGGCCCGACGCCACCATCAGTGGTCGCAGCGTCCACGAGTCCCGGGTCGAGATGGGCCGCCAGCTGGCTCGCGAGTTCCCCGTCGAGGCCGACCTGGTCATCCCGGTGCCCGAGTCCGGCACCCCGGCCGCCGCCGGCTACGCCGAGGAGAGCGGGATCCCCTTCGGCCAGGGCTTCGTCAAGAACGCCTACGTCGGTCGCACCTTCATCCAGCCCAGCCAGACGCTGCGCCAGCTCGGCATCCGGCTCAAGCTCAACGCCCTCGAGCACATGATCCGCGGCAAGCGGATCGTGGTGGTCGACGACTCGATCGTGCGCGGCAACACCCAGCGCGCCCAGGTCCGGATGCTCCGCGAGGCGGGCGCCCTCGAGGTGCACGTCCGGATCTCCAGCCCGCCGGTGAAGTGGCCGTGCTTCTACGGCATCGACTTCGCCACCCGCGCCGAGCTGATCGCCAACGGCCTCACCCCGGAGGAGATCGCCGCCAGCGTCGGCGCCGACACCCTGGGCTACATCTCGCTCGACGGGATGATCGACGCGACCAGGCAGCCCGCGGACCGGCTCTGCAAGGCGTGCTTCACCGGCGAGTACCCCATCGAGCTCCCCGACGAGAGCATGCTCGGCAAGCACCTCCTCGAGTCGACGCTGAGCGCCCCGACGCTGGGCAAGTCGCTCCCCGTCCTGAACAACCCCTGATCCCCGCCGGACGACCAGCCCAGGAGCAGCACCCGTGACCGAGCAGCAGAACGCCTACGCCGCCGCCGGAGTCTCGATCGAGGCCGCCGACAAGGCGATCGAGCTGATGAAGGTCTGGGTCGACAAGGCCCGCCGGCCGGAGATGATCGGCGGCCTGGGCGGCTTCGCCGGACTCTTCGACGCCTCGGCGCTGACCCGCTACGAGCGCCCGCTCCTCGCGACCTCCACCGACGGCGTCGGCACCAAGGTCGCGATCGCGCAGGCCATGGACGTCCACGACACCATCGGCTTCGACCTGGTCGGCATGGTCGTCGACGACCTGGTCGTGTGCGGCGCCGAGCCGCTCTTCATGACCGACTACATCGCCACCGGGCGGGTCGTGCCCGAGCGGATCGCGGCCATCGTCAAGGGCATCGCCGAGGCCTGCGTGGTCGCCGGGTGCGCCCTCATCGGCGGCGAGACGGCCGAGCACCCGGGGCTGCTGGACCCCGACGAGTACGACGTCGCCGGCGCCACCACCGGGGTCGTGGAGGCCGACAAGCTCCTCGGCCCCGCCCGGGTCCGGCCCGGTGATGCCGTCATCGCGATGGAGGCCAGCGGCCTCCACTCCAACGGCTACTCCCTGGTCCGCCACGTGCTGCTGAACACCGCCAAGTGGGAGCTGGACCGCGACGTCCCCGAGCTCGGCCGCACCCTCGGCGAGGAGCTCCTCGAGCCGACCCGCATCTACGCCAAGGCGTGCCTCGAGCTCGCCGACCGGACCCGCACCCACGCGATGGCCCACGTCACCGGCGGTGGGCTGGCCGCCAACCTCGAGCGGGTCATGCCGGCCGAGCTGTCTGCGACGCTCGAGCGCGGCACCTGGACCCCGCAGCCGGTCTTCGACCTGGTCCGCCGGGTCGGCTCGGTGCCCCAGGCCGACCTCGAGGCCACCCTCAACTGCGGCGTCGGGATGGTCTCGCTGACCGACCCCGAGGACGTCGACACCGCGATCGAGGTGCTGGCCACCCACGGCATCCGGGCCTGGGTCGCCGGCGAGGTCCGCGCCGACGAGGCAGGCGATGGCGGGGGCGGCCGGGTCACCCTGACGGGCCAGCACCCCGGCTGGTGAGGGCCGGATCCGGCCGAATCACTCCGAATCTGGGTGATTCGGTGTGATCCGCAGCCGAAACGCTCCCTCGGTGTGCGGGAACAGCCGCCCAGCAGGTAGCGTTACCCCCACGAGAAATCTTTGAGGACAGCCCGGGTGCCAACGAGCCCCGGCCGAGTGTGCGAGGGGGCTGACCCTATGGGGCGCGGCCGAGCGAAAGCCAAGCAGACCAAGGTCGCACGCGACCTGAAGTACCGCACTCACGAGACGGACTTCGGTGCGTTGGCCAATGAGCTGCATGGCGAAGAGAACAACGACACCGACCAGGTCGACCCTGAGGTGCTCGACAAGTGGTCGGACTACGTCGAGCCCCGGCGCGACTGACTCTCCTCGTCATCTGGGGCTACCTGCCCACATGAGAAGGGCCTCGCGTCCACATCCGTGAACGCGAGGCCCTGTCTCGTTGTTGCCGGCCTGTTGGCCTCAGCTGTTCAGCCAGAGGCCGCGCAGGCGTCCCACGTCGCGCATCCGCCGCTCCGCGAGCCGGTCGGCCGCGATCGCGGGAGCGACGCCGTCGGTCTTCGCGAGCTCGAAGACCTGGCGCGTGGTGTCGAAGATGCCGGTCGCGCGCTGGTGCGCCCGGTCGAAGCTGAACCCCTCGAGCTCGTCGGCGACCTGGATCAGGCCGCCGGAGTTCACGCAGTAGTCGGGGGCGTAGAGGATGCCGCGGTCCTCGAGGGCCTTCTCCACGCCGGGGTGGGCCAGCTGGTTGTTGGCCGCGCCGCAGACGATCTTGGCCGACAGCACGTCGACGACCTCGTCGGTGATCGCGCCACCCAGCGCGCAGGGGGCGTAGACATCGAGCTCGGAGGCGACCAGGGCCTGCGTCGACTCCACGCTGGTGACCTGCGGGAACTCCTCGCGCACCGCGTCGACCGACGGCTGGTGCACGTCGGTGACGACCACGGTCGCGCCGTCCTCGATCAGGTGGCGGACCAGATGGCGGCCGACCTTGCCCACGCCGGCCACGCCCACGGTGCGACCGGCGAGCGAGTCGGTGCCCAACACGACCTCGGCCGCGGCGCGCATGCCCTGGAAGACGCCGTACGCCGTCAGCACCGAGCTGTCGCCGGCGCCGCCGTGGGCGACCGTGCGGCCCGTGACGTAGTCGCACTCGCGCGCGATGTGGTCCATGTCCTCGGAGAACGTGCCCACGTCGCAGGCGGTGTAGTAGCGCCCGTCGAGCGACTGCACGAAGCGGCCGTAGGCACGCAGCAGGGCCTCGTTCTTCAGCGTCGCCGGGTCACCGATGATGACCGCCTTGCCGCCGCCGAGGTCCAGGCCGGCGAGCGCGGCCTTGTAGGACATGCCGCGGGAGAGGTTCAGGACGTCCGTGATCGCGTCGTTGGTCGACGCGTACGGGTAGAAGCGGGTGCCGCCCAGAGCGGGGCCCAGTGCGGTCGAGTGGATGGCGATGATGGCCTTGAGGCCGGTCGCGGGATCGTTGCAGAAGACGACCTGCTCGTGCTCGGAACCGAGATCGAACACGTCGACACCGGAGGTCTGCGTAGACATGGGTGCTGCCCACTTTCTTGTGTGTCGGCCACGGGTGAGTGGCGTGCGTACCGGACCCGCAGGGGTGGCGCGTGTCCGTGCTCACAAGGCTAGTCGTGACCGGCGGGTATTCCGATTCGGTCGGCCGGTGACGTCCGCATCAGCACCACGTCGCCGTGGCTGCCGTAGCCGACCAGCCGGCCGCCGTACGGCGCGCCGTTGAAGCCGACCATCAGCCAGCCGTCGTCCTCGCGGACCAGCGTGGGCCACGGGATGTTGGTGGGGTACGGCGCGTCGAGCCCGCCGACCTCGGCCAGCGCGAGGTCGTACACCGGGTAGCCGCGGCGTTGGCCCCGGCGCCCGTCGCGGCCGTCGCTGGCCAGCACCCGCCACCCGTCGTCGAGGCGGACCAGCGTGGTGCCCTCGGTCGCGATCCGGCCGGTGTCGGCGCCCACCAGCGTGAGCTCGTCGAGGGACGGGCCCGCCGCCAGGGCGGGGTGGAAGCGGAAGAACTTCGGGGCGCTGACGAAGCCCACGTGCCAGGTGTCCCCGATCCGGACCAGGTGCGGGTCCCAGACGCCGACCGAGCGCAACCCCGTGGTGGGGACCGCGAGCGGACGGGTGTCGAGGACGTGCCGGCCGGCGAGCAGGTCGGCACGTGTCGTGGCGAGCGTGATCGCCACCGATGCCCCGGGCCGGCGCCGGTCGAAGTCGCCCCACGTGCTGGTCGCGACCAGCCAGTCGTCCTCGCGGCGCACCACGTGGGTCGCGTGGTCGCCGAAGACCCCGGGCCGGTCGGGGCGCCGGAAGAACAGGTCGGAGACGTGGGTGAGGTCGAGCGCGGAGGACAGCCGCCACAGCGAGGTGTGGGCGGTGTCGAAGAAGCCCGGCCCCGCGCTGGTGGCGCTGAGGAGCAGGTCGTCGCCGTCGCGGACCGGACTGCCGTCCTCCCGAGTGACGAGCCGGACGTCGCGCAGCCCGAGCTGGCCGAAGCCGCCGGCCGTGAGGTGCGCGACGGGTCCGTCGACGGCGGTGACCAGGGAGGCGAGCCAGGCCTCGTCCCGCGTGTCGCACCGCTCCGCGAGGTCCACGCGGCCGCGCGCCAGCCAGGCGCCGGCCTCGTGGGTGAGCACGGTCAGGTGGGTGCCGGTCAGGGCCAGGGCGACGCCCTCGACCGGCGCGGTCGCCCGACCGCTGCGGCGGCTGGCGTGGGTCGTCGTGGCACCGCCCGCGCGGACGGTGAGCCCCACGGCACCCCGCGCCGCGTCGTACTCCCCGGAGAGGCGCACGTCCCCGCCCGCGAGCGACAGGCTGAGCGTGCCGCTCGTGGGCGGGCCCGTCGCGACGACCGCGGCGTACGGCGCGGGGTGCGGCGTGGCCCACTCGACGGCTCCGGCGGTCGTGGCGTCGACGAGGGCGGACCCCGGGGAGACGAGGTCGACGGGCCGGCGCCGGCCGACGATCTCGAAGCGGGGCAGCACCCCTGCAGTCTGGCAGTCGCCCCGTGTCGGGGGAGCGGTCAGCCCCGGCTGCCGATCGAGGTCTTGAGGGCGGCGACCGCCCGGTCGATCTCGACGACGAGCTCGGCGAGCAGCTCGGTCGCGCCGTCGGTCCGACCGCCGTCGCCGAGGGCCTCGAGCCGCGCGGCCGTCGCGCCCACGAGCGGCAGCCCGAGGTTGAGGGCACTGCCCTTGAGCTGGTGTGCCGCGCTCATCAGCCGGTGGGCGTCACGGGAGTCGATGGCGTCCCGGATCGCGACCACCTGGTCGCCGACGCGGGACATGAAGGACGCCGACGTGCGCTCGAAGAAGCTGACGCCGTCCTTCTTCAGCTCCTCCAGCATCCGCCGCCGGTCGGGGTCGAGGATCGAGGACTCGGGCACCACCGGACGCGCCCGCGGCGCCTCCACCGGGCGCGCGGGAGCCTGCGGCGGGTCGGACACCCCGGTCCACTGGCGGATCACCCGCTCCAGCTCGGCTGCGTCCACGGGCTTGGTCAGGAAGTCGTCCATGCCGACGGCCAGGCAGCGCTCGCGCTCGCCCTCGAGGGCCGAGGCGGTCATGGCGATGATCGGGACGTGCCGGCCCGGCGGCTCGTGGGCACGGACCGCCCGGGTGGCGTCGAAGCCGTCGAGGCGCGGCATCCGGCAGTCCATGAGGACGGCGGCGTAGGAGTGCGGGCGGGCCAGCATCTCGACCGCCTCGGCGCCATCGTTGGCGATGTCGACCTTGCAGCCGATCGACTCGAGGAGCCCCATCGCGACGAGCTGGTTGACCTGGTTGTCCTCCACCACCAGCACGCGTACGTCGATCGCCGGTGCCGACTCGTGCTCGACCTCCCGGGGTGCGGCGGCGGCGCCGGAGGCGAGCAGGTCCAGCAGCGTGTCGAACAGCTCGGAGTGCCGCACCGGCTTGCTGAGCGCCGCCTGGATGCCGGCCTGGTGGACCAGCTGGGGGCCGACGCCCTGGTCGGAGGAGAGCAGCAGCATCGCCGGGCGGCCCAGCGACCGGTCAGCGCCGATCCGGCGGGCCAGCTCGAGGCCGTCCATGCCGGGCATGACCATGTCGAGCAGGGCGACGTCGAAGGGCTGCCCCTCCTCGGCGGCCTCGCGCAGCCGCATCAGGGCCTCGCGCCCGTCGGCGGCGGCCACCGGCCGGAGCTGCCAGGCGGCGAGCTGCTCGGTGAGGATGAAGCGGTTGGTCTCGTTGTCGTCGACGACCAGCACCCGCTTGGCGTTGAGCACGTGCGGGGAGACCTGCGGGCGCTGCGGGGCACTGGTCGCCCGCGCGAACCGCGCGGTGAACGTGAAGGTGCTGCCGCGGCCCAGCTCGCTGCGCAGGTCGATCTCGCCGCCGAGCGCCTCGACCAGCTGGCGGGAGATGGTCAGCCCCAGGCCGGTGCCGCCGTGGCGCCGGGTCGTTGAGGGGTCGGCCTGCGTGAACGCGTCGAAGAGCCGGTCGCGGGCATCGGGACGGATCCCGACACCGGTGTCGGTGACGTCGACGCGCAGGACCACGACGTCGTGCGACTGGCTCTCGAGGGTCGCCTGGACGACCACCTCGCCGGAGTCGGTGAACTTCACGGCGTTGGAGCCCAGGTTGGTCAGCACCTGGCCGAACCGCACGGGGTCGCCCCGCAGGAAGAGCGGCACGTCCGGGTGACAGGCGACGACCAGCTCGAGCCCCTTGTCGTGGGCCGGCCCGCTCAGGACCGCGGCAGTCTGCTCGAAGACGGCACGGACGTCGAAGTCGGCCTCCTCGAGCTCGAGCTTGCCGGACTCGATCTTGGACAGGTCGAGGATGTCGTTGATGATCCCGAGCAGGGTCAGGCCGGCGCTCTGCAAGCCCTCGGCGAGGCGCCGCTGGTGGGCGTCCAGGTCGGTGCGCATCATCAGGTCGTTGAGGCCGATCACGCCGTTCATCGGCGTCCGGATCTCGTGGCTCATCGTGGCCAGGAACTCCGACTTCAGCCGGGAGGCCTCCATCGCCTCGTCCCGGGCCTCGGCCAGCTGGGCCGCGTTGCGCTCGCGCTCGGCGACCAGGCTGAGCTGGCCTGCGATCTGGCCGATCAGGAAGCGGGAGTTGTCGTCGGGCGGGACCTCGTCGGCCAGCACCTGGACCACCGCGACGCTGTCACCCCCGAGCAGGATCGGGATGGCCACCACGCTGTGGGTGTCCTGGTGGATCGGCGGCCGACCGACCTCCATCCGGCGCGAGATGCGGGCGCGCTCCGCGAGGACCTGGTCGGGCGGCAGGCTCCACGCGACGTGGTCGTGGGGCAGGGGACGAGGGCGCAGCACGCCGTCGTCCTTCCCGACCAGGAACACCGACGTCGCCGCCCAGCCCGTGTGGAGCGGCAGGCCGAGCGCCATCATCGTGATGGCCTCCTCCAGGCTGTCGGCCTGGTTGGCGGCCATCGCCATCTGCTGGAGCAGCTCGAGCCGCCGGGTGGCCTCGGCGGCGAGCTCGTCGGCCCGCTTCAGGTCGGTGATGTCCTGGGCGGTGCCGCCCATCTTGACCGGCATCCCGTCGGGGCCGCGCTCGACCAGGCCCAGGCCGCGCACCCAGCGGATCTCGCCGCCCTTGCGGACGATACGGGCGTCCCACGCGAACTCGTCGACCCCCGCGAACGTCGACTCCACGTGGCCCTTCACCGCCGGTCGGTCCTCGGGGTGCACGAACTGCAGGAAGCCCTCGTAGGTGGCCTCGAACTCCTGCGGCTCGAGGTTGTAGATCCGGTAGAGCTCGTCGGACCAGGTCACCGTGTCGCTCGCGACGTCCCACTCCCAGCTGCCCAGGTGCGCGATCCGCTGGGCGGTGGCCAGCTGTTCGCTGCGGTGCTGCAGCTCGCCGAGCAGCTCCTTGCGCTCGGCGTACGGCGTGATCCGGTGCAGCCAGCCCAGCCGGGTGCCCTCGTCGTCGTGCACGGGCCCCCAGCTGGCCAGGCACCACATCGGGCTGCCGTCGGGGCGCACGAAGAGCGTCTCGAGGTTCTCCTCGCCGGGGTGCCCGGCGGCCATGTCGGCCAGGTGCCTGCGGAACTGGACCTGGCCCTCCTCGTCGAGCAGCTCGAGGGCCGAGATCGTCTCCAGCTCGGCGGGGGAGCGGCCGATGAGCTCGGCGAAGCGGTCGTTGGCGAAGACCGTCCGTCCGTGCTCGTCAAGGATCCACAGACCGTCGGTGCTCGCCGCAGCGATCCAACGGAGCATCCCCGTGTGCTCCTGCATGTGTCCCCTCTTTCCGAGGGCCCCATCATTCCCCACGCGCGCGGGAGAAGGGGAGTTTGCGCGCATTCCCCCAGTGAACGACTCATAACCATGTACGTCGTCCACCGTTGGGCCCCATGATGCCGGGTAGTCGCGCCCGCCCACGGAGGAGCCTGCATGCGCCACGTCAACAGATGGATCCTGATCGCCACCGTCCTGGCCCTCGTGGTGGCGGGGGCCCTGTCGGCCCTGGCCCTGCGGTCCGCCGACCGCGCGGGGCGCGACGCGGAGGCCTCCGGCTCCTGCGCGAGCGGCTACCAGCCGGTGCTCGCCGCGATCACCGAGGTCCGCTCCGAGATGCGCAACGAGCGCGCGTCCGGCGGCGAGGGCGACGCGGAGGCCGAGGCCGAGCAGGAGGCCGAGCGCGAGGCCGACGCTGACCACGGGGAGTCCGGCCTGGACCCCGAGCTGGTGCGCGAGGCCGAGCGTGAGCTCCCGATGCTCGCCGGCACCGACCCGGGTGACTGGGGACATCTCTGCGTGCGCAGCAAGCGGCCCGAGTCGCTCAAGGAGCTCTCCGCGATGTTCGGCGCGCGGGCCATCTCCCGCCTCGCGCCCTACGGCGCCTACCGGGACGGCGCGGCGGTCAACGCGGCCCGCGAGGCCGCCGCCCTGACCCCCGGCTCGGTGCCCGGCACCGCCGGCACCGCACACCAGTACGGCAAGGGCCCGCTCGTCGTCGACGACCCGGCCTACCCCGAGGTCAACGGCCTCGGCCTCTCCCACGACATGGGGCGCATCGACTCCTACGTCTACGACGCGAAGGCCGGCCGGCTGTTCGCCGCCGTCGGCAACGGCGGCATCTGGCGCTCGGACGACAAGGCGGCCACCTGGCACAACGCCAACGGCAACCTGCCCACCACCGTCACCGGCGCCGTCGGCTGGTCCCCGGCCCGCGGCGGCACCCTCCTGGCGCTGACCGGTGAGCCGACCTTCGGCTCCTCGGCCTACACCGGCCTGGGCGCCTACTGGTCCGGCGACCTCGGCAAGCACTGGACCCGGTCCAAGGGCGTGCCCTCCGGCGCGCTCGGCTTCGCGATCGCGGTCGACCAGGCCAACCCACAGCGCGTGTACGCCGCCACCCAGCTCGGCCTCTTCGGATCGACCGACGGCGGCCGCACCTACCGCAACCTCAAGCTCCCGACCGGTCGCTGCACCGGCGTCACCGACTCCGTGACCCACCCGCGCTGCGCGCTGCGCAACGTCGTCACCGACGTGGTCGTCGCGGCCCCCGGCGGCGAGGGCACCACGACGAAGGCAGGCACCGTCGTCGCGACCATCGGCTGGCGCGGCGGGCAGCGGAAGAACCAGGACGGCACCGTCCAGAGCCCCCGCAACGGCGTCTACCGCTCCGGCACCGGCAAGCCCGGCACGTTCAAGAAGCTGGCCGTGACCGGATTCGCCGCCCAGGACGCGATCGGCCGGGTCGAGCTCGGCAACGCCGTGGGACCCCAGCAGGACCACGACGTGCTCTACGCGCTGGTCCAGGACGCCAACCTGCTCAACAACGGCGGCGTCTCGGGGATCGACGTACCCGAGGGGGCGAAGCCGCCGGTCGGCAGCACCGTCCTCAACGGCCTCTACGTCTCCAGCGATTTCGGCGCCACGTGGAGCGAGCTGGCCAGCGGCACCCAGCTCGCCGGGGACCCGACCACCGGCTCGGCCCTCGTCGGCACCGGCACGGCGACCGGCTACCAGCCGGGCGTCCAGGGTTGGTACAACCTCTGGGTCCAGCCCGACCCCACCCGCCAGGACGCCAACGGCATCCCGACGCGGCTGGCCTTCGGCCTCGAGGAGATCTGGACCAACGAGTCGACCGGTGTCGCGCAGCCGCTCGACGGCAGCACCCCGGTGCACTTCCGCGTGGTCGGCAAGTACTTCGGCGGGAGCTCCTGCCTGCTGCTCTCCACCGGACTCCCGACCTGCCCCGGCGACCGTGAGCCCACCGACAACAACAACACGACCCACCCGGACCAGCAGGACGGCATCTGGTTCGCCGACAAGTCGGTCCAGGGCGGCGTGCAGCTCGTCGTCGGCAACGACGGCGGCTCCTACCGCTACCAGTTCGAGAACGACGACGACGCCGAGCTCGACAACTCCCACTGGGGCAAGGGCAACCAGACCGGCTTCTACACGCTGATGCCCTACTTCGCCGCGATGGCGAAGGACGGCACGGTCTGGGGCGGCCTGCAGGACAACGGCAACCTGAAGATCGACGGCAAGACCCGCAAGCAGTACGAGACGTACGGCGGCGACGGCTTCTTCAGCGCGGTCGACCCCGACGACTCCAAGGTCGCCTACGAGGAGTACACCAACGGCGCCGTCTCCGGCACGTCCGACGGTGGCACCTCGTGGAAGGACATGGACCCGGGCCTGACGTCCTCGAAGTTCTCCAACCCGTTCCAGATGGACCCGCTCGACAGCGACCACCTGCTGACCGCCGGCCGTGAGGTCGTCGAGACGCTGGTCGGTCCCCGCACCGACGCAGGCATGACCGACGCGGCCTCCTCCGACGGCAGCACGACCACGTGGATCAAGGTGTTCGACCTCGGCACCCGCAGCCACCCGGGCGACGCGTCGGCCACGTCGTCGGCCACCGACCCGGACAACTCGATGTCCGCGGTCGCGGTCCGGGGCAACGCGGAGTACGTCGGCTACTGCGGCTACTGCGACACCCTCAACAAGCTGTCGACGTCGAAGACCTACTTCAAGAACGGCCTGGCCACCAACGTCGGTGGGTCCAAGCCCGGCAAGAAGGGCAAGGCCGACGGCTGGCACGTCGTGCCGGCCAAGGGCCTGCCCAACCGCTACATCACGTCGGTCGCCATCGACCCGAAGGACAAGAAGCACGTCTTCGTGACCCTCGGTGGCTACACGCGGCGCTGGCTGCCGCCGGGTGCGGTGGGAGACGCCAACAAGCAGATCGGCACCGGCCACCTGTTCGTCTCGAAGGACGGTGGCCGCACGTTCCGCAACGCGACCGGCAACCTGCCGGACGCGCCGGCGACGTGGGTCTCGATCCGCGGCAAGCAGCTGCTCGTCGCCACCGACGTCGGCGCGTTCGCCTCGGGCCCGCGCGGGACCACCCAGTCGACGCCGAAGTTCGCCCGCCTCGGCGGCCTGCCGAACGCGCCGGTCGCGAGCATCACCACCAAGCCGGGCAACCCCAACAAGGCGGTGCTGGCGATGTTCGGCCGCGGCGTGTGGACCTACGACTTCGCCAAGCGGATCCCGGTCCCGGTCGACCCGGGCCCGCCGCCGACCCCGACTATCGGCCACGAGTACGCGCACTGGGACTTCGAGAGCGGTGCCCAGTCCTGGACCGCCGACGGTGTCCCGCTGACGTGGTCGCAGGGCTCACCCGGCCACGGTGCCGACGCGGCCTCGGACGACTCCGGCCAGGCCTGGGCCATCGCCGGCCCCACGGGGTACGTCGACAACATGGACGCCTCGCTGACCTCCCCGGCCACGGCCGGGACCGGCGGCGCGACGGTCGTGGAGTGGTGGATGAAGATGGACACCGAGGGCGGCTTCGACCCGGTCTCGGTGGAGTGGTCCTCCGACGGGACGACGTGGAAGCAGCTGGCGGAGTTCTCCGGCAAGAACCCCGCCGCCCCCGGCTGGTCGCGCTACGCCCTGAAGTTCACCGCCCCGGCGGGGAACGTCCAGGTCCGCTTCCACTTCACTTCCGACTCCCTCTGCTCGGCGATCGGCGGGCCGCTGTGCTCCTCGACGTCCGGCTGGGACGGCGTGCACGTCGACGACGTGCGCCTCGGCGCCGCCGGTTGACCGCTGGTTGAGGTGCGAAGGCCCCCTGGGGGCCTGAGCCTCGAAACCCGGTGAGACGAGCAGCGGCGGTGACCCACGTGGGTCACCGCCGCTGTGTTGTCGCGATGGTCAAGGACGGATCAGCAGCGCGTCCCCGACCGGGCGCTCCCCGGTGGCGTCCGAGGGGTGCGAGATGACCTGGCCGTCGACCACCATCGTGGTCGAGCCCCCGCCGTCGAGGTTGATCGCATCGACCAGTCCGAGCGACTTCGCCACCGCAGCGGCCTCGGGGCCGGAGAGGCCGAGGTCCTGGTCGGTGCGCCCGTCGACGGTGATGAGCACGGTGCGGCCCTGCCCGTCGATGCCCGCGATGGTGCGCGGGTTGCGCTTGATGAACCAGCCGTAGGCGAAGCTCGGGTCACCCGGGTGGACGAACCCGTCGCGCCTCTGGGTGATGTCGATCCTCCCGTCGCGCACCAGCATGGGCCCGCCGTTGGTGATGGTGGTGCCGCGCGGGGTGGCGATCGGCTGGCCGCTGGACTCCAGCCGGGGGTGCAGGGAGACCTGGTCGCCGACCCTGACCCCTGCGAGGAGCGACACGTCGTCACCGGTCGCCTGCACGGTCGTCTGACCGGGGGCCAGCGTCGTGCCGCGCGAGTCGCGCACCGCGGTGACCACGCCGTCCTCGACGACGACCTCGCGCCCCGCGCCCGGCGGCGTGGACGCGGCGTACTCACGGGTGAAGGCCACCAGCTCGCTCCCGTCCGTGCACGTCGTGTCGTGCAGCGGCAGGTCGGTGGGGGAGTCGGTCGCGTCGCCGCCGCAGTTGCGGATCAGCCCGGGCACGCGGTCCATGCCGTCCAGGTCGAGGGATCGCCCGTCGACCTCGGCGGTCCCACCCCACACCAGACGCCGTACGGCGCTCCCGCGGGCGTCGTCGTGCAGCACGAGCGCCGGGCGGTCGTCGGTGGACTCCGAGACGATTCGGCCGTCGTAGACGCCGGCACCCGCCGGGTCGCCGGGCGCGCCGGCGGCCGGGTCGAGCACGAAGAAGCCCGAGTTGATCGCGGCGGTCGCGCCGCCGGCGTGGGCCAGGTCGGAGGTCTTCTCCCGCTGGTAGAGGTCGGGGCCGAACGACCCGCCCAGGTGGCCCGAGAACGTGCGCGGGTCGATGCGCAGGACGTTGACGTGCCACGGGCCGCGGTCCGAGGCGTTGCCCTCCCAGCCCGTGTAGACCGACGACGCGGTCTCGCCGGCTGCGACGAGGCGGGCCTTCTCGGCGTCCGCGTCGGCCTTGGTGGTGAAGCTGCCGACGCGCACCCGGTAGCCCAGGACCCCGGCCGCGACGTCCGCGGTCTGCGGCTGGCGCACCTGCTCGACCCGGGCGATGAAGCCCTGGCCAGTCAGCCGGTCGGCCTCCGCACGCGCGCTGGCCTCGTCCGAGATCGCCTTCGGTGGCGCGTCCGGGTCGGGGGACGTGCTGGTCGCGGGGATCGCGACCTCCTCGGTCCAGCGCAGGCTGGGATCCGTGCCCCCGCGGGTGATCCGGGTCAGCGTGACCCCGGGCTGGAGCGTCGTGGTCGTGCGCGACTCGGGCAGGTCGGCCGGGCCCAGGTCCAGGTGCCCGGTCGTGCCCCCCGACGTCCCGGCGACCGCAGGGCTGACGCTCCCGGTCGTGCCGACGGCCGCGACGGCGAGCCCGCAGGCGAGGGCTGCGGCAGTGCGCTGGACGGTCCTCCTCCGGCCGGTCATCGGGTGAGGAACTTCTGCAGCCCGGCGAGGTCGTCGGTGTTGATCTGGTCGACGCCGACCTTCACCAGCTCCGACCACAGCGCGGTGCGCGAGGCGCCGGCCACGTCGTTGGTGGCCCAGAAGCGCAGGCGGTAGCCCTGCTGGTGGGCGCGGGCGACGATGTCGCGCAGCTTCTGCTCCTCGGCGGCCGGCATCGGGCCGGTGCCGTCCCAGGTGAAGGTGTTGGTCCAGTTGTCGCTGACCAGCGGCATGAACGACGGGGACGTGCCCTGGTCGAGGTCGGCCAGGCGACCGTCGTAGCCGGCGTACCGCGTGGGCTGGGCGAGCATCGCCGCGCGGTCCCGGTTGCCGCTGATGACGGCGCTGACGGCGCCCGGCTTCGTCGAGGAGGGCGTGTACGTCGTCATCAGGTTGGGGTGCTCGCGCAGGACCCGGTCGATGGCCGGCCAGGTCGTCGACGCGTCGGACTTCACGTCGACGAGCAGCTGGAAGTTGCCGTGCCAGCCGGGGTACTCCGTGCCGCCGTTCATCTTCCGGCGCGCCTCGAGCGGAGAGAGGTAGAGGCTCTCGAGCGTGCGGCCCGGGACGACCTGGTCACGGTCGTGCGCGACGAGCAACTGGCCGTCGACCAGCCAGACGTCGGCCTCGACGCTGGTGAAGCCGTGGTCGAGGGCGTCGGTCAGCGGGTGCCTGTGCTCGTAGTCGTTGTGCGCGTGCGCCTGCTGGAGCGGCTTGGCCTGGCGGGCCGTGCCGTAGGCGCGCGGGAGCTCGAAGCCGCGGTCGGCGAGGACCTCGCGGAGTCGGTCGGGGTAGTCGGTGATCATCCCGTCGACGCCGTCGTCGATGAGCTTGTTCATCGTGGGCTTGTCGTCGACGGTCCACGGGATGACCTTGATCCCCGCCGCGTGCGCCTCGTCGACCATCGCGCTGGTGACGTAGGGCTTGTAGCCGGGGTCGGTGACCTTGCCGTTCTGCGGGAAGCCGTGCACCGGCGAGAACGCCGCGGCGCCGAACGAGCTGATCGCCTTGATTGGGTCGTCGTCGTAGTCGTCGATGTCGAGGCCGCCGAGCCACGGGGACTTGCCGGGCTGGTCGACCTGGAGGAAGTCGTAGTTGGTCAGGGCCACCAGCGGCAGCCGCGGGTCGACCTGGCGCATCCGCATCAGCGAGCCCCAGTCGAAGCTCTGGATGGTGACCTGGGGCGCGATGTCGGCGGCCCGGATCTCGTGGTCGGTGACCTGCACGAACTGCTCCATCGGAGCGGTCTCGCTGGGGGCGCCGGCCTCGACCTTGGTCTCGACGTTCAGCTTGAGGCCGTTGGCGTGGTACGCCTTGACGAGGTCGAAGACCTCGCTGAGCAGCGGCATCCGCTCGCCGGGGGAGGCCTGCTGACCGGGGAAGTCCGGCAGCGTCTGGCTGCCGCAGTCGAGCGTGCGCACCTGGGCGAGGCTCAGCGTGTTCACGTACTTCCCGACGTAGGGGTACTCCGGGTCGCCCGGCGTCGCCGGACCGGTGTCCTGGCACTTCGAGCCGTTGACCTTGCGGTCGTGGGTGACGACGGCCTGGCCGTCCTCGGTGATCTGGACGTCGAGCTCGAGGGTGCTGACGCCCAGCCGGATCGCCTTGTCGAAGGAGGCGAGCGTGCTCTCGACCGTGAGGCCGATGCCGCCGCGGTGGGCCTGCACGTCGAACGTCGGCCTGTCGGTGGCGGCCTGCGCGGCCGCGGGGTGGAGGGGGGCGACGAGGGCCGCGCCGAGGAGGAGGGCGGCGGCGCCCGAGATGTTCCGAGATGACATGCGCTCGACCATGCGCAGGCCGTCGGACCCCGCGGTGAACGGCTGCCGGACGCCGGGCGACCTGCGCGTGGAGAGTGCTGCGGGGAGCGTGGGATGGCTCACACCCGCATTCGAAGTGTCGTCCGGAGGTGTGTTAGGGGTGGAGTTACCCCACGACGGGCCAGCAGCGGCAACGTCTTGACGGTTCGGCATCTCGGAGCCAGAAGCGTCCACACCGGGATGTCGGGAACGAGCGCATTCGACGCATCAACCGACACCAAGGAGATCCATGACTTCCCCCCTTCGCGGCCGCCTCAGCGTGCTCGCAGTCGGGTCGCTGGTCATCGCCGGCGTCACCGCCCCCCTCAGCAGCACTGCCTTCGCCGACGGCGACCCCCGGCCCACGTCCACCGTCACCGGGCACGCCGACTGGGTCGAGCAGGCCTACGAGTCGAGCAACGGTGGCGCCGACCTCGACCCCCAGCAGTCGGAGGTCGACGGGCCCCAGCGCACGCCGTTCGGCACGGGCAGCCACCAGATCGACATCGGTCAGTCCACGGTGCAGACCGAGCTCTACCGGACCCCGAAGTACGACGGCACCGCGCTCTCCGAGCTGACCCGCCTGGAGTACTCGACCTTCGCCAAGCGCACCTCCGGCACCGGTGACCTCCGGCAGCCGACGTACCTGCGGCTCAACGTCGACACCAACGGCGACAACGAGCGGGACCACAGCCTGTACTTCTTCCCGGCCGACAACGTCGACCGCGCCGGGCACCCGGTCGCCAACGGCCAGTGGCAGGACTGGGACGTCGACAGCGGCAAGATCAGCGTCGACGGCGACGGCGGGCCTAGCGCGACGACGACCCTGGCCCAGTACGCCAGCGACAACCCGGGCGCCAAGCTCGTGAACAACGACGGGGGCAAGGCCGACGGCGGCGCCCTCGCGCTCGTCACCGGCGGCAACGACGCCGGCAACGCCGACCCGCAGAACAACGGCCGGTACGACGTCGACCGGGTCATCGTCGGCCAGGCCGGCGTGGACACGCTGTTCGACTTCGGTCCGGACAGCGAGACCAGCGGTGCCACCAGCCAGCAGACGGTCGAGCCCGGGCACGACCAGGGCTGGGCCTCGCAGGCCTACGACAACGTCAACTACCTGACCTCCGACCAGCAGTTCGTCGAGGGTCCCGGCAACCCGCCGTCCGGTGGGGGCAGCCTGCGGATGACGTTGTCCAACGACACCAACCCCGACCGCGTGGAGCTCTTCCGCACCGCGCAGTACGACGGCACCCGGCTGCGCGACCTGCGCACGCTCGACTTCGGCACCTACCAGCGGCCCGACAGCGGCAACGCGACCCCGCAGCAGCCGGTCTACGCCCGCCTGAGCCTCGACGACAACGGTGACGGCCAGCGCGACACCAGCCTGTTCTACTACCCGGCCAACAACGGTGCGGTGCAGCAGAACGCGTGGCAGAAGTGGCACGCCGCCGAGGGTGTCTGGGGCGTCGACGGCGACCCGGGCCCGCAGCAGAGCGTGACGCTGGACGACTACCTCGTCGCCCACCCGGACGCGACGATCGTCAACAACACCCCCGGTGGCAACGCCGACGGCGGTGGCCTGTCGTTCCTCGTGGGTGGCAGCGGCACCGACACCCAGATGAACGGCCAGTACTTCCTCGACGACATCACCGTCGGCAAGGTCGACGCGGCCACCGGCCACACGAAGACCAGTGACGAGTTCGACCTCGAGCCCACCGCGCCGGCGGTCTCGGTCGGCAACACCCGGGTCTCCGAGGGCAACAACGGCGCGACTCTGACGTTCCCGGTGACGCTGGACAGCACGTCCGGCAAGGACGTCACGGTCACCTACGAGACCGCTGACGGCACCGCGAAGGCCGGCAAGGACTACACCGCCACGAGCGGCGAGGTCACCATCCCGGCCGGCCAGAAGACGGCCACGATCAGCGTGCCCGTCATGTCCGACAAGGTCCGCGAGGACGACGAGTCGCTGACCCTGACGCTCGGCTCGCCCGGCTTCGGCACCATCGCCGACGGCACCGCGCGCGGCACCATCGTCAACGACGACACCCGCGTGGGCCTCAGGGCGCTGCCGGCCAGCGACGGCCGCGTCCGCGCCAAGGTCGACACCCTGCCCGCGGCGCCGCACGCCGGCGTCAAGGTGTTCCGCGTCGTCGACGGCAAGGCCGTCCCGGTGTTCTCGGGTGAGCTCAACAGCCTGGGTCGCCTCGACACGGTGCTCGACAAGCACTACAAGCCGGGCACCAAGGTCACGCTGTACTCCTTGGTCGTGACCGACAACGGCACCTACAAGTCCAAGCGGGTCACGCTCGTCACCGGCTGACGACACCGCAGGACACCCGCGAGGGGCGAGCCGTCCGGCTCGCCCCTCGTGCTGTCAGCGGGGTGTCAGCGCAGCCGGGCGAGGTACGCCGTGGCCTGGCGGATGTCGTGCAGGCGGCTCTCCCACGTCACCCCGACGACGGTCAGCAGGGTCCCGGCCAGCCCGATCAGCACCCATTGCGGCGTGTTCGCGGTGTACGGCGCCACCTCGCGCAGGGCCAGCAGCCCGCCGACCAGTCCGCCGACGACCAGGGGCGAGCCCCACCGCAGCCGGACCCCGATGAGCACCAGCGCGAGGCAGCCCAGGCCGAGCAGCACCGCCCGCCACGAGACCGGGTCGCCGGTCACCAGCCACAGCAGCGAGGGCGTCGTGGCGAGCGCCAGGCCGGGCGCCAGGGCCGTGGCCGTGCTGCTGTCCGGCAGTCGGCGCAGCCGCCACAGGCCGACCAGCACCAGCGCGACGGCGCTCGGCAGCGTGTAGGCCTCGGGGGCCGTGACGCCGAGGTCGGCCAGCCGGACCCACGTGGCAGCCGCGAGCAGCAGCCCGCCCAGCCACGCCACCGGACGGCGCGACGGGTGCACCAGCGCGGTCGCGGTGACCAGCGCGCCGGCCAGCGTGAGGTGAAGCGCGAGCGAGGTGTTGGGTCGGCCGGCCGCCTCGATCGCCGGCGGCGCTACGAGCAGCACGGCGAGGGTGGCGGCCGCCTCGATCTCGACGCGGGGCAGGGCGATCGCGAGCAGCCCGACGACGAGCAGGACCGGCGCGGCGCGGTAGGCGGTGTCCACCGAGACCGCCTCGGCCAGCGACCAGGCCAGCCCGGCCAGCGACAGCGGCAGGACGGCACCCGCTGCGGTCTCGCCGCCGGGGAAGCTGCCGCGCAGCAGGCACCAGGCGGCCCCGACCACGACCACCGCCGTGGCGGCCGCGGCGAGGCCGGCGCTCGGCAGTGCGGCAGCCACGCCGAGCAGGGCCACCAGCCCACCGACGGCGGTCTGCTGCGCGCCCCGGCCACCCGCCCGGCGTACGCCGTCGGCGACGAGGAGCAGCCCGACCGCCGAGAGGCAGGCGACCACCGTCCAGAGCGGGACCGCGAAGAGCGCGAGGGTCGTGGTGGCGGCGAGGGCGACGACGGGGACGGCGGCCAGGCCAACCGTCCGGCGCAGCCGGGGCCCGACCGTCGCCGCGGCGGCCACCACCAGCCCGAGGACCAGCGGGACGAGCAGCAACCGGTGCGTCTCCGGTGTCGCGGCGACCAAACGGACGCCCGCGGTGCGGGTGAAGGCATCGCCCGCGGACACCACGTTGTCCGCCGCGACCGCGACGAGCTCGAGGGCACCCGCGAGGACGCCGAGGACGGCGAGCGCCAGCGGGGCCAGCGGCACGGCCAGCCGCTCACGACGTACGACGGCCGCGACCCCCGACCACACGAGCACGGCGACCAGGCAGGTCAGGGCCATCCGGGTCATGCCCTCGGCGAGCGTCGGGAGCGCCACGACGGTGCTGGCGAGCACCGCGGCGACGGCCGCCGATGCGTTGGTGACCACCCGGCCCGGTCGGAAGGCCAGGGGGAGCAGGGCGAGCAGGGCCGCGGACACGAGGCCGCCGGCGTGCCCGTCGAGCCACAGCGCCCGGACGGACGCGTGGTCGCCGGCGTCGGAGAGCCCGGACAGGGCGAGCCCGGTCCACCACGTGCCGGCGACCGCCGCCGACGCGACCCCGAGGGCCGCCGCGCCGACGCTGCGGCCGAGCACCACCAGCGCGGTGGCCGCGAGGACCACGAGGACGGCGACGACGTGGTCGTGCACGGTCGAGCCGAGGGCGCCGACCCCGGCCACGGAGAGCCCCAACGCCGCCACGAGCTGCGTCGCGACGAGACCGGCGCGGTCGGCGACCACCATCGCCAGCGCGCCCGCACCCAGCACCAGCCCGACCACCAGCGTCAGGCCGTGGACATCGAGGTCGCCGAGCCAGCCCGCGTTGTCGGCGCCGACCACGTCGAGTGCCAGCAGGCCGAACGCCACGACGGTCAGCGCCTCGCCGGCCACCCGCAGGTCGCGCCGGGCCAGGCGGTTGCCGAGGGCGCCGCTGAGCAGGGTCAGGCCGACGAGGATCGTCGTACGCCCCCCGACACCGAGCCAGGACCACGCGACGGCCAGGAAGGTGATGGCGGCGACCAGCAGGCACAGCGCTCCGAGGCTCAGCAGGATCCGCGGCACCGACGCGCCCGCGAGCCCGCGGCGACGCGCGATGGTGGGGGTGGGATTGGCGGGGAGAGCCGGGGTCGGGGTCAGGTCGATCGTGGCCCGCAGGTCGGCGAGCAGCTGGTCGGCGGAGACGAGCGTGGCGAAGAGCTGGCTCGCGAGCGGGTGGCGGAGCGGCAGCCGGCACTGCGGGCAGGCGTCGGGGTCGACGGGCAGCAGGAAGCCACAGTCCGGGCAGCGGGTGGGGTCGGCGTAGCGAGGCATGCGCTCATTGGGCCCGACGGGGGCCCTGCGGGGGAGCGAAACCGTGCTCAGGTCCAGATGAGTACGTCGACTCAGCCTGTCGCCCGCTTCGCGGGCGGGTTGCCGCTGCGCGGGGCTGCCTTCCCGGGACGTCGGGCTCCGGGGTGGGGCCGGCGTGCCGCTCCCGCGGGACGCGAGGCACGTCGCTTGGGCGGACGCGTCGCCGTCCAGGCGGTTTCCTTCCGGGCCGCCGCGCGGCGCCGCGCACGCCTTTTATGCGACGCGCCTCGGCCCCGCGTGCGCGTCCCGCCGTTCCCGGGCCGTCCCCGGGCTCTCGGGCGGGCGGGGTTGAAGGGCCGCCAGCTGACCCGTTCCGGGCTGACGCGGAATGTCCGTCGTCTTGCGGCAGCGCAGACCGGGTGGTCGACCGACCCCTTCATCCCCGCCCGCCCGGTGGCCGGGAAGCAGCCGGGACGGTGGGGCGCGGACGGGGACCCCACGCACGGCGCGTAAAAGTCGTGCGTGGCGCCGCCCCAGCGGACCGCAACCACGGCGGGCGCCGGGGGCGGCGACGCGTCCGACCCTGCGACGTGCGTGGGGTCCACGGGAGCGTCCCACCGGCCCAGCCGGGTGGAGGAACCCCCGGGGAGGCAGCCCCGCGCAGCGGAATCCCGCCCGCGAAGCGGGCGAATGCCAACGAGGGGCGGACCCCTGGTCCGCCCCTCGACGTGTCCGGCCGTGCCGCTGTCTCAGGCGGCGACCGTCTCCCGGTGCCGCGGTGCGGTCGCCGAGCTCGGCTCGGCCGCCTCGTCGACCTGCAGGTCCCGACCGAGTGTCTCGGGCAGGAACCGCGCGCACACCAGGCTGACGAGCGCGACGCCGACGTTGTACGTCGCCACCAGCCAGAGATCTCCACCCCCGCGGGAGACCAGCCAGGCGGCGATGAGCGGCGTGAAGCCCGAGGCGACGATGCCGGACATCTGGTAGAGCGTGCTGAGCGCCGTGTAGCGGTAGCGCGTGTCGAACAGCTCGCTCCAGAACGCGGCCAGGGGGCCGTAGACGACGCCGTAGATGACGCCCAGCCCGCCGATGAAGGTCGCGGCCACCGCCCAGGTCTGGCCCGTCTGCACGAGCCAGGCGGCGGGGAACGCGAAGAGCAGCGCGACCACGGTGCCCGTGTTGTAGATCGTCTTGCGGCCGAACCGGTCGCTCAACCGGCCGGACACGACCACGAGTCCGACGCCGAGGGCGGCGCCGGCCATGATCGAGTAGAGGACGGTCTGCTGGGAGACGCCGACGTTGGTCACGGCGTAGGCCAGCAGGTAGACCGAGAAGAAGTTGAACGTGAAGCCCTCGATGAAGCGGGTGCCCATGCCGAGCAGCAGCCGGCGGGGCTGGCGGCGGAGCAGCTGGCCGACGGGCATCGCCGAGACCTGCTTCTCCTCCTGCACCTGGGCGAAGGCCGGCGTCTCCATGACGCTCATCCGGATCCAGGCGCCGATCGCGAGCAGGACCACGCTGACCAGGAAGCAGGCGCGCCAGCCCCAGGCGAGGAACGCTTCGTCGGGCAGGCGGCTCGCCAGGGCGAACGCGCCCGAGGCGAGGAAGAGCCCACCGGGGACGCCGATGTGGGCGAAGCTGCCGAAGAAGCCGCGACGGCCCTGAGGGGCGAACTCGACGGCGAGCAGCACGGCACCGCCGTACTCGCCGCCCACGCCGATGCCCTGGAGCACCCGCAGCACGATGAGGAGGACCGGGGCCCACACGCCGATCCGGTCGTACGACGGGAGCAGGCCGATCGCGGCGGTGCCGAGGCCCATGATCGCCAGCGTCCAGATCAGCATCTTCTTGCGGCCGATCCGGTCCCCGAAGTGGCCGAAGAGGAAGCCGCCGATCGGTCGGGCGATGAAGCCCACCGCGAAGGTGCCGAAGGCCGCGAACTGGGCGGCCGGGCCGTCGAGGCCGTTGAAGAAGAGCTTGCCGAAGACGAGGCCGGCGGCCGTGCCGTAGAGGAAGAAGTCGTACCACTCGATGGTCGCGCCGACCGCTGAGGCCAGAGCCACCTTCCGGGGTGAGGCCGGTCCGGTTGCCATGCGTGAGCTCCTGTCGTACGGGGCAGTAGTCAACAAAACAACCGAAGTCGATCATATTACTACTTATTCACACAAGGAGAGTCCGACGTGGGGTGCGCCACGCGCGAGCGGGGCCAGGGGCTCAGTGCCGGGCCACGACCTCGGCGCCGACGTAGTTCCACTGGTCGGCGGTGGGCGCGGTGTCGCGGATCGTGACGAGCCGGTGCGCCGTCGTGGGGCGGGTGAGCGCCTGCACCCAGAACGTGTCGCCCGCGGCCGTGTCGAGCCACTGCCGGCGCACGATCTGACCCGACACCGGAGTGCGCGCGACGGCGGCGTCCCAGTCGTTGCCGGCGGCGAGGACGAGCGACCCCTCCTGGACCGCGGGGACGTAGAAGTCCGGTGCCCCGCTGGGCGCGCCGGCCGCCGCGGCGACGCCGACCCGGGCGCCGTTGCGCACCGAGATGACGCTGAGCATCCCGTCGTAGCCGGGCGTCGCGGGGGTGGCCGTGACCGTCCGCGAGCCGACCCGCGCGGTCGTCCGGGCCGCCCAGATCTCCGAGACCCCGGACTGCGAGCTGCTCCGCTTGACCAGGTGCCAGGTCAGGCCGGCCCCCGACACCTTTGCCGACTGGCCGTCGGCGCCCGCGGGACCGTCGTACGACACGAGGGCGAGCAGCACCTCGCGTCGGTAGGAGGTGGACAGCTTCGGTGTGGTCAGGCTGTCGGAGCCGCGGGCGACCACGGAGACGTCGATGCTGAGCGGCTTCGGCGGGGTGGTGGGCACGACCTCGACCCGGATGGTCCTCGTCGTGGCGTTGCCCCGGGTGTCGACGGCCCGCGCACCGAGGTGGTGCGTGCCGGCGGTCGTCTCGCGGCTGTTCCAGATCACCGTGTACGGCGGTGCGGTGCGGGCCGCCTTGAGGGGCTTCCCGTCCAGCAGGAACTGCACGTGGTCGACGCCGCTCGCGTCGACCGCCCTGACCGCGACCGCGACGCGGCCGCCCACGGTGCTGCCGGCCTCGGGGTCGGTGAACGTGACCATCGGACCCGCGTGGTCGGGGCCGCTGCTGTTGTCGACCGTGATCGCCCGCACCGGCGAGGTGCAGACACGACCCGCGCCGGTGGTCACCCGGGCGGCGAGCCAGTGCTGGCCGTCGACGACCGTCCCCGAGGCCCAGTCCACGGCGTACGGCGCCCCCGCGGTCGTGGACCCGACCGGGGTGCCGTCGACGAGGTAGCGCACGCGCGCCGGGTTGCCCGCCGACGTCGTCGAGGTGAGGGCGACCGTGCCCGAGACCGTGTCGCCGCCGGCGGGTGACACCAGCTCGCTGGTGCAGGGCGTGGTGTCCGGCTCGGTGGTCGTCCCGACGGTGACCGTGCCCTGGGACAGGGTCACCAGCACGTCGGTCTCGTTATTGCTCTCGTCGGACTCGACGAAGTCGTTGTTGGGGTCGGACATCGCGCGGAACCAGTACGTGCCGTCCGGGACGCCGTCCAGGGGCACCGACTGGCCGGGGTCGCGGTAGTCGTACTCGTCGGCCCCGCCGACCGACAGCCCCCGCAGGGTGGTGGGGTCCGCGCAGCTGCCCCACCAGTCGTGCCCGACGCCGGCGTGCTCGAGGGAGTCGTCGTAGATGTAGGAGTCGGAGATGCAGAAGCCGACCTTGGGCGACATCGTCACGGCGGCCCCGACGCCGCCGCCGGGCGCGACCTCGAAGAGGCCGAACGTCGCGAGCGGGAAGTGGAAGTGGCCGTGCTCGGCGTGGAACGTGAACGCGTCGGCGATCCGGCGTTGGTCCACGACCGACCAGGTGTCCCCGGCGTCGTGGGTCATGAGCTGCTGGTGGCCGAGGTAGGTCCCGGCGGCCTCGGAGTAGGACGGCTCGATCCGCAACGGCCCCTCACCCCGGTTGAAGACCAGGTGCGTGTAGCGGAACTCCCGCCCGTCCGGGCCGTCGACGATGGAGAAGGAGTCGGTGGGGATGACCGTGGTCAGGTCGGGCAGGTGGACGGTGCCGGCGGGTGCGGCGTCGGCAGGACCGCCAACCGTGGTGCTGGCGCAGGCGAGGGCGGCGGCCGTGAGGGCCGCGCAGCCCAGGGCTCCGAGACGGCGGGAGCGGCCGCCGGGTGCAGTCGTCATGACTCCCCATGCTGGCGGGGCGTGGCGGTGGCTCGCAGCCGCTTGACCCGGCGTCCCCGATGTCGGGTACGACGGGTGGGACAGGGTGCGGGCGGTGACAGGTGTCGGTGTCGTGTCTGGTTCGGGAGTGGTGGTGGTGCGCTACTGCTGCGTCGATGCGGCGGCCTGCCCGACCCCGAGCCCGAGCTGGGACATGAGCGATCCGGTGTCGAAGTAGGTCCGCTGGGTCCGGACCTTCCCGTCCTTGAACTCGGCGATGTCACACAGGTGCAGCGTGACGCTGCGCCCGGTCGCAGGGATCTCGCCCATGCTCGTGACCAGGGTGCCGGTGTGCGTGCCGCGTCCGGTGAACTCCACGACGACCTGGTCGCCCGAGGAGATCAGCCGGTCGATGGTGATGGTGCCGTCGGGGAAGGCGTTCGCCCACATCTGGTTGTACTGCCGCGAACCCTCCTGGCCGGTGAAGGTGTCGCCGGTGCCGACGACGGTGAGGGTGCCGTCGGGTGCCACGGAGTCGGCCATGAGGTCGAAGTCGCGCTGGTTCCACGCCTCGTAGATGCTGCGTGCGAGGTCTGCGTTGTCTGTCATGTGAGCCTCCGCTCTGACACCTGCCCGCCCTGGTCGACGCTAGACCTGTGCTCCTGCGGGCAGCAATGGACCGTTTGGGCCGTGTGCCGTCTGGGAATGCTCACGACAGCACCGAGAAGCGAGGTCCCCCGATGTTCCACTCCCGCTACCTGCCCTGTCCCGACTGCGGCGCCTCCGTCGACCGGGCCGGTGACTCCCAGCACGAGTGCTCGCCGGAGCGCCTGGCCGACTACCAGCTCTTCGGGCTCCGCGACGAGGTCGCCGAGCTCGAGACCCGGGTCCGTGACTACCTCCGAACCTCGGCAGGGCGCTTCGACGCCTGGCTCGCCGCCCGTCAGGTGCGCGGCGAGGCCTGAAGCCTCACGAGCCGGGGGGGCATGGCAAGGGAGGCAGCACCGCAGGTCCTTGACCGACCTGCGGCACTGCTCCTACCCCCCGCTTTCATCCCCCGATTTCGTCCCCCCGTTTGTTTCCCCCGCGGGGTTCCCCCCTATACCCCAGTCTCGAGCGCCCGCGCCGCGTGCACGGCGGAGGCGTAGCGCCAGCGCTTGACCATCGTGATGTCGGGCGCCGACCGACGGCTGCTCCGGCCGACCTCGCCGTCGCTCCGCGGCGCCGGCACGGGCGGCGCGACCGGGCCCGGCAGCTCCCCGCGCAGCCGCTGCTCCAGCCACCGCACGACGTGCCGGTCCTCTGGGCCGACCCGGCCCTGGCAGATGCCGCTGACCATGGCCCGGCACAGGGCCTGGAGCGTGACGCCCGCCTCGTGCGACCACTGCGTGAGGGTCGCCAGCGACTCGTAGGAGCCGTGTCCGTAGCGGAGCATCAGCACGCCCTTGGCCTGCTCGACGAGCGGGCTGGACATGGGTTCGGTTGCCGTCATCAGTTCACTCCTCGAGGTCCGGCCGCCGCGAGCTGCAGGGCGGACCAGGTCGGTCGGAACGCGCGGTCCAAGGTGGCCAGCGCGCGCTGGTCGGTGGGAGTCGGACGTTCCAGCATCGCCAGCGAGATCCGGGCCCGCAGCAGGTGCAGGGCCGCATCGTCGTCGACGTGGGCGCGCAGGTCGCGCGCCGCTGCCTCGAGGTTCCAGGACCGTCGGTCCGCGACGAGGCGCAGCAGCGTGACGGCCGCGTGGTCGAGGCGGGACCGCAGGGCAGTCCGGGAAGGTCGTTGCTGGGGAAGCATCAAATACCGTCCAGACAGTGGTGTTGAGCCACCAGTGTCTGGGGTGGTGGGCTCCCGTGATGAGGGGAACCGGCAACGTGCGTCGGACACTAGCAATGGCGTCCGGTGGCGACCAATGACCCGAACGGGTGATATCCGGGCTGGTCGGGGGTCACGGGTCGAGGGTGAGCTCACCCGCCACGACGCGGCGGCACACCTCGCGCAGGGCCAGGTGGTGCGACCGCGCGTAGCCGCGCAGGAGCGGGTACGCCGCCTCCGGGTCGATGCCGAGCTGGGCGGCGACGTACCCCTTGGCCTGTTCGATGGCCAGCCGCGAGCGCAGGGCGGTCTCGAGCTGCTCGGCCCGGGTCTCGGCCTGCTCCTGGGCCGCCCGGGCCGGGCTGGCGCGCAGGTTGCAGACCACCCCGCGCACGAAGGGGTCGTCCAGCAGGTTGGTGAGCGCCGCCTCGGCCCAGCGCCAGTCGTCGAAGGCCATCACGCGTACGTCGACCGCCGGGTGCGCACCGGGGTGGGTCACGACGTTGCCGAGCAGCCGGGCGAGCGCCGGCCGGTCCTCGGCGTGCAGCAGTGGCACGACCGAGCTGCCCACCAGGGTGTCCTGGTCCCACCCGAACAGCTGCCCGACGGCGGGGCTCGCGTAGGTGATCACGGCGTCCGAGCGGAGCACGAGGGCCGCGTCGGTCGAGCGCTCCAGCAGCGGGCGCAGGGCGGTGCCGAGGTTGGTGGAGACGCCGACGACCCCGACCACCTCGCCGTCGCGGTAGATGCCGGCGTCGGTCACCAGGGCCGGGAACATGCTGCCGTCCTTGCGGCGCACGGGGAAGCCGCCCGACCACGACGTGCCGTCGCGCAGCGCCGCCATGATGTCGGCCGCCGTCTCCTGGGCCACGTCGGGCACGCAGAGGTCGGCGATGTTCTGGCCGATGGCCTCCTCGGCGGTCCAGCCGTAGAGCTGCTCCGCGGCGGGGTTCCATGCGACGACGACCCCGAGCGGGTCGGTCGTGATCACGGCCTGGCCCAGCGCAGCAAGCTGCTCGTCCCCCGTGATCATGCGGCCCCCTCCCTGGCCCATCGTGCGCTCCTCGAGGGTATTTCCACGACACCCACTTCGGGGGAAGATCCCGAAGCGGACGGCTCCGGTCTACTCCGGCCTCGCCACGACCACGACGTTGTCCTGGTAGCCGCCGCGCGAGGCGTCGTACACGCCTCCGCAGGTGACCAGGACCAGGCGCCGGTCCCCGGCCCCGGAGAAGACCACGGACTGACGGCTGAGGTCGGCCTGCGGCACCAGCCGGACCGACGTGACGCGGTACCACTGGGACAGTCGCTTCCCCACCAGGTGGATCCGGGCGCCGGGCCGCGCGCTGAGCAGCTCGACGGCGGGCCCCACGCCCTGGGTGAAGGAGTCGACGTGGGCGGCCAGCACGATGCTGCCGTAGGGGTCGCCGAGCCGGGAGCCGCCGGTCCACCACCCGGCGCGCTGGATGTCGTCCGGGACCGCGAGGCTGCCGTCCGCGCGGGTGCCGGCCGGGTCGACGGGCAGCGTGCGGCCGCTGGGCAGCGTCACCCGGCGAGGCACCTCCGGACGGACCTGGCTCCCGGCGGCCTGCGCGACCGCCGCGGGCCGCGCCGGGGCGGCCGAGGTCGCGGCAGGGGTGGGGGCATCCTCGGCGGCGGGGGCGCCACCCGCCCCCGTCGCGCTGCATCCGGTGAGCAGCGCGGCGAGGGCGGTGAGCGTGACGACGCCCGGAGCGAGGGTGCGGCGCACCCTCACTACACGGACCACCCGCGGAGCCAGCCGAACAGCGACAGCATGCGTGTCCAGAAGACCAGGCGTGCGGTGTCGACGGACCCGTCCGGGCGGACGAAGCCGGCCGATCCGGTGTCGACCGTCGACGGGGTGCCGGTGGCGCTGGTGGTCTCCAGCGGCAGGACCTGGACGATCGCGTCCATGCTGCCGTCGCGCGGGGCGCCGATGGCGAAGACCCGGGTCAGGGCGCCCGCCTTGATCGCGAGGTCGACCGGGCCGAGCAGCGGCTTGCCGCCACCGGTCGGGACGACGGCCACGCTGTACGTCGTGGCCGGGACCTCGGCGCTGACGAACTCGCCGTTGGCGATGTTGGTGAACAGCGTCTTGCCGCCGGCGGTGATGTCGGCCGGGGGCACCACGGCGGTGTGCGCCACCATCAGGCGGCCCTTGTCGCTGGGGACCGGGGCCACGTCGTTGTCGAAGACCGTGACGACCGGCTGCTTGCCCGCGTCGGCCGGCCAGTGCACGACCACGTCCTGGCTGCCGGCCACGCTGACGGAGCTGGAGACCTCCCAGTCCGCGGTCTTGAACACGACCGTGTGGTCGCCCGGCGAGACGTCGACGGGCCCGATGACGTCCTTCGCCGCGACGCCGGACTGCACGGCCTTGCCGTCGATGGTGATGTCGACGCTGGCGCCGGGGACGCCCTGGAGCAGGTAGAGGGCCGGGGGCACCTTGGCGGAGGCGGGGGAGCCGGTGAGGAAGGTGGTGAGCAGCGCGAGGATCGCGGCGAGGAGCACGGACGTGGGGAGGAGGCGTGGACGGGTCTGGGACATGGAGGACGACATGGACGGGACTCCGGAGGACGGCCGAGTGATGAGAACCAGGACAGGGAGCCGGTTCGCGGTCCGAGTGTCGACGGCCGTGCTCGTGGTGACGGCGCAGCCACCCGGTGTCCCCCGTCGGCGCCAGTGGCCTAGGCCACTGTACGAGCCGATTTGACAGGTTGTCACCGTATACTTCGTCACGCGGGGTGGGAGGGAAGGCTTCGGGCCAATGCGTTCCGACAGCGCGTCCTCGGGAGGGGGGAGTCGCGCCCCCCAGGTCAGACGCCAGCGGCGTGGGAGCCACGCCGGGCGGCGTCGCGCCGTCGGGCGAAGCAGTCCAGGCGTCTGGATGGTCCCCATCCTCGCGACCCTCACCGTGCTCCTGGTGCTGGGTGGCTGGCAGGTCTACCAGGTCGCCACCGAGGAGACTCCGGTGAGCGCGTCCGACCCCGGCACCGACGTCAACGCCGTCGGCACCGAGATGGAGGTCTCGATCGGCGACGCCGGACGGATGCACTTCGTCGAGACCGTCACCTTCCCCACGGCCCGGTCGCAGCTCGACCTCTCCGTGCCCCGGCGCATGGGGGCGGGTGCCGACTTCCGGCCCGTGGTCAGCTCGCTCGTTGTGCGCGAGCCCGGCAGCGCCGAGGTCAAGCCGCTCGAGCTCGGCGACCGCACCACCGTCCACCTCACCCGGTCGGCGGTCACCGTCGTGCTCGAGTACGACGCGAGCGGTGTCGTGAACCGGTCCGGTGACGCGTCCACCCCCGACCGCGCCCTGGCCCTGGTCACCCCGCTGGTCGTGGAGCAGGCCCGGCGGCTGCCCGCCGTCGTACGCGTGTCGTCGGTGAAGGTGCTCAACGTCGGCTGCCTGCGCGGCTCCACCCTCGTGGGCTGCGGGACCCAGACCGCGGACGGCTGGGCCGTGGAGAGCTCCGGCTCGGAGGGCGACGTGCTCAGCGACGTGCTGGCCCAGTTGAACCTCGCCGTGCCGTAGGGGAAATGACGAAGGCCGCGACCCCAGGGGGATCGCGGCCTTCGGTGCTTGTGGGCAGGGGCGGGGTCGAACCGCCGACCTATCACTTTTCAGGCGATCGCTCGTACCAACTGAGCTACCTGCCCAAGCGAGGAGCAACCATACCCGAGGTCGTCGGCCCCACGAAAATGGGGTGAACGAGTGATTTTGGAGGCCGCGGAGGCGCGCCCCTATGCTGTCCGGGCAGTCCCAGCCCCCATCGTCTAGCGGCCTAGGACGTCGCCCTTTCACGGCGGTAGCACGGGTTCGAATCCCGTTGGGGGTGCGGTCATCGGCCTGCTGGGTCCCGATTGGGAGACAGCAGCAACGATGGGTTAGAGTTCCACCCGCTTCACCAAGTGAAGCAACAGCACCACCAATCCTGGCCCCGTAGCGCAGTTGGTTAGCGCGCCGCCCTGTCACGGCGGAGGCCGCGGGTTCGAGTCCCGTCGGGGTCGCCACAGCGAACGCTCCGGATCTCACCGAGATCCGGAGCGTTTGTCATTTCCCGACACAATGAGGGCATGCCCCTCGAGCTCGACCCCAAGGCCTTCGACGCCCTCGTCGACGAGGCCCTCGACGGCATCCCGACCGAGATCGCCTCGCTGGTGCACAACGTGGTCGTGCTCGTCGAGGACGAACCGCCGGAGGACGAGCCCGACGACCTGCTGGGCCTCTACGACGGGATCGCGCTCACCGACCGCTGGGGCGACCCGACGATGGACCTGCCGGACCGGATCTTCATCTTCCGCAACCCGCTGCTCGACCTGTGCGGGTCCCGTGCGGAGCTCGTCGAGGAGGTCCGCATCACCGTCGTGCACGAGGTGGCCCACCACTTCGGCATCGACGACGACCGGCTGCACGAGCTGGGCTACGGCTGAGAGCCCTATGTCAAGCAGCCTCCTGAGGGAGGTTGTTGAGTCGGCCGTGTAGGTCGGGGTTGTAGGGCTGGTGGTCTTGCCAGCAACGCCACAGGATCCTGGTCCAGGCTTGGGCCAGGATCCGGGCTGCGTGTGGGTGGCGGCAGCCGCGGTCGCGGGCTCGGTAGTAGGTGTCGTGGGCCCAGGCGTTGGCGCGTGGGGTGTCTTGGGCCCAGTCGATGAGCGCGTGGCGGAGTTGTTTGTTGCAGCCGCGGCGGTAGGCGACGTTGAGGTGTTTGCCGGACTGTCGGGTCGAGGGTGCGACGCCGGCTGCCGCGGCGAGTGCTGCGGGGTCGGGGAACCTGGCGCGACAGTCGCCGATCTCGGCGAGCAGGGTGGCCGCGCGGACAACCCCTGCGCGGGGCAGGGACTGGAAGATCGGGCCGTCGGCGTGGGCGAGGAGGGCTTCCTTGATCCGGGCCTCGAGTGCTGACTGGTCCTCGCGGAGTTTCGTGAGGACGTCGACCAGGGTCAGCACGATGAGTTCGCCGGCCTCTGCAGCGGCACCGCTGATACGTCCAGTCGCTGCGTCATGCAAGTGCTCGATCAACTCGGCTGGTGGCTTGCGGCCGAAGTAGCTGTTGGCCTTGAGCCAGTGGGCGAGTCGGATCTCGGACAGCCAGGCAGCCTTCGCTTCGGACGGGAAGCGCCGTAGGAACGCCAAGCTGATGCCGATGTCGAGCTGGCTGAACAGGCCGATCGCGCCGGGGAAGTTGTGCTGCAGCACCGCGAGGAGCTGGTTGTGGACCGCGATCCGGTGCCCGATCAGGTCCTGGCGGGCCCGGACCAGCATCCGCAGCGCGACCGTCTCATCGGAGTCTGGTTGGACGACAGCCCAGCGGCCGGCGTCCGTGCGCAGCGCGTCGGCCAGCACGAAGGCGTCGAACCGGTCGTCCTTGTTCCCGGCGCTGCCGTAGCGGGCCCGCAGCGACTTCACCTGCCGCGCTGAGATCACTACGACCTGGAACCCGTCGCGGATCAGGTGGTCGACCAGCGGTCCGTCGCCACGTTCGATCCCAACCTGGGTCACGCCGTGACGCTTGAGGAGGGTGGTGATCTTGCCCAGGCCTGGCCTGGAATGCGGGACCGTGACCTCGTCGATCCGCTGTCCCTCGACGTTGACGATGCACAGTGCGTGGTGCTGCCAGGACCAGTCGATCCCGGCGAAAGTGGGCGTAGCCTCCATGGTGAGTGCTCCTTCCGTCAGCCCACGGATTCAGCACTCCGGTCCGGGACGTGACGGTCGGTCGCTCACTGAGGCGCTCCGGGGATCACAAAGGGGCCCGTGGCGCATAGCCCTATGGCCGATCTGCACGTTCCGGGCCACCGGGCCCTGCAACTCTCAGCCAGGTCATCGCCGAAACGTGACTCGCTCAGCTCGGCAGTGACCCGGCAGCGCCGGGGTGCAGACAAGACACTTACGCCTGTCTGACCCAACGGTCCACCAGTGACCCGAGCGCGAAGCCGAGCGCGCAGGCGGCCAGCGAGAGCCCCAGCGTCGCGACGACGTACGTCGATCCCGCGCGCCGGCCGCCGGCGTGCGCCTGGACGGCGAACGAGCTGTAGGTGGTGAAGCCGCCGCAGAAGCCCGTGCCGAGCAGCGCCATCGCGTGGCCCGACAGGCCGAGCGCGCTGAACAGTCCGAGCAGGAACGAGCCGGCGACGTTCGCGGCCAGCGTCCCGCGGTGGAGGCGGCCGTCGACGGTGTGCGCGAGCAGGAGGCGCAGCGGGGCGCCGACGGCCGCGCCCAGCGCGACGAGGAGCGCGGTCACTCGTTGCCCTCCTCGGCCTCGAACTCCGCCTGCTCGGCGGGCGTGGCGAGGTGCGAGACCAGGGCGACGGCCACGAGGCAGGCGGCGAGGGTGCCGAACAGGTAGCTGCCCGCCAGGAGCGTGTCACCGGCGGCCAGGAGCGCCCGCGTCTGCTCCGAGGCGGCCGAGAGGGTCGTGAAGCCGCCGAGCACGCCGGGACCGAGGAAGACGGCCAGCTCGCGGGAGCGACGTACGGGGGGGAGAGCGGGGAGCAGGGCGAGGGCGGCGGAGCCGGCGACGTTGATGGCGAAGACGGTCCAGGGGAAGCCGGCGCTGTCGGGGAAGGCCTCCCCGAGCGCCCAGCGGGCGACCGCGCCGAGGGCGCCGCCCAGCGCCGCCGCGACGAGGAGTCGCGGGGGAGGCGGTGGGGTCACGACACGCTGCTGCGTCGGCTGGTCACGGCGGCATCGTGCCACGCGACCGGCTGCTCGCCGGCGGCCTGCCGGACGAACTCGCCGAGGAACCAGCCCTGGAACTGCTGCTGCTCGGGGGTGCGCGCGAGCGAGAGGAGACGCTCCGCGCGGCAGAAGGCGTCGGCGAGGTCGAGCAGCTCGATCAGCCGGGCGATCTGCTCGACGGTGCCGGGGTGCACCCGCACCTCGATGTCGGTGACCTCGTCGCCGGCGCCGAGCGCCAGCTCGATCTGGTCGGACCCCATGCCCTCGCGGAGGTCGTGCTCGAGGGTGCCGAAGAGGTCGGAGAGGTTCTTGGCGAGCGGGTAGTCCGCCTCGTGCGCGAGCGCCAGCAGGCGGACCTCGCGGCGCAGCTCGCGGTAGTGGCGCTGGAACTGCTGGTAGTCGCGGAGCGGGACGTCGGCGATCGCCACCGTCACGTCGTCGGGGCGGGCCTCGTCGTCGTCGGGGCCCTCCATGCGGCCGGTGATGACCCCGTCGACCATCGTCTCGCCGGGCTCGGGCGCGGGGGTGAACCAGACGACCTTGCCGTCGTCGTCGATGTCGGCGCCCCAGGCCGTGGCGCAGCGGGCCACGATGCCCAGGCCGCGGCCGAAGGTCAGGAGGAGGTCGTCGTCGCCGTCGATGCCCTCGGTCGGCAGGACAGGGGGCTCGGTCGAGCCGTCGCGCACCTCGACCCGGGGGTGCTCACGGGTGCCGCGGACGCGCACCTGGATGGGTGCCTCGGCGTGGAGCAGGGCGTTGGTGACGAGCTCAGAGACCCCCAGCTCGGCGCACTCGGTCAGCTCGTCGCGGCCCATGTCGGCGCAGGCGTCAACCACCCAGCGGCGTGCGTTCTGCACGCCACGGGGTCCCGAGCCCAAGGACAGGGCGGGCCGGTTGAGCGGCACAGTGTTTCTCCGGACCGGTGTGTGAAGGTGTCGACATTCTCCGGTCGTCTACCCATGACATCCGGGAATGAAACCCCGGGAAAGTGAAGTTGTCGTCTGTCTGGACAACCCCCGCACCACCGGTCCCGGAGGCCCCTGTGGGTGTGGGAACGTGGCGGCCGGACACCTGATTGGTCAACCGGCGGCGCGCGGCGGAACAATGGGCACCACACACGGGTCGGCCCTGACGGGTCGACCTCCTCGATGCAGGAAGGTTCGACATGGCCGTCACCCAGCCGGAGAACGGATCCCAGGAGCGTCACCAGGTCGTCGTGATCGGCTCCGGGTTCGGTGGCCTGTTCGGGACCAAGGCGCTGCGCCGGGCCGACGTCGACGTGACGATGGTGGCCAAGACGACCCACCACCTCTTCCAGCCGCTGCTCTACCAGGTTGCCACCGGCATCCTCTCCGAGGGCGAGATCGCGCCCCCGACCCGCGAGGTGCTCAGCACCCAGAAGAACGCCCGCGTCCTGCTCGGCGAGGTCACCGACATCGACCTCGAGGCCCGCACCGTCACCTCGCAGGTCCTGGGCCGCGAGACGGTCGTCGGCTACGACTCGCTGATCGTGGCGGCCGGCGCCGGCCAGTCCTACTTCGGCAACGACCAGTTCGCCGAGTTCGCCCCCGGCATGAAGTCGATCGACGACGCCCTCGAGCTGCGTGGCCGGATCTTCGGCGCCTTCGAGATGGCCGAGCTCGGCGCGACCCGCGGCGACGACGTCGACCACTTGCTGACCTTCGTGGTCGTCGGCGCAGGCCCCACCGGCGTGGAGATGGCCGGTCAGATCGCCGAGCTCGCGCACCGCACCCTGCGCCGCGACTTCCGCCGGATCAACACCAAGCACGCGCGCGTCGTCCTCGTCGACGCCGCCCCGCAGGTGCTCCCGCCCTTCGGCGCCAAGCTCGGCGCCAAGACGCAGCAGGAGCTCGAGAAGCTCGGCGTCGAGGTCATCCTCGGCGCGATGGTGACCGACGTCGACGAGCGCGGCATCGAGATGAAGTTCAAGGACGGCCGTGTCGAGCGGATCAACACCGTCACCAAGATCTGGGCCGCCGGCGTGCAGGCGAGCCCGCTCGGCAAGACCCTGTCCGAGCAGACCGGCGCCCCGCTCGACCGCGCCGGGCGGATCAGCGTCAACCCCGACCTCACGCTCCCGGGCCACCCCGAGGTGTTCGTGGTCGGCGACATGATCTCGCTCGACAACCTCCCGGGCGTCGCGCAGGTCGCGATCCAGGGCGCCAAGTACGCCGCCAAGGAGATCGACCACCGGATCAAGGGCAAGCCCTCGCAGCCGGCGTTCAAGTACTTCGACAAGGGCTCGATGGCGATCATCAGCCGCTTCCGGGCGGTCGCCATGGTCGGCAAGCTCCGCCTCACGGGCGTCATCGCCTGGTTGATGTGGCTGGCCGTGCACCTCGTCTACATCACCGGCTTCAAGAACCGCGTCACCGCGGTCCTGCACTGGTTCGTCTCGTTCCTGGGCCGGGGCCGCTCCGAGCGGACCACCACCGAGCAGCAGATCTTCGCGCGCAGCGCGCTGGCGCGGCTCAAGCGTGGCGCCGCCGACCTGGTCTCCGACCCGGGCGCCTACGACGCCGCCCGCGAGCTGCTCGAGACGACCCGCCGAGCCGAGCTCGAGGCGCGTGCCGCCGAGGAGGCCCGCCTCACCGACGCCGGCGAGCGCGGCGTCCACGTGGGCTGAGCCGACCCGAAAACGGGTGGGCCGCCGGGTCCCGGCGCTGGTGGAATGGACCCATGACCGCGCTCGTGACGCCCGACGTCCGCTGGCACGCCTCGTGGGCGGCCTCGATGCAGGAGTTCGGCGAGGCCTACCCGCACGGCTCCGGCCTGGGTGACCCCGCGCCGACGTACGACGAGGCCGGCTGCGCGGCGTACGTCGCCTGGCTGCTGGGCGCCGCGAGCCACCCGATCCGCGAGGACTGGGTGCGCTGCTCCTTCTTCTGGATCACCGACGGTGACGGTTCGGACGCCGAGGTCATCGGCTTCCTCGCGCTGCGGCACGAGCTGAACGACTGGCTGCTCGAGGAGGGGGGCCACATCGGCTACTCGATCCGCCCGTCGCGGCGACGCGAGGGACACGCCTCCCGGGCGCTCGCCCTGGCGCTGATCGAGGCCAAGGGGCTCGGCCTGGAGCGGGCGCTGGTGACCTGCGACGAGGACAACGACGGGTCGCGCGGCACCATCGAGGCCAACGGCGGCGTCTACGAGGACAGCCGCAACGGCAAGCGGCGCTACTGGATCGCCACGAGCTGACGGGTCAGTCGCGCGTCGGGCGGTAGTGGCGCAGGACCCGGGTGAACTCGGCCGGGTCGACCATCGAGGCGTCGACGACGAACGGCGACATGCTGCGGCGGTGGAACAGCACCCGCCAGTTGCGGTCGCCGGGCTCCCCGATGACGTCGATCGGGGTGTAGTGGCTGGCGAGGTCGAAGACGTTGCGGCCGCCGCCGCGGACGATCTCGAGCTGGCCGCCCCGCACCGTCAGGTGGGCCGTCGCGGCACCCGCCCGCACGCCCCAGACCACCATGGTCAGCAGCGCCAGGGCGGCGGCGATGCCGATGGCGGGAGTGGTGCGGTCGAGGTAGGCGACGTACCCGGCGACGGCCGTGGCCGCGACGCAGACGAGCAGCAGCAGGGCGACGAGGCGGCGGGTGCCGGTGCGGGGCGCGAACTCGACCACGCCGGGGATCACGTCGTGCTCCGGCTCCGGCTCACGTGCAGCCGGGGGCTCGGGTGCGGCCTCCGGGGCGGCGGCCTGGGGCAGCGGTTCCGCGGCCACCGCCCCTCGGGACTCCTCGGCCACCGGGGCGCTGGTCACCGGTGCGCTGTTGAAGAGGTCGAACACCGCGCGGCCGGGATCCTCCGGCTCGGGCTGCGGTTCGGGCTCCGGCGGGAGCGCCAGGATGGGGACGATGTCGGGCTCGAGCGCGAGCTCCTCGTGGTGGGAGGGGACGAAGGACTCGTCGAACAGCGGGTCATCCACGATCTCGATGGGCGGCTCGATGTCGTTGTCCTCCTCGGCGCGACCCTCGCGGTGCGCCAGCCAGCGATCGAAGAGGTCGAAGGCCGACTCGCCCGCCGCGCCCGAGCTCGCGTTTCCCATGCCTGAAAAACTACGCCCGGAGGCCCGCGTTACGTGTGTGATCGGTCATGTCTGGACACCCGCGTGGGGGCCCGTGGCGCTTGTGGCGGGTGTGGTGGGTGGGCCCCGTGGGACTCGAACCCACAACCAAGAGATTAAAAGTCTCCTGCTCTGCCAATTGAGCTAGAGGCCCGGGGACGCCGGTGCAGCCGTCCGCGCGGCCGTATCTTCGCAGATCGCCGCGACCGGACCGTCGCGGCCGTGGACGCAGACGCAGCCGCAGAACCCAGGAGGTTCGGCCACGCGCTGAACCTGACAGTGCCGTGAGGGCGTTGAGGAAGTCACACACCCCACAGGAAGGCAGTCCGATGAACGCATCCATCACCCGCAGGTTCGGCAGTGTCGCCGCAGGGACGGGAGCCGCTGCCCTGATCCTTCTGCTCGGCTGCCCCGCGGCCATCGCCGACCAACCGTCCGCCGGCCCGTCGTACGACCCGGAGCAGATCTCCAGTGGTGTCCCGGGTGGGCGCTGGACGCCGGTCACGGTCGTCCACGACACCCGACCGGGACCGTCCTCCTTCCACTACGAGGACGCGGGGCTCGGCGCAGCGACCGGTGCCGTGGTCGTCGGCGGAGCCATCGTGGCCATGTCGCTGCGACGCCGGACCTCGCTCACCTGAGCCCAGGGAAACCAGCGGCCGGCCGGACTGAACCATCCGGCCGGTTCGCGGCGTTGAGGGAGTCAGGCAGATCGGGTTGCCGGGGCCACGGAAAGCATGGTGCAGTGAGCGTGCGGGAGCAGGAGGTGCCATGCACCTTGCGGAGCAGGAGGAGTTCGCGGAGTTCGTCCGCGCCCAGCACGCCTCCCTGTTCCGCACGGCGTACCTCATGACGGGGGACTACCAGCGCGCCGAGGACATCGTCCAGACCGCCCTGGTCAAGGTGTTCCTGCGCTGGCGGCGGATCCAGTCGATGAGCCAGCCCGGTGCCTACGCGAAGCGGATCGTCGCCAACCAGACCCTCTCGTGGTGGCGGCGCAGGTCGTCGACCGAGAGCGTCGTGGCCACTCTCGGCGATCGCGGGGTGCCCGGACACGAGCAACGGGTGACCGAGCGCGACGCCATGTGGCGCGCGGTCCTCCAGCTCCCTCCGCGGCAGCGGGCGGTCATCGTGCTTCGCTACTACGAGGACCTCTCCGAGGCCGAGACCGCCGAGGTGCTCGACATGGCCGTCGGCACCGTCAAGAGTCACGCCAACGCCGCCCACCGCCGGCTCGCGACGTTGCTGGACGATCCCGCCCACGCGGTGGAGCACTCGGAGAAGAGGTCGAGGTGACCGTCGAGGACAGGGTGCGTGGCGCGCTGCGCGAGGTCGGTGCCGGGGTGGTGCCCCCGGTGCCCGACCCGGCACGGTACGCCGCGTCCGCGACGCGGCTACGTCGTCGGCGGCGCCTCGCCGCGGTCGTCGGGACGCTCGTCGTGGGTCTGCTCGCCGTCGGCGTGCCCCGGATGGACCTGTCGTCCGGTCAGGGGGAGGTCACCAAGCACCTCGATCTGCCCGGGCGGCTCAGCGACCTCGGTTCCTACGACTTCATCGCGCCCGGCTCGTACGTCGCCGACTTCTCGGGGGCACCGACCTGGTTCCCGCGCGTCGTTGTCACCGTTCCTCCGGGCTTCAGCACGGATGGCTGGCTGTACGACGCCCTTGGTGACGGGCCGGAGTCGAGTGCCAGTGGCCGGGCCCACCGGCAGCTCGCCTTCTGGACCGTCGACGCCGTGAACACCAACGCCTGCCGCGGTCCGGACCACTGGGTCAGCGCGGGAACCACCGCTCAGGACCTCCTGACGGCACTCCGGCGGGTGCCCGACCTGCGGTTGGGTGACGCCCGGCTGATCACCCTGGACGGCTACCCGGGGTTGCGAGTCCGCCTGTCGCAGCCGGCGGCGCAGGTGTGGGATGGCTGCTCGCTCGCCGAGCTCAATGTCTGGCGCTCCGCGGACCTCGGGGTGCTGTACCAGCGGGACGTCCCGCGGGCCGAAGCGTGGGTGCACGACCTCTGGATCGTGGATGTCGATGGCTCCCGCGTGGTGCTGGACGCCGAGCACCTTCCCGGGGTGTCGGCGGACCAGCTGGCCGAGCTCCAGCACATCATCGCCACCGCCGCGTTCGTGCCGTTCGGGAGCACGCCCGCGGCAACACAGGGTCCCTGACGACCGAAGGCGGCGTCTGCGGACGGTGTCCGGGGTTCGTGGCGTGCTCCGCGGGTTCTTGTGGCGCTGGGAGGGGTCGGCCGGGATACGGTCCCGGCATCCATCTCGGAAGGAGCTCCACATGCATCTCAACGGTCGCCGTGTCAGCGCGCTCTCGGTCGTCGCGCTCACGTCGCTGTCTCTCGGGTTCGGTGCCATCGCCGGATCGAGCGAAGCGGCCACCCGTCAGTCGCACCCGGACGCGCGCAGCGTCTACTCCCACCTGGAGAAGTCGGGGGCGAAGGACTACGTCAAGCTCGACCTCCTGGCTCTCAACGACTTCCACGGGAACCTCGAGACCGTGCCGTCGACCAGCTCGAGCGGACGCATCAACAACACCCCCGCGGGTGGGGTGGCCTATCTCGCCCAGCTGGTCCGTCAGGAGAGGAAGAGCTCGCGCGCCGCGGGTGCCGTCCCGCTGACCGTGGCCGCCGGCGACCTCATCGGTGCCTCGCCGCTGCTCTCGGCGGCCTTCCACGACGAGCCGACCATCAAGGCGATGAACAAGATCGGCCTGCAGGTCGCGTCGGTCGGCAACCACGAGTTCGACGAGGGATGGCGCGAGCTGCGCCGCATGCAGAACGGCGGCTGCCTCGCCGACGGCCCCGACGGCGCCAACGGCCAGAACTCCTGCCCGGCGGACCAGGGCTTCGACGGAGCGGACTTCCAGTACCTCGGCGCCAACGTCAAGTGGAGCGACCCGTCCGCGCACAAGCGTGACACCGTCTTCCCGGCCACCAAGATCTTCGACGTCGACGGGCAGAAGGTCGCCTTCATCGGCATGACGCTCGAGGGAACCCCCGCGATCGTCAGCCAGGCCGGCATCCAGGGCCTCACCTTCACCGACGAGGTCGAGACCGCCAATGCCCTGGTCCCGATGCTGGAGGAGAAGGGTGTCGAGTCGATCATCGTGCTCCTGCACGAGGGCCTGACGCCCACCGACGCCACGGCCTACAACGACTGCACCGGTCCGGTCGGGCCGGCTCTCGAGATCGCCCAGAACCTCAGCCCCGCCATCGACGCGGTCGTCTCGGGCCACACGCACCAGCCCTACAACTGCGTCGTCCAGGACCCCGCGGGCAACCCGCGCCTGCTCACGAGCGCGGCGTCGTTCGGCCGGATGGTCACCAAGCTGCACCTGCTGATCGACCCCGCGACGCACGACGTCGTACGGCCGGCGGCGTACGCCCGGAACATGATCGTCGACAACGGTGACTCGGTGACCCCGTCGGCCGACCTCCTCAAGCTCATCGACACCTACAAGACGCTCGTCGCCCCGATCGCCAACGAGGTCATCGGCCACATCGAGCCCGGCACCTCGATCGTCAAGACCCCCGACGCCAACGGCGGCGACTCGCCCCTCGGCAACCTGATCGCGGACGCCCAGAAGGCGGACGGCTCGGTCGTGTCCAACGGCAAGGCACCCGTCATCGCCCTGATGAACCCCGGCGGCATCCGTGCGGACCTCGTGGAGAACGACGCCGGCGACGTCACCTACAGCTCCGCCTTCTCCGTGCAGCCGTTCAACAACTTCGTGGTCTCGATGGACCTGACCGGGGCGCAGATCAAGGCCGTGCTCAACCAGCAGTGGAACGGTCCCAACGAGACGGCCAACAAGATCATGCAGGTCTCGGGCCTGACCTACACCTGGGACAAGTCGGACGCCGCCCTCCCCGACACCAACGCCCTCGTCGGCGACGTGCTCGTCGACGACGACGGTGACGCCGCGACGCCGATGGTGCCCATCGTGGACGGGACGACCTACCGGGTCGTCGCGAACAACTTCATGTCCGACGGCGGTGACAACTTCACCACCTTCAAGGAGGGCGCGAACAAGCTCGTCGGCGGGCTCGACATCGACTCGCTCCGCACCTACCTCCTCGCCCACGACCCGGTCGGCCCCACACCCACCGACCGGATCTCGCAGCAGGGCTGACCAGCAGGTCAACCACACCAGCAGGCCCCCGCTCCACGACGGAGCGGGGGCCTGTCTGGTCCGGTCACCCCCCGATTGGGGACGCCCGGACGACCGAAAGGAGGATGTCGGCCGGGGTCCCCGGTCATAGGGTCCCTGCAGGACTCGGAGCGACCTGGGGAGGGGCGATCGTGGTGACGCGTGTCCGCGTGCCGTCGTACCGGCCGAAGCCGACGCGCCAGCAGCGCCTCGCCTACGGCGGGGTCCTCTTCGGTGCCGCCTCCTTCCTGACCGTGCTGGCCCTGCAGCCGCAGCTCGTGACGCAGGCGGGCCGGCAGCTGACCGACCTCGTCCGCGAGGTCCCGGTCGCGTCCGGGCCGCTCCACGGCACCGTCCTCGAGCGCCTCCCGCACCCGCACACCCCGGCCCCTGCGCCCGGACCGGCCAGCACCCCCGCCACCCCCTCGGCTCCCGCGACGTCCACGCCCTCGGCCGGGACCGCGAGCGGTCACGGGGCGCACTTCGTGGGCAGCAGTCCGGCCACGGGCGGCCACGCGCCCGGAGGTCACCCGTCACCGCCGACCTCGCCCGTGCCCGGCAACGGCCACACGGCCGGGCCGATCACCGGGATCATCCACCCTCCGGTCGTGATCGTCGCCGACGGCGTCGACCAGGCGACCGGTGGCGCCAGCTCGCCGGTCACCGGACCAGCCGTGCAGGTGGTCGACGGCGCCACGGGGGCGCTCGACGGCGCCCTGGGCGGCGGCCACGGGCACGGCCACGCCTACGGCCACACCAAGCACGGCTCGAAGCACGAGTCGAAGCACGAGTCGAAGCACAGCTCCAAGCACGAGGCCAAGCCCGAGCACAAGGCCGGGCACGCCAAGCACGGGAAGCACGCCAAGCGCCAGCACTGACCCGTCCCCAGGATTCGGGGCGCCAGGGGTGCCCCGGATCGCTAGCGTGCAGGGATGCGCATCGTCGTCCTGGGTGCGGGCTTCGGGGGCCTCGAGATCGCCAGCCGCCTGTCCGCGGAGTTCGGTGACGCCCTCGACCTGGTCCTGGTCGACCGGGCCGACGCGTTCGTCTTCGGCTTCAGCAAGCTCGACGTGATGTTCGGCCGGACCAGCGCCGAGCACGTCGTGCACCGCTATGCCGACGTGGTCCGGCCCGGGGTCCGCTTCGCGCGGGCGACCGTGCGCGCGATCGACCCGGTGGCGCGCCGGGTGGTGACCGACGACGAGGTGCTCGAGGCCGACGTGCTGGTGATCGCGCTGGGCGCGGACCTGCATCCCGAGGCGACGCCCGGCCTGGTCGAGGGCGGCCACGAGTTCTACACGGTGGAGGGCGCGTTCGCGGTCCGCGAGGTCCTGGAGCGCTTCGAGGGCGGCCGCGTCGTGGTGGCCGTGACGTCCACCCCGTTCAAGTGCCCCCCGGCGCCCAGCGAGACGGCCTTCCTCGTGCACGACCTGCTCGAGCGACGCGGCCTGCTCGACCGCTCGCAGGTGTCGCTGGTGATGCCGCTGCCGGCGCCGATCCCGCCGTCGCCCCAGGCCTCGCGGGCGATCCTCACGGCGTTCGCGGAGCGCGGGATCGCCTGGCACCCCGAGACGCTGGTGCGCGGCATCGACCCGGCGCGGAAGGTCGCGGTCCTCACCGACGGCGGCGAGCTGCCGTTCGACCTGCTCCTCGCCGTCCCCGTGCACCGGGCGCCGGCGGTCGTCGTCGAGGCCGGGCTGACCCAGGACGGCTGGGTGCCCGTGGACCCGTTCACGCTCGAGACCCGCTTCCCCGACGTCTACGCCGTGGGCGACGTGACCAGTGTCGGGACGCCCAAGGCGGGCGTCTTCGCCGAGGGCCAGGCGGCGGTGGTGGCGGACGCGATCGCCGCACGGATGCGCTCCGACGGCGCCGGAGCGACGTACGACGGGCGCGGGATCTGCTACCTCGAGCTCGGCCACGACGAGGTGGCGCGGGTGGAGGTGGTCTTCCGGCCGGGGGAGATGCCGGTGGGCTCGCTGGAAGGGCCGACGGCCCAGCTGGCCGCCGACAAGGCGGCGTTCGGGGCGGAGCGGGTGCAACGGTGGTTCGGCCGTTCCTGGGAGCAGCTGGCGCGCTGACCGTGCCCCCGGAGGATCGCCGTCGTTAGCGCGCCTGTCACGCGTGCGTAGCAGAACCTTCATGCCTCCGGCGAAGAAAGTGTGTCCCGGAAGCGTGAACCTCGCCCATACCTTGCTAGTGTCGACGCCAGCAACAGGTGCAAGTTCCAGCAGGTCTGACGCCCGCGGAGTTTGTGATCCAACGGCGTTTCGTTTTTGTGGCTCCAAATCCACATGTCGGAGCGACGTGTCACCGCATCTGATGCGGGGCCGTCGAAGTGACGGCCTCATCGCACCGATATAGGAGTACAGAGCACATGGCTCAGGGCACCGTTAAGTGGTTCAACGCCGAGAAGGGTTTCGGCTTCATTGCGCAGGAGGACGGCGGCGACGACGTCTTCGTGCACTACTCGGCCATCCAGACGCAGGGCTACAAGTCCCTGGATGAGAACCAGAAGGTTGAGTTCGACGTCACCCAGGGTCCGAAGGGCCCCCAGGCGGAGAACGTTCGCGCGATCTGATCTCGCGAACCTGAGGACCGGGCAGCACCTGTCCGACGTCTTCGTGTGACGAGGCCTCACCCCTTCGGGGGTGGGGCCTCGTTCCGTTTGTGCAGCGGCCGCCCGCGGAGTGGCCCGGACGGGTGGTGTGGCACCACCCACACGGGTCAGATTTGGTTCAGAGCGTTTGGCGGTTGTGGCGCTCGGGCAGGCTTGTCACACGGGGAGTCAATGTTGTCTTGTCACGAGGAGTCCAGGTGCACGACCAGTTCGACGTCACCCTTGAGGACGCCGACCTTCTCGGCGAGGTGGAGCTCACCACCAACCTGATCATCGCTGCGTCCGAGTCCGACGACCACCTGTCCGAGGGTCAGATCGACGACATCCTCGGCGTCGTCCCGCAGCCGCGCCAGGCCCAGTAGCCCGCGCCCCTTCCCTCCGTCCTCTCCTCTCGGGCCGCTGCCGTCGCCCGCCCTTGAATGCCATACCCCATGGGGGTAACCTCGAGGCATGCCGGACGACGAGCACCAGCACGGGTACATCCACCGCAAGGACGACTACCTCAAGCGGCTGCGCCGCATCGAGGGCCAGGCCCGCGGCCTCCAGCGGATGGTCGAGGAGGAGAAGTACTGCATCGACATCCTCACCCAGGTGTCCGCCGTGACCAAGGCCCTCCACGCCGTCTCGATCGGCCTGCTCGAGGAGCACATGCAGCACTGCGTCGTCGACGCCGCCCGCGCCGGTGATGCCGAGGCCCGCGAGAAGGTCGCCGAGGCCGTCGACGCCATCGCCCGGCTCGTCCGGTCCTGACCCACGCTGAGGAGCGATCCATGTCTTCCGTCTCCACCACCTTCACCGTCAACGGCATGACCTGCGGCCACTGCGTCGCCTCGGTCACCGAGGAGATCTCCGAGATCGACGGGGTCCAGGACGTCGCCGTCGTCCTCGAGACCGGTGCCGTCACCGTCACCAGCAGCCACGAGCTGGACCGCGCGAGCGTCGAGGCTGCCGTGACCGAGGCGGGCTACGCACTGACATGAGCCCCCGATGAGCACCGACGTCGAGCTCGCGATCTCCGGGATGACGTGCGCGTCGTGCGCCAACCGGATCGAGCGCAAGCTCAACAAGCTCGAGGGCGTCACCGCGACGGTCAACTACGCCACCGAGCGGGCGCGCGTCACTTATCCGGGCACGCTCACGACGGACGACCTGGTCGCCACGGTCGAGGCGGCGGGGTACGTCGCGTCGCTGCCGCGCCCGGAGACCGACGACGCCCCGGAGGTCGACGTACTGCGTCGGCGGCTGGTGGTCGCGGCGGTGCTGAGCGTCCCGGTCCTGCTCCTGGGGATGGTGCCGGGCCTGGGGTTCCCCGGGTCGGGCTGGGTGTCCCTGGTGCTGACCACGCCGGTCGTGGTGTGGGCCGGCCTGCCGTTCCACCGCGCCGCGCTGGCCAACGCGCGGCACCTCACGACCACCATGGACACGCTGGTGTCGGTGGGGGTGGGGTCGGCGTACGCCTGGTCGGTCGTGGCGCTGGTCATCGGCGGCCACCTCTACCTCGAGGCGGCGGCGGTCGTGACGACGTTCCTGCTGGCGGGGCGGTGGTTCGAGAAGCGGTCGAAGCGGCGGGCGGGCGCCGCGCTGCGCGCGTTGATGGAGCTCGGGGCCAAGGAGGTCACGGTGCTCCGCGACGGCGTCGAGCAGCTGGTGCCGGCCGAGCGGCTGGTGGCGGGTGACCTCTTCGTCGTGCGGCCGGGGGAGAAGGTCGCGACCGACGGGGTCGTGGAGAACGGCACGTCCGCCGTCGACGCCTCGATGCTGACCGGCGAGTCCGTGCCGGTCGAGGTCGGGCCGGGCGACGAGGTCGTGGGCGCGACCGTCAACGCGGGCGGCCGGCTGGTCGTGCGCGCGACGCGCGTCGGGACCGACACACAGCTGGCGCAGATGGCGCGGCTGGTCGAGGAGGCGCAGAACGGCAAGGCGCAGGCGCAGCGGCTGGCCGACCGGATCTCCGGGGTGTTCGTGCCGGTCGTGATCGTCCTGGCGTTGCTGACCCTCGCCGGCTGGCTGCTGGCCGGTGGCACCGCCACGGAAGCCTTCACCGCGGCTGTCGCGGTCCTGATCATCGCCTGCCCCTGCGCGCTGGGTCTGGCCACGCCGACGGCGCTGATGGTCGGCACCGGCCGGGGCGCCCAGCTCGGCATCCTGATCCGCGGGCCGGAGGTGCTGGAGTCCACGCGGCGCATCGACACCGTGGTGCTCGACAAGACCGGCACGGTCACGACCGGCCGGATGTCGCTGGTCTCCGTCGTGGCCGCGTCCGGTGAGTCCGTCGAGGACGTACGCCGGCTCGCCGCGGCCGTCGAGGCCGCCTCGGAGCACCCCGTCGGGCGGGCGGTCGCCGCGGCTGTGCCGGATCCTGAGCCGGTCGAGGACTTCGCCAACGAGCCGGGGCTCGGGGTGACCGGCCGGGTCGCGGGGATCCCCGTGGTCGTCGGCGGTTCCGGGTTGTTCGCCGACCGTGGCCTCGTCGTGCCCGAGGACCTGGTCGCCGCGGTCTCCACGGCGCAGGCGCTCGGACACGTCGCCGTGCTCGTCGGGTGGGACGGCCGGGCCCGCGGCGTGCTCGCGGTCGCCGACACGGTGAAGCCGACCTCGGCCGAAGCGGTCCGGTCGCTGCGTGAGCTGGGCCTGACGCCGGTGCTGCTGACCGGCGACCACGAGCGGGCCGCGCGGGCCATCGCCGCCGAGGTGGGCATCGAGCGGGTCGTCGCCGGGGTGCTGCCCTCCGGCAAGGTCGACGAGATCCGCCGCCTGCAGGCCGAGGGTCGGGTCGTCGCGATGGTGGGTGACGGTGTCAACGATGCCGCTGCGCTGGCACAGGCCGACCTCGGGCTCGCGATGGGCACGGGGACCGATGTCGCGATCCAGGCCAGTGACCTGACGCTGGTCCGCGGGGACCTGCGGGTGGCGGCGGTCGCCGTACGGCTGGCGCGGCGGACGCTCGGCACCATCAAGGGCAACCTCTTCTGGGCGTTCGCCTACAACGTGGCCGCGCTGCCGCTGGCCGCGGCCGGGCTGCTGGACCCGATGATCGCCGGCGGCGCGATGGCGCTCTCGTCGGTGTTCGTGGTCAGCAACAGCCTGCGCCTGCGCCGCTTCTCCTGACGGGGTCAGCAGGTGGCGAAGAGGAGCGGGCCGCTGCTCAGGTCGGAGAGGACGTAGGCACCCTTCACCGGGGTGAGGTCCATCGTCACCAGCGACCCGTCGGCGGCGACCTTGCCGAGCTTGAAGCGGTCGGCGAAGTCGCCACCCTGGCCGGGGGCCGGGCCGCTGGCGAGGGCGGCGCGCGAGTCGGCGTTGGTCTTGGCCTGGTCGTCGGACTCGAAGCCCATGACCACGAGCACGTGGCCCGAGGGCTGCACCGACATCGCGAAGGCGCTGATCGGGTTGACCTTGCCGGCCTGCGTGACCAGCGACTCGGCCTCCTGCTGGTCGGAGGGGTCGGCCTGGCTCATCGCCAGGGCCGAGCAGGTGTAGTCCCCGGTGTAGACCGAGGCGGCGAGCGGCTCCCCCGAGGCGTCGGTGACGTCGGCGAGACCCTCCGGGCCGCCGTCGTCGAGATGGCCGATCGTCGTGTGGAGGTAGTCGGCGGTGTCGCTGGTCAGCACCAGGTGGTCGGCCTCGTCGAGGGCGACGTACTGCAGCTCGGGCGTCAGCCCGGCCGCGATCGAGGGGAGCAACGACCCGCCGCCCTGCCAGACGCCCTTGTCGTCGGACGGCCGGGTGAAGCCGAGGCTGGTCAGGTGGGCCTCGAGGCTGCCGAAGTCGGTCGAGTCGGGCATCCGCAGCATCACGACCGCGCCCTGCTTGGACTGGCTGAAGAGCTCCCACTGCACCGACGCGGGGGAGAAGCCGAACTTCTGCTGCAGGACGTCGGCGGACTCCAGCAGCGCCGAGGACGGGCTGAGGTCGCGCTCGTAGGCCTTGTTCAGGAAGGCGTCCATGTCGTGCACCGAGGAGTCGGCGGACAGGGAGGCGCCCAGCTCGGTGCGCACGGCGGCCCAGTCGGTCCACGAGAGCCGCTCCGCGTCGGGCGGGGCCATGTGGACGGCTCCCTCGAAGTCGGTGCCGCTCGAGGCGCGCCACCACAGGAAGCCACCGGCGACGAGGGCGAGCACGAGCACGCCGACGCCCGCGAGGACTGTCCGCTGCGGCACTGGCTCTCCTGATCGGGCTCGGGTGATGTGAGACTACTGGCATGCCCCAGAGGGACGTGCTCGCCGCCGGCGCCGTGGTCTTCCGTCCCGGGAAGCGCGTGCTCCTGGTCCATCGCCCCAAGTACGACGACTGGTCCTTCCCCAAGGGCAAGGTCGATCCGGGCGAGCACGTGACGGCGGCGGCGGTCCGCGAGGTGGCCGAGGAGACCGGAGTCCACGTCCGGCTCGGGGCCCCGCTGAGTGCGCAGCGCTATCCCAACGGCGACCGGATGAAGAATGTCGCCTACTGGACCGGCCGGGCGGTCGGCGACGACGACGTCTCGGGCTACCTGGTCAACACCGAGATCGACGACGTGCGCTGGGTGGACTTCGACGAGGCGGTCGGGCTGCTGACCTACCCCCACGACGTGGACACGCTGCGCGAGGCGGCGAAGATGCGCCGCAAGACCCGGGCGCTGGTGGTGCTGCGCCACGGCCAGGCCCGCTCGCGGAAGGCGTGGCGCAAGGACGACCGGCTGCGCCCGCTGATGGCGGCCGGACGGCTGCAGGCCCAGCACCTGGTGCCGGTGCTCGCGGCGTACGACGTGACCCGCGTGGTCAGCTCCAGCTCGACGCGCTGCGTGGAGTCGGTGGCGCCGTACGCCGACGTCACGGGCTGGAAGCTCGAGCTCGAGGACGCGCTCAGCGAGGAGGCGGCGACGGCCCACGACGTGCTGCGGATCATCGACGACCTGGTGCACGGCGACGAGGGGGCGGTGCTGTGCAGCCACCGTCCGGTGCTGCCCGCCGTGTTCGACGCCCTGGGGCTGCGCGACCCCGACCTGGAGCCGGGGAGCATGCTCGTGGCGCACCTGCGCAAGGGGGCCGTGGTGGCCACGGAGATCCAGTCCGTGCGGTGATTTCCGGGTCCGCTGTCAAGCGATCCGGGGCTTGTTCACGTGATCGCCGTCTCACCACCGCCGGTTTGTGGACGATTGGGCGATTCGAGTTCACCCCTCGTTCACCGACGCCCCCGGAGCCGTCCACCTGCGCTGCCTAGCGTCCTTGATGTCATCACCCCAGACATCAGGAGTTACGAAGTGAAGAGCACTTCCATCCGCCGGGCAATCGTGCCCGGGATCGCTGCCCTCACGCTGGCCCTGTCCGCCTGTGGCGCCGGCAACGAGTCGTCCAGCACCGACAGCAGCTCGAGCGGCTCGGTGAGCGGGACGCTGAACGGCGGCGGCTCGTCCGCCCAGGAGTCCGCGCAGGCTGCGTGGAAGGCCGGCTTCCAGGGCGCCAACAGCGGCGCGACCGTGAACTACGACCCGGTCGGCTCCGGCACGGGTCGCGAGAACTTCATCTCCGGCGCCTACAAGTTCGCCGGCTCCGACTCGGCGCTCAGCACCGACGAGGGTGAGCTCGACAAGGCGAAGCAGGCGTGCGGCGGCGAGGACCCGATCGAGGTCCCCGCGTACGTGTCCCCGATCGCCGTGGTCTACAACCTCCAGGGCGTCGACAAGCTCCAGCTCGACGCGCCGACGATCGCCGAGATCTTCGCCGGCAAGATCACCAAGTGGAACGACCCGGCCATCGCCGACCAGAACCCCTCCGTGAAGCTGCCGAGCACCACGATCACGCCCGTGCACCGCTCGGACGACTCGGGCACCACGAACAACTTCACCGACTACCTCGAGCAGGCTTCCGAGGGCAAGTGGACCTACCCGGCCGACAGCATCTGGCCGATCAAGGGCGGCGAGGCCGGCGACGGCACCTCCGGCCTGGTGGCCGCGGTCAAGGCCGGCGACGGCACCATCGGCTACGCCGACGAGAGCCAGGCCGGTGACCTCGGCGTCGCCTCGATCAAGGTCGGGGACAGCTACAACGCGCCGTCCGCCGAGGGTGCCGCCCAGGTGCTGGCGAACTCGCCGCGCGTCTCGGGCCGGGCCGACACCGACATGGCCATCGAGGTGAACCGCAAGGACACCGACGCGGGCGCCTACCCGCTGATGCTCACGTCGTACCTCATCGCCTGCCAGCACTACGACACGCAGTCCGACGCCGACCTGGTCAAGGGCTACCTGTCCTACGCCGTGTCGACCGAGGGCCAGCAGGCCGCGGCGACGCAGGCCGGCTCGGCGCCGCTCGACAGCAAGCTGCAGCAGGAAGCCGCAGCGATCGTCGACAAGATCGCCGTCAAGTAACGTCCGAAACACTGCATCATCGGATGCGGCGGGCCGAAACACTCGGCCCGCCGCTTCCGGCATTCCGAGTGAGATCACAGGAGCACCCGTGTCAGCCACTCCCACCCTGAAGGATCCGGAGGCGTCGCCGGCGATCCAGACCGGCAACCGCCGGCGCGGTGACGCCCTCTTCGCCGGTACGGCGCGCGGCGCCGGACTGGTGATCCTCGCGGCGCTGGCCGGTGTCGTGGTCTTCCTCGCCATCGAGGGCATCCCCGGCCTCAACGAGACCTCCGGCACCTACGCGCCGCACGACTCGTTCCTCAGCTACACCGCGCCGCTCGTGTTCGGCACCGTGCTGGCCGCCGTCCTGGCGCTGGTGATCGCCGTGCCGTTCGCCTTCGGCATCGCGCTGTTCATCTCGCACTACGCGCCGCGCCGGATCGCCGTCCCCGTGGCGTACGTCATCGACCTGCTCGCGGCGGTGCCGTCGGTGGTCTACGGCCTCTGGGGCGGCCGCACCCTCGGCAAGTACATCGTCCCGGCGCACGCCTGGCTCGCGGACCACCTCGGGTTCATCCCGCTCTTCAAGGGCCCCGCCTCGGTCACCGGCCGCACCATGTTCACCGCCGCCATCGTGCTCGCGATCATGGTCCTGCCGATCATCACCGCGATCTCGCGCGAGGTCTTCTCGCAGACCCCGCGTCTCCACGAGGAGGCCGCGCTCGCGCTGGGCGCCACCCGGTGGGAGGCGATCCGCCTCGCGGTCTTCCCCTACGCCCGCTCCGGCATGGTCTCGGCCGTCATGCTCGGCCTCGGCCGCGCGCTCGGCGAGACGATGGCCGTCGCGATGGTGCTCTCGGCCTCGCCCGTCGCCACGCTGAACATCATCTCGAACACCAACTCCGCGACGGTCGCCTCCAACATCGCGACGAGCTTCGCCGAGGCCACGCCCGCCAAGCTGCACGTCCTGATCGCGACCGGGCTCGTGCTGTTCGCCGTGACGTTCGCGGTGAACTTCGCCGCCCGCTGGATCGTGGGCCGCAACGAACGGAGGATGGCCCGATGAGCGAGACCCAGCTCGCGATGGCCAACGGCCCGTCGCTCGCCCTCTCCCAGCCCCGGCTGCCCCGCTGGGCGCCGATCCTGGTGGCGGTCCTGGCGATCGCCGCTGCCGGCCTGCCCGCGATCATCCTGGGGTGGGGGCTCGTCCCGTGGCTCCTGCTCGGCGTGCTCCTGTTCACCGTGGGGCTCCCGCTGTGGTCCGGCCTGGTCGAGAACCGCCGCTCCGCGGTCGACCGGCTGATGACCACGCTGATCTGGGCCGCCTTCGGCGTCGCCCTGATCCCGCTGGTGTGGCTGCTCTGGACGGTCGCGAGCATCGGCGCGCCCCGCATCAACGTGGAGTTCCTGACCTACTCGATGCGCAACGTCCTCGGTGACGGCGGCGGTCTCTACCACGCCCTGCTCGGCACGCTGCTCATCACCGCTGCGGCCGCCGTCATCTCGGTGCCGATCGGGATCTTCGCCGCGATCTACCTCGTCGAGTACGGCAAGGGCAAGACCCTGGCGCGCCTGATGACGTTCCTGGTCGACGTGATGACCGGCATCCCCTCGATCGTGGCCGGCCTCTTCGCGCTGGCGCTGTTCGTGCTGCTGTTCGGCCCCGAGACGCGCCTGGGCTTCGGCGGCTCGGTCGCGCTGTCGCTCCTGATGATCCCGATCGTGGTGCGCTCCACCGAGGAGATGCTGCGGCTCGTGCCGGACGACCTGCGCGAGGCGTCGTACGCCCTCGGCGTGCCGAAGTGGCGGACGATCACGCGCGTCGTGCTGCGCACGGCGCTCGGCGGCATCATCACCGGTGTGACCCTCGCGATCGCCCGGGTGATCGGCGAGACGGCGCCGCTGCTGGTGATCGCCGGTCTGTCGGACTCGACCAACACCAACCTGTTCCACGAGCGGATGACGACGCTGCCGGTGTTCATCTACTACCAGTTCACCCAGCCGGGCGTGGTGCCCTTCGGCAGCCATGGCGAGGCGCCGGGCATTGCGCGAGCATGGGGGGCGGCACTCGTCCTCATCGTGCTCGTGATGGTGCTGAACCTGCTGGCCCGCCTCATCGGCAAGATCTTCGCCCCCTCCAAGGGCTGACCCAGAAAGGCTGAGCCAGACCATGGCCAAGAGCATCGATGTATCGGACCTCGACATCTACTACGGCGACTTCAAGGCCGTCGAGGGTGTCAACATGACCATCAAGGCGCGGTCGGTGACCGCGTTCATCGGCCCGTCGGGCTGCGGCAAGTCGACCATGCTGCGGTCGCTGAACCGCATGCACGAGGTCATCCCCGGCGCGCGCGTCGAGGGCAAGATCATGGTCGACGGGCAGTCGCTGTACGACGCCTCGATCGACCCGGTCGCCGTGCGCCGCCAGATCGGCATGGTCTTCCAGCGGCCCAACCCGTTCCCCACGATGTCGATCTACGACAACGTGCTCGCGGGCAACCGGCTGAACGCCAAGAAGATCAAGAAGGCCGAGGCCGACGTGATCGTCGAGCGCTCGCTGACCGCCGCGAACCTCTGGAACGAGGTCAAGGACCGCCTCGGCAAGCCCGGCATGGGCCTGTCCGGTGGCCAGCAGCAGCGGCTCTGCATCGCCCGCGCGATCGCCGTCGAGCCGCAGGTGCTGCTGATGGACGAGCCGTGCTCGGCGCTCGACCCGATCTCGACGTCGGCGATCGAGGACCTGATCCACGACCTGAAGTCCGACTACACGATCGTGATCGTCACCCACAACATGCAGCAGGCCGCGCGGGTCTCCGACGACACCGGCTTCTTCAACCTGAAGGCGGCCGGGCAGCCGGGTCACCTGGTGGAGTTCAACCCGACCAAGAAGATGTTCACCAACCCCGACCAGGAGTCGACCGAGGCGTACATCTCGGGTCGTTTCGGCTGAGGGTGGTGTTGTCGGGATAGTCCGGCACGTTTCTGTTGTTCTCGAGCACCTGGAACAACAGAAACGTGCCGGACTATCGCCGTTTCGGGGGCCTGTGGATAGCCGACGAGCGGGGTCGTCGAACCGGGTAGATCCACCCCATGGACCGATCCTTCACGCCCTCGACGTTTCACCCGCGGCGGCCGGGCATCTACGCACCGCTGCGGATCGACGCCTGCGGACGCGCCGGACCGACTCCGGAGGCGGTCCGGTGGAGCAGGTGGCGGCGTACGAGTAGTGGCTTCTACCTGCCCGCTGACCTGGAACTGACCCAGCCCGAGCAACGGATCGTCGAGGCTGCTGCCGTGCTGCCCGAGTACGGCGGAGTCACGGGCTGGGCCGCACTGCGGTGGCTGGGAGCGACCTGGTTCGACGGTGGCGGCGGCCGAGACGACGTCCACCTCGCCATCGGCCCGTGCAACGTTCGGGCGCAGAAGGGCATCCACCCGTGCGAGGAGAAGCTCGCTCCGGAGGACCTGACCGAGGTCGACGGACTGCGCATCACCTCAGCGGTGCGCTCGGCCTGCTACGAGATGAGGTACGCCGCGACCCTCCGGCTCGCCGTCGGCGTCCTGGACATGGCGGCCTACCACGACGTCGTCTCGGTCGAGGAGGTCCGGGCCTATGCCCGGTCGCTAGCGAGCTGGACCGGCGTCCCCCAGCTCCGTGCGGCACTGGCGCTCGCCGAGGAGAACAGCTGGTCGCCGATGGAGACGCTGATGCGCCTGGTGTGGATCCTGGACGCGTGCCGGCCGCGTCCGCTGTGCAACGTGCCCGTCTTCGACCTCGCGGGTCGGCACCTGGGGACTCCCGACCTGCTGGATCCTGTCGCGGGGGTGTTCGGCGAGTACGACGGCCATGTCCACCTCGTCGAGGACCGACGCGCACCTGACCTCGACCGCCTGGAGCTGTTTCGCTCGGTGGGGCTGGAGGGCGCCGTCATGGTGGCGGCGGACCGTCGCGATCCGTCACCGTTCGTGCGACGACTGCTCGGGGCGTATCGCCGTGCCCGGAACCTCCCGGAGGGAGCGCGGCGGTGGACGCTCGAGCCACCCCCGTGGTGGGTCGACACCACCACCGTGGCCGCCCGCCGCGCGCTCACCGGTCGCGATCTTCGGTTGATCGCCCACCGGAACCGTCTGAGGGGCCCGATGGCGGGATAGTCCGGCACGTTTCTGTTGGTCACGGGCGTGCCGAACAACAGAAACGTGCCGGACTATCCCCCCAACAGCCCTCAGGAAGGAATGACGAGGTGCAGCACGCCGTAGCAGGCGGCGGCGGCCAGACCGGCCATGGGGAAGGTGAGGACCCAGGCGGTGACGATCGAGCGGGCCATGCCCCAGCGGACGGCCGAGAAGCGCTTGGTGGCGCCGGCACCCATGATCGAGGACGTGATCACGTGGGTGGTGGAGATGGGGGCCTGGAAGGCGAAGGCGGTCGTGTAGAGCACCGACGCGCCGACGGCCTCGGCGGAGTAGCCGCGGGCGGGGTCGAGGTGGATGATGCGGCGGCCGAGGGTGCGCATGATGCGCCAGCCGCCGGAGTAGGTGCCGAGCGAGATGGCGGACGCGGCCGCGATGACCACCCAGAGGGGGAGGGCGTCGGAGGTGACGTACGACGGGTCCTCGATCGTGTGGTACGCGCCGAGCGCCAGGACGATCACGCCCATCGTCTTCTGGGCGTCCTGCAGGCCGTGGCCGAGGGCCAGGGCGGCGGCGGAGAGCGTCTGCATCATCCGGAAGCCGCGGAAGACCTTGTGGGGGTTCCGCTTCCGGAAGATCCACATGATCGACAGCATCACGATGAACGCCGCGATGAAGCCGAAGACGGGCGAGGCCACCATCGGGATGACGACCTTGTCGAGGATGGTCTGCCAGTTGACCGTGGCGCCGCCGACGAGCGCGGCGCCGACCAGGCCGCCGATGAGGGCGTGCGAGGAGGACGACGGCAGGCCGAAGTACCAGGTGATGAGGTTCCAGATGATGGCGCCGAGGAGGGCGGACATCACGATCACGAGACCGTGCCGGGCCGCGACGCCGCCGATGGTGTCGGAGACGGTGTGCGCGACCTCCTGGCCGAGCAGCGCGCCCACGAAGTTCATCACCGCGGCGAGCAGCAGCGCGATGCGCGGCGTGAGCGCCCGGGTCGAGACCGAGGTGGCGATGGCGTTGGCGGCGTCGTGGAAGCCGTTGGTGTAGTCGAAGGCGAGAGCGATGCCGACGACCGCGATGACGATCGCGAGATCCACGCTCAGGACTCCTTGACGGCGATCTGCTCCACCGTGTTGGCGACCTTCTCGAAGGCGTCGATGGCGCCCTCGAGGGACTCGACGATGTCCTTGAGCTTCAGCACCTCCATCGCCTTGAACTCCCCGGAGAAGAGGTTGGCGAGGGTACGGCGGTGGTTCTTGTCGCCGGCGTTCTCGAGGCGGTTGATCTCGATCCAGTACTCGTCCATCGACTGCATCGACTGCAGCTGCGGCATGGCCGCGGCGGTGATGTCGGCGCAGCGCTGGATGACCTCGACCTGCGCGGAGAGCTCGGCCGGGAGGACCTTCACCTCGTAGAGCAGGATCATGTCGACGACCTCGTCCATGAGGTCCATGACGTCGTCGAGGCCGGACGCGAGGTGGTAGATGTCCTCGCGGTCGAACGGCGTGACAAAGGTGGTGTTCACGCGCCGGACGATGGCGTGCATCGTCTCGTCGGCCTGGTGCTCGGCCTCCCGCATGCGGCGGGCGACGTCCTCGCGGTCGGAGGAGTCGCTGAGCATCTCGGCGAGCAGCTCGGCACCCACGACGAGGTGACGAGCTGATTCGGTGAAGAGGTCGTAGAAGGTGGTGTCGACCGGACGGAATCGCAAACCCACGGAAAACTCCTGGTGAGGAGAAGCAGAACGGCCATCATGCTAGGGGGTCGCGAGCGCGCAGACGCAACCCTCGCCGGTGTGAGGCCGCGCTCAGCTCCCGTTCGCCAGCTCTCGGACCGCCTGGCTGCGTCGCTTGCGCTGGTGCTCGATCAGCGCCTCCTGCAGGTGTACGGCGCCCCCGTTGCGGACCCACTCCCCGTCGGGACCCAACAGCCACGCGCTCGTGTCGGGTGCGAAGGACAGGTCGAGCAGCCGCCCGATCGCCGACACGTTGCCCTCCCCGGGCAGTCGCACCAGCACCTCGACCCGCCGGTCGAGGTTGCGGTGCATCATGTCCGCCGACCCGATCCACACCGAGGGCTCGCCGCCGTTCTCGAACCAGAACACCCGGCTGTGCTCGAGGAACCTGCCCAGGACCGAGCGCACCTCGATGTTCTCCGACAGCCCCAGCACGCCCGGTCGCAACGAGCAGATGCCGCGCACGATCAGCTGCACCGTCACCCCCGCCTGCGAGGCGAGGTAGAGCGCGTCGATGACGGCCTCGTCGACGACGGAGTTGGCCTTGATCCGGATCCGCGCCGCGCGGCCGGCCTCGTGGTGCTGGATCTCGCGGTGGATCTGGTCCACCAGCCCGGTGCGCACGGAGTCCGGCGCGACCAGCAGCTCCTGGTAGGAGGCGTTCCGCGACCACCCGGAGAGGTTGTTGAACAGGTGGGCGATGTCGTCGGTGATCTTGGCGTCGGTGGTGAGCAGCCCGAGGTCCTCGTAGAGCCGCGCGGTCTTGGAGTTGTAGTTGCCGGTGCCGATGTGGGCGTAGCGGCGGATGCCGTCGGGCTCGTCGCGCACCACCAGCGCCAGCTTGCAGTGGGTCTTCAGCCCGACCAGGCCGTAGACGACGTGGCAGCCGGCCTGCTCGAGCTTGCGCGCCCAGCGGATGTTGGCCTGCTCGTCGAAACGGGCCTTGATCTCCACGATCACCAGCACCTGCTTGCCGGACTCGGCCGCGTCGACCAGGGCGTCGATGATCGGGCTGTCACCGGAGGTGCGGTAGAGCGTCTGCTTGATCGCCAGCACGTGCGGGTCGGCCGCGGCCTGCTCGATGAACCGCTGCACCGACGTCGCGAACGAGTCGTAGGGGTGGTGCAGCAGCACGTCGCGGCGGCGCGTGGACTTGAAGATGTCGACCGGAGCGGCGGACTCGACCTCGGCCAGCCGGGAGTGGGTGGTCGGCACGAACGCGGGGTACTTCAGCTCCTCGCGGTCCAGGTCGGCGATGTCGTGCAGGCCGCGCAGGTCCAGCAGCCCCGGCACCCGGAACACCTCGTCGGCGGTCACGCCGAGCTCGGAGATCAGCAGGTCGAGCACCTGCGGCGAGATCGTCTCCTCGACCTCGAGCCGCACCGGTGGGCCGAAGCGGCGCCGCAGCAGCTCCTTCTCCAGGGCCGCGAGGAGGTTCTCGGCGTCGTCCTCCTCGACCTCGAGGTCCTCGTTGCGGGTGACCCGGAAGCTGTGGACGTCGCCCACCTCCATGCCCGGGAACAGCCGCTTGAGGTGCTCGCGGATGACGTCCTCGAGCGGCACGAACCGCTGGTTGCCGAGCGGCACGAAGCGGGCGAAGATCGGCGGCACCTTGACCCGGGCGAAGTGCTCCTTCTCCGTCTTCGGGTTGCGCACGACGACGGCCATGTTGAGTGAGAGCCCCGAGATGTAGGGGAACGGGTGGGCCGGGTCGACGGCCAGCGGCGTCAGCACCGGGAAGACCCGGTCGCGGAAGAGCCGCTTGCAGTACTTCTGCTCCTCGCGGTCCAGCTCGTCCCACCGCGCCAGCTCGATGCCCTCGGCGGTCAGCTCCGGCACGATCACCTCGCGGAAGAGCAGGGCGTGGCGCTCCATCAGCTCGCGGGTGGTGGTCCAGATCTGTTCGAGCACCTCGCGGGGCAGCAGGCCCGACGCGGCGCGTACGGCGACGCCGGCCGCGATCCGGCGCTTGAGGCCGGCCACGCGCACCATGAAGAACTCGTCGAGGTTGTTGCTGAAGATCGCGAGGTAGCGGACCCGCTCGAGCAGCGGCAGGGTCGGATCCTCCGCAAGCTCCAGCACACGCTGGTTGAAGTGCAGCCACGACAGCTCACGGTCGAGGAAGCGGTCGTCGTACTTCTGGACGGCCTCGAGGGACTCGTCGTCGGGGACGTAGGGCGGCTCGACGTCGAAGGTCTCGTCCGTGGCGTGGTCGTCGGGCGGGGTCACGACGGGGCTCGGCACGGTCTCCGGAGTCATGTGCCCAGTGTGGCATCGGGAGGTGAACACGCGGTGCGGCTGTCGGAGGGGTCCCGGATGCTGTACAAAACGGAGTGTGGGCAACGGTGGGGTGGGGGTTCGTCGTGTCCTCGAACCGCACCCGTCGAGCGTGCGCGAGGCACGTCGCTACGTCCGTGATGCCCTGGTGACGGCGGGTCGCGAGGACCTCGTGGAGACCGCCGAGCTGCTCGTGAGCGAGCTGGTCACCAACGCGCTGGTGCACGTCGGGACCGGCATGGACATCGCCGCCTGGGTCGAGGGCGACGTGCTGCGCGTCGAGGTGGGGGACGCGAGCCCGCACGCGCCGACGCAGCGCCACCACCCCGTCACCGCCGGCACCGGCCGCGGCCTGCGCCTGGTCTCCTCGATGGTCGACCGCTGGGGCACCACTCCGCGCGGCACCGGCAAGGTGGTCTGGTTCGAGCTCGAGGACGGCGACCACGAGCCGGACCTCGGGGAGTGGGACGTCGCCGACCTCGAGGACGACCAGACTGGTCGGGTCGTCGCGCCGGGCGGCTCGCTGCCGCGTCCCCTCGACGTCGAGCTGCTCAACGTGCCGCTCCTGCTGCACACCGTGTGGCAGCAGCACGCCGACGCCCTGCTGCGCGAGCTGCTGCTGATCCGGATCGGCGCCGGCTCCAACACCGACGAGCTGTGGGCGCACGCGCTCGCCAGCGAGGCGATGTCGTTCCTGCAGGAGAACCTCCCGACCCCGAACGTCGGTGAGGACGCCGACGAGCTGATGGTCAGCGCCGTCGAGCCGTTCGTCTCCAGCGACCGCGAGGTGCTGTACGTCCCGGCCGAGATCGTCGACCACTTCCGGGTGCTCGACGAGACGCTCGAGGCCGCCGTGGGGATGGCCGAGGCGGGCTTCCTGCTCACCCCGCCCACCCAGCCCGAGGTCCAGGCGTTCCGCCACTGGATCTGCGGGGAGATCCGGCGCCAGGCGACCGGCGAGCCGCCGGTCCCGTGGTCCGACGTCCCGACCTCGGCGCCCGCACCCGCGGCCCGCATGCCGCTCGGCTGGACCTCCGACGAGGTCAGCGGCTCGGCGCTGGCGGTGATGGCCGCCGACGACACCAACCGGCTGATCGCGGCCAGCCCGTCGGCGCTCGAGCTGCTGGGGTACGCCGGACCCGAGGAGCTGGTCGGCCGCCGGCTCGTCACGATCATCCCGGCCCGTTTCCGCCAGGCCCACGTCGCCGGCTTCACCCTCCACCTCGCCAACGGCCGGGCCCCGCTGCTGGACCGCTGGGTCACGGTCCCGGTGCTGCGCAAGGACGGCTCGGAGATCGACGTACGCCTGCTGGTGGCGGCCGAGATGCTGCCGGCCGGCCGGCGCGTGTTCGTGGCGAGACTCGAGCCCGCCTGAGCCCTACTCGCGGGTAGATTTGCCGCGTGACCATCCAGGAGAAGCTCACCGCCGTCAACCACCGCGTCCAGGGTCCCCTGCTGAGGGCGACCCTCGGCCTGCCGGAGCGGGTCCAGCGGGTGCTGGCCGGCCGGCCCGTGGTCCGGGACGGGCAGACCCTGGCCACGGACACCCAGCTCACGCTCCGGCTGCAGAGGCTGGCCCGCGAGACCGGCGCGGAGACGCTGCCGCTGTCCGAGGGCCGGGCCGCGACGGTCCGGCACGCGAGCGCCGCCGGGGGCAGCCAGCGCATCGGCGCGGTCCGCGACGTCCCGGTCGGCGACCGGCCGGGCCGCCTGTACGTCCCCACGGACGCCCCGACGCCCGGGCCGCTGCTGGTCTTCTTCCACGGCGGCGGGTTCGTCTTCGGCGACCTCGACTCCCACGACGCGGGCTGCCGGTTCCTGGCCGAGCGGAGCGGCGTTCGCATCCTCGCCGTGGACTACCGGCTCGCGCCGGAGTCGCCCTTCCCGGCCGCGCACGACGACGCGATCGACGCCTACCGCTGGACGGTCAAGAACGCGGTCGGCCTCGGCGCCGACCCCGACCGCCTCGCGGTGGGCGGCGACTCGGCCGGCGGCAACCTGGCCGCGTCGGTGGCGATCGAGGCCCGCCGCGAGGGGCTGCCGCTGGCCTTCCAGCTGCTGATCTACCCGGCGACCGACATGGTCCGCGACACCGAGTCGGCGCGGCTGTTCTCCGAGGGCTTCTACCTCACCAAGGCCTACATGGACCTCGCCAACGACGCGTACGTCGGCGAGACGTCGCTGACCGACCCGCGGCTGTCGATGGCGTACGCCGACCTCGACCCTGGCCTCGCGCCCGCCTACGTCGTGACCGCGGGGTTCGACCCGCTGCGCGACGAGGGCGAGGCCTACGCCCGCAAGCTGGCCGACGCGGGCGTGAGCGTGGAGCTCAAGCGGTTCCCCGACCAGATCCACGGCTTCTTCAACATCGTCGGCGTCGGCCGGACGTCGCGGGCGTGCATGGGGGAGGTCGCGGCCAAGCTCAAGGCCGCGCTGGCCTGACGGTCAGAGCCCCGGGCGCCACGACCGCAGCGCCTCGGTGAACGCCACCGAGTCGACCATCCGCGCGTCGACGCTGACCGGCGCGAGGTTGCGGCGCAGGAACTCGACCTTCCACTCCTTCTCGCCGGGCGCGCCCGCCATCGCGAGCTCGGTCCGGTCGTTGCGGAGGTCGAAGCGGTGGTGGTGGCCGCCGTCGACGATGTCGACGAGGCCGCGGTCGATCCGCACGTGCGAGGTCGGCGGCCGCGCGATCCACGCGCCGACCAGCAGCACGAGCACGAGCACCGCGGTCGGCCAGGCCAGCCAGCCGGGCATCGCGCCGACGGTGGCCAGGGCGCTGAGCAGGGCGAGCACCACGGCGCCGCCCACGAGCATGCTCGAGGTGAGCAACACCCCGCGCGGCGGGCCGAACGTGATCACCTCGGTGCCCTCGCCCGGCGTCACGACCGCGGCGGCGCCCGAGGCGTGGCGACCGGCGTCGGGAAGCAGGTCGAGGTCGGGGGCCGGACCGGGCGGGGTCGAGTCGATGTCGGCGTGGTCGGCGGGGAGCGGCGGCAGCACCACGGGCTGGGGCCGCTGCCACCAGCGCCGGCGCAGGGTCATCTCGTCCATGAGCAGCGTGCGGGTCTCGGCGAGCGCGGCGGCCAGGTCGCGGGCGCGCTCCTCGGCGATCGCCCGCTCGCGCATCGCCTCCTCGGCGACCTCGGCCTGACGGCGTACGGCGGCCTCGACGGCACTGCGCTCGTAGGCCCGGTCGGCCACGGCCTCCTCGGCCTGGGCGCGGGCCCTGGCCTGCTCGGCGGCGGCGGCCTCGGCGGCGGCCCGGGCGTCCTGGGCGATGGTGAGCTCCTGGAGCGCTTCGGCGAGCCGGGCCTCGGCGGAGTGCCGCTCGCCGGCGGCCTGGCCGGCCAGCTTGGCGTGCTCGCGGGCGTCGAACTCGGCGGCCTCGCGGCGCTGCTGGGCCTCGGCGGCCGACTCCTCGGCGACCCGTCGGGCCTCGGCGTGCTCGGCGGCGGCCCGGTCGGCGGTGACCCGGCCGGCGTGCGCCTGGCGGGCCTGCTCGGCGAGCTCCTCGGCGGCGCGCTGGGCGGCGGCCTGGGCGGTCGCGGCGGCGTCGGCGACGGTGACGGCCTCGCGGGCGGCGTCCTCGGCGGCGGTGCGGTCGAGGTGGGCCTGCTCCGCCAGCGCAGCCTGGGCGCGGCTGGCGTCCTCGGCGGCGGTGCGGGCCTCGTGCGCGGCGATCGCGGCCTCGGCGTGCTCGAGGGCGGTGAGCTCGGCGGCCTCGCGGGCCGCGGCCTGGATGGCGGCGGCCTGCTCGGCGGCGGTGCGGGCCTCGTGGGCGACGCGGGCGGCCTCGGCGTGCTCCTCGGTGGTGCGGTCGGCGGCCTCGCGGGCTGCCTGGGCGACCCGGGCGGCGTCGGCGAGCTCGGCGGCGGCCCGGTGGGCGGCCTCCTCCGCGGCGGCGGCCTGGCCGGCGGCAGCGGCGTGCTCGTGGGCGGCGGACTCGGCCGCGGTGCGCTCCTGGTGGGCCTGCCGGGCGAGGTCGGCGTGCTGGCGGGCCAGCTCCTCGGCCGCCGTACGCGCCTCGACGGCTGCCAGGGCGATGTCGGTGTGCTGCTGGACCTTCTCCTCGGCCTTGGCGCGGGCGGCGGCCTGCTCGGCCGCGATGGCCTCGGCCGCGGCGCGGGCCTCGGCCTGGTCGGCGGCGGCCTGCTCGGCCGCCTCGCGGGCCTCGATCGCGCGACGCCAGGCGGCTTCGTACTCCGCGGCGGCGAGCCCGGCCGCCTCGGCCAGCTCCTGGGCGCGGGCCTCGGCGGCGATCCGGTCGTCGTGGGCGGCCTGGGCGGCCTCGGCCTGCTCGGTGGCGGCGCGCTCAGCGGCCTTGCGGTTGGCGTGGGCCTGGGCGGCCTGCTCGGCGGCCTCGCGGGCGGCCTGCTCGGCGAACGTGCGGCCGGTGTGGGCAGTGTCGGCGAGAGCGGCCTGGGCCTCGGCGGCCTCCTCGGCAGCCTTGCGCTGGGCGGCCTGGTAGGCCGCAGCCTCCTCGGCGGCGACCCGGTAGGCCTCCGACGACGTGGCGGCCTCGGTCTGCTTGAGGGCGGCGGCCTCGGCGTCCTGCCGCCGCAGCGTCGCGTCGCCGGCGGCCTGCTCGGCGCGCGCCAGCTCGGCGGCGTGCTTGGCGGCGGCCTGCTCGGCCTCGGTCCGGGCCCGGTGGGCCTGCTCGGCGAGGGCGGCGTGCTCCTGCGCGGCGCGGTCGGCCTGCTCGCGGGCGGCCGCGGCCCGGGCGGCGGACTCCTCCGCGACGAGCCGCTCGGCGGCCTGCTCGGCGGCGGCGAGCTCGGCGGCCTGCCGGAGCTTGGTGGCGCGATCGGCGGCCGCGACGGCCTCGGCGGCGCGCTTGTGGGCCTGCTCGGGGGACTCGGCGACCGGGACGTCGGGGCGCCGACGCCAGCGCCGGCCCGAGCCGTCGTCGGGGGGAGTGGAGGCAGCCGCGTTCATGTCGGGTCCGAGCGTAATGGGTGTCCGCGGTAGCACGGCATCGTCTGGGTGGTTGTGTGGCGACATGCACTCCCGTACGTCGAACCGCGCCACGCTGGTCACCCTGGCCACAGCCGTGGCGGTCGTCGTCGTGGTCGTGCTGGCGGCGGTCACGTGGTGGCCGGGAGGTGCGGACGACGAGCAGGAGGGGCCGATGCGGACGGTGTTCATGGGGGACTCGATCACCTGGGCGGACTCCACCTCGGTGACCGGGACGCCCGGCGAGGGGTCGTGGGTGCGGTGGGCGGTGAGCGGCCCGCGGTCGCCGTGGCGTTTCGAGGCGGACGTCGCCGTGCCCGGCCAGACCCTGGGCGAGATGGAGGCGCGCTTCGAGCGGGACGTCCTCGCCCGCCGGCCTCAGGCGGTGGTGATCATGGGCGGCACCAACGACGTGCTCCGCCAGCTGCCGCTGGAGGTGTCGGTGGAGAGCCTGCGGCGGATGGCCGAGGCCGCGCGGGACGCCGGCGCCCGGGTGTGGATCATCGGGCCGCCGCCGATCGGTGCGGTCTGGGGCCGGTCGGTCGCGCCGATGGCCGCGGCCGCCGAGCAGGTCGCCGCGGACACGGGAGCGACGTACGTGCCGGTGGCGGGGCTGACCGGGCCGACCGGGGAGTGGCTCGAGGGCCTGTCGTGGGACGGCGTGCACCCGACCGAGGCCGGCGCGCGGGCGCTGGCCGACGCGATCCTGTCGGCGCTGGACTGATCGCGACCGACCGCCGCAGGGGTGGGGCCCGAGATCCCCGCGGTGCCGGAGGAGCATCCCCCCACGGGGCTCCCGGGCGCCTGTCCCTGCGTCTGTGCCCCGGCTCCGGACGTTGCCTCCGGAGTGGGCGGAGTGAGACTAGACCGATTTGCGGTCGGCGGGAAGATCTTCGGCGCGACGAGGCGAGGTCGGACTAGTACACCAGCGCCTGCGCGTCCGGCCGGAGGATCTCCTCCGCGAACACCGCGGCCCCGGCGACGCGCACCCCGTCCAGGACGTCGTCCGCGCCGATGCCCCGGCGGCTCGCGCACTGGGTGCAGACGGTGAGCGTGCCCGCCTGCAGGATGACGTCGCGGAGCTCGGCGAGCGGGGTGGCCAGCGGGAGCGCGAACGCCTCGGCGCGGCCGGGGACGCCCAGCCAGGCGGCCTCCCCGGTGAGCCAGAGGGAGACCTCGGCGCCGGCGGCCGCGGCGGTCGCGGCGACGGTGAACGCCTGGTTGCAGCGCTCGGCGTCCTCGTCGCCGCAGGTGACCTTGATGACGAGGGGACGGGGCATGGGCCCACCCTAGGCATCCCCAGGCCCGAACGTCCCTAGACTGGCGGGCATGCCTTTCGAGCTTCCCGACAACCTGCACCCCGACTGCGGACCTGCGGCCTGGCTGCTCGGCACCTGGCGCGGCAACGGGCACGGCGACTACCCGACGATCGAGCCCTACCAGTTCAGCCAGGAGCTCATCTTCAACCACGACGGGCGGCCGTTCTTCCACTACATGGCGCGCGCGTGGATCATCGACGAGGCCGGCGAGAAGGTTCGTGACGGCGCGATCGAGACCGGCTTCCTGCGCTGCCGCCCCGAGGGCAAGGTGGAGCTGCTGCTGACCCACAACACCGGCTTCGTGGAGATCTACTACGGCACCGCCGAGGGCGGGAAGCTCGACCTGACCACCGACGCGGTGGTCCGCACCGAGACCGCCAAGGAGTACGTCGCGGGCAAGCGCCTCTACGGCAACGTCGAGGGCGACCTGCTCTACGCCTACGACATGGCCGCCATGGGCGAGGCCCTCCAGCCGCACACCTGGGCTCGTCTGCAGCGAGGCTGATCGCCGTGGCCGAGGAGGACTTCCGGGACAGGCTCCGAGGGAGCGGCAAGCGGCTGACCCCCCAGCGCGAGCTGATCCTGCGCGCGGTCAACGAGCTCGGCCACGCCACCCCCGACGAGGTGCTGGCGCGGGTCCGCGAGGACTCCTCGGCGGTCAACGTCTCCACCGTCTACCGGACGCTGGAGGTGCTCGAGGAGCTCGGCCTGGTCCGGCACGCGCACCTGTCCGACCGCGCTCCGACGTACCACTCGGTCACCGACCACGAGCACTTCCACCTCGTCTGCCGGAATTGCCACCGCGTCGTCTCGGTTGGACCAGATGTGATCGCGCCGTTCCTGGAGCGGCTCCGCACGGACCACGGGTTCGTCGCGGACGTCGGTCACCTGACCGTGTTCGGCCATTGCGAGGAGTGCACCACTGATGCCCAGCCCCCTGCTTGACCTGCCCGGCGCCGTTGCGGCCGAGGGCATCGACGCGGGTGTGGCCGCGCACTACGGCTCGCTCTACGGCGAGCAGCACACCCTCGAGCGCGGCGAGGGGTTCGTCGACCTCTCGCACCGCGACGTGCTCCGGATCGCGGGCCCCGACCGGCTGACCTGGCTGCACTCGCTCACCTCGCAGCACCTGTCCTCGCTGGCTCCCGACACCTGGACCGGCGCGCTGATCCTGTCGCCGCAGGGCCACGTCGAGCACGCCTTCTTCGGGTACGACGACGGCGAGTCCTTCCTCGCGCACACCGAGCCCGGCGCGGCCGAGGCGCTGATCGGCTTCCTCGAGCGGATGAAGTTCATGATGCGCGTCGAGGTCACCGACGAGACCCCCGCCCTGGCCGTGATGTGGCGGCCGTCGGCCCCGCACACCTACGAGTTCGTGCCGCGCGAGTCGCTGACGTCGTACGCCGCGGCGGCCGGTCCGGCCTGCGGCTTCTGGGCCTTCGAGGCGCTCCGGATCGCCCGCGGCGAGCCGCGCCCGGGTCTCGACACCGACCACCGCACGATCCCCAACGAGGCCGGCTGGATCCCGTCGGCGGTGCACCTCGACAAGGGCTGCTACCGCGGCCAGGAGACCGTCGCGCGGGTGCACACGCTCGGCCGGCCGCCGCGACGGCTGACGCTGCTGCACCTCGACGGGTCGGAGAACCGGCTGCCGGTGCGCGGCTCCGAGGTGCTGCTGGGGGAGAAGGCGGTCGGCTTCGTCGGCACCTCCGCCCGGCACCACGAGCTCGGCCCGATCGCGCTGGCGATGCTCAAGCGCAACGTCGACGTGACCGCGCAGCTGTCGGTCGACGGGCTGCCGGCCGGCCAGGAGGTCCTGGTCGATCCCGACGTGGGCCTGCACGTGCGGCCCAACCTCCGCGGCTGACCGTCCTCGTCAGCGGCGACCGGTGGACGTCCACCGCAGTGGACGCCCACCGGCCTCGCAGGTAACCGTGCTGGCGGGGTTCGCCCAGCGGGTTGCCTGGAATCCGTCAGCGCGTGTGCTCACACAGACAGAACACACGTCCTGACGTCGCGTCCCCGGTGATCGGCCGGTCGCGCTCGAGGTATCGCCCGACACTGCGTCGCACGTTCGGTCCCTCCCCTGACGGGCCCCGGACTGCGACTCCGGGTTGTCCCGGATCCGCCCGGTCTGGGGACTCATGAGCGAGTCCGTTGGTACCTCGTGGGGTTGATGTTAAGGGTTTCGGCGATACATGACATGGGTGTCGCTCGCAGAATGACCAAATCCGAGACGGCTGTAGACCGCGATCGCGGGGGCGTTGTCGGACTCGACGTAGAGGATCACCTCGGTCGCGCCCCGCTGCTTGAGGTGGTGCAGGCCGGCCAGCGTGAGCACCTTGCCGAGGCCCCCGCCCTGGGCGGCCGGGTCGATGCCCACGACGTACACCTCGCCGAAGGCGTCCGGGTGGTGCTTGGTCCAGTGCAGCCCGAGCAGCGTTTGGTCATTGCCCTGCCTGGTGGCGAGGAGGAGGCCCTCGGGGTCGAACCACGGCTGCGCCATCCGCTGCGCGAGGTTGGCCCGGTCCATCGCCCCCTGCTCGGGGTGGTCGACGAACGCCGCCGCGTTGACGCGCACGACCTCGTCCTCGTCACCGGGGCGGAAGCCGCGGATCTCGATGCCGTCGGGGACGTTCATCTCCGGCAGGGGGTCGGTCAGGTCGCGGCGCATCACCCACAGCGCGCGGACGTTGTCGAAGCCGTGGCTCCGGGCCAGCCGCGCCGCGGCCGGGTGGTCGGTGTGCGACCAGGCGTTGAGCTCGCCGTCGTGCTCGGCCAGTACGTCGTCGAGCAGCGCCGTGCCGATCCGCTCGTTGCGGTGGTCCGGGTGGACCACCAGGGTCAGCTCGTCCCCGATCACCAGCGCGAACCCACCCTCGCGCGTCCACGTCCGGACCCGCTCCGGGTGGTGGGCCAGCGTCAGGAGCGTCGCCTCGTCGAGGGGTGACGTACCGTCTGCGGCTTCGGCGGCCGACGCGATCTCCTTGACGTGCACGCGCCCACCCTAGGAGGCGCGGGCGGTGGCGGACCTGCCACAGCCCTGCCAACGAGCTGAGACTGGTCTGGACGTCCCTCAGGTGGGCGACCCGATGGCCGATGCGATCGCGTTACGCACCCATGAAGTTTGCGAGGAATCCCTTCCATTGCTGGGATTCGCTGGCAGGCTTGCGCCGTCTCGGGACACAACGGGGAGTTCTGTCACCACGCTTGGGGGAAAGCTGTGTCCAGCCGTCGCAGGAGCGCCAATCCGGTCGTCGAGCACCGACGTCGCACGATGGTGTTCAACGCTCTGATCGCGCTCATGGCCGTGATCACCGCCTACCTGGTGTTCCGCGCGCTGACCATGTGACGCTCCAGGCCCCGCCGACCGCGACATCGTGGAGTCTGCGGCGCACCAGGTGAGCCGCGGACTCCACGATCACACCGCGGTGCAGCCGGGACCGCACGCGACCAGCGAACCGTCCCAACCTCGCCGGCGCAGGATGCGCCCGATCCGGTTCGCCGTGCGGCACGGCGTGCCGAAGACCTGCCGCCAGCGCAGCCGCACGGCTTCCCGCCCGTCGGCGTGGTCGTCGAGGTCGCGGTCGGCGTCGCGGCTCTGGGCGGCCCAGCCGGTGTGCCCGACGCGACCGTCCAGCTCGACCTCGAGGCCGTACGCCGTGTATTCCACGTCGCGGTACTCCGACCCGCGGGCTCCCTGACGCCGCCGCTGGCGGTGGCCGCGGGGGAGGCCGTGCGCGCGTTCGACCCGCGTCAGGTAGCCGTGCTCCAGCACCGAGCAGGTGCCGGCGGCCGCATCATCGAGGAGCCGGAGGGCCATGCGGCGATGCCGCAGCCGCGGTCGTGCGCCGAGTGCCGCACGCAGCCGCTCGGGCGTCGTACGCCGCGAGGCGACTGCGCCCGTCACCAGCTCGATGACCGCGAGCTCGTCGGTGGCCCGGCCCACCAGCTCCCAGGTGTTGTCCTCGAACCGGAGCCGCGGCGGACCGACGTGCCAGAGGACCCTGGGTGCGAGACCGCGCATCCGGTGCACCCGCACGCCGTCGGGGTCGGCGATCCGACGCCCGGCGTCGATCGCCACGTGGATCGGCCCATCCCAGGGCGGCTCGAGCGCGGAGCCGAGGACCAGTGCGGCCGGCCAGGCGGCCAGGACGGCCGCCCACGCGCGTTGCCGCCAGGTCAGCGGTCCGGTGTGGTCGACGTACACGCCGGTGTGCACGCGCACGAGTTCGCGTCGGCGAAGCATCCGGTCGAGCTCGTGCTTCTCCACGCCGGCGGCCTCGAGCTGGCGCCGGCTGACCACCCCATCCTGGGTGGCGAGCAGCTCCGAGACACCGACCATGGGGCGAGGTTGCCCGCGTGCTCGCAGGTGGAACCGCGGGCGTCAGCGGCCTGTGGACAGCGGCCGGCGTCACCAATTTGGCGTACCCGTCCCCGATTCAGGGTGCTCCGCAGCACGCCCGCCACCAAGGTCGAGGCAGAGCCGGACCAGGGGGGACCGGCCGGGGGACTGCCGCTCGGGGGCGCAAGGGGGACGGCATGCGCCATGCCGTGGCTGCGTACGACGGGCCGCGGGCCGCGACACCAGCACCGGTGTCGGCCCGTGGCCCGTCGCCGCGCCGAGCCCGGCGGGTCGTCGCGCTCGTGCCGGCCCACAACGAGGCGGCGGGGATCCGGGCCGCCGTCCAGTCCCTGGCCCGCCAGACCGTCCCGCCCGAGCGGGTCGTGGTCGTGGCCGACAACTGCACCGACGACACCGCGGTGCGGGCCCGCGCCGCCGGCGCCCGCGTCTTCAGCTCCACCCGCAACGGCTGCAAGAAGGCGGGGGCGCTCAACCAGGCCCTGCGCTGGCTGCTGCCGCGGCTCGACGAGGACGACGTGGTGATGGTGATGGACGCCGACTCGGTGATCGCCCCCGACTGGGTCGAGCGGGCGCTGGCCACCCTGGCGCAGCCCGGCGTGGGCGCGGTGGGCGGCATCTTCTACGGCCAGCGCGGTGCAGGGTTCATCGGGCTGCTGCAGCGGATGGAGTACGTCCGCTACGCCCGCCAGCTCGCGCGCCGGGCCCACAACCGCGCCTTCGTGCTCACGGGCACCGCCACGGCGTACACCGTCGCGACCATCCGCGAGGTGGGCCAGGCGCGTCGCGAAGGCCAGCTCTCCGGCGGCACGGCCGACGGTCCGGACGTCTACTACCACGAGCAGAACATCACCGAGGACAGCGAGCTGACGCTGGCGATCAAGACCCTTGGGCACGAGTGCCTCTCGCCGATGGAGTGCTGGGTGAGCACCGAGGTGATGCCCACCTGGCGCTCGCTGTGGCGCCAGCGGGTGCGCTGGCAACGCGGCGCACTGGACAACCTGCGGACCTACGGGCTCACCCGGGTGACGCTGCCGTACGCCGCCCGCCAGGCGTTCTCGATGATCGAGCTGCTCTTCTTCCTGACGTACGTCGCCCTCACGGCGACCGCGGCCGCCCACGGCACCCTGGCGTTCTCGCCGTTCTGGCTCGCCGTCGGCAGCACCTTCGTCCTGGAGCGGGTCGTGAGCGTGCGCCGGGCCGGGCCGCTCGCCGTGCTGGTCGCGCTGACCATGGTCGTCGAGATGGGCTACGGCCTCTTCAAGCACGCCGTGAACGTCAAGAGCGTCTACGACATCGGCCGCGGCACCGTCGCGGCCTGGAGCTAGGGGACACCATGTACGGACAGCACTCCACCCTCGCCGCGACCGGCACCGCCGGCGTCGGTGCCGGGCTCGCCTACGGCACCCCGCTCGGGTGGCTCGTCCTCGCCGTCTTCGTGCTCGCGATGGCGCTGTGGGCGCTGGTCACCCTGCTCCCGCGGCGGAGTCGCGAGGTGCGCAAGGTCAACCCGGCGGCCGCCTCGAAGCTGCGGCTGATCACCCGCGCCCGGCGGGCGTGAGGCGCTACCGCTCCAGGATCAGCGTGATCGGGCCGTCGTTGACCGAGGCGACCCGCATGTCGGCCCCGAAGACACCGCGCTCGACCCGCGCACCGAGCTCCACGAGGGCCGAGCACACCGCGTCGTACGCTGGCTCGCTGACCGGGCCGGGCGCCGCGGCCTGCCACGTGGGACGCCGGCCCTTGCGGGCGTCGCCGTACAGCGTGAACTGGCTGACCACCAGCACCGGCGCACCCACGTCGGACGCGGACTGCTCGTCACGCAGCAGGCGGGTCTCCCAGATCTTGCGGGCAATCCAGGCGATCTCCGCCGCGCCGTCGTCGTGCGTGACGCCGAGGTAGACGAGCAGCCCCGGCTCCTCGAACGCGCCGACGATCTTCCCGTCGACCGTGACCGATGCCGCAAGAACTCGCTGGACCACGGCTCGCAACGCAAGGACCTCCCGTGAAAAGGGCTCGGTGGTCGAGCCTGCCGAGACCCACTCTGGCAGGATGCCCGCGTGACCGCCGTGCCCGCCGACCGCATCCTGATCACCGTCGCCCCCACGGGCGCCGAGACCGCCAAGGCCGACTGCCCGCAGCTGCCGACCACGCTCGAGGAGCTGGTCGCCACCGCGCAGGAGTGCCAGGCCGCCGGCGCCGCGATGATCCACGTGCACATCCGCGACGACGACCACCGCCCCACGCTCGACCTCGGCCGGCTGACCGCGACGGTCGAGGCGCTGCACGAGGCCACCGACCTCGTCGTCCAGCTCTCCACCGGCGGCTCGGTCCACGACCCGCTCGAGGACCGCCTCAAGGTCCTCGACGCCCGTCCCGATTCGTGCAGCCTGACGATGGGCACCACCAACTTCGGCGACGACGTCTTCTCCAACCCGTGGCCGTTCGTGTGCGAGCTCTACCAGCTCAGCCAGGAGCGCGAGGTGGTGCCGGAGTTCGAGCTGTTCGACCTCGGGCAGGTGCACGCGCTGCGGCGGCTGATCGACCGCTACGGCCTGCCGTACGGCGGCCGCGTGCACTGCGACCTCGTCATGGGCGTGCCGGGCGGCATGGACGGCACCGCCGACTCCCTGGTCGCCGCCGTCGCCTCGATGCCGCCGGAGGTGACCTCCTGGTCGGCCACCGGCATCGGTCGCTCCACCCTCGCCGTCGCCCTGGCCGCGCTCTCCAAGGGCGGCCACCTGCGAGTCGGCATGGAGGACGTGCTGACCATCAGCCGCGGCGTGCCCGTCGAGAGCAACGCCCAGCTCGTCGAGCGGGCCGTGGCGCTGGCCGCGCTCGCCCAGCGCACCCCGGCGACCCCCGCCGAGGCGCGGGCGCTGCTCGGGCTCGCCTGACGCACAGCACCGCGAACCCCTGCTGGTCCAGACCGAGAACGTAGTCCGTTCGGACTATTCCTGGCACATCCGGCACGCGAGTCACGCAGGAACCGATGAGATGCGCCGGCCGGGTCTCCGGCTACTCGCTTGCGACATTCCACGGGGGAATATCAATTGTCGTCGCTGTTGCGCGCGCTCAGCCGCGCCCTCTCACTCACGCTGGTCGTGACCATGTTCGCCATGGGGGTGGGGGCTGCGGCCTCTGCCGCTCCTAGGGCGCGGACGCACCACGACCCGAACGTCCGTCCCGCGACCCGCGGGATCGCTCCGGACGCCGAGGCCACCTCGGTGATCCAGGGCGTCGTCTACGGCGAGCGCGGCCACGCGCTCGACAACGTCCAGGTCGAGGCGTTCTCGTCCGAGGACCCCGGTGCTGAGCCGGTCGCGAGCGACCTGACCTACGAGGTCGGTGACGTGAGCTCGCACGGTGCCTACACGCTGCACGTGCCGGCGGGAACCTTCCTGGTCCGGTTCTCCAGCCTCGATGACGCCGACCGGCCGCTCCAGACCGTCTTCTACGGCGGTGGCGCCGGCGACACGGTGACGGTTGCCGACGGGGACACCGTCACCCTCGACGACGTCACGATGTACGCCGAGGCCGGGATCCCCGTGACCGGTCTCGTGACCGGTCCCGACGGGGCCGCGCTGCCCGGCGCCTCGGTCTCGCTCATCCGGTCCTACTCCGGCGGCTACGGATCGTGGATCGACTCCGCGACCACCGACGAGGCCGGCCACTACGCCTTTGCCAACGTGGTGCGCGGGCACAACTACACCGTCCAGGTGAACGCCAGCTACGACGCCGACGGAGACTGGACCGGCCTCCCGCTCACGTTCCTCGGTGACGCCCCCACCCTGAGTGCGGCGACCACCTTCCCGATCGCCCACACCGACGAGGCCCTGACGGTGCCGACCGTCCACGTCGTCACGGGCGTTCCGATCGACGTCACGGTCGTCGGGCCTCACGGCGAGAGCCCCTACGGCGCCGCGGTTTCGCTGTACTTCGTGAACGGCCCCGGCGACCTCGAGTACGTCAACTCCGCCTACACCAGCGACGGCGGTCATCTCGTCGTCAACGCACTCCCCGGCTACGACTACACGGTGTCGGCGACCCCGTACGCCGACTGGAACGGCGACTACGACGCGTTGTTCCTCGGGGACACGCTCGACCCCGACGCGGCCCGCACCTTCCACGTCGACTCGACGGGGGTCGAGCCCCTGACGATCCGGGCCGGGGCGGACGACTCCCCGCGCCTGCGCGTGCACGTCGTCGATGCTGCCGGCGTCCCGGTCACCAACGACACGGGCGTCCAGGTCATGCGTCGTCACGAGGACGGGAGCGTCACCTACGTGAGGTCGCTCGCTTCGCTGGACTCGGGTGTCTGGAGTGGCCGTGTGGCCTCGGGCGACTACCTCGTCGGCGCCTACGACTGGTCCACCGGCGTTCTGACCTAGCTCGGCGACACCACGGACCCGACCCACGCCGATCTCGTCACCGTCGCGTCGGATTCGCTGGACGCCGGAACGATCCACCTCGCGCTGACCCAGCCGGCCTTCAGCGGAACCGTCGTCGACGGTGACACCACTCCGGTGGACGGCGCCGACGTGACTCTCTACGGGTTCCGGACCCCCGGATCCCGCGGCCGATGGGTCGGGAAGAGCCAGACGGACGCCCAGGGGCACTACGGTGTCGCGCTCTCGGCACGCGACCTGAAGCGCTACCACCAGTTCGCGATCAAGGTGGACGGCAGCGAGATCGGCTACAGCTCGGCGTACGCGGGCGGCGGTGACTCGGACACGTCGGCGCACCGGTTCACCGACCCCGCAGCTCTCGACCCGGTCGTCCTGGAGCGCTTCTCCGGGGTTGTCCGAGGGGCCCTTGGCCTTCCGGAGGGCTTCTACGGCGAGACCTCGCTCGTCCTCTACCGCTGGTCGGGCGAGGGCTGGGACTGGACGGACCGGGTCAGCACGAGGTCGTCACGGTATGCCTTCACCGGGGTCGCCCCGGGGCGCTACGTCATCGCCGCGAGGTCGGACGACTGGAGGAACCAGCGCTCCTACATGACCCCGAACAACGATGACGCGCCGCAGCCCGTCGAGGACGCCGATGGTGCGTTCGTCGTCGAGGGTGACCGCACCGTTCTTCCTGACCTCGCCATGGTCGCCATGGCAAACCTGCGGATCGCCCTCAATGGGTCGTCGGACCACACGACCATCGAGGTCTATCGCTGGTCCGAGCGGTACGGCGCGCCGCAGCTGCTGATGTACGCCGGGCGGTCCGGCTCCGACATGGGCGAGGTCGCGTTCTCGGTGAGCCCGGGTCGCTACGCCGTCCGGGCGACGATCTCGGACGGCACGACAACCCGCCGTGCGTGGTACGGCGGGCAGCGTCCCGCTGGCCTCGACGACCCGGCGACGATCTCCGTCGGATCGGAGGACACGCGGGCAGAGATCGACCTGGGCGAGCCCGACATGGTCGCCGGACGGGTCGTCGACTCCCAGGGTCCCGTCGCTGACGCCGACGTCACCCTCGACGCGGGCTATTCCTGGTGCACGATCTGTGGACACAGTGAACTGGGCTCGACCACGACCGACGACCAGGGGCGCTACACCTTCGCCCTTCCCGACCTCGGGTTCTACTCCTACGACACCGTGTCGGTCGACGCCTCGGCGGACGACCAGGGTCTGCTCCCGGCCAGCTCGGAGGACTACACCCTGGATGCCGCCAGCATCGCAGTCGACGACCTGGTCCTGTCGCTGCGCGACAGCGTCCTCCGGGGCGTGGTCAGCACCGCCGATGGCGAGGCCGTCGCGGGTCAGACGGACGTCGAGCTCTGGCGTTGGGATGACACGGACCAGAAGTTCGTCTGGTTCAACGAGCAGTGGGTGACGGGACGGCACTACGCGTTCACCGGCGTCCCGGCCGGGTCGTACGCCGTCGCGGCCACGAACTACCCGTGGTCGTCCGACCAGCGCTACGTGACGACCTGGATCGGAGGCACCGATGCGCCACTGGTCCAGAACGCCGCCGGCGTCGTCGAGATGGGCGAGGGTGGCGTCGTGACCGCGCCGGCACTCGAGCTGAGCAGGGGCGTTGCTGTCTCGGGCACCGTCAACACGCCGACCGGCGCCCCTCTGGCGGATGTCCGGGTCGACGTGGGGGAGACCCACACGTCGGGTTCCGAGGACGGCGCGCACCTCACCCGCCGCCGTGACGTCTACGCCACGACCGACGAGCAGGGCCACTACGAGGTCAGGGTCGCGCCCGACAGCAGCCTGATGTTCTGGGCCGACCGGAGCGGCCTCCTCAGCCACCCGGCCGAGGACGCCGACGCGGTCGCGGTGGCCGGTGAGGGCCTGACCCACGACCTGACGATGACCCCCGACTGGGGCTCGGTCGGGACGGTCGCCGGCCAGCAGGAGGACTACTGCCTGTCGCAGCAGCACTCGAACGAGACCACCTTCCACGACGTCCCGCTCTTCATCGGGTACGACGGCGTGATCAGCGTCGAGGACGGGGAGTACGGGTCCCTCGTCGACGACTCCGCGGTGGCGCTGGCACCTCTTCCCGGCATCTGGGCCGACCAGCGCACGTGGGGCGTCTCGGCCGACGGCGACACCCTCTGCGCGCAGTGGGTCCGCCATGGTTGGGACGTCCGCACCCGCGGTGACTTCGGTGTCACGCCCGACGGGGCGAGCGACGTGGTCCAGGCCTTCGTCACCGCCAAGGACGGCGGCGCGTTCGACGTCACCTACAACTACGACACGGTCACGACCGCGTCCCAGCCCGCCGGTTGGGCCGACGGCCTGCGCCGTCACGGCTCCTCGGCGCGCTACATCCCCGGTTGGGAGGACGGCGGCTACCGCGACGGTGGCGCCCACGCACTCGTGTCGGGACACACCGACGGGCAGCCCGACGGCCGCTACGTCTTCCACTTCAGCGGGCTCGTGACCAACGGAGCCGCGCCCGACGGCGGTTGGACCCGGATCGCCGGGCGCCCGGCGGTCGGCAGCACCCTGACGGCGATCTCCGACCCGTGGACGATCCACGGTGTCGAGACCGGTGACGTCGACCTGATCTACACCTGGCTGGCCGGGCGTGATGACACGGTCGTCGGCAGCGGTGCCACCTACACCGTGACCGCCGATGACTACAAGCGTCCGATCACCGTGGAGGTCGAGGGCTACCTGCCGGGCCACCGGATCGCGGTGCGCTACGGCCGGATCTTGATCAGCCAGGGCGCACCCGCGGTCACGGGCCTCGAGCCGAGGATCACCCCCGGCACTCCGGCGTACGGCGACCTGCTGACTGCCGGCTCGGGCGAGTGGATGCCCGGCGACGGGTTGGCTGCGGACGACGTGGCGCTGGCCTACCAGTGGCGCCGCAACGGCCACAGCATCGACGGCGCGACCGCCACGTCGTACCAGCCGACCGGCAGTGACGCCGGTCAGCTGCTGTCCGTGCAGGTCACGGCGACGGCCCCGAACCACGGGACGATCGTCGAGACCTCGCCGGCCGTGCGTGCGCCGCGGATGCCGCTCCTCACGACCACCACGGAGCCGTCCATCGAGGGCACGCCGCAGGTCGGTCAGACGCTGACGGTCGACCCGGGCACCTGGAGCCACGAGGCCGAGTTCGGTTACCAGTGGTTCGTCGACGGCCGCAGCAAGGGAGTCGGGTCGACGTTCACGCCCGACGCCTCCGACCGGGGCGGGTACGTCACCGTCGTGGTCCACGCCAGCGCCGAGGGTCACCGCGACGGCACGGCGTCGGCCTCCGCCGGCCCGGTGATCCCTGCCGACGCGGAGCTGAGCCCGATGACGGTCCACGTGCGTGACGCCGACGACCAGTCGGCTCTCGCGGGTGCCTCCGTCACGGCCTGTGACGAGGTCACGTGGACCTGCCTGTGGGGCAGCACCGACCAGCACGGCGACTTCTCGGGCATGGCCCTGGCCAACACCCGGTACGCCGTCTACGTCTACCCCGCCGACAACACCCACCACTCAGCCGAGTGGCGCGGCACCACGCTGGCGCGGGGGGCGACGACGGACGTGACGGTCAACCTCACCAAGCCGACGCCTCCGCCGGCGAACGTCTCGATCCCGACGTCCACCTGGAACATCGGTGGCACGCCGGTCGTGTACTGGCAGCAGGCCCAGGACTTCCAGGTGACTGGGTGTGCGGGCATCGCGCTGCCGACCTACACGGTGACGTTCTCCGACGGCACCGCGTCCCGGACGGCACCGCTGGTCCAGGGCACGGCCGGCGGGGACGGGCTGGCGACGTACTCCGCCTCCATCCCGGCGTTCTACCCCAGCCACGGCGACATCGTGATCTCCACGAACGTCCCCGCGGACTGTGCGCCGAACACCCCGCCGACCAGCGTGGCGGTCTACATCGACCCGTCGGGCACGATCACCGACCAGTACGGTCGGCCGATCGACGGGGCCACCGCGACGCTGTCGCGGTCCGACTCCGCGGGTGGACCGTTCGCTCCGGTGCCCAACGGCTCGCCGATCATGTCGGAGGACAACCGCGCCAACCCGAGCACCACGGGGGCGAACGGCGGCTTCCAGTGGGACGTCACGGAGGGGTGGTACCGCGTCAAGGCGGCCGCTTCGGGCTGCGCCACGGCGTCCACCGACCCGATGCAGGTCCCGCCGGCGCGCGTCGACCTGCTGGTGAAGCTCACCTGCACCGCGGCGGCGCCCACGGGCACCGCCTCGGTGACCGGGTCGCCTGCTGTCGGCTCCACGCTGAGCACCGACACCAGCAGCTGGGGTGCGCCCTTCGCGGTCGCCGTCCAGTGGCTGCGTGACGGCCAGCCGATCGCCAACGCGACCGGGTCGACCTACCAGGTGACCTCGGCCGACGCCGGGCACGCGCTGTCGGTGCGCCAGACGGCGCAGCGTCCGCAGTACGTCCAGGAGGGTGGTCGCGGCGCTCCCGTCGACTTCGCCAGCGCGTCGGCGACGTCCTCGACGGTGGCCGTCCCGGCTGCCGGCGGCGGCGGCGGTGGTGGCGGCGGTGGCACCGGCGGTGGCGGTGGCGGCACGGGTGCCGACACCTCCGCCCCGACCGTCGCGACGGTGCCGACGCTGGTCGGCTCGGGCAAGGTCGACACGGTGCTCACCGCACCCCAGCCGACCTGGTCGCTGGAGGGCGTGATGACCACGACCCAGTGGTACGTCGACGACGCTCCGATCGCGGACGCCACTGGTGCGACGTACACCGTGCGGGCGGCCGACCTCGGCCACCTCGTGAGCGTGCGTTGGGCCGGTGCCCTGACCGGGCACGACACCGGTCACGTGACCGGTGTGGGAGTCCGGGCCGTCGAGGGTGACGCGCCGGAGGCTTCGGTGGCCCCGTCGGTGACCGGCACGGCGCTGGCGGGGGAGACCCTCGCGGCGACCTCGGGTGAGTGGGACCAGCCCGACCTAGCCTACGCCTACCAGTGGACCCGCGACGGTGCTCCGATCACGGGAGCCGACCAGGCGACGTACGTCGTCGGCCTGGCCGACGCCCACCGCACCCTGGCGGTGACGGTGCGCGCCACGCGGGCCGGCCACGCCGCGGGTGAGGCGATGAGCGCCTCGGTGCTCGTCTCCCGGCTGCCGGCCACGGCGACCGCGCGTCTCCAGTCGGCGCGGATCCTCCGCGGCCAGGTCGCGCACCTCACGGGGCGCGTCCGGGTCGACGGCGTGGCTTCGCCGGTGGGCACGGTGTCCGTCCTCGACGGCCAGCGCGTGGTCCGCACCCTTCCGTTGGGTGCGGCGAAGGCGGGTCTGGTGAAGCTCGGCCTGCGGGGTCTCGCGACGGGGGTGCACCACCTCCGGCTGCGGTACGTCGCCGGCGATGACAGCGCCCGGGCCACCTCCCGGTCCGTGCGCCTGGTCGTCACGACGAAGCACCACCACCGGGCGGCGGCCGCAGCGGCCGCTCGCCCGTGGGTGGGCTGACCCAGGGCGACACGACGAGGCCCCGACCGGTGACGGTCGGGGCCTCGCTCGTCGTGGGCGGCAGTTGCGCCGACTCGACCAGGCTCAGGCGTCGAGCTCGGCCCGTGCCGGCGTGGCGGCGTCGGCCTTGGCCGCGGCCTCCTTGGCCGGCAGCACGAACCGATAGCCGACGTTGCGGACCGTCCCGATCAGCGTCTCGTTCTCGGGGCCGAGCTTGGCGCGGAGGCGACGTACGTGCACGTCGACGGTGCGGGTGCCGCCGAAGTAGTCGTAGCCCCACACCTCCTGCAGGAGCTGCTGGCGGCTGAAGACGCGGCCGGGGTGCTGCGCGAGGAACTTGAGGAGCTCGAACTCCTTGAACGTCAGGTCCAGCGGCCGGCCGCCGATCTTGGCGGTGTACGTCGCCTCGTCGACCACGACCTCGCCCGACCGGATCACGTGCGACTCGGGGTCGTCGGCGTCGCGGCGGGCGTTGAGCCGGCCGATGGCGAGCTTGATCCGGGCCTCGAGCTCGGCGGGGCCGCAGGTGTGCAGCACGACGTCGTCCATGCCCCAGTCGTGGGTGACGACGGCCAGGCCGCCCTCGGTGACGATGAGGAGGACGGGGACGTCGGTGCCGGTGGTGCGGATCAGGCGGCACAGGTCCCGCGCGTGGGCGAGCTCCTGGCGGCCGTCGACCAGCAGCAGGTCGGACTCGGGGGCCTCGAGCAGCGCGCTGCCCTCGGACGGGAGGATCTTGACCTGATGGCCCAGGAGCGCCAGACCGGGGAGCACCTCGGCGGACGGCTGCAGGGCGCTCGTCAGAAGCAGCAGGGTGCTCACAAGTGGGTCTCCTCCCGGTGACGGGCGGGGACCGAAACGCAGCGCTGGGCCTCGGTCTGGTTGTTGATCGGCAAGAATACCGAAATATGAGCGTCATGAGCGGCAGTTCGAGCGTGGATGAGACGCAGGCCATCCGCGTCCGCTACTGGGCCTCGGCCAAGTCGGCCGCCGGCGTGGACGCCGACCACCTGCCCGTCGACGGCCCGATCTCGCTCTCCGAGGTGCTCACCCGCGTCGTCGCGCTGCACCCCGGCACCCGCCTGGCCGACGTGCTCCAGGTCTGCTCGGCGCTGCTTGGCGACCGTCCCGTCACCGCCGAGGACCCCGCCGAGGTGATGGTCCCGCCGGGCTCGTCGGTGGAGTTCCTCCCGCCGTTCGCCGGCGGCTGACACGCCCGACTGGACCAGCCCGCGCGGCGTACGCATTCCGGTCACCGGCGTACGCCGTGGGTGCTGGGATGGCCCTTCACCGACCGAAGGGCTGTCCGCATGCGCAGGTTCGCCGCCGTCCCCCTCCTGCTCGCCCTGGCCGGGGCCAGCCTGTCCGGCTGCTCGTCGACCAAGTCCGTCCCCCAGGCAGACGTCGAGGACCAGATCAGCACGCAGCTCGCCGCGCAGGTCGGACAGGAGCCCGACGACGTCAGCTGCCCGGGTGACCTCGAGGCCACCAAGGACACGTCGATGACGTGCACGCTGACCGTCGGCGAGGACGAGTACGACGTGGGCGTCACCGTCACCGAGGTCAAGGACGGCACCGCCAAGTTCGACATCGAGGTCGCCGACGGTCCGAGCTGACCCGCGGCTCAGGCCTCGCGCAGCGGCAGCCGGAGCTCGAAGCGGCTGCCCGCGCAGTGGCTGCTCTCGACCCGGATCGAGCCGCCCATCAGGACGGCCAGCTCGTGGCAGAGCGCCAGCCCCAGGCCCGTGCCGCCGTACTTCCGGGTCGCCGACGGGTCCGCCTGCGCGAAGGACTCGAAGAGCCGCCCCTCGTGCTCGGCAGTGATGCCGATCCCGGTGTCGTCCACGGCGAAGAGCAGGTGCTCGGTGTCCTCGTGCGTGACGGTCAGCCGGACCCGGCCGGCGTCGGTGAACTTCACGGCGTTGTCCAGCAGGTGCCGCAGGACCTGCGCGAGCCGGCCGGGGTCGCCGACGACCTGCTGGGGGACGCACTGCTCGAGGTGGACGGTGAAGGCCAGGCCCTTACGCTCGGCCGCGGTCCGGGCTTCGTCGACGACGCCGTCGATCGCCTCGCTCAGCGCGAAGGAGACGTCCACGACCTGGGTGGAGCGGGCCTCGAGCCGGGAGAAGTCCAGGATGTCCTCGACCATCCGGCTCAGCTCGCGCCCCCGGCGTTCGACGACCCGGACGAACTTCGTCTGGCTCGAGTCGAGCGGGGTGTCCAGCAGCAGCTCGGTGGTGCCGAGCACGGTCGTCAGCGGGGTACGCAGCTCGTGGCTCATGTTGGCCAGGAACAGCGACTTGGCCTCGCTGGCCTGCTCGGCGCGGACGAGCGCCTCGTCGCGCTCGCGGCGGGTCCGCTGGTGCTCGGTGATGTCCTCGGCGATGACGAAGACGCCGACCACCTGGTCGTGCACCACGATCGGCAGTCCGGTGATGCGCAGGTCGATGTGGTGGCCGTCCTTGTGGATCACCCCGACCTCGAACTCCTGCGGGCGTCGGGCCATGACCTCGGCGTACGCCTCGCGCGCGCGATCGAGGTCCTTGAGCTCGATCATCGAGGAGAACCTCATGCCCCGCATCTCCGCCGCCGGCCTGCCCCCGAGTCGTACGCCGGCGGCGTTGACGTCCTGGAAGCGGCCCTCGAGGTCGAGGGAGAACACCGCGTGCGGGTTCTCCTCGAAGAGGGACCGGTAGCGCTCGGTCGTGTGCGCGAGGTCCCGCTCGGCGGCGACGAGCCGGTGCGTCTCGGCCTGCGCCTCGCGATAGCGGCGCCACGCGAAGAGCGCGAGGCCGATGCTCTCGAGCAGGACGATGAGGGAGATCTCGTCGAACTGGAGCCAGTCGTGGTCCGCGGCCCACTCGAGCAGTCCCTCGAAGGCGTCGTACTTGATCGCCAGCACCAGGCCCACGAGACCGAGCGCGGCCAGGATGCCGAGCTCGGCGAGCGATGTCGTGCGACGCTGCGCGCCGCGCACCTCGGCGTGCGGTGACGCCGGTTGGTCGGTGAAGAACCCCATGATGGACCCCCGTCCTCGCCCGGGCACCACGACAGTGGGCTGCCTGGCGCCTGGGCACCACGGATGCTACGCCGCGGTAACCGGAATGTCCCGGCCTCACGTGGTGTTGGCCCCACCATGACCGCCGGAGCCTGGGTACTCGTCGTCGCCGTCCTCGGCGCCCTCACCTTCGGCCTCTACCGCGCCGCCACCAACGGCCGCTTCACCGGCACCCACGCGCTGCCGCTGGTTGAGGAAGGCGCGCTAGCGCCTGTCTCGAAACCCAGCGAGCCAAGAAGCAACCCCAACCCCTCGGTAGTCGAGCGCCCGTCGGTGGTCGAGCTTGCCGAGACCCATGGCCTCGCAATCGCGCCGGGGGAGCGCGCCACCCTGCTCCAGTTCTCCTCCGCCTTCTGCGCGCCCTGCCGCGCCACCCGCCGCACCCTGTCCGAGGTGGCTGCGGTGGTCCCGGGCGTCAAGCACGTCGAGGTCGACGCCGAGCACCATCTTGAAGTCGTCCGCGCCCTCGGCATCCTGCGTACGCCGACCACGCTCGTCCTCGACGGTCGGGGTGTGGAGGTCAGCCGCGCCGCGGGCGCTCCCCGCAAGGATCAAGTGCTCGCGGCTCTGACGAAGCCCGCGAACAGCTGAGAAGGTGACAGTGGGGGCAAGCGTGCTCGCGCCAGTCGGCGACTGGGCGCCTGCGTGCGTCTCACGGAGCTGATGGACGGAGTCGCCCAGCCGAATTGTTGTGCCGAGTGGTTCAAGCCGCACGAACTCTTCCCGCATCCTCCCTGCTGGGTACGGTGCGCGGCATGACTCTCGGGGCCTTCGTGAAGTCGCGGCTTCGCCGCGCCATCACCCGGTACAGCATTCGCAATCGTCACCGGAAGGCCGAAATGATCGCCTCCTGGATGACGGCCCAGGACGCGAAGACGATCCTCATGGTCGGTGCTCTCGCTGCAAAGGACGGGTCGAACGTCGGCATCGTCGAGGATCGAATAATGGGGTTGGGCGAGGTGAAGATGGGCATCAACCTCTACCACCAGGACACGCCATACCCATTCATGATCGCGGACGCCTGCGCTATGCCCTTCCCTGATGACTTCGTGGATTTCGCACTGTCCAACGCGATCATTGAGCACGTCGGCGACGAGGAAGCCCAGCGGAAGTTCGTCGCCGAACACGTCCGCGTGTCGCGCTGCTGGGTCATCACAACGCCCAACAAGTGGTTCCCGATCGAGTCGCACACGGCTGTGGCGTTCGTTCACTGGCTGCCGAGTTGGCGACGGAAGAGGGGTGAGTTCTCGAGACTCCTTTCATTGCGCGAGTTCCGGGCATTGCTCCCGCGAGATGCAGTGATCAACGGACGCCCTTGGAGTCCGACCTTCACAGCGACCTACTCGCGCTAGGTCATCGGACAGCCTGGTCCGAGCAGTCAACTAGGGACTTGCCCGTCCAAGCAGCTCTCCCCCAGACGCGCCGGCCTGGTCGTCCAACGGTGCGCTGGAGTTGCCATCTCCTCGCAAGTCCATTTATTGAGACTGCCGTCCATGATGCGAGATGGAATGAGGCATTCGAGGGCGGCGTTCTCCTAGAGTGCTTCTCATGTCCTCGACCATGCTGACCCGTCGCCGCGCAGTGGACCACTGCCGCGTGCGCTCGTCGCTGTGTCGAATGTCCTGACGGGACGCGTCACCCCAACCCCGCTTTAGTCGACTCAAATACTCGACTAATGTGCGTGGGAGTTGCCCTTCGTCGTACGACGAGCCGTGACGCGCCCGTGCCGTCCCCGGTGCGGCGAGCTGGACCTTCGGTGGTCGAGCTTGTCGAGACCCGGATCCCGTCCAGGACCTACAGGAGAGACATGTCCACCATCAGCCATCCCCGGGCCGCCAGCCCGGGCACGACCGCCGGCATCGACCCGCGCGGTCCGCAGTTCGCGGCCGCGCTGACGTCGGTGGTGCTGGCGGCGGTGCTGCTCCTGGCGCCGCACCCGGTCGGCGTCGCGCTGCTCGCCCTCCAGGCCGTGCTGTTCGCGGTCGGTGCGGGGCTCGGGGTCCCGCGCACGCCCTACGCCTGGCTGTTCCGGACCCTGGTCCGGCCGCAGCTCGACCCGCCGTCCGACCTCGAGGACCCGGCGCCGCCGCGGTTCGCGCAGGCGGTCGGCCTGACCTTCGCCGTGGTCGGGCTCGTCGGGTTCCTGACCGGCGCCACGGTCGTCGGCCTCGTCGCCACCGGCTTCGCCCTCGCCGCCGCCCTGCTCAACGCGGTCTTCGCGTTTTGCCTCGGCTGCGAGATGTATCTGCTCATCAAGCGCTTGGCCAACCGACCCACCAAGACCCCACCCAGACCCCACCGCACCACCGGTGCACAGAAAGGTAAGAACATGAGCCGCGAGAACTCGCTCGTCACCGCCCAGTGGGTGGAGGACCACCTCGATGACCCGTCGATCGTGCTCGTCGAGGTCGACGAGGACACCACCGCTTACGACAAGGGCCACATCCGGGGCGCCATCAAGCTCGACTGGACGACCGACCTGCAGGACCAGGTCCGTCGCGACTTCGTCAACAAGACGCAGTTCGAGGCGCTCCTGTCCGACCGCGGGGTCGGCAACGACCACACGGTCGTCCTCTACGGTGGCAACAACAACTGGTTCGCCGCCTACGCCTACTGGTACTTCAAGCTCTACGGCCACCAGGACGTCAAGCTCCTCGACGGCGGCCGCAAGAAGTGGGAGCTCGACTCCCGCGAGCTGACCGACGAGCTGCCCACGCGCGAGAAGACGTCCTACACCGCCCAGGAGCAGGACTCCTCGATCCGCGCCTTCCGCGACGAGACGGTTGCCGCGATCGGCACCCAGAACCTCGTCGACGTGCGCAGCCCCGACGAGTACGCCGGCCGGCTGCTCGCCCCGGCCCACCTCCCGCAGGAGCAGGCCCAGCGCGCCGGGCACATCCCGACCGCCGCCAGCGTCCCGTGGAGCAAGGCGGCCAACGACGACGGCACCTTCAAGTCCGACGACGAGCTGAAGACGATCTACACCGAGGCCGGCGTCGACTGGAGCAAGGACACCATCGCCTACTGCCGTATCGGTGAGCGCTCCTCGCACACGTGGTTCGTGCTCAAGGAGCTGCTGGGCCAGGCGAACGTCAAGAACTACGACGGCTCTTGGACCGAGTACGGCTCCCTCGTCGGCGTGCCCGTCGCCCTCGGCGACGAGCCGGGTGTCGCCTGATGTGCGGCGCGACCGAGGGCGGACTGTCGCTCGACGGCATCAACGTCGCCAAGGAGGCGATCGTCCAGGGCCAGGTGCTGCGCGACGGTGAGCCGGTCGGCAACGCCTACGTGCGCCTGCTCGACCGCACCGGCGAGTTCACCGCCGAGGTGCCCACCTCGGCCACCGGCCACTTCCGGTTCTTCGCCGGCGAGGGGGAGTGGACGCTCCGCACCCTGGCCCCCAAGGCCGAGCCGGTCGACAAGACCGTGGTCGCCTCGATCGGCTCGGTCGCCGAGGTCGTCATCCCGATCTGAGGTCCAGACCGCTCCAGACCAAACCTCCGGCCCGTCGCGCTCGTCGCGGCGGGCCGGAGGTTTGTTACAACGAGTTCACCTGCCAAGGACGTGAATTCGTTGCTGGAGCCGCCACGGTGGTGCCAAGGTTCTGCCGGAACCGCCGGGGCAACAGTGGAAGGGCAACACAGATGGCAAGGCAACGGGGGATGTACAAGAATCCGGTCGACGAGCATCGGCGGCGACTGATGGTCCAGTGGGCGGTCGTGGTCCCGCTCCTGTTGGTGGTGATGGTCTTGGTCTTCAAGGCCCTCACGATGGGCTGACGCGATCCGGACGTCCGCGCCTCGGACGCGTGTCGGCGGCCGGTTAGGCTGGCCGCCGACTCTCCACCGACCGCGGCGAGGAGCCCTTCCGTGACGACGCGACTGCGCCATCCTGCACGCCTGGCCGTCGGCGTCGCCGTGCTGCTGGCGGCCATCGTGGTCCTCCTGGTCGTGTGGCGTGCTTGGCACGTCCGCGCCGAGCTCAACGCCGCCAAGTCGGCAGCGACCGACCTGCAGTCGGCGCTCGACGCCCGCGACGTGGACCGGGCAAAGGTCGCGCTCGCCGACTTCCAGGCCCACAGCTCGGCCGCCGCCGACCAGACCGATGGGCCGGTGTGGGGCGGGCTGAGTCACCTGCCCGCGGTCGGGGACGACGCCGCGGCCGTGCACACGCTCAGCTCGGTGCTCGACTCGGTGTCCCACCGGGGGATCGCGCCGCTGGTCGACATCGTGCAGTCCTTCGACGACGGCAAGCTCTCGCCCCACCAGGGACGCATCCCGGTCGACCGGATCCAGGAGCTGCAGGGGCCGGTGCGCGAGAGCCGCCAGACCTTCGACCGCGCCGCCACCCAGCTCGCCGGGCTCGACCCGACGTCCTACGTCGGTCCGCTCGCCTCGGCCAACGCCCAGATCGACGAGATCGTCGCCAAGGCCAGGAAGACCCTCGGTCGCGCCGACAAGGTCGTGCGGCTGCTGCCGTCGATGCTGGGCGCCGACGGCCCGCGGAAGTACCTCCTGGTCCTCCAGAACAACGCCGAGATCCGCTCGACTGGCGGCTTCCCGGGCAGCGTGTTCCTGCTCGAGGCCGACCACGGCGCCATCGAGCTGACCCACCCCGTGGCCGGCAGGACCTTCGGCGAGCTGGGTGCGCCGGTCCTCCCCCTGACACCCGCCGAGACGGCGCTCTTCGGGGACCGTGCGGGCACCCGCTTCGTGGACACCAACACCATCCCCGACTTCCCCCGCGACGCCGAGCTCTTCGCGGCGCACTGGAAGCAACGCTTCGACCAGGACGTCGACGGGGTCGTGAGTGCCGACCCGGTGCTCCTGTCCTACCTGATGCGGGCCACGGGGCCCGTCACCGCCTCCGGGGTCACGCTGACCTCGGACAACGTGGTCGATCAGCTGCTGAGCAGCGCCTACCTGCGCATCCCGGGGGCCGACGCGCAGGACGCCTTCTTCCGGGAGGCCGGGGCGGGAGCGTTCTCGGCCGTTACCTCGGCGGGCAAGCCGGAGGAGCTGCTCAAGGCGATGAAGCAGGGGGCGGACGAAGGACGCCTCCTGGTGCACTCGTTCCACACGGATGAGCAGGCCCTGATCGCCGGGACGGCCGTCGAGGGTGCCCTTCCCGAAGGCGGCAGCCACGACCCGGCGGTCGGTGTGTACCTGAACGACCGCACGGGCCAGTACGGGTCCAAGATGAGCTACTACCTCCGCACGCGCGTGCACGTGCGATCCGACAGCTGCCGGCACGACACCCAGGTCCTCCACGGACGCGTGGTGCTCTCGTCGTCGGCTCCGTCCGACATCGCGACCTATCCCGACTACGTGCGGGGCATCCTGCCGGGTGCATCGCGAGGCACCGAGGGGCTGGTCGTCTATCTCCTTGCGCCGCGCGGCGGCACCCTCGGACGAGTCCTGCTCTATGGTGAGGCCGTCGACGCACGGTCCGTCGACTACGGCGGGCGTCCCGCCGCGGCGGCCTACGTCGAGCTCCCACCGGGCGGACACGTGACCATCCGGTTCTCGATGAGGAGCGGCAGCGGTCAGACCGGCGACGCCCGTCTCGACGTCACTCCGGGACTCAGCTCGAGCCAGACCGACCAGACCGTCCCGTCCTCCTGCCCATGACCCTCCTGACCTGTGTCCGCGTCATCGCAGCGAAATGGTGGCGTGACATCGGTGGGTTAGCCTTCGCCCCGAACGTCGACCGAGTGAATGGTGTTGCTGATGGAGCTGCGTGACCACCTGCGGATGCTGGTGCTGCACTGGATGGGCGTGCTCGTCATCACGGCGCTCGTGGTGGGCGGTGCGTCTGCCTACACGTTCACGCGCACCAAGGTCTACGCCGCCGATGCCAACGGCTTCGTCAGCACAGGGGGCAACTCCAACGCGGCCCTCGGCTCGATCAACGACGAGCTCGCGAAGTCGCGCGCCACGTCGTACGTCGACATCGCCAAGAGTCGTGCCACGGCCCAGCAGGTCATCGACGACCTGCACCTCGACGCCGACCCGGCCTCCCTGGTCGGGCAGATCTCCGTCGAGCAGCCGCTCGACACCGTGCTGATCAAGATCACTGCGCAGGACTCGACGCCGGTCGGCGCGCAGAAGCTTGCCGACGCCTGGGTTGACGCGCTCGCCACGCAGGTCCAGGAGATCGAGGACCCGCGCAACACACAGCGGGCCGGCGTCCCGCGGGTCATCAGCATCGAGTCGGCCGAGCTGCCGTCGACTCCCGTGTCGCCCAAGCCGGCCCGCAACCTGGCGCTGGCCCTGCTCCTGGGCCTGCTCCTCGGTTACGGCTACGCGCTGCTGCGCCACAACCTCGACCGGCGGCTCCGCACCGCCAAGGCGGTCGAGGACCGCTTCAACGTACCCGTTATGGGCAGCGTCCCCATGGCCGGCGTGCTCGGCCGCAACCCCGGCGAGCGCGCGCTGCTCGCCGTCGAGGGCCTGGAGGGGGGCGGAGCGGAGCGCCAGCGCGAGGCGTCCGAGGCGTTCCGCAAGCTGCGCACCAACCTGATCTTCATGAACGTCGACAGCCCGCCCAAGGTGATCGTGGTAACGAGCCCGCAGCCCGGCGACGGCAAGTCCACCGTGGCCGCCAACCTGGCCGCGGCGGTCGCGGTGAGTGGTCAGCCCGTGGTCCTGGTCGACGGCGACCTTCGCCGCCCGACGGTGGCCGGTTCCTTCCAGGCCGACGAGGAGATTGGTCTGACCGATGTGCTGGTGGGGCGGCTCTCGGTGGCGGACGCGCTCCAGCCGTCTGGCGTGACCGACAATCTGAAGGTCCTGGCCGCCGGCCGGATCCCGCCCAACCCCAGCGAGCTGCTGGGCTCCAAGGCGATGCGGGCGCTCCTCGAGCAGCTCGCCGAGCACGCGATGGTCATCGTCGACGCGCCGCCCCTGCTCCCGGTGACGGACGCCGCGATCCTGACCGCGGCCGCGGATGGTGCCCTCGTGGTGATCTCCGCCGGACGCACCGTCGACGCCGAGCTCACCCAGGCCCTGGGCCACCTCTCCGCCGTCAACGGACGGGCGCTCGGCATTATCATGAACAAGTCGTCGCGGCGCAGCACCGGTGGCTACTACTACTACGAGGCGTCGTACTACGGCGAGGACTCCTCGTCGCGTCGCCGCAAGCGCGGGTGGCGTGCCAAGGGCCGAAAGGCCAAGGCCCTGGCGTGATCCCCGAGTCGTCGGGAGGCGTAGTGAGACGCTCCGAGGACGTCGCGTTCGTCGAGAGCGACGAGCGCGTGGCGCTCCTCGACCTCGCGGCCCTTCAGGACCCTCCTGTGGTGCTCTCCGGCACGGCCGCCCACATCTGGCGTCTGCTCGACGGAAGCCGGACGCTCGACGAGGTGGTCGCGCATTTGGCCGTGGAGTACGCCGTAGAACCCCATGTGATCTCACCCGACGTCCAGCGCTTCGTCGCCGACCTGACCCGGCGAGGCCTGGTGCAGGCGTACGACACGAACACCCCGGAAGGCACCTCGAATGACTGAGCTCGCGACCACGGTCATGGCCCTCGACGTGGCTGTCCGCCTCGAGTGCGTGGGGAGCGCTGCCGGACGTCTGGAGCGGGACATCGCGAGGGCGTGGAGTCGTTGCTTGGCGCCTTCCTCAACTGCCGCCGACCTGACGCTGACGCTCGAGCTCGACCTCGACGGCCCCGAGGTGCAGGACGACGAGCTCGGGCGCGCGATGGAAGCCGTGACCCAGCAGGTGACGATCGAGGCGGTGACGCGCCGCGCCGGGGAGCTACTGATGCTCCACGCGTGTGCCCTCGCCGATCCGGCGACGGGGCGGTGCGTGCTGTTCGTGGGGCCCTCCGGCATGGGCAAGTCGACGATCGCGTGGACCCTCGGGCGCGACTTCGGCTACGTCACCGACGAGACCGCTGCCGTGACTGCCGATGGTCGCCTGGTGGCCTATCCCAAGCCGCTGTCCATCCGCGCGGGTGGTCCGGCGAAGGAGCAGCACTCCCCGGACGACCTGAACCTCGTCAATCCGGGCGACGACCTCAGTGTGGCAGCGGTGCTCCTGCTGGACCGACAGCCCGAGCAGCCGTTCGCGGTCGAGCGGTTGCCCACCGTCGAGGGGGTGGCGCTTCTCGCGGAGCACACCTCCTTCTTGGGCGAGCTCGACGCCCCACTGCAACGCCTCGCCGCGCTGTGTGAGGACGCAGGCGGGCTGCGACGCGCCTCCTACCGCGACGCCGCCGAGCTCAAGCCGCTGGTCGCCCGGCTGCTCGCAACCGGGTCGGAGGGCTGAACCATGATGATCACGATCGGCGACCTCAAGGACACCTGGACCGGACCGGACGGCCGGATGGTGGTGATGGCTGGCCAGCAGGTCCTGCTGCTCTCGGAGCTGGCCTCCGAGCTGCTCCGCGCCCTCGCGGACGGGCCGCTGATGCTGGAGAGCTTGGCTGCTCACCTCGAGGGTGTGTTCGGCGCGCCCGACCATGACAGTAGTTCGGAGCCCGCTGTCCGAGCCCTCGTGGAGGATCTCAGCGGACGACAGATCGTGGCGTTTGTTAAGCCGGCGTGAAATCTGAAACCGATCCGGCACATCCCCAAAATTGAGGATAGAGTCCTGCCTCGTAAGCATGGGGACACTCACCTTGGAGATATAGATGCACAACGACCTCGACTCTGTCGACACCACCGACACCTCGTCGAGCGGCGTCAGCCGCCGCTCCGTGGTGAAGACCGGTGCCCACCTCGCCTGGGCCGTCCCGGCCGTGACGCTCGCGACCGCCGCGCCGGCGCTCGCCGTGTCGCCGCCTCAGCCCGGACCCGCCCTCATCAAGATCACTGGCTTCTCGGCCAACTACACGGGTGGGGCCTCCGGCCTGCACGTCACCCTGTCCCCGGTGAAGAACAAGGGGAAGTCCGACGCCGGTCAGCTCACCGCCGTCATCTCCCTCCCCGTCAAGGACAAGGGCCCGTTCAGCAAGGCTCCGAAGTTCGTCAGCGCGCACGGCCCCTGGACCTTCGCTGGTCGTGACGGCGACGGCCCGTGGGCCTTCACGTTCGTCTCCAACGACGGTCACGTGAAGCCGGGCGAGAAGACGGGCCCGCTCGACGTTGACATCGACCTCAACGGCAAGACGAAGAAGAAGCCCGCCGCGACGATCTCCGTGTCGGTGATCGGCGAAGGCTCCTCGGACCAGGACTCGGACAGCGTCTGAGTCCCACCCACGACAGCCTGCCGTGACGAGTCTCGAACTCGCGGAGGCCGTCCCCCTTGGTTACGCCATGGTCTCCCGCGTCGCTCGCGACGCGGGAGTCCGTGCTTTAGCGATCAAAGGCCCGGCTCTGGAACTTCAGGGGCTGCGCGGGGGACATGTCTCCTCGGATGTCGACATATGGGTTGATCCGGCAACGTGTGAGGACTTCCGGCGGAGGATGGCGAGCCTCGGGTGGATCGTCCGCATTCCGCCGACCTCCGCGCAGATCCTTCCCCTGCATTCAGTGGCGGTCGCGCACGAACGTTGGCCCTGCGAGGTAGACATCCACGATCGGTACCCGGGTTTCTTTGCGGATCCTCAAGCTGTCTTCGAAGTTCTCTGGCAACGCCGCCACTCCGTCCACCTTGCCGGAGCGTCCCTATGGGTTCCCGATCGTCTGGCCCACGCACTCGTCGCCGCACTCCATAGCCTCAGGGACAGCCGATCCGCTGATCTGGAGATGCTCATCCGGGTACTGCAGGACCTCAGTGACGCCGAAAAGCGCGAGCTACAAGAGTTGTCAGAGCGAACGGGATCATCTGCGGTGTTGGCTGAAGTGCTTACTGACCTGGGGATCGAGAGCACCCACCTCGGCGACCGCACATTGCCATTGGAGTGGGATCTGCTCACACACTCTTCTGGAGTCAAGTCTGTCCCTGCGCTTTTCGAGCTCTCGCGCGCTCCACTGCGCCGCTGGCCACGACTGATCCTCAGGTCCCTTGTTCTGACTGAGGCCGAGATCAGGGAAAAACAACCGACGGCGCGACCCGGCTCGTGGGGGCTGACGGTGGCTCGACTCCGCCGAGTCGGGTGGGGCATGAAGGATCTGCCTCTCGCAATCCGTTTGGTGCTCCGTCACCGACGCCGACCCCCGATCGATGGAAGAGGAGAACGACATGCCTAACGAGTTAGAAGGTGTGGCTTTGGCGGGTGAACGTCCTCGTGCGCTGATCACAGGAATCACGGGCCAGGACGGTGGTCATCTCGCGGAGCTCCTCCACGAAAAGGGTTACGAGGTTTTCGGTCTGCTGCGCGGCCAGCGAAACGCCAGACGGGAGGCGCTCGAAACGGAGTTCCCGTTCATCAACATCATCGAGGCTGATCTAACAGATCAGACGTCATTGATCGAAGCCGTCTTGACGTCGGAGCCCAAGGAAATTTACAACCTAGGTGCCGTTAGCCATGTTGGATATTCGTTCCGGAATCCGCAGTTGACCGCCGACATCACCGCTAAGGGCGTCTTGAACCTTCTTGAAGCCATGCGTGTCACGGGTTATTCGTCCAAGGCGCGATTCTATCAAGCATCGACGTCAGAGATGTTTGGGGGGCTCGACTACAACAGGCCAGGCAATGGATACAACGAGGACTCACTGTTCCATCCACGTAGCCCCTACGGCGTAGCAAAGCTGTATGCCCACTGGATTGCTCGGAACTACCGCGAGAGTTACGGGATGTTCATTTCGACGGGAATCCTCTTTAACCACGAGGGCGAGCGGCGAGGTCTTGAGTTCGTCACGCGCAAGATCACCAACGCCGTCGCTAATATTCACCTCGGCAAGCAGGAGTTTGTGACGCTCGGGGACCTGTGGCCGAAGCGCGATTGGGGATATGCGGGTGACTATGTCCGGGGCATGTGGCAGATGCTCCAGCACGACGAGCCCGACGACTTTGTGCTGGCCACTGGAGAGACGCATTCCATCGAAGAATTCCTTGCCCTCGCCTTCGCGGTGGTTGGTATCACCGATTGGAAACGCCATGTTCGCCAAGACAAGCAGTTCATGCGTCCGGCGGAGGTAGACATCCTGCTGGGGGACCCAAGCAAGGCGGAGCGGGTCCTTGGATGGAAGAGGGAGGTTGACTTCGCGGGACTGGTCACCAGGATGGTCCGGCACGACCTCGATCTCGCCGGTCGCTCATGATGCACGGGGCAGTGCAGACGTGAAGGTCGTCGTGACGGGCGTCAACGGCTTCGTCGGCCGCCATCTCGGACGCGAGCTTTTCAACCACGGGCATACCGTCGTCGGGGTCGGGTTGGGACCAGTAACACCCGAGATGGCAGGGGTCTTGACCGACTACTTCGACCGAGACCTCACTGCGGGGTGGCCGGGTGTCGAGTGTGATGGTGTGGTTCATCTCGCGGCCTTATCTGCGGTCGGCCCGTCCTTTGACGATCCGCAGAAGTACATAGCAGCGAACAGTGCGCCGATGACCCACATGGCTGAAGCGATCCTGGCGTCGCCCGCTTCGCCGCGTATCGTCGTCGTCAGCACCGGCGCAGTCTACGGTCCGTCCTCCGAACCACTGGCGGAAGATGAGCCGACCGTCCCGACGTCTCCGTACGTGATGAGTAAGTTAGTGACCGAGATTCAGTCCGCGTACTACCGTAGGCGGGGCCTGGACATCGTCGTGATGCGGCCTTTCAATCACATCGGTCCCGGCCAAGGCCCTGGGTTCATCCTCCCGGACCTGGTTGCGGGGGTCCGCAGAGCCCACTTCTTGCGCGAGGACCTGCGGGTGGGGAATCTCGACACGAGAAGGGACTACACGGACGTCCGTGACGTCGTGCGTGCATATCGTCTGGCGCTCGAGGTCCCGGATCTCGGCCATGGCGTCCTCAACGTCTGCTCTGGGCGGTCCGTCTCTGGGCATGAACTCCTCGGCAACATTGCCCGAGCCATGGCGGTCGACATTCCACAGTTGCAGGTCGATCCAACCCGGCTCCGCCCAAACGACCCGACCGACGTGCGGGGGGACAACGGCCGAATCCATACAAGCCTCGGGTGGGAACCAGTGGTCTCACTTGAACAATCGGTGCGCGACCTGGTGAAGGCATCGACGTGATCAAGGAGCATGTCTCTGCGACGCGACGCGGGCTTCCGACCTTGACCGTCGTGGTGGTCAATCCCGGGTCTGACGTATACGGGTCGGACCTTCAGATGATCGAAAGTGTCAAAGCAATGGCATCGGCGGGGCTGAGGGTCGTAGTCGTGACACCAGAGCCGGGGCCCCTGACTGGGGACATCGAGGATGCGGGTGGAGTTCCCGAATTCTTGAACTTCCCGGTCCTTCGGCGCACAGACCTGTCGATTCGAGGAATTCTGAGCCTGGGCGTCCGGGCGACGCGTGCCTTCCCCCGCCTCGTGCTGTGTATCCGTCGCCATCGTGCTTCCGTTGTGTACGTCAACACCGTCACCCTCCCTTGGTGGTTAGCCGCCGGACGCTTGGCGGGTGCGCGCACGATCTGCCACGTTCATGAGGCTGAGGGCCATGATCGGGCGATCACTCGAATGGGCCTGTATGGACCACTGGCTCTTTCGCACGCCAATATCATGATCAGTAGGGCCGCACTAAGGTCAGCAACCGACACTGTCTCGATGATCGCGCGAAAGTCCGTTCTTGTGCGCAACGGTGTTCGTGATCGCCCTACACCAGTGTCACCCCCTCCGCGGGGAGATGTGATCGCACTCGGTGTAGTGGCCCGGCTATCCCCGCGAAAGGGAACGATGGACGCGCTTGACGCAGTGCGCCTGCTGCGCGAGCGCGGACACCCCGTTGAACTACATCTGTACGGAAGTGCGTTTGAAGGTTACGAGACCTACGAGAAAGATCTTCGGGCCGAGGCCAGCCAGCCGATATTGGCAGACTCAGTTCACTTTCACGGATACGTCAGACCTATTTGGGGGGCCCTAGATCAATTGGACATAGTTATTGCGCCTTCCCGAGTTGAGCCATATGGCAATTCTGTTGTCGAGGCGCAATACTCCGGACGCCCCGTCGTCGCGAGTACGGCGGAGGGACATTGCGAGTCAATTGACGATGGTAAGACGGGGCTCCTCTTTCCAGTAGGAGACGCTGAAGTCCTCGCAGACCAAATTGAACGTCTCATCAAGGACCCAGGGTTGGCATCCTCACTCGTGGAGAACGCCAGGGACGCGGCACTAAGTCGCAACGGGGTTGCTCGTTATGCCGAGGCCATAGTCCGAGTGGTCACTCCGATTCCATCCGTCAAGGCTGCTAACCGAGACGTGGCGAAGTGAAGGCGAGGTTCGCAGCTCGATGAATAAGGCGTCAATCGTCTATTGGTACGCTGGCGATGAGTTGCGTCCCGACGGTGGTGGCGCCCGGGCGATGGCTTGGGCGCGCGCCATAGAACAATTGGGCTTCGACACACAGATTGTGCCTTTGCGGACACGTGAGGTGGCAGTTGAGGGGCAGGGTGTGGGGACACTTGGACGCCTCAAGAAAGCACTCCTTCCGATGCCCCTCGACAAGAAACTTCCTAAGATTGCTGAACAGTCGGATCTTGTGGTCGCTACTGTGCCGGCGGTGTTCCGATCTGCCCTCCGATCCTCGGCCTCCGATCGCCTGATCTTTGACTGGATGGACCTGTGGAGTGTGAGCTCGAGAACCATCGGCGACGCCCGCCAATCGTCCATCGCCGGGGGGCGCATACAAGCGCGAATATGGAATCGTCGCGAGGCAGCGTATCCGTCGCTGGTTGGGTCGAACACGATCGCGGGATATTCCGAGTATGAGGCCATGCTGCAGGGAAGTTCTCGCCCGATGCGTTGGTTGCCGAATCCCGTAACATACCGTCCGGTTGCCCACACAGCCGGCTCCGTCGGGGTCACAAGGCTGGGCTTCATTGGAAACTTCTATTATGGCCCGAACGTGTATTCGCTTCGAGATTTCCTCACGAGACACTCGGCTCTTCTGAGCAATCCCAAGTTTGAGATAGTTGTCGCCGGTTACGGCTCTGAAATCACCAAGACCTGGGGTTTTCCGATCACTGTCATGGGGCCAGTCGACGAGGTTGCGGAATTCTATGGCAATATCGACGCTGCGGTAGTTCCAATTACTCACGGGAGCGGAATCAAGATCAAGGCGATAGAGGCTTTAGCGCACGGGGTGCCAGTTTTCGGAACCGCACACGTGCGCGATGGCCTCCCCAGGGAGATGCGCAAGTTCGTAATCGATCTTGGTCGCCTGGGAACGGACTTATCGCGGTATCCGAGAGTTCCCCGGCGAGAGTTCGAATCGGTCTTCGGTTTTGAAGCGTTTCGGAAGACGGTGTCAGCAGCGGTGTCGGATCTTCGACTCGAGAGTTGTGCGCGTTGAACGGGAAGACCTACGCGGCCATAGTTCATTACATGAACTGGCCAAGCGTGCTCGATACAATATCCGATTGCTTGGCTGAAGGAATTCCGGAAGAGTTCGTGATTCTGGTAGATAATGGATCTCCCGATGGTGCGCTCGGTGCGTTGACACTTCTGCATCCTCATATTCAGATTGTCCAGAGCGAACAGGGCAATATCGGTTATGGCGCGGGTGTAAACTTGGGCGTCAAGCATGCGCGAGATCAGGGCGCCGATCGCGTGCTTGTCCTCACGCACGAAGTTCGGACACGTCGGGGACTCCTCAATGCGCTTAGCGCCGCTTTGGATATCGATCCAAGCGTTGCGGTCTCGGCGCCATTGACTTACCTCAAGAGTGACCCAGAGGTAGTTTGGTCCGCAGGTGGAGACCTCTCGCTCCGGGATTGCTATCCCGTGGCGCGCAAAGAGTGGAGCGCCTCGCCAGTGGATTGGGTGGACGGTTGTTGCTTTCTTGTCCGCGTGCGTGACCATTTCAACATTGGTGGCATGTTCGAGCCCTACTTCTTGTATCTCGAGGAGGTGGACTACTTCGTGCGAATGCGTCGCTCTGGACGTGGCGTAGTCCTTCTGGCCGAGGCCGTGGCGTACCAGGAACCCGGATCCATGGGCCTCTACTACGCCATTCGCAATCGGATACTGCTTGCTCGTCGTCTCTCCCGGAGGAGTTTGGCTGTTCGGATCGCAATCGAGCACGGAGCAAAGGGCGTCTGGTCATGGTTCATACGCGACCTGCGGCCATCCGGACGCGATCGGATCAGAGCTGTCCGCGATGGTTGGCGTTTGGGAGTAGCGGACGAGACTGAGTTACGAGACCGAAGGTGATGGGTGAACGTGCGAAGGCGCATCAAGAGTGTGATCGGTGATCTGTCTCCGAAGTTGCTCAAGGACGCACGGGAGAGATCCCGAGCTCGTCGGAAGCTGAAGCGAGAGTTCGAAGCCGATCGGCAGAGGTACGCGCGGGCCATGTTCCCGGAAGATCACCTGGTCCAGGGCCTCACCGGGCGAAATCTCGAGGGACAGGTGACCAAGGACTACCACAGAATCGAGAAAGGACTCGCTCTTCTCGAACCGAAGCTGCCATTCGGTCTAACGGTGGCGGAACGCCTTGCCCAACTCACACCTAATCATGAACCCGTTCCCCCGTATGTTGGCCACGCGAGGACAGCGCTATCGGCGTTGTTGCGTTGGAACAGTGGGGATGGCGTCGACGACGATGTGAGTCCACTGCGCAAAACCAGCTCGGCCGCCGTTGCCGAACCCGAGGCATTCTTCACGAGTCGCCACAGCGTGCGTAGCTTTTCGGATCGTTTGGTTGAACCAACCTTATTGGAGCGGGCGGTTGCTCTAGCGATTCACAGCCCGTCCGTATGTAATCGTCAAGCATGGCATGTGCGGTTCTATGAGGGCGACAGGACATCGACTGTACTTCGATACCAGAACGGCAACGCCGGATTCGGAGAATCAATACCCGTTGTAGCGCTGGTTACGGTAGATGCGCGACTCCTGAGCGGTTCGGGCGAACGCAACCAAGGCTGGATTGAGGGAGGGATATTCTCAATGAGCTTGGTTTGGGCAGCGCATGCCGTAGGACTGGATACGTGCATGCTCAACATGAGTGTGGATTCTGACGTGCTCGACCGTCTCCGAAGCGAGCTCGATATCCCAGATCATGAGCTTGTGATCATGATGATTGCGATTGGACATGGTCGCGATGGTCATCGAGTTGCGCGATCTCCACGTCGACTTGTATCCGAAGTGATACGGCGCCCGTTGCGACCCAGCACAACTCCTAATGATTTCCAAATATCCTGAATAGGTTCCCTAGTAACAGGCGACGCGAGGGCAAGAAGGACGTAGGTTGAGACCCCACAGGTCGACGCGCCGAGTGTGCTCCCGAGTAGGGGGAGGCTCCAGTGGTGCCGAAGAATATCGAAAGTGCCGGCGCACGCCAACGCGATGAGAGCGCCGCAACCGAGTAGGTAGACACCGGACGAGCCGAATTCGTATCCCGATAGTGAGTTGGTTCTTGTCAGCCAGATCAGGCTAATTGGCCAAGAGACGGCTAGCCCAATCGCGTAACCAGATGCAACGCCAACTATTCCGTGCCCCATGGAGGCTCCTGTGATTACGCATGCCGCGAGCACGGCTTTGGTCAAGACGTTCTGCCAAAACAGGTGTCGCGTCTGGCCAGCTACGAGAAATGCCCAGTAAGCAACGTAGCTGAGAACCTGGAACGCCCCGCCGACCGAAAGTATGCGAAGAAAGATTGCGGATTGAGCCCATTCGCTTCCGAGCGCGAGTTCAACGATGGGTTGAGCTAGGCCGACGACGATCGAGAAGAGTCCGATCAGTGCTCCGCCCAAGACGTATTGGATGCGGAGAAGCGTAGGGGTGAACTCTCCGGATCCGTGCCGTTCCCTGGAGAGGACGGGCAAGACGACGTTCGTTAGTGGGCCGAGTAATTGATTGAAGGGAACCATCAGAAGTGTGAATGCTCGACTGTAAACACCCAAGGCCGTAGCACCATACCTGAACCCGATGATGTATGAATCGGTGTTGTATGCCCCATATGCAACAAGTTGCGCGAATCCCACGTCGATTCCGTAGCGGTACAATTCGCGCATGCCTGCGCCTCTTGTGGGCAGCAAAGGGGTCCATCCCGACGCTGCAGCCCGCAGAGCGAGTAGGACCGAGAGTGCGACGAGAATCTGGACGACCAACGCCCAGTACCCGGCTCCTAACAAGGCGGCGGTTAGGGCACTCGCGAATCCAGCCGTTTGGGCCGCGACGTCGGTCAGCGTCAAGGCCATGAAACGAAATGAGCGCGCCAGTTGAACTTGGAACTGGGACTGTGCCGCATTGAGCAACAACGACAGAGCGATGAACGGCGCGATCTTGGCGAGCGCCTGTTCATCCAGTGTCGAGGCGAGTAGGGGCGCCGCGCTGGCGAGGATCCCGGCCAGGACGGCGCCGACGCCAAGGTTCGTCCAGAACAAGTTGCTGGCTTGGGCGCGTGTAAGAGATCTCGCTTGCATGGCGGCCTGGGTCAAGCCGAAATCCCGAAGGAGCTCACCAAGCATGACGAAGACAGTTAGCAATGCGACAAGCCCGAAGTCGCGCGGTGAGAGTATTCTCGACAATGTGATAAGACTTAGGAACTGAATCACGGTCTTGGCAAGTTGTCCACAGACAGTGACTAGTCCGCCCCGCCTAATTGAGCTTGCGCCGCGCGGCTTGGGCGGCGTCAATTTGACGCATTCATTGTTGCCACACTTGGAGACGTGCCATCTGGATGAGACGAGAATGTGCCGGGAACGGCTGCGTCGCCGTTGGAACTCTTATCTGTTGATACGAGAACTTCTGGTCCGCGGGTGGCAAGGTTCCCGAGTGCGGCGTACCACAAGAGTAGTGATGCCTCAGAAAGCATGCCCCAGCCGGTCAGTGTGATAAGCAGCGTGCCGGGCACCGTGGCGACCATGGCGGCAGTCCGTGCGTCCAAGAACCCATTGCGCTGCCAACGCTGCCAACCGATCATTACTGTCAGAAGAACGGGCGAAAAGAACACCACCGCGAGTGGAATGCCCAACTCCGCCACTCCGAGGAGAAATGTGTTATGAACGGGGAAGCCGGTCGCAGCGTACGGGTCGTACCTGCCCACAAACTCGCTGTAGTAGTTCGCGCCAACGCCAAACCATGGAGTGTCTGCGATCTGGTGGAGGCCGATACTAAGTAGTTGGTCTCGAGGTCCGCCGGTTGGATCGGCTTGGTTTCTGGTCTCGAGCGCAGAGATGGCGCCAAGGTTGCCAAATGTAGCGGCCCCGACGGCGACTGCGGTTGCGATTCGAGCACCATTCGATACTGCTTTGCGGTTGATCAGAATCCAGATAAGGACGGCGCACGCGCTCGCAGCGACGTTTGCGCGGGACACTGTCAGGAAACTCGCGATGAATCCGAGGACGATACCAATCTGGGCAGAGCCGCGTGCCACGCGTGATCGTGACATGGTCAGCGGTAGGAGAAAGAAGAGCAGCAGGAACGTGGTCTTCCCCAGGGTGGAGGGATGGTTGTAGAACCCCAGCATTCGGTGCGAGTTGAGAACCCAGTCGCGCGCCGCCGGGTCGCCAGAGGTTCCCACGAGTTCACCGCGTGACTGGAATGTGGCCGCAACCAGATGGGCAGCGGTCACCGAACTAAGTCCGATTGCGACTAGCACTTCGTAGCGCGGCGTCGCGTTTTCGCCCAACCACCTGCCAACACCGAACGCTAGCAGTGCGGACACGTAGAGCAACAACCCTGCGCGTTGCTGGGATTGGTCCCCCCAGTAAAGGAGTAGGAGCGAAACTCCGCCGACTGTGAACAGAAACAGTGGCACCCAGGGAACAGCACGCTCACCGCGAGCCTCCACGATGATTGCGGCAACGAGGAGTAGCAACAAGGTTGAGCTGAGAGTAATCGAAGCATCGGTGATGCCGTAGTGCCGGCTGTAGGTAGCGCTCCGATATACGACGGTCCCTGCTCCGGCTGCCGACAGCAAGAACGCGAGACCAAGGCTGCGCCGCCACCCAATGGTTCCTATCGCCAAGCCGCAAAACATCAGCAGCGCTACTAGGCCAACGCGCCCCATGCCCACCTGCCTAGAACTCAGCGCTTTTCCCCACATGGTACGGCATCTTCCGGATCGATTGGCTGGGTCTCAGGTGAGAGGACGGCCATGGCCGCTTGTGCTCCAGCAAGAAGAAGTCACGGGTAGCGTGGCGACATGCTTAGGTGGGTGGAGCCAGTCAGCTCTAGCTTGGTGGCGAAGGCGAAGGGGTGGCTCTTCGCCCTCGAACACCGGCTCGCGCGCTCCTGGGTGTCCTTACGCTGCGAACTTCTCGTCGCTAGATGGGATTCGATCTTGGTCAGTCGCCCTGTACCAAGCCGCTCGGGTCCGCGACACCTCCTTGTGCCAACTGTGGGCATGGGCAACATTGGCGATCAGGCGATGCTCGAGGCTTGGTTGGATCATGTGGATGGGCCCGTGACCCTATTGCTGGCCCGGGTGGATAGCCATCGCATCCCAAGGCGGCACGCCCCGCGAATCGATGTCGTAGTGGCCCCAGGTCTCCTCGACGCACCCTGGTGGCGTCGCCGCGGGTTGAGAGCATCGTTGCGCAGCTTGCTGCCTGCCTCGAGAACGGTGTCGATCATTGGCGCCGACATTATGGACGGTGGGTATGACAAGTTGGAGGCCGTGCTCCGCTTCAACATGCTGACCGTAGCGAATGCGGCGGGGCTCTCCACTCGTGTCACAGGCTTCAGTTGGAATGGTCGCGCGTCGCCCGCGGTTGTCAGGGCCCTTCGACAGACTCAGCCAGGAACGGAACTGTGTGTACGTGACCCGCACTCGTACGAGCGATTAGTCTCATTACACTTGGAAAAGCTTGTGCAGGTCTCCGACATGGTGTTCTGCTTCAATCAGACTGAACCCTACGAACCCATAGTCGGCTGGTGTGATCGGATGGCGATCGCTGGCCGCCGAATTGTGATTGTTAATGCCAGTGGACTCTTGATGTCATCTACGGTGCTGCTGGATGAGTATCGATATTTTGTCGAGACGATGCTTGCGGACGGTTTTGCAGTGCTCGCGGTTCCGCATGTGATCCGCCCTGGCGATGATGACCTAGCGGCGTGTCGCTCGGTTGTTCGGGGACTCGAGGGCGACGACGCTGTCTTGCTCATTGGCGAGCTTCTCAGTCCGGCCCAGGTGGCCTGGGTGGCCTCTAAGGCCTTCGCGACACTCAGTGGGCGAATGCACCTAGCGATCTTCAGCCTCTTGGCTGCCCGGCCTGCTGCCGTGTTGTCGTCGCAGGGGAAGGTATCGGGCCTGATGGCGCTGACGGGTCTCGATGACTTCATCCTGTCCCCGGCGGTGGGGCTGGGACGCGAGGCGGTCGAGGCGATTCGACGTATTGCACGTGATCCGGCGATCGCCGGAGTCGTGCAAGAGCGGCTTGCCTCCCTCCGGGGGATGGCACTCGACAACTTCGTGGGACTGAGATGAAGATTCTAGTCGTCACGCCATATTCGCCTCGGGGTGTGCATGACCATGCGGCCGGGGATCTCGCCGCGCCCTTCTTGGGCCACTTGGCGGGCAAGGTCGAACTCCATGTCTACGCGGCGGATGATTCCCTTGGAGGTCCTTGGACAGCTCCAAGTGGTGCAACTCTGACCATGCACGGGGCCACTCCGCTTCGACGTGTCTCGCGATGGAGGCACCTATTGCCTTATCCCTCGGGACTTCGATTCGACTGGCAGAAGCAGCACACACGCGAAGTGCTCCAACTGATCGAACTTCTTGACCCGGATGTGTTGCACATTGAGTACCTGCAGCCCGCCGAGGTCGCGCTGCACGCTCAGTCCCTCCCTGTCACGGCGACTTTCCACGACGTCAGTCAGCGAATTGCGCTGGGGGCAGCCCGTAAGGCTTCTGGCTGGCGGGCCATCATCAGCTGGCGGGATTACCTCGCCACAAGGTTGCTGGAATGGCGACTGGTTCGTCGCGCCCAGCACATATTTGTGTTCTCCGAACGCGATCAACAGTTCTTAGCCTCGCGACGCGGGAATGCGTCGGTAGTTCGCATAGGCGTTGACACTCTGGCAAGCCCCTGGATTCCGGACGACTTTGCTACTTGCCTATTCGCTGGAGCCCTATGGCGAGCCCCCAATCAGCTTTCGGTTGAGTTCCTAGTGCGCGAGGTGATGCCCCACGTGTGGCGAAGGAATCCGGCAGTCAGGTTGCGGATCGTCGGTGCGCGACCGCCAGAATCGCTGCGGGTGCTCGCCGGCGATCCCCGAGTTGAACTCATATCTGACGTGCCCGACCTCGACATTGAGTTCGCGAGGGCGTCCCTGAACCTTGCGCCGAGTATGGTTCCTGCCGGGGTGCTCCTCAAGGCTCTGCGGGCCATGAGTGCAGGCGCACCAGTTGTTCTCAACGAGAATGCAGCCGCTCCGATCGCTGGGCTTGTTGACGGTCTGAATGCTGTCGTTGCGTCGACCGGTGAACAATTCGCGGAAGCGATTGTCATGTTGCTGGATGACCCCGACCGCCTAGCATTGCTTGGCGCCAACGGCCGCGAGTTAGTCGCGCGAAATTACTCGTGGGTCGCTTGTGTCGCGGATTACGTAACGCGATTCGATGAGCTTGCGCGGGTTCGCTCCTAAACGTGGGGATATTTGGTCCGACGAGTCAGGATCGCGGAGGCGGCAGTCGGCCCAAGGGCTGGGTCACGTCGTTGCCTGACAAGACTTCGGGCTGTCGCCAGGGGCAGCAGAGCGAGGACAACTGCCAACGGGGGGCGGGGACTTATTGGTCCCCGCCCCCCTGTGCCTTGCGCACCATCGAAACTGGGATGGTGCAGACTCCGGAGCCGCTCGAGTGGGTCAGCTGCCGCTGTTGATCATGCCGGCGCCGACGGTCACGCCGGTTGCCTCGTCGATCAGGATGAACGAGCCCGTGGTGCGGTTCTTCGAGTAGGGGTCGCACAGCAGCGGCACGGTGGTGCGCAGCTGGATGCGGCCGATCTCGTTGAGGCCGAGCTCCTTGGTCTCCTGGTCGCGGTGCAGCGTGTTGACGTCCAGGCGGTACTGGATGTCCTTGACCAGGGCGCGGGCCGTGCGCGTGGTGTGCTTGATGGCGAGCTTCTGGCGCGGACGCAGCGGCTCGTTGGTCATCCAGCAGATCATCGCGTCGATGTCCTGCGAGGGCTTCGGGGCGTTGTTGACGCGGGCGATCATGTCGCCGCGGGAGACGTCCACGTCGTCCTCGAGGCGGACCGTCACCGACATCGGCGGGAAGGCCTCGGAGAGCTCCTTGTCGTGCAGGTCGATGCCGGCGATCTTAGACGTCATGCCCGAGGGCAGGACGACGACCTCGTCGCCCGGCTTCAGGACGCCGCCGGCGACCATGCCGCCGTAGCCGCGGTAGTCGTGGTACTCGTCAGACTTGGGGCGCACGACGTACTGGACGGGGAAGCGGACGTCGACCAAGTCGCGGTCGGAGGCCACATGGACGTGCTCGAGGTGGTGCATGAGCGTGGGACCGGAGTACCACGACATGTTCTCGGAGCGGTTGACCACGTTGTCGCCCGCGAGCGCCGAGATCGGGATGACCTCGAGGTCGGGGATGTTGAGCTTGGTCGCGAACTGGGTGAACTCGGCGTGGATCTTCTCGTAGACCTCCTGCGAGAAGTCGACGAGGTCCATCTTGTTCACGGCCAGCACCAGGTGGGGCACCCGGAGCAGCGACAGCAGCACGGCGTGCCGGCGGGACTGCTCGGTGAGGCCCTGGCGGGCGTCGACGAGCACGAGGCCGAGGTCGGCCGTCGAGGCGCCGGTGACCATGTTGCGGGTGTACTGCACGTGGCCCGGGGTGTCGGCGATGATGAACTTGCGGTTGGGCGTCGCGAAGTAGCGGTAGGCCACGTCGATGGTGATGCCCTGCTCGCGCTCGGAGCGCAGCCCGTCGGTCAGCAGTGCGAGGTCGGTGTAGTCGAAGCCCTTGGACGCGCTGGTGGCCTCGACGGCCTCGAGCTGGTCCGCGAAGATCGACTTGGAGTCGAGCAGCAGGCGACCGATGAGGGTCGACTTGCCGTCGTCCACCGAGCCCGCGGTCGCGAATCGCAGCAGGTCCATGTTGCCGGTGATGATCTCGTCGGCCATCAGAAGTAGCCCTCCTTCTTGCGGTCTTCCATGGCGGCCTCGGAGAAGCGGTCGTCGCCCCGGGTGGCGCCGCGCTCGGTGAGCGTGGCCACGGCGATCTCCTCGATGATCTCGGGGACCGTGGAGGCGGTGGACTCCACGCAGCCGGTGAGCGAGATGTCGCCACAGGTGCGGAAGCGGACGGTGCGCTCCTCGACGACCTCGCCGCTGCGCAGCGGGTTGAGGGGCGTCTCGCTCATCAGCATGCCGTCGCGCTCGAAGACGCGGCGCTGGTGGGAGAAGTAGATGTTGGGGATTTCGATGCCTTCACGGCCGATGTAGTCCCAGATGTCCAGCTCGGTCCAGTTGGAGAGCGGGAAGATCCGCATGTGCTCGCCCTGGTGGATGCGGCCGTTGTAGAGGCTCCACAGCTCGGGGCGCTGCATCTTCGGGTCCCACTGGCCGAACTCGTCGCGGTGGGAGTAGACGCGCTCCTTGGCGCGGGCCTTCTCCTCGTCGCGGCGGCCACCGCCGAAGGCGGCGGTGAAGCCGTTCTCCTCGATGGCGTTGAGGAGGGTGCCGATCTGCATGCGGTTGCGACTGGTCTTGCCGTCGTCGACCACGATGCCGTTGGCGATCGCGTCGTCGATGCTGGCCACGACGAGCTTGACGCCGAGGCGGTTGACCCAGTTGTCGCGCGTCTCGAGGACCTCCGGGAAGTCCAGGCCGGTGTCGACCTGGAGGACCGGGAAGGGGATCTTCGCGGGGTAGAACGCCTTCTCGGCGAGGCGGAGCATCACGATGGAGTCCTTGCCGCCCGAGAACATCAGGACGGGCTTCTCGAACTCTGCGGCGACCTCACGGAAGATGTGGATCGACTCCGCCTCGAGCTGGTCGAGCTGACTCAGCTGGTAGTCGGCATGGGTTTGGGTCATGACTGACAGGGGACCTCTCGTCGGGACAGCAGGGCTCATCGTAGCCACCGCCTCGGCGCAGCGGCGAACCGTCCGGTTCGAGCCCGTGACGGTCACCACTGTGCCCCACGTAACGGCTCTGTGAACCCCGGAGCAATGCGGCGCGCGCCACATAGACTCCGGGCGTGCGCATCTCTGTCTTCGGCTGTGGCTACCTCGGTGCGGTTCACGCCGCCTGCATGACCCGACTGGGTCACGAGGTGGTGGGCATCGACGTCCTCCCCGAGCAGGTGGAGGCGCTTGAGCGCGGCGAGGCCCCCTTCTTCGAGCCCGGCCTGCCCGAGCTGTTGCTCGAGGGCAAGGCGTCAGGCCGGCTCACCTTCTCCACCGACCCGGCCGCGGCCGCGGAGGCGACGGTGCACTTCCTCTGCGTCGGCACCCCGCAGAAGCGGGGCGAGAACGCCGCGGACCTCACCTACGTGCGCGCGGCGCTCGAGGCACTGCTGCCGCTGCTCAAGGCCGGTGACGTGGTGGTCGGCAAGTCGACGGTGCCGGTCGGCACCGCCGAGGAGCTTGCCGAGCGGATCCGCGAGGTACAGCCGGAGGCCGAGCTGGTCTGGAACCCGGAGTTCCTCCGCGAGGGCTTCGCGGTCAAGGACACGCTGCACCCGGACCGCCTGGTCTACGGGTTCGCCGACTCGGCCGCCGCACGCGAGGCCGTCGCCAAGCTCGACGAGGTGTACGCCGTCGCGCTCGGCGAGGGCACGCCGAAGATCGAGGCCGACCTCGCGACCGCCCAGCTGGTCAAGGTGGCGGCCAACTCGTTCCTCGCCACCAAGATCTCCTTCATCAACGCGATGGCCGAGCTGTGCGAGGCCACCGGCGCCGACGTGACGCTGCTGGCCGACGCGATCGGCCACGACGCCCGCATCGGTCGGAAGTTCCTCAACGCCGGCGTCGGGTTCGGTGGCGGCTGCCTGCCCAAGGACATCCGGGCCTTCATGGCCCGGGCGGGCGAGCTGGGCGTCGACCAGGCGCTGACCTTCCTACGCGAGGTGGACTCGATCAACATGCGCCGCCGGGTCCGCATGGTCGACCTCGCCCGCGAGGTGTCGGGCGGCTCGATCGTCGGCCGCCAGGTGGCCGTGCTCGGCGCGGCCTTCAAGCCGGACAGCGACGACGTACGCGACTCGCCGGCGCTCAGCGTGGCCGCCCAGATGCAGCTGCAGGGCGCGCGGGTGACCGTCACCGACCCCAAGGCGATCGACAACGCGGCCAAGAAGTGGCCCGAGCTCAACTTCGCCGACACCGTCGAGGAGGCCGTGCGCGGCGCCGACGTGGTGCTGCTGCTCACCGAGTGGCCGGAGTACGTCGCCCTCGACCCGACCGAGCTGGCCACGCACGTGCGGGAGCGCCGGATCATCGACGGACGCAACTGCCTGGACCCCGTCGCGTGGCGGGCGGCCGGCTGGCACTACCGGGCGCTCGGCCGCCCCTGAGCTTCGGTGATTGAGGAGGGCGCTCCGCGCCCGTCTCGAAACTACTGCTGCTCGACCCGCCTGGCGCGACGGCGGAAGGTGTCGCCCTCGAGCTCGGCGACGGTCGGGGCGCCCATGAACGGCAGCCCCTGCTCCTTGCGCAGCACGCCCCAGATCAGGGGCACGACGACGACCATCACGATGCCGACGATGCCGACGAGGATGGGGTGCTCGGAGTCCTTGCCGAGCGGCGGCCAGCCGGCCTTGTCGAGGAGCGCGATGCCGGACATCGTCAGCACGATCACGATGCCGCGGCGGATGAACGACTGGGGCACCTTCGGCGCGATGCGGCTGCCGAGGATGGTGCCGGGGACGGAGCCGATCACGAGCGGGATCAGGATCGTCCAGTCGAGCCCGTTGATCACGATGTTGGAGATGGCGGCGGCCAGGACCAGCGGGACCGCCTGGACGAGGTCAGTGCCGACCAGCTTCACGGCGGACAAGCCGGGGTAGAGCATGAGCAGCGCGATCATGATGACCGAGCCCGAGCCGACGCTGGTGATGCCGACGAGCAGGCCGCCGAGGGCGCCGACCGCGAGGGTGGCGAGCGGCCGGATGTGCGGGTCGGGGTCCGCGTTGGCGCCACCACCGCGGACGCGGCGGAGGTTCAGGTAGAGGCGCAGGGCGTAGGTGGCGGCCGCGAGGAGCAGGGCGAAGCCGATGCACTCCTTGAGCAGGGTGTCGAGGGAGTCGGGCTCGGAGCCGGCCACCGCGTGGATCAGCCACGGGCCGAGCAGCGCCATCGGCACGGAGCCGATGATCAGCCACTTGGCCAGGGGTAGGTTCGGGGAACCCTCCTTGGCGTGGGTGATCGCGCCGCCGGACTTGTAGATCGCGGCCGCGGTGAGGTCAGCCGTGACGATGGTCGACGCGTCGCCGACGCCCAGGAAGATCAGCGCCGGAGTCATCAGCGCGCCACCGCCCATGCCGGTCAGGCCGACCACGATGCCGACGAAGAACCCGGCCGCCATGATCTGGAAGAAGGTGGTGGTGATGAGATCGCCCATGCCGATTGACCTTACTTTAGGGAAGTAGTGCAGTTACAGCGGCGCGCAACGTGGCTTCGATCTCCCTGGCTGCTAACTCGGCGGCCTCGGGGCCGCGTCGGTAGGGGTCGACGACGTCCAGCTTGGGGTCGGCCGTGCCGCGGCGGTCGCCGATGGCCGCGAGCAGGTTGCGGCCGTGGAGTTCCTGGTCGACTCCCCGGACCGCCTCGGCGAACTGGCCGAGGGTGAAGACCTTGCGGAACGCGCCGGGCTGGTCGTCGAGGATGAAGGTGCGGTGGGCCGCCTCGGCGGTGAGCACGAGGTCGGCCGACGCGACCATGTCGGCGGTCAGCGCGCGGCTCCGGAACGACTCCACACCGTCGACGCCGCGGGGCGCGAGCGTTGTCGACATGACCTCGTCCATCGGGTGGTCGATGAAGCCGTGAGTGCCGGCGCTGGCGAAGGTGATGTTCGCGTCCGGGCCGGCCAGGTGGCGGGCCGTCAGCTCCATGAAGGGCGAGCGGCAGATGTTGGCGGTGCAGACGAAGAGGACGTTGAGGGTCTCGGCAGGCTCGACCACCGGAGCAGGAGCCTCGACCACCGGAACAGGAGTCTCGACCACCGAAGGGGCCACCGAGGTGGGGGCGGACGTGCGGAGGTCGAGGTAGCCGGCCTCGGCGAGGGCATCGACGACGTCCTCGAGCGCCTCGTCGATCGTGCGGCCGGTCGTGTCGACGCGGACGTCGGCGTCCTCGGGCTCCTCGTAGGGGGAGGAGATGCCGGTGAACTCGGGGATCTCGCCGCGGCGGGCCTTGGCGTAGAGGCCCTTGCGGTCGCGGCGCTCACACTCCTCCAGCGGCGTGGCCACGTGGACCAGGAAGAACGCGCCCCCGGCCTCGTCGACCATCGCGCGCACCTGCTGGCGGGTCTCGTCGAACGGCGCGATCGGGCTGACCACCGCGACCCCGCCGTGACGGGAGATCTCGGCGGCCACCCAGCCGATCCGGCGGATGTTGGTCTCGCGGTCGGCCTTGGAGAACGTCAGGCCCGCCGAGAGGTGATGGCGTACGACGTCGCCGTCGAGGGTCGTGACCGTGCGGGTGCCCTGCTCGAGGAGGCGGTCCATCAGGGCGCGGGCCAGGGTGGACTTGCCGCTGCCGGACAGGCCGGTGAAGAAGAGGACCAGGCCCTGCTCGTCCGGCGCCGGCTGGTCGACGTCGATGATCGCCTGGATCGACGGGTGGTAGGTCTCGGCAAGCTCGACCACCGAATCAGGCAGCCCCTCGACCACCGAAGCGGGCGACCCCTCGACCACCGAATCGGGCGACCCTTCGACCACCGAATCGGGCAGGGCGAGGACGGGGTCGCCAGCGGCGTAGTTGGTGACGACCTGGACGCCGAGGTCGTGGTCGACCGACGGATCGCCGTGGGAGGCGAGGGGAACGGCCACGACGGCGGCGTCGGGGAGCAGGTCGGCGGCCGCGAGCGTGGCGCGGATGAGGGCGACGGGGGAGAGGGCCGGGGTGCCGGCGCCCACGAGGGCCAGCAGGACCAGCGGACCGGCCGCACGCAGGGCGTCGAGCTGGGCATCGTCCAGCGCGTCGGTGACGGGCACGAACGTGCGACCGGCGTACTGCTCGCGCGCCGCCGCGGGGGAGAGGTAGAGCCGGCGGAACGGGCCGTACTGCGCGTGGGTGAGCGGGGTGATCGCCCCGTCGGCGGCGACGACGGCGAGCGGGAGGCCCTCCGGGTCGACCAGCTCGACCTCGCCCGGCTCGGGCAGGGTCAGGGTGACCGGGCTGCCCGGCTCGTTGAAGGACCGGATCGGAGCCAGGGCGCCTGTGACGAGGAGCTCGAGGTCGTCCAGCTCCCGGGGCGTGGGGCAGTGCTGCGGCGCGGGGGTTGTCGACACGGGGGTCATCCTGCCATTGCGCGCTGACTACGCTGCGGGCATGTCTTCCCCCGTGGTCGTGGCCGAGATCGTGCGCTCCGGATTCGTCGAGGGGCACCACTACGGATCCGTGGTGGCGCTCGCCCCGGACGGGTCGGTCGACTGGTCGGTGGGGCAGGTGGAGGCCCCGATCCTGCCGCGCTCGAGCAACAAGCCGATCCAGGCGCTCGCGATGGTGCGACTGGGCCTCGACCTCGATCCCGAGCTGCTGGCGCTCGCCTGCGCGTCCCACTCGGGCGAGCAGTTCCACGTCGACGGCGTCCGCAAGATCCTCGCCGGGGCCGGTCTGGACGAGTCGGACCTGCAGACGCCCCCGGACTACCCGCTCGACGACGACGCCAAGGAGATCGTGATCCGGGCCAACGGCACCCGGTCGCCGATCCTGATGAACTGCTCCGGCAAGCACGCCGCGATGCTCGCCACCTGCGTCCTCAACGGCTGGCCCACCAAGAACTACCGCGACGTCGACCACCCGCTGCAGGCGGCGATCGCCGAGACCTTCGCCGAGATGACCGGCGAGCCCGTGGAGACGACTGCCATCGACGGGTGTGGCGCTCCGCTGCTGTCCGCCTCGCTGGTCGGCCTGGCACGGGCGTTCAGGCGCCTGGCCCTCGGGACGGACGGTCTCGACAAGCTCGACCACCGATCGACCCGGGTGGCCGACGCGATCCGGCAGCACCCGGCGTACGTGTCCGGGACGCACCGCGACGAGCGCGTCCTGCTCGCCGCCATCCCCGGTGCCATCGGCAAGGCCGGCGCGGAGTCGGTCTATGCCGTGGCGCTGCCCGACGGCCGCGCCTTCGCGCTCAAGACCGACGACGGCGCCCCGCGGGTGCGGCCGGTGCTGATGGCCGAGGCGTTGCGCCGCAGCGGCGTGCTGGAGGCCGAGGGCGTTGACGCCGACGCCGTGCGGGACACCGGCCGGCTGCCCCTGCTCGGTGGCGGCGTGCCCGTGGGCGAGATCCGGGCCTCCTACTAGTGCTCGCCGGCCTCGTGCTCGTCGCCCTGGTGGTGAGCGCTGCGGTCGCTCTGCCCCTGAAGAGGACCGGCGCGCTGCTGCTGGCCGCTGTCTCGGTGCTGTGGTTCCTCGTGAACTCCCCGATGGAGGGTGACGTCCTCGTGGTCGTGATGCCCGGACATGGGCTCACGGCCGGCGACCTCGCGGGCGTTGCGGGGCTGTTGGTGGCGGTCGCGGGCTGGTTGCTAGCAGACGGCTGACTAGCGAACGGCCAACAAAATAAGGGCTCTTTGGTGCGCTCGTGACATGTCTCTCGCCGCCCGTGCTTGCATTTGCTAACTCCAGTTAGCACTATGGAGTCATGGCCAAGGGCAAGGTAGGCAAGACCGTCGAGTCACTCGGCGACTATCTGAAGGAACAGCGGATCGCAGCGCGGCTGTCCCTCCGCCAGCTCGCCGAGCAGGCAGGCGTGTCCAACCCCTACCTCAGTCAGATCGAACGCGGTCTGAGGAGGCCCTCGGCCGAGGTGCTGCAGCAGATCGCCCGGGCGCTGCGGATCTCCGCGGAGCAGCTCTACATCCGCGCCGGGATCATCAGCCCCGAGGACGGCGTCGGGGGGTCGGTCGAGCTGGCCGTCCTCAACGACACCGGCCTCACCGAGCGACAGAAGCAGTCACTGCTGGACGTCTACGCGTCGTTCCTGGCCCTCAACGCCGGACGCCCCGAGGACTCCGCCCAGCCCGAGAGCTGAATCCACCCGCACGACCCACCGCACCAGAGCAAGGAGCCCGACATGGCCAAGACCAAGTTCGACATCAAGTCCCTCGAGATCCCCGCAGTTGCCGCGCGCCCGCTGTACGTCGGCGTCGGCGTCACCGACCTCGCCGTCGAGGTCGTGCGTGAGTACGTCACCGACGTGCAGAAGAAGTTCACCGGCGTCCAGAAGGACGTCTCGACCCGCGTCGCCGACGTGCAGAAGACCGTCACCGACTTCAAGCCTGAGACCTTCCGCACCCAGGCCGTCACCGTGGTCAACGCCCGCGTCGAGGCCATCTCGGCCGACGCCAAGGCCCGCCGCGCCGCGATCGAGGCCCGCGTGGCCGAGCTCCAGGCCGACGCGAAGGAGCTCCCCGCCAAGGTCACCGACGTCTACACCGATCTCGCCAAGCGCGGCGAGACGCTGGTGACGCGCATCCGCAAGCAGGAGTCGACCAAGGCGACCACGACCGCCGCCAAGACGACGACCGCCAAGGCGAAGACGACCAAGACGCAGGCCGCCAAGACCACCAAGACGGCCGCGAAGAAGACCACGACCGCTGCGAAGAAGACGGCCAAGACGTCGTCTGCGCCGAGCAGCGCCAAGGCCACCACCACGGCCGCCAAGAAGACCGCTACCGCCGCGGCCGAGGCGACCACGGACGCCGCCGCGAAGGTTGGCGACTGAAGAGATGACGAAGGACAGCTGACGCTGTTCTGACTGCGTGAGGCCCCCGGGACGTATGAGGTCCCGGGGGCTTCTGCGTCGTCAGACGGTCTGGAGTGCGGCGGCCCGCCCTGCGGGAAGCTGCGTGCTGAGGGCCTCCGCGTAGCGGTCACACACCAGCTGCCAGGAGTAGAACTCGCCGGCGCGCTCACGGACCATGTCGCTCAGGGCGCGGTCGTCGCCCAGGGTCTCCTTGAAGGCAGCGAGGATGGACTCGCGGGAGCCGTCGCAGTAGTGACCCACCTCGCCGAGGACCTCTCGGTTGTAGACCGTGTCCCGGGCGACCACCTTGGCGCCGAGCGACATGGCCTGCACCAAGGCGGGGTTGGTCCCGCCCACGGTGTGCCCGTGGAAGTAGACGGCCGCGTGCTTCCAGAGGCCGAAGAGTCGCCGGTCGTCGCTGACGTGGCCGAGGTGGTGGATCCGGGGGTTCGCGGCGACCAGCGCCTGGGTCGCCTCGAACAGCGGATCGCCCGGGGGCGCCGAGCCGACGAGGACGACGTCGAGGTCCATCGTCTCCACGATGTGCGGGGCTGCGTCGAGGAACTCGCCGATGCTGTTCTCGGGCACGAAGCGGGCGACCAGCAGCGCGAAGGCGTCGGGCTCCAGATCCTCGTCGAGCGTGGTGTCGTCGACCCAGTCCCCGCCGTAGGGGATGAACACCCCGTCGCGCCCGAACTCTCGACGCCAGTAGTCGCCGATGGCCTCGGCGTCGAACACCAGCTCATCGGCGAAGCGCGCCGTGAAGCGCGCTCCCCACCGGAACACCGCCTTGCCCAGGGGGCTCCACTTGTCGCGCTCCCACTCGATGCCGTCGACGTTGACCAGGGTGCGGACGCCACGCCACTTGAGCAGGGGCAGCCAGAAGCCATTGGCCACGTTCATCACCAGGGCCACGTCGGGCTTGGCAAACAGGGCGTGCAGCACGGACGTCAGGCCGAAGGTCGGCGTGCTCAGGGCCTTGGACTGGACGCCGCGCGTCACCACCCGTTCCACCCGCGGATCTGCCTCGATGGACCTGGTGGGAGAGGCGCCCTCGGGACGACCGTAGACGCGGACAAGCCAGCCACGGTCGGCCAGGGCCGGCGCGAGGCGCCGAACCGCTGTCTCGAAGCCTCCGTAGAAGCTGGGGTAGCCCCGAGTCCCGATGATCGCGACGACAGGGGCCTTGCCGATGCGGGCTCGGCTCGGCCTGGGGCTGACTCGGTCGCGCATGCTCACGGCGCGATGCTAGGTCACAAGTGCTACGAGGCCGTTTCGGCGGAGGTGGCTTTCGAGACGCGCGGTGGCGCTCGCTCCTCAACCACCGAAGAGCTGGCTCGCTCCTCAACCACCGGACGCGGCACGTAGGCTGTGGGGCGTGTTCACCGTGTTCGCCGTCGAGGGCTACTTCTCGCTCATCGTGGAAGTCATCCTGCTCGGCGTGAAGATCTTCGCGATCGTGGCCTGCCTGACCTACTCCGCCGAGGCCTACACGGCTGCCGGCAAGCTCACCAAGCCCGCGTGGGCGATCATCCTGGGCCTGGGGCTCGTGGTGCAGATCGTGATGGTGGGTGCGGGGCCCATCAACATCATCAACCTCGCCTTCACCATCGCGGCGTTCGTGTTCCTCGCCGATGTGCGCCCTGCCCTTGCCGGGTTGCGCCGGCGTTAAATCTGCGTTCACCCCGGTGGGCGACTCTGTCCGGCGGATAGCCTTGAAACGTGCCGAAACTGTCGGCACCTGCGTGGGGGTAAGGAAGCAATGTCGCTGCATTCGGAAGACCGGCCGTGGGGGTCGTGGCACGTCCTCGACGAGGGCCAGGGCTACAAGGTCAAGCGGATCGAGGTCAACCCGCACTCGCGCCTGAGCTACCAGACCCACGAGCACCGCTCGGAGCACTGGGTGGTCGTGACCGGCAAGGCGACCTGCATCATCGACGGTGAGACCACCGTCGCCGGCCCCGGCGACTGCGTCGAGGTGGCGCTGGGCCAGGCCCACCGGATCGTCAACGCCGAGGATGAGCCGCTCGTGATCGTCGAGATCCAGCGTGGCGAATACACCGGCGAGGACGACATCTGCCGCCTCGAGGACGACTACGGCCGCGGGGACTCCGCGCAGTAGCGCTTGAGGGCGTCGAGGGCGTCCTCCGGCTCGAACCCGGTCGACCGCAGCTTGGTCAGGTCGAGCGCGCCGTGACCCGGGCGGGGCGCGAGGTCCTTGCCGGCGGCGTACTCCTCCGTGGTCACGTCCGTGACGTCGGCGGGGTCACGTCCGGACAGCTCGAACACCGCCCGCGCGAGGTCGGCCCACGAGGTCACCGGGCCGCCGTTGGAGACGTTGTAGGTGCCGTACGGCGCGCCTGCCACGACCAGGTGCCGGGTCGCGCGAGCCAGCTCGGACGCGAACGTCAACCGGCCGGTCTGGTCGGCCACCACCGACGGCGAGATCCCGCGGCCGGCGAGGTCCTGCATGGTCCGGACGAAGTTCTTGCCGTCCCCGACCACCCACGACGTCCGCAGGAGGAAGTGGCGTGGGGCGGTCGCGACGGCGGCATCGCCGGCCGCCTTGGACTGGCCGTAGACGCCGAGGGGGCTGAGCGGCTCGTCCTCACGGTGCTCGGGGGACGTGCCGTCGAAGACGTAGTCGGTGGAGTAGTGCACCAGCGTGAACCGGTGCTCCCGGGCCAGGCGGGCAAGCACGGCCGGTCCCGTGGCGTTGGCCGCCCACGCGCCCTTCCGGCCCTCGGGGGTCTCGGCCGCGTCAACAGCCGTCCAGGCGGCGGCGTTGAGAACGAGGGCGTAGTCGTGCCAGGGCCACGCCTCCAGGGCGGCCGCGTCGGCGACGTCGAGCTGCGCCCGTGTGAGGGTCTCCGCGTCGGGGAACTCCGCGGCTAGCGCGCGTCCCAGCTGCCCCCCGGCGCCGATGATGACGGTGCGGAGGGGCTGCATCGGCGTCACCGCGTCGAGCGAGGGGTTGTTGCGGTCCTTCTCGGAGACGTCGGCCTCGGTCAGCGGGATCGGCCACGGGATGGCCGCGGTCTCGTCGGCCAGGTCGAGCGCCGGGTAGGCCGTGCCCGGTCGCCAGTGGTCGTTGACGAGGTAGCTGTAGACGGTGCCGTCCTCGAGCGCCTGGTAGGAGTTGCCGACCCCGCGGGGGACGAACACTGCGACCGACGGGTCGATCTCGATCGTGAACGTGGCCCCGAACGAGTCGCCCTCGCGCATGTCCACCCAGGCTCCGAAGACGCGGCCGCTGGCGACGCTGACGAACTTGTCCCACGGCTCGGTGTGGATGCCCCGGGTCGCCCCGCGCCGAGCGTTGAACGCCACGTTGTTCTGCACGGGACCGAAGTCGGGCAGGCCGAGGGCGACCATCTTCTCGCGCTGCCAGTTCTCCTTGAACCAGCCGCGCTCGTCGGCGTGCACCGGCATCCGCACGACGAGCAGGCCGGGGATGGGGGTCTCGGCAAGCTCGACCGCCGAAGGGGGCTCGACCACCGAAGCGGGCATCACTGGCCCTTGGCGGCGTAGGCGGCCTCGGTCGACGCCTTGGCGCGACGCCACCAGTCGTCGTGGGCGAGGTACCACTCGATCGTCGCGGCTAGGCCGGCGTCGAAGTCGTCGTACGTCGGGCGCCAGCCGAGCTCGGCGCGGAGCTTGCCGGACTCGATGGCGTAGCGCCGGTCGTGGCCGGCCCGGTCGTTGACGAAGTCGATGTCGTCCTCGTCGCGGCCGAAGTGGCGCAGGATCGCCCGGACGACCTCGAGGTTGCTCTTCTCGCCGTCGGCGCCGATCAGGTAGGTCTCCCCGATGCGGCCGCGCTCGAGGATCGCGAGCACGGCGGAGGAGTGGTCCTCGGTGTGGATCCAGTCGCGCACGTTGAGGCCGTCGCCGTAGACCTTGGGCCTGCCGCCGTCAGCGACGTTGGTGATCTGGCGGGGGATGAACTTCTCGACGTGCTGCCACGGGCCGTAGTTGTTGGAGCAGTTGGAGATCGTGGCCCGCACGCCGAAGCTGCGCACCCACGCACGGACCAGGTGGTCGGAGCCCGCCTTGGAGGCGGAGTAGGGGCTGCTGGGGTTGTAGGGCGTGTCCTCGGTGAACCGCTTGGGGTCGTCCAGGTCGAGGTCGCCGTAGACCTCGTCGGTGGAGACGTGGTGGAAGCGGACCCCGGCCTTGCGCACCGCCTCGAGCAGCGTGAACGTGCCGAGGACGTTCGTCCGGATGAAGGGCGACGGGTCGTCGAGGGAGTTGTCGTTGTGCGACTCGGCCGCGTAGTGGACGACCGCGTCGTGCCCGTCGACGAGCGGCTCGACGACCGACTCGTCCGCGATGTCCCCGACGACCAGGCGGACGCGGTCCTCCGGGAGGCCGGTCAAGGCCTCGGCGTTCGCGGCGTACGTCATCTTGTCCAGCACCGTCACGACGGCATCCGTGTGGGCGATGACGTGGTGGACGAAGTTGGAGCCGATGAAGCCGGCGCCGCCGGTGACCAAGAGACGATCCATGGGGCGATCCTAGGTGGGGAAGGAGACCCGGCGTTTCCGGTTGGTTACGTCTGGTGGGATTCGGCTCGACCGTCACGCGCCGTCCCTAGGATGCGCCCATGCGGGGAATCATTCTGGCCGGCGGCACGGGCTCACGCCTGCACCCGATCACGCGGGGCATCAGCAAGCAGCTGGTGCCCGTCTATGACAAGCCGATGATCTACTACCCGATGTCGACCCTGATGCTCGCGGGCATCCGTGACATCCTCGTCATCACGACGCCCCACGAGGCGGAGCCCTTCGTGCGGCTCCTGGGGGACGGCTCGCAGTTCGGCATCAACCTGACCTACGCCGTCCAGCCGAGCCCCGACGGGCTCGCGCAGGCGTTCCTGATCGGCGAGGACCACCTCGACGGTGAGCCGGCGGCCCTCGTCCTCGGCGACAACATCTTCTACGGCACCGGCCTCGGCACGAGGTTGCGGCGGTTCGAGGACATCGAGGGGGCGGCGGTCTTCGGCTATCAGGTGGCCGACCCGTCGGCGTACGGCGTGGTCGAGTTCGACGAGGAGCGTCGAGCCGTCTCGCTGGAGGAGAAGCCGGAGAAGCCCAAGAGCAACTACGCGGTGCCCGGGCTCTACTTCTACGACGGGACCGTCGTCGCCAGGACGAAGACGCTGGTGCCCTCGGAGCGCGGGGAGCTGGAGATCACCGATCTGAACCGGCTGTACCTCGACGAGGGGCTGCTGCAGGTCGAGGTGCTGCCGCGCGGCACCGCCTGGCTCGACACCGGCACCTTCGACTCGCTCAACGACGCGAGCAACTTCGTCCGGACGATCGAGGGACGGCAGGGCACGAAGATCGGCGCGCCGGAGGAGGTCGCCTGGCGGATGGGCTTCCTGTCGGATGCCGAGCTGGTCGAACGCGCCGAGCCCCTGGTCAAGAGCGGCTACGGCCGCTACCTGCTGGGACTGCTCGACGAGTGAAGGGCGAGGTCGGCCTCGACCATCCTGCCCACCACCTCCTCGAAGTCGACCGTGGGCGCCCATCCCAGCGCTGACCGGGCACGGCTCGCGTCGCCGACCAGGTCGGTGGCGTCCGTCGGCCTGACGAACTCCGGGTCGACGCTGACCAGCCGCTCCCAGTCGTCGATGCCGGCGCGATGGAAGGCGGCCTCCACGAAGTCGCGCACGGTGTGGCCGACGCCGGTGGCGATGACGTAGTCGTCTGGCGTGTCCGCGCGGGCCGCCAACACCATCGCGTCGACGTAGTCGGGCGCCCAGCCCCAGTCACGCCGGACGTCGAGGTTGCCGAGCACGAGGCGGTCGGCGGTGCCGTGCGTGATCGCCGCGACGGTCGAGGTGATCTTGCGGGTCACGAACTGGGGCGGGCGCAGCGGCGACTCGTGGTTGTAGAGGATCGCGCTCACCGCGTGCAGGCCGCGGTGGCGGTAGACGTCGACCATGAGGTGGGCATAGGCCTTGGCCGCGCCGTAGGGGTTGACCGGCCGGATCGGGGTCCGTTCGTCCTGGGGAGTCGTGGCCGGCTGGCCGAAGATCTCCGCGCTCGAGGCCTGGACGAACCGCACCGGTCGGCCGCTCCGCTCCTGGACCTGCAGGGCCGACTCGAGGAGCCCGACCGCGGCGGCCCCGTTGACCTGGGCGGTCAGGTCGGGGTCGGTCCAGGTCCGGGCAACGCTGCTCAGGGCAGCCAAGTTGAAGACCTCGTCGGGGGCGAGGTCGAGGAGGAGCTTGCGCACCTCCTCGACGCGGGTCAGGTCGCCCCGGTGGAGCTCGACCCCCGGCAGGTCGGGGAGGGGCTCCTCGAGGTGGGCCAGCGCATGCACCTCGACGCCCTCATGCAGGAGCCGGTCGGCCAGGAAGCGGCCGTCCTGGCCGCTGATCCCGGTGACGAAGGTGCGGGTCATGTCACCAGCCCTGCTGGAAGGCCTCGAGGTCGGCGTCGACCATCATCGCCACCAGCTCGGGGAAGGACACCCGGGGCTTCCAGCCCAGGGCCTCGCGGGCCTTGCTGGCGTCCCCGACCAGGGTGTCGACCTCGGCCGGGCGCATGAAGCGGGCGTCCTGGCGCACGTGGGGCGTCCAGTCGTCGATCCCGACGTGGCGGAAGGCCGCGTTGAGGAAGTCGCGGATCGAGTGGGTCTCCCCGGTGGCGATGACGTAGTCGTCGCCGACCGGCTGTTGGAGCATCAGCCACATGGCCTCGACGTAGTCGCCGGCGAAGCCCCAGTCGCGCTCGGCGTCGAGGTTGCCGAGGACGAGCTCCTCCTGGCGGCCCAGCTTGATCCGCGCCACGGCCTGGCTGATCTTGCGGGTGACGAACTCGGGGCCGCGTCGCGGCGACTCGTGGTTGAAGAGGATCCCCGAGGAGGCGTGCATGCCGTAGGACTCGCGGTAGTTGATCGTCATGTGGTGGCCGAAGACCTTGCTGACGCCGTAGGGCGACCGCGGCCACAGGAGGGTGCGCTCGTGTTGGGGCGACTCCTGGACCTTGCCGAACATCTCCGAGCTGGACGCCTGGTAGAACCGGACGCCCTCGATGCGGTCCCCGGTGTGGAGCCGGAGCGCCTCGAGCATGTTGAGCACGCCCTTGGCGGTGACGTCGGTCGTCAACGCGGCGTTCTCCCAGGAATAGGCGACGAACGAGACGGCGCCCAGGTTGTAGACCTCGTCGGGATCGGACAGACGGAGCGCCCGGATCAGGCTCGACATGTCGGTCAGGTCGCCGTTGTGTAGGCGCACCGCGGGAAGCAGCCGCTCAACCAGGTCACGCTTGGGGTTGTTCTGCCCGCGGATCAGTCCGTGGACCTCGTAGCCCTTCGCGAGGAGGAGCTCGGCGAGGTAGAGGCCGTCCTGGCCGGTGATCCCGGTGATGAGCGCGGTGGGCATGGCCAGATTCTGCCACTACTGGTCAGTAGGCTCCGCGCGAGCTGAAGACCGCTCCGACCGTCTTGCTGAGGATGGTCAGGTCCTGGAGCATCGACCAGTTGTCGACGTAGTAGAGGTCGAGCCGGACCGCCTCCGACCACGACAGGTCCGAGCGCCCCGAGACCTGCCAGAGCCCGGTCATGCCGGGGCGTACGCGCAGGCGCCGGTGCGTGTCGTCGTCGTACGTCGCCACCTCGCGCGGCAGTGGCGGACGCGGACCCACGAGGCTCATCTCGCCGCGGAGCACGTTGACGAGCTGCGGCAGCTCGTCGATGGAGAACCGGCGCATCCACTGCCCGGGGCCCGTGATGCGGGGGTCCTCCTTCAGCTTGAAGAGGCCTTCGCCGTGGCCGTGCTCGGCGTGCAGCCGCGCCAGCAGCTCCTCGGCGTCGGTCACCATGGTGCGGAACTTCAGGCAGCCGAACTCGCGCCCGTCCCGACCGATCCGGGTCTGGCGGAACAGCACCGGACCGCCGTCATGGCCCTTGACCCGGAGCGCGGTCAGGAGGAAGAGCGGCGCGAAGACGAGCAGGAGCGCCAGGGAGCCGACCATGTCGAAGACCCGCTTGCCGATCCTGGAGGCGTCGATCGCGGTCGGCGGGTCGATGTGCATCAGCGGCAGGCCGCCGACGGGGCGGACCCGGATGCGCTCGCTGGAGATGTCGGTGACGCTCGGCGCGACGACCACCTGGACGTCGTGCTGCTCGACCTCCCAGACGAACTTGCGCATCTGGCTGGCCGAGCCGACACCGCCGCCGGCGAAGAAGATGACGTCGACCCCGGCCTCCTTGACGACCTCGGTGGCCTCGTCGGTGTGTCCGAGCACGGGGATGCCCGATTTGGTCTCCTCGCTGAGGTCGTAGGCGGGCGTCAGGGCGCCGACCACGTGGTAGCCGAGCCAGGGCTCCCGCCGGAGCACGCTGGCGATCTCGTCGATGTGGGATCGCGAGCCCGCGATCAGGACGCGCTGCTGGAGGGCGCCGCGTCGCCGGGCCTGGTGCACGGCGCGCCGCAGGAGCGAGCGGCCCAGGATCAGCGCGGGGATGCCGAGGGCGAAGGCCAGGACGAAGAAGCCGCGGGAGAGCGAGAACTTCGCGAGGTAGCACCCCACGCCGGCGAGGCCGGCGGCGACGAGGCTGGCGTTGAGGACTCGGCGGTATTCGTCAGTGCCGGCGCCGAACACGTTGCGGGTGTAGCCGCCGGCCGTCGAGATGGCGAGCAGCCAGCCCACCATCATCAGCGGGCCCGCCACGCGCAGGCTGCTGCTGACGTCGGTCGCATTGTCGAAGACCGCGAGGTGGGCGCGGCCGAGGATGGCGACCGTGCCGATGCCGAGCATGACCGCCAGGTCGAGCACGAAGGCGGTCGCGGGCAGGTAGCGCAAGGCACGGCTCGGTGTCGTCGAGGCGATGCGCTCGCGGCGTACCGACAAGAGAGTCATGCGTTGTCCAATTCAGTCCCCGGTGAAATGGCCGTGCTGGGCGTGCCTCGGCACGAGGCTCCAACCCTTGTCGATTTTCGTTTCGGCCGCAGCCGTTTCCCCGAGTGGTTGTGTAAACGATGGATGACGTCCGGGGACGGAGTCTGCCACCGATCCGCGCGGATGTGGTGGCTGGTCCATGCCGGGTCAGCGCGGACGGGCCGCCGCGGGCTGCGCGAGGACCTGCGCCTCGTAGCGCTCCCAGGCGCCGAAGGCCTCTGGGTGGATGCGGTGCTGCTCGCACCAGTCCTCGAACCTGGTGGTCAGGCGGCACGACTGCTCGAGGCGGGGGTTCGCGGGAGCCATGGCGGGCCCTATCTCTCGGTCTCCATCAGCCAACGGCCCGGCGCCGCCCCGAGATGGGCGCTGTTGCCGTCCGTGGACTACCTGTCGGCCAGTCTTCCGCCGAGCCGAGCCAAAGTAAAATCTCTAGCCGGCGGCCCGCGTGGGTGACGACCGGTGAGCCTCGAAGCCCTCCCAGGCGCCGAACGCCTCGGGGTGGATGCCCTGCGACTCGCACCAGTCCTCGAACGGCGTGGTCAGGTGCACCGCGAGGTCGTCGCCGAGGGCGACGGTCGGGGGGATCGTGAAGAAGCTCATCGGAACCTCGAGTCATGACGACACGCCGGTGCGTGACCTGATGCACACCGTCGGCCAGGAGTGGGAGGACCTGAGCGGTTCGGGGTCTTTCCTCCCCAAATCTGGGGATGAGGCGAGGTGGTCCAGTCGGCCGTTAGGGTGGCGGCCATGAAGGTTCTGGTCACCGGCGGCGCCGGCTACATCGGGTCGATCACGGCCAAGGCCCTCGAGGAGGCCGGCCACACGCCCGTCATCCTCGACTCCCTGCTGGTGGGCCCGCGGGTCTTCGTCAAGGACCGGATCTTCTACGAGGGCGACATCGCCGACCGGGAGCTGCTGCGCCGGATCGTGGCCGAGCACCCGGACATCGAGGCGACCATCCACATGGCCGCGCGGATCGTCGTACCGGAGTCGGTGGCGCTGCCGTATGAGTACTACCGCGACAACGTCGCGAAGTCGCTGGAGCTCTTCGACGAGCTGGTCGCGCTGGGCAAGCCGCGGGTGCTGTTCTCCTCCTCGGCCTCGCTCTACGCCACCAAGGACTCCTTCGAGGTGACCGAGGACGACGCCCTCGAGCCGACCTCTCCCTACGCCCGCACCAAGCGGATGATGGAGCAGGTCCTCCAGGACATGTCGGCCGCGACCGACCTGCGCGCGATCATCCTGCGCTACTTCAACCCGATCGGCTCCGACCCGGACCTGGAGTCCGGCATCTACGCCAAGGAGCCCTCGCACGTCATCGGGCAGCTCGTGATGGCCGCCCGGGGCCTCAAGGACACCTTCACGATCACCGGTGTCGAGCACCCGACCCGCGACGGCACGGGCATCCGCGACTACATCCATGTGTGGGACCTCGCGCAGGCGCATGTCCGGGCGGTCGAGAAGTTCGACGAGGTGTTGGCGACCGTGGGTGCGCCGAACACGGTGATCAACATCGGCACGGGTGCCGGGGTGACGGTGCGCGAGCTCGTGGCGTCCTTCGAGAAGGTCTTCGGCAAGGCCGTGCCGCTGTCGGAGGCGCCGCCGCGCCCCGGTGACGCCGTCGGCGCCTTCGCCAACGTCGACCGCTCGCGTGAGCTGCTCGACTGGCGGACCTCCCTGAGTCTCGACGACGCGATCGCCTCGGCCCTCGCCTGGGGCGAGAAGCGCCAGGAGATCCTGGGGTACGAGTGACGGCCCGTCGCGTCGCGTCGGTCCTCTCGCTGGTCCTGCTGGTCGGCGCCGTCGCCGGCGGGATCGCGTGGAGGCGTACGGAAGTGAGCGACCAGGTCAGCCTCGTGGCGGCCGGTCCATACGCGCCGGGTGCCGTTGGTGCCCCGCGTGCCGTGGCGGCCGGTCCGCTCGCGGGCCGCACGGTCGTCCTCGACCCCGGGCACCAGCTCGGCAACCACAACTACCCGCGGCGCATCAATCACCTGGTGCCGGCCGGGGGCTTCAAGAAGCCGTGCAACACGACGGGTACGTCGACCAACGGCGGCTACCCGGAGGCGACGTTCGCCTGGCGGGTGGCGCGGCTGGTCAAGGCGCGGCTCGTCGGGCTGGGCGCCCGCGTCGTCATGACCCGGCACAGCAACCGGCAGGACCAGTGGGGTCCGTGCGTGGACGTGCGGGGGCGCTCGGGGAACTCGGTCGATGCGGACCTGAAGGTGAGCATCCACGGCGATGGGTCGTTCCGGTCGGGCGCGCACGGCTTTCACGTCATCGCACCGACCGACCGCAAGCCGTGGACGCACGACATCTACCGGTCCTCGCGGCGGTTGGCGCTGGTGCTCCGGTCGTCGCTCCATCGTGCGGGCGTGCCGGTCGCCAACTACATCGCCGGCGGGGACGGTCTCGACTTCCGCTCGGACCTCGGCACGCTCAACCTGTCGAACATCCCGACCGTCATGGTCGAGCTCGGCAACATGCGCAACCCGCGCGACGCGCACCTCATGACGTCGTCTGGTGGTCGGGCGACGTACGCGCACGCCTTGGCTCGGGCCGTCCGGTCTTATCTGGGCTGAGATCGTCGCGTACCCAATATTGGTGATCCATGGATTACCGAGGTTTGGGGAGGCGCGAGGGATGGCAAGACTCGAAGCATGTGGTGGACAGTCGCGGTGATCCTGGTGGCGTGGTGTGTGATCCCGCTGCCGCTCGCCGTCGCGATCGGGCGGGCCTTCGCGGCCGCTGAGCGGGCCGAGGAGTCCACCGCCGCGCAGCCCCGCATGCGGGCGACGGCCTGACGGTCCCGCTGCGGTCTCCCCAATTGAGGTGAACGGCGCCGCGGGCGGCCGGGGCTCGACCCGCCCGGTGGTTCCGTTGCCGTATGCGTACCCGCGCCCTGACGAGGCCGCAGGCCCTCGGTCGCCTCGTCACGACCTGTCTGAGCTGCGGTCACCCCGCTGAGCCTCCGGCCGCCTCGGTGGCCACGCTGCTGCTCCGTCGGCTGCGGCCGCACGCGCACGCGTGCCGGGTCCCGCTCGAGGCGCTGTACCTCGTCGATGACGAGTGGTGTGGCTGCATGTCCCCGATGCACGACAACCGCGGGTGACGCTGCGCCTCGTGCGACTTCCTTGTCAACCAGCGAACCCCCGACCCCGCAGCGCGGGGGACGGGGGTTCGTCGGGTCCTTGGAGACGAGAGAAATCTACCGGACGGTAAGCGCGCGGGCGAGCAGGGGCGAGAGTGATCTCGCGTACTGCAGCGTGAGGTGGGATCCGTCGGCAGTGACGGGGGTGTTGCCCACGAAGGCGGGGCAGTCGTCCTGGACGCAGAACCAGTCCCTGGTCTGCACGTAGCGCGCTCCGGCGGCGTCCGCAGCCCGGGTCTCCCCGGCGACGTGGTCGTACCAGTCGGGGCCGGGCTGTGACACGCAGCGCTCGGGTCCGGCGACGCGTGTCACGCAATCCACGAGGTCGGCGTGCTCGGGCGGCGGCGCCAGCACGACCACCCGCGCGGCCGGCGGGAGCTGGGCCAGGGTGGCTCGGAGTCCTTGGTAGGCGAGCAGGGCTGGGTCCGCCGTGAAGCCCTGCCGCTGCGAGTTGCGCACCTCCTCCGCCCCGCTCGCGACGATGACCAAGTCCGGGACGTGCTCCTGGAGGAACGTCCGCACGAGCTCATGATGCGTCGCGCACTCGGGGAAAGCCTTGCCGTCGGGAGTTACGTAGCTCGGCAGCCTCCAGCTGGGGCACGCCGCGGCCGTGAGCTGCTGGATGCTCCAACCTCGCGGCTCGAGTGCCGCCCGGATCCCCGGCATCCAGGCGATGGCATAGGAGTCACCGATCACCACGGCACTGTGCCGGGCCCCGACGTCGCCGAACCGGCAGTCGTCGACCTGGTCCGCCGTGACGGTGGTGCAGCCGAAGGCGGCCTCGTCGGCGCCCCACTGCTCGAGCCCGAGGTGGCTCAGGGGCGGGTCGAAGTCCGGGAACGTGCCGCGATCCAGGGCGGTGATCAGCCGATCCTGGTGTCGCTCGAGCAGGGTCGACTTGAGGTGGGGCGTGGCCGTGGGGCGGGGCGTCACCTGGCCGCCCGACGAGGCCGACGGGGTCGCCGTCAGGGCCGCCGCGGTGAACGCTCCTGCGACGACCACCACGACGGCCGCCCAGCCGAGCTGCAACCGGCGCACGTCGTACGACGGCCGGTTGCGCTGGAGCTGTCGGATCCGCTCCGGGGGCGTCATCAGCCAGCGGTTGTACCTGAGTGGCTTCTCGATCAGGTAGTAGCAGGCGAGCGCCGACGCGATCGTGAGGGCGATCGCGGTGAGGTAGTAGCCCGTGCCCTGACTGGCGAAGTAGGGGAGCAGCAGCAGGTTGACCGGCAGGTGCCACAGGTAGATGGAGTACGACGTGTCCCCGAGGTAGACCATCACCCGGTTGTCGAGGACGGGGATGTACCGGGTGTCGCGGTCGATCCCTCCGGCCATGATCGCCGCGGTCAGCAGCGCCGGGAACAGCCCATAGGGCGCGGGGAACGGGACGCCGTAGGGGAGGAGGAACAGCGTGATGACCAGCCCGACCGTGCCGCCCCAGCCGAGCAGGGCACCGGCCCAGGTGGGCAGCTTCGCCAGACGAGGGCTCAGCACCGCGATCAGGCCGCCGATGCCGAACTCCCACGTGCGGTCGAACGTGGAGAAGTAGGCCGTCGTGGGGTCGGCGACCGAGTGCCAGAGCGAGTAGGCGAACGCGCCGCCCGTGACGACGACGAGCAGCGCCAGGAGCGTGCGCTGCGCGGATCGCGCGCGCCGGGTCGCGACCACCACTGCGACGAACACCAGGAGCGGCCAGACGGCGTAGAACTGCTCCTCCACCGAGAGCGACCAGTAGTGCAGCAGCGGTGAGTCGTGCTGGCTGGCGAAGTAATCGGTGCCCATCGCCGCGAAGTGCCAGTTGACCGCGAGCAGGAGCGCCCAGATGCCGTCGTGGAGGACCAGGTCGCCGCCCGCGGAGTTGATCAGCAGGTACCAGAGCCCGACCGTGACCACGATGACCGTCACCGCGGCGGGCATCAGACGACGAAAGCGGCTGAGGTAGAAGACGACGAAGAACCGCGGGCCGTAGCGGGTGAACGACTCGATCAGGATGCCCGTGATCAGGAACCCCGACAGCACGAAGAACATGTCCAGCATGGCGAAGACCCCGGGCGGCCAGCGCCAGAGGTGGCCGACGACCACAAAGATGATCCCGAGGCCGCGAACCCCCTGGAGGTCGCGCCTCAGGGCGGCGCGGCGGGCGATGCTGGGGTGCTCGGTCGGCACGGCGCGGACCTCCCCCGGTTCGGCGTCGCGGACGACGGTAAGCCCGGGATCGCCCTGTTGTCTTCGTTCTCGTCGCAGCTAGGTTGGCCCGCATGCCTGTGGACCCCGAGATCAAGGCCGTGCTCGACTTCATCGCGAGCCGCGGCTACCCGCCGATGCACGAGGGCACGCCGGAGGACGCCCGCAAGGCGTACCGCGCGATGACCGTCGACACGGTGTCGTCGCCGGTGCCCGTGGGGTCGGTGTCGTCGCTGTCGGTGGCCGGTCTGCCGGCGCGGGTGTATCGGCCGGAGGGGACGGGTGAGCTGCCGACGCTGGTCTACCTGCACGGCGGCGGGTTCGTGATCGGCGACCTGGACACCCACGACCAGCTCTGCCGGCGGCTGTGCGCTGGCGCCGACGTCGTGGTGCTGTCGGTCGACTACCGGCTCGCGCCGGAGCACCCGTTCCCCGCGGCCGTCGACGACGCGCTGGCGGCGGTCGACTGGGCCGCCGCGCACCTGGGGGAGCTGGGTGGGTCGTCCGTGCTGGCGGTCGGGGGTGACAGTGCCGGCGGAAACCTCGCCGCCGTGGTCGCGCAGGCGCGGCGCGACGTGGTGTCGTCGCAGGTGCTGATCTATCCGGCGGTGGATGCGTTCGGGGACTACTCGAGCCGCGTCGAGAACGCCGAGGGGTACTTCCTCGAGGCGGCCACGATGGAGTGGTTCTTCGGTCACTACGCGGGCACGGCCGAGGTGGCGGCGGACGACGTACGCCACTCGCCGCTGCTCGGCGACCTGTCCGGGGTCGCGCCGGCCGTCGTGGTGACGGCGGAGTTCGACCCGCTGCGCGACGAGGGCGAGGCGTACGCCGACGCGCTGTCGGAATCGGGGGTGCGGGTGTCGCGGACGCGGTACGACGGGATGATCCACGGCTTCGTCGACATGGTGGCCTACAGCCCGGCCGCGGCGGCTGCGGTGGACGACCTGGTCGCGCGGACGCGGGTGCTGCTGCACGACTGACCTGCGGGAACGTGGAGCAGAGAAGGCATTGCGTTCGAACAGGTATTCGAGTAGTATGTCTCCATGAGTGTCGCCGCCCTCCGGCCCACGCCGATCTCGCCCCTCCTTGCGGAGGCGCGATCGCTGGTGTCGCAGGGCATGGCGATGCCGACCACGCACGTGGCCGACGACGAGATCGGGCCGGCGATCGCGGAGCTGTCGGCTCTCGAGGCCCAGCTGGAGTCGTGGCGGCTGGAGCTGCTGGCTGAGGCGGATCAGCGCGAGCTCGCGGCCCGCGAGGCTGCCACGGGCACGGACGCGTGGGCGGCGCAGCTGACGGGCGACACCCGGGAGATGCTGGCCGGCGGGCTCCGGTTGGCGGGGCTGCTGCGCGACAAGTACGCCGCCACCCGTGAGGCCTTCGCCGCGGGCAAGCTCCTGAAGGCGCAGGTCAAGGTGATCGTGGCCGCCGCCGAGCAGGCGCCGCCCGAGGCCACTGCCCTGCAGCTCGCGGAGGCCGAGGCGTGGCTGGTGGCGCAGGGCACGGGCAGCGGCACCAGGAGCGGGCGGCCGATGAACCCCAAGCGCCTCCGGCAGGCCGCGAGGCAGATGTTCAGGCAGGTCGACCACGACCTGGCAGCTCGGCACGAGGCGATCCTGCTGGGCCGGGAGCAGCGCCACGCGGTCCGCGAGACCCGGCTCGAGCTGCACGACAACGGCGACGGCACCTACAGCGGCAAGTTCACGATCCCCGAACTCCACGGCCGGCTGCTGCGCAGCGCGCTCGAGCGGCTGACCGCGCCCCGCCGGCTGTCGCGCGACGCGGCGGGCGGCCCGGTCGTCGACGAGAGCGCGCCCGGGACCGGCGCGGGGTGGAACCTCTACGAGGCCAACGGTGTGGCCTTCCTCGAGCTGCTCGAGCACCTCCCGACGGTGGGCCACGCGGCCAACGGGGTGACCCTCATCGTCAAGATGGGGCTCGACGAGCTTCGCTCGGGGCTGGGGGTGGCCCACCTCGACACCGGCGTCACGATCACCGCCGGGGAGGCGCGGCGCCTGGCCTGCAACGCGGGCATCATCCCGGCCGTCCTCGGTGGCGACTCCGTGCCGCTGGACCTCGGGCGTGAAAGCCGGTTGCACTCCTACCACCAGCGGGTCGGGCTCTCCCTGATCCACGACAGCTGTGCGATCACCGGCTGCGAACGCCCCTTCGCCTGGACCGAGATCCACCATCCCGAGCCCTGGTCGGAAGGCGGTCCGACCGATCTCGCCAACGGGCTGCCGCTCTGCTTCTGGCATCACCAGCGAGCCCATGACGACCAGTTCATCCTGCGACATCACGGCCCGGGCGACTGGCGCTTCCATCGCCGCAGATAGGCCGGGGTGCACCCACCCCCGCCGGGTCCTGGGAGGAGGGGGCGGGGGTGGGGCCTAGGGCCTGGCAAACCAGCATGAAGCCTGCGTGCCGCTGCTGGATGGGGTTGCCAGTGGGCGCTGTTTCTGTCGGAGCAATGTCCCCATGGCCCGAACACGCCGTGGCAGAGAAGTTAGGGACCTCGGACCTGCCCTGAAAAGGTGACTGACGAGTAGGTGGTCTGGGTCACAGCAGCGGTCCGGACCACTCCGTCCGGATGGTGGCGCGGGCGTGACGGGGGCCGTGGATCTTGTAGGAGCGCCTGCTCGTCCTCTGACATCACGGCTCGCGCGATTGGCCCTTCAGTGCCGCGGACAGGACCTGCTGGGAACTCGTCCGCGACGCGGCCCGGGCGCGCCCCCACGCGAACCAGTCGGTGAGGACGGGTGCCGGGGTCGGGTCGGAGAAGTCCCCGGCCCAGTAGCCGTTGTGCGGGTGACTCGGCCGTCCGGTGAAGGTCCCGGACTCCGTCTCGATGGGGAGTGTCGACATCGCCTGCTCCTTCCTGGACGACCGTGGTGATCGGCGGGATGCGATCGCGTCGAGCGTGCCCGGGTGTCCTGAAGGACCGCTGAAGGGAGCCTCCCGACCCGCTCAGGAGGCCGCTTCAGCGTCGCTTAAGCCGTCGGACCGAGCGTGTGGTCACGGACATCCGGTCCGTTCCCGAGAAAGAAGGTCCTTCCCATGAACGCATTGACCCCGTCACCCCGTCGCTCCCTCCGCTGCCTCCCGCGGTTGCGGGCCCTGGCTGCCGTCATGGCCCTCGCCACGCTCGGTCTCGCGCCGGCCGGGACTGCCCACGCCGTCGAGACCTACCGGTCGGGGTACGACGTGGGCCGCCACGGCGATCCCGCCGTCACCTGCAGCAGCGCGCCCTACCGCCAGGTCTCCGCGACGCCCCAGATGGGCACCAGCACCGGCTGGGAGCGGGGGCAGAGCGTCGCCTACCGCATCTACGTCCTGGATGCGCGGACCGGCGCCGTCGTGCGGCAGCTCAACAACGGGAACTGGCTGTCGACGAAGATCGCGACCTCGTACCTGTCGTACTACGACATCAACGGCAACCCGGTCTACGCGATCTCCCCGACCGCGTCGCTCCCGACGTACACCTGGAGCGTCCCGGTCGGTGACTACAAGGTCCGGATCGACTACGCGTGGTACACCACGAGCGGCTGGAGCTACGCCACCAACGTCGCGTCGTCCTACCTCAACGGTATGTCGGTCGGCTACAGCTGGATGACCGCCTGGGGCTCGCCCTGCGTCATCCGCTGATCGACCGCCCCGTCGGGCTCCTTCACGAGCAGGTGGACACCTGGGCCCGGCCGGGCAGGACCCGCCGCCACTCGTTCGCCGTCAGGTCACGACCCGCGACCTCACACGCGCGGCGAACGAGGGTGGCGGGATCGATCTGCCACGTCACCGGTTCGAACGGCCCCGCCATTCCGGGGCCGTAGCCCAGCAGGCGTCCCGGGCCGGGCGAAGCGATCTCCAGCTCGGCTGCCCAGGGCGGTGCGGTGAGCCGTTCGGTGGCGGGCGCGGGGCTGGACAGGTCGAACATACGCACCTCGTCGCGACTCGCGGTCAGCAGCTCGTCGCCCGCGAACGCGAGGGACGTCACAGCCGTGCGGTGTGGCTCGAGGCTGAAGGGCTCGAGGGCCCAGTCCGAGGTCGACCACACCTGCACGCGTCCATCGTTGTAGCCGGTGGCGGCTCGGCCGCCGTCGTCGGACAGCGCGAACGCGGTGATCCGCCCTCCAGGTCCCTGCTCCGGGGGCATCGTGAACTTCCCGGTGGTGAGGTCCACGAGGTAGAGCCCGAGGCCGTCGACGACCACCAGCTGTCGTGAATCCGTGGTGACCCCGACGAGGCCGGGGGGCTGCGTGGTGGCGCCCGCGGGGGCAGGCGGAGCGGTTCTGAGCGAGACACGGCGCGAGAGGCGGAACGGATCCGTCGTCCACACGCCCAGCGTGCCGTCCGCCAGCCGGGCAGCGATGTGCTGACCGTCGGGAGTCAGCAGGGCCCTCGTCCAGGTTGCCCTCCGGGAGAGGTTCAACGAGCGAGTGCCGCGTACGCCGGAGGCGGTCAGCTCCGTGTCACGACCGGAGTCGTCGAGCAGGTGCCAGACCGGCGGCCCGTGGGACCCATGGGGTGAGACATCCACGAGGAACCGCGTGCCTTCGCGGTCGCTGCTCGCCCGACCCAGTTGACCCACGATGTGGATCGGCGTGCCCGACGTGCACGCGGGGTCGTTCCGGGGGCACAGGCGGACTTCCGTCCGCGGGCCGTCGACCCTTGTCGCCAGGATCGTTTCCCCACGGGGAGGCACCGTGAAGAGGATGGCGATCGAGTCGCCGATGGCTACGCCCCGGCCCAGGGCGTGCCACAGGGCCGTCACCCCTGGATCCCACGTGAGCAGCTGGCCATCGGCCCCCGAGGTGTACAACGACGTACCGCTGGCACTGAAGCCCACGTCGGTCACCTCACCGTCGTGACCGTGGAGCTCCTGGACCAGCCTCAGGGGGTGGCCGGTGAAGATCGACGTGCCTCCGAGCCCGGCCGAGGCGAGGTACCGACCGTCGGGTGACCAGGTGAGGTGACCGGGAGCTTCCGTCGCGTGGTGGTAGACACCCAGCGTGCGACCGGTGCTCGCTGTCGTGAGGACCAGAGCGCTGTCCGTCTGGGTGGCCAGCACCTTGCCGTCGGGCCGGAGCGCGAAGGTCGACCACGTGCCCGAGGCGGGCGGGATCCTGAGCGGTTCTGAGCGATGAACGGACCCGCTGGGGGTGATCGACACCGTTCCGACGACTCGACCTTGGTCACCTTCGTGCGCGGTGAGGGGACTCGGCACGGCGAACAGCCCGCCGTCGGGCGTCGGGTTCCAGATCGCAAAGGACTCGATGCTCGGGTGGGCCAGGCCCCCCAGCGGAATGTTGTCCCGGGTCCGGTCCGGGGGTGCCGCCACGGTGGCGAGGTGCGTCGGGCGTCCCGCGCCGACGAGCGGCCAGCTGTCCAGACTCAGGTGGCGGTAGTCGCCGCTGTATCCGGCCGCGACGAGCCGGCGATCCTCGTCGACGAAGGCGAGCTCGCCCGAGGGGCGAGGCACCCGCACCACGCGCGGCTCCTGCTGGTCCAGCGGCCTGGTCGTGTCGTAGACGTGGACCTCCCGGTCTTCGACCAGGGCGAGGAACCGGCTGTCAGGGCTGAACTCGCCCACTCCCGCCCCCGGCGCCACCCCGAGGGTCGCGTGGCTGCGCAGGTCGATCAGGGCGGTTCCGGTCCGACCCACCACCGACGTCACGGCCGCGAGCCGGACATCGGGGCTCACCCGGATGTGCCAGGCCGCCCCGACGCCCGGGTGAAGGACCGCGGTCAGGGGCGCGAATCGCTGCAGGAGCGTGAGCATGGTCGCCCGGGTGTCGGAGTTGGTGTCCAGCCGCAGCCCTTGAGCGGCCATGAGCAGGGCGGTGTCGGGCTGACGCTCGACCAGCGCCTGGGCGGCGACGCGTCGCGAGTCGGCGCGCAGGGCGCTGGCCTGGGCGGCGGCCCGCTGCGCGTCGGCGCGGTGCTGCTGGTGCAGCGCGAGCCCGGCTGCGAGTGCCGACGCGACGACGGCGAGCGCCAACCCGGCGGCCAGGCCACGGAGCCGGCGGAGGCTGCGCGCCCGCCGTACGCGGTCCTGCTCGTCGAGGTCCCGGCTCGCCCGGAGGAACTCCTGCTCCGGTGGGGTGAGGTCGCCGGGGTGTGCCTCGGCGAAGTCGACGGCCGCGACCAGCCGGGGCCCTCGGTACAGGTCGCCCGGCTGTCGACCTGAGGTGGCCCAGCGGGTCACGGCCGGCGTGAGCTCCCGGCGGAGCCGACGCCCCTCGGCGTCCTCGCGGAGCCAGTCGTGGAGGCGTGGCCACTCGGTGAAGAGCGACTCGTGCGCCACCTCGACAGTGGCCGCGTCGACCGTGAGGAGTCGATGGCCGGCGAAGGTCTCGACGACTCGAGCCGCGGCAGCGTCGCCGGGCGGCGCCAGCTCCGCGGCCGGGGCGCGACGACGTACGTAGCGTTCGGACTCGGCCGGGTCTGTGAGGCGCACCAGAACTCGACGGGCGGCCGTCTGCTCGTCCGCCGTGAGGGACGAGAACGCGGACTCCGCGGCGCGTCGGATGGCGGTGGCAACCCCGCCGGAGGCTCGGTAGGACCGCAGCGTCAACTTGTCGCCGTCGCGGTGTTCCCACAGTGAGAGAAGTGCCGTGGACAGCAGGGGCAGCGCACCCGACAGCTCGCCGGTGTCGGCGAGGACCTGCTCGACCAGGCCGGGCTCCAGCTGCAGACCCGCGACCAGGGCCGGTTGCTCCACGATCTGCCGCAGCTCGGTCGGTCCGATCGATCCGAGGAGGACGGTGCCCTCGCCCAACCATGCGCGAAACCGGGGCAGCTCGCTCAGGCGTGGGTAGAAGTCGGACCGCAGGGTGGCCACGACCCGGGTCCCGGGATAGTCCAACGCCTCCAGGAGGAGCTGCTCGAACCTGACCCGGCTCGGTGGCGGCAGGGCGGTGAGCACCTCCTCCAGCTGGTCGACGACGAGGAGGCGCCCTCCCGTGCCCGGGGGATGCCAGGCGCCCTCGGAGATCGCCAGGGGGGTCTGCACCTCGATGTGCCACCCCTCGCTCCCGGGCAGCGCCCCTGCCCGGAGTGACGGGACCACTCCCGCCCGCACGATCGACGACTTGCCCGCCCCGGAGGGACCGACCAGTGCCAGGAAGCGAGTGCGTAGGAGGTCCACCAGAAGATCAGCGACGACCCGCTCCCGCCCGAAGAACAGGGCCGCGTCGCCCTCCTGGTAGGCCGCCAGGCCGCGGTACGGCGTGAGCAGCGCCCGGTCGAGACCCTCGTGAGCCCGTCGCAGGTCCTGGGCATGCCGCACCTCGAGCAGCGCCGTCACCGCGGTGTCGTGGTTGTCGCGCATGCGGGCCGCGGCATCGGGGATGTTCGCAGCAGCCGCGGTGAGGCGGGCGCCGGCGCGGCTCGTGGCCCATTGACTCGCGGCCTCGTGCACGGACTGCGGGTCGGTCGGCGCCGAGCGGGCGAAGTCGTCGATCTCGTCCTCAGCCGCCTTGGGGGCGTAGGTGTGGGCGACGTGACGGATGTCGTCGAGCGCGAGTCCGCCGAGGGTGCGTGAGACGAGACGCCGGTCCTTCTCGCAGCGGGCCAGGACCACGCGCACCGGCAACGGGGCCTCCTCCGGAGCGAGGCACAACACGGTCAGGGTGCCCGCGGACGGCGTCTCGAGGAGCCGGGCGAGCACGGGGGAGGCGGCGGACGGCAGCGTGGCGATGTCGTCGAGGACCACCAGCCGGGTCGAGTCGACGGATTCGTCCGTCGCGGAGGGGCGCTCGTCGGCGGTCGCAAGCCCCTCGAGGCCCCGGGCGTAGGTGATGGTGGTCCGCTGGGTGCGGGCGACCCTGGCCAGCTCGGCGACGAGCCGGGTCTTCCCGCTCCCCGATGCGCCCTGCACGAGGGCGGTGACCGCCTCGCCGGCCGCCGCGCGGTCGAGCGCCGCGAGCAGCCAGGCCAGGTCGGCGTCGCGACCGACGAAGGTGGGGCCCGGAGCCGCCAGGGCGGCGGGGAGTGGGGGAAGCGCGGGCGCGACCGCGTCCCGGAGGTGCACGTCGTGGCGCAGCACCGCCTGCTCCAGGTCCTGCAGCTCGGGCCCGGGGTCGATGCCGAGCTCGTCCCGCAGGATGTCCCGTGCGTGGCGAAACGTCTCCAGGGCGTCCGCCTGCCTGTCCGCGCCGTAGAGGGCACGCATCAGCTGGGCCCACAGTCGCTCGCGCAAGGGATGGGTGCGGGTCAGCGCCTCCAGCTCGGGGACGAGCTCGGCGTGCCGGCCGCACTGCAGGTCGGCCTCGATCCGCGCCTCGAGGGCGATGAGTCGCTGCTCCTCGAGCCGCCCGGCCTCGGTGGCCAGCAGCGCGTTCGTGTCCAGGCCGGAGTAGGCGGTTCCGCGCCAGAGGGCGAGTGCTGCGCGGAGCCGCTCCGCTGCCTCGACCGCCTCGCCCGCGTCCAGGGAGCGCATTCCGTCACGGAGCAGGTCGGCGAACCGCCATGCGTCGAGCTCTGACCGATCGAGGTGCAGGGCATAGCCGGCGCCGGTCGTGCGGATCCGCTCCTTCCCGATCGCCTTGCGGACCTGCGAGACGTAGATCTGCAGGGCATTCACCGCGGTGTTCGGCGGGTCGTGCGGCCAGACCTGCTCGATGAGCGCGTCCCTGGTGACCGTGTGCGGCGCATGGACGGCGAGCACGGCCAGCACGACCTGGGGCAATCGGGCACCGAGACGCACCGGGCGACCGTCCTCGGCCGCCTCCAGAGGACCGAGAACGCGCAGCTCCATGCCCGCCTCCGCGCTGTGCAGACGCCTTGGACCATCTAACACGGGTTGCTTGACGCGAAACCGGACTGCGCTCGCGGATACCCGACGTTAGGTTGTCCCGCATGGACCGGGGGACGGCGCTTGCACCGCTGCGCGAACAGAACTTCCGGTGGTACTACGCCTCGAGCGCCGTCAACATGGTCGGCAACACCATGGCGCCGGTCGCGCTGGCGTTCGCGGTCCTCCACGTGTCGGACTCGCCCAGCGCGCTGGGCGCGGTGCTGGCGGCCAGCACGATCCCGATGGTGGTCTTCCTGCTGGCCGGGGGCGTGCTCGCCGACCGGCTGCCGCGGGCGCTGCTGCTCCAGGTCGGCGGCTTCGTGCTGGCGGCGACGCAGGGGCTGGCGGCGTACCTCGTGATCAGCGGGACCGCCGAGCTGTGGATGCTGATCGTGCTCGAGGCACTGAACGGCACGGCGCTGGCGCTGATCTTCCCGGCGTACGCCGGCCTCCTCCCGCAGCTCGTGCCGCGCGAGCTGCTGCAGCAGGCCAACGTCCTGCAGGCGGTCGCCCGGGGCACGCTGCGCGTCCTCGGCCCAACGGCCGCCGCGTGGCTGGTGGTCGGGGCCGGGGCGGGCTGGGCGCTGGCGGTCGACGCGATCACCTGGGCGCTGGCGTCGGTGCTGATGGCGCGGGTGTCCGTGCCGCCGCGGATCCGGACCGGCGAGGAGACGACCACGCTGGGCGAGCTGCGGGAGGGCTGGACGTTCTTCCGCAGCACGACCTGGCTGTGGGTGGTCGTGCTGGCGTTCGCGTTCCTCAACGCGATCCACGCCGGCGCCTGGCTGACCCTCGGCCCGGCGGTCGCGAAGGAGACGATCGGCGCGAAGGGCTGGGGCTACGCGCTGTCGGCCGAGTCGGTCGGCCTGCTGCTGACGACGGCGATCATGCTGCGGCGGCGGCTCGAGCGGCCGCTGCTGGTCGGCATGCTCACGATCTCGGCGCTGGCACTGCCGCTGGTGCTGCTCGGCGCCACGCACGCCGTCGTACCGGTCGTGATCGGCGCCTTCGTCGCCGGCGCCGGGATCGAGGTGTTCAACCTCGGCTGGAACCTCGCCATGCAGGAGCACGTCGAGGAGCGGATGCTCTCGCGCGCCTACTCCTACGACGCGCTCGGGTCGCTCATCGCGATGCCGGTGGGGCAGCTGGCCTACGGGGCGCTCGGGGTGACGTTCGGGTTCAAGGAGGTGCTGGTGATCAGTGGGATCGCGTACGCCGCGATCGCGCTCGCCACGCTCGGCAGCCGGTCGGTGCGGGAGCTGCGGCGGGCGGAGCTGGTGGCGGTTTAGGGCTGCGCGGTGCGCAGCGAGTCGAGGACCAGGTCGACGATGGGGCGGACCCGCTCCTCGATGTCCTCGTCGGTCAGCTTGCGGTCGTCGCCGGCCAGGCTGAGCGCCTGCACGATGACCGCGCCGTAGAGGCACTCCACGAGCGTGCGGACCGGGGCGTCGGTGGGGAGCGTGCCGGCCTCGAGGTGGGTCTGCACGATCTCGCCCGCGGCGCCGAGGTGCTGCCCGCTCACGACCTCGGTGAACGACCCGAGCGGGGTCGGCGCGATCGCGGCCTCCATCGCCATCCGCAGCGTCGCCCAGCCGGCCGGGTCGAGCAGGTAGCGGAACAGGTTGGCGGCAAGCCGCTCGAGGTCGCCGCGGAGGGAGCCGGTGTCGACCTGCTCGATGTCCTGGGAGCGGGTCGTGACCGCGTCGGTGAGCAGCGAGTCCTTGTCGCTCCAGCGCAGGTAGACCGTCGACTTGCCGACGCCGGCCCGTCGGGCCACGGCGTCCATGGTGAAGCCGGACCAGCCGCGCTCGGCGTACTCCTCGAGCGCCGCTTCGAGGATGCGCTGCTCGGCGCCCTCCTTGCGGGGGCGCCCACGTGCAGGTCTGGGTGCGTGGAAGGGATCGGTCATCCCTCCGATTAGAACACCAACGTCCGGTCAGCGCGCGCGTTCCACGGTGCGACCGCGTGTGCCGGGGGTTGGTCGTTCCTGCGACAGTGTCGGCATGACGCTTCCTGACTCGCTCGCCGGCACCACCGTTGCCGTGCTCGGTGGCACCGGCCCGCAGGGCCGTGGCCTCGCCCGCCGGTTCGCCGCCGCCGGCCTCCCCGTCGTGATCGGCTCGCGGTCCGCCGAGCGCGCGGCCGAGGCCGCCGCCGCGCTGGCCTCCGACGTCGGCGGCACCGTCACCGGTGCCGACAACGCCGGCGCCGCGAGCGCCGGCGACATCGTCGTCGTCGCGGTGCCGTGGGACGGTCACGGCGACCTGCTCAAGTCGCTGGCCTCCGAGCTGGCCGGCAAGGTCGTCGTCGACTGCGTCAACCCGCTCGGCTTCGACAAGCAGGGCGCCTACGCGCTGCACGTCGAGGAGGGCTCCGCCGCCCAGCAGGCCGAGGCGCTGCTGCCCGACTCCACCGTCGTGGGCGCCTTCCACAACGTCTCCGCGGTGCTGCTCGAGGACCCGGCCGTCGAGTCGGTCGACACCGACGTGCTCGTGCTGGGCGACGTGCGCGAGGCGACCGACCTGGTCCAGGACCTCTGCACCACGATCCCGGGTGTCCGCGGCATCTACGGCGGCCGGCTGCGCAACGCCCACCAGGTCGAGGCGTTCACGGCCAACCTGATCTCGATCAACCGCCGCTACAAGGCGCACTCCGGACTGCGGGTCACGGACGTCTGATGTACGTCGCGATGCCGGAGCCCTCGGAGCGGGCCCTCGACCTGCACGCCCGGCTCGTCGAGTTCATGCGCGACGAGGTCTTCCCCGCGGAGGCGTCGTACGCCGCCTATCGCGCCGAGAGGGGCGAGCGCGACACCACGCTCCCTCCGGTCGTCGAGGAGCTGAAGGCGTCCGCGAAGGCCCGGGGCCTGTGGAACCTCTTCCTGCCCTCGGAGTCGGGGCTGACCCAGCTGGAGTACGCCCCGCTCGCGGAGCTGTCCGGCTGGTCCAATGAGATCGCGCCCGAGGCGATGAACTGCCAGGCGCCCGACACCGGCAACATGGAGCTGCTGCACCTGATCGGCACCGCCGAGCAGAAGGAGCGGTGGCTGACGCCGCTGCTGGTCGGTGAGATCCGGTCCGGCTTCGCGATGACCGAGCCGGCGGTCGCCTCCTCGGACGCGACCAACATCGAGACCTCGATCGTGCGCGACGGCGACGAGTACGTCATCAACGGCCGCAAGTGGTTCACGTCCGGCGCGTCCGACGAGCGGTGCGAGCTGTTCATCCTGATGGGCAAGACCGACCCGTCCGCCGCCACCCACCGGCAGCAGTCGATGGTCCTGGTCCCGCGGGACACCCCGGGCGTGACCGTCGGCCGCAACGTGCCGGTCTTCGGCCACTGGGACCAGCACGGCCACCCGGTGACGGAGTTCAAGGACGTGCGGGTGCCGGTGACCAACCTGCTGGGCGAGGAGGGCGGCGGCTTCGCGGCCGCCCAGGCCCGGCTCGGCCCCGGCCGGATCCACCACGTGATGCGGGCGCTGGGCGCCGGCGAGCGGGCGCTGGCGCTGATGGTCGCGCGGGTGCAGGAGCGGGTTGCCTTCGGCAAGACGCTGGCCGAGCAGGGCGCGGTGAAGGAGCGGATCGCGGAGTCGCGGATCGAGCTCGACCAGGCCCGCGCGCTGTGCCACCAGGCCGCCCACGTCATCGACTCCCAAGGCAACAAGGCCGCCCGGCACCTCGTCGCGGAGGCGAAGGTCGCCGTGCCGCGTGCGGTGCTGGCCGTCATCGACCGCGCGATCCAGGTGCACGGCGGGATGGGCGTCACCGACGACGTACCCCTCGCCGCCATGTGGGGCTGGCACCGCGCGATGCGGCTCTTCGACGGACCCGACGAGGTGCACCTGACCACCCTGGCCCGTGCCGAGCTGGGCAGGGAGCCTCTCTTCAGGTTCTGAGCGCCGGATAGTGTCGCGGCCATGAGTGGGCAGGCGTGGTTCGACCGCAACACCCACCACTGGGACGACTGGACGCTGGAGTCGCTGCTCGCGGCCAAGGGGTCGACGACGGTGAGCCTCGTGGTGCCCGCGCGCAACGAGGCCGCGACCGTCGGCGACGTCGTGACGCGGGTCCGCTCGGCGCTGGTGGAGACCGTGCAGCTGCTCGACGAGATCGTGGTGATCGACTCCGACTCCACCGACGACACCTACGCCGTGGCCTCCGATGCGGGGGCCGTCGTGCACCGCTCCTCCGAGATCCGGCCGGACCTCGGGTCCGTGCCCGGCAAGGGCGAGGCGATGTGGAAGTCGCTGTTCGTGACCACCGGCGACGTCGTGGTGTTCATGGACGCCGACCTGCTCGACTGGGACACCCACTTCGTGCCGGGGCTGCTCGGGCCGCTGCTGACGCGTCCGGACGTGGCCCTGGTGAAGGGCTTCTACGAGCGGCCGCTGGTTTCCGGCTCCGACGTGGCTGCCTATGAGGGCGGCCGGGTCACCGAGCTCGTCGCCCGGCCGCTGATCGCGCTGGACTTCCCCGAGCTCGGCGGGCTCGTGCAGCCGCTGGCGGGGGAGTGGGCCGTGCGGCGGTCGCTGTTCGAGAAGCTGCGCGTGCCGACCGGGTACGCCGTGGAGCTGGCCGCGCTGGCCGACACCGCCGCGACGCTGGGCATCGATGCGATCGCGCAGGTCGACCTCGGGCGTCGCGCCCACCGCCACCAGGCGCTGCGCGACCTCGGCGCGATGGCGACCCAGATCATGGCCGCCGCCGCGCTGCGCCGCGGGTCGCGGGACAGCCTCGACCACCGCGACGTCGTGCTGCGTCAGTACCACCCGGCCTCGGCTGGGGCGCCCGGTGCGATCGAAGCCGTCGACCGGGTCGTGGCGGTGGGCGAGCGGCCGCCGGCCGCGGGCTTCCTGGCGGGGTCCCTCGCATGACGTTGCAGCTGGGCCGGCACGCGTTCGCCGACGACGCGACGCTGATGATGGCGATCGTCAACCGCACCCCGGACTCGTTCTACGACAAGGGCGCGACCTGGGCGGAGGACAAGGCGTTCGAGCGGGTCGCCCTGGTCGTCTCGCAGGGTGCGGAGATCGTGGACATCGGCGGCATCAAGGCGGCGCCCGGCGTCTTCATCGACGAGGCCGAGGAGCGCGACCGGGTCGTCGACTTCGTGGCGCGGGTGCGTGCTGAGTACCCCGGCCTGGTGATCTCGGTCGACACGTGGCGGGCGTCGGTTGGCGCAGCCGCGTGCGAGGCCGGGGCCGACGTCCTCAACGACGCGTGGGGCGGGGCCGACCCGGAGCTGGTCGACGTGGCGGCGTCGTACGGCGCCGGGCTGATCTGCACCCACACCGGCGGTGTCACGCCGCGGACCCGGCCCTACCGGATCGAGTACGACGACGTGGTGGCCTCCGCGATCGCCGACACCGTGGCCTATGCGTCGCGTGCGCTGTCCGCTGGTGTCTCCCGGTCGTCGATCGTGATCGACCCGGCCCACGACTTCGGCAAGAACACCTTCCACTCGCTCGAGGTCACGCGGCGGCTGGGCGAGATGGTCGACACCGGCTGGCCGGTGCTGGTGTCGCTGTCCAACAAGGACTTCGTCGGCGAGACGCTGGACCTGCCCGTGGGGGAGCGGCTGCTCGGGACGCTGTCGGCGACCGCGATCTGCGCTCTCGAGGGCGCGCGGATCTACCGGGTGCACGAGGTCGTCGAGACGCGCCAGGTGGTCGACATGGCATGGACGATCGCGGGTCGACGACCGCCCGCGCGGGCGATCCGGGGGTTGCAGTGATCGTGCTCGTGCCGGGCGTGCTGGCCCTGCTGCCGTCGTACGCCGGCCTCGTCGACCCCGTCGCTCCGTTGCGCGCTGCGTGCCTGGATGCCGTCTCCTCGTTCGACGGGCCGGTCAGCGTCGTCGGCACGCCGCAGGGGGTGCGGGTGGGGGAGTCGTTGCTGGTGGCGTGCGGTCGATCTGACACCGTGCGCGGGGACTACCTCGTCGTCGCCAACGGGTCGGCCTGCCGGACCGAGAAGGCGCCGGGGCACCTCGACGAGCGGGCGGCGGCGTTCGACGCGGCGATCGAGCGGGCCCTGCTGGCCAACGACGCGGACGCGCTCGCGGCGCTGGACGAGACGCTGGCGACCGAGCTGTGGGCCGACGTGGCCGGCCTCCGCGAGCTGGCCGGGCTGCTGCCCGGGCACGACCGACCGACCGTGCACTACGCCGACGACCCGTTCGGCGTGCAGTACTGGGTGATGAGCTGGCAGACCGAGGGGGAGCAACGATGAGAGCACTGATCGGCCCGCACGCGGGCACCGGGGACCTGACCGACGAGCAGCTCGCGGAGGTCTACGCGCCACCGTCCACGCCGTGGCTGCGCGTCAACATGGTCAGCACCGTCGACGGGTCCGCGACCGGCGACTCCGGCAAGAGCGGCTCGATCAACAACGACGCCGACAAGCGCGTCTTCGACACCCTGCGCCGGCTCGCCGACGCGATCGTGGTCGGCGCCGGGACGGCGCGGATCGAGGGCTACCGGCCGGCCGACAAGCCGACCGTCGTGGTCAGCCGGCACGCCGAGGTGCCCGAGAAGCTGCGGGGCGCCGGGCCCGGCCTCGTCCAGATGGCCACCTGCGCGGCCGCCGACCACCTCGAGGAGGCCCGCACCCTCCTCGGCAACGACCACGTCCACGTGCTCGGCAGCCACCGCGTCGACCTCTCGGACCTCAAGGCCCGGCTTGCCGAGCGCGGCCTGACCCACCTGCTGTCCGAGGGCGGTCCGCACCTGCTCCGCGACCTGGTCGCGCAGGGCGCCGCCGACGAGCTCACGGCGACCTTCGTGCCGCGCATGGTGGCCGGGTCGCACCCGCGGATCACCGACGGGCCGGAGATCGACGTACACCTCGAGCTGGCGACGCTCCTCGAGGAGGACGGCACCCTGCTCGGCCGCTGGCTGGTCACGCCGTGACCGACGACCTGCGCGTCGAGCGCGGCGACGGCGTCGTCGAGGTGACCTTCGACCGGCCGCACCGGCACAACGCCTTCACGACCGCGATGTACGCCGGGATGCGCGACCTGTGCGCCGAGCTCCGCGACGACACGTCGGTCAAGGTCGTGGTGCTGCGCGGCGCCGGCGGGCGGGCGTTCGCGGCGGGCAACGAGATCACGGACTTCCTCTCGGCCGACGCCGTCGAGTACGAGACCTGGATCCGCGAGCTGCTCGAGGCGCTCTTCGCGCTGCCGCAGGTCACGATCGCGGCGGTCGACGGGGTCTGCGTCGGCGGCGGGCTCGCGGTCGCCACCCACTGCGACCTGCGGATCGCGACGCGGCACTCGCGGTTCGGCTATCCCATCGCGCGCACCCTCGGCAACGCCCTCTCCTCCTCGATCGTCTACCGCTGCGCGGCCGTCTTCGGGGAGTCGATCACCCGCGAGATGCTCCTGACCTCACGGCTCTGCGACGCCGACCGGGCGTACGCCGTCGGCGCGCTCATGGCCGTCACCGACGACCTCTCGGGCGAGGTCGCGACCGTCGTCGACGGGCTGCGGCACGCGTCGGGGGTGACCCTGCGGGCCACGAAGCGACAGCTGCTGGCCCGCGCGCGCCTGCTCGAGGCCAACCCGGACTTCGACGAGGCCCTGCTGCACGAGGTCTACACCGGCCCCGACTTCGCCGAGGGCGTTCGGGCGTTCGTGGCGAAGGAGAAGCCGCGGTTCGCGTGAGGTCGGGATAGTCCGTCACCTTCTGGTTGTGGAAAGTCGATATCCACAACCAGAAGGTGACGGACTATCCCTCCGGGGCGCCCCAGCCCCCAACTGGAGGAATTTCCCGCACGCCCCCGGCCGCCGCCGGCCCGGATCCGCACCATGGGGCCATGACCGCGATTCCCGTCACCGGGCGGCCGGTCCTCGTGGGCAACCGTCTCGTCCTCGTGGGCTCGGTCCTCTACCTCCTGGAGTGGGTGGCGATCATCGCCGCCGGCATCGATGCACCCCTGGGCGCCGACGCGTCCACCGCCCACGTCACCTCGTCCTACTCGGGGGTCGCCACGTCCTGGGGGTGGGCCGCGGGGTGGTTCAGCGTCGTGCTCCTCGGGCGGGTCCTGCTCGTCCTCGGCATCCGGGCGGCGCTGGCCGACTCGGGGCACCCGCAGCGGATCATGGACTTCGCCGTGGCGGCGATGGCGCTCAGCGTCGCGCTCGAGGTGGCGACGTACGCCGTGACCGCGGGCGGCGCATGGTACCTCGACCACGACGGGTCGCCCGAGGTGGTGCGCGGCCTGGACGCGGCGGCCGTCGTGCTCAACAGCACCGTCTTCGGCCCGCTCGGCGTCGCGATCCTGTGCTCGGCCGGCGCAATGTGGTGGTCCGGGCTGTTCCCGCGGGTGCTGTGCGGCGTCGGGCTCGTCGCCGGCGTCGGCGGGACCCTGATGGGCCTGGCCGCCGCGGCGCCCACGGCCGGCTCCGCCGCCGACGCCCTCGGCATCGCGGTGCCGCTGTTCTGGATCTGGATGCTGTGGACCGGGGTCCTGTGCTGGAGGCGGGCTATCCCGCCAGACCCGCGTGCCGGTCGCGCAGCTCGCGCTTGAGGATCTTGCCGCTCGGGTTCTTGGGCAGGGCGTCGGCGACGACGACGTACTTGGGCGTCTTGTAGCCGGCCAGCACCGACCGCGCGTGCTCGACGACCGCCTCGGACGTCAGGGTCACGCCCGGCTTGGGCACCACGACCGCCGTGACCGCCTCGACCCAGGTGGGGTGCGGGACGCCGAAGACGGCGACCTCGGCGACCCCGTCGAGCAGGTAGATCGCCTCCTCGACCTCGCGGGAGGCGACGTTCTCGCCGCCGGTCTTGATCATGTCCTTCTTGCGGTCCACGACGTAGAGGCGACCGTCCTCGTCGACGTACCCGAGGTCGCCGGAGTGGAACCACCCCTGCCGGAACGCCTCGGCGGTCTTGTCGTCGTCCTCGTAGTAGCCGAGCGTGGCGTGCGGCGAGCGGTGCACGATCTCGCCGACGGTGCCGGGCGGTACGTCGGCGTCGGTGTCGTCGACGATCCGGGTCTCGACGTTGAGCGCGGCGCGGCCGGCCGAGCCGGCGTGCGAGAGCTGCTCGTCGGGCCCGAGGATCGTGGCGAGCGGGGACATCTCGGTCTGCCCGTAGAAGTTCCACAGGTCCACGTCGGGCAGCCGCTGCTGGATCTCCTTGAGCACCTCCACCGGCATCGGCGAGGCGCCGTAGTAGCCCTTGCGCAGCGAGGACAGGTCGGCCGCGTCGAAGCCGGGGGCGCGCAGCAGCCCGATCCAGACCGTGGGCGGGGCGAAGAACTTGGTGACCCGGTGCTCCTCGATCGCGGCCAGCACCGCCGCGGGGTTCGGGCCGGGCAGGATCACCGACGTCGCGCCGAGGTAGACGTCGACGCCGAGGAAGCAGTCGAGCTGCGCGCAGTGGTAGAGCGGCAGCGTGTGCAGCTCGACGTCGTCGGCGCTCATCCCGCCGTCGACGACACACGAGACGTACTGCCACATCAGGGCTCGGCTCGACAGCAGCGCGCCCTTGGGCCGCGACTCCGTGCCGGAGGTGAACATCATCCGCACCGGGTCGTCGTCGGCCACGTGCACCCGCGGCGGCGTGCCGTCGAAGTCGAACCAGTCCTGGGCGTCCACCCATCCGTCCGGCAGCGCGTCCGCCGACCCTGCGAGGCGTACGACGGCCCGCGCCGGCACGTCGCGCCCGGACGCGGCCAGCGCCTCGGTCGCCACCGGCAGCAGGGCGTCCTCGACCACGAACGCCTTCGCGCGGCTCTTGTCGAGGATGAAGGCGATCTCGTGGGCGCCGAGCATGAAGTTCACCGGCACCAGCACCACCCCGACCCGGGCGGCGGCGAAGTCGAGCACCGCGAACTGCCAGCAGTTGTGGCACAGCAGCGCCAGCCGGTCGCCCTTGACCAGGCCGGCCGCCGTGATGGCCGCCGCGGCCCGGTCGACGGTCGCGTCGAGCTCGGCGAAGGTGAGGGTCGTGGCCCCGTCGATGATCGCGGTCTTGCCGGGGAACCGTCGCGCCGTGCGGCGGGGGAGGTCGCCGAGGGACTGCTGCCGGGCCTGCTGGACGAGGTCGTCGGTCGTCATGGCTCCGACCCTAAGGCCCTTCGAACCCCCGGCAACCGGGCAAGATGCCACGGGTGGACCGCCGTACCCCTACGGTGGTGCCATGCGCTCTGACTGGGTACCGGTGTCGGCCGCCGCCCTCCTGACAGGCGCGATGGCGCTGACCTTCGGCTCACTGATCATGCCGAGCACGCGCGGCACGACGGACACCCTGACGATCGTGCAGCAGGACGGCGGTCGCTGGATGGCCGTCGCGTCCATCTACTTCCTCGCCTCGGTCGCGCTGACCCTGGGCCTGCCGGCCGCGCTCACGCTCTTCGAGCGCCGGGGTCGCCAGCTGAGCATGATCTCGGCCGTGGTGCTGGCGGTCGGGTTCCTGGGCACCGCGGGCTACGCGATGCTGATGGTCTTCTTCCACTCGCTGGTCGTCACCGGCGCGATCCATGACCAGGGCATCGAGGACCTCGCGCACGAGACCGGGCTGGCGATCTTCCTCTACGGCTGGATCGTCGCGTTCTTCCTCGGCGAGACGCTCTTTGCGATCGCGCTGCTCCGGGCACGTACGACGCCCACCTGGGTGCCGATCGTGATGCTCGCGCACGTCGGGTCGGTGTTCATCAGCCAGCTCGTGCCCGACCTGCTGTCGCGCTCGTTCGTGCTGCTGCTGGCCATCGCGTTCGCCGGGATCTCCATCGAGGCGGTCGCGCGGGACAACGCGCAACGGGTCCGCTAGGGGCTTCACGCACGGCCCGTTCCGTCCTACGGTGGGGCGCGTGGCTGCCACACCTCTCGGGGTGCGCGGACTTGCCATGGTCCGTCGCACGTTGGCCCTCGCTCTCGGTGCAGGGCTGCTGCTGGGTGCGTGTCCGGCGGTCGCCGCCACTCCCTCCGGAGCGATCGACACCTCGTCGAAAGCGTCGGTCCGGGACGCCTGGAACACCCGCATGGCGCCCAACCTCGACGTGGAGTCGGGCTGGACCGGGTCCACCGACGACTGCACGCCCGGGCACCCCTCGGACGCTGCCCAGCAGGCGACGCTGGAGTCGGTGAACTTCGTGCGGGCCATGGCCGGGCTCGACCCGGTCGGCTTCAGCGGCAAGCTCAACCGGCAGGCGCAGGCCGCGGCGCTCATCATGGACGCCAACGACGCGCTCAGCCACGACCCGCCGTCCGACTGGAAGTGCTGGACCCAGACCGGGCACGACGCCGCCGGCCACTCCAACATCGCCCTGACCTCGGGGGAGATGCACGCGGGCCAGTCGGTGCAGCTCTACATGGACGACCCCGGCCCCGGGAACCACGCGGCCGGGCACCGGCGGTGGGTGCTCAACCCGTACGTCGACACGATGGGCAACGGGCTGACGGCACAGGCCAACTCGCTCTACGTCTTCGGGCCGACGGACGACCGGAACACCAACCCGGCGTGGGTCGCGTGGCCGACGCGCGGGTGGTTCCCCGGCCCGCTCGAGCCGGGCGGCCGGTGGTCGCTGTCGTCGGGCGACGCCGCCGCCGACTTCTCGCACGCGACCGTGGTGGTCAAGCGCGGCACCACGACGAAGACACGGCTCAAGGTCACCCGGTTCACGCCCGAAGTCGGCTACGGCCAGCCGACCCTGGTCTTCCAGGTGGCCGGGGTCCGCGCGACCGGGACCTACACGGTGGTCGTGCGGGACATCCGGGGCGGCGGGCCGGCCAGGCACCGGTACGTCGTACGCCTCTTCACGCCCTGAAACGACACCGACCCGCCCGAGGGACTCGGACGGGTCGGTGTGTGGAGCTCTGGACTACTTGGACTTGCGGGCCCGGCTCGCGATCTTGGCCCGCTCGTTCTGGTCGAGGATGACCTTGCGGATCCGGACCGTCTCGGGGGTGACCTCGACGCACTCGTCGTCGCGGCAGAACTCCAGGCACTGCTCGAGCGAGAGCTTCTTCGGCGGGATGAGCTTCTCGAAGTTGTCGGAGGTGGCGGACCGGATGTTGGTCTGCTGCTTCTCCTTGGTGATGTTGACGTCCATGTCGTCGGCGCGGGAGTTCTCGCCGACGATCATGCCCTCGTAGACCTCGGTGGTCGGCTCGACGAACATGACGCCGCGCTCCTGCAGCGAGGTCATGGCGTACGCCGTGGCGGCACCCTTGCGGTCGGCGACGAGCGAGCCGTTGTTGCGGCTGCGGATCTCGCCGGCCCACGGCTCGTAGCCCTCGGAGATGTGGTGGGCGATGCCGGTGCCGCGGGTGTCGGTGAGGAACTCCGTGCGGAAGCCGATCAGGCCGCGGGCGGGGACCAGGAACTCCATGCGGACCCAGCCGGTGCCGTGGTTGGTCATCTGCTCCATGCGGCCCTTGCGGACGGCCAGCAGCTCGGTGATCGCGCCGAGGTACTCCTCCGGCGCGTCGATCGTCAGGCGCTCCACGGGCTCGTGGACCTTGCCGTCGACCTCCTTGGTGACGACCTGCGGCTTGCCGACGGTCAGCTCGAAGCCCTCGCGACGCATCTGCTCGACCAGGATGGCCAGCGCCAGCTCGCCGCGGCCCTGCACCTCCCACGCGTCGGGACGCTCGGTCGGGAGGATCCGCAGCGACACGTTGCCGATGAGCTCGGAGTCGAGGCGGTCCTTGACGAGGCGGGCGGTGACCTTGGAGCCCTTGACCCGGCCGACCAGCGGCGAGGTGTTGGTGCCGATGGTCATCGAGATGGCCGGCTCGTCGACGTGGATGAGCGGCAGCGCCTTCGGGTTCTCCGGGTCGGCGAGGGTTTCGCCGATGGTGATGTCCGGGATGCCCGCGATGGCCACGATGTCGCCGGGGCCGGCGGACTCGCCGGGCTTGCGCTCGAGGCCCTCGGTGACGAGGAGCTCGGTGATGCGGACGTTCTTGGAGGTGCCGTCGCGGCGGATCCACGCGACGGTCTGGCCCTTCTTCAGGTGGCCCTGGTGGATGCGCAGCAGCGCGAGGCGACCGAGGAACGGCGAGGAGTCGAGGTTGGTGACGTGGGCCTGGAGCGGCGCGCCCTCGTCGTACGTCGGAGCGGGGATCGTCTCGAGGATCGTCTTGAACAGCGGCTCGAGGTCGGGGGAGTCCGGCAGCTCGCCGTTCTCGGGCGCCTCGAGGCCGGCGACACCGGCGCGGCCGGAGGCGTAGACGACCGGGAAGTCGAGCGCGTCCTGGCTGTGGTGCTCGTCGAGCAGGTCCATGAACAGCTCGTAGGTCTCGTCGACGACCTCGGCGATCCGGGCGTCACCGCGGTCGGTCTTGTTCACGACCAGGATGACCGGCATGTCGGCGTTGAGCGCCTTGCGCAGCACGAAGCGGGTCTGGGGGAGCGGGCCCTCGGACGCGTCGACGAGGAGCACGATGCCGTCGACCATGGACAGGCCGCGCTCGACCTCGCCACCGAAGTCGGCGTGGCCCGGGGTGTCGATGATGTTGATCGTCATCGGCTTGCCCTCGGCCGCGGCACCCGCGTAGTGGATCGCGGTGTTCTTCGCGAGGATGGTGATGCCCTTCTCGCGCTCGAGGTCACCGGAGTCCATGACCCGGTCCCCGACACCCTCGGCCTGGTGCTCGGTGAACGCGCCGCCCTGGCGGAGCATGGCGTCGACGAGCGTGGTCTTGCCGTGGTCGACGTGCGCGACGATGGCGACGTTGCGCAGGTCGGTGCGGAGAGTGTTTCCAGTCATGGGGAGGTACGACGTCACTTTCAGTGGCGGGTGCGGACGGGCCGAAGGCCTCGTCGAGTCTACGGCGCCGGGCGCTCGGCCCTCGCATCGCCGGTTACCGTCGGACCATGCCCCAGATCGCGACCACCGACCGTGTCGAGCTGCCCGCGCTGCTCGACTTCGTCCGCCCGCGCCACCGGATGACGCTCGTCACCACCCGCCGCGACGGCCGCCCGCAGCTCTCGCCCGTGTCGGGCGGGGTGTCCGCGTCGGGCGCCATCGTCATCTCGACCTACCCCGACCGCGCCAAGGCGGTGAACCTCCGCCGCGACCCGTCCGCGTCGGTGCTCGTGCACTCCGACGAGTGGAACGACCCCTACGTGCAGGTCGACGGGACCGCCGAGGTGCTGGACATGCCGTCGCAGGAGGCGGAGGACGCGCTGGTGGAGTACTTCCGGTGCATCTCCGGCGAGCACCCGGACTGGGCGGAGTACCGCGAGGCGATGCGTCGCCAGGGCAAGTCGCTGATCCGGATCACGCCGACGTCGTGGGGGCCGATCGCGACCGGCGGCTTCCCGCCGGACCGGGCACCGTCCGCATGACGTTCGCGCCGTCGGGGTCGCCGGGCCCGTCGGGTCCGTCGTCGCTCGTGCGGGTCCGGCGGACCGGCGGGTTCGCCGGCCGTGTCGCCGAGGCGTCCCTCGACCTGGACGGCGACGACCCGCGGGTCGACGAGGCACGGGCCCTGCTGGCGGCGATCGACGTACGACGTCTGCGTGGGGGTGACCCGCACCCGGACATGTTCATCTACGCCTTCGACCTGGCCGGGCCGCGGGTGACCGTGCCGGAGCAGCTGCTGACCGAGGAGCTGCGGCGGCTGGTGGAGCTGGTGTTGGGATAGTCCGTCACCTTTTGGTTGTGGAAAGTCGATCTCCACAACCAAAAGGTGACGGACTACCGCCCCGTCAGGCTCAGCCCAGGGCCCGGTCCAGCGCCGCCTCGACGTGGAGGGAGGTGCAGGGGAAGACCGGCAGGTCGACGTCGGCCTGCTTGATGAGCAGCTCGAGCTCGGTGCAGCCGAGGAGTACGCCGGCGGCGCCGGCGTCCCACAGCTCCTCGACGATCGAGACGACCCGGCGGCGGGTGCGGTCGAGCACGTGGCCGTGCACGAGCTCCTCGTAGATCGCCGCGTTGAGCCAGTCGTGGTGCTCCTGGGCCGGGACGATCGCGGTCACGCCGTGCTGGGCGAGCCGGTCGATGAAGAAGCCGTCCTCCATCGCGACCTTGGTGCCGATGAAGCCGACCTTGGTGACGCCCTGGGCCTGGCAGGCCTCCGCGACCACGTCGGCGAGGTGGATGAGCGGGATGCCGACGGCCGCCTCGACCTGGTCGGCGACCTTGTGGAAGGTCGTGGTGCACAGCAGCAGGAAGTCCGCGCCTGCCCGCTCCACCCCCCGCGCGGCGTCGGCGAGCAGCTCGCCGATCTGCGGCCAGCGCTGGCCGTCCTCGAGGTCGGTCAGCTCCGCGAAGTCGACGGTGCTCAGCACGAGCCGCGGCGAGGAGAGCCCGCCGAGCCGCTTCTGCACGCCCAGGTTGAGGTCGCGGTAGTAGACCGCGCTGCTCTCCCAGCTCATCCCGCCGACAAGTCCGATGGTCTGCATCCGGCCAGTCTTGCACCACCGACGGGGTCGGTCCGCCGGACGGTCACCGGGTGGTCTCGACCCGCCGTCGCGACCTCCTTCGTCGGTCGCGGGCTCGCTCGACCTCCACCGCGTGAGGCCTTCGCGAGCTCAGGCCTCGCGGTGGACCTTGTGCTGGGCGGCCTGGGCGCGCGGGCGGATCACGAGCTCGTCGATGTTGACGTGGCTGGGACGGGTCGCGATCCACGAGATGGCGTCGGCGACGTCCTCGGCGACGAGGGGGTCGGGTACGCCGGCGTACACCGCGTCCGCCTTCGCCCGGTCGCCGTCGAAGCGAACCAGGGAGAACTCGTCGGTGCGGACCATGCCGGGCGCGATCTCCGAGACCCGGATCGGCTCGCCGCACAGCTCGAGCCGCAGCGTCTCGGTGACGACCTGGGTGCCGTGCTTGGCTGCGGTGTAGCCGCCGCCGCCCTCGTAGGCGATGCGGCCGGCCGTCGAGCCGACGTTGACGATCAGGCCGTCGCCGCTCGCACGTAGGGCCGGGAGCAGTGCCTGGGTGACGTGCAGGACGCCGAGGACGTTCACCTCGTACATCGCCCGCCAGTCCGCCGGGTCGGCCGTCTCCACCGTGCCGGACCCGAACGCCCCGCCGGCGTTGTTGACCAGCACGCTCAGCTCCTCGCCCACGGTCGCGGCCAGCGTGGCCACCGACGCGGGGTCCGTGACGTCGCAGGCGACCGCGACCCCGCCGATCTCGGCGGCCAGCTCCTCGATCCGGTCGCGGCGCCGCGCGGCGCACACGACCCGGAAGCCCTCGGCCGCGAGGGCCCGGGCGGTGGCGGCGCCGATGCCGCTGCTGGCCCCGGTCACGACGGCGGTGCGGGAATCCGTTCGGTCAGCGGTGACAGGTGTGGCGGGAGTGGTCGTCATGCCTGAGATTCTGCCGGGGCCGTGGTGGCACGCGGCAGCGCGGTGGCAGTATGGCCCGTTGATCCTCCGTGTCTCACCCTGAAGTTGGAGCTCCATGGACCTGCGCCTCATCGCTCGCTGGGCGGGCCTTGTCGGAGGGCTCATGTGGGTCCTTCGCTGGGTCCTGGACCTCGCCGGCACCTCCGGCGGCGCCCTCGATGCCCTCCACTGGGCGGGACTCGTCCTGCTCGCCCTCGCCCTCGCCGGCACCGGCGCCGCGCTCGTCAGCACGTCGGCGCCCTGGCTCCGCGCGATCGTCGCGGTGGCCTACCCGGTGCTCGTCTGGTCGGTGCTCGAGGTGCTGCACCCCGCCGCCAGCCCCGAGTCGGTCGACGGCGCCTTCGGCCTGGTGGTCCTCGTGCTCTTCGGCGTGATGCTGGTCCGGTCGCGACCGGACGAGAAGCCCGCGCCGAAGGCGAAGAAGGTCGCCGACCCCAAGCCGGGCGCCCGCCGGGCCTCGCGTGGCACGCGCTCCACGGGGTCGCACGCCCGCTAGGCGTGATGCCCGGCAACGGCCCGGGAATGGTCGGGACGCCCGAGTGGTTCACAGTGGTTGGGCCCGTGTTGCGCGGACGCCCGGAGACCGAAGGAGCCACGTGGACCGCATCAGGCGACTGGCGATGATCAGCCTGCACACCTCCCCGCTCGACCAGCCGGGGATCGGCGATGCCGGCGGCATGAACGTCTACGTGATCGAGCTGTCCCGCAGGCTCGCCCAGCAGGGCATCGAGGTCGACATCTTCACCCGCGCCACCAGCTCCACGCTGCCGCCCGTCGTGGAGGCCTTCGACGGCGTCCAGGTGCGACACATCCACGCCGGCCCGTTCGAGGGGCTCACCAAGGGCGAGCTGCCCGGCCAGCTGTGCGTCTTCGCCCGCGAGGTGCTGCGCGCCGAGGCCGCCCACCCGGTGGGCCACTACGACGCGGTCCACTCCCACTACTGGCTCTCCGGCCAGGTCGGCGCGCTGGCCCGCGACCGCTGGGGCGTCCCGCTGGTGCACACGATGCACACGATGGCCAAGGTCAAGAACGACGCCCTCGCCACCGGCGACACCCCCGAGCCGACCGCCCGGATCATCGGCGAGGAGCAGGTCGTCGAGGCCGCGGACATGCTGATCGCCAACACCGACATCGAGGCCAAGCAGCTGATCAACCTGTACGACGCCGACCCGGGCCGGGTCGAGGTCGTGCACCCCGGTGTCGACCTGTCGGTGTTCCGGCCGGTCGAGCAGGCCGCCGCCCGGGCCGCGCTCGGGCTGCCGCAGGACGCCCACGTGCTGCTCTTCGCCGGCCGGATCCAGCCGCTCAAGGCGCCCGACGTGCTGCTCCGCGCCGTCGCCGAGCTGCTCGCCCAGACCCCCTCGCTGCGTTCCCAGCTGGTCGTCCCGGTCGTCGGCGGCCCCTCCGGCACGGGCCTGGAGCACCCCGAGTCGCTGGCCCAGCTCGCCGACGAGCTCGGCCTGACCGACGTGGTGCGGTTCGTCCCGCCGGTCGCCCAGGACGAGCTGGCCCGGTGGTACGCCGCGGCCACGGCGGTCGCCGTACCGTCCTACAACGAGTCGTTCGGCCTGGTCGCCGTCGAGGCGCAGGCCGCCGGCACCCCCGTCCTCGCCGCCGCCGTCGGTGGGCTGCCGACCGTCGTCCGCGACGGCCACAGCGGCCTGCTGATCGACAGCCACGAGCCCCGCGACTGGGCCGCCGCGCTGCGCCGCGTCATCGAGGACCCCGCGCTGCGGGTGCGCCTTGAGGCGGGCGCGCTGGAGCAGGCGCGCCGGTTCGCGTGGGAGCGCACGGCCGAGCGGACCCTCGAGGTCTACGAGCGCGCCGCTGCCCTCATGGCACAGTCTGTGTCGTGAACGACGCACACCAGGTCATCCGCGACTACCTGACCGACAACGAGATCGAGTACGACGAGGTGGCCGACGGCCTCTTCTCGTTCTCGCTGCCGGGGGAGAAGAAGCTCCAGACCGCGGTCCGGCTCGACGTCGGCGGCCACGCGCTCGGCGTGCACGCCTTCGTCTGCCGCAAGCCCGACGAGAACCACGAGCGCGTCTACCGGTGGCTGCTGGAGCGCAACCTGAAGATGTACGCCGTCTCGTTCGCCGTCGACCGGCTCGGCGACATCTACCTCGACGGGCGGTTGCCGCTCTCGGCCGTCACGCCCGACGAGCTCGACCGGCTGCTGGGGTCGGTGCTGTCCAACGCCGACGAGTCGTTCAACGCGATCCTCGAGCTCGGTTTCGCCTCCTCCATCCGCAAGGAGTGGGAGTGGCGCAAGCTGCGCGGGGAGTCGACGAAGAACCTCGAGGCGTTCCGCGGCTGGCTGGAGGCCGGCGACGAGCCGGACGCCGCCGTCAACGACTGACCAGCACCGCCAGGAACGCCAGCAGGGCCGGTGCCGCCTGCACGACCAGGATGCGTCGGCTGACCGTCACCGCGCCGTAGGCGCCGGCGACGATCACGCAGGCGAGGAAGAACAGCTTCACGTCGGTCCGGTCGTCGACGAGGCCCCAGACGAGGCCGGCGACGAGGAAGCCGTTGTAGAGGCCCTGGTTGGCCGCGAGCGCCTTGCTCTCCTCGGCGAACCCCGGCTCGAGGCCGAAGACCTTGCGCCCCGTGGGCGTGGTCCACAGGAACATCTCGAGGACGAGGAAGTACAGGTGCAGCGCGGCCACCAGGCCGACCAGGACGTTGGCGACGATGCTCACGCCCGCAGCATGGCAGGACTACGCCGGCTGTGGCTGCTCATCGGCGAGCGTGCGCTTCTTGCGCCGCGCGAGCGAGACGCCGACCAGGGCGAGCGCGCCCCCGGCGTACGCCATGGCGGGCGGTGCCTCGCCGAGGAAGAGCACGCCCATCACGATGGTCAGCGGCGGCACGAGGTAGGTCGTCACGCCGAGGCTGCTGGCGCTCATGTGGTTGAGGGCGAAGGCGTAGGTCGTGAAGGCGATCGCGGTCGGGAAGACCCCGAGGTAGACCACCCACAGGATCGAGCTGGCCGGGGCGTCGGCGGTCTCGCGGACCAGGTCGCCGGCGAACGGCAGGCAGGCGATCGCGCCGACCGTGCAGGCCAGCCACGTGATGTGGACGGCCTTGTGGCGCGAGACGAGCGGCTTCTGCAGGATCACGCTGACGGAGTAGACGACCGCGCTGACGATGCAGAGCACCACGCCCAGCACGTCGCGGTTGCCGCCGGGCGAGGTGGACAGCGCGATCAGGGCGACGCCGCCGAACGCCAGCGCGAGGCCGACCGCGAGGTAGACGGTGAAGCGCTCGGAGAGGAACAGGGCCGCGAGCAGCGCGATCAGGACCGGGGAGACCTGGATGAGCATCGCGGCGGTGCCGGCGTCGACGCGGCGCTCGCCCTCGTTGAGCGCGACGTTGTAGACGCCGAACCACAGCACGCCGATCACCACGACCCGGACCAGGTCGCCGCGGCTGAGGTGGGGTCGGCCGCGGGTGAGCGCCGCGACCCCGAGGCAGATCGCGCCGACCAGGAGCCGGCCGAGCGAGAGGGAGCCGGGGGTGAAGTCGTCGCCGAGGTAGCGGATCGCGACGAACGCCGAGGCCCACAGCAGCAGGGTGACCCCGACCGCCGCGACCGGCAGCCACGGCGCCGTCACGGGTGCGGCGTCGTGGGGGTCGGTCGGGGTGGTCTGCGGGGTGCCAGGAGTGCTGGCCGCGCCCGTCGTCGTACTCGTCACGGCTCCAGCCTAGGGATGCCCACCGACACCCGACACGCGGTTATCGGACCTGTATGCGCAACATCCGGCCATCGGTCCGGGCGGCTGGAATCACCGGTTGACCGGTGAAACTGGACGTTCTGGAGGGTTGCAACCCTCCAGAACGTACGGGAACGCCGGTGAACCGGCGATCCCGACCGGGCGAGTGGGACCGGCTCAGAGGTCGAGCTTGTAGCCCAGCCCGCGCACGGTGACGAGGAACTTCGGCTCGCTCGGGTCGGGCTCGAGCTTGGCGCGCAGCCGCTTGACGTGTACGTCGAGGGTCTTGGTGTCGCCGACGTAGTCGGAGCCCCAGACCCGGTCGATGAGCTGGCCGCGGGTCAGCACCCGGCCGGGGTTGCGCAGGAACATCTCGAGGAGCTCGAACTCCTTGAGCGGCAGCCGCTGCTGCTGGCCGTCGACGGTCACGACGTGCCGCTCGACGTCCATCCGCACGGGCCCGGCCTCGAGGGTGACGGGCGACAGGTCGGGGTCCTGGCCGCGGCGGAGCACGGCCCGGATCCGGGCCACCAGCTCGCGCGGGGAGTAGGGCTTGGTGACGTAGTCGTCGGCGCCGAGCTCGAGGCCGACCACCTTGTCGACCTCGTCGTCCTTGGCGCTGACCATGATCACCGGCACGTTGGACGTGGCCCGGATCTGCCGGCACACCTCGGTGCCGGGGATGCCGGGCAGCATCAGGTCGAGCAGGACGATGTCGGCACCGTTGCGGTCGAACTCCGTGAGGGCGGCGTTGCCGTCGGCGGCGATCGCGACCTCGAAGCCCTCCTTGCGCAGCATGTACGCCAGGGCGTCGCTGTAGCTCTCTTCGTCCTCGACGACGAGTACACGGGTCACAGGAGTGCCTCCTGGTTGAAGGTGCTGGAGAGGTGCCTCGGCAGCGTCAAGGTGAAGGTAGACCCCTGCCCCTCGACGGACCAGACACGTACGTCGCCCCCGTGGGTGGCGGCGACGTGCTTGACGATGGACAGGCCGAGCCCGGTGCCGCCGGTGGAGCGGTGGCGAGCCGGGTCGACCCGGTAGAAGCGCTCGAAGATGCGGTCCATCTCGGTCTCGGGGATGCCGATCCCCTGGTCGACCACCGAGATCTCGACGGTCCGCTCGTCTGCCTTGGCGGTGACGAGGACGGTCGAGTCGTTGCCGGAGTAGGACACGGCGTTGGCGACCAGGTTGGCGACCGCGGCGGTGACCTGCTCCTGGCTGCCGTAGACCTCGAGGCCGTGCACCCCGCCGGTGACGACCTGGATGCGCTTGGAGTCGGCGTCGATCGCGCTGGTGTCCACGGCGACCGAGATAACGTCGTCGAGCGAGACCGGCATCGGCGCCTCGAGCGGGTCGTCGCCCTGGAGGCGGGACAGCTCGATGACCTGCTGGACCAGGCGCGAGAGGCGGTCGCTCTCGGTGAGCATCCGGCCGGCGAAGCGCTTGACGGCCTCGGGGTCGTCGGCGGCGTCGCCCACGGCCTCGGCCAGCAGGCGGATGGCGCCGACGGGCGTCTTCAGCTCGTGGCTCACGTTGGCCACGAAGTCGCGACGTACGGCCTCGACACGGCGCTCGCGGGTGCGGTCCTCCACCAGCGCCAGCACGAGGCGCGACCCGAGGGGCGCGACGCGGGCGGTGACGTGGCGCGAGGGCATCCCGGAGCGGGACATCAGCAGCTCGGTCTCGCGGATCTGGCCGTCGCGGCGGACCTGCCGGACCAGCTCGGCGAGGTCCTCCGACAGCAGGGAGGTGCCCCGCACCAGGCCCAGGGCGTACGCCGGCGCGGAGGCCTTCAGGACGACGTCGCCGTCGTCGACCACGACCGCGCTGCTGCGCAGGACCGAGAGCACGGTGGCCACGCCCGCGGGGACCACGGGCTCCTCGACCGGGGGTATGCGGTACTGCTGGCGGTCGCTGACGTGCCACGCCAGGACGGCACCGCCCGCGACGACGGCCCCGATCAGCGCGGCCAGGAACGCCTGCGTCGTCGGATCCACACCGCGATCGTACGCAGGGTTTCACCGCGAGTTCGCCCACGGGAGCCGGGCTTCCGAACGTTCATGCCGCGTTCACGCTTCGACGTCATCCGGACACCTTGCACAAGTAGCCTGCTGTTCATGCGTGAGGCTTTCCATGAACAGCTCGACACCGTCTTCGACGACCTCGCCGGCATCTGCAAGCTGGTGGAGGAAGCCGTGGCCGGTGCCACCGAGGCGCTCCTGACCGGGAACGCCGAGCTCGCCGAGAGGGTGATCAGCGCCGACGTCGCGATCGACCGGGCGCGCGAGAAGGTCGAGGACCAGGCGTTCTCGCTGCTCTCCCTGCAGCAGCCGGTCGCCGGCGACCTCCGCACGATCATCGCCGCGCTGCGGATGGTCAGCGAGCTCGAGCGGATGGGCGACCTGTCCGTCCACGTCGCCAAGATCGCCCGCCTGCGCGTGCCCAACGTCGCCGTGCCCGAGGAGATCCGGCCGACCATGAGCCGGATGGCCGAGGTCGCCGAGGACATGGTCTCCCGCGTCTCCCAGATCATCACCGGCCGCGACGTCGAGGCCGCCATCGCGCTCGGTCGCGACGACGAAGAGATGGACCAGCTCCGTCGTACGTCGTTCGTCGAGCTGCTCGCCGACGACTGGAGCCACGGCGTCGAGGCCGCGGTCGACATCGCGCTGCTCGGCCGCTACTACGAGCGGATCGCCGACCACGCGGTGTCGGTGGCCAACCGGATCGTCTTCGTCGTCACGGGCACCAACCCGCGCTCGGTCGACGCCTGAGGGCGTGACCCCTCAGCGGCCCTGGCTCGCCACGGCCGCGGCGGCGGCTGCGGCCGCCTCCGGGTCGAGGTACTCACCGCCGGCGACGGTGGGCTTCAGCTCCTCGTCGAGGCGGTAGACCAGCGGCATCCCCGTGGGGATGTTGAGGCCGGCGATGTCCTCGTCGCTGATGCCGTCGAGGTGCTTGACGATCGCGCGCAGGCTGTTGCCGTGGGCGGCGATCAGCACCGTGTTGCCGTCGGTCAGGTCCGGGACGATGTCGGACTGCCAGTAGGGCAGCATCCGCGCGATGACGTCCTTGAGGCACTCGGTGCGCGGCATCTCGTCGCCGAGGTCGGCGTAGCGCGGGTCGCCGGCCTGCGACCACTCGTTGTCGTCGTCGAGCGGGGGCGGCGGCACGTCGAAGCTGCGGCGCCAGAGCATGAACTGCTCCTCGCCGAACTCCGCCAGCGTCTGCTTCTTGTCCTTGCCCTGCAGGGCGCCGTAGTGGCGCTCGTTGAGGCGCCAGGAGCGACGTACGGGGATCCAGTGGCGGTCCGCGGCGTCCAGTGCGAGCGCGGCGGTGTTGATCGCGCGCCGCTGCAGCGAGGTGTGGACGACGTCGGGCAGGAGTCCGGCCTCGCGCAGCTGCTCGCCGCCGCGGACGGCCTCGTCGCGGCCCTTGTCGGTCAGGGCGACGTCCACCCAGCCCGTGAAGAGGTTCTTGGCGTTCCACTCGCTCTCGCCGTGGCGGAGCAGGATCAGGGTGTAGGTCACGTGGAGCTCCCGGTCAGCTGGTGGGGGAGGCGGACTCCGACGGCGACGCGGTGTCGCTCGCCCCGGAGCTCGCGGAGTCGTCCAGGCCGGCGTAGTCGCCGTCCGCGCGGACGACAGGGACCTTCATGATGACCCGCTCGCCGTCGCCGAACACGATGGTGACGGGGAGGAAGTCGCCGGCCTTGAAGGTGCCCGAGATCGGGATGCCGCCGACGTTGGCGAGGTTGACCAGGCCGCCGGCCGGGACCTTGATCGGCGAGAAGGAGCCGGGCTGGAGCGTGTTGCCGTCAGCGCCGGCCAGCGACTCGACGGTCGCCTCCTGGTCGACGTTGTTGTTGGCGAAGGAGGCGATGAACGTGCCGCTGTCGTCCTGGGCCGAGACCACGACGGCCGCGAGCACGTCGACCGAGGCGTCACGGTTGTTGACGCCGGCCGCCGGGGTGTAGACGCGGTCGGTGGCGTAGTTGAACCCACACGAGGTGAGGACGGGCGTCGCGGCGAGCACGAGCGCGCTCGCGGTGAGCGCGATGTTGCGTCGGAGGAGCATCTTCAGGCCTTCGCAGGTCGTCGGCGGTTGCGTGGCCACATGCTAGCGGGCCGCTACTGCGAGAGTCCGACCGCGTTCCCGGTGATGAGCAGGGCGACCAGCACCGCGCCCGTCCAGACCGACGAGAGCACCAGCAGGCGGGTGGCGCCGATCCTCAGCGCGACCCGCAGCGGCAGGTGGCGCAGGCCGTCCTCGTTGTCGGCGACCAGGCCCGGCAGCGCCCGCAGGAAGTGCACGCCGACGCCCAGCAGCGCCGCCAGCACGGTGATCGCGATCTCCGGCGGGTTGCCCTTGAAGTCGCCGCCCCAGCCGCCGTAGGAGAGGAACGCCGGGAAGAGCGCGTACGACGCGGCCCAGGGCAGCCAGGACAGCAGCCCCCGGCGCAGCACGACGTTGCCGAGCAGGCCGATCGCCATCGCCAGCAGGAACGCGCTGCCGGCGGTGATGCCGTTGGAGAGCGAGAGCGGGATCACGAGCAGGACGCCGCAGGCCAGCGCGAACCAGACGGTGCCGGCGTCGAGGGTGCCGAGAGCGATCGGCTTGCCGGCCGCGTCGTGGCGCGCGTCGCGCCGGGCATCGACCAGGTCGTTGTGCCAGCCCAGGATCGCCTGGCCGACGAGGGCGGTCACGAAGACGAGCCCCAGCTCGCGGCTGGTGCGCCCGGCCAGGGCCGCGGCGCCGGCGATCCCGGCGGCCGTGATCAGGGCCTGGCGGGGGTGGGCGGTGCGGAGCAGGAGGATGGGGCCGAGGTTGGCCACCGACAGTCGGCGCTCGGCGCGACGCTGCGGCTGGGGGGCCGCGGCGACGGGCGAGACGAGCGGCTCGGTGGCCGTGATCGTGCCGTAGTCGCCGACCGGCCCCGGCGGGAGCTGCTGCTCCGGCGTACCGGCGTCGTCCGGGCTCTCGGGCGAGGTGTCCCGCGAGCGGCGGAGGCGTCGGGTCAGGGCCATGCCCGCAGTATCCGTCACGGGGCGCCGTCAGGGCTGCATTCGGGCGTCACAGCCCGTGGCGGCCGTCACGGACGACCCCGGCCACCATACGAGGAGGGGTTCTGTCAAGCCCGCATTGTGGCCCTGACCTGCACAAACGTCGTCGGGGCACCTTCGGGGACGTGTTAGACTAGTCACCTAGGAAGGGGTACCTGACACATGACTTTCACCGTCGGCGAAACGGTTGTCTATCCAAATCACGGGGCCGCAGTCATCGAGGACATCGAGATGCGGACGATCAAGGGAGAGGACCGGCAGTACCTCGTTCTGCGGATCGTCGCCCAGCAGGACCTGGTCGTGCGCGTGCCGGCCTGCAACCTCGACCTGGTCGGGGTTCGCGACGTCGTGGACAAGGAGGGCCTCGACCGCGTGTTCGACGTCCTGCGTGCCGCGCACGTCGAGGAGCCGACCAACTGGTCGCGTCGTTACAAGGCCAATCTCGAGAAGCTGCACAGCGGCGACGTCATGAAGGTCGCCGAGGTCGTGCGTGACCTCTGGCGCCGCGAGCGTGACCGCGGCCTGTCGGCCGGCGAGAAGCGGATGCTGGCCAAGGCGCGCCAGATCCTCGTCTCCGAGCTGGCCCTGGCCGAGCACACCAACGAGGACAAGGCCGAGGCCATCCTCGACGAGGTGCTCGCTTCCTGATCCCTCTCGGTGATCGAGCTTGTCGAGATCGATGCCCCCGGGTCCATCCCGGGGGCATCGTGCATTTCCGGGGACCTCGGGGGCTTACCTTGTGGGGGAGATGACCCACGATCCGTTCGACGCCCCCGACGTCCCGCCCGCCCTCGGCTCCGTGGTCGAGGCCGACCGCGGCTCGCTGCCGTTCGCGCTGATCCACGGCGAGGCGCTGGTGACCTGCGCCGTCTGGGGTCTCGGCGACTCCGGCGTGACGCCCGTCGACCTCGGCACCGAGTGGGCCGGGCTGGTCGACTCCGGCGAGCCGTTCGTGCTGCACGACGCGCTCTGCCCGATGACCCCCGCCGCGTTCATCGCCTCCTGCCTGGTCACCGCCGTCGAGCGCGACGTGGTGGTCGTCGGCGTGCGGCCCGTGACCGACACCGTCAAGGTGGTCGCCGACGGTGTCGTCGGGTCGACCGTGGACCGGTCCGCCCTGGTGTCCGTCGCGTCGCCGATCGTGCTGCCGCCGTCCGTCGTGGCCGCCCTCGACGGGCTCCCGACCCTGGACTTCGCCGACCTCGTCGACACGTTGCGGGAGCGGTTCACCGTCGAGCTCGTCGAGGCGCCCCCCACTGCCCGGCGGGTGGCCTCGCTGGAGGACGTGCGGGTGCTCGAGGCGCTGACGTCGGGATAGTCCGCGATGGGGGGATAGTCCGTCACCTATTGGTTGTGGACAGTCGATATCCACAACCAATAGGTGACGGACTATCCCGACAGCCGCTCCGCCAGCGCCACGTCCTCGGGGAACGTGATCTTGAGGTTGGCCGGGCTGGAGGGGACGGCGGCGACGGTGAACCCGGGGTCGGCGTAGCGCTCCAGGCAGGCCGCGGTGTCGGTGCCCTCGAAGCCGTCGGCATCGGCCGCCCGGTAGGCGGCGAGGAGGTCCGGGGCGCGGAAGGCCTGCGGGGTCTGCACGCCGACGAGCTCGCCGGCGGGGACGACCACGGAGGGGTCGCGGGCCAGCAGGTGACCGAGTGGTACGACGGGGATCGCCCCGCCTGACTCGCGCGCGGCCGCGATGGTGTCGGCGAGGAGCGACGTACCGGACAGCGGGCGGGCGCCGTCGTGGATGGCCACCACGTCGATGGCGCCGGACTCGATCTCGGGGACCAGCGCGCGCAGCGCGTTCCACTCCGAGGCGTGCCGGGTCTCGCCGCCGGCGAGGACGACCACCTCGCCGTCCCCGAGGTACGGCGCCACCGCGGCCGCCACGGCCTCCTGCTCGTCGGCGCGGACCACGAGCACGACCCGGGCCACGCCGGGGAGCGCCAGCGCGTCGCGCACCGACCAGGCGACCACCGGGGCGTCGCCCAGCGGCAGCAGCACCTTGTTGACCTCGGCGCCGACGCGGGTGCCGGACCCGGCGGCGAGGACGACGACGGCAGCAGGCATGCGCCGGAGTGTACGGAGCGTCCCCGGGCCGTGAGGCCGTGAGGGTTGTGAGGTCGTGAGGACAAGTTGATGTTTCCGAGAAACCTGCGTGCACGGATGCGAAACGTCGGCTCCCGAGAGTGGGGGACACACCCCGAAACCCCCACCAGGAGCACCCATGTCCGTGACCGCACCCCCGGCCGCGCCGCACACCGGACGGCGTACCGGCCGCTGGATCGACGACTGGCGCCCCGAGGACCCCGAGTTCTGGGAGTCCACCGGCGCCCCCGTCGCCCGCCGCAACCTGATCTGGTCCATCCTCGCCGAGCACCTCGGCTTCTCCGTCTGGCTGTTCTGGAGCGTCAGCGCGGCGCTGCTGGTCAAGGTCGGCTTCGAGTTCTCGGTCTCGCAGCTCTTCCTGCTCGTCGCCGTGCCCAACCTGGTCGGGTCGCTGCTGCGGCTGCCCTACACGTTCGCGGTGCCGAAGTTCGGCGGCCGCAACTGGACGGTCGTCAGCGCACTGCTCCTCCTGGTCCCGACGCTGCTGTTCGCGACCGCCGTCCAGGACCCGACCACGCCGTACTGGGTCTTCCTGCTGATCGCCGCCACCGCGGGCGTCGGCGGCGGCAACTTCGCCTCGTCGATGGCCAACATCAACTTCTTCTACCCGGCCAAGCGCAAGGGCCTCGCGCTCGGGCTCAACGCCGCCGGCGGCAACATCGGCGTCGCGGTCCTGCAGCTCGGGCTGCCGATCGTGGTCGGCGGCGCCGGCCTCTTCGGCCTCGTCAAGGCCAGCACCGGCGGGATGCACCTCGAGCGCGCCGGCTACCTCTACGCCGCCCTCGCCGTGGTCGCCGCGATCATGGCGTACTTCTTCATGGACAACCTGTCCTCGGCCCGCTCCAACGCGAGGGACGTCGCCTCGGTCGTCACGCACAAGCACACCTGGGTGGTCTCGTTCCTCTACATCGGCACGTTCGGCTCGTTCATCGGCTACTCCGCGGCACTGCCGCTGCTGATCAAGCTGGAGTTCTTCGTCCCCGAGCCGCTCCCGACCGGCACCGGCATCAACTTCGCCTACTACGCCTTCCTCGGCGCGCTCGTCGGCTCGATCACGCGGCCGTTCGGCGGCTGGCTCGCCGACAAGTACGGCGGCGCCCGCGTCACCCTCGCGACGTTCGGCGCCATGATCCTCGGCACCCTCGGGGTGCTGTGGACCGTCACCCAGCTCGCCCCCAACCCGACCGCCGACCCGGCGATCGCCCTCGACAACAAGTCGATGTTCCCGCTGTTCCTCGTGGCGTTCCTCTTCGTCTTCGCCGCGACCGGCATCGGCAACGGGTCGACCTTCCGGATGATCCCGGCGATCTGGAAGCGCGACACGAAGAAGTCCTCGGCCGTCATCGGCATCGCCTCGGCGGTGGGCGCGCTCGGCGGCTTCCTGATCCCGCTGGCCTTCGGCGCCCCGTGGATCGACAACCCGGTCGAGTCGGTGAAGACGGCGTTCGGCGTGTTCACCGCCTTCTACGTCGTGTGCCTGGTCGTCACCTGGGCGGTCTACGTCCGCAAGGCGTCCGTCGCCAGGGTCGCCGGCCTCGCCGACGCCCGCATCTGAGTCTCGACAGGCTCGACCACCGAAAGACCGGCTGACCACCGAACGACGTAGGAGACCTCCGATGACCGAGACCCACTGCCCCTACTGCTCGCTGCAGTGCGGGATGCGGCTGACGGGTCGCCGGTCGCCGGAGGTCTCCGCGTGGGAGGAGTTCCCCGTCAACGAGGGCGGGCTGTGCCGCAAGGGCTGGAACGCCGCCGGCCTCTACAACAACCGCGACCGGCTGACCACGCCGCTGGTGCGGGACCGGGCGACGGGCGAGTTTCGGCCGGTGAGCTGGGACGAGGCGCTCGACACCATCGCGGAGAAGCTCACGGCGCTCAAGGCCGAGCACGGCCCGGACAGCGTCGCCGTCTTCGGCGGCGGCGGGCTGACCAACGAGAAGGCCTACCAGCTCGGCAAGTTCGCCCGGGTCGCGCTCGGCACCAGCCAGATCGACTACAACGGCCGCTGGTGCATGAGCTCGGCCGCCTCCGCCGGCACCCGCGCCTTCGGCCTGGACCGCGGCCTGCCCTTCCCGCTCAAGGACCTCGAGCAGACCGACGTGGCCGTCCTCGTCGGCTCCAACCTCGCGGAGACCATGCCCCCGGCGGCCCGCCACCTCGACGCCCTGCGCGAGCGCGGCGGCACGGTCGTGGTCATCGACCCCCGCCGCACCGCCACCGCCGACCGGGCCGACGTCGTCCTCCAGCCCGTCCCCGGCACCGACCTGGCCCTCGCCCTGGGCGTCCTGCACCTGCTGGTCGCGGGCGGCCACGTCGACGAGCAGTACGTCGCGGACCGCACCACCGGCTTCGAGGACGTCCGCCGCTCGGTCGCCTCGTGGTGGCCCGAGCGGGTCGAGCGGGTGACCGGCGTGCCGGCCGCCGAGGTGCGCGCCATCGCGCAATTGCTGGGAAGTGCGCGCAAGGTCATGGTCCTCACCGCCCGCGGCGCCGAGCAGCACAGCCAGGGCAGCGACACCGTCCTGGCCTGGATCAACGTGGCGCTCGCGCTGGGCCAGTGCGGCACGACGTACGGCGGCTACGGCTGCCTCACCGGCCAGGGCAACGGCCAGGGTGGCCGCGAGCACGGCCAGAAGGCCGACCAGCTGCCCGGCTACCGGATGATCGACGACCCGGCCGCCCGCGAGCACGTCGCCGGCGTCTGGGGCGTGCCGCCGGAGTCGCTGCCCGGCAAGGGACGGTCGGCCTACGAGCTCCTCGACGCCCTCGGCACCGAGGCCGGGCCGAAGGCGATGCTGGTCTTCGGCAGCAACATCGTCGTCTCGGCCCCCAACGCCAGCCACGTCACCCGCCGGCTGGAGTCGCTCGACCTGCTCGTCGTCGCCGACATCGTGCTCTCGGAGACCGCCGCGATCGCCGACGTCGTGCTGCCGGTGACCCAGTGGGCCGAGGAGACCGGCACCATGACCAACCTCGAGGGCCGGGTCATCCTGCGTCGCCGGGCGATCACCCCGCCCAGCGGCGTGCGCAGCGACCTCGAGGTCCTCCAGGGGCTGGCCAAGCGCCTGGACTCGCCGATCCCGTTCGAGACCGACCCGGAGGAGATCTTCGCCGAGCTCGGGCTGGCCACGCGCGGCGGCAAGGCCGACTACTCCGGCATCACCTACGCCCGGATCGCCGAGGAGATGGGCGTGTTCTGGCCGTGCCCGGTCTCGACAGGCTCGACCACCGAAGACGGCTCGACCAACGAGAAGCACCCCGGCACGCCGCGGATGTTCCTCGAGGAGTTCGCCACCCCCGACGGGCGGGCCCGCTTCCACGCCGTCGAGCACCGCGGCGCCGCCGAGCAGCCCGACGCGGACTACCCCGTCCACCTCACGACCGGCCGGGTGCTCGCGCAGTACCAGTCCGGCGCCCAGACCCGCCGCGTCCGCGACCTCCCCGACACCGGCGCCTTCGTCGAGATGCACCCGATGCTGGCCGGCCGGATCGGCGCCGCGGACGGCGCGACCGTCCGGGTCACCACCCGTCGCGGCACGATGACCGCCCCGGCCCGGGTCGTCGACACGATCCGCCCCGACACCGTCTTCGTGCCGTTCCACTGGGTCGGCGCCAACCGGCTCACCAACGACGCCCTCGACCCCGCCAGCCGGATGCCCGAGTTCAAGGTCTGCGCCGCGGCGGTGACGACATGAGTCTCGACAAGCTCGACCACCGGGACAAGCTCGACCACCGGGAAAGACTCGACCACCGGGAAAGACTCGTGGTCATCGGCAACGGCATGGCCGCCACCCGCCTGGTCGAGGAGCTGACGGTCCGCGGGTACGCCGGCGACGTCACCGTCCTCGGCGACGAGCCCGTGCCGGCGTACAACCGGATCCTGCTCAGCGCCGTCCTCGAGGGCACCCACTCCCGCGGCGCGATCACGCTGCGCGAGGGGTACGCCGGCAACGTCACCGTCCGCACCGGCAGCCGCGTCCTGGAGATCGACCGCGAGGCCGGCGAGGTGATGCTCGTCGACGGCGAGCGCCTGGGCTACGACCGGCTCGTGCTGGCCACCGGCAGCATCCCCACCCTGCCGCCGATCCGCGGCCTGGTCCGGATGGACGGCCAGCTGCACCCGAAGGTGCACGCCTTCCGCAGCCTGGCAGACTGCGACCGGCTCGACGCGGCCATTGCCTCGGGGTCTCGGCAGGCTCGACCAACGGGGCAGGCTCGACCAACGAGGGGAGTCGTGGTCGGCGGCGGGCTGCTCGGCCTCCAGGTGGCCCGCGCGCTGACGCTCCGCGGCGTGGCGACCGAGGTCGTCGAGGGCACCGAGCACCTGCTCTCCAGCCAGGTCGGCGAGCCGGGCGGCAAGGTCCTGGCCCGCGACCTCAAGCGGCTTGGCACCGAGGTCTACACCGGCACCCGCGCCGTCCGGCTCACCGACGACGGCCTGGTCCTGGACAACGGCTACACCCTCGAGACCGACCTCGTCGTCCTCACCGCCGGCGGCCGCCCCTCGACCGCCCTCGCTCGCCGCGCCGGCCTGATGGTGCGCCGCGGCGTCGTCATCGACGGCTCGCTCGCCTCGGTCACCGACGACCGCATCCACGCGATCGGCGACTGCGCCGAGCACCGCGGCGTGACCACGGGCTTCGTGCCCCCGGCCTGGGAGCAGGCGGGCGTCCTCGCCGACCACCTCACCGGCTCCGACGCGGCCTACGCCGGGTCCCGCAACGTCGCCCGGCTGCGCGCCACCGGGCTCGACGTCGCGGTGCTGGGCGACCCCGAGCACACCGACGGCGAGGTCGTGGAGATGACCAACCCGCTCGCCGGCACCTTCCGCAAGCTCGTCGTGCGCGACGGCGTCATCGTGGCCGCCGCCCTGGTCGGCGACCTGTCCCGGATCGGCTTGATCACCCAGCTCTACGACCGGCACACGGTGCTCGGCCCGCACGAGCCCGGCGAGCTGCTCGCCCCCGAGTCGCCGGCCGCGCCGGTCGTCCTCACCGACGACGCCGAGGTCTGCGCCTGCGCGGGCGTCAGCGCCGGCCGGATCCGCGCCTGCGCCGACCTCGACGGGGTCCGTGCGAGCACCCGCGCCACCACCGGCTGCGGAGGCTGCACGCAGGTCGTCCAGCGGCTCCTCGAGCCGGCCGGCGCCGCGGATCGTTTTCACGCCCGAAACATGACGAAACAGCCCAACAACACAGTCGACCTACCGTCGACGCATCCCGGAAGGACCTCCCGATGACGCACCTCCGCAAGACCCTGGTCGTGGTCGGCCACGGCATGGTCGGTCACCGCCTCGTCCAGGCTGCCGTGGAGCGCGGGCTCACCGAGACCTACGACGTGGTCGTCGTGGGGGAGGAGCCGCGGCCGGCGTACGACCGGGTCGCCCTGACGTCCTTCTTCTCCGTCGAGAGCGCCGACGAGCTCTCGCTGCTGCCCGAGGGCCGGTACGACGACCCCCGCGTCCGGCTCGTGCTCGGCACGTCGGTCACCGGGCTGGACCGTGAGACCCGCAAGGTGGTGCTCTCCGACGGCGAGGTGATCGGCTACGACGCGCTGGTGCTGGCCACCGGCGCGGCGCCGTTCGTGCCGCCGATCGAGGGCCGCGACCAGGACGGCTGCTTCGTCTACCGCACGATCGAGGACCTCGAGGCGATCCGGGAGGCGTCCGCCACGGCCACCCGCGGCATCGTCATCGGCGGCGGCCTGCTCGGCCTCGAGGCGGCCAACGCGCTGGTGCAGCTCGGCCTGGAGACCCATGTCGTCGAGATGGCGCCCCGGCTGATGCCGGTCCAGCTCGACCAGGCCGCCGGCAGCACGCTGGTGCGGCACATCGAGAAGCTCGGCGTCACCGTCCACACCGGTGCGGCCACGAAGGGGATCCTCGGCGACGGCCGGGTCACCGGCCTCGAGACCGCTGACGGCACGATCGAGGCCGAGATCGTGGTCTTCTCCGCCGGCATCCGGCCCCGTGACCAGCTGGCCCGCGACTGCGGCCTCGACGTCGCCGAGCGCGGCGGGGTCCTGGTCGACGAGCAGTGCCGCACCTCCGACGAGCACGTCTTCGCGGTCGGCGAGTGCGCGGCGCCGGGCGGGACGATGTACGGCCTCGTGGCCCCCGGCTACGCCATGGCCGAGGTCGTCGTCGACGCGCTGCTGGCCGGACCGGGCACGTTCACCGGCGCCGACATGTCCACCAAGCTGAAGCTGCTCGGGGTCGACGTGGCGTCCTTCGGCGACGCGTTCGCGGCCACCGAGGGCTCCCTCGAGCTGGTCTTCGCCGACGCGGTCGCCGGCATCTACAAGAAGCTCGTCGTGAGCGAGGACGGCACCCGGCTGCTGGGCGGCATCCTGGTGGGCGATGCCTCGGCGTACGGCATCCTCCGCCCGATGGTCGCGACCGGGACCAACCCCGGCATCGAGCTCCCCGCCAACCCCGAGGACCTGATCCTGCCGGCCTCCCGCGGCGCCGGCACGACCGCCGGCGTGGTCGGGATGCCCGACGAGGCGGTCGTCTGCTCGTGCAACAACGTCTGCAAGGGCGACGTGCTCGCCGCCGCGGCGGACGACACCACCACCCGCGCCGGCTCGACGTGCGGCTCCTGCAAGCCGATGGTCAAGGCCTTGATCGAGGACTTCTACGCGTCGCAGGGCCGGGTCGTCGACAAGGGCCTGTGCGAGCACTTCTCGCTGACCCGGCAGGAGCTCTTCGACCTCGTGGCCGTCCACGGCTACCGCCGCTTCGACGACATCGTCGAGGCCCACGGCAAGGGTCGCGGCTGCGACGTGTGCAAGCCGGCGATCGCGAGCATCCTGGCCAGCCAGTTCAACGGGCACGTGCTCGACCACGAGACCACCGCGCTCCAGGACACCAACGACGCCTTCCTCGCCAACATCCAGCGCAACGGCACCTACTCGGTCGTGCCGCGCATCCCCGGCGGCGAGATCACCCCCGAGAAGCTCATCGTGATCGGCGAGGTGGCCCGGGACTTCGGGCTCTACACCAAGATCACCGGCGGCCAGCGGATCGACCTGTTCGGCGCCCGGATGGAGGAGCTGCCCGCGATCTGGCAGCGGCTCGTCGACGCCGGCTTCGAGTCCGGCCACGCCTACGGCAAGGCGCTGCGGACGGTGAAGTCCTGCGTCGGCTCGACCTGGTGCCGCTACGGCGTCCAGGACTCCGTCGGGCTCGCGATCGCCCTCGAGCTGCGCTACCGGGGCCTGCGCTCGCCGCACAAGCTCAAGGGCGGCGTCAGCGGCTGCGCCCGCGAGTGCGCGGAGGCGCGCGGCAAGGACTTCGGCGTGATCGCCACCGAGAAGGGCTGGAACCTGTACGTCGGCGGCAACGGCGGCGCCACCCCGGCCCACGCCCGGCTGCTGGCGGGTGACCTCGACACCGAGACGCTGCTGCGCTACCTCGACCGCTTCCTCATGTACTACATCCGCACCGCCGACCGGCTGCAGCGCACGGCGCCCTGGATCGACTCCCTCGAGGGTGGCCTCGAGCGGGTCCGCGAGGTCGTCGTCGAGGACTCCCTCGGCCTCGGCGCCGAGCTCGAGGACGCCATGGCGCGCCACGTCGGCTCCTACTTCGACGAGTGGAAGGCGACCCTGGAGGACCCGGAGAAGATCGCCCGCTTCGTCTCCTTCGTCAACGCCCCCGGGGTCCCGGACCCCAACATCACGTTCTCCACCGAGCGCGGCCAGATCAAGCCCGAGACCAGCGCCGAGCCCGTCGTGCTCGGCCCGACCATCCCCGTGGGAGCGCCATGACCGCCCTGTCCACGCCGCGAGGCGGCACCGAGGAGTGGCAGCCCGTCTGCCGGGTCGTCGAGCTCGAGGTCGAGCGCGGGGCCACCGCCCTGGTGCACGGGCAGGCGGTCGCCATCTTCCGCACCCACGACGACACCGTCTACGCGCTGGGCAACCACGACCCCTTCGCCAAGGCCTCGGTCCTGGCGCGGGGCATCGTGGGCACCCGCGGCGACGTGCCGTTCGTCGCCTCGCCGATGCACAAGCACGCGTTCGACCTGCGGACCGGGCGCTGCCTGGACGACCAGCACGTCTCGGTGCCGGCGTACGACGTGCGCGTGGTCGAGGGCGTCGTGCTCGTGGGGCACCGCAAGCCGGACGCGGCATGACCAGCGCGCCCGCCGACCGTCCGCTCGACGGCTTCCTCATCGGGGTCACCGCTGCTCGCAAGGTCGAGGAGCAGGTGGCCCTGCTGGAGCGTCGTGGGGCGCGGGTCGAGTGGGCGCCGGCGCTGTCGCAGGACCCCAACCACGTCGACGACGACCAGCTGCGCGCCGCCACCGAGGACGTGCTCGCGCGGCCGGTCGACATGTTCCTGGCCACGACCGGGGTCGGGATGAAGGCGTGGTTCGGAGCGGCCGAGCGGTGGGGGATGCTCGAGGACCTGGTCGCCACGATCGGCCGGGCCGAGATCCTGGCGCGTGGTCCCAAGAGCGTCGGCGCGCTGCGCCGACAGGGGTTGCGCGAGCTGTGGGCGCCGGAGTCGGAGTGCTTCGAGGACGTGCTCGCCCACCTGCGCGGCCGGGACCTGTCCGGGCTGCGGATCGTGGTGCAGGAGCACGGCCAGTCGCTGTCGATGGCCTCGCACGCGCTGCGCCGGCAGGGCGCCGACGTCACCGTCGTGACGGTCTACCGCGTCGCCAGCGCGGAGGACCCGGCCCCGATGTTCCGGATGGTCGACCTGATCGCCGACCGCAAGCTCGACGCGGTCACCTTCACCTCCGCCCCGGCGGTGGCGGCCCTGATGGACGCGGCCGGCGTGACGGGCCGCCGGGACGCCGTCGCGGCGGCGTTCCAGGCCGACGTGGTCGCCACCTGCGTGGGGCCGGTGACGGCCGCGGCGTTCGAGCTGTGGGGCGTCCCGACGATCCAGCCGTCGCGGTCGCGGCTCGCCGCCATGATCAAGCTGATGGAGACCGAGCTCCCGGCCCGCCGCTCGGGCACCGCGATCCCCGTCGCCGGCCACCTGCTCGTCCTGCACGGCGACACCGTGCTGCTCGACGGCGTCGAGGTGCGGATGTCGGCCGGGCCGCTCGCGGTGCTGCAACGGCTCGCGGTCAACCCCGGCCACGTCGTGTCCCGGCAGGAGCTGCTGTGTGCGCTGCCCGGCGGTGCGTCCGGCTCCGAGCACGCCGTGGAGATGGCGGTCGCGCGCGTGCGGGCCGCCATCGGGACCAGGCTCGTGCAGACCGTGGTCAAGCGCGGCTACAGGCTGGCCCCATGACCGCCCCACGGCTCGTGACCGTCGCGCACGGCACCCGGCACGCCCCCGGCAACGAGGTCGCCCGACAGGTGACCGAGCGCGCCGGCGAGCTGCTCGGGATCTCCGCGACCACCTCGTTCGTGGAGCTGGCCGCCCCGCTGCTGCGGACCGTGATGACCGCGTCGTACGGGCCGACCGTGGTCGTGCCGCTCCTGCTCTCGACCGGCCACCACGTCCGCCACGACCTGCCCGCGATGGCCGCGCTGTCGCCCCGGTCCGTCGAGATCACCCCGGCCCTGGGGCCGCACCCGCTGCTCGCGGCCGCGCAGGCCGCCCGGCTGATCGCCGCCGGCGCCCGGCCCGGCCAGCCGGTCGTGCTCGTGGCCGCCGGGTCCACCGACCCCGCGGCCGACGACGACCTCGCGCGGGCCGCCGAGCTGCTGTCGCGGACCTGGGCCGGACCGGTCACCGTCGCCACGCTGTCGGGGCGCGGCCGTCGCCCGGCCGAGGTGGTGCGACGCGGGTCCGTCGTCTCGCCGTACCTCCTGGCCGACGGGCACTTCGCCGGCCGCGCGGCCACCGAGTCCCGAGCCGCCGGAGCCGGGGTCGTCGCCGACGTGATCGGCGCGCACCGGTTCGTCGCGGAGCTCGTCGCCCGGCGCTACCTCGCCTGGGCGGCCACCTCGTCGCGCCCGGCGACCGTCAGCGTCGCCTGACCGGTCAGGGGTTCCAGAGCAGGGCGGTGGCGATCGCGGCGACGCCCTCGCCGCGGCCGGTCAGGCCGAGCCCGTCGGTGGTGGTGGCCGACACCGACACCGGCGCTCCCACGGCGTCCGACAGCGCCTGTTCGGCCTCGGCGCGACGCGGACCGAGGCGCGGCCGGTTGCCGATCACCTGGATCGCGACGTTGCCGACCTCGAAGCCGGCCGCGCGGACCCGCCGGGCGGTCTCCGCGAGCAGGGTCGCGCCCGAGGCTCCGGCCCACGCGGGCTCCGACGTACCGAAGTTCGAGCCCAGGTCGCCCAGCCCGGCCGCGGACAGGAGCGCGTCGCAGGCGGCGTGCGCGGCGACGTCGGCGTCGGAGTGGCCCTCGAGGCCCTGCGGCTCGTCGGGCCAGGCGAGACCAGCGAGGTGGAGGGGCACGCCGTCGACCAGGCGGTGTACGTCGGTGCCGATGCCGACGCGGGGCGTAAGGGACTCGTAAGGCACGGGGTGATCATGCCTGACGTGGCGGAGGGAGAATGAAGGTCGTGAAGACATCTCGCGGCGCCTGGGCGGTGGCCGGCGTCGTGGCCGGCCTGACCGGCCTGGCCACCAGCTACTTCGTCGCGATGGTGATGACGATCCGCTCCTCGCCCGTCGTCGCGATCGCCGAGCTCGTCATCCGGATGACGCCCGGCCGCTGGGCCGAGAAGGCCATCTCGATCGTCGGCCACAAGGACAAGCCGATCCTCGTCGGCGTGATCCTCGTGGCCAGCGTGCTGCTGTTCGCGGTCGCCGGCCGGCTCGCCGCCAGCGCCTGGTGGAAGTCCACGCTCCTCTTCGCGGCCCTCGCCGGCGTCGCCACGTGGTCGGTCGCGAGCGAGCACAACCCGAGCGGCGTCGACTTCCTCCCCGTGGTCGTGGGCTTCGTGACCTGGCTGGTCAGCCTGGCGCTGCTCTCGCAGTCCCTGGTGGGCCGGCCCGCCCCGACGGCGGTGGACGGCGAGGAGGCGCCCGCGGGCCGCTCGCGCCGCGGCTTCCTGATCGGTGCCGGCGCCATGGCCGCGCTGGCGATTGCTCTCAGCGGCGTCGGCCGCGTGGTCGGCGCCGGCCGCCGCCACGTCGAGCAGACCCGCCGCCTGCTCCGGCTCTCCGGAGTCTCCCAGCCCACCGTGCCGGCCGGCGCGCGGCTGGACCTGCCGGGCCTGCACCCGTGGATGACGCCGTCCGACGACTTCTACAAGATCCACACCGCCATCGTGGTGCCGGCCATCGAGCCGGTCGACTGGAAGCTGCGCATCCACGGCCTGGTCGACCACGAGGTCGAGATCACCTACCAGGACCTGCTCGACCGGCAGCTCACCGAGGGCTGGATCACGCTCAATTGCGTCTCCAACCCGGTCGGGGGCGACCTGATCGGCAACGCCTGGTGGAGCGGCGTACGCCTCGCCGAGCTGCTGGCCGAGGCCGGCCTGCACCCCGACGCCGACGCCGTCCTCCAGACCTCCGACGACGGCTGGACCTGCGGCACTCCGGTCAGCGCCCTGACCGACGACCGCAACGCGATGCTGGCCGTCGCGATGAACGGCAAGCCGCTGCCGATCGACCACGGCTTCCCGGTGCGCACGATCGTGCCCGGCCTCTACGGCTACGTCTCGGCCTGCAAGTGGGTCGTGGACATGGAGGTCACGAAGTTCTCCGAGATCAGCGCCTACTGGACGCAGCGCGGCTGGGGCGAGCAGGGGCCGGTGAAGATGTCCTCGCGGATCGACGTGCCCCGCTTCGGCGACAAGGTCGACCCCGGCGACGTCCGGGTCGGGGGCGTCGCCTGGTCGCAGCACACGGGCATCAGCGCCGTGGAGGTCGCGCTCGACGGCGGCGACTGGCAGCCGGCCGAGATCTCGCACCCGCCGACCGACGACGCGTGGGTCCAGTGGGCCGCCACCGTGTCCGCCGCCCCCGGCGACCACACGCTCAAGGTGCGCGCCACCGACAAGAACGGTCTCGTGCAGACCGGGGCCGTCGCCGACGTGCTGCCCGACGGGGCGACGGGCTGGCACACGATCGGCTTCACCGCGAGGGCCTGACGGGGGGGCGGGGCAGCCTCGCCGCAATAATTCTCAATGTCGATAATCTTGATATCGAGACATTGATCACTCAACCACAAGAGGTTGGGGTGGGCGTGAGCGGGCACGGGTAGATCAGCACCGCAGCATCTCGGGGTCGAGCAGCGGATCATCCACAGCTCCAGGGGGACCCACCCAGCATGAAGATCTATGCGGTCATCGCCGCTTCCGTCGCCACACTCGGCGCCTCACTCCTCGTCGCCGGACCGGCCGAGGCCCACACGCCCAACTTCTCCGCCTCGTGCGACGGCGTGCACGTCGGCGCCACGGCGTACGACGCCGCCATGCAGAACCACTGGTCGGTGACCATCGACGGCACCACGCAGAGCGGCACCTTCGGGTCGTCGTTCGACCAGACCTTCCCGGTCCCGCAGGACGGCGCCACCACGGCGTGGTCGGCCGTGGTCGAGGCCGAGGACGGCACCTACCACTTCGCCGACTCCGGCTCGGTCGGCCCGTGCGGCACGCCCGCCGACGCGTGCGCCGACCTGCCCGGCAACCAGCCGGCCGGCACGGCCTGCACCCCGCCCCCGGACGTCATCCGCGTCGACCACCAGTCGCTCGATGGCTGCTCGGTGCAGCTGGACGGCACGACGTACGGCGCCGGCGTGCTGACCTACGACGAGGAGTACACCGACACCTACGTCTTCAACGAGACCACGCAGACGTGGGACCTGGTCACCGACACGACCCCCATGACCAGCAACCTGGTCTTCACCCCGTGGACGGTCCAGCAGGGTGTGCACCACCAGTGCGCGACCCAGCCGAACCAGCCGCCCGCGACCCACACCTCGCACTCCACGAGCCACGTGGACTGCTCGTCGGACGAGATCGTGACCACCACGGTCTCCTCGACCACGCCGTTCGTCTACGACGCCGCGACCAACACGTGGGTGCCCGGCCAGACCGTGACCCAGACGTCGACCACGAGCACCCCGGTCCAGCAGGGCCGTTGCTCGCACATCGACGTCAAGGGCACCCAGGCCGTGCAGCTCACCTCGCAGACCGACCAGCCGCAGCTGCCGACGGTCGTCGACGCGGGCCTGCCCGGCACCACCACGGCCAAGCTCGCCCCGGTCGCCTCGACCTCGTCGACGGGGAACGCGCTCAGCCTGCTGCTCCTGACGGCGGGCAGTGCCCTGCTCGTCCTCGCGGGAGCCGGCGTGCGTCGCGGGACCCGCTGACCTCCAGCACGTCCGAGCACGCATGACGTCAGGCCTCCCCGGTGACCCGGGGAGGCCTGACGCGTTTCACCAGTTGGTGTGCACGCCGCCCGGAAGCGGGTGGGCGTCGTCGGTGATGACGTACACGAGCCCGCCGGAGCGCGGGAGCCAGGCGTCCTCGAACTGCCCGCGGTCGTAGGTGCGCCGCACGCCGTCGCGGGTCCGCGCCGCCGGGTCGTTGACCACGACGTCGCCGGTGTCGGTGAAGCCCGCGATCACCACGAGGTGGCCGTTGGAGGCCGAGATCGGGGCGCCGGACAGCTCGCCGCTGCCGAACGAGATGGACGCGACCAGCGGGATCCCGGCGACGATGAACTGCTCGGCCTCCCGCAGCGACCGCAGCCGGGTCACGAAGGCGTGCCCCGCCAGGGGAGCGGCGTAGGCGGTGTTGAAGGGCCAGTTGCCGGTCCCCTCGTACGCCGCGTCGTAGGTCGACCGCGCGGCCTCGTCGACCCACGGGTCGGTGTGCCCGCTGGGCACCCACGCCCAGGTCGAGGGGTCGGGCAGCGCGTCGTAGTAGCCGAGCACCATCGAGGTGGACGTCGGCGAGCACCAGGCCTCGCCCCCACCGCCCCAGCGGGGGTAGTGGCCGCGGTGCGCCATCTGGGAGTAGCGCGGCACGTCGAGGACGACCCCGCGCGCGACCCCGGGCCGCGAGGTCGCGGCGTCACCCGCGGGCAGCCGCGAGGTCATCGCGCCGAGGGTGTCGACGGCCGGGGACGCGGTCGTCGCACCCGCGACCCGCATCAGCGAGACCCGCAGCTGCCAGGACGTGAAGCCGCCCGGCGCGGTGAGGGTGTCCACGTCGACGTCGGCCAGGTCGTCGCCCTGCCCGCCCACCGAGGTGCGCGTCGTGAACCCGTCGCCGCTGGTCCAGCGGCCCAGCGTGTCCCAGCTCGACGTGGTGCCCGAGGCCGACCGGCCGCGGGCCTGCACCTCGATCCACGAGTCGCCGGGGGTGGTCGCGGACCAGGAGGCGACGAGCTGGGTCAGCGCGAAGGCCGACGTCGTCCAGGGGCCGGTCCACGAGCCGCGGTCGTAGTGGCGGCCGTCGTAGGTCCGGGCGGCCAGCGGCGTCCCGAGGACGAGCCGGCCGTGGGCGACCCGGACCCCGGCGAGGGTGCCGGTGCGGAGGTCCGCACCGGTGTCCCACGCGGCGTACGCGATCGGGCGGGCGGGGGCGGCGGAGGCGGGGGCTGCGGCCAGTCCCGGGACCGCCGCGAGGCCGAGAACGAGGGACACCAGCGCGGATGTGTGGGCACGCACCTCGCGACTCTAGACTGAGCCGGGTGACCTTCAGGCTGTACGACACCGCGACCCGCGAAGTCCGTGACTTCGTCCCCCTCGAGGAGGGGAAGGCGGGTCTCTACGTGTGTGGCCTGACGGTGCAGAGCGAGCCCCACGTCGGCCACGTGCGCTCGGGCGTCAACTTCGACGTCCTGCAGCGCTGGCTGCGGCACGCCGGCTACGAGGTCACGTTCATCCGCAACACCACCGACATCGACGACAAGATCCTCGCCAAGGCCGCCGAGCAGGGCCGCCCCTGGTACAACCTCGCCTACGCGATGCACCGCGAGCTCGACAAGGCCTACGCGGCGCTCAACGTCGCGCCGCCGACCTACGAGCCCGCCGCCACGGGCCACGTCCCCGAGATGATCGAGCTGATCACCGCGCTGATCACCAAGGGGCACGCGTACGCCGCCGAGGACGGCTCGGGCGACGTCTACTTCGACGTCCGCTCGTGGCCGCAGTACGGCGAGCTCACCCGCCAGCGCATCGAGGACATGGAGGCGGCCGAGGACGCCGACCCGCGGGGCAAGCGCGACCCCCGCGACTTCGCGCTGTGGAAGGGCTGGAAGAAGGACTCCGAGCCCGAGACCGCCGCGTGGCCCTCGCCGTGGGGGCCCGGACGTCCCGGCTGGCACATCGAGTGCTCGGCCATGGCCGGCAAGTACCTCGGCAAGGCCTTCGACATCCACGGCGGCGGCGTCGACCTGCGCTTCCCGCACCACGAGAACGAGCAGGCCCAGTCCCGCGCGGCCGGGCACCCGTTCGCGTCGTACTGGATGCACAACGCGTGGATCACCACCGCCGGCGAGAAGATGAGCAAGTCGCTCGGCAACAGCCTCACGATCCCGGCCGTCCTGGGCCGCTTCCGCGGCATCGAGCTGCGCTACTACCTCGTGTCCGCGCACTACCGCAGCCACGTCGAGTTCAGCTTCGAGGCGCTGGAGGAGTCGGCCGTCGGGTTCCGCCGGATCGAGGGCTTCCTGGCCCGCGCGCGTGCGGTGCTCGGCGAGATCCCGGCCGACGGCATGCCCTGCGCCGACTTCGTCAACGCGATGGACGACGACCTCGGCACCCCCGCCGCCGTCGCCGCCATCCACGAGGTCGCCCGCGAGGGCAACAAGCTCCTCGCCGGCGGCGACAGCGCCGCCCTCCGCGGCACCGCCGCATCGGTGCTGGCGATGCTCGACGTGCTGGGCCTCTCGCCCGACGACGTCGCGTGGGCCAGCAGCACCGGCGGCCACGAGCAGCAGCTCACCGAGGCCGTGGACGTGCTCGTCCGCGGGCTGCTCGAGCAGCGCGCGGAGGCGCGCGCCAGCAAGGACTTCTCGACCGCCGACGCGATCCGCGACCGGATCAAGGCCGCCGGCATCGAGATCGAAGACACCCCCACCGGACCCTCGTGGTCACTGGAAGCAGGCAAGAAGTAATGGCAGGGAACAGTCAGCGCAAGGGCGCGATCAAGAAGACCGGCAAGGGCAACCCCACCGCCGGCTCCGGTGGTCGCGTGCGCCGTGGTCTCGAGGGCAAGGGCCCCACGCCCAAGGCCAAGGACCGCCCCAACCACAAGGTCTACAAGCAGGTCAACAAGGTCGACAAGTCGGCCGCGGCGCGCCCGAAGCGGCGTACGACGAAGAGCTCGGACGCCGAGTGGATCGCCGGGCGCAACTCCGTGGTCGAGGCGCTGCGCGAGGGTGTGCCGGTCAACGGCATCTACGTCGCCGAGGGCGCCGAGCGCGACAGTCGGCTGCGTGAGGCGTTCAAGCTCGCCGCCGACAAGGGCCTGAACCTCCTCGAGGTCACCCGCAACGAGATGGACCGGATGACCGGCGGCGCCGTGCACCAGGGCCTCTGCGCGCGGATCCCCGCCTACGAGTACGCCCACCCCGACGACCTGCTCGACGCGGCGGCGGCCAACGGCGAGAAGCCGCTGATCGTGGCGCTCGACCAGGTCACCGACCCCCGCAACCTCGGCGCGATCGTGCGCAGCGCGGCCGGCTTCGGCGCCCACGGCGTGCTGATCCCCGAGCGGCGCGCGGCCGGCATGACCGCCTCGGCGTGGAAGACCAGCGCCGGCGCGGCCGCCCGCATCCCGGTCGCCCAGACGGTCAACCTGACCCGTCAGCTCAAGGCCTACCAGGACGCCGGCTGCATGGTCATCGGGCTCGCGGCCGACGGTGACATCACGCTGCCCGAGCTCGACCTGGCCGACGGCCCGCTCGTCGTGGTCGTCGGCTCGGAGGGCAACGGGCTGTCCCGCCTGGTCGCCGAGACCTGCGACCAGCTCGTGTCGATCCCGATGGCCAACCAGGTCGAGTCGCTCAACGCGGGCGTGGCGGCGTCGGTGACGCTCTACGCCATCGCCCAGGCGCGCGCCTGACCATGGCCTCCTCTCCGCAGTCCACGGGTCGTGTGCCCGAGGACGCGCGGGGGCGCGTGCTCAGGCACACGGCGACGGTGTCGCGGCTGACGGCGTACGTCGCGGTCTGGACGATCGTCGCCTTCCTGGCCGGTCTGCTGTTCTTCCTGTCCAGCAGCCGCACGGTCGTGGTGGCCAGCCACGACGCCCAGGTCAGCCCCGACCTCGGCGGACACGTGGTCGTCCACACCGGGCCGGTGCTGCCGGACTTCCGGCTCGACACCGGCAACACCCTGGGCGTCGACATCCGCCTGGGCAAGACCGAGGCGCGCTCGACCGACGACCTCGTCCGGCGCTACATCTCCATCGCGGGACAGCCGGACGCGCAGGTCGCCAAGGTCAAGGACGCCGTGGTCGACATGGCGTGGGACGCCGCACTCCGCGGCGCCGTCGTCGGCCTGGTGCCGATCCTGGTCTGGCTGCTCCTCGGCAGGAGGCGGCGGCGGGACCTGGGTGCCCGCGCCCTGGGGCCGCAGGGCGCGCTGGCCGGACTGCTCGTCGTCTTCCTCGTGCTGATGGCGTGGCAGCCGTGGACGCGCAACGAGTCGGTGGTGGAGTCCGAACACCCGTGGATGTCCCTGGGCGACTTCGTCGGCCCCGACGTCACGCTGCCCGAGGAGGCGGCCGGGATCGAGGTGCGCGGTGACGTCACCACGGACCAGACCCGACGCCTGCTCACCAGCGCGATCTCCAAGTACGAGTCGAGCAAGAGCTGGTACGTCACCGCCGCCACCGATGCCGCGGCCCTCGACCTGCACCAGCCCTCGGAGGGCGAGACGGTCGTCGTGCTCGTCGCCGACCGGCACGACAACATCGGCATGGACCAGGTCGCCCGCGCCCTCGGCGACGCGGCGGGCGCCACGGCCGTCTTCGACGCCGGTGACGACACCTCGGCCGGCAAGTCGTGGGAGGAGTTCAGCCTCGACTCGGTGACCCAGGCCTTCGACGGGCTCCGGCGCTACGGCGTCGCCGGCAACCACGACCACGGCACGTTCGTCTCGTCCTACCTCGACAGCCACGGCTGGACGATGATGGACGGCGAGGTCACCGACGGGCCGGACGGCGCGACGCTGCTCGGCGTCGACGACCCCCGATCCAGCGGCCTGGGGGCCTGGCGGGACGAGACCGGGCTGAGCTTCGACGAGGTGGGCCAGCGGCTCTCCGACGTCGCGTGCGCCTCTCCGGTGCGGGTCAGCACGATGCTCGTGCACGACGCCGACCTCGCCGCCGACGCGCTCGCCCGCGGCTGCGTCGACCTGGTCCTGGCCGGCCACCTGCACGTCCAGGAGGGGCCGACCCGGGTGGTGGGCAGCAACGGCCAGGTGGGGTACTCCTACACGACCGGCACGGCGGGCGGGGCGGCGTACGCCATCGCGATCGGGGGCAAGCCGCGCCGCGATGCCCAGATCAGCCTGGTGACGTACCGCGACGGACGGCCGGTCGGGATCCAGCCGGTGACGCTGCGGACGACCGGCGAGTTCCACGTCGCCGCCTACATCCCCCTCGTGCTCACCCCGTCGCGCGTGGAGACGGCTCAGAAGTAGTCGCGGATGTGCACCTGGCGGCCGCCGAGCAGCGCGTCGAGCGTGGCGTCGAACGCCGCGTCGCCACCGGTGAGGTGTCCGGCGAGGCGCAGGTTGCCCGCGGACTGCGCGCCGGCGTAGGCGAGCGCGAGGCCCTGCGGGGTCAGCTCCGCCGCCCCGTCGGGTACGTCGCCCGCCGTGCAGCTGGCCTGGCCGTCGGCGACGACGAGCCGGTAGCCGCCGTCCATGGTGCCGAGCGGGTCGCCGGCGACGCGGAATGCGATCGAGGCGACCCCGACCAGCGGCAGCGCCTCGAACGCCCCGACCACGTCGTGCACGCGGAGCATGTAGGGGTGGCGGTGCACGACCTCCCACTCGGGGAAGGGCAGCACGAGGCGGGCCAGGTCGTCGCCGCTGGTGTGGACGCGGACCCGGCCGGTGACACTGCCGAAGCTGCCGAGCAGCCGCCACAGCGCGCGGGCGGCGTCGGGGGTCAGCGCGACGAGGTCCTCGACCTCGATCGAGGCGGCGGCGTCGTAGCCGGTGCCGCGCTGCCACATCACGTAGCCGACCACGCCGGTGTCGTCCTCGGCGAGCGTGATGCCGGTGAACGCGCCGACCACCTCCTCGTCCGGAGCGGGGAACGACGGGCCCGAGCGGGTCAGCGGGCCGTTCTGCTGGGCCGCCCACGCGTCGTACACCACGCGGACGGCGGGCATGTCGACAGCGGTGGCACGGCGGGTGGTCGTGCCCGTCGGGGCGGCGACCGACGCGAGGGCGGCGGTCGGGACCTCGACGGTGTCGTAGGAGCCGATCAGCTCGTAGCCGAAGCGGCGGTAGATCCCCGGGGCGGTCGGGAAGAGGGTCGAGATCACCTGGCCGCGGGTGGCGGCGTCGGCGAGCGTGGCCGCGAAGAGGTCGGTCAGCAGGCCCGCACCACGGCGCTCGGCCACGACGGTGACACCCGCGATCCCGCACGTGGGGACGTGCACGCCGCGCCACCACGAGTCGTAGTCGCGGGCGATCATCCGCGCGACCAGGGCGTCGTCCTCGAAGGAGCCCCAGGAGTGGCGGCCCGGGTAGGGGTAGTCGGCCGGGTCGGGCATCACGAAGTCGCTCGGCGGCGCTCCGAAGGCTTCCATGCCGAGGCGGACAGACGCCTCGAGGTCGTCGCGGGTCAGGGGGCGGGTATGGCGGTTCGGCACGGGGGCACTCTGCCTGCTTTTCGCACGTCCTGCCCGCGGATTTCGGGCGCCCTGTGGATGACGGTCCGGCCCTACCCCTCTGGTGGGTAGGAGGCCGGCATGGATCCGGTCGGCGCGCTCGAGCGGCTCGGCGGCATCGCCACCACCGAGCGCCTGCTGCGCCTCACCACCCCCGCTCGGCTGCGCGCCGCGTGGCTGGCTGGGACGGTCGTGCGCCTCCGGCGCGGGATCTACGCGCTCCCCGGAGCCGAGCGGGCGATCGCCGCGGCTGCCCGGTTCGGCGGGATCGTGTCGCACCTCTCGGCGGCCCAGCTGCACGGCTGGGAGGTGGCGTTCCCTCCCACGTGTCCGTGGGTGACCGTGCCGCGCAACAGGGAGGTCCGGGAGCGCCGCGGGAGCCTGGTCTTCTGGGCCGACCTGGACGACGAGCGCAGGCCGGTGACCACGCCACTCCGGACCGTCCTGGACTGCGGCCGGCGGCTGGCGCCCGGGCCCGCCCTGGCCGTGGCCGACTCGGCGCTGCGCCACCGTGCGGTCGACCGCGACGAGCTGGAGGTGGCGGCGGCCGGAGTCCGCGGGAAGGGTGCGGCGAAGGTGCGCTGGATCGCCGCGCATGCCGACGGGCGAGCCTTCAACCCGTTCGAGTCGATGCTCCGCGAGCTCGCGTTGCGGGCGGGGCTCGACGTCGTCCCGCAGCAGCCGGTCGGGCTGCCGGGACGCACGGTCCATCCGGACCTCGTCGACCTGCGGCGCCGCCTCGTGATCGAGGCGGACTCGTGGGAGTTCCACACGGGGCGGGAGGCCCACGACCGCGACTGCCGCCGCTACGACGAGCTCGTCCTGGCCGGCTGGACGGTGCTGCGCTTCACCTGGCGACAGGTGATGCACGACCCCGACTGGGTGCTCGAGTGCCTGCGTTCTCTCGCGTGATCGACGCCCACGGGGGCAAACAGCGACGAATTCGGCTTGATCGCGTGCTGGGGCGACCGTTTGCCCCCGGGAGCGTTGCCTCGGAATGGGGGCAGGTCCTAGGACGTCCTACGATCGGGGTGTGGCTACCAACGTTGACCGACTGCTGCCCACCGACGAGGCCGAGGCGCTGCTCGCGCTGACCCGCGAGATCGCCGTCAAGGAGCTCGCACCGCAGGTGCACGACATGGAGGAGGCGGCGGCGTTCCCCGCGGAGGCCTACCGGCTGCTGGGCAAGTCGGGGCTGATGAGCCTGCCCTTCGACGAGGCGCACGGCGGGGGCGGCCAGCCCTACGAGGTCTACCTGCAGGTGATCGAGGAGATCGCCGCGGCCTGGCCGAGCGTCGGCGTCGGGACCAGCGTGCACTCCCTGACCGCGACCGTCGTGGCCGCCAACGCGACGCCCGAGCAGTGCGACGTGTGGCTTCCGAAGATGCTGTCGGGGGAGTGGCTGGGTGCCTACTGCCTGTCCGAGCCGCAGGCCGGGTCGGACGTGAGCGGCATCCGCACCAAGGCCGTCCGCGACGGTGACGACTACGTCGTGACCGGCACCAAGCAGTGGATCAGCAACGGCTCGTGCGCCGACTACTACATCCTCTTCGCCCGGACCTCCGAGGACGCCAAGCGCGGCCTCTCGGCGTTCATCGTCCCCGCCGACACCGCCGGCATGAGCTTCGGTGCGCCGGAGAAGAAGATGGGCCTGGCCTGCGACGTCACCACCCAGGTGATCTTCGAGGGGGCCCGGATCCCGGCCGCCCAGATGGTGGGCGAGGAGGGCGCCGGCATGAAGGTGGCGCTGTCCGCCCTCGACGCCGGCCGGCTCGGCATCGCCGCCGTCGGCACCGGCATCGCCCAGGCCGCGCTCGCCCACGCGGTGGCGTACGCCGGGGAGCGCGAGCAGTTCGGCAAGCCGATCGGCCAGCAGCAGGGCCTGCAGTTCCTGCTCGCCGACATGGCGGCGGACGTCGAGCGCGCGCGGGCGACCTACCTCCACGCGGCGCGGCTCAAGGACGCCGGCCGGCCGTTCTCCCGGCAGGCCTCGATCGCCAAGCTGACCGCCACCGACGCCGCGATGCGGGTCACCACCGACGCGGTGCAGGTGCTCGGCGGCAACGGCTACACGCGGGAGTACCCCGTCGAGCGGCTCTTCCGCGACGCCAAGGTGACCCAGATCTTCGAGGGCACCAACCAGATCCAGCGGATGGTGATCGGCCGGGACCTCCTCCGCTGAGGTAGGCCCGCCCGACTGGATCGGACCACCCTGTGGCCCCCGTCACCTTCTGGAGCATGTGTCGTTGTGAATTGATACGTGTTCTAGAAATGCGGAGGTTCGCATGCTCCAGCGCCGCCCCGGCCCCCGCCGGGCCCCCCGGACCGGGTCGCTGACCCTCGCCGCCTGGGTCGCGCTGCTGTCCCTCGTCCTGGCGGCCTGCGGCAGCCAGCTCGACCCGGCGACGGTCGCCCGCGTCAACGGCACCACGGCCGGCGGTGTCCAGGGCGGCAGTGCGCTCGGGGGCGGTGCCGGCACCCAGGCGGGCGGCGGCACCACCACCGGCGGCGGTACGTCGACCGCCGGTGGCGGCTCGGGGTCCACCGGCGGCGGCTCCTCGGCGAGCGGCGCGACGGGCGGGGGCGGGACCACCCAGGGCAACGGTGACAACGCGGCGACCGGCGGCGGCAAGGGGGGCAGCTGCGCCGGGTTCAAGAACGGCCCGGGGATCACCGACTCGACCATCACCATCGGCAACTCCTCCGACATCTCCGGCCCGGTGCCGGGCCTGTTCGAGGCCAGCCAAGACGCGGTGAAGGCCTACGTCGCCTACTTCAACGCCACCAGCGACATCTGCGGCCGCAAGCTCGAGCTGAAGTCCTACGACAGCCGCACCGACGCCTCGGCCGACCAGCAGGCCTACACCAAGGCCTGCGACGAGACCTTCGCGATGGTCGGCTCGATGTCGGCCTTCGACTCCGGCGGCGCGAGCACCGCCCAGTCCTGCGGGCTGCCGGACCTCCGCTCGGCCGCCGTCACCGGCGACCGCGACCGCTGCACCACCTGCTTCGGCGCCCAGTCGACCGTGGCGACCGAGTTCGAGAACGCCGTCCCCGACTACGTGACCAAGAACCACCCGGACGCCGCCAAGCACGCCGCGATGCTCTACATCAACGCCGGTGCGGCCGCCGAGAACGGCAAGCTCCAGGCCGAGGCGATGGGCAAGCGCGGCATGCACTTCGACTACGTGCAGGGCATCGACATCTCGGAGTTCAACTACGCGCCCTACGTCCAGCAGATGAAGGACAAGGGCGTGCAGTACGTCCAGATGATCGCCTCCACGGCGCAGTTCGTCCGGCTCGCCCAGGCCATGCAGCAGCAGGGCTTCAAGCCTGAGGTCTTCATGCTCGACCCCACGGCGTACACCAAGGACTACGTCGAGAGCGGCGGCGACGCGGTCGAGGGCACCACGCTGTTCATCAACTTCACCCCCTTCGAGGAGGCCTCCTCCAACAAGGAGGAGCAGCTCTACCTGAGCTGGCTGCAGCAGGTGAAGCCGGGCGCGGAGCCCAGCTTCTTCGGGCTGTTCTCGTGGTCGGCGGCCCGGCTGTTCGTTGAGCGGGCCACCGCCCTCGGGGGGAAGCTGAGCCGCCCGGCGCTGATCTCCGACATCGCCAAGGTCGACGGCTGGACGGCCAACGGGCTGCACTCCCCGCAGCACGTCGGCCCCAGGCACACCGGTGACTGCTGGCGGTTCATCCAGCTGCAGCACGGTCGCTGGGTGCCGGTGGGCGGCACCAAGTACACCTGCAACGGCGTCACGACGGTGGGCTGAGGCATGAGCTCGCTGCTGTCGTTCACGATCCTGGGCCTCTTCACGGGGGCGGCGTACGCCATCGCGGCCAGCGGCCTCGTGCTGACCTACACGACGACCCGGGTCTTCAACATCGCGCACGGCGCCTTCGGCATGGTCATGGCCTTCACGTTCTGGGACTTCAGCCAGCGCCAGGGGATGCCGACCTGGCTGGCCCTCGTCCTCGTGCTCGGCGTGGTCGCGCCGGGCACCGGCTGGTTCATCCAGCGCTACGTCACCCGCGGCCTGGGCGAGGGGCCGGTCAGCGTCGCGCTGGTGGTCACCGTCGGCCTGTTCGTGGGCTGCATCGGCCTCGCCCAGCAGATCTGGCCGCCGGCAGCGCGCACCGTCCCGCCGTTCTTCCCCGCCAGCGGCCTGCAGGTCGGCGGCACCTACGTGACCGCCCACCAGGTCATCACGATCGTGCTGTCGGCGGTGGTCGCGCTGCTGCTCTACCTGCTGCTCAACCGCACCCGCATCGGCACCGCCATGCGCGCCTCGGTCGACAACCCCGACCTGCTCAAGCTCTTCGGCGGCAAGCCCCAGCAGGTCGCGTCACTCTCGTGGGCGATCGGCACCTCGCTCGCCGCCCTCGCCGGGATCCTGCTGGTCCCGATCATCGGGCTCGACTACTACGCCCTGACGCTGCTCGTCATCAACGCGTACGCCGCGGCGATGCTCGGCAGGCTCAAGAGCCTGCCCCTGACGTTCGTCGGGGCCATGGGGCTCGGCATCCTCCAGTCGTTCGCGGTCGCCTACCTGCCCTCGCAAGGCGCCCTGTCCGGCATCCGCGCCGTGGTGCCGGCGCTGTTCCTCTTCGGGGTCATCGTGCTGATGCCCCAGGCCCAGCTGCGGATCGGACAGGTCAAGGGCATCGTGTCCGCGCCGCTGCCGTCGACCACGCAGGCGCTCGGCTGGGGTTCCGGCCTCGTGCTGCTGGCCATGGCGCTCGCGGCCGGCATGTCGCAGGCCAACCTGCTGCTGGTGGGCACGGCCGCGACGTACGCCATGGTGATGCTGTCGCTGGTCCTGCTCACCGGCTACGGCGGCCACGTCTCGCTCGCGCAGTTCACCTTCGCCGGCGTCGGTGCGCTGGCCTACGCCAAGCTCGACCAGCCCAACCTCTACGGCCTGCTGCTGTCCGCGTTGATCGCCGCCGCCGTCGGTGCGCTGGTCGCGCTGCCCGTGCTGCGGCTGACGGGGCTCTACCTCGCGCTGTCCACGCTCGCCTTCGGCGTGTTGATGGACAAGATGATCTTCCAGGCCGACTACGCGTTCGGCTACAACGGCACGCTCCACGCCGACCGACTCTCGATCCTGGGCGCGTCGATCAGCTCCACCGGGGCGTACGTCGTGGTGATGGTCGCCTTCTTCGTCCTCATGGGACTGGCGCTGCTCCTGCTGCGCCGCGGGGCGCTCGGCCGCCTGCTGATCGCGATGCGCGACAGCCCGCAGGCCTGCGGCACTCTCGGGCTCGACCTGCGGTGGTGGCGGGTCGGCCTCTTCGGGGCGTCCGCGGGGATGGCCGGGCTGGCGGGTGCGCTGTTCGCCGGGCTGCGCGGCACGATCGGCGCCGCGGACTTCCAGTTCTTCAACAGCCTGCCGCTGCTGCTGCTCGCGGTCGTCTTCGGCGTCACGTCGGTGACCGGGGCGGCGCTGGGCGGCGTGGGCCTGATGCTGCTGCCGGTCCTGCAGTCGTCAAACCCGTCGGCCGCCGGCGCGATCTTCGCGGTGATCGGGTTCGGCGCGGTCGCGCTCGGCCGGGACCCCAACGGGCTGTCCAACCTGCTCTTCGGGCTCGGCCGCCGGCTCGACGCCCGGCTCGGGCTCGGGGACCTGCGCGACCGGCTGCCGCTCGGCGGGCGGCGTACGGGGCGGCGTACGACGGGAGAGGTGCACGCGCATGTCGCTTCTTGAGGTGGACCAGGTGGTCGTCCAGTTCGGCGGGGTCACGGCCGTCGACGGCGCGAGCTTCGCGGCGCAGGCCGGCCGCATCACCGGGCTGATCGGGCCCAACGGGGCGGGCAAGACGACCTGCTTCAACGTGATCAGCGGGCTGCAGAAGCCGACCCGCGGCGAGGTGCGGTTCGACGGGCGGACCGTCACCGGCACTCCCGTGCACCGGCGATCGAAGCGCGGGATGGGGCGCACCTTCCAGCGGCTCGAGGCCTTCGGATCGCTGACGGTCCGCGACAACGTCCGGGTCGCCTTCGACATCCACCGCGGCGTGGCCGGGCTGGTGCGGCCGGTCGCCGCCGACGTCGACGCGCTGCTCGAGCGGGTCGGCATCGCGGCGTACGCCCACGAGCGCGCCGACGCCATCCCCACCGGCACCGCCCGGCTCCTGGAGCTGGCCCGCTGCCTGGCCGCCGACCCCACGCTGCTGCTGCTCGACGAGCCGTCGTCGGGGCTCGACGAGGCCGAGACCGACGCGTTCGGCGAGCTGCTCCGCGGCCTGGCCGCCGAGGGGCGCGGGATCCTGATGGTCGAGCACGACATGGACCTGGTGATGACGGTGTGCGACGAGATCCACGTCCTCGACTTCGGGAAGGTGATCGCGTCCGGCTCGCCGGCCGACATCCGCACCGACCGCCGCGTCCAGGAGGCCTACCTCGGCTACTCCGAGGAGGTCCCCGCATGAGCGTCCCGATCCTCGAGGTCGTCGACCTGCACGCCGCCTACGGCCGCATCGAGGTGCTGCGCGGGGTCGACCTGAGCGTGCCCAAGGGCGCGGTGATGGCGCTGCTCGGCCCCAACGGTGCCGGCAAGAGCACGCTCGTGAAGGTGATCAGCGGCCAGAAGCAGGCGACGTCGGGCGACATCCACCTCGGCGGCGTGCACGTCCGCGGCGCCGCTCCCGAGGAGCTCGCGCGGCTCGGGCTCTGCACGGTCCCCGAGGGCCGGTCGGTCTTCCCCAACCTGACGGTCGAGGAGAACCTCACCCTGATGTCGTACGCCGGCGTCCCGGCCGCCGCGGTCCTCGACACGGCCTACTCCTACTTCCCGCGGCTCCATCAGCGTCGCACCCAGCTCGCCGGCACCATGTCCGGCGGCGAGCAGCAGATGCTGGCCATGTCGCGGGCGCTGGCCTCGGATCCCGCCCTGCTGCTGCTCGACGAGCTGTCGATGGGGCTGGCGCCGCTGATCGTCGACGAGCTCTACGAGACCGTCGCCCAGATCGCGGCCAGCGGCGTCTCGATCCTGTGCATCGAGCAGTTCGCGCGCACCGCCCTGCGCGTCTCGGACTACGCGGCGGTGATGTCCGGCGGCCGCGTCGTCGCCACCGGCGAGCCCGCCGAGATCCTCGCCACGATGTCCGACGTCATCCTCGGAGGAGCAGCATGACCACCAGCCGGCAACGCCTGACGCGATCCCTCGCCGCCGCGGCCGTCGTCGGCACGATGCTCCCGGTCGCCGCGGCCGGGCCCGCGCAGGCGGGCGACTCCGGCGACCCGGCGTACAGCGGGTTCAGCACGCTCGCGACCGCGACGCCGGTCCACGTGGAGATCTACGAGCCGACGATCCCGATCCCGGCCACCCCGCAGGCGGAGCTGAGCTTCGGCTACTCCACCGTGCAGGCCGACACCGGCAGCTCGCGCGGCCGTGCGAGCTACGTCTGGCCGGGCGACGCGGTCGGCGAGGGCTTCAAGACGATCGTGGAGAACCTCGGGCTGCCCCCCGAGCTCAGCGGCCCGATCGCCGACGGCGGCTACCCCGACCAGGTGAACTCCAGCTCGCCGTCGGGGGAGGACACCCAGGCCGACGAGCCGTTCCCCGGCATGGTGATGCGCACACACGCGTCGGCGGACAGGACCGTGGCGTCGACCGGCTACTCCACCGACTGCCAGGTGGACGACGGGGGCGCTGACGGCTCGAGCGACGGCGGCGACGGGGGTACGCCGGGCCTGCCCGGGCTCCCGCCGCTCCCGGGCCTGCCGGTGGTTCAGCCCCCGGCCGCGGCCCAGCCGGCCGCGACGAAGGGGTCCGCGAAGCAGTCGGCGGAGCCGGACACGTCCTGCCAGATCCCGGCCGAGCTGGCGGCGCTGGTCGACTTCGGCGGCTACGTATCGACCAGCTCCTCCACCAACGACGGCTCCACTGTCGCGGCGACCTCACGCGCGGCCCTGTCGGACATCGACCTGCTCGGCGGGGTCATCACGATCTCGGGCGTGCACGCCCGGTCGCTGGCGACCAGCGACGGTGAGCAGGCGAAGCCCAGCGGCAAGGCCGGCTACGGGACGCTCGCGATCGCGGGGCAGGAGTTCACGATCGGGCCCGACGGCATCGAGGGCGGCGGCCATTCCCTGCCGATCCCGGGACTTCCCGACGACCCGGCCAAGGCGCTGGCCCAGCTGGGCGTGCAGGTCACGGTGCCCAAGCCGGCGTACGAACGCGACGGCGACAAGGCCACCAGCACGGTCGCGGGGCTCGTGGTCACCCTCGACACCCACCAGCTGCGCGGCATGCTCGACCAGGTGCCGTTCGACGAGATCGTCGGCGCGGTGCCCGACCAGGCCGGGCAGCTCAAGAGCCTGCTCGGCGCGGCGGTGCACCTCTCGCCGCGGTTCGTGATCACGCTCGGCTCGGCGACCACGGTCGTGGACACCGTGCAGGGCATCGACATCCCGACCACGCCGCCGTCGACCGGCGGCGACGGGTCGACCGGGACGTCCGGCGGGAGCAGCGGCGGGGGCGGCACCAGCGTCGCCCCGCCGTCCGCCGCCCCGCCCGCCGCCGCGCCCGCGGGGGCGGCCCCGGCCGCTGACGGCACGCTCGACGACGCGGCCCCGGCCGCAGCCGGCCTGCCGCCGCTCTACTCGCTGCCCGGCGTGCTCCTCTTCGGCGGCATCGGACTCGCGGCCGCCGGCGGCACCTACCTCCGCAAGATCGGCCTGCTCGCCCTCGGCGGCGCCGGCTCCTGCTCGCACGGCCTCGACAGCGGCCTGCCCGACCTCCGAAAGGCCTGAGAGATGACCACCCTGCCGGCACCGTCCAGCACCGCCACGTCGCTCCCGCGGGCGTCCAGCCGCGGCACCTCGGGCGCCGCGCCGCTCAAGGACAACCACTACCAGCTGCTCCAGATCGTGCTGTTCTGGGCGGGCGCGATCCTGCTGCCGCTCGGGCTCGTGGTGATCGTGCTCGGCTGGTACGGCGCCGCCAACACGCCCTACCAGTACGACCAGCTGTCCTACCTCGTCTCCGGAGGCCTGCTCGGCCTCGGCCTGACGTTCGCCGGCGGGTTCCTCTACTTCGGGGCCTGGCTGGCCCGGATGGCGGCGGACCAGAAGGAGACCGCCAAGCGGCTCGCCGACACCCTCCTCGCCCTCGCCGACGTCACCTCCCGCGCCGCGGCGAGCCGCTCCGACGGGCTCGATGTCTCCGGCCTGCCCGTGACCGCCGGCGACGGCGCCACGATGCACCGCCGCGACTGCCAGCTGATCGCCCACCGCGCCGACCTGCACCCCGTCGGCGAGGACAACGCGCACCTCACCACCTGCCGCGTCTGCCGCCCCTGAGACCAGTCGGGCCGGCGTGAGTCCCGTACGCCGTGGCACCTCACGCCGGCTCGACCGCATCGACTCGAGCTAGATCTCGTCCGCCGCCAGCGCCTCCTCGGGCTTGCGGGTCAGCACGTTGTCGATGTAGTCGCGGGCGGTGTCGAAGATGCTGACCTCGCGGCCGGCGGCCTCGGAGAGGTACCACCGGTGCACGAGGATCTCGTGGAAGATCTCGGCCGGCTCGAGCTTGCCGCGCAGCTCGTGCGGGACCATCGCGATCAGGGGCTCGTAGATCTGGTCGAGCCACTTGTTGGCGACCAGGTAGCGGTCCTCGCGACCGAGGTCCTGGCCCATGGTGAACGCCGCGATGTCGTTGAGCAGCCGCCGCGCCTGGGCGTCCTCGACGTTGAGCCCCGTGAGGCCCTGCAGCTCGCGCTGGTGATGGCCGAGCTCGACGACCTTCGGCTGGATGATCACCTGGTCGCCGTCGAAGTCGGTGACGATGTCGAGCTCGTCGACGTCGAAGCCGAGGTCGTTGAGCCGCTCGATCCGCTGCTCGATGCGCCACATCTCGTGGGCGGAGAACCGCTCCTCGGCGGTCAGCTCGTCCCACAGCGCGTGGTAGCGGTCGGACAGCAGCCCCACGATCTCGAACGCCTGCTCCTCGTCGACGACCGAGTCGCTGGCGCACAGGTCGAGCAGCTCGGCGAAGACGTTCTCGGTCGCCACGGTCAGGTCGTACTCCCGCATGCTCGCCGACAGGCTCTCCTTGAGCTCGCCGGTCTCGGCGTCGACGAGGTACGCCGCGAAGCCGCCCGCGCTGCGGCGGAACAGCACGTTGGACAGCGACACGTCGCCCCAGAAGAAGTCGGCGAGGTGCAGCCGGACGAGCAGCACGACGAGCGCGTCGATCAGGGACGGCAGGTTGGCCGCGGTCATGCCGTGCGAGAACAGGCTGCGGTAGGGCAGTGAGAAGCGCAGGTGCTCGGTGAGCAGGGCGGCCGGGAGCTCCTCGTCGTCGGCGTCCTCGCGGCCGGTCACCACGCCCTGGGGCACGACGGCGGGCAGGCCCATCCGCTGGAGGTCACGCAGGAGGCGGTACTCCCGGAAGGCGATCTCCTCGACCGTCTCCTTGACCGCGTAGGTCCGGTCGCGCAGCCGCACGATCCGCACGACGTGCCGGGACAGGCCGCGGGGCAGGGGCACGACGTACTCGTCGGTCCACTCCTCCAGCGGGGTGTCCCACGGGAGGGTGACGATCGCCGGGTCCGGCCGGCTCGCGACGATCCGAAGTGCCATGCCCGTGAGGCTATTGCTCAGAGGGCCCACACGGCGAGCGTCGGCCCGTCGACGGCCGGGAGGGTGACCACGCCGTCGGCGGCCGCGAGCTTCTCCCGGCGACCGGAGGTGTCGAGCAGTGCCGACCCGTCGGCCAGCCCCAGCAGGCCGGACGGGAGCTCGATCTCCGGGCCGGCGGCCCGCCGCGCGGCGACCAGGAGCGACCCGGCGGGGTGCTCGCGCACGAAGACGAGCGCGTCGTCGTCGACGTGCGCCCACCGCAGCCCGCCGCGGCGCAGCGCGTCGTGCTCGGTGCGCAGTCGCGCGAGGGCGGCGTACGTCGCCATCGTCTCCCGGTCCCACTCCTCGGGCCGGTCCCAGGGCATCGGGCGCCGCGAGTCCTCGCCCAGCACCCCCTCGAGCCCGATCTCGTCGCCCGCGAAGACCATCGGCACGCCCGGCAGCGTGAACTGCAGCCCGGCCGCGACCCGCTGCGCCTCGCCGCTGCCGACGACGGTGCGGATCCGGGCGGAGTCGTGTGAGCCGAGGATGTTCCACGACTGCGAGGCGGCGCGCCAGCCGTAGCGCGCCAGCCACTCGCGCAGCGAGCGGTGCACGAGCGGCCCACCGCGGCGGGGGACCTGCACCGGGCGGCCGAAGGGCCGCGCCGGCGTCTCGGGGGCGCGGAGCCAGGACCACACCGGCCAGGAGAAGCCGGAGTAGTTCATCGTCCCGTGCCAGCCGTCGCCGTCGAGGTCGCTGGACGCGTCGTGGTTGTGCTCGCCGATCACCAGCGGGTCGGGCCGCTCGGCGTCGGCGGTCGCGCGGAGCGCCCGCGCCACCTCCTGGTTGACGTCGACGCGCCCCAGCCGTCCGGTCATGTTGGCGACGTCGATCCGCCAGCCGTCCACGTCGTACGGCGGTCGCAGCCACCGTGCCACCACGCTGTCGGGGCCCTCGACCATCGCGGCCCGCAGGCCGGGGTGCGCGAGGTTGAGCTTGGGCAGCGTGCCGTGGCCCATCCAGCACTCGTAGCTGCCGTCGTGGCGGAAGTAGTACCAGTCGCGGGTCGGCGACTCCGGGTCGGCGACGGCCGACGTGAACCACTCGTGGGTGTCGCCGGTGTGGTTGGTGGTCAGGTCGCCGAGCAGCCGCCAGCCCCGCTCGTGCACGGCCGTGCTGAGCCGGGCGTAGGCCTCGTCGCCGCCGAGCAGCGGGTCGACGCCGTCGAACGTGGAGGCGTTGTAGCGGTGGTTGCTCTCGCCGGGGAAGACCGGCGTCGTGTAGACGACCGTCGCCCCGACCTCGCCGATGTGGTCGAGGTGGTCGACGATCCCGTCGAGGTCGCCGCCGAAGAACTGCAGCGGCGTGTGCGGGTCGGAGCCCTCGAAGACGACCTCGTCGTCCCAGGCCGCGGGCACGGCCCAGTGCGGGGTCGGGCGCTCGTCGGCAGCCGCCGAGCGGGCGAACCGGTCGGGGAAGATCTGGTAGACGACGGCGTCGCGGCCCCAGTCCGGCGCCGCCGCGTGCGCGGTGATGCGGAAGTCGAAGGCGTCCGGCACGTCGTGGTCGGCCACGCCGGCGCCGGTCAGCCAGCGCTGCTCGCTGCCGTGCGCCAGCAGGAAGCGGTAGTGCGTCACCGGGTTGTGCACGGGGAGCGTGCCCTCCCACCAGACCGTGTCCCCCTCGTGGGCGACCACGGCGCACGGGTGGAACGTCGGCTCCGCGTCGTACGTCGTCCGGATCCACATCGCCTCGACGGGGTCGTCCGCGGCGGTGCGGACCCGCACCTGGGTCGACCAGCCGAGCGTGGGGACCTCGTCGCCGACGTACAGGGGCGATCCGTCGTGGTGGGGCTCGTGCAGGAGGCTCGTCATCGGGGTTCCGTCCGGTCGGGTTCGAGGAAGACGGCGCCGGGGCCGCGGGGCGCGACCTCGTCGTCGGGGTTGTTCAGGGCGCAGTTCTTCAGCGACAGGCAGCCGCAGCCGATGCAGCCGTCGAGCTTGTCACGGAGCCGCTCGAGGCGCTCGATCTGCTCCTCGATGCGGGGGCGCCAGGCGCGGCTCAGGCGGGACCAGTCGGCCTTGGTGGGGGTGCGGTGGTTGGGCAGCGTCGCCAGCGCGTCGGCGATCTCGTCGAGGCTGAGCCCGACGCGCTGGGCGGTCCGGATGAACGCGATCCGGCGCAGGGTGGCCTGTTCGTAGCGCCGCTGGTTGCCGGGCGTCCGCACCGACCGGATCAGGCCGCGCGACTCGTAGAAGCGGATCGCGGACGTGGCGACCCCGGCGCGCTCGGCGAGGTGGCCGATCGTCAGCTGGGTCATGGGTCGAGCCTGACTTGACTTCAACTCGACTTCAAGTTGAACCCTGTGTTGCATGTCCACACCGCACGATCCCCATGCCGCCGAGCTGCACCGGCTGGTGTCCCTGATGACCGGCGACGACAAGCACTCCGACGCCGCCACCTCGACGCTGGACGTGGTCCGCGTCCTCTACGAACGGGTCCTCGACGTCTCGCCGTCGACCGCCGGCGACCCGACGCGCGACCGCTTCCTGCTGTCCAAGGGCCACGGCCCGATGGCCTACTACGCGGTCCTCGTGGACCAGGGCTTCTTCCCGGAGTCCTGGCTCGCCGACTGGGCGACCTACGACTCGCCGCTCGGCTACCACCCCGACCGCAATCTCGTGCCCGGCGTCGAGATCTCGTCGGGGTCGCTGGGCCACGGCCTTCCGCTCGCGGTCGGCACGGCCCTGGGGCTGCGCGCGCAGGGCGTCGCGTCGCGCGTCGTCGTGCTGGTCGGCGACGCCGAGCTCGACGAGGGCAGCAACCACGAGGCGATCGAGCTCGCCGCCGCGCTGGGCCTCGACGCGCTCACGGTCGTGGTCGTCGACAACCGGTCGACGTCGTACGCCGTGCCGGGCCGGATCGCCGCCCGCTTCGAGGTCGAGGGCTGGGACACCGTCACGGTCGACGGCCGCGACCACGACCTGCTCGAGAAGGCCCTGTCCCACCGGGGGATCGGCCGCCCCAACGCCGTGGTCGCCACCGTGATCGCCACCGTCGAGGAGAAGTCGTGATGGATGCCCGCCAGCAGTTCGCCCGCACCACCGCCGACCTCGTCGACACCGACGACTCCGTCGCGCTGGTCTACGCCGAGATCTCGGCCCAGTACTTCGGCGACGTCGAGGCCCGGCACCCCGACCGCGTCGTCAACGTCGGCATCCGCGAGCAGCTCCTCGTCAACGTCGGCGCGGGGATGGCGCTGACCGGGATGCGACCGGTCGTGCACACGTTCAGCTCGTTCCTCGTGGAGCGCGCCTTCGAGCAGGTCAAGCTCGGCTTCGGCCACCAGGACGTCGGGGGCGTGCTCGTGGGGGCGGGCGGCTCCTTCGACATCCCCGGCGGCGGCCGCACGCACCAGGCGCCCGGCGACGTCGCCCTGCTCGACACCCTGCCCGGCGTGCACGTGCACGCCCCGTCCAATGCCGTCGAGGTCGACGCGATCCTGCGGACCGTCGTGGCCGGCGACGGCCTGCACTACGTCCGGGTGGTCGGCCAGACCAACACGGCGGCGTACCCCGCCCACGGCCGCTTCCACGTCGTACGCCGCGGTGCCGGCGCCACCGTCATCGCCCTCGGGCCGGTGCTCGACGACGTGCTGGCCGCGACCGCCGGGCTGGATGTCACCGTCCTGTACTCCTCCACGGTGCGGCCCTTCGACGGGCGCGGGCTGCGGGCCGTCCTCGGCTCGCCGGATGTCGTGCTCGTCGAGCCGTGGCTGGCCGGCACGTCGTCGCGGGTGGTCGCCGAGGCGCTGCGCGACGTCCCGCACCGGCTGCTCGCGCTCGGTGTCGGCCGCGAGGAGCACCGGCACTACGGCACGTCCCGCGAGCACGTCCGCGCGCACGGCCTCGACGCCGCCGGGATCCGCAGGTCCCTCGATGGCTTCCTCGCCGCCTGACCTGCCCCGTGTGCCCGAGGACGCGCCATGGCGCGTCGTGGGGCACACGGGGCGACCAACTAGCATGTGGCCTCGCCGCCGACCCTCGGGCCGACGGCGAGGCCGGTGTAGCTCAGTTGGTAGAGCGCCTCTCTTGTAAAGAGGATGTCGCGGGTTCGACTCCTGTCACCGGCTCCGAACTGCCTCAGCGCAACCGGCGCGGCACGAAGGTCTCCGGCGGGGACGCGATCGCCTCCTGGGCGGCGACGAGCTGGATCTCGCGGGTGCCGGCGGCGATGGTCGCCTCGAGGATCGCGAAGACCGATGACGTCGTCCTGGCCAGCGCGACCTCGGCCGAGCCGGTCGCTGTCAGGTGTGCGAGGTAGAGCGCGGCCGTCACGTCGCCGCACCCGTTGGGGCTGATCGGCAGCAGGGGGGTGGTGACGGCCCAGGCGCCGGCGTCCGAGACGGCCACGACGTCCAGCGACCCGTCGGGGACGCCGTCGTGGAGCACGCTGGTGACCAGCACGTCGCGGGGTCCCCGCGCACGCACCGCGTCGACGGCCTCCAGCACCTCCTCGAGCGTGGTCGTGGTCCGCCCGGCGAGGAAGTCGAGCTCGAAGTGGTTGGGGGTCAGCACGTCGGCGGCCGGCAGCACGGTGTCGCGCATGAACTCCGGGATCCCGGGCCGCACGAACATCCCGCGGCCGACGTCGCCCATCACCGGGTCGCAGCAGTAGACGGCGGCGGGGTTGAGCGCCTTGACCCGCGCGACCGTGTCGAGGATGACCCCGCCGACGGCGGGGTCGCCCTGGTAGCCCGAGAGCACCGCGTCCGCCTCGCCGAGCACGCCGCGGTCCTCGATCCCGGCGATCACCTCCCGGACGTCGTCGGGCGCGAGCAGCGGCCCGCGCCACGCGCCGTACCCCGTGTGGTTGGAGAAGTGCACGGTGAGCACCGGCCAGACGTCGTGGCCGAGCCGCTGGAGCGGGAAGACGGCGGCGGAGTTGCCGACGTGGCCGTAGGCGACGGAGGACTGGACGGAGAGGATCTTCACCCCGGGGAGTCTCCCCGTGGACGACCTGTACGGGCAAACTAGAACGCGTTACAGTTATGCGCAAATCACGGGTTGACCCGTGATTTGTACAGATCGAGCGCGAGGTGCCCCATGCCCAAGCAGGTCCACCGGTCCAGCGAGGCCGACTACGTCGTCGTCGGGTCCGGCAGCTCGGGCGCCACCGTCGCCGGCCGGCTGGCCCAGTCCGGCGCGAGCGTGATCCTGCTCGAGGCGGGCAAGAGCGACGAGCAGTACCTCGTGAAGAAGCCCGGCATGATCGGCCCGATGCACGCCGTGCCCGAGATCAAGAAGCGGGTCGACTGGGGCTACTACTCCACCCCGCAGAAGCACCTGCTCGACCGGAAGATGCCGGTCCCGCGCGGCAAGGTCGTCGGTGGCTCCAGCTCGATCAACGGCATGGTCTACGTCCGCGGCAACCGCGCCAACTACGACGCCTGGGCCGCCGAGGGCAACACCGGCTGGTCGGCCGACGACGTCAACGCCGCCTACCTCCGGATGGAGGACTTCGAGGACGGCGCCAGCGACTACCGCGGAGCCGGCGGCCCGATCCGCGTCACCCGCAACAAGATCCCGCAGGAGGGCTCGCTGCAGTTCCTGCAGGCGACGTCCGACGCGCTCGGCGTGAAGGTCCTCGACGACTACAACGCCGAGTCGCAGGAGGGGGTGAGTCGGATGCAGCAGAACGCCGCCGACGGCCTGCGCTACAGCGCCTCCCGTGGCTACGTCCACCACCTCGCGCCGCCGACCCTCGAGCTCCAGACCGAGGTGCTCGTACGCCGGGTGGTGATCGAGAACGGCCGAGCGACCGGCGTCGAGGTCACCGACCTCGGCAAGGGAGGCGGCACGCGCACCGTCCGGGCCGGCAAGGAGGTCATCCTCTCGGCCGGCTTCGTGGGGTCCGCGCAGATCCTGATGCTCTCGGGCATCGGCCACGCCCAGCACCTCACCGACCACGGCATCGACGTCCTCGCCGACCTGCCGGTCGGCGACAACCTGCACGACCACCTCTTCCACGCGCTGACCTTCCACGCCACCAGCTCGAGGATGAGGGGCAATGCCCTCTTCTTCGCCTCCGGCCTCGCGAAGGAGACGGTGCGGCCGGGCCGCAGCTTCCTGGCCAACTCGGTCTTCGAGGTGTTGGCGTTCCTCCGCACCTCCCAGGCCACCGACGTCCCCGACCTCCAGCTGCACCTGCTGCCGTGGGCCTACGTCTCGCCCAACCAGGACGCGCCGATCCGGCACAAGGTCGACCCCCGGACGGCGCTGACCGTCCTCACGACGCTCATCTACCCGCGGTCGCGGGGCACCCTGCGGCTGGCGTCGGCCGACCCGACCGCGGCGCCGCTGATCGACTTCCAGTACCTCGCCGACCCGGCCGACCTCGACGTCCTCACCGAGGGCTCGGAGATGGTCCGCGAGATCATGGGCGGCGCGGCCTTCGGCGGCGCGGTCAAGGAGGAGATCCACCCCGGGGCCGCCGTACGCGGGCAGGCGCTGCGCGACGCGATCCTCAACCGGGCCACGTCGGTCTACCACGGCGTCGGCACCTGCCGGATGGGCGTCGACGAGCTCGCCGTGGTCACGCCGGACCTGCGGGTCCGGGGCATCGACGGGCTGCGTGTCGCGGACGCCTCGATCATGCCGTCGATCACCGGCGGCAACACCAACGCGCCGGCGATCATGATCGGCGAGATGGCCGCGGAGCTGGTGCTGCGATGACCCTCACCCGTCCCGCGTCGCTGACCGACGCCTTCCTCCAGCGGCTCGTCTCGCGCGTCCCCTCCACCAGCGGCGGGACCTGGAAGCTCACCGAGGTCTACACCGGTGACGTGCTCGTCGAGCTGCCACAGTCGACACCGGCCGACATCGAGGCGGCGTACGCCGTGGCCCGCACCGCACAGCGCGCGTGGGCCGCGCGGCCGCTGTCCGAGCGGCTCGCGGTGTTCAAGCGGGCCCACACGCTCTTCCTCGACAACGCCCAGACCACGACCGACCTGATCCAGGCCGAGAGCGGCAAGAACCGGCGGATGGCGATCGAGGAGACCTGCGACCCGGTGATGGTGATGAGCCACTACCTCAAGCGCGCGCCGAAGCTGCTGGCCCCGGTGAAGCGCGGCGGGCCGGTGCCGTTCCTGTCCTCCTCGACCGAGATCCGCCAGCCCAAGGGGGTCGTCGGGATCATCGCGCCGTGGAACTTCCCGTTCGCCACGGGTATCTCCGACTCGATCTCGGCGCTGATGGCCGGCAACGCGATCGTCCTCAAGCCCGACAACAAGACCGCCCTGTCCCCGCTCTACGGCATCGAGTTGCTCGAGGAGGCCGGGCTCCCGAAGGGCCTCTTCCAGGTCGTCTGCGGCGAGGGGCCCGACGTCGGGCCGACCCTGATCGACAACGCCAACTACGTGATGTTCACGGGGTCGACGGCCACGGGGCGCGTGATCGGCGAGCGGGCCGGTCGCAACCTGATCGGCTGCTGCCTCGAGCTCGGCGGCAAGAACCCCATGATCGTGCTCGAGGACGCCGACCTCGACGAGGTCGTGCAGGGCGCGCTGTTCGGCGCGTTCGGCAACACCGGCCAGATCTGCATGCACATCGAGCGGATGTACCTCCCGGCCTCGCGCTATGCGGAGTTCCGGGAGAAGTTCGTCGCGGCGACCGAGGCGCTGACCATCGGGGCGTCGTACGACTTCGGGCCGGACATGGGCTCGCTCGTCTCTCCCGACCACAAGGACCGCGTGGCCTCGCACGTCGAGGACGCCGTCGCCAAGGGCGCCACCGTGCTCACCGGCGGCCGCGCGCGGCCCGACCTGGGGCCGGCGTTCTTCGAGCCGACGATCCTCGAGGGCGTCACCCGCGACATGCTCTGCGGCGTCACCGAGACCTTCGGTCCGGTCGTCGCGCTGCACTCCTACGACACCGTCGACGAGGCGGTCGCGCTGGCCAACCACACCGACTACGGGCTCAACGCCTCCGTCTGGGGCGGCGACCTGGCCACCGCCTGCCAGGTCGGGCGGCGGATCGAGTCGGGCAACGTCAACGTCAACGACATCCTCGCCACCGCGTTCGCGTCCAAGGGGACGCCGTCGGGCGGGGTGAAGCAGTCGGGGGTCGGCGCCCGCCACGGTGACCAGGGCCTGCTGAAGTACACCGACGTGCAGAACCTCGCCGTCCTGAAGAAGCAGGTCATGGGCGCCCGCCCCGGCCAGGACTACGACGCCTACGTGAAGAGCATGATCGGGGGCTTGAGGATGATGCGGAGGACCCGTATCCGCTAGTGCGTAGGGTCGTCCCATGAGTGAGATGACCTATCGCCCGCTGGGCGACTCGGGCCTGGTGGTCAGCGCCGTCGGCATCGGCTGCAACGCGTTCAGCCGCCGCGTCGACCTCGACGGGGTCACCGACATCCTGTCCGCGGCGCGCGACGTGGGCGTGACGCTGCTGGACACCGCCGACATCTACGGCGACCCGGCCGGAGGGTCCGAGGAGCTGCTTGGCCAGGCGCTCAAGGGGCAGCGCGACGAGTTCGTGCTCGCGACGAAGTTCGGCATGGACATGCGCGGCGCCAACGGCGAGGACTTCGGGGCCCGGGCGTCGCGCCGCTACGTACGCCGCGCGGTCGAGGCGTCGCTGCGCCGGCTGCAGACCGACCACATCGACCTCTACCAGCTGCACGCCCCCGACGAGCTGACCCCGATCGAGGAGACGCTGTCGGTGCTCACCGACCTCGTCCACGAGGGCAAGATCGGCTACCTCGGCTGCTCCAACTTCGCCGGCTGGCAGGTCGCCGACGCCGACTGGACCGCCCGCTCGGCCGGCCTCGAGCGGTTCGTGTCCGTGCAGAACCGCTACTCGCTGCTCGACCGGTCGATCGAGGACGAGGTCGTCCCCGCGTGCGAGCACCTCGGCCTGGGGGTGCTGCCGTTCTTCCCGCTGGAGTACGGCCTGCTCACCGGCAAGTACCGCCGCGGTGCGGCCGCCCCGGACGGCTCGCGCGCCGCGCTGGACCCGTCGCGGTCGTCCTGGCTCGACGCCGCCGACTGGGACCGGATCGAGGCGGTCGAGGCGTACGCCGCCGCGCGGGACGTCAGCGTCCTCGACGTCGCGATCGCGGGGCTCGCCGCCCAGCCGGCCGTCTCCTCGGTCATCTCGGGGGCCACGTCCGGCGACCAGGTCCGCGCCAACGCGGCCGCGCTGCGCTGGGAGCCGTCCGAGGCCGACCTCGTCGAGCTGGACGAGATCACCGCCGGATAACCCGTTGCCCGCTGCCGACGACCGTGGCGAGACTCGGCGCGTGGAGCACCTGCCTGCCGGACCCGCGCCCGACCTCGCGCCGGACGTGATCAGCCAGCACCCGATGGCCTACCTGCTCGGACTCCAGGGGATCGCCCTGTTCCGCGCGTGGAACGGCGAGTTCGACCGGGACTACGCCGAGGCGCGGATCGCCGAGATCCGCGCGCTCCTCGACGCGGCGGACTCGATCGGCGCCGGGATCGACGTACCGGTCATCCCCACGGCCGAGGCGTACGACGGATGGGCGCCGTTCTACGACGGCCCCCGCAACCTGATGCTCGAGCGCGAGCAGGTGCTCGTGCACGCCATCCTCGACCGACTGCCGGTGGGCCGGGCGCTCGACGTCGCGTGCGGCACGGGTCGGCACGCGGCGTACCTCGCGGGCCTGGGGCACACCATCATCGGCACCGACGTGTCACCGGCGATGCTGGACGTGGCCCGGGCCAAGCTGCCCGACGCCGAGCTGCACCTCGCTGACATGCACGCCCTGCCGGTCGCGGACGCCAGCGTGGACACCGTCGTGACGGGCCTCGCGGTCAACCACGTGCCGGACCTGAGGCCGGTGTTCGCGGAGTTCGCGCGGGTCCTGCGCCCCGGCGGCCACCTCGTCGTCAGCGACTCGCGCGGGCTGATGGAGGGGGCGCGGCTCTACCCGATGGCCTTCGAGGACCGGGACGGCAAGCCGGGCTTCATGCGCTCGTGGGTGCACTCGACCAGCTCGTTCCTGCACGCCGCGCTGCCGCTGGGGCTGCGGGTGCTGGCGTGCGAGGAGGTCGGCCGCGACGAGGACATGGTCGACGCCACGGGCACGGAGTACCTCGACGACGAGCCGGTGCGTCCATGGGCCGCCGGCGACGAGGAGCCGGCCAGCATCTGGGAGCTGCACCCGTGGGCGCCCGCCGCCACCAACGCCAACTTCCGCGGCAAGCCGTCGTGCATCGTGTGGCACTTCCAGCTGGAGGCCTGAGGCGTTGAATCGGGACTTCTGACCACTCGAATCGGGAGTTCTCGTCAGTCGAGTCGGGACTTTCGGTCGACGGGTTGACGGAAAGTGCCGATTCGACTGACAGAAAGCCCCGATTCGACCTCTCAGGCGACCTGGAGGGACCGCTTCGAGAGCCCCAGCCAGAATCCGTCGATCACCTGGAGGCCGGGCTCGTCGGGGGTCGTCGCGGCGCCGAGGGTGACGAAGAGCGGCGTGTAGTGCTCGACGGTCGGGTGGGCGTAGGGCATGCCGGGGGCCTTCGAACGGTAGTTGGCGAGCTCGTCCACGTCGCCGCGGGCGAGGGCGTCGGCGGCCCAGGCGTCGAAGTCCTTCGACCAGCCAGGGGCGGCCGCGTCGAGGCGGAAGTCGGTGAGGAACGGCAGCCCGTGGGTCAGGAAGCCGGAGCCGATGATGAGCACGCCCTCGTCCCGGAGCGGTCGCAGCCGCTCTCCGAGCGCCATCAGGCGCACCGGGTCGTGGGTGGGCAGCGACATCTGCAGCACGGGGATGTCGGCGTCGGGGTACATGATCCGCAGCGGCACCCAGGCGCCGTGGTCGAGGCCGCGGCTGGCGTGCTGGTGGACCGGCTCGGTGACGGGCATCAGTCCGGCGATCCGGGTGGCCAGCGCGGTGGCGTCCGGCGTCTCGTAGGTCATCCGGTAGTACTTCGGGTCGAAGCCGCCGAAGTCGTAGACCAGGGGAGCGCCGCTGGCGGTGAGGCTGACCGGCGCGGACTCCCAATGGGCGCTGACGATCAGGATCGCCTTCGGTCGCGGCAGGTCGGCGGCCCAGGCGGCGAGCTGGCCGGACCAGGTGGGGTCGTCGAGGAGGGGAGGGGCGCCGTGACCGATGTACAGCGCGGGCATGCGATCGTTCATGATCACTCCAATGGTTGAAGCATCAACTTTATTCCACCGGCAGCGTCCAGTCGAGCGGCGCCGCGCCCTGCTGGACCAGCAACGCGTCGGCCTGGCTGAAGGGGCGGCTGCCGAAGAAGCCGCGGTACGCCGACAGCGGTGACGGGTGCGGCGACTCCACCGAGGGGATCGGGCCGAGCAGCGGTTTGAGCCGGCGCGCGTCGGAGCCCCACAGGATCGCCACGCAAGGGCCGCCCCGCTCGGCCAGCGCGACGATCGCCCGCTCGGTCACGGGCTCCCAGCCCTTCCCGCGGTGGCTGTTGGACGCCCCGGGCTGCACGGTGAGGGTCCTGTTCAGCAGCATCACGCCCCGGTCGGCCCAGGCGGTCAGGTCGCCGTGCGGCGGCGGGGTGACGCCGACGTCGTCGGCCAGCTCGCGGTAGATGTTGGCCAGGCTCGGCGGGAGGGGCGTCACGTCACGCCGTACGGCGAAGCTGAGCCCGATCGGATGCGCGGGGTTGGGGTAGGGGTCCTGGCCCACCACCAGCACCCGGACGTCGGCCAGCGGACGCTGGAACGCCCGGAACACGTGCTCCCCGCTCGGCTGGTAGGCGCGCCCGGCCGCGATCTCGGCCCGCAGGAACTGCCCCATCGCGCCGATCTGCTCGTCCACCGGCGCCAGCGCCTCCGCCCAGTCGGGCGCCACCAGCCCGCGTTCGACCAGTCCCGCCAGCGCGCTCATGGCGGCCACGTTAGCCCCTGCCGGAATCACCGGTTAACCGGTGATTCCTCCCCGGCTCAGCGCCAGAATGCGGAGCTCGGCAGGTACGTCGCCCGCCCGCGCTCACCGACCGCAACGTCGAGGATCGCGTGGTGGGAGGTGTCGCCGAAGTACGACTGGTTGGCCACCAGCACCCGGGTGCCGAAGAACGTCGCCGAGGACGGGGTGTCGAAGGGGATCGACGAGCCGGTCGAGCCGTTGGCGGTCGCGTCGGGGAAGCGGGCGATCTCGGTGCCGTCGGGCCCGAGCTCGACGAGCTGGTTGGAGAGGCCGGCGTTGGCGACGTAGACGTGCCCGGACCGGGCGATGCCGAAGCCGTCGGGCAGGTCGCCGGGGGAGGAGGTCCACAGCGTCGTGAGCGTGCCGGGCCGCCCGGAGTCCAGCAGCGGCAGGGCGTAGAGCTTGCCGTCGGTCGGCACCGACGCGTCGACGGCCGTCGACTGCTGGCTGATCAGGAAGTCGCGGCGACCGGGCCGGAAGACGATGCCGGTCGTCCCGAAGTCGGACCCGTCGAGCTGCGGCGAGGCGAACCACACCCGCGGCTCCACCGTCCCACGCGGGATCTTCCAGATCACCGCCTGGCCGTAGTCGGTGACGTAGAGCGCCCCGCCCGGACCCCATGTCGCGTAGTTGGGGATCGCCGGCAGGTCCGCGGCGTTGGGGGAGCAGTCGGGGCCGGTGGTGCCGGGCGTGCACGTCGGCAGGTCCGGCAGCGTCGCCCAGGTGTGGAAGTGTCCGGTCCGCACGTCGAGCGTCATCACCCGGGCGCGCGACTTCTCCAGCAGCACCAGCCGCCCGCGCGCGTCCTGGTTGGCCACCTGCACGCCGCGCTCGGTCGTCAGGTCCTGGCCCGGCACCGTCCACGACCGCAGCAGCGCGCCGGAGCCCGACCACTCGAAGACCCGCGAGCGCTGCGAGTCGCCCTGCGGGTTGGAGTAGCTGCCGGCGTACACGCGTCCGTTGCGGTGCGCCAGGACGTACGCCGGGTAGCCCGGCGACGGGACCAGCGAGAACACCCGCGTGTCCCACTTCTCGCGGGCCGGCGCGGCCTCTGCCGTCCCCTGTGCGGCAGAGACCGCGAGGACCACGATCGTGAGCAGCGCGACCAGTCGCCTCACAGCTGCTCCAGCACCTCGACGGCGGCGCGCTCGCCGGCCCGGCAGGCGCCGTCCATGTAGCCGGTCCAGTAGGTCGAGGTCTCGGTGCCGGCCCAGTGCACGCGGCCGAACGGCTTCCGGATCGCCGAGCCGAACTGCAGCATCGTGCCGGGGGAGTAGTTGGCCACCGGCCCGCCCTTGGTCCAGCGCTCGTGGGTCCAGTCGTGCTCGACGTAGTCGATCGGGTGCAGCGCCTCGTCGCCGAACATCGCGGCGAAGCCCTCGAGGACGGCCTTGCGGCGCTTGGCCTTGGTCATCACGCCGTAGGTGCGCCAGGTGTCGCCTCCGACGAAGGCGAGCAGCACGCCGGGCTCGCCCGGCTTGGGGCAGTTGTCGAAGACGGCCCGGCAGGCGCCGGAGTCGTTGATGCCGAAGCCGTTGAGCCCGGCCTCGCGCCAGAAGGGCTTCTTGTAGATCGCGTCGCACTTCATCAGCTGGCCCATGTCGACGTGGCGCAGCAGCTGGAGGCGGCGGGCCGGGAGGTGGGGGTACCAGTCGATGTCGAGCACCAGCGGCGGCGGCGCGGCGACGATGACCCGCTTGGCCACGACGTTGCCCCGGACGGTGTGGACGGTGACGCCGTGGTCCTTCTGCTCGATCCGGTGGACCGGAGCGGCCAGCGCGACGATGTCGCCGAGCTTCTCGGCCAGGCGCAGCGGCACCAGCTGGGAGCCGCCGACGAACCGACGCTCCTGGGCGCCGCCCGCGGTGTCGGAGTTGCGCTCGAAGGTGCCGACGTTCTGCTCGTCGCCCGAGCAGGCGACGTACCAGAGCGTGTAGAGGAAGGAGAGCTCGCTGGGGTCGGCGCCGAAGCCGGGCTGGGTCCAGCAGCGGATCAGGTTCTCCACGCCGTTCTTGTTGGCGGCGTTGGCGCGGATCCACTCGCCGAGCGTCATGGCGTCCCACTCCGCGGCCCGCGGGTGGGTCCACGGGGCGTCGACGGGGATCTCCGCGGCGTACGTGTCGATCTGCTGGAGCAGGTTGGCCGCGTCCGGGAGGATCGTCGGGTCCGGCGGGACGGTGCCGGAGTACTCCATCCGGCCGGTCGTGGAGGACACGTAGACCGAGTTGCCGGTGTTGTACTCCTTGAACGTCGCGACGCCGAGCTCCTTGGCCAGCGCGGCGATGTGGGTCTGGGTGGGGCCGATGAACGCGCCGCCGGACTCGATGGTCTGGCCGTGCTCGCCGACGCCGGTCAGGTGGTGGTTGAGCACCCGGCCGCCGACGCGGTTGCGGGCCTCGACGAGCAGCACGCTGCGGCCGCCGCGGGCGACCTTGCGGGCCGCGACGAGCCCGGAGATGCCGCCACCCACGACGACGACGTCGACCTTGCGGGGGAGCGCGCCCTGCAGCGACCCGGCGGCCGCGTCGGCCCCGGCGGTCAGGGCCCCGGTGCCCACGGTGGCCCCGGCGAGCAGGCCGCCCAGGGAGGCGCTGCCGATCAGGGTGCGGCGGGAGAGCTGGGGCTGGGTCATGGCGGCTCCTGGGGCTCGGTACGTCGGCGCGGGGGCGGTGCAGTTGAACGATACTAACGTGAACATGTGTCAGTTTTCTATTCCTGTCGTATGCTGACGCCCATGCCTCCGGTACGGACCTCCGATTCCCCCCCGAAGCGACGGGTCCCCCGGCAGGAGCGCAGCCGCCGCCGCGTCGAGGGCCTCCTCGACGCGGCGGCCCGGCTGGTCGTCGAGCAGGGCGTCGAGTCGCTGAGCACCCGCGACATCGCCCAGGCCGCCGGGGCCCCGGTCGCCTCGCTCTACCAGTACTTCGCCGACAAGGAGGACGTCCTCCTCGCCCTCGCCCAGCGCGACATGGACGAGATGGACGCCCAGGTGCTCGAGGACCTCGGGAAGCTCGAGGTGCTCTCGGTCTCCAGCGTCGTGCGCACCACGATGCTGGCCTTCGTCACGGTCTACCACCGCCGTCGCGCCTTCGTGGAGATCTACCTGCGCGGACGCACCAACGCCGCGGTCCACCAGTTCGGCCGCGAGCACAACGCCCGGGTGGCCGAGACCCTCTTCGCCTTCGCCCGCGACGCCGGCCTCGCCGGCCCCGACCTGACCCAGCAGATGACGCTGATGGCCGTCGAGGTGGGCGACCGGGTCTTCCAGCTGGCCTTCGAGCACGACTTCGAGGGCGATCCGGTCCTCATCGAGGAGGGCATCACGATGGTCACCGCCTACCTCGAGCGGCACGCGACCGCGGCCGGGCTGGCCGGGATCCCCCGGTGACGCCGGTGAGCGCGTGACGGGCGACCTGGTCGCGGCGGTCGCCGCGGCCGCCCGACGGCTCGCCGCCGAGGGGCTCCTGATCGGCACCGCCGGCAACGTCAGCGCCCGGGTCGGCGACCTGGTCGCCGTCACCGGGACCGGCGTGGTGCTCGCCGACTGCACGCCCGAGGACGTCACCGTCGTGACGCTCTCCGGCCGGGTGGTCGAGGGCACCCTGGTGCCCAGCTCCGAGCTCGACCTCCACCTCGGCGTGTACGCCGCCACGGGCACCAGCGCCGTCGTGCACACCCACGCGCCCTTCGCGACCGCGGTCGCGTGCGTGCTCGACGAGCTGCCGGTGCTGCACTACCAGCAGCTGCTGCTCGGCGGTCCGATCCGGGTGGCGGCGTACGCGACGTTCGGGACGCCCGAGCTCGCGGCGCTCGTCCGGGAGGCGCTCGTCGACCGGCAGGCCGCGCTGATGGCCAACCACGGCTCGGTCGCGATCGGCTCCAGCCTCGCCAAGGCCGTCGACCACGCCCTGCTGCTGGAGTGGCTGGCCGCCCTGCACCACCGCGCGAGCGCCCTCGGCACGCCCCGCGAGCTCACCCCCGCCGAGCAGGAGGCCGTGATCGTCGCGGCCATCGCCCGCCAGTACGGCACGACCCAGGAGAACCCCGCATGAAGATCGCCACCGTCGGCGTGCACGTCCTCGACACCCACGTCATCGGCATCGCCGGCATCCCCGACGGCTCCGAGGGCCAGCTCGTGGAGACGATCCGCTTCAGCCCGGCCGGCACCGCCGGCGGCACCGCCGTCGTGCTGGCGAGGCTCGGCGCCGAGGTGGCGTCGTACGGCGCCGTCGGGGACGACCCGATCGCCGCGAGCCTGCTCGCGATGCTGGCGGCCGAGGGCGTCTCGGTCGACGGGCTGGTGCGCAAGGCCGACCAGCAGACGTCGGCGTCGGTGATCCCGGTGCGACCCAACGGCGACCGGCCTGCGTGGCACTGCATCGGCGCCAACGGGGCCTTCACCCTCGACGACCTCGACCTGGCCGCGCTCGACGGGATCACCCACCTGCACCTGGGCGGGCCGGAGTTCCTCGGCGGTCCGGCCGCCGGGGAGCTGCTCGCCCACGCCCGCTCGATCGGCGCGACCACGTCCGTCGACGTGCTCGCCCCCGGCGACCCCGACCTGCTGGCCTGGATCGCCGACGCGCTGCCGCACACCGACTACCTCCTGCCCAACGACGAGCAGGTGCTCGGGTTCACCGGCGCCGCGTCGCTCGAGGAGGGTGCCCGCGCGCTGGTCGCCGCCGGGGCCGGCTGCGTCGCGGTGACGCAGGGTGCCAAGGGGGCGCTGGTGGTGACCGCCGACGACGTGGTGGAGGTGCCGGCGTACGCGATCGAGGTCGTGGACACCACCGGCTGCGGCGATGCCTTCTCCGCCGGCTTCCTGCGCGGGCTCTCGCTCGGCCGGGACCTCCGCGGCGCCGCCGAGCTCGGGTGCGCCGCCGCCGCGCACGTCGCCCAGGGCCTCGGCACCGACCACGGCAGCTACACGTTGGAGTCCGTCGAGGAGTTCGCGCGGAGCACGCCGGCCCGGTGACGGGGGTCGGGCCCGTGCATCACGCGTCCCACCAGCCCCACCGACCGGGCACTTCCTGACGTTTTCGGGCGTTGCAACCCGGCGGGCTCAATCGGTCGAAGCAACGCTGACCCGATGGGAGCGTTGTTGTGCCGAAGTTGTTCTCCTACGAGACGCGTGCTGAGTTCTTCGAGTTGGTCTGTGGCGGTGCATCGCTGTCACGGGCCGCGGACGGAGTCGGTGTGTCGCGAGAGACTGCCTCATCGTGGTGGCGATCCTCGGGTCTTGTGACTCCAGTGATCCGGTTCGGCGCGAGGGGCGGCCTGCCCGGGACCGTGCCGTCGATGGTGCCCGGTGCGAGCGGACCCGACGAGCCGGCCCGGGCACGGCGCCCGTTGACCAGCGAGGACCGCTCGATGATCGCGGTCGGGTTGATGTGTGGCTGTTCCTACGCCCAGATCGGGCGGCTTATCGGCCGTGACAGGTCGGTGGTCTGCCGCGAGGTCACTCGCAACCGCGGCCCCGACGGCTCCTACTGGGGTGCGGTCGCGCACCGTGCCGCGCACGAACGTCGCCGACGCCCCAAAGCATTCAAGCTGCACGACAACCCGGGGCTGTGTCGCCGGATCGAGACCTGGATGGACGACGGCTGGTCACCCGAACTGATCGCCGCGGCGTTGCGGGCCGACCATCCAGGCAGTGACGGGCAGGCGAGGATGGCACGCGTGTCGCACGAGACGATCTACCGGGCGCTGTACGTCCAGACCCGCGGCAGCCTGCGCAAGGACCTGGCCGCGCAGCTGCTGACCAAACGACGTGCCCGCAAACCCCAGGGGCACAACGACGGCCGCGGGAAGAGCCTGTACCGCGAAGCGTTCACGATCCGGGACCGGCCCGAGGAGGCCGCCGACCGCGGCGTGCCAGGGCACTGGGAAGGCGACCTGATCATGGGCGCCGGCAACCAGTCCGCGATCGGGACCCTGGTCGAACGCTCGACCCGGTTCGTGATCCTGCTCCATCTCCCGGGCCGTCACGACGCCACCAGCGTGGCCGAGGCGATGATCCGGGAGATGAGTCAGCTTCCGATCCACCTGCGTCGCTCGTTGACCTGGGACCGTGGCGTCGAGCTCGCCCTCTACCGCGACATCGAAGTCGCCCTGGAGATGCCGATCTTCTTCTGCGACCCCCACGCGCCCTGGCAGCGCGGGTCGAACGAGAACACCAACCGGCTGCTGCGGTTCTGGTTCGAGAAGGGCACCGACCTGGCGACCCACACCCCAGACGACCTCGCCCGTGTCGCCGCGAAGCTCAACGCCCGGCCCCGTCCTACCCTCGACATGCAGACCCCAGCCCAAGCACTCGCCCGACTGCTCGCCAACCCGGCAGCAGCATGACCGTTGCTAACACCGATTGAGCCCGCCCCCTCCAGAACGTCAGGAATCACCGGTTGACCGGTGATTCCGCCCGCCGGCCGTCAGCGGGTCAGCGCCCGCGACCCACCGGAGCCGTAGCGACGCGACGGGTTGGACCCGATCGCGTCCGGGCTGGACTTCTTCGCGGTCTTCTTCGCGGGGGCGGCCTTCTTCGCGGGCACGCCGTGCTTCGACGCCGCAGAGGCCGCCGCCTTCCGCGGGGCGGCCTTCTTCGGCGGAGTCCTCTTCGCCGGAGCCTTCTTCGCCGGGGCCTTCTTCGCGGCAGCTTCGGGGGTCGGCTCGTCCTCGGCGTCGGAGGACCACTGCGAGATCCACTCGTCCATCACCCGCCAGGTCGAGGTGCGCGCCGAGCGGCCGGTGAGCATGCCGAGGTGGCCGCCGGGGACGACCTCGAAGCGGACCTCCTCCGAGGAGGAGAGCAGCGGCACGACCGCCTTGACGGCCGGGATCGGGGCGATGCCGTCGGTGGCGCCGCCGAAGACCAGGACCGGGGCCTTGATGTCGGCCACCGAGATGGTCCGGTCGCCGAAGTCGATGGACCCGCCGACGAGGGCGTTGCCCTTCACGAAGCGGTGGTAGAGCTGCCCGAAGGTCCGGCCGGGGTAGGCGATCATGTTGGCGGTGAACCGGTCGACCGCCTCGATCTGCGCGAGGAACTCGGTGTCGTCGAGGTGGGTGGCCACGGCCAGCGGCCTGGTCACCATCTTCTGGAACGACGAGAGCTGGAAGGCCCACTTCACCAGCGGCTTCGGGGCCCCGCCCAGTGCCTGGTAGGTGCGGGTGATGCCCCGGCCGGGGGCGATGCTGAGCAGCGGCCGCAGGGGCGCCACGAGCGGCACCAGCGACACGTCGAAGGGCGATCCGAGGGCGGTCACCGACGCGATCGGCAGGTCCGGCTGGTCGGCGGCGGTGAGCAGCGAGAAGATCCCGCCCAGGCTCCAGCCGATCACGTGCACGGGGCGGCCGCCGGCGTGCATCGAGGTCTCGCGGATCGCGGTCGGGATGACCTCGTCGATCCAGTGCTCCATGCCCAGGGCACGGTCCTTGAACGACACCTCGCCGTACTCCACGAGGTACGTCGGGCGGCCCGCCGCCACGAAGTGCTCCACGAGGGAGCAGCCGCGGCGCAGGTCGAAGCAGAGCGCGGGGGCGGCGAGCGGGGTCACGAGCAGGACGGGGTCGCCCTGCTCCTGCACCTTCGCGGCCGGCCGGTAGTGGTACAGCTCGCGCAGGGTGCCCTCGTCGATGAGCGTGCGAGGCATCGGCCGGAGGTCCGCCAGCCCGCCGTAGAACATCTTGTGGGCGACGTTGCTCGCTGCGGAGACGACCTGATCGGCCTTGGGGATCAGATCCATGGGGCGAAAATTACCGGACCCCGCGGTCCGACGCGCCCGGATGGACAGTTGAAAGCGCCACATGCCTGACTCACCCCGGCGCAGACGTACGGCGTCCCGCGCGACCTCACGACCGTTTGGCCGGTCGCACGGTCTTGCCGTGCGCACCGCGGGCGGCGGCCAGCTCGAGCAGGAACGCGTCGGCCCAGGCGGCGACGTCGTGCTGGAGCACGGTCTTGCGCATCGCCTTCATCCGACGGCCGCGCTCGCGCTCGTCGGCGGCGTAGGCCTCGAGCAGGGCGGTCTTCATGCCGTTGATGTCGTAGGGGTTGACCAGCCAGGCCTGGCGCAGCTCGTCGGCCGCACCGGCGAACTCCGAGAGGACCAGGGCCCCGTCGTCCTCGTAGCGGGTCGCGACGTACTCCTTGGCCACGAGGTTCATGCCGTCGCGGTAGGGCGTGACGACCATGATGTCGGCGGCCCGGTAGAGCGCGGCCATCTCCTCGCGCGGGTAGGAGGAGTGCAGGTAGGAGATCGCCGGGCGGCCGATCCGGCCGAGGTCGCCGTTGATGTGGCCGACGAGCCGGTCGATCTCGTCGCGCAGGATGCGGTACTGCTCGACCTGCTCCCGCGAGGGCGTCGCGACCTGCACGAAGACGGCGTCCTCGACGTCGAAGTGCCCGTCGATGATCAGCTCGCTGAAGGCGCGCAGCCGGGCGTAGATGCCCTTGGTGTAGTCAAGGCGGTCGACCCCGAGGAAGACCTTGCGGGGGCTGCCGAGCGCGTCGCGGATCGTCTCCGCACGCTTCTCCACCTGCTCGGAGCGGGCCAGCTCCTCGAAGCCCTTCGCGTCGATCGAGATCGGGAACGCCGCCGCCTTCACGGTGCGGCCGTCGGGCAGGTAGACGAGGTCGCGGTGGGTCTTGTGTCCCACCCGCTGGCGGACGAGGCGCACGAAGTTCTGGGCGCCGCCGTTCATCTGGAAGCCGACGAGGTCGGCGCCGAGCAGCCCCTCGAGGATCTGGCGCCGCCACGGGAGCTGCTGGAACAGCTCGGCGGGCGGGAAGGGGATGTGCAGGTAGAAGCCGATCCGCAGGTCGGGTCGCAGCGAGCGCAGGATCTGCGGCACCAGCTGGAGCTGGTAGTCGTGGACCCACACGGTCGCGCCCTCGGACGCGAGCTCGGCGGCCTTCTCGGCGAAGCGCTGGTTGACGCCGACGTAGGCGTCCCACCACTCGCGGTGGAACTCCGGCTTGGCCACGACGTCGTGGTAGAGCGGCCAGAGGGTGCCGTTGGAGAAGCCCTCGTAGAAGTCCTTGACCTCCTCGGCCGACATCGTCATCGGCACGAGCGAGAGCCCGTCGAACTCGAACGGCTGGAGGTCCTGCTCGGTGCCGCCGGGCCAGCCCACCCACACGCCGTCGTTGGCGCGGAGCACCGGCTCGATCGCGGTCACCAGCCCGCCGGGCGACGTGCGCCAGCCCGGGCTGCCGTCGGCCAGGGTCACCCGGTCGACGGGCAACCTGTTGGCGACGATGACGAGATCGGCGGTTCCGGCGGCTGGCACGGCCCCAACCCTAGTCAACGGACCTCAAGCGCCGTCGGCGTCGTACCGGACCCCGACCTGCCCGCGGATGTCGTCCATCTGCCGCATCAGCGACAACGTCTGCGCGTGGGGGACGAGCGGGCTCTCGCGCAGCCCCTCGCGCAGGCAGCGCTGCACCTCGGCCGCCTCGTTGCCCAGGCCGCTGCCGAGCAACGGCTCGGCACCCTCGATCCGCTCGGTCTCGCCGCCGACGGGCGTCCACTCGGCGTACGTCGGGTGGTGGAACTGCGTCGGCACGACGAGCGTCCCGCGGTCGGTCGCCACCGTGGCCGTCCGGGGCGAGACCGAGGTCATCGAGGCGCTGAGCGCGGAGATCGCGCCGCCGGGATGCAGGCCGGCGACCGCGACGTCGAGGTCGATGCCGCTCTCGCTGAGGTTGGCCACCGCGGCGAGTCGGGTCGGCTCGCCCAGCAGCAGGTGCGCGAAGGTCAGCGGGTAGATGCCCATGTCGAGCAGGGCGCCGGCGCCGAGCGCCGGGTCGAGCAGCCGGTCGGTGGCCGGACGGTCCACCACGAACCCCAGGTCGGCGTGCACCTGCCGCGGCGTCCCGAACCGGTCGGGGTCCTGGAGGGCCCGGATGACCGGGTTGCAGGCCATCCACATGGCCTCCATGAGGAACCGGTCGTGCCGGGCCGCCAGCGCGACCATCTCCTCGGCCTCGGCGGTGTTGAGGGTCAGCGGCTTCTCGCACAGCACGTGCTTGCCGGCCTCGAAGGCCATCCGGGCGTGCTCGAGGTGCAGCGCGTGGGGGGAGGCCACGTAGACGATGTCGACCGCGGGGTCCTGCACCAGCGCGGCGTAGGAGGCGTGGGCGGTCGTCGCGGCGTCGCCGTACTCCCGTGCGAAGGCGTCGGCGGACTCCTGGCTGCGCGAACCCACGGCCGCCAGCCGGGCTCCGGGCACCTCGCGGAGGTCGGTGGCGAAGCTCCGGGCGATCCGGCCGGTGGCCAGGACGCCCCAACCGCAGGTGTCGCTCACGGGTCCTCCTCGGGTGTGTCCCAGTTGCTCCCCGCGACTCGCCGGGAGCGAATGACATCGATGTGGTTCGTCGCCTACAGTTGGCGTCGGAACACCATCTGATCACACGGGGAGATTGCGCATGGATGCCGCGAACGCGCTGCAGGGCCTCGAGGCCGAGGCCGCGCCGACCCTGAGCGAGCGCGACCGCGAGATCCTCGAGTTCGAGCGTCAGTGGTGGAAGTACGCCGGTGCCAAGGAGACCGCAGTCCGCGAGAAGTTCGACATGAGCTCCACGCGCTACTACCAGGTCCTCAACGCCCTGATCGACCGGCCGGACGCCCTCGAGGCCGACCCGCTGCTGGTCCGCCGCCTGCGGCGCCTCCGGGCCGCCCGCCAGCGCCAGCGCTCCGCCCGCCGCCTGGGCTTCGAGGTCTGAGCATGTCCCGCCTCGCCCACCGGCCCCGCAACCAGCGGGGCGTGGTCTTCCCCTCGCCCGTCGTGATGCTGAGCATCATCGCCGTCGCCATGGCCGGCATCGCCTTCGTCGCCACCCGCGACCCCGCGCCCACCGAGCGCAAGGTCACGAACGTCGCCCACGCGGCGCCCAGCCCGTCGGCCTCCGCCGCGCCCCAGAAGGTGCAGAAGCCGCGCCACCTCGAGCCGGCCGTCAAGCGCTCGGCCGTCTACGTCGAGGTCTACAACAACTCCGGCATCACCGGCCTCGCCGGCCGGATCGCCTCGCGCGCCACCGACGCGGGCTGGCAGGTCGTCGGCTCCGACAACTGGTACGGCACCATCCCGAGCTCGACGGTCTACTACCCGCAGCGGCTCAAGGCCGCCGCCAAGGTGCTGGCCCTCGACCTGGGCATCCGCCGCCTCGAGCCCGCCATCGACCCGATGCGCCTCGACCGGCTGACCGTGATCCTCACCTCAGACGCCGCCTGATCCTTCCCTCCCGCCCACCGCGACCCCCGGTCGTGATTGGGTTGGGCCATGGAGTTCACCTCAGTCGAGGGGGAGCAGCGGTACGCCGCGCTGGTGCGCACCGCCGCCTCCACCGTCGTCGGGCTCGACTTCGACGGCACGTTGTCGCCGATCGTGGACGACCCCGAGGCGGCCCACATCCACCCCGAGGCCTCCGAGGTCCTCGTCGAGCTCGCCGCCCAGGTCGCCGCGATCGCGGTGATCACCGGCCGCCCGGCCCGGCAGGCCCTCGCGCTCGGCGGGCTGGAGCAGGTCGGCAACGCGATCGGCGACACCGGCAAGGAGCTCTACCTCTTCGGGCAGTACGGCAACGAGCGCTGGAGCTCCACCCACCGCCGCGTGATCTCCCCGCGGCCCCCCTCCGGCCTCGCCAGCTTCCTGCGGGAGCTGCCGCGCACCCTCCGCGCGGCGGACGCGGCGGACGCGTTCATCGAGGACAAGGGCCTCGCCGTGGCCGTGCACACCCGCCGCCTCCCCGACCCCGAGGGCGCCTTCGAGCGCGTCCTCCCCGGACTGCGTGACCTCGCCGCCGCCCACGACCTGGTCGTCGAGCCCGGCCGCAACGTCGTGGAGATCCGCTCCCACGGCATGCACAAGGGGCTCGTCGTCGAGGGCCTCGTGGAGCAGCTCGAGGCGGGCGGGTTCCTGTTCGCCGGCGACGACCTCGGGGACGTCGAGGCGTTCGAGGCGGTCGCGGACCTGCGTCGCCGGGGGCTGCCCACGCTGCTGGTCTGCTCGGCCTCGGACGAGGAGAGCTCGCTGATCCCCCTGAGCGACGTGGTCGTGAAGGGGCCGCAGGGGGTGCTGGACCTGCTGCGGCAGCTGACGCTCGATGCGCGGATGCTTCGCGACTAGGTCTCGCCCGCTTCGCGGGCGGTTGCCGCTGCGCGGGGCTGCCTTCCCGGGACGTCGGGCTCCGGGGTGGGGCCGACGGGGCGCTCCCACGGTCCCCTCGCGAGTCCCTTGGGTCGCCGTGTCGCCGCTACAGGCGGTTTCCTTCCGTGTTCGCCGTCGGCGGCGCCACGCCGACCTTTTACGGGACCTCGCGAGGGGCCCGCGTGCTCGCCCCGCCGTCCCCGGGCCGTACCCGGGCTCTCGGGCGGGCGGGGAACAAGGTCCGGTCGACCACCCGGTCCGCGCTGCCGCATGACAGGGGACATGCCGCGTCAGCCCGGAACGGGTCAGCTGGGCGACCCTTGATCCCCGCCCGCCCGGTGGCCGGGAAGCAGCCGGGACGGTGGGGCGCGGACGGGGACCCCACGCACGGCGCGTAAAAGTCGTGCGTGGCGCCGCCCCAGCGGACCGCAACCACGGCGGACGTCGTGGGCGGCGACGCGTCCGACCCTGCGCCGTGCGTGGGGTCCACGGGAGCGTCCCGCCGGCCCAGCCGGGTGGAGGAACCCCCGGGGAGGCTGCCCCGCGCAGCGGCACCCCGCCCGCGAAGCGGGCGACAAACAACGCGGCAAGCAACCTCCACCATGTGGACTCGACGTGCACATGCTGAGACGCACGCCGTACTGTTTCCACCAGCTCATCGAGAGGGACTGAGGGAACGGCCCAGTGAAGTCCCGGCAACCGCCACGAGCCTCCGCCCACCGTCGTCCGTGACGGGAAGCGGTTCGTGGAAACGGTGCTAATTCCGGCCCGGCGCGAGAGACGCGGTGGGGAAGATGAGAAGGAGGACTCATGAGCACTGTCGTTGCCGAAACGACCACCCCGTCCGAGCCGACCCTGCGCGAGGGTGCCTTCGGGCACGCCAAGGGACTCTCGTGCCGCGAGTGCGGGCACGAGGTGGAGCTGGGGCCGCACTACGCGTGTCCGGAGTGCTTCGGTCCGCTCGAGATCGCCTACGACTTCCCGCAGGTGACCCGCGAGGAGATCGAGGCCGGACCCGCCAACATCTGGCGCTACAAGGCGCTGCTGCCCGTGCCGTCCGACATCGAGCAGAGCCCCAACATGGAGCCCGGCTTCACGCGGCTGCTCCGGGCCAACAACCTCGGCCGCGAGCTCGGCATCGACAACCTGTGGGTCAAGGACGACAGCACCAACCCCACCAACTCCTTCAAGGACCGGGTCGTGGCCTGTGCGCTGAGCGCCGCCACGGAGTTCCACGCCAAGGTCTTCGCCTGCCCCAGCACCGGCAACCTGGCCAACGCGGTGGCGGCGGCGGGTGCCCGCGCCGGCATCAAGACCGTGGTCTTCATCCCGAGCAACCTCGAGAAGCCCAAGCAGGTCAACTCGGCCGTCTACACCGACTCGCTGATCGCCGTGAACGGCAACTACGACGACGTCAACAAGCTCGCCTCGGAGATCGCGGGCGAGGAGGACGGCTGGGCGTTCGTCAACGTCAACGTCCGCCCCTACTACGCCGAGGGCTCCAAGACGCTGGGCTACGAGATCGCCGAGCAGCTCGGCTGGCGGCTCCCCGACCAGATCGTGATCCCGGTGGCGTCCGGGTCGCAGCTGACCAAGGTCGACAAGGCCTTCCAGGAGCTGATCAAGCTCGGGCTCGTCGAGGACAAGCCCTACAAGGTGTACGGCGCCCAGGCCGAGGGCTGCTCCCCGGTGTCGGTGGCCTACAAGGCCGGCGTCGACGCGATCCGCCCGGTCAAGCCGGACACGATCGCCAAGAGCCTGGCCATCGGCAACCCCGCCGACGGCATCTACGTGCTCGACATCTGCCGCCGCACCGGTGGTGCCGTCGAGGACATCACCGACGACCAGGTGCGCGAGGCGATCGTGCTGCTGGCCCGCACCGAGGGCATCTTCACCGAGACCGCGGGCGGCACCACCGTCGGCGTCCTGAAGAAGCTCGTCGAGACCGGTCAGCTCGACACCAGCCTCGAGACCGTCGTCATCAACACCGGCCACGGCCTGAAGACCCTCGACGCGGTCGCCGACTCGGTCGGTCCCGCTGCGACCATCGACCCGTCGTACGCCGCCTTCGCGGCGACCGGCCTGGCCTGAGCACGGCCTGAGCCCCGCCCGACCACCCCGACAGGAGCCCCCATGAGCGTGTCCGTCCGCATCCCGACCATCCTCCGCACCTACACCGGCGGCGAGTCCGAGGTGACCGCCGCCGGCGGCACCCTGGCGGAGGTGCTGGACGACCTCGACGCCAGCTACGCCGGGATCAAGGGCCGGATCCTCGACGAGGCCGGCCAGCTGCGCCGCTTCGTCAACGTCTACGTCGGCAACGAGGACGTCCGGTTCCTCGACAACCTGGCCACGGCGACCCCCGACGGCACCCAGATCTCCGTCATCCCCGCCGTCGCCGGCGGCTGACCGACCGGGGACTGCTCAGTCCGCGTCCTCGAGGTTGGCGGCGATCTCCCGGCGGGCCCGGTCGAAGAGCACGCCGGTCGCGAGGAAGACCAGCCCGAGCAGCAGGAACAGCCAGGCGCCGGTGATGACGCGGGCGAAGACCGCGAAGCTCTGGAAGGTCGTGAAGACCACGAGGGCCGCGGTCGCGAGGCCGGTCAGCCGCCAGCTGTCCCGCAGGGTGCCGACGACGGCGACAGCCACGGCGGCGAGCACGTAGACGACGACGCTGAGGACGGCGTGGAGGACCGCGCCCGTGGTCAGCGGTGCGTCGGTGTCGCTGCCCGCGTCCCAGAGGACCAGGCCGATGGCGATCCCGCTCACCGCCAGCGCGCCGAGCGGCTCGAACCGGTCGGTGCCCGAGGCGAGCACCAGGGCGGCCACGGCCGCGGCGCCGGCCGCCGCCACGACCATCGCCAGGGCCGGGGTCCACGCGAAGTGCGCGGCGTCGACGAAGGGCAGGGCGGCCACGAACAGGCCGACGAGCGCCAGCAGCGCACCCGCCTCCCGCCACGGGGCCGCGAACCCGCGCAGCCAGCGCTGGTGCACCACGGCGAGTGAGACCGCCAGCACCGCGGCGCCGGTCAGGCACAGCACCACGGCCAGTCCGCTCGGGTCGTTCCCCGACCGCGTGAGGACCCAGAAGGCCCCCGTGGCGATGCCGACCAGCAGCGGCATGGTCGCCCGGGCGGCGTAGGCGTGCACGAGCGTGCCGAGCGCCCAGTAGCCGGCCAGGCCAGTCTGGGTGGAGGAGTCCAGGCTGTCGGCGGCCTGGAGGACGACCGCCCCGAAGGCGAGCGCGGCCAGCAGGCGCACTGCCCCCACCACGGCCGCCGGGATCCCGGGGTGGCTCGTCCGGCGACGGGCGAGCACCTCGCCCGTGACCAGCACGGCCAGCCAGATCGCGGCGACCGCGACGAAGCGGCCGAGCGGGGAGAGCGCGTCGAGGTTCGCGGCGACCAGCCAGATGAGCCCGACCCCCACGAACATCGCGCCGAGGGTGAGGAGAAGCCGCCCGATCGAGAAGCGCCGGCCGGCCCGGTAGCGGCCGGCGATTGCGGCAGCCTGTGCCTCGGTCAGCAGCCCCTCGCCCTGCCAGGTGCTGATCTCGTGGGTGAGCCACTCGAGCTGCCCCGGGCTCACCGGGACCTGCCCGCGCGTCGGTGCGTCGGTGGTCATGTGCCCAGCGTGCCGCGGGCGACCGGTCGCGCGCAGGAGGACATGGGCTCAGCCCGGGGGGACCTCGGCCCTGCGCTGCACCAGGTGCGCCCGCTCCGCCAGGTTGTGGCAGCGGCCGATCGCCTCGTCGTACGCCGTGCGCGCCTCGTCGCCACGTCCCGCCCGGGCGAGCAGCTCGGCCCGGGCCGCCGGCAGCCGGTGGCCGGGGAGGGCGAGCCCCTCGAGCAGCCGCAGCCCGGCGAGCGGACCGTCCGCCTCGGCCACCGCCACGGCCCGGTTGAGCCGAACCACGGGCGAGCCGGTGAGCTCGTCGAGCTCGCGGTAGCGGTCCGCGATCCGGGACCAGTCCGTCGCCGCGGGGTCCGGCGCGATGGCGTGCTCCGCGGCGATCAACGCCTGCAGGAGGTACGGCGCCGCCGGCGCGTGGGCCAGCGGGGTGAGCAGCTCGACCGCCTCGTCGACGTCCTCGTGCCGCCACAGCGACCGGTCCTGGTCGGCGAGCAGCACGATCGCGCCGTCGCGGACCCGGGCGTCGCGGCGGGAGTGCTGCAGCAGCATCAGTGCGAGCAGCGCGTCGAGCTCGGCGCGCGGGTGGTCCGGCGGCAGCACGTCCCGCAGGACCCGGACGAGCCTGATCGCCTCCCCGGCGACGTCGGCGCGGAGGACATCGGCCCCGGACGCGGGCGCGTAGCCGGTGGTGAACGCCAGGTAGGCGACGTCGGCCACCACCCCGACCCGGGCGTCGAGCTCGGCGCCGGACGGGACGGCGAAGTGCTGTCCGGCGAGGCGCTTGCGGGCCCGGGTCAGCCGGGCCGCCATCGTGGGCGTGCTGACGAGGAAGAGCCGCGCGACGTCCTCGGTCGGGACGCCCAGCACCAGCCGCAGGGTCAGGGCGGCGGCCGCCTCGCGGGGCAGGGAGGGGTGCGCGCACAGCAGCACGAGCCGGAGCCGCTCGTCGCCGATCCGGCCGGGAGGCCCGTCGGGGCCCTCCGGGAAGGCCATCGTGCGCTGCGCCTCCTCGGTCAGGTCGGCCTCGACGGCCAGCACCGGCAGCGCCCGGTCCGCGACCGTCTCGGTGCGCAGCCGGTCGATGATCCGGCGGCGCGCGGTGGTCAGCAGCCAGGCCGGCGGGTTGGCGGGGACCCCGTCGCCGGGCCAGGTGCGGGCGGCGGCCTCGAAGGCGTCGGCCAGGCCGTCCTCGGCCAGGTCGAGCCGCCGGAACTGCGCGACGAGCAGGGCCAGCAGTCGGCCCCACTCGTCGCGCAGGACGGCGGCGAGCGGGTCGGTCACATCCCGCCGGAGTGGTCGACGGTGCCGCGGACCTCGATGGCGCCCTCGGCGCCGGCCAGGATGCCGCAGACCTGCAGCAGGTCGTCGAGGTCGTCGGTGTCGACGACGTAGTAGCCGGTCAGCTGCTCGACGGTCTCGGCGTACGGGCCGTCGGTGACGGTGATCGCGTCGAGCTCGCCGCGCACCACCTTGGCGGTGCCGGAGTGGGTGAGCTCGTTGCCGCCGACGACCTTGTGGCCACGCTCGCCGAGCAGGCGGTGGAACTCGCCGTGCTTGGCGTACATCTGCGCCTTGTGCTCCTCGGTGGCGTTCAGCCAGCTGCTCTCGTTGCCCGGAATCAGCACGACGTACTCGGTCATGGTCGGTCCTCTCAAGGTGGTGTGAAGGAGTCTGTCACCGAGATGACGGGCGAGGGCGGGCGAAATCGACACGTCCCGCACACGATCTCGTCGGGGACTGTTCAGGTCGCCGTGGTTCCACTGGGGGGTGAATCGCGAACGACTCCTCCAACGCCTGCTCGGACTCGGCATCGGCGCCGCCGCCGTGGGCCTGGCGACCGGCGGGATCGGGTACGGCGCCCGCGAGCTCCTGCACCGCCAGGCCGAGGCCGCGCGCCGGATGATCGGCAAGCCGCTCGGCGAGCAGGCACCCCGCGCCGACAAGGTCTGGAAGAAGAAGTACGGCGACCCGATCGAGCTGCTCGTGCTCGGCGACTCGATCGCGGCCGGGCTCGGGGCCGACCTGCCGAAGGAGACCTTCGGGGCCCGCCTCGCGACCCGGCTGGCCAAGGCGACGCAGCGGTCGGTGCGGCTGACCACCGGGGCCGTGGTCGGGTCGGAGTCCTCGATGCTCGGCGCCCAGATCGCCGGGCTGCGACCGGGCTACGTGCCGGACGTCGCCGTGATCGTGGTCGGCGGCAACGACGTGACCCACCGGGTGCCCGTCGCGGACTCGGTCAAGCACCTCGAGGAGGCGATCGCGGTCCTGCGGGAGCGGGGGAGCGCGGTGGTCGTGGGGACCTGCCCCGACCTCGGCGCGCTACGGCCGGTGCCGCAGCCGCTGCGCTCCCTGGGCTCGCGGGCCTCGCGCCAGCTGGCCGCCGCGCAGGCGTCGGCGGCGGTCCGGTCCGGCGCGCACGCGGTGTCGCTGGCCGACGTGGTCGGCCCGTTCTTCATCACCAACCCCGACGAGATGTTCAGCCTGGACCGGTTCCACCCCAGTGCGCTCGGCTACAAGCGGACCGCCAGGGCGATGCTGCCGTCGGTGCTGGCCGCCCTGGGCGTGGAGGAACACGTGCCCTTCGGTCACCAGCCCCCGGCACAGCCGTCGGATCGGTAGGGTCCGTGGGGTGACCAGCCCGCCTCCCGTCCTGCTCGTCACGTGTGCGGACTGGCCCGACGGCGAGCCCGGCCACGTCGCCCTCGACGCGGCCCTGGACGCAGCCGGCATCGCCAGCCGGTGGGTGCTGTGGGACGACCCGTCGGTCGACTGGGCTGCGGCCCGGGTCGTGGCCGTCCGGTCGACGTGGGACTACACCAGCCGGCTCGGGGAGTTCCTCGGCTGGGCAGCGGGGGTCGGCCCCGCCCTGCTCAACGGGGTCGAGGTGTTCCGCTGGAACACCGACAAGGGCTACCTCGTCGACCTCGCCGAGGCCGGCCTTCCCGTCGTGCCGACCCGGACCGCCGACGACGACGAGGAGGTCCGGCTCGCCGCGGCCGGCTACGGCGTCTCGGTCGTCAAGCCCCGCGTCGGCGCCGGGGGCTTCGGTGTCGAGGTCGTCGACGACGCCCGAACCTGGCTGCCCGCGGCCGACAGCCCGGGCGGGCCGTGGGTGGTGCAGCCGCTCGTGGAGTCGGTGCGCGACACTGGCGAGACCTCGGTCTTCGTCATCGACGGCCGACCGGTGAGCCAGGTCGACAAGCGTCCCGCCTCGGGGGAGATCCGGGTGCACGAGCACTTCGGCGGCCGCTCCCGGCCGGTCGAGCTGACCGACGAGGCCGCGCTGCTGGCGGCCCGGGCCGTCGCCGCGGCGGCGGACCTGATCGGCGCCGAGATCGTCTACGGCCGCGTCGACATGATGCGGCACGACGGCAGGCTGGTGGTCAGCGAGATCGAGGTGACCGAGCCCGGGCTCTACCTCGACGTGATGCCCCTCAACGCGATCCCGTTCGCCGAGGCCGTCGCGGCCCGGCTCTCACGCTGAGGGCAGTGCCCGGGCGAACTCCGCCACCACGTCGGCGGCGGTGAGCTCGTGCTCCAGCGCGACCACTCCCTCGCCGGCGTAGAGGTGGGCGGTGGTGAAGTCCTCGGCCTCGACGGCCTTGCGGTGGCGCTCGCGCGCCGCCTCGTCGAGGTCGTCCTCGTGGCCGACCCACGCGTCGAAGTAGGCGTTGGCCACGGCACGGCCCCCGAACTCGCGGGGCCAGGCCGCCTGCTGGGCCACGTCGAAGACCCGGCCGTAGCCGGTCTCGGTGGCGGCGAACAGCGCCTGCCGGGCCCGCGGGGACGTGTCGGTCTCGACGCAGCCGAGGAAGGCGGTGCCGACCCAGGCGCCCGCGGCACCGGCCGCCACCACGGCGGCGAGCCCGCGGTGGTTCAGGATCCCGCCGGCGGCGTAGACGGGCAGGTTGGTCCGGTCCAGCACGAGCTGGAGCAGCGGCAGCGTGGCCATCGCGTTGCGTCCGTGGCCGCCCGCCTCGGCACCCCGCACGACCAGGACGTCGGCACCCGCGTCCAGGGCGGCCTCGAGGTCGTCGAGCGACCCGACCTGGGTCGCGGTCAGGATCCCGGCCTCGCGCAGCCGGCCGAGGGGGCCGGCGTACTCGCCGAAGGAGACCGAGACCAGCGCCGGGCGCAGCTCGAGGACCGCCTCGAGCTGGTCGGGGGCGTCGGGCAGGGCCCAGGCCATCAGGCCCACGCCGTACGGCGTCCCGTCGGCGCCGGCGATCGCCGCCTGCCCGCGGATCCAGCCGCCGTCGCGGGTGGCCGCGACCCCGATCATCCCGAGGCCGCCGGCCGCGCCGACCGCGTGGGCGAGCCGGCCGCCGCCCGGGCCGGCCATCGGGGCGCCGATGAGGGGGACGGGGGTGCGGAGCTGGTCGGGCAGGTGCATGACCCCCACGGTAGCCGCGATCTCCTTGCACTCTCGGGGGTCGAGTGCTAAACATGACGCTGGCACTCGTAGCATGAGAGTGACAACACCGGATCGGTGACGTTGAGGTCCAGACCCTGGCGAGAAAGGGTTCGCCAGCAAGTCTCGACCGTCCGTCGCGGGCAGCCCACCGATCGGGTCCCCATGAACTCATACGCGTGAGGAATGGCTGAAATGCCCAAGCTTATTGCTTTCAACGAGGAGGCCCGGCGCGGCCTCGAGCGTGGCATGAACACGCTCGCTGACGCCGTCAAGGTCACCCTCGGTCCCAAGGGCCGCAACGTCGTCCTGGAGAAGAAGTGGGGCGCCCCCACGATCACCAACGACGGTGTGAGCATCGCCAAGGAGATCGAGCTCGAGGACCCCTACGAGAAGATCGGCGCCGAGCTCGTCAAGGAGGTCGCCAAGAAGACCGACGACGTCGCCGGCGACGGCACGACGACCGCGACCGTTCTCGCCCAGGCGATGGTCCGCGAGGGTCTGCGCAACGTGGCCGCGGGTGCCAACCCGATGGGCCTCAAGCGCGGCATCGAGGCCGCCGTGGCCGCTGTCTCCGAGCAGCTGTCCAACATGGCGATCGACATCGAGACCAAGGAGCAGATCGCGGCCACGGCCTCGATCTCCGCCGCTGACACCACCGTCGGCGAGATCATCGCCGAGGCGATGGACAAGGTCGGCAAGGAAGGTGTCATCACCGTCGAGGAGTCCAACACCTTCGGGCTCGACCTCGAGCTCACCGAGGGCATGCGCTTCGACAAGGGCTACATCTCGGCGTACTTCGTGACCGACCCGGAGCGCATGGAGACCGTGCTGGAGGACCCCTACGTCCTCATCGCCAACTCCAAGATCTCCTCGGTCAAGGACCTGCTGCCGCTCCTCGAGAAGGTCATGCAGTCCGGCAAGCCGCTGCTGATCCTCGCCGAGGACGTCGACGGCGAGGCCCTGTCCACGCTCGTCGTGAACAAGATCCGTGGCACCTTCAAGTCCGTCGCCGTCAAGGCCCCGGGCTTCGGTGACCGCCGCAAGGCCATGCTGCAGGACATCGCGATCCTGACCGGCGGCCAGGTCATCTCCGAGGAGGTCGGCCTCAAGCTCGAGTCGACCGGCATCGAGATGCTCGGCCAGGCCCGCAAGGTCGTCATCACCAAGGACGAGACCACCATCGTCGAGGGTGCCGGCGACACCGCCCAGATCGAGGGTCGGGTCAACCAGATCCGCGCCGAGATCGAGAAGTCGGACTCCGACTACGACCGCGAGAAGCTGCAGGAGCGCCTGGCCAAGCTGGCCGGCGGCGTTGCGGTCATCAAGGTCGGCGCGGCCACCGAGGTCGAGCTCAAGGAGCGCAAGCACCGCATCGAGGACGCCGTTCGCAACGCGAAGGCGGCCGTCGAGGAGGGCATCGTCGCCGGTGGCGGCGTGGCGCTCGTGCAGGCTGCGGCCACCGCGTTCGACAAGCTCGAGCTCGTCGGCGACGAGGCGACCGGTGCCAACATCGTGCGCTTCGCGTCCGACGCCCCGCTCAAGCAGATCGCGATCAACGCCGGCCTCGAGGGCGGCGTCGTGGCGGAGAAGGTGCGCAACCTGACCCCCGGTCACGGTCTCAACGCGGCCACCGGCGAGTACGTCGACATGATCGCCTCCGGCATCATCGACCCCGCCAAGGTGACCCGCTCGGCGCTGCAGAACGCCGCGTCGATCGCCGCGCTGTTCCTCACCACCGAGGCCGTCGTGGCCGACAAGCCGGAGAAGGCCGCCCCGATGGGCGACCCGTCCGGTGGCATGGGCGGCATGGACTTCTGAGTCCCGCCTCACCACACGCTCCACCAGCAGGGCCCCGGTCTTCGGACCGGGGCCCTGCTGCCGTCTCCCGGGAGGGGCGGCCGATTTCGCGCCATTGCTGGTGGCGGTCGCCGGCGGACTGCTCGCCGGCGTGATGACCGTGGTCGGCATGGCGATCCTCATCTACCGTCGCCGCACCACCGGACCGGTCTTCTCCGCGACCACCCCCATGGACAAGGTCATGTACGCCTTCCTGGCCGCGGTGATCGTCCTGGGGATGTGGAACACCGTGGCCGGCTCGATCCTCACCGTCGGCGGCGACTACAACTACCGCGAGGGCGTCTCGGTCTGGTACCGCTCGTTCCTCGCCTTCAACCCCGATGCGTCCCTGATGGCCGACGCCCCGCTGGGCTTCCAGCTGCACGCGCTGGTCGCGTTCGGGCTGTTCGCGCTCTGGCCCTTCACCCGGCTGGTGCACGTCTTCAGCGCGCCGCTGGGCTACCTGACCCGGCCCTACATCGTCTACCGCAGCCGGGACGTCCAGCTCGGCAGCCACCGGCCGCGGCGGGGCTGGGACCGGGTCGGCTGACCCACGAGGTGACCTTCGGCCCGGGCCATCGGCCCTACCGGTCGCCCGATCCGCGGCCCACGCTGGAGCCAGCGGGCGCCACCCGGCACCCGGGGCTCGAGGTGACCGGTCATGTGGTTCCACCCTTCCACCGCCCTCGCGGCGGGGCACTACCTCCACTGGGGCGTCATCAGCATCAGCGCCACCAACGCCTCGATCATCGTGTCGATGGTCGTCGTCTTCCTGCTCGCGATCGTCCTGCCCTTCCCGCACGGGAAGCGTGAGGACCCGACGGACCGGGACCCGCGATGAGCACCCGGGTCGCACCCGAGGACCAGCGCAGCTGGACCGTCGGGCTGCGCACGCGCCTGTCCACGCTCGTCCCGCCGGGACAGGCCCTGCCCGACCGGCAGCCGGCGTACGTAGCCTCCTGGATCTACGTCTTCGGGGTGCTCTCGCTCGCCTCGCTGCTGGTGGTGCTCGGCACGGGTGCCGCGCTCGCCGTGGGCGGCGCGGCCTGGTGGCACGAGTCGTCGCTGGGGCACTTCGTGAACTCGATGCACCTGTGGAGCGTGGAGCTCTTCTTCGCCACCATGGTCGTCCACCTCTGGGGCAAGTTCTGGATGGCGGCCTGGCGCGGCCGGCGCGCGCTGACCTGGAGCACCGGCGTCGTGGCCTTCGTGACCTCGATCGGCGCGGCGTTCACGGGCTACCTGTCGCAGTCGAACTTCGACTCGCAGTGGATCAGCGCCGAGGCCAAGGACGGCATCAACTCCATCGGCGTCGGCGCCTGGTTCAACGTGCTCAACCCGGGTCAGATGCTGCTGTGGCACGCGGTGCTCGTGCCCGTCGTGGTCGTGGCGATCGTCGTGTGGCACATCGTGCTGGTCCGTCGCCACGGCGTCGTGCCGCCGCTGGATGAGGAAGGACGCTGACATGGTCACCATCGCCGTCCGGACGCCGCGGGGAGCGCGGGGAAGCACCCCGGACTCCCACGACTTCCCGACCCGCCCCTACGACCTGGTGAAGGAGTTCGTCATCGCACTGGTGGCGATGACGCTGCTCACCGCGGTCCTGGCCGCCGCCTTCTCCTCCCCGGACGAGAAGGCGATCACGATGCAGGGCTGGGCCACGGCCGATCCCGCCGACGTCGTGGCCACGGCCACCGCCGAGCTGGCCGGCACGACCACGAGCGCGACGTACGGCGCGCCGTACAACCACGCGAGCGACGGCCAGAAGCTCCTCGGGCTCTCCCTGCAGAAGTGGGGCGGGGTCCGGATCCCGGTCGACTCCGCGGACCTGGTGCTCCAGCCGCTCGAGGCCCAGACGGGGAACGCCGCCGTCACGTCGGCGGTCCAGCAGTGGCGCGCCGCGTCGGCCACCCAGCAGCAGGCGTGGGCCACCGGCTACTCCGACGCGCTGGCCGCCGCACCGGGCGGCGACCCGGCCAAGGCCGCGACCGGTGACTACGGCCCCGTGCCGGCGCTGGCCGCAGGGCTCCTCGCCGTGGCGCAGTCGGGCGGTCTCGAGGGCGGGCTGACGTCGTCCGGCAACTTCTACGGAGGCGACCAGACCCGGGCCATGCTGCTGCTCTCGGACGGCGCCTACCTGGAGGACCTCGCGGTCGTGCAGAAGCTCGGCGGTGACCAGTGGGGCATGATGAACGAGACGGGCAACTACCCGGGGCAGCCGTGGATGTGGCTCTACACGTTCTGGTACCAGGTGCAGCCGTTCTCCACCTCGGAGAACGCCGATGCGCTCGTGTGGGGACTGATGATGGTCCTCACCCTGGGCCTGATGTTCCTGCCGCTGATCCCGGGTCTGCGTGACATTCCGCGGTGGATCCCGGTGCACCGGCTGATCTGGCGCGACCACTACCGCAGGCACTCGTCCGCGCGGCGGTGAAAGTATCGGCCCCCGTCCGGACATGTGACACCGTGGGGCAGGTGGACGGACACGGGGACGACCGACACGACGATCGACACAGCAACGACCGGCGCGCCCGCTTCGAGCGGGCCGCGCCCGGTCTGGTCGAGCCGCTGCGGCGGTTCCTGGCCCGGCGTACCGACCCCGCCACGGCGGAGGACGTGCTGGCCGAGACCCTCCTGGTCTGCTGGCGGCGGCTGGAGGACCTGCCCGCCGAGCCGTTGCCCTACGCCTACGGCGTGGCCCGCCACTGCCTGGCCAACGCCCAGCGCAGCGCGCGGCGCCAGGAGCGGCTGGCCGCGAAGATCGCGGCGGTCGACCCGCCCCGTGCCACCGTGCCCGGGCCGGGGGAGGGCGCCGACGACCTGCTCACCGAGGCGCTCGGCCGGCTGCGCCCCGACGACGCCGAGCTGTTGCGCCTGTGGGCGTGGGAGCAGCTGGGGCCGAGCGAGATCGCGACCGTCATGGACATCACCTCCAACGCGGCCTCGATCCGGCTGCACCGGGCCCGGCAGCAGCTGAAGGAGGCCCTGCGAAAGGTCTCCGGGCCGGCCGGACATGAGGAGTCGAGAGAAGGGAGGACGTCATGAGCGAGCTCGACGAGTTCGACCGGGACGACGCGCTGCTGGCCCGCCTGCGCGCGATCGACCCGGCGTCCGACCTGCCACCGGCTGACCCGTCTCGGGTGGCCAGACTCCTGGAGGACACGATGGCCACTGACCGGACCGAGGACCTGCACGCCGACGTGCACCACTACGAGCCGCCCGAGACGCGCGAGGACGGCACCCACGGCCGCGGCCTGCTGACCTGGATCGTCGCCGCCGCGGCGGTCGTCCTGATCGCCGGCGTGGGGGTCTTCGGGTTCCTCAGGCACGACGCCGGCGACGAGGTCCCCAGCGCGGGCGGCGACCCGACGGTGACCCAGCTCTCCGCGCCGGCCGCCACCAGCGGCAAGTGCATGGTCCCGTCCGCGCGGATCCTCTCGACGCAGGCGATCGCCTTCGACGGCACCGTCACCGACATCTCCGCCGACCTGGTGACGCTGGTCCCGACCCACTTCTACGCCGGCGACGCCACCGACCTGGTCAAGGTCCAGGCCGACCCGGAGGTGATGCAGGCCCTCGTCGGGGCGGTGAAGTTCCAGGACGGCGGCCGCTACCTCGTCTCGGCCACCGACGGCCGGGTCACGGTCTGCGGGCTCAGCGGCCCCTACGACGCCCGGCTCGCGGCGCTCTACGCCGAGGCGTTCCCCGGCTGATCGGGGTCCGTCTGCCAAGGTGGGCGCGTGACGCTCCAGGGAATCCTTCTCGCCGCCGGTGCCGGCACCCGCATGGGCCAGCCGAAGGCGCTGGTCCGCGACGAGGGCGGCGAGCCGTGGCTCGTCCAAGGGGTCCGGGCGCTGCGTGAGGGCGGCTGCGACCACGTGACCGTGGTCCTGGGCGCGGCCGCCGACGAGGCCTCCCCGTTGCTGGGCGACCTCGGCGTCGCGGTCGTCGTCGCCGAGGACTGGGCCGAGGGCATGTCCGCCTCGCTGCGCGCCGGCCTCGCCTCGGTCGCCGACGGGGACGCCTCGGCCGCTGTGGTCTCGCTCGTCGATCTACCGGATGTCTCGGCCGACGTGGTCCGGCGGGTCACCGATCTCGGCACCGACCACGGCACGCTCGCGCGGGCGTCGTACGACGGGGAGCCGGGCCACCCGGTCCTGATCGGCCGCGACCACTGGCACGGCGTGCTGGAGACGGCGACCGGTGACCGCGGCGCGCGCGACTACCTGGCGACCCACATGGTCTTCCTGGTCGAGTGCGGCGACCTGGCCACGGGCCGCGACCGCGACACCCCTGCCTGATCGGCCGCCGGCCGGCCGCCAACCCAGCGCCAACGCGCCCCGAAGTAGCCTCGACACATGGATCTGCAGTCGACCGGCGACGTGGCCGCCGCCCTGGGCGGGACCGGCTACCTCTGCGACGAGTCGCTGGCCACCGTCGGCTTCCTCGCGTTGAAGATGCAGCGGCCGCTGCTGCTCGAGGGTGAGCCCGGCACGGGCAAGACCGCGCTGGCCGAGGCGCTGGCCGAGGCGCTCGACCTGCCGCTGGTGCGGCTGCAGTGCTACGAGGGGATCGACGCCACCCAGGCGCTGTACGACTGGGACTTCCCGCGGCAGATCCTGCACCTGCGCGCCCTCGAGGCGGCCGGCGGCACCGCCGACGTCGAGGAGGCCGAGAAGAGCCTGTACGACGCCCGCTTCCTGCTCGCCCGCCCGGTGCTGGCCGCGCTCCAGCAGAGCCCCGCGGTGCTGCTGGTCGACGAGGTCGACCGCGCCGACGACGAGTTCGAGGCGTTCCTGCTGGAGGTGCTGTCGACCTACCAGGTGACGATCCCCGAGCTGGGGACCGTGCGGGCCGCGACCCCGCCGATCGTGGTGCTCACCTCCAACCGCACTCGCGAGCTGCACGACGCGCTCAAGCGCCGCTGCCTCTACCACTGGATCGACCACCCGGGCCTGGAGCGCGAGGTCGAGATCGTCCGCTCCCGCGCGCCCGAGGTCGCGGCCGGGCTGGCCCGCCAGGTCGTCGAGGTCGTCCAGCAGCTCCGCGACCGCCAGGACCTGCAGAAGCCGCCCGGTGTCGCCGAGACCCTCGACTGGGCCCGGGCGCTGCACCACCTCGGCACGACCGACCTCGACCTGGCGACCGCCGCCGCGACGCTCGGCGCGCTCGTGAAGTACCGCGAGGACGCCGACCGGGTCCGGCACGCCCTGGACCAGATGCTGCGCACATGACGGTCTCGACAGGCTCGACCACCGACGCCGGCTGGGTGCGCGGCGCCGACGAGGTGCTGCTCGGCTTCACGCGTGCGCTCCGGGCGGCCGGAGTGCCGGTCACCCAGGACCGGTCCCACGGCTTCCTCGAGGCGGTCGCGCTGCTGGGGCTTGCCGACCGGAGGGCGACGTACGACGCGGGGCGGGCCACGCTCTGTGCCGGCCCGGACGACCTCGAGCGCTACGGCCAGGTCTTCGAGGCCTACTTCAACGCCCGCGACGGGCTGCCGCGCTCGCGCCCGGCGCCGCCGACCGTGCCGGCGTTCTCCGACCTTCCGGAGACCGACGGGGAGGGGGAGGGCGAGGAGTCCGAGGAGGTGGTGCGGGCGCGCGCCAGCGCCGCCGAGGTGCTGCGGCACCGCGACGTCGCCCGCCTGTCCCCGGCCGAGCGGCAGCGGCTCGCCGGCATGTTCGCGACCCTGCGACCCCGGCCGCCGGTGCGTCGCACGGCCCGCCACCAACCCTGGCGTCGCGGCCAGGTCGACGCCTCCCGCACCCTGCGCTCCTCGCTGCGCCGGATGGGGGAGCCGGCGGAGATCTCCTGGCGCCGTCGCGGGGTCCGGCCCCGGCGGCTGGTGCTCCTGGTCGACGTGTCCGGCTCGATGAGCGGGTACGCCGACGCCCTGCTGCGTCTGGCCCACCGCTTCACGGTCGCGGGCGCGACCGGGCGCCGTCGCGGCGTGGTCGAGACGTTCACGGTCGGGACCCGCCTGACCCACCTGACCCGGGCGATGCGGCTGCGCGACCCCGACCGGGCGCTGGTCGCGGCCGGCGAGACCGTGCCCGACTGGTCCGGCGGCACCCGGCTCGGCGAGACCCTCAAGATCTTCCTCGACCGGTGGGGGCAGCGCGGGATGGCACGTGGCGCCGTCGTCGTGGTGTTCAGCGACGGCTGGGAGCGCGGCGACCCGGCGCTGCTGGCCGAGCAGGTCGAGCGGCTGCACCGCGTCGCCCACCGCGTGGTGTGGGTCAACCCGCACCGCGGCAAGGCCGGCTACGAGCCGGTCCAGCAGGGCGTGCTGGCAGTCCTGCCGCACGTCGACGACTTCCTCGCCGGCCACTCGCTGGCGACCTATGCCGACCTCGTGGAGGTGGTCTCCCGTGCGTGACGTGCTGACCGAGCTGCTGACCTGGTGGCGGGCCGGCGAGACCGTCGGCGTCGCCACCGTGGTGGCCACCTTCCAGTCCGCGCCGCGCCCGGCCGGTGCCTCGATGCTGGTCGGGCCCTCCGGCGACGCCGTCGGGTCGGTCTCCGGGGGCTGTGTCGAGGGCGCCGTCTACGAGCTGGCCGGCGAGGTCGTCGCGTCCGGCACCCCCGTCCTCCAGCGGTACGGCGTCTCCGACGACGACGCCTTCGCGGTCGGGCTGACCTGCGGCGGCATCCTCGACGTCTACGTCGAAAAGGTCGACCAGCACACCTTCCCCGAGCTCGGGCAGATCGCCGCCGACATCGAGGCGGGCCGCCCGGTCGCCCTCGCCACCGTCATCGAGCACCCCGACCCGGCCTGGCTCGGGCGCCGGCTCGTTGTCCGCCCCGACGAGGGGATAGTCCGTCACGAAATCGTTGGTGGGACCGATCCGCAACAACAGAAACGTGCCGGACTATCGCTCGGTTCGACGCGCGCCGACGACGCCGTCCACGACGACGCTCTCGGCCTGCTCGCGAGCGGCCACAACGCGACCCTGACCTACGGCCCCGACGGCGAGCGCCGCGGCGAGGGGATGCGGGTGTTCGTGTGGGCGTTCGCGCCGAAGCCGCGGATGCTGGTCTTCGGGGCGATCGACTTCGCCGCGGCGGTCGCCCGGGTGGGCTCCTTCCTCGGCTACCACGTGACCGTGTGCGACGCCCGGCCCGTCTTCGCGACCAACACCCGGTTCCCCGAGGCCGACGAGGTGGTCGTGGACTGGCCGCACCGCTACCTCCAGGCCGAGCGCGACGCCGGCCGCATCGACAGCCGCACGGTGATCACGGTGCTGACCCACGACCCGAAGTTCGACGTACCCCTCCTCGAGGTGGCGCTCCGCCTCCCCGACGTGGCGTACGTCGGCGCGATGGGCTCGCGCCGCACCCACGACGACCGGGTCGCGCGGCTGCGCGAGGCGGGCCTGGAGGACAAGGAGCTCGGCCGGCTCTCCAGCCCGATCGGCCTCGACCTCGGCGCCCGCACCCCGGAGGAGACCGCCATCAGCATCGCCGCCGAGATCATCGCCGGCCGGTGGGGCGGCTCGGGGGAGCGGCTCGGCACCACCGAGGGGCGGATCCACCGCGACCTGGCCTGACCCGGGCAGACCCAGACGGACTGTGACGCCCGTCACCTGGCCGGTGCTAGTTTTGCGGCAACGACGACTCCCAGGGGGGACCGTGGCGCGCAGCGAGCTGCAGGGACGCAGGGTCGAGGCCATGCGCGCCTGGACCGCGTTCGTCGAGGACGGCGACGAGGCCGAGCCGCTCGTCCGGCCCGAGATCCTGAGCAGCTGGGCCCGCTCCGAGGCCGCCATCAGCCACGACGTCACGCACGCCCCGCTCGCCGACGAGGGCGAGACCGCCGCGCTGTGGCGCGGCTCCCCGCTGCAGACAGCGGTCCAGCGGGTGGAGGCCGAGCTGCGCCGCACGGCCGAGGACGGCGACCTGGTCATCGCGGTCACCGACGCGCAGACCCGGATCCTGTGGACCTACGGCGGCCGGGTCATGCGGCGCAAGGCCGAGACGGTGAACTTCGTGGCCGGCGGCCGCTGGGACGACCAGAGCGTCGGCACCAACGCCCTCGACCTGGCCAACCGGCTCGACCGGCCGGCGATGGTCTTCAGCGCCGAGCACTACGCGCCGATCGTGCACAACTGGGTGTGCTGGGCCGCCCCGGTCCACGACCCCGTCACGGGCGCGCAGCTCGGCGTCCTCGACCTGTCGACGACCTGGGACCGCACCCACCCGATCGGGCTCGCGACGGCCCGCGTGATGGCCGCGCTGATCGAGACCGCCATGCCCCACTCCGCGCACCACCCGGGCGTCGTCGCCGACGAGACCGACGACCCCGGCCTGGTCATGACCCTGCTCGGCACCGCCGAGACGCGGCTCGACGGCCAGCGCCTGCTGCTCAACCGCCGCCAGACCGAGGTGCTCGCGCTGCTCGCCATGCACCCGGAGGGGTTGTCGCTGGAGCAGCTGCACGCGCTCGTCTACGGCGACCAGGCGGTGACCTTCTCGACCCTCAAGGCCGAGGTCTCCCACCTGCGATCGGCGCTCGGCGGGCAGCTGTCCTCGCGGCCCTACCGGCTGATGATGCCGGTCGTCACCGACGTCGAGCACGTCCTCGGCCTGCTCCGCCGCGGCCACGTCCGGGCGGCTGTCGAGGCCTACGGCGGCGACCTGCTCCCCGGCACCAACTCCCCGGCGCTGGGGGAGCTGGCCGAGTACGTCGCCGTGGCCGTCCGCGAGGCGCTGCTGGCCGACCCCGAGCCCGATGCGGTGGTCCGCTACAGCGAGCTCGCGCCGTACGACGCCGAGGTGATCGAGGTCTGCCTCGCCTCGCTCGCGGGGCGCCGGCATCCCGCCGTGCCGCTGCTCAAGGGCCGGCTGGCGGTCGCCCGCTCCTAGCCAACCTGTTGGCAACCCCGTGCTCCTAGCGTGATCGGCATCACACGTATCCGGCCATGCCCAGGGAGTCGTCCATGACGCGCATCAGCCTGACCGTCGACGGAGCATCGGTCTCCGACGACGTCGAACCCCGCATGCTTCTCGTGCAGTACCTCCGCGAGCGACTCGGCAAGACCGGCACCGTCATCGGTTGCGACACCAGCAACTGCGGCGCGTGCACGGTCCACCTCGACGGCACGAGCGTGAAGTCGTGCAACGTCCTGGCCGTCCAGGCCGACGGCCACGAGGTCACCACCATCGAGGGCCTCGCGCAGGACGGCCAGCTGCACGCGGTGCAGGAGGCGTTCCGCGAGTGCCACGGCCTCCAGTGCGGCTTCTGCACGCCCGGCATGATCATGCAGAGCGTCGACCTCCTCAAGGAGAACCCGCACCCGACCGAGGAGGAGATCCGCTTCGGGCTCGAGGGCAACCTGTGCCGCTGCACCGGCTACCACAACATCGTCAAGGCCGTGCAGCACGCGGCCGGCGCCACCGCAGGGGCGACGTCATGACCGCGGTCGAGCAACGCCCCGAGGTCGAGCGCGAGATCGGCCGCGACCGGCGCCGCAAGGAGGACCAGCGGCTGATCACCGGCCGCACGCGCTGGACCGACAACATCACGCTGCCGGGCATGCTGCACCTCGCGATGGTGCGCAGCCCCTTCGCACACGCCCGCATCACCGGGATCGACACCAGCGCCGCGCAGGCCGCGACCAACGTCGTCGCGGTGCTGACCGGCGCCGACCTCGGCGAGTCCCAGGGTGTCTGCATCAACGCCTGGGCGATCACCACCGAGCAGCTCACGCCGACGCACCTGCCGATGCCGAGCGACCGGGTCAGCTTCGCGGGCGAGATCGTGGCCGTGGTGGTCGCGCGCAGCGCCGCCGAGGCCCGTGACGCCGCCGAGCTCGTGGACGTGGACTACGACGTGCTGCCGGCCGCGCTCGACCTCAAGGAGGCCGCCGAGGACAAGGTCCTGGCCCACCCCGACCTCGGCACCAACAAGTCGGCGTTCTGGAGCTTCGACTCGGCCGATGCCGGGACCGGCGGCAACGTCGACGAGGCGATCGACCGGGCCCGCTCCGAGGGCATCCTGATCGAGCGGGAGTACCGCCAGCAGCGGCTCATCCCGGCCTTCATGGAGCCCCGGTCGGTCGTGGTCGACCCGACCGGTGAGCAGATCACCGTGTGGTCGGCGACCCAGATCCCGCACATCCTGAGGTTTGCGCTGGCCGCCACCACCGGGGTGTCGGAGTCCAAGATCCGGGTGATCGCGCCCGACGTGGGCGGCGGCTTCGGAGGCAAGCTCCAGCAGACGCCCGAGGAGATGATCGCCTTCGCGGTCGGGCGCCGGCTGGGCAAGCCGGTGAAGTACACCGAGACCCGCAGCGAGTCGCTCGTCTCGGCCCACCACGGCCGCGACCAGTGGCAGAAGCTCACCCTCGCCGCGACCAAGGACGGCCGGGTCACCGGCCTCAAGGTCGACCTGCTGGCCGACCTCGGCTCCTATGTCGCCATCGTCGGCGGCGGCGTGCCGGTCCTCGGCGCGTTCATGTTCAACGCGATCTACAAGTTCCCGGCCTACCGGTTCAACTGCCAGACGGTCTTCACCAACAAGACCTGGACCGACGCCTACCGGGGCGCCGGGCGCCCGGAGGCGACGTACGCCATCGAGCGGCTGATGGACGAGCTGGCCGCCGAGCTCGGGGTCGACCCGATCGCCGTGCGCGAGAAGAACTGGATCCGGCACGAGGAGTTCCCCTTCACCACCGTCGCCGGGCTGGAGTACGACTCCGGCAACTACGAGGCAGCGACGGCCCGGGCGATGGACATGTTCGGGTACGACGAGCTGCGTGCCGAGCAACGGCGCCGACGCGAGTCCGGCGACCCGGTCCAGCTCGGCATCGGCGTCTCGACCTTCACCGAGATGTGCGGCCTGGCGCCCAGCCGGGTGCTCGGCCAGCTCAACTACGGAGCCGGCGGCTGGGAGCACGCGAGCGTTCGGATGCTCGCAACGGGCAAGGTCGAGGTCGTCACCGGCGCCTCCGCGCACGGGCAAGGTCACGAGACGGCGTTCAGCCAGATCGTGGCCGACCGGCTCGGGGTCGCCTTCGAGGACGTCGAGGTGCTGCACGGCGACACCCAGATCGCCCACAAGGGCCTGGACACCTACGGCTCCCGTTCGCTCGTCGTGGGTGGGGAGGCGCTGGTCAAGGCGGTGGACAAGGTCATCGAGAAGGCCCGGCCGATCGCGGCCCACCTGCTCGAGGCGTCCGTGGACGACCTGGAGTTCTCCGGTGGCCGGTTCTCGGTGCGCGGCACCGACCAGGGCCTGGCCATCGGCGAGATCGCGACCGCGGTCTTCGCCGCGCACAACCTGCCCGACGGCGTCGAGCCGTCGCTGGACTCGGAGGCGACCTACGACCCGGTGAACTTCAACTTCCCGCACGGCACGCACCTGTGCGCGATGGAGGTCGACACCGAGACCGGGGCGGTGCGGATGCGCAAGTACGTCTGCTGCGACGACATCGGCAACATCATCAACCCGCTGATCGTCGCGGGGCAGGTGCACGGCGGCCTCGTCCAGGGCATCGCACAGGCGCTGTGGGAGGAGGCGGTGCACGACGACGCCGGCACGCTGGTGTCGGGCTCCTTCGTCGACTACCTGCTGCCGACCGCGGCGGACACGATCAGCTTCGACATCGACCACACCACGTCGCCGTCGCTGACCAACACGCTCGGCACCAAGGGGGTCGGCGAGGCCGGCACGATCGCCTCCACCCCGGCGGTGGTCAACGCGGTGGTCGACGCCGTGCGCCACCTCGGCGTCAACGACATCCAGATGCCGTGCACCCCCGAGCGCGTGTGGAAGGCCATCAACAGTGCCGGCTCCGGCGGCTCGACGGAGGGCGCGGCGATGCCGCACTTCGGTCACGGCGAACCCGGTCAGGACAGCACGGAAGGAGCGGGCGCATGATTCCCGCAGCGTTCGACTACCTCGCGCCCACGTCGGTGGAGGAGGCCTTGGCCGCGCTCGCCGAGCACGGCGACGACGCCAAGGTCCTGGGCGGCGGGCAGAGCCTGCTGCCGGTGCTGCGGATGCGGCTCAACGCGCCCGAGGTCGTCGTCGACCTCGGGCGGATCGAGTCGCTGCGCGGCATCCGCGAGGACGGCGACGCGATCGTGATCGGCGCGATGACGCCGCACGCGACCGTCGGCACCGACCCGCTCGTCGCGCGGCACGCAGCCCTGATCGCCAAGGCGGTCGAGCACCTGGCCGACGCGCAGGTGCGCCACCGGGGCACGTTCGGCGGCGCGCTCGCGCATGCCGACCCCGCGGGGGACCTCGGGGCGCCGGCGCTCGCCCTCGGGGCGGAGTTCGTGATCGCCGGCGGCGGCGGCACCCGCACGGTGGCGGCCGACGACTTCTTCGTGGACCTCTTCGAGACCGCGATCGCCGAGGGCGAGATCCTCACCGAGGTCCGGATCCCCAAGCACACCGGCTGGGGCGCCCACTACGAGAAGTTCGTGCGCGTCGCCCACCAGTGGCCGATCGTCGCGGTCGCCGCCGCTGTCCGGGTCGAGGGCGGCACCATCGCCGAGGCCCGGGTCGGGCTCACCAACATGGGCTCGACCCCGCTGCGGGCCCGTACGGTCGAGGAGGCACTGGCCGGCCAGCCTGCGACCGACGAGGCCGTGCGGTCGGCCGCGGCGCATGCTGCCGATGGCGCCAACCCGCCCTCGGACCTCAACGGCGACGCCGACTACCGGCGGCACCTCGCGACGGTCCTGACCCGGCGAGCGGTGCTCGCCGCCGCGGGGGCCTGAGGCCCGTGGACCTGACCCACCGCTTCACCGTCCCCACCCCGGTCGAGGAGACCTGGGCGCACTTCCAGGACATCGCCGGCCTGGCGACCTGCTTCCCGGGCGCCACGGTGACCTCGGTCGAGGGCGACACCTTCCAGGGCTCCTGCAAGGTCAAGCTGGGACCGATCGCGCTGGTCTACAACGGGTCCGGCACGTTCGTGGAGAAGGACGAGGCGGCGCACCGCTTCGTGGTCGAGGCCAACGGCAAGGACAAGCGCGGCAACGGCACGGCGGGCGCCACGGTCACCCTGGCCATGGCGGCCGGCGCCGCCGATCCGACGTCCACCGACGTGGAGGTCGTCACCGACCTCGCGATCACCGGCAAGCCGGCGCAGTTCGGGCGCGGCGTCATGCAGGACGTCTCCGACAAGCTGCTCGGTCAGTTCGTCGCCTGCCTGGAGAACCGGCTCTCGCCCGAGCCCGAGCCCGAGCCCGGGCCCGCACCCGCTGCCGTACCCGCGGCTGCGGCTCCGGAGCCGGCTCCGTCACCCCGGCCATCGCCGGCGGTCGCGCCGCCTCCGCCCCCGGCGTACGACGGGGACGACGCGCTCGACCTCGGCGCGACCGCCCTCCCGATCCTGCTGCGGGCCTACTGGAAGCCGGTCGCGGCTGTGCTCGCCGTGGTCGCGCTCGTGATCTGGTGGCTCAGCGGGCGGGACTGATGTGACGGATAGTCCCCAACGCAATTGTCGTGAAATCGCCCGATCGACAGCAATTGCGGTGGGGACTATCCCGAGGACTCGAGCGTGCCGGCCGGGACGCCGGTCGGGGTCGGCACGAAGGCAGGCTCCTCGGCGTCCGCGGTCGTGGGCGGGCGGACGCCGTTGACGGCCGGCGGCAGCTGCGGCTCGACGTGCAGGACGGCGAGCGCGCCGCAGACCAGCGCGCCGGCGACGAGCAGGCCGATGTAGACGTTGCCGAGGTGGTGCCCCACGAGCGCGCCGGCGATCGGCGGCGCGATGATCGCGGCCAGGCTGAAGGACGCCGAGCTCAGGGCGTTGTAGCGGCCCCGCAGGTGATCGGGCGCGAGGTCGTTGACGAGGGCCGGGATGGTCGGCTGGAGCAGGGTCTCGCCGAGCGCGAAGACCGAGGCGCAGGCGGCGACGAGCAGCGTCGCCCCGAGCGTGCCGGGCACCAGGCCCGAGGCGCCGAGCAGCAGCCAGGACAGCGACCAGAGCACGCTCATCACCGCGATCACGCGGGTGCGGCGGCGGCCCTCGATGCGGTGCAGCACGACCAGCTGGAGGAGCACGATCACCACGGTGTTGGCCGCGAAGGCGAAGCCGAGACCGCGCGTCGAGACCTCGCCGACGGCCCGCGCGAAGGCGGGCATGCCCGCGTTGAGCTGGGAGTAGCCGACGAAGGACGACACGAACGACAGCACCATGAGCGGCGCCACGGCCGGTCGGCGCAGCACGGCGAGGTAGCCACCGCCGCCCGATGCGGCCACCTCCTCAGGGTCGTGCTGGACGCGCCCCGCCACGTGGCGCAGCGGGACCAGCATGAGGAACAGGGAGGGCAGGTAGCTCACGGCGTCGGCGAGGTAGATGCCCTGGAAGGTCACGGCCCGGTCGACGTCGACGACCACGCCGCCGACGATGCCGCCGATCCCGATGCCGAGGTTGAGCAGGGAGAAGCTGACCCCGAAGTAGCGCTGCCGGAGCTCGGGCGGCACGACCGCGGCGATGAAGCTCTGGAAGGCCGGCCACGAGACGCCGAAGGCGATGCCCGAGAGCATCAGCGCGAAGCCGGCGACGGGCAGGGTCTCGGCGAAGGCGAGCAGGACGTCGCCCGCGATCAGCAGCGACAGCACCGTGAGCACGATGACCCGCGCCCCGAGCCGGTCGATGAGGGCCCCACCCGGCCCGACGACGAGGAAGCCGGCCAGCGGCGGCAGGCCGAGCAGCAGGCCGACGTCGCTGAGCGCGAAGCCGCGGACCTCGTGGAGGTAGACGACGTGGAACGGCAGGACCAGGCCCGTGCCGAGGAACTCGAAGACGACCACGGACAGCATCAGCCTGCCCTCGCGCGGCAGGTCGTGCCAGAAGGAGGCGAGGGTCGGACGGGGGGCGGCGGTCGGGGTGCTCATCGCCGAGCAGTCTCCCAGTGGCCACCGACAGCGGGCACGCGGTTTTCCGACGGGACGAGGCGCCGAGCCCTAGGCTCCAGCCATGAAGCGTGTCGTGGGGTACGCCGTGGGCCTCGCGGTGCTCGTGGCCGTCCTGTTCATCCCGGCGGCCCTGTTCAACTACGGCTCCGCCGACAACAGCCCCGAGTCGACGACCATCACCTCCTACGTCGCCGATTTCACCCTCGACGAGTCCGGTGACCTCGCCGTCGTGGAGAAGCTCACCGTCGACTTCCCCTACGGCCGGCACGGCATCTTCCGGTTCTTCGACCGGGCCGACCCGAGCGCGCCGCACGCACGCCGCGTCGTGCACGACATCTCGGTCTCCTTGGACGACGGCACCGTCCCGGTGGAGTACCTCTCCGAGGACCACGGCCGCTTCAAGATCGCCAAGATCGGCTCCCCCACCGAGACCGTGACGCCGGGCGAGCACGTCTACGTCATCCGCTACTCCATCGACGGCGTGATCGAGCCCGGCACCGACGGGAGCCGGTCGCAGTTCTACTGGAACCTCGTCCCGGGTGGCTGGAAGCAGGAGATCGACGCCACCAACCTGACCGTGCACCTCCCGGTCGCGGCCGAGCACGTCCAGTGCGCGACAGGGTCCGGTGCGACGAGCGGCTGCACGGCCAAGGGCGAGGGCAGCACCACCCTCCACGTCCGCACCGGCCACCTCCCGGCCAACACCCCCGTCACGGTCAAGGCGGGTCTCGACATGGCCACGCCGCCCGCCGGCGACACCCGGCCGTGGGTGCCGGCGCTCGACCCGGTGCTCGGACCCGACGCGATCCTGCTCGGGCTGGTCGTCCTGCTCGGCCTGGCCGCCTTCGGCCTCGGTGCCCGGATCGCGGCCCGCGCCCGCGAGACCAACCCGCAGTTCCCGCTCATGTACGCCCCGCCCGAGGGCATCGGCCCGGCCCAGGCGCAGTACCTCCTCACCGAGGACGTCGACCGCTCGGCGTACGTCGGGACCCTGATGTACGCCGCCGAGAAGGGCGCCGTCAGCCTCGACCGCGAGGGCGACACCTGGTCGATCACCGACCAGAAGGGCGCCGAGGGCTGGGCAGGCCTCGACCCGGTCTCCTCCGGTGTGGCGCACCTGCTCGGCGGCCCGGGCACGACCTTCGTGGCGTCGAAGAAGGACGTCGAGGCAGGCAAGCGCCTCAAGTCCGAGATCGGGACGTTCGACGACTCGGTCAAGAGCTGGGCCAGGACCTCGGGCCACATGGTGACCAGCGGCCTCGGCGGCGCCGGCTCACTCGTGGTCATCGCCGGCCTGCTGGCGGCGCTGGCCGTCGCGATCTTCAACCCGCTCTCGATGTCGATGGTCGGGCTGGTCCCCGGCGCGTTCGCGATCGGCGCCTTCCCGCTGGTGCGCACCGGCTCCGGCACGCGCCGCACCGCCTCGGGGCGCGACCTCTGGTCGCGGATCGGCGGCTTCCACCGGGTCCTGTCGACCCCGTCGAGCAAGGACCGCTTCGACTTCGCCGGCCGCCAGGAGCTCTACACGGCCTACATCCCGTGGGCCGTCGCGCTCGGCTGCACCAAGGAGTGGGCCGACAAGTACCGCACCGAGACCGGCTCTGAGCCCCCGGTGCCGTCCTACCTCGCCGGCGCCTACGTCGGCAGCCACTACAACGATCCCGTGTCCTCCATGGTCGACGACTTCTCCTCGACCGTGGACTCCGCAATCTCGTCCTACCAGGCCACCCAGAGCTCCTCGTCCGGCGGCGGAGGCTTCTCGGGCGGCGGCGGTGGCGGCGGTGGCGGCGGCGGCTCGTGGTGACCCACACTCGTCGTACAACCCAGAAATGAGGAATGACTGATGCTCTACGCCATCGTGGCAGTCGTGGTGCTCGTGGCCCTGGTGGGCTTCGTCATCAGCGGCTTCAACAAGCTCCGCACCAGCGACATCGGCGCCCAGGAGGCGCTCGGCGGCATCGACGTCCAGCTGACCCGTCGCGCGGACCTGATCCCCAACCTCGTCGAGACGGTCAAGGGGTACGCCGCGCACGAGAAGGGTGTCTTCGAGGAGATCACCCGGGCCCGCGCCGGAGTCCAGGCCGCCGCCAAGGGTGACGACGTGCCCGCCAAGGCCGCCGCCGACGCCGAGCTCCAGCAGTCGCTCATCAAGCTCAACGCGGTCGCCGAGGCCTACCCCGACCTCAAGGCCAACACGAACTTCCTCGACCTGCAGAAGCAGCTCGCCGAGACCGAGAACCAGATCTCCTTCGCCCGGCAGTACTACAACGACGCCGTCGCGTCGCTGAACAAGCTGACCCAGACCGTCCCGTGGATGTTCCTCACCGGCATCGCGAACGTCCACAAGCGGGAGTTCTACGACGCCCCAGACGGCCAGGAAGTCGCCCCGACCGTGAAGTTTTGATCCTCTCGTTGGTTGAGGTGCGAGGCGCGCCAGGGCGGTGACCCCCAGGGGTCGCCGCCCTGCGTACGTCACAGGGGTTTCGACGCGCCGGTCGCGACCTCGTTCCTCGGTCGCGCGGCTTGCTCAACCTGGCCGAGCCCACGCGCCGCCCTCGTTCCTCGGGCGACGCTGCTCGTCTCAAAAGACATTGAGCGGGCGGAACTGCACCGAGATCCGCGGCCCGGCGTGGGCGACCTTGGGGACGGCGTGCTCCCAGGTGCGCTGGCACGAGCCACCCATGACCACCAGGTCGCCGTGGCCCATTACGATCGACGTCGACTCCCCGCCGCCCCGGGGCCGCAGCACCAGGCGGCGGGGGTCGCCCACGGACACGATCGCGACCATGGTGTCCTGCGTCCGGCCGCGGCCGATGGTGTCGCCGTGCCAGGCGACGCTGTCGCGGCCGTCGCGGTAGTAGCAGCACCCGGCGGTCACGAAGGGCTCACCGAGCTCCGGCTCGTAGTGGGCGGTGAGTGCCTCGCGGGCCGCGGTGAGCGCCGCGTGGGGGAGGTCCTCCCCGGCCACGTAGGTGTGGACCAGGCGCGGCACGTCGACCACCCGGTCGTACATCTGCCGTCGCTCGGCGCGCCACGGGACGTCGGCGACCAGCGCGCGGAACACGTCGTCGGCGTCGGGGAGCCAGCTGCGCGTCACGTCCACCCAGGCGCCCCGGGTGAGGCGGTGCCGGGCGACGTCCTCGAAGGAGAGCCCGCCCGTGGGCGGGGCGAAGAGCGAACCCTGGAAGTCCATGCCCTCGAGGATAGCGCGGGATCGAACAATTGTTCGAGAGTGTCGCGGAGGTTCGGGGATCCCTCAGGGCGATCCCGGTGGTGGGAGTTGGCGCCCTGCGGGATCGTTGACCCATGACAGCGGCCGCCCGCGTGCGCAACCTGACGAAGACCTACGGCAGCGGGCAGGCCCTGGTGACCGCCCTGGACGACGTGAGCCTCGACCTCGAGGAGGGCGAGTTCACCGCGGTGATGGGACCGAGCGGGTCGGGGAAGTCGACGCTGATGCACTGCTGCGCGGCGCTGGACACCGGTGACTCCGGCAACGTCTTCATCGGCGAGCAGGACCTGACGACCCTGAAGGACAAGGCCCTCACACGGCTGCGTCGCGACGAGATCGGCTTCGTCTTCCAGTCCTACAACCTCGTGCCGACCCTGACCGCGGAGGAGAACATCCTGCTCCCGCTGGCCATCGCGGGCCGCAAGCCCGACCGGGAGTGGTACGACGCCGTCGTGGCGACGGTCAACCTGGGGGACCGGCTGTCGCACAAGCCCAACGAGCTGTCCGGCGGCCAGCAGCAGCGGGTCGCGGTCGCCCGCGCGCTGGTCAGCCGCCCACGGATCGTCTTCGCCGACGAGCCCACCGGCAACCTCGACTCGCGCTCCGGCGCCGAGGTGCTCGAGCTGCTCCGCAAGAGCGCGACCGAGCACGGCCAGACGATCGTGATGGTCACCCATGACCCCGTCGCCGCGGCCTGGACCGACCGCGTGGTGTTCCTGGCCGACGGCCGGGTGGTCGACGAGATCCGCGACCCGAGCCGCGACCAGGTCCTGGAGATCATGACCCGGATGGCCGAGGCGGGCGCCTGATGGTCCGGGCCGCCCTCAAGAGCCTGCTCGGCCGCAAGCTGCGGCTGCTGATGAGCACGTTCGCGATCGTGCTCGGGGTCGCCTTCGTCGCGGGCTCGCTGGTCTTCTCCGACACGCTGTCGCGCAGCTTCACCGCACTGTTCGCCTCGACCGTCGGGGACGTCGTGGTCCGCCCGGTCGGCGGGCAGACCGTCGACGGCACCCCGTCGACGCGCACGGTGCCGGCGGCCCTCCTCGACGAGCTCCGCACCCTGCCTGGGGCCGCGCGGGTCGACGGCAACGTCAATGCCTTCGGCGTCTTCGTGGTGGACAAGAAGAACAAGGTGGTCGGCGGCTTCGGGCCACCCGCGATCGGCGCCAACTGGACCACCGCGCCGGCCGGCCACGGACTCGAGGGCCTCTCGATCACCGTCGGGCACGAGCCGCACGGGTCCGACGAGGTCGTCCTCGACGCCCGGACCGCCGCCAAGGCCGACTACTTCGTGGGGGAGCGGGTCCACCTCGTCACCGCCGCCAACCGGGCCTCCCTCACCCCGCGGCTCGTCGGCATCGCCGACTTCGAGCACGGGGGCTCGCTCAACGGCGCGACCCTGGCGATCTTCGACACCGCGACGGCCCAGCACCTCTTCCTCGGGGGCAAGGACGCCTTCACCGACGTCTGGGTCACCGCCAGGGCAGGGGTCTCCCAGGCCGAGCTCCGCGACCAGGTCGCCACGGTGCTGCCGGCCTCCGTGGAGGCGGTGACCGGCGACAAGGCCGCCGACGAGGCCGCCTCCCAGCTGCTCGACGCGATCTCGTTCCTGACGACCTTCCTGCTCATCTTCGCCGGGATCGCGCTGGTGGTCGGGGCGTTCCTCATCGTCAACACCTTCTCGATGCTGGTCGCGCAGCGCAGCCGCGAGCTGGCCCTGCTCCGCGCGCTGGGGGCGTCCAAGCGCCAGGTCACCTGGTCGGTCCAGCTCGAGGCGTTCGTGCTCGGCGCGGTCGGCTCGACCCTCGGCCTGGGCCTCGGCGTCCTCCTCGCGATGGGGATCCGGGCCTTCTTCGCCCGCTACGGCCTCGACCTGTCCGGCCAGCCGCTCGTCTTCGCGCCGCGGACGGTCGTGGCGGCGTACGCCGTCGGCGTGCTCGTCACGATGGCGGCCGCCTGGCTGCCGGCCCGCCGGACCAGCCGGATCGCGCCCGTCCAGGCGCTCCGCGACGACGTGGCCCTCCCCGAGTCGGCGCTGCACCGGCGGCTGCTGCTCGGCGCCATCCTCACCGTGCTCGGACTCGGCCTGCTCTACCTCGGGCTCTTCAGCAACGCCCCGCACGGTGGCTACCTCGTCGGCGGCGGCGTGCTCGCGATCCTGCTCGGCGTCTCCTCGGCCAGCCCCGTCATCAGCCAGCCGTTCCTGGCCCTCACCCGTGCGTCGTACGGCGCCCTCTTCGGGTCGGTCGGCCGGCTCGCCGGGCAGAACGCGCTGCGCAACCCCCGTCGCACCACCGCGACGGCCTCGGCCCTGATGATCGGGCTGACCCTGGCCTGCACGATGGCCATCGTCGGCGACTCGGCCAAGTCGAGCATCGACAAGTCGGTGGCGGACAACTTCATCGGCGACTTCGTGGTCAGCAACGTCTTCGGCGGACCGTTCTCCCCGAGCATCGCCAACCGGATGGCCAAGGTGGACGGCGTGGAGCGGATCGTGCGCGAGCGCTACGCGTTCGTGAAGCGCGACGGCGACCGGCAGGGGATGGCCGCCACCGACCCCGCCGAGATCGACGGGCTCAACCTGCGGACGCCGACCGGCTCGACCTCGGACCTGCGCGACGGGACGGTGCTGCTGGGGCAGAAGTGGGCCGCCGACCACGACCTCGGCGTCGGCGACTCGGTCACCCTCCAGATGCCGACCGGCAAGCAGACCTACGGCGTGGTCGGCACCTACGAGGACAACCCGCTGGTGTTCACGCCGATCCTGACCACGCTGAAGACGCTGACCGACGCCGGCTTCCCCGACCAGGACAACGCGCTGGTGGTCTTCGCCCGCGACCAGGTCGGCGTCCAGCACGACCTCGAGCAGGTGGTGGCCGACCTGCCCATCGTGACGGTCAAGAACGAGGCGGAGTTCGCCCAGGGGCAGCGGGGGCCGATCGACCAGTTCGTGAAGCTGATCTACGCACTGCTCGGCCTCGCGCTGGTCATCGCGGTCCTCGGCATCGTCAACACCCTCGCCCTGTCGGTGATCGAGCGGACCCGCGAGGTGGGGCTGCTGCGCGCCATCGGGCTGAGCCGCGCGCAGCTGCGCTGGATGATCACGCTGGAGTCGGTGGTGATCGCCGTGCTCGGGGCGCTGCTGGGCGTCGTCCTGGGGATCGGGTTCGGCGTCGCGCTGATGTACGCGTTGCGCGACCAGGGGCTGGAGGTCATCAGCGTGCCGACCTCCCAGCTGGCCGTCTTCCTCGTCCTCGCGCTCCTGATCGGGGTGCTCGCGGCGGTGTTCCCGGCGCGGCGCGCGGCCCGCCTCGACATCCTGCGCGCGATCGCCACGGAGTGAGCCACGGAATGAGATCTGGCCCTCACCTCCCTGGAACCGGGGACGGGGGGTGTGATATCCGCTTACGCTTCCCTACGTGGAGGAAGTGCTGGTGTCCGAGGGCAGAGCGCTGAAGCACGTCCAGGTGCGGGAGTACGTCCGGTCCCTCGTCTCCGGAGCAGCCCCCGGCAGCCCGGCGCCGTCGGAGCGCGAGCTCGTGCACCGCTTCGGCGTCGCGCGCATGACCGTGCGTCAGGCCATGGACGCACTCGTCGTGGAGGGGCTGCTCGAGCGCATCCCCGGTCGCGGCACGTTCGTGGCGCGCCCGCGCCGCGCGGCGAGCCGGCTGACCTGCTTCACCGAGGAGATGGCGCGCCGCGGCATGCTCGCCGAGTCGCAGACCCTCCTCGCCCGCCGCGAGCAGGCCGGCCCCGGCGTGGCCCGCGCGCTGGCCCTCACCGAGGGCGACGCGGTCATCCACTGGAAGCGACTGCGCCGCGCCGACGGCGTGCCCATGTGCATCGAGGACGCCTACCTCAACGAGGTGCTGATCCCCGGCTTCCTGCAGAGCGGGATGCCCACCAGCCTCTACGACGCCCTGGGCCAGCGCGGTCTGCGCCCGACCTGGGCCGAGGACTCCATCAACGCCGACGTGGCCAACGAGGAGGAGGGCCGCCACCTCGAGGTCGAGGCCGGCGCCCCCGTCCTGCGCCACTCGCGCCGCGCGCTCGTGGGCGAGAAGGTCGTCGAGGTCTCCCGCTCGGTCTACCGCGCCGACCGGTTCACCCTCTGGGTCCAGCTCGGCCAAGAGGGCTAGGAGCCTAGAGCCCACCCAGCGGGGCGACCGCCTGGTCGGACTGCTCGCAGACCCACACCGGGTCGGGACCGCCGAGGTCCGGCTGGATGTGCAGCGCGTGCAGCGGCTCGTCCGTGTCGCAGGTCAGGCACAGCGGCCACCGACCGACGGAGTCGAGCAGTGCGTCCTGCACGTCCTGGGCGACCAGCCCGGCGACGTACGCCTCGCCGGCCGGCCACTGCTCGGCCCACCACCTCCGGTCCGCGCAGGCGTCCTCGAGCAGCGACACGGCCTCGGCGGTGGCCTGGTGGCGGGCCTGCAGGTCGGCCAGGACACGGGCTCGGGCCTCGAAGAGCAGGGTGTCGTCCACGTCCTCCATCATGCCTCGGGGGCAAGGGAGCGTCCCCCCGGCGCCTCCGACGCGCCTCCGACGGGCGGGGGAGCCGCGGACCTACAGTCGAGGCATGAGCGACGCGCTGCTCGAGGTGACGGTGCTCGGACCGCGCGACGTGCCGGGGGCCGAGGAGGGCCGCGCCGACCGCCTGCACCTGGCCGGTGCCGGCGACGGCACGCACGGTCTGTCCCCCGAGCCCGCGCTCGTCTCATCGGTCTGCCGCGAGACCGACCTGCCCGTCTTCGTCCTGCTGCGGCTCAACGACTCGTGGACCACCACCGGCGGGGAGCTCACCCGGCTGGTCGGGCTGGCCGAGGACTACCTCCGCTGCGGCGCGGCCGGGGTGTCCTTCGGCTTCCTCGACAGCGACCTCCGGATCGACACCGAGGTCTGCACCCACCTGGCCGACTCGCTGCCCGGCGTGCCCTGGACCTTCCACGACGCCGTCGACGCGACCCTCGAACCGGCCCGCGCCTGGCGCCAGCTGGCCGGCCTGCCCGGCCTGGTCGCGGTCCGCTCGGCCGGCTCGCCGCAGGGCATGGCCGTCGGGTACGACGACCTCCTCGCCACCGCCCAGTCCGCGCCGGAGTTCGCCCGGCTGCTGATGCCCGGCAGCGGGTTGCTCGCCGAGCACGTGCCGTGGCTCGTGCAGGCGGGCGTGACGCAGTTCCACCTCGACCGCCAGGTCCGGCCGGGGGCGTCGTACAAGAGCTACGTGGACGCGGGTCTGCTCCGGTCGTGGCGGCTGCTGCTCGACCACACGATGACGCGTACCGTCGCTGGATGATCCTGATCGACCCGCCCAACGCCTCGGGCCACGGCCGGCTCTGGTCGCACCTCGCCTCGGACACCTCCTACGACGAGCTGCACGTCTTCGCCCGCGCCCTGGGGATCCCCGAGCGGGGCTTCGACCGGGACCACTACGACGTGCCGGCCGAGTGGTACGACCGGGTCGTGGCGGCCGGCGCCGAGCCGGTGGCCTCGCGCGAGCTGGTGGCCCGGCTGCGGGCCGCGGGGCTGCGGAGGCGCAAGACCGGGCGGTAGCCCGTTTGAGGGATGCAGCCGGGCGGCCCGCGGAGCAGTGTGGGCCGGGAGAACCCCGCCTCCGGAGCCCACCATGCGCACACTCACCGCCCTCCTCGCCCTCGCTGTCGTCCCCGTCCTGGCCGTCCCCGCGGCCGCCGTTCCGAGGCCCGACTCCGTCCCCCTGCCCGTGGACTTCCAGCCCGAGGGCATCGCGGTCGGCGCCGGCAACACCTTCTACGTCGGCTCGCTCCGCGACGGCGACATCTACCGCGGCGACCTGCGCACCGGCGCGGGTGCCCGCTTCGTCGACAACACCGGCAAGCAGGCCCTGGGGATGCGGGTGGACCGCGAACGCGGGTGGCTGGTCGTCGCGGGCGGGGCGACCGGTCACGCCTACGTCTACTCGACCGCCGACGGGTCGACCGTGGCCGACCTGGTCCTGGGCCCTGCCGGTTCCACGTTCAGCAACGATGTCGCGATCACGCCCGACGCGCTCTACTTCACCGAGACCTTCGCGCCCCGGATCTACCGGGTGCCCATCCGGGCCGACGGCACCTTCGGGACGACCGAGCCGATCACCGTGACCGGCCCCGCCGGTGCGGTGACGTCCGGGTTCGGGCTGAACGGGATCGACAGCACCGACACCGGCCTGCTCATGGTCAACCACACCGACCTCGGGATCCTCGCGCTGGTCGACCCCGCCACCGGGGCGAGCAGGCAGGTCACGCTCACCGGCATCCCCCTCGTCCCGGGCACGCTCGACGGCCTCCAGGTCGAGGGGCGCACCGCCTGGGTGGTGGAGAACTTCGCCAACGCGGTGGCCGAGGTGCGTCTGTCGCCCGACCTCACCAGCGGCCGGGTGACCCAGGTGATCCACTCCGACCTCTTCCGGGTCCCGACGACGGTCGCTCGCCACGGGAGCACGCTCGCCCTCGTCAACGGCCGCTTCGACCTCGGGTTCCCGCCGCCGTTCGGGCCCGGTGCTCCTGCGGGCACCGACTTCGACGTGGTGCAGGTCCGACCCTGATCAGCCGGCCGGTGCGGCCTTGACCTCCACGGCCGTGTAGTTCCACTGGTGGTTGGTGGGGGCGTTGTCGTGGATCGTGACGAGTCCCGGCGGTCCGGTGTTGGGGCCGGCGACCATCTGCACCCAGAACGTGTCGCCCACGGGCGTGTCGATCCACTGGTTGTGCAGCACCTGCCCGCTGACCGGGGTCCTCGCGGTCGCGCCGTCCCAGTCGTTGCCGACCGCCCACACCCACGAGCCGGTGGCGACGCCCGGCAGGTAGACGTCGGGGGCGCCCGACGCTGCCGCCGACGAGGCCGCCACGCCGGTGCCGTTGGCGTTCTTGAACGTCACCACGTCCAGCATCCCGTCGTAGCCGTTGACGGTCGGTGTGGCCACGATCCGGGCGTTGCTGAGCAGGCCGGTCGTCTTGGCGCTCCAGATCTCGCTCACTCCGAGCTGGGCGCTGGTCCGCTTGACCAGGGACCAGGTGAGACCGCCCCCGGTGACGGTGCTGCGTTGCGTTCCGACCGTCGTCGGGCCGTCGTACGCGACGAACGCCAGCACTGTCTCGCCGGCCACCGTCGTCGACAGCGTGGGCGAGGTCAGCTTCCCGCGCGCCTTGATCACGACCGACCGGTCGACCGAGATCACGGCGGGGGGAGCGGCGGAGTTGTCGACGGTGACGACGACCGGCGTCGCTGTCGTGCCGACGTTGCCCGCTGCGTCGCGGGCCTCGGCGGTCAGTGAGTGGGTCCCGGCCGTCGCCGTGCGCGTGTCCCAAGTGGTCGCGAACGGGGGTGCGGTCACCGGCGCTCCGAGGTTGGCCCCATCCAGCTTGAACTGGACCGAGGTGACGCCCACGTTGTCCGCGGCGATCGCGCCGATCTGCATGATGCCGCCCACGGTGGCGCCGTTCTGCGGGTCGGTGATCGAGATCGTCGGGACCTGGGTGTCTGCGGGGGGAGTCGTGGAGGACGTCGACGAGGTCGAGGACGTCGACGAGGTGGACGACGTCGAGGTGGACGACGTCGACGAGGTGGACGACGTCGAGGACGTGGAGGACGTGGAGGACGTGGACGTCGAGGACACACCGGCGGGCACGACCTCGAGGGCCGCGAGGTTCCACTGGTGGTTGGTCGGCGCGGTGTCGCCGAACGTCACGGCGGTGCCGGCGGCGGGCGTCGCGGTGCTGAGGTTCTGCATCCAGAACGTGTCACCGATCTGCTGGTCGACGAGCTGGTGGGAGATGACCTGCCCGCTGCGTGGCGTGCGCGCGACGGCACCGTCCCAGTCGTTTCCGACGCCCCAGACCCAGCCGCCTGCGGTCGTCGTGGTCAGCGTCGTCGCGGGCGCGCCCGTGGTGGCCGACGCGCCACCCACGGCCCCGACGCCCTGGGCGCCGGTGAAGGCGACGAGCTCGACGGACTGCCGGAAGCCTGGTCGGGTGAGTGCCACCGTCGCCTGCACGGTCGGCATGGCCGACGCCGTGAAGGCTCGCCAGACCTCGGCGGTGCCGAAGGCGGCGTTGCTCCTCTTCACCAGGCTCCAGGTGAGGCCGCTGCTGGTGACCGTGCTCGACTGCGCGTTGGCGGCCTGCGGGCCGTCGGCCGAGACGAACGCGAGCAGCATCGCGCCGGCCGGGACGTTGCTCAGGGTCGGGCCACCGGTCGTCGAGGAGTCCTGGCTGGCCTGGCCGACGACCGCCAGGGGGCCGGGGGCCGGGGTGACCGAGGTCGTCGACGTGGACGAGGAGCCGCCGGAGCCGACCTGCACGGCGGCCGCGGCCGTGGTGTTCGTGCGACCCAGCGCGTCGGTGGTCCGGGCCGCGATCCAGTGCTCGCCGTCGAGGACCGATCCCGAGTTCCAGCTGAGGGTGTACGGCGGTGCGGTGGAGGCCGACGTGCCCACGACGGTGCCGTCCACGAGGAACTGCACGGTCATCCCGGCAGCCGCGTCGGCCTGCAGGTTCACGGTGCCGGAGACGCTGGATCCGTCCGCCGGCGCGGACAGGGTGAGCGGCGGCGGCGTCGTGTCGGGGTGGCGCACCTCGCCGGTGGTGACGACCCGGTTGGTGCCCTGGGTCGTGACCGTCACGAGGACGTCGGTCTCGTTGTTCGCCTCGTTGGTCTCGGCGATGTCGTTGTTGGGATCGGTCATGCCGCGGAACCAGTAGGTCCCGTCCGGGACGCCGGTGAACGGGATGGCCTGGCCGGGGTCGCGGTAGTCGTACTCGTCCACGCCGCCGACGCTCATGCCACGCATCGTGGTCGGGTCCGCGCAGGTGCCCGGCTGCACCGCGGTCTGCCCGGCGTGCGGGAGCGTGGTGTCGTAGACGAACGAGTCGGCGATGCAGAAGCCGTTCTTCGGGGAGACCACGATCGGTGCTCCCAGCCCGCCGTCGGGCGCGACGGCGTACAGGCCGAAGGACGCGAGCGGGTAGTGGAAGTGCCCGTGCTCGGCGTGGAAGAAGAACGTGTCGGGCAGCTTCCGGGTGCTCGCCAGCTGCCAGCCGTTGTTGTAGACGTAGGTCTGCTGGCGGCCGTCGTAGAGGCCGGACGCCGGGTTGTACTCCGGCTGGATCTGCAGCGGGCCCGGACCGGCGTTGAAGACGTAGTGCGTGTAGCGGAACTCCGGCCCGTTCGTGCCGTTGACGATGCTGAACGAGTTCAGCGGGATGATCGTCTGCATGTCCGGCGGGTCCTCGCCGGTGGCGCCCTCGGCGGTCTGGAGACCCACGATCGCGCCGGCGCAGGCCAGTGCCGCGATGGTGAGCCCCACGATCCCCAGACGGTCGGCCGTGCGTGGCCGCAGGGGGCCGCCTCTCCGTCGCATGCCGGATCCACCTCTCGCCGGGAAACCCCCATGTTGGCAGGGGTTTCACGCGCGAGGCTTACCCAATTATGGGGTTGCGGGCCCTCCTCGGCCGGGTGGAGCTCAGCCGAACGTCGCCGGCCGTCCGGAGCTCGTGGACGGCGTCACTTCGAGGGCCGGGGGGCCTTGACGTTGCAGTCGACCTTGGGGTTGGCGCCGACGTAGTTCAGCGGGCCGGCCACGATGGTCAGGACGGTGTCGCCGGTGCTCTTGCAGCTGACGTCGCGGTCGCTGCCGAAGTAGCCGCGCTGGAAGGCCGCCGCGGCACCGATCACGAGCCAGACGACGAGCAGGATGCCGATCAAGTTCCTCATGTCCGGTTCATTACCCGTTCCCGAGGGGATCACTCCCTGCGGTGACGGGGGTCACGCGGCGCTCAGTCGTCGGTCGGGGGGTGCGCTGCCTGATAGGCCTGCAGGGCGTCCCGGCCGCGCTCGAGCTCCTCGCCGAGCCGGTCGATCAGGTCGGCGGTGCCCTCGAGCGAACCCTCGTCGGTGAGCAGCTCGATCTCCTGGGCGGTCCGGCCGGCCGCGGTCACCCCGAGGTTGAGCGCGCCTCCGGCGAGCTTGTGGACCACGGCCTTGAGCGATGCGGCGTCGCCGGCGTCGTGGGCCGCGCGGATCGTGCGGTGCGTCTCGGGGGTGTTGCCCACGAAGTTGCCGATCGCCCGGTTCAGGTAGCCCATGCTGGGGTCCAGCTCCCGCAGCTCGTCGAGCCGTGATTCGTCCAGGCCCTCGATGGGGGCGCGGTCCGGCACTTCTGTCTCCCTCTGTCGGTCCGGGGACATCGCGTCGTCCGGGGTGGTCTCGATCCATCGTTGCAGCACCGCGGCGAGCGCGGAGGGGTCCACCGGCTTGGTGAGGAAGTCGTCCATGCCCGCGGCCAGGCAGCGCTCCCTTTCGCCCTCGACCGCCGCCGCGGTCATCGCGACGACGGGGATCCGCGGCCCGCCGTCCTGACGCTCCCGGATCGCACGGGTCGCGGCATAGCCGTCCATCCGCGGCATCTGCACGTCCATCAGGACGACGTCGAACGACTCCTCGAGCAGTACGTCGATCGCCGACAGCCCGTCATCCGCCGTGGTGGCGTGGTAGCCCAGCGCCTCGAGCAGGCCCACGGCGACCATCTGGTTGACGGGGTTGTCCTCGACCACCAGCACCCGGTGTCGCTTGGCGGAGTCCTCGACCTCGGCGACCGGCACGCTCGGTCGCGGGCCCACCCCTGCCAGGTGCGCGAGCAGTGCGGTCCGGAGGCTGCCGGAGAGGACCGGCTTGTTCAGGCAGTCGGCGATCCGTGCTGCCTCGAACCGTGCGCCCTCGGGGACCGGGGGCGAGGTGAGCATGAGCAGCACCAGGTCGTCGTACTCGGGGCGGCTCCGCAGGTCCAGGGCGAGGTCGAGCCCGTCCCGGCGCGGCATCGCCATGTCGAGCAGCACCCCGTCGAAGGGGTCACCCGCCGCGGCGGCGTCGGCCAGCGCGACCATCGCCGCGTCCGCGCCGTCGACGGCCGCGCAGCGGACCTGCCACCACGTGAGCTGCTCCTGCAGGATGAGCCGGTTGTGGCTGTTGTCGTCGACGACCAGCACCCGGCGCCCGGCCAGCCAGCTGCGGGCGTACACGTCGTCGGGGTCGGTGGCGGTGCCCGCGGGCGCGTCGAAGACGGCCGTGAACCAGAACAGCGTGCCTCCGTCGGGGTTGGGCTCGAGGCCGATCGTCCCGCCGAGCGCCTCGACGATCTCCCGCGAGATCGCCAGGCCCAGTCCGGTGCCGCCGTAGATCCGGGTCGTGGACGCGTCGGCCTGGGTGAAGGGGTCGAACAGCGTCGCGACGTCGGTGTCGCCCACGCCGACCCCGGTGTCGGACACCTCGATGCGCAGCACGGTGCGGCCGTCGACGGGGAGGTCCGCCGTGGCGCGGATGAACACCTCGCCCTGCTCGGTGAACTTCACGGCGTTGGAGCCCAGGTTGGTCAGCACCTGAGCCAGACGGGTCGGGTCGCCGGCCAGCACCTCGGGGACGTCGGGGTGGCAGGAGACCATCAGCTCCAGGCCCTTGCGCCGCGCCGTCTCGGCCAGCACGCTCGCGACCTGGTCGAAGACGGGGCGCACCTCGAAGTCGAGCCGCTCGAGCTCGAGCTTCCCGGCCTCGATCTTGGAGAAGTCCAGGACGTCGTTGATGACCGAGAGCAGTGCCCGGCTCGCGACCTGCACCCCCGAGGCCAGCCGCAGCTGGTCGCTGGTCAGGTCCGTGCGGAGCAGGAGGTCGTTGAGCCCGATGACGCCGTTGAGCGGCGTACGGATCTCGTGGCTCATCGTGGCCAGGAATTCCGACTTCTGCCGGGAGGCCTCCATCGCGCCGTCACGCGCGGCGGCGAGCGCGCGCTCGGCCCGCTCGCGCTCGGCCACGAAGCCCAGCTGGACGGCCACCTGCTCGACCATCGACTGGATCATCGCGTGGCGGTAGAGCGGCGGCGCCGACGTGATGGTGACGACGGCGCACACCTCGTGGCGGTGGGAGACGGTGAACGCGATCGTCAGCCGGTCGTCGTCCCACACGCTGCAGCGCTCGTGGAAGGCCCGGTTGGCCAGCGCGAGCTCCATCGCGGCGACCTCGGGCGTGTCGAGGTCGACGTCCTGGTCGTCGTCGTAGACGTAGAGGGGGACCACGCCGCGCCCGTCGGCGGAGGGCACGAAGGCCCGGGCCCGCTCCCAGTCGTCGTGCAGGAGCACCAGCGCGCCGGCCTGGCTCAGCACGTCCTCGAGCGTGCGCGCCTCGTTGGCCGCAGTCGCCACCGCCTGCATCAGGGTGTTCTGGCTGACCGAGTCCTCGAGGGCCAGCTCGGCCATCTTGGTCTCGGTGATGTCCTGGTGGGTCCCGGACATCGCGACGACGCGGCCCTCGGCGTCGCGGATCGAGACGCCGCGGCCGCGGGTCCACACCCACACGCCGCCGGGGCCCGCCACCCGCGCGACGAACATGAAGTCGTCCGCGCCGCGCACGGCCTTCTGCACCTCGGCGTGGACGGCACGCCGGTCGTCGGGGTGCACGATCTCGAGGAAGTCGGCGTACGCCGCGGGGAAGCCCTCCGGGTCGAGGCCGTAGAGCTCGTAGAGCTCCTCCGACCCGGTGATCTCGTCCTGCTCGACGTCCCACTCCCAGCTGCCGATCAGCGCGATGCGCTGGGCCTCGGCCAGCCGGCGCTCGCTCTCCCGGAGCCGGTCGACGGTCGTACGTCGCCCGCTGTAGTCACTGATCCGGTGCAGCACCCCGGTCAGCCGGCCCTGCTCGTCGCGGAGCGGGCTCTCGCCGACCAGCACCCAGAACACCGAGCCGTCGCGTCGCACGAACTGGCTCTCGACGTCCCCGTCGTTGAAGCGCCCCTCGGCCAGGTCGTCCAGGTGGGCACGGAACTGCTGTCGGCCCAGCTCGTCGAGCGTGTCGAAGTAGCTCAGGCGCTGCGCGGCGGCCGGGTCGACGCCGAACATCCGGGCGATCTGGGCGTTCGCGTAGACGGTCCGACCCTCGAGGTCGAAGACCCAGATTCCGTCGGGTGACGTCTCCACGATGTCCCGATACAGCCGTGCCAGATCCATCCAGACCCTCCTGCCGCCCAACGATAGGGGGCCCGGCGTCCCCGAGTGGGCGGGACGCGGCAGTCGGGTGCTGCGGCTACGCCTCGCCGTCGATCAGGTAGCTGTCGTTCGCGGCGTCGTAGACCAGCTGCAGGGTGACCGTGTCGGACACCCGGGACCTGTCCGTGCGGACGTAGTCCACCCCGTAGTGGACCTGGAGCGTGTCGGGATCGGCCTGGATGGAGGTCGGGCGGGCGGACTCGATCGTCTTCCAGAATCCCTTGTACTTCCCGAACCCGCCGCTCTCCTCCTGGAACTTGGGCGTGAGCATCTCCCACGAGGCCTTCTGGTCGGAGGTGACCGTGGCGAGGTAGTCCTGGATGAAGGACTCCATGCCGGCGGGCGTGGCGCCGGTGCTCGAGGACGGCGACTCCGAGGGGCTGGGTGAGGTCGAGGGCGACGGTGTGCGCGAGGAGGAGGAGGAGCTGCCGCCGGGTGGCGACTGCGTCTGCGAGCCCCCGTCCCCGCCCGACAGCGCGGCCCAGGCGACGAGACCGCCGACGAGCAGCACGGCCAGGCCGACCAGCACCGGGAGCGCGCGTGCCGGTCGGCGCCGCGCGGGCACCGGTGGGGCCGGGGCGACCGGGGCGGGTGCGGCGGTGGTGGCGGACAGCACCTGGGTGCGGGTGGGGTCCGCCCCGGGCACGGAGTTGGTCGGGACGGGGTGCAGCACCGTGCCCGTGGGGCCGGCGGCGAGGAAGTCGCGCACCTGGGCCATCGACCAGCGCTCCGCGGGCTCCCGGGTCATCGTGGCCTCGAGCAGCGGCGCGAGCCAGCCGGCTCCCTCGAGCCGCGGCGGGTCCTCGTGCACGATCCGGTAGAGCGCGCCCATCAGGTTGTCGCCCACGTCGTACGGCGGGTGGCCGGCCAGGGCGTGGAAGAGGGTGGCGCCGAGGGACCACACGTCGCTCGCGCCGTTGGCGGTCTGGCCGGAGGCGACCTCGGGGGCGAGGTACGCCGGCGAGCCGGTCACCAGCCCGGTCTGGGTCAGCGACGCGTCCGCCTGGGCGCGGGCGATGCCGAAGTCCGACAGCTTCACCTGCCCCTGCGGCGTGACGAGGATGTTGGAGGGCTTGACGTCGCGGTGCACGATCCCGGCCTCGTGCGCCGCGGCGAGCGCGTCCGCTGCCTGGGCGACGAGGGGCGAGGCCTGCTCGGGGGTGAGTGCGCCGTCGCGGCGGACCAGCTCGGCGAGGGTGACCCCCTCGACGTACTCCATGACCAGCCACTGCTGGTCCTGGTCGTTGACGAGGTCGAAGACGGCCACGACATGCGGGTGGTTGAGGCGTGCCGCCAGGCGTGCCTCCCGCTCGGCGCGCTCGAGGTCGGGGCTGGAGCCGCCCGGCATCATGCCGATGCGCTTGAGCGCCACGGACCGGCCGAGCACCTCGTCGCGCCCGAGCCACACCGCGCCCATGCCGCCGCGACCGATCTCGCGGTCGAGCGTGTACCTGCCTGCGATCACGTGTCCGTTCCTCCTCGGGGCCGCCGACCACGATAGGGCCCGGGTCGAACCCGTTGGTCCTCCGCACGGTCGATGCGGCAGGCTGGGACCCGACACCTCCGTACCCGATGCTCCGGAAGGCACCCGCCGTGATCGACCCGACCCTCCTCGACGACCTCGAGTGGCGCGGCCTCATCGCCCACTCGACGGACCTCGACGCCCTGCGTGCTGCGCTGGCCGAGGGGAGCGTCCGGTTCTACGTCGGCTTCGACCCGACCGCGCCGAGCCTGCACCTGGGCAACCTCGTCCAGATCGTCACCGCGCGCCGCCTCCAGCTGGCCGGCCACACGCCCTACGCCCTCGTGGGGGGCGCGACCGGCATGATCGGCGACCCGCGCGACTCCGGCGAGCGGACGCTGAACTCCCTCGAGACCGTCAAGGACTGGGTGGAGCGCGTACGCCGCCAGATCGAGCCGTTCCTGTCCTTCGAGGGCGAGAACGCCGCGACGATGGTCAACAACTACGACTGGACCGAGAACCTCTCGACCATCGACTTCCTCCGCGACATCGGCAAGCACTTCCCGGTCAACCGGATGCTGGGGCGCGAGACCGTGAAGCGCCGCCTGGAGTCCGGGATCTCCTACACCGAGTTCAGCTACGTGCTGCTCCAGTCCATGGACTTCCTCAACCTCTACCGCGACCACGGCGTGACGCTGCAGTTCGGCGGCTCCGACCAGTGGGGCAACCTCACCGGCGGGGTCGAGCTGATCCGCCGCGCCGACCAGGGCCATGCCCACGCGTTCGCAACGCCGCTCATCACCAAGACCGACGGCAGCAAGTACGGCAAGACCGAGGGCGGCGCCCTGTGGCTGGACCCCGAGATGCTCTCGCCCTATGCCTTCTTCCAGTTCTGGCTGAACGTCGAGGACGAGAAGATCGGGGAGCTGCTCCGCATCTTCACCTTCCTCTCCCACGAGGAGATCGAGGACCTCGAGGCGCAGCACGCCGAGAAGCCCTTCCTGCGCCTGGGCCAGAAGCGGCTCGCCGACGAGGTGACCGCCCTGGTCCACGGACGCGACGAGACCGAGCAGGTGAAGGCGGCGTCAGCCGCGCTGTTCGGGGGTGGTGACCTCATGGGGCTGAGTCCCGACACGTTGGGAGCCGCCCTCCGCGAGGCCGGCTCGGCCAGGATCGACGGCGAGCTGCCCAGCGTGGTCGACCTCCTGGTGGTGACCGGGCTGGCCAAGAGCAAGGGCGAGGCCCGCCGGACCGTCTCCGAGGGCGGCGCCTACCTGAACAACCAGCGGGTGGAGGATCCCGAGCAGGTGCCCACCGCGGCCGACCTGATCGGCGGCACCTGGCTGGTGCTGCGCCGCGGCAAGAAGAACTTCGCCGGCGTCGAGGTCGGCTGACCCGCCATGACGCAGACCGGGGACGGAGGCTGGGTGGGCGCTCTCGAGGAGCGTGCCCGCGCCGCGTTGCCCGTCCCGGTCCTGGAGTACGTCCTCACGGGTGCCCGTGACGGGGTGTCCGCCGCCGAGGCGGTCGGAGCCTGGGCCGGGGTGCGCTTCCACCCCCACGTGCTGCGCGACGTCACCGACGTCGACACCTCGGTGACCCTGCTCGGACACCGGCTCGAGGTGCCCTGGGCGGTCGCCCCCAGCTCGCTGCAGCGGGCCGTGCACCCTGACGGGGAGCTGGGCATGGCGCGGGCCACCGCCGCCGCGGGCTCCGTCATGGTGGTCTCCAGCAACGCGGGCACGTCGTTCGCCGAGATCGGCGCGACCGGCGTGGCCTGGTGGCTCCAGGCCTACCTGCCGGCGGACCGCACCCTGGCCGAGCCGTTGCTCGAGCGCGCGGTCGCGGCCGGCGCCCGGGCGGTCGTCCTCACCGTCGACACCCCGGTGGTCGCCACCAAGTACGGCACCGGCGAGAACATCTGGGACCTGGTCGATCCCGCCATCGTGCGGGTCAACTTCGACCCCGGGTACGACGACCAGCCGGGCTCGGACAAGGCGCTCGACCTCGGGCCCCACGACATCGGCTGGCTCGCCGGGGTGACCGGCCTCCCGGTCGTGGTGAAGGGAGTGCTGCGCCCCGACGACGCCCGCCGGTGCGTGCAGGCCGGCGCCCGCGGGGTGTGGGTCTCCAACCACGGCGGTCGCCAGCTGGACCGGGCCGCGACGACGGTCTCCTGCCTCGACGGGGTGCTGACCGCGGTGGGGGGAGAGGCCGAGGTCTACGTCGACGGCGGCCTGCGCTCCGGACTGGACGTCATGGCCGCCGTCTCGCTCGGCGCCGACGCGGCGTTCCTTGGCCGGTTGCCGCTGCTCGCCCTCGTCGACGGGGAGCGCGGCGTGGCCGATCTGCACGCCCGGTTGCGCGAGGAGACGGTCGAGGCGATGCGCCTGGCGGGGGCCAGGACGGTCGCCGACACGCGTGGGATCGCGGTCCTAGAGGGCTGAAACCGCCTCTGACCTGCGAAAACGTGTATGTGGCCCGGGTCACGCCCGCTCGATTTGAACAACCCCCGCAGGTCCCCTAATCTTCTCCGAGTCGCCAGGGAGCGGCGGGCAGCAAGATCGCAAGATCGGGCGGCCGGCCCCCGATGACCACCTCCACAACACAGAGCGAAGATCTTCGAGTGCGCCCGCAGGGTGGCTCTTGGAAGTCGGAGTCCATGTGGCGTGCGCAGGTGAGGGAAGTTGGAAGCTTCGAATTGCGAAGCGGAAAACAACCCGCTAAGGTTCACCGGGTCGCCAGGGAGCGGCGGGCAGCAAGATCGCAAGATCGGGCGGCCGGCCCCCGACGACCACCTCCACTCACATAAACGAAGATCTTCGAACGTGCCCGCAAGGTGCCCTCGGAAATCGGAGTCGATGTGGCGTGCGCAGGATGGGCTGAGAAAGCTTCGAATTGCGAAGCCGAAATCAACCCGCTAAAGTTTGGAAAGTCGCCGGAAGCGAAGCCGAAAGGCCCAAAACAACCGGTGTACGTCTGATTCTTGAGAACTCAACAGTGTGTCATAGTCGACGAATTAGTTTGTTATGCCCCGTCTTCTTATGTCTTTGGATGTGAGGATTCGGATTTCTTTGGTAGAACAATGATTCTGGCAATAACTCGAAAGAGTTGAGCTAGTTGTTTGTTTCTGTCAGGAGGCATCTCTTTTTCCGCATCGGCCCTCGGGTTGGTGTGGTTGTTGTTTTTCAACGGAGAGTTTGATCCTGGCTCAGGACGAACGCTGGCGGCGTGCTTAACACATGCAAGTCGAGCGGAAAGGCCACTTCGGTGGTACTCGAGCGGCGAACGGGTGAGTAACACGTGAGTAATCTGCCCTTCACTTCGGGATAGCCCTGGGAAACTAGGATTAATACCGGATATGACGACCGTCTGCATGGACTGGTTGTGGAAAGTTTTTTCGGTGGAGGATGTGCTCGCGGCCTATCAGCTTGTTGGTGGGGTAATGGCCTACCAAGGCTTCGACGGGTAGCCGGCCTGAGAGGGTGACCGGCCACACTGGGACTGAGACACGGCCCAGACTCCTACGGGAGGCAGCAGTGGGGAATATTGGACAATGGGCGGAAGCCTGATCCAGCAACGCCGCGTGAGGGATGACGGCCTTCGGGTTGTAAACCTCTTTCAGTAGGGACGAAGCGCAAGTGACGGTACCTACAGAAGAAGCACCGGCCAACTACGTGCCAGCAGCCGCGGTAATACGTAGGGTGCGAGCGTTGTCCGGAATTATTGGGCGTAAAGGGCTCGTAGGCGGTTTGTCGCGTCGGGAGTGAAAACCATGGGCTTAACTCATGGCTTGCTTCCGATACGGGCAGACTAGAGGTATGCAGGGGAGAACGRAATTCCTGGTGTAGCGGTGAAATGCGCAGATATCAGGAGGAACACCGGTGGCGAAGGCGGTTCTCTGGGCATTACCTGACGCTGAGGAGCGAAAGTGTGGGGAGCGAACAGGATTAGATACCCTGGTAGTCCACACCGTAAACGTTGGGCGCTAGGTGTGGGGCCTATTCCATGGGTTCCGTGCCGCAGCTAACGCATTAAGCGCCCCGCCTGGGGAGTACGGCCGCAAGGCTAAAACTCAAAGGAATTGACGGGGGCCCGCACAAGCGGCGGAGCATGCGGATTAATTCGATGCAACGCGAAGAACCTTACCTGGGTTTGACATATGCCGGAAAGCTCTAGAGATAGAGCCCCTTTTAGTCGGTATACAGGTGGTGCATGGCTGTCGTCAGCTCGTGTCGTGAGATGTTGGGTTAAGTCCCGCAACGAGCGCAACCCTCGTCCTATGTTGCCAGCA
>NZ_BIFF01000002.1:1939845-1974251 GCF_003865225.1 Nocardioides sp. LS1
TGGCTGTGCTGGTGGTGGGGTGTGTTGGGTGTGGTCGTGTAGAAGCAATTAATTCTAGTCTTTGTAGTTTTTGTTGAGTGTTTGTGAGACAAGCTATGAAGGGCACATGGTGGATGCCTTGGCATCAAGAGCCGATGAAGGACGTAGGAGCCTGCGATAAGCCCTGGGGAGTTGGCAACCGAGCTGTGATCCGGGGATTTCCGAATGGGGAAACCCAGCTGGAGTCATGTCCAGTTACCCGCGCCTGAATATATAGGGCGTGTGGAGGGAACGTGGGGAAGTGAAACATCTCAGTACCCACAGGAAGAGAAAACAAAAGTGATTCCGAGAGTAGTGGCGAGCGAAATCGGAAGAGGCTAAACCTCATGCGTGTGATAGCCGGCAGGCGTTGCGTGTGGGGGGTCGTGGGACCGCTTTGATCATTCTGCCGAGTGGTCGGACAGTAAGAAATCACAGGTGAAGTTGAAGTCCATTGGAAAGTGGCGCCGTAGAGGGTGATAGCCCCGTAAGTGTAAGTCTGTGACTGTCGAGCGGTATCCCAAGTAACACGGAACCCCTGAAATTCCGTGTGAATCTGGCGGGACCACCCGTTAAGCCTAAATACTCCTTGATGACCGATAGCGGACAAGTACCGTGAGGGAAAGGTGAAAAGTACCCCTGGCGGGGAGTGAAATAGTACCTGAAACCGTGTGCCTACAATCCGTCGGAGCCTTACACGTAAGTGGGGGTGACGGCGTGCCTTTTGAAGAATGAGCCTGCGAGTTTGCGTTGTGTTGCGAGGTTAACCCGTGTGGGGAAGCCGTAGCGAAAGCGAGTCCGAATAGGGCGTTTGAGTAGCACGATCAAGACCCGAAGCGAAGTGATCTATCCATGGGCAGGTTGAAGCGCGGGTAAGACCGCGTGGAGGACCGAACCCACTTAGGTTGAAAACTGAGGGGATGACCTGTGGATAGGGGTGAAAGGCCAATCAAACTTCGTGATAGCTGGTTCTCCCCGAAATGCATTTAGGTGCAGCGTCACGTGTTTCTTGCCGGAGGTAGAGCACTGGATAGCTAATGGGCCCTACAAGGTTACTGACGTTAGCCAAACTCCGAATGCCGGTAAGTGAGAGCGTGGCAGTGAGACTGCGGGGGATAAGCTCCGTAGTTTCGGAAAGGGAAACAGCCCAGACCATCAGCTAAGGCCCCTAAGCGGTGACTAAGTGGAAAAGGATGTGGAGTCGCAGTGACAACCAGGAGGTTGGCTTGGAAGCAGCCACCCTTGAAAGAGTGCGTAATAGCTCACTGGTCAAGTGATTCCGCGCCGACAATGTAGCGGGGCTCAAGTCATCCGCCGAAGCTATGGCATTCATGCGTTAGCCAAGCCGCCCCTTGAGGGTTGGTTCAGGTGCGTGGATGGGTAGGGGAGCGTCGTGTGGGGGGTGAAGCGGCGGAGTGATCCAGCCGTGGACGCCACACGAGTGAGAATGYAGGCATGARWAGCGAATGAGGAGTGAGAAACTCCTCCGCCGAATGATCAAGGGTTCCAGGGTCAAGCTAATCTGCCCTGGGTAAGTCGGGACCTAAGGCGAGGCCGACAGGCGTAGTCGATGGACAACGGGTTGATATTCCCGTACCGGCAAAGTAGCGCCCATGACGAACCTGGTGATGCTAACCATCCGAAACCACGTTTAGCGATCCCTTCGGGGTGAGCGGATGTGGCAGAGCGTGGGACCCGAACTGGTAGTAGTCAAGCGATGGGGTGACGCAGGAAGGTAGTCCAACCGTACCGATGGTTGTGTACGGCTAAGCATGTAGGGCGAGATCTAGGCAAATCCGGATCTCTGACTTTGATGTCGAGCTTGAGATGTGATGGGGAGCCCGTATGGGTGAAGTGGATGATCCTATGCTGTCGAGAAAAACCTCTAGCGAGCTATGCGCCGCCCGTACCCCAAACCGACTCAGGTGATCAGGTAGAGAATACCAAGGCGATCGAGATAACCATGGTTAAGGAACTCGGCAAAATGCCCCCGTAACTTCGGGAGAAGGGGGGCCCGGATCGTGTACCCACTTGCTGGGGAAGCGTGAAGGGCCGCAGAGACCAGGCCCAAGCGACTGTTTACTAAAAACACAGGTCCGTGCGAAGTTGTAAGACGATGTATACGGACTGACTCCTGCCCGGTGCTGGAAGGTTAAGGGGACGGGTCAGCTCTTTGAGCGAAGCTCAGAACTTAAGCCCCAGTAAACGGCGGTGGTAACTATAACCATCCTAAGGTAGCGAAATTCCTTGTCGGGTAAGTTCCGACCTGCACGAATGGAGTAACGACTTGGGCGCTGTCTCAACCGTGGACTCGGCGAAATTGCACTACGAGTAAAGATGCTCGTTACGCGCGGCAGGACGGAAAGACCCCGGGACCTTTACTATAGTTTGGTATTGGTGTTTGGTTCGGCTTGTGTAGGATAGGTGGGAGACTGTGAAGCATTCACGCCAGTGTTTGTGGAGTCAACGTTGAAATACCACTCTGGTCGTACTAGATGTCTAACCTAGGTCCATTATCTGGATCAGGGACAGTGCCTGATGGGTAGTTTAACTGGGGCGGTTGCCTCCTAAAATGTAACGGAGGCGCTCAAAGGTTCCCTCAGCCTGGTTGGCAATCAGGTGTTGAGTGTAAGTGCACAAGGGAGCTTGACTGTGAGACAGACATGTCGAGCAGGGACGAAAGTCGGAACTAGTGATCCGGCGCCAGCAGGTGGAAGCGGCGTCGCTCAACGGATAAAAGGTACCCCGGGGATAACAGGCTGATCTTCCCCAAGAGTCCATATCGACGGGATGGTTTGGCACCTCGATGTCGGCTCGTCGCATCCTGGGGCTGGAGTAGGTCCCAAGGGTTGGGCTGTTCGCCCATTAAAGCGGCACGCGAGCTGGGTTTAGAACGTCGTGAGACAGTTCGGTCCCTATCCGCCGCGCGCGCAGGAAACTTGAGAAAGGCTGTCCCTAGTACGAGAGGACCGGGATGGACGAACCTCTGGTGTGCCAGTTGTTCCGCCAGGAGCACGGCTGGTTGGCTACGTTCGGAAGTGATAACCGCTGAATGCATCTAAGCGGGAAGCACGTTTCAAGATGAGGTTTCCCACCACGTAAGTGGGTAAGGCCCCCAGCAGAACACTGGGTTGATAGGCCGGAGGTGTACAGCAGCAATGCCCAGCCGACCGGTACTAATAGGCCGAGGGCTTGTCTTACACTCACTTTACTGAAACCACAACGACTAACAATTGTTAGCTGCTGCGATGTTCGCGTCCACGAATCAGATCACGCTGGAGAGAGATCTCCGCGTAGATCCACATGCAAGACCCAACAAAATGAATGGCTTGGAGACCAGTCAACCGGTGAACGTTCCCGGGGCTGGTCACCGCAAGAGTTACGGCGGCCATAGCGAAAGGGAAACACCCGGTCCCATCCCGAACCCGGAAGTTAAGCCTTTCAGCGCCGATGGTACTGCAACCGAGAGGCTGTGGGAGAGTAGGACGCCGCCGGACATACACTTCGTAGAGGCCACCGCAAGGTGGCCTCTACGCTATTTCAGGGGTAGTCGTTTCTGTCCCGTACGAGAGGTGAAGAGTCGTGGCCGAGGATCGTCGTAACGAGCGTCCCGCACGTGGCGGAGGCCGTCCGTCGTCGGGCGGCCGCAGCGGAGGGGCGCCCTCCGGCCGCGGAGCATCGGGAGGCCAGGGCCGCCCGTCGCGTCCCGCCGGCAAGGACTCGCGGCCGGTCGGCAAGGACTCCCGCCCCAGCCGCGGTGGTGAGCGCCCGGACCGTCGCGACGACCGCCGCGACGACCGCAAGGACTCTCGCGGCAGCGACCGCCGCGACAACAGCCGGGGCGGTGACCGCCCCGGTCGCAAGAACGACTGGAAGCGGCCCGTCGACAAGCAGGAGTCGCGCACCGAGGCGCAGGCCCGCTACGACGGACCCGAGCTGCCCGAGGAGATCACCGGCAAGGAGCTCGACCGCTCCATCACCGGCCAGCTCAAGGGCCTGCCGGAGAAGCTGGCCGCTCGCGTGGCCCGCCACCTGGCCGCCGCCGGCACCCTGATCGACGACGACCCGGAGACGGCCTACCAGCACACGCTGGCCGCCCGTTCGCGTGCGCCGCGACTCGCGGTGGTCCGCGAGGCGACAGGCGAGGCGGCGTACGCCGCGGGTCACTACGCCGAGGCGCTCGCGGAGCTGCGTGCGGCCAAGCGGATGAACGGCGCCACCGAGTACCTCCCGATCATGGCCGACTGCCACCGAGCGTTGGGCCACCCCGAGCAGGCGCTCAAGCTGGCCAAGAGCCCGTCCGTGGCCAACTTCGTCCCCGAGGCGAAGGCGGAGATGACCCTGGTCGAGGCCGGCGCCCGCCGCGACATGGGGCAGCTGGACGCCGCGCTCCGCACGCTCGAGCTCGCACCGCTGATGTCCAAGAGCCGTGCCTCCTGGGTCGTCCGCCTGCGCTACGCCTACGCCGACATCCTCGAGGCGGCCGGTCGCGAGAACGACGCGCTGATGTGGTTCCACCGCACCCACGCGATCGACAGCGACGAGATCACCGACGCCGCCGACCGTGCCGAGGCCCTGGAGAAGAAGCAGGCCTGACCCGGCAACCAACCGGGGACTTCTCTCGTCCCACCGAGGATTGAGCACCCGCCCGGGCGGGCAGGGTGCCTGAGCGTCGCGTCGAGCCTTGACCGCCGTGCAGGTGGCAGGGTCTACTGCCCACTCAGCCTCGAGGAGGTCGGATGCTGCGGTTTTCGGGAGCCGGAGTCAGTGACGTGGGCCGCGTGCGGCCGCACAACGAGGACTCGGCGTTCGTCGGTCCCTACGTCGCGCTCGTCGCCGACGGTGTCGGGGGAGCGGTGGCGGGTGAGGTCGCGTCGGCCACCACGGCGTACGTCGTCAGCGCGACCGCCCTGGCCCGTTTCGGCCACGACCTCGAGAGCATCGTCCGCGAGGCGTTCGCGGCGACGGTGGAGAACCTCCGGCTCGGCGTGCGCCAGGACCCTGAGCGCGACGGGATGGCGACCACCGCCACCGCCGTGGTCTGCGACGGGACGCGCGTGCTGCTCGCCCACGTGGGTGACTCTCGCGCCTATCTCTTCCGCGACGGCGCCCTGTCCCAGCTCTCCCACGACCACACGTGGGTGCAGCACATGGTCGACAGCGGCCAGCTGTCTGCTTCGGCAGCCCGGCGACACCCGTGGCGCAACGTCGTGCTGCGATCGCTCGACGGCAACCCTGCGGTGCCGCCGGCCGAGGTGGACGTGGTGGACCTCGACATCCGGCCCGGCGACCGCCTGCTGCTCTGCAGCGACGGGCTCACCGACCTGGTGACCGACCTGAGGATCGCCGAGGTGCTCTTCCTCGACGACCCGCACTCCGCCGCCGCCGTGCTCACCCAGTCGGCGCTGGTCGCCGGGGGCAAGGACAACATCACCTGCGTGGTGCTCGACGTGGTCGACGGCCCCTTGGTCGTCGGCGACGGTGCGCTGCTCGGCGCGGTGCGCGACCTGGTCAACGTGGTGGACCCCGGAGCGGTCCGGTTCGTCTGAGAGTGCCCAGCGGCCGGGATGACCTCCCCCGGATGTAACTCCGTGTCACACTCGGCCGCATGGTCGACGTCAAGCGTCCCGCCCTCGAGGGCAGTGTTGCCGTGCGCGGCGGCCGCCGGCTGAGCTTCGCCGAGTACGGCTCGCCCCGCGGCCCCGCGATCGTGTGGATGCACGGCACCCCCGGCGCCCGACGGCAGATCCCGCTCGAGGCGCGGGCCCACGCCGAGCGCCACGGCCTGCGGATCATCGGGATCGACCGTCCCGGCATCGGCTCCTCGACGCCGCACCTCTACTCCGACGTCCTCGACTGGACCGGTGACCTCGAGATCCTGCTCGACGCGCTGGCCGTCGACACGGTCCGGTTGATCGGTCTCAGCGGCGGTGGCCCCTACGTGCTGGCGGCGGGCGCTGCCCTGCCCGACCGGGTCCACGGGGTCGGGGTGCTCGGCGGGGTCGCTCCGACCCGCGGGGTCGACGCCGCGGACGGCGGGGTCATCCAGCTCGCGGTGTGGGCCGCTCCCCTCCTCCGGGTGGCGCGGGTGCCGCTCGGCGTGGCCCTGACCCAGGCGATCCGGCTGGTGCGTCCGCTGGCCGGGCCGGGCCTCGACCTCTACGCCGCCCTCCAGCCACCCGGCGACCGCAACCTGCTGTCGCGGCCGGAGTTCAAGGCGATGTTCCTCGACGACCTGCTCAACGGCAGCCGCTTCCAGACCTCGGCGCCGCTCAACGACCTGCTGCTGTTCACGCGTCACTGGGGCTTCACGGCCGCCGACGTGCGGGTCCCGGTGCGGTGGTGGCACGGCGACGACGACCACATCGTGCCGTTCCGGCACGGGCAGCACCTGGTCGACCGACTGCCGGACGCCACCATGAGCGTGATCGACGGCGAGAGCCACCTCGGCGGGCTCGGCATCGCCGAGCACGTGATCTCGACATTGATGGACCTCGGGCCGCGGCGCGCAGCCGCCAGCGGCTGAGCCGGGGTCAGGCGCGCAGTCGCCCGAGCTCCGCCGCGACGTTGGCGCGGGCCGTCGCCTCCCAGCGTTCGCGGGCGTGGGCTGTGTGGAAGAGATGTGGCTTGGCCAGCAGGTCGGCCAGGATCGCGGCACGGCCCTCGCGGAACGCATCGTCGGCCACGTGGGCGTACTCCTCCCGGATCGCGGTGGCGTACTCCGCGTAGCGCTGCGGCGCCGCGGCGAGGATCGCCAGGTCGGCGTCGGAGAGGGCGCAGCCGTCGGGGTCGTCGTCCGCGGGGCGGTGGGTCTCGGTCATCCGGACCAGGCGGCCGACCTCGGTCGCGACCGTCGCGGGCACGCCTGCTTCCGGCAGGGCGCTCTCGGCCCACCGCGCCGAGCGTTCCTCGGCGCCGGGCTGCCCGTCGTACACCGCGTCGTGGAACCACGCGGCCAGCAGGACTGCGAGCCGGTCGAAGGACTCACCGCCGGCCTCGAGCTCGTCGAGGCGGGTGCAGACCTCCGCGAGGTGGCGCACGTCGTGGTAGCTGCGGCCCGGCTCGGACCAGGCCGCGACCAGCCGGTCACGCAGGTCGGAGGCGGTGGCCAGCGGCCACCAGTCCGTGAGGTCCCCGGGGTTCAGGAGCCGTCCGAGGGGTAGCAGAGGGTGGCGCCGGCCTGGTCGTCGGCGGGTGCATGACGCATCTCCAGGGCGTCCATGTCCGTCTGCATCCCGTGGGTGACCGAGATGTCGCCGACCGACGTGCGCTTGAAGTTGCAGTAGTTGTCGCCCTGGTACCAGCCACCCGTCGCCACCACGGTGAGGCCGTCCTGGGTGTCGAGCTGTCCCGCGAAGGTGAACAGGCCGTTGTCGTTGGTCGTGTCCTGGCCGATCTTGTTGCCCGAAGCGTCGTAGAGGCTCACGGGCACTTTGGCGATCGGGATCGACGGGTCCTCGTAGTCGACGACGATGCCGGTGATCCAGGCGCCGCGCTGGGTCCACTTGAAGGTGCTCGCGAGGTCGGCTCCACCGGCCTTGACGTAGCCGCCGACGACTGAGCCAGTCCGCGCGAGGTAGTTGCCGACGCCGGGTGCGACCAGCTTGTACCGACCGGGGTACAGCCCCTGGAACGTCACGGATCCGCCCCCGGCCCTTGCCGTCCAGAACTGGCCGCTGGCCTTGCTCACCACGGTCACGTAGAAGCGTCCGCCCATCGGCTTCCCGTCCGGCTTGAACAGGCTGACGAGCAGGCTACCGCCCTTGGTCTTGAGGTTGATTCCGAGGTTGCGGACCTCCGGGCGCTTCATCTTCGGCACCCACAGGCTCTTGGCCACCCACGTCTGGTCGCGGTCGAACGTGAAGAGCGAGTAGTTGCCGTCGGGTAGGCCGCCAAGCGCAAACTGTCCCTGGCTGTTGGCCTTGGTCTCGTAGGACTGCTGGTTGGCGTTGGCCGCGACGATCCGGGCCCCCCTGAGCACGTGGCCGCCGCCCCGGGCGACGCCCGTGATCGCTGCGCCGCGGCGCATCTTCACATCGTGCTGCACGGGCAGTCCTGAGGGGACGGTCACCTGGATGTCGCTGGGCGCGTACTTGGTGACGTCGTAGGACGGGCGCAGGTCGACGAACTGCAGGTGGTAGGTGCCGGGGGCAAGCGACAGGCGATAGATGTCACTGTCGAGCTTTCGCTGGCCGAGGTACTTCCAGTGGTTGTCGAACCACAGGACCTTGACCCTCAATTTCCCCTGTTGGGTCGCGATGACCCGACCGACGGCAGTTCCGTTGTCTGCTGTGGCGGGCGAGACCCCCACGAGCACCAGCGACGCCAGGAGGCCGACGAGCACCAGCAGGACGGCGCCGGCGCGGCGGGCGAGGAAGGACATGGGAGGACTCCGAGGTGGGGCGTCGGGACCCCACGGCACCCGATCGGCCCCCACATCGTAGGTCGCGGACTCGGGCCGCGACCGCAAGATCTCTTCAGGAATCCTGCAAGGCGGGAGCGCCGAGCTCCTCGGGCAGCGGCTGGGTGTGGCACACGACCAGCGAGGTGACAGCCCGGGTCAGGCACACGTAGAGCCGACGCAGGCCGGTCACCCGGTCGTGCTCGCCGGCCACGATCGCCTCGGGCTCGACGAGCACGACGTGGTCGAACTCCAGGCCCTTGGCCAGGCTGGCCGGCACCAGGTCGAGGTGGGCGTCGACGTCCCCCTCCTCGCCGAGCAGCGTGTGCACGATCCCGGCCTCGCCGAGCGCCGCGGCGAGGGAGGACACGGCGGCGTCGGGGACGATGAGCCCCACGCTGCCCTCGCGGGCCACGGCCGCCCGGACGGCCTCGACGGGGTCGCGGTCGACGACCTCGAGGTCGCCGCGCGAGCGGCGCACGGACGTGGGGGGCTCGAGGTCGGGGGCGATGTGGGGGAGCAGGCGGGCGGCGTACTCGATCACCTCGCCGGGCACGCGGAAGCCGCGGGTGAGCTGCTCGATGTGGGCGTCGGGCTTGCCGAGGTGGCCGAGCGCCTCGGCCCAGGAGCGGGTCGCCCACGGCGTGGTGGCCTGGGCGAGGTCGCCGAGGACGGTGAGCGAGCCGGTGGACGAGCGCCGGGCCAGCGCCCGCAGCATCATCGGCGAGAGGTCCTGGGCCTCGTCGGCCACGATGTGCGCGACCGAGGGCGTCCGCTCGACCAGGTCGGCGGCCTCGTCGAGGAGGACGGTGTCGGCCAGCGACCAGCGGGCCGACCCCGGTGCCTTGCTCGGCCTGTCCCACAGCAGGGCGGCCTGCTCGTCGGCGTCGAGGATCCCGTCGGCGGCCGCCGCGAGGAAGCCGGCGTCGGCGAGCAGCCGGTGCACGAGCCGGGCCGGATCGACGGCCGGCCAGAGCTGGTTGGCGTAGTCCTTGACCGGCTTGCTGCGCGCGACGGCGTTCTGGACGCGGTCGTCGGGGGAGTCCCCGGCGAGCTCCATCCTGACCAGCACCTGGTGGGCCAGCGACTGCGGGACCATCGCCCGCGCGGCGCCGTACCGGACACCGCGGGCGCGCAGCGAGGCCACCAGCTCCTCGGCCTCGTAGCTCGCGACCCGCCAGCGCCGGGCCCCGCGGGGGACGACGAGGCCCTCGGTCGGCGGGCGGAGGTGGGACCACAGGGCGCGGTGCAGGACCTCGGCCATCCGGGCGTCGCCCTTGAGCGTCGCCACCGCGGCGGAGTCCTCACCGCGGACGGGGCGGCGCTCGGAGACCAGCTCTTCGATGGTGGCCTGCTTCGCGTCGATCTCGCCGAGCGCCGGCAGCACGTCGCGGATGTAGCGCAGGAAGCTGGCGTTGGGACCGACGACCAGGACGCCCTGGCGGGTCAGCTGCTCACGGTGGGCGTAGAGCAGGAACGCCGCCCGGTGCAGGCCGACGGCCGTCTTGCCGGTGCCCGGCGCACCCTGCACGCAGATCGACAGGGACAGGTCGGAGCGCACGATGACGTCCTGCTCGGGCTGGATCGTCGCGACGATGTCGCGCATCGGCCCGACGCGCGGCCGCTCGATCTCCGCCTCGAGGATCGCGGAGTAGTCCTCGGCCTCGCCACCGGCCAGGTCCTCGTCCTCGTACGCCGTGAGGCGGCCGTGCTGGTAGCCGTAGCGACGCCGGAGCCCGACCCCCATCGGCTCGGTCCTCGAGGCCCGGTAGAACGGCAAGCTCACCGGCGCCCGCCAGTCGATGACCATCGGCTCGCCGGAGGGGTCGGAGATGTGCCGGCGCCCGATGTGGAACGACTCCCCGTCGTCGGAGCCGAAGTCGAGGCGGCCGAAGAAGAGCGGGATCGTCGGGTCGTCGGCGAGCTGCTTCATCCGGAGCGCGAAGGTCGACTCGAGGTACTCCCGGCTCACCCAGTCGCCGGCGGCGGCCGAGTCCATGGACTCGGTGCGCTCGCGCATCCGCGTCAGCTGCCGCCGGGACTCCGCGAGGTGGGCCTGCTCGGCGAGGAGCTCGGGGTCGACGGGCGGGTCGGCGGACATGCGGGAACCTCCGCGGTCGCGGTCGTGGGTGGGGGGACCGTGACGCTAACAGGTCGGCGCGGCGAGGGTCACCGGGTTTGCTGCAGCGCCTGGACGTCCTCGCGTGCCGGCGACATGGCCCACCGGATCGTCGAGGTCGCGGCGGTGCCGAGTGCGCGGACGACGGTGCGCTCCGACACGGGCAGCCAGGGCAGCCGCAGCGGCCGCCGGCTCCACCGCGGCATCAGCCCGATGGCGGCGGCCACCAGCACGGCGTACGGCGCCCGCGCGGCCAGCGGGAGCGGCGGCTTGAGGACGACGTGTGCGACCGCCTCGCGGGCAGCCGGCGTGCCGCGCAGCTCGGGCCGGAAGGCGGCCATCACCGCGGCGAGCTCCGCCTCGGTCGTCGGCGGGTCCACCACGCCGAGGCGGCGCGCCACCTCGGCGGCCTGGGCGACGTAGGTGTCGCGCTCCGCCTGGTCGAGCGGGTGCCGGCCGTAGACCTGGTGGGCGATCAGGAAGCTCTCGACCTCGGCCGCGTGCACCCACGCGAGCAGGTGCGGGTCGGAGGCGGCGTACGGCGTCCCGTCGGGCATCGTGCCGGTCACCCGCTCGTGGATGGCACGGACCGCGGCGACGGCCCGCTCGGCGTCGTCGGCGGTGCCGAAGGTGGTGACGGCGAGGAAGCGGCTGGTGCGGGCCAGCCGGCCCCACATGTCGCCGCGGTAGCCGGAGTGGTCGGAGACCGCCTGCATGGCCGCCGGGTGCAGCGTCTGCAGCAGGATCGCGCGGATGCCGCCGACGAACATCGACGCGTCGCCGTGGACCCGGGTGATCGGGCTGCCGGGCTCGAACCAGCGCGGGCCGGGGCGGCCGTGGATGCGCTCGCGGTGCACGGCGCCGTCGGGGCCGGCGACGCGCAGGAACAGGGCGTGGCCGAGCCGCTCGCGTGCGGTGCGCACGGCACCCAGCCCCGGGGGAGTCACACCGCCATCCTGACCGATGGGGCCAAGGACCGGGTCCCGGGCGAGCCCGTCCGGGTCATTGACCGTGGTGGAAGGCCCCGAACATGCTGGTCCTGCTAGCGAACCACGAGGGAGGCGCCATGGCCTGGACGCTGCAGGGGACGTACTTCGAGAACTGCTCGTGCGACATGGTGTGCCCGTGCACCACGTCCGGGCTGACGAGACCCGCCGACCAGGAACGCTGCCGGGTGGTGCTCGCCTTCCACGTCGACCGGGGTGAGGTCGACGGCCTGGACGTCGGCGACCGGACGGTGGTGGTCGTCGCCGACACCCCGCAGGTGATGGCCGAGGGCAACTGGCGCCTCGGCGTCGTCATGGACGCGAAGGCCTCGGCCGAGCAGGCGTCGGCGCTGGGAGCCGTGTTCGGCGGGCAGGCGGGTGGCCCGATGGCGGGCCTGGCGCCGTTGGTCGGCGAGATGATGGGGATGGAGACCGCCGCCATCGAGTACGTCGACGACGGCCGACGGCACTCGCTGCACGTGGGCGACCTCATCGACATCGAGATCGAGGACTTCGTCGCGCCGCAGCTGCTGCCGGACGGTGACGTCGAGATGCTCACCGGGATGTTCCACCCGGCCAACTCCACGCTGACGGTGGCGAGCGCGACGCGTTCCCGGGTCTCGGTGTTCGGGCTGGACTTCGCCAACGAGGGCAAGAACGGGCACAGCGCGCCCTTCTCCTGGTCAGCCTGAGCGATGGCCTCGCCCACGGTGCCCGCCTCCGCACCGACGCTGAGGCAGGTGACGCTGTCGTCCTCGCTCCTGTTCCTCGCCGCGGCCGTCGGCTGGGTGGGCGTGGTCCAGGTCGCCCCGGAGATGCGGGGGATGCCGGGCACGATGGGGCTCTCGTTCGGCGGGTTCGTGCTGGTCTGGGGCCTGATGATGGCGGCGATGATGCTGCCGACCGTGGCCCCCTTCGCCGCACTCTGGACGCGCACGCTCACCGGCAACCGCTCCGCGCGGGTGGCCGAGCTCGCCGCCGGCTACCTGCTGGTGTGGACGCTGGCCGGCCTCCCGGCGTACGTCCTGGTCCGGGTCGGCGGCGACCTCGCCGCCCACCGCCCGAACGCCGCCCGCGTGGTCGCGGTGGTGGCGCTCGCGGCGGCCGGCGCCTACCAGCTCACGCCCCTGAAGGAGCGCTGCCTCGCCCGCTGCCGCTCGCCGCTGGGCTACCTCTTCAAGTACGGCGGCTACCGGGGGCGGCTGCGCGAGCTGCGGGTCGGCCTCGACCACGGCGCGATCTGCCTGGGCTGCTGCTGGGCGCTGATGGTCGTGCTCATCGTGGTCGGCCTGATGAACCCGGTCGCGATGCTGGTCCTGACCGCGGTCGTGCTCGTCGAGAAGACCTGGACCTGGGGGCAGCGGTTCAGCCGCGTGGTGGGCGTCCTCGCGCTGGGGCTGGCCCTGGCTGTCGCCTTCCGGCCGGCGCTGGCCGCAGGGCTCTACGAGGCCCCGGACCTGGGCGGCGCGCCGATGATGGGCGCCCCGGCCGTCCGCTGACCGGGCCGGTCAGGAGGTCCAGGTGCGTAGCCAGATGGTGTGCTCGGACTTCGCCAGCGTCTCGAGGGTCTCCTCGGGGAGCGGCTCGGTCGCGTCGGTGACGACGTACCCCTGCTCGCCGCGCGTGGAGAGGTACTGCGCGCGCACGTTGACGCCGTGGTCGGCGAGCAGCTGGTTGACCCCGGCGAGCACGCCGGGGACGTTCACGTGGAGGTAGCCGACCCGGAAGCCCTCGGTCAGCTCGGGGGCCTGCGCCTCCGGGAGGTTGACCGTCAGTGCCGTGCTGCCGCCCAGCGCGAAGCCGGCGAGCTTGGTGGCGACGAAGTAGCCGATCTCCTCCTGGGCCTCCTGGGTGGAGCCGCCGACGTGCGGGGTGAGGATGACGTTGTCGAGGCCGCGGAGGGCCGACTCGAACTCGTCGCCCTGCGCCTTGGGCTCGACCGGGAACACGTCGAGGGCGGCGCCGGCGATGTGGCCGGACAGGATGTGCTCGCGCAGCGAGACGTCGTCGACGACCATGCCGCGGGCGGCGTTGATGAACAGGCTCCGCGGCTTCATCTTGGCGAACTGCTCGGCGCCGAACAGGCCCGCGTTGCCGGGCCGGCCGTCGACGTGGAGGCTGACGACGTCGGCCTCGGCGAGCAGGTCGTCGAGCGTGGCGGTGCTGCGGGCATTGCCGTGAGCGAGGCGGTCGGCGGTGTCGAAGAAGATGACCCGCATGCCGAGCGCCTCGGCGAGGTTGGACAGCTGGGTGCCGATGTTGCCGTAGCCGACGATGCCGAGCGTGCGGCCGCGCACCTCGTGGCTGCCCTTGGCCGACTTGTCCCAGACGCCGTCGTGCATGCGCTGGGTCTTCTCCGGCAGGCGCCGGGCCAGCGCGATGATCTCGCCGATCACGAGCTCCACGACGCTGCGGGTGTTGGAGTAGGGCGCGTTGAAGACCGCGACGCCGCGGGCCGCGGCCGCGTCGAGGTCGACCTGGTTGGTGCCGATGCAGAAGCAGCCGACGGCGAGCAGGTCGGGGGCGCTGTCCAGGACCCGCTGGGTGACCTTGGTGTTGGACCGGATGCCGAGCATCGCGACGCCCTCGGACAGGGCGTGGACGAGCTCGTCCTCGCTGAGGGAGCCGGCGCGCAGCTCGACCTCGAAGCCGCGGGCCTCCAGGACCTCGACGGCGAGCGGATGGATGTTCTCGAGCAGCAGCACCTTCACGGTCGCCAGCCTAGGTGGGATGCGCGGCCGCCCCGATATCGCGACGACGGACGGACACCTGCTGGGGCACCATCGAGGATGTGCACCCCGACGCCTTCCACGCCCTCGCCCGGTCCTCGCCGTGGCGCTGGACGGCCGTGCACCTGCGGCACCGGTCGTCGTGGGCGGGGACGGTCGAGGCCTGGTTGACGAGGCCCGACGGGGTGCGGCTCGTGGGACCCGACGGCAGCCCGGTGGCCCGGAACGTCTTCGGGCAGACGGATCGCCCGAGCGGCCCGTGGTCGCCGCCGGCCGGGGCGACGTTCCGCCCGGACGGGCTGGTGGCCACGCGCCCGGGCGACTCGACGTACGCCGCGTGCGAGCACGGTGACGGGCTCTACTGGCACAACTACTCGTGGCTGGCGATGCTCGACCCGGTCGAGCTGTCGCACCACGTCGACGCGTCGGACGTGCGGGTCGTCGAGGTGGCCGGTCGCGAGGCGTGGGCGGCGCGGCTGGTGCCGCGGCTCGGCTACGACCCGCGGTGCGGCGGCAACTGCTGCGAGCTGCTCTGGTCGGAGGCCGGTCTGCGGGCGGACTTCCCGTCCGACGACGACGTGCCAGCGGCCTGGCGCGGGCGCGACTACCCGTCGGCGTACGACGTCGCGTTGGACGCTGTCACCGGCATCGTGGTCCGCAGCCACCCCGTCGGCGGGACCGGTGCGCCCTGGCTGGAGAACGACATCGTGTCCTCCTCCTGACCGTCGGGTCGGCGCTCCTGCCGGTGACTCGGCGCCCGCGCGCGTGGCCGACCGTCTCCCGGCGTCAGGGACCCTCGCTTCGCTCAGTCCGCTGCGCGGCGGCCTGCGGCCGTCCTGGACTCCGGGACCCGGACGGTCGGCCGGCGGCGCGCTGTCGGCACGGGCTTCGCCCGCGCCGCCCGCATGCGCGGGCGCCTTGATCTGGTGCTGGGGGTCCTGTGTGCGCAGGATCATCATTCCTGGGCCCTCGGTGATGATCCTGCGCACTCCTGCGGTCGGAATCACCGGTTAACCGGTGATTCCGACGTTCGCGGGGGTACGCCTGGGGCGGGGCGGGGCGGCGACGGAGCGCAGCGGCCCACCCGATCCACCGGATCGAGCGACTCAGGCCGGCAGGTCTTCCGCGTCCACGATCCGGTAGGCGTAGCCCTGCTCGGCGAGGAACCGCTGCCGGTTCTGGGCGAAGTCGGCGTCGACGGTGTCGCGGGAGACGATCGTGTAGAAGTGCGCGGTCTTGCCCTCGGACTTGGGCCGCAGCAGCCGGCCGAGGCGCTGGGCCTCCTCCTGGCGCGACCCGTAGGACCCGGACACCTGGATCGCGACCTCGGCGGAGGGCAGGTCGATGGAGAAGTTGGCGACCTTCGAGACCACCAGCAGCCCGATCTCACCGGTGCGGAACGCCTCGAAGAGCCGCTGCCGCTCCTTCACCGGGGTCTCGCCCTTGATGACCGGCGCGTCGAGGGCGGCGGCGATCTCGTCGAGCTGGTCGATGTACTGGCCGATGACCAGGGTCGGCTGGCCGGGGTGGGCGGCCACGAGCTCGCGCACCACGTCGATCTTGTGGTGCGTGCAGGACGCCAGCCGGTAGCGCTCCTCCGGCTCGGCGGTCGCGTAGACGAGCCGCTCGTTGGTGGGCAGCGTGACCCGGACCTCGATGCAGTCGGCGGGCGCGATCCAGCCCTGCGCCTCGATGTCCTTCCACGGGGCGTCGTACCGCTTGGGGCCGATCAGGGAGAACACGTCGCCCTCGCGTCCGTCCTCGCGCACGAGCGTCGCGGTCAGCCCGATCCTGCGCCGCGCCTGCAGGTTGGCGGTCATCCGGAAGATCGGCGCGGGCAGCAGGTGCACCTCGTCGTAGACGATCAGCCCCCAGTCGCGGGCGTCGAGCAGCTCGAGGTGGGAGTAGACGCCCTTCCGGCGGGTGGTCATCACCTGGTAGGTCGCGATGGTGACCGGCCGGATCTCCTTGACCGAGCCGGAGTACTCGCCGATCTCGTCCTCGGTCAGGGAGGTACGCCGGACCAGCTCGTCCTTCCACTGGCGGGCCGAGACCGTGTTGGTGACCAGGATCAGGGTCGTGGCCTGGGCGTGGGCCATCGCGGCCGCACCGACCAGGGTCTTGCCGGCGCCGCAGGGGAGCACGACCACGCCGGAGCCGCCGTGCCAGAAGGAGTCGGCGGCGTCGCGCTGGTAGTCGCGCAGGTGCCAGGCGGTCTCGTCGAGGGCGATCGGGTGGGCCTCGCCGTCGACGTAGCCGGCGAAGTCCTCGGCCGGCCAGCCCAGCTTGAGCAGCGCCTGCTTGACGTTGCCCCGCTCGGAGGCGTGCACGACCACGGTGTCGTCGTCGATGCGGTTGCCGAGCATCCCCGCGATCTTCCTGGCGCGCAGCACCTCCTCGAGCACCGGCCGGTCGTTGGAGACCAGGACCAGGCCGTGGACGGGGTGCTTCTCGAGGCGCAGCCGACCGTAGCGGGCCATCGTCTCGGCGACGTCGACCAGCAGGGCGTGCGGGACGGCGTAGCGGCTGTACTCGAGCAGGGTGTCGACCACCTGCTCGGCGTCGTGGCCGGCGGCCCGGGCGTTCCACAGGCCGAGCGGCGTGAGCCGGTAGGTGTGCACGTGCTCGGGGGAGCGCTCGAGCTCGGCGAACGGCGCGATCGCCTTGCGGCAGTCGGGCGCGCGCTCGTGGTCGATCTCGAGCAGGAGCGTCTTGTCCGACTGGACGATCAGGGGGCCGTCATTCATAGAAGCCCCAGCGTACGGACCGAGGCCTCACGCGGTGGCGACGGCCTTCTGGCGGGCGCGGTAGGCCGCGACGTTGGCCCGCGAGGAGCACCGGTCCGAGCAGTAGCGCCGGGACTGGTTGGGGGAGGTGTCGACGTACACGTTGGTGCAGGGGGTGGCCGAGCAGACGCCGAGCCGCGAGGGCCCGAGGTCGCAGACCAGGGTGGCCAGGCCGAGCAGGGACTCACCCACGAGCAGCTCGGCGACCGAGGCGGACTCGGTGGCCACGTGGAGGTGCAGGTCGGACGGGTCGTGGTCGGAGATGCGCGGGGTGATCGGGTGCCGGACCATCAGCTCGTTGAGCCCGTCGATCACGCCCTGGGTGTCGCCGGCTCCGGAGGCCTCGAAGACCGGCCGCAGCTCGCGCTGGAACTTGCGCAGCAGCATGCAGTCGCGGTCGGTGCACGAGTCGTGCAGCCACTCACGACCCACGAGGTGCCCGACGAGGGCGTCGACGTCGTTGATCTCCGTGTTGAGGAGGTTGGCCGACGCCTCGGCGTACCGGATGAAATCCACGAGCCGATCCTACGGCTGGGTGTCCACGACTTTGACGGTCGTGATGCGATGCACGGCAAAGGTCCTGGTGTCGTCGCTACGGTGGTCGTGCGCGGTGAGCTGGCCGCCCTCCACGCGCAGGGGGTCGACGAGGCGGTCCGAGCTGGACCCGTGGTTGTCGACGTAGCCGATCAGGACGGTCGCGCCGGCCTCCACCGCCTCGCGCAGCGCGGCCATCGAGCCGCTCGGGGTCAGGGCCGCCGCGGGCGTCACCGGCCGGGTCGCGGCGACGCGGTCGCCGGCCCGTACGGCGGTCAGGACCTGCGAGACCTGGGCGCTCTCGTGGGCGGCCCGGACGGCGCTCCCGCGGCGTTCCCTGCGGGTCCGGGCCCGCAGCAGGTCGGGCCGCGCGACACGGACGGTCCCGTCGGCGGCCTCGACCACGGGGGCCGCGCCGAGGTCGCGCAGCCGGGGCAGGAGCACGTCGATCGGCGTCGTCGAGATCAGCACCGTCGGGGCCAGCCGGTGCAGTCCGAGGGTCGCCGCCTTCGGGTGGTGGAGCAGCTCGGTCAGGGCGTGCTCGTCGTCGGCCCGCAGGAACGCCTCGGCGTGCCCGACCCGGACCGTGCCGAAGGTGCGGGCGGTGTCGTCGACGAGGTAGGTCAGCGGCTGCGGGACGGGGGTGCGGGAGACCGTCCCGACGAAGTCGTGGATCTCCACGGCCGTCCAGCCGGTGTCGAGGGCACGGCGGACGGAGCCGGGCGTGAAGCGATAGACCGTCGCGCCGCCGCGCGACTCCACGTCGGCCAGGAGCTGGAGGGTCCGCGCGAGTGACGACTCGAGCGGACCGGGTGCGACGGCGGTGAGGTCGGCCTGGATGAGGACGTGGTCGACCGGGGCGGGCATCAGGTCCGCGAGGGCCGCGACGGCCTCCGCGGTGTCGCCCGCCAGCAGCGAGCGGGAGTACGACGCGAGCCCGCCGAGGCCGGTGACGCCGAGCGTGGCCGCCTCGGTGACGGCCCACACGAGCTGGTCCGCGCGGGTGCGGGGCCGGCGCGGCCGCAGCCACTCGACCCGGGCGACCAGCGAGGGGAGGCCGGTCCCGCTCGCCAGCACCTGGCCGGACGGCAGGTCGGCCAGGGCCTCGAGGGTCATCCGGCGGCTCTCGACCTGGGTGATGCCGGAGAGCTCGGGGGACAGGGCGTTCCAGGTCTTGCCGGCCGGGTCCTTGTGCCCGACGAGCCCGGTCATCCGCGGGCTGTCGAGCCAGGCGCGGACCACCGCTGCCCACCGCTCGGCCATCGGCTTGGCCGTCCAGAGGTCGAAGGCGTCGGTCGGGACCCAGACCGGGTTGCCCTGGGGGTCGGACATGGTGCCGAGCAGACCTGCGTCGTGGGCGACCTCGACCACCAGCGCGGCGGTCGGCTCGTCGACGTGCAGGGCCAGCGCGGTCGCCCGGAGGTCACGCACGCCGAGGCCACCGCTGCGCAGCTCGCCCGGGGGCGTGCTGCCCCACTGGTCCAGCAGCAGCTCGATCCGGCGCACGGCCTCGAACGCCGCCCCGGCCGCGGTCCGGTCGACCTGGGCCTGGTCGCGGTCGCTGGTGATGAGCTCGGGCAGGTCGTCGACGGGCTCGGTCGTCGTACGCCCGCCGCGCAGCGCGATGCCCACCTCGCCGGGCAGGACCACGACCCCGCCGCCGCGGGGCACCAGCAGCCGCCGCGCCAGCAGCTCCTCGGCCGGCGTCGCGGCGTCCTCCGGCAGGACCGTGTGCCGGGCGGTGCCGGTCGTGGCCTCGCCCCCGTGGTCGGCGACGTGCCGGAGCAGGGCGAGCGCCGGCTCCGAGAGCTCTCCGAGCAGGCTCGCCACGTCGGACGGGGGCTCGGCCGACATCGCACGCAGGCCACTCACCCCGGGACTGCCCATCAGCCCGTCGGCCACCCCGCTCAGCGGGCGCAGGCCCTGCGGTGACTCCCAGACCAGGGCGAGCGCGAGCAGCCGCGCCGCCGCCGTCTCGACGGCCTCGGGCGCGGCCCGCACGATCGAGGCGAGCTCCTCCGATGTGGTTTGACCTGCAACCACGAGGGCATCAAGGACGCAGAGCTCGAGCCGCGTCAGGTGGTCGAGCGCACGCAGCAACGAAGACCGGGTGGCCGCTCGCGAGGCGAGCTGGCCGAAGTCGTGGGGGGCCGGAGTGGCGAGATCGGGACGCTCGACGAGCAGTCGGGACAGCCGATCGTCCGACCAGGCGCGCAGCTGGTCGGCGAGGGTGCGGAACCCGTCTCGGGCGGCAGATCCGGACATCCCTCCCACGCTACTAGGGATCCGGGAGCGCGCCCTGTTCCTCGCCGGTGTCCCAGGGCCTACGCTGCCGCCCACTCAGGAGGTGGGATGGCAACGGGGATGAACAACGTCGAGCTCCATCACGGAGCGGCGACCGACGTCGGACTGGTGCGCGAGGTCAACGAGGACAGCTACCTCGCCGCGCCGCCGGTCTTCGTCGTGGCCGACGGGATGGGCGGGCACGAGGGCGGCGACGTGGCGAGCGCCATCGTGGTCGAGGAGTTCGGGCGCCTCGCGGACGCGGGCTACGACCCGCGTCGCGGCGCCGACGTCGTCGCGTCCACGCTGGCGGCCTGCCAGGACCGCATCGCGGAGTACGGCGCAGCCCAGCGTGCCCGCGGCGCCTCACGCTTCCACGCCGGCACCACCGCCGTCGTCGCGCTCCTCGTGGAGGACGACGACGGCCCCAAGTGGCTGCTGGCCAACCTCGGCGACTCCCGGATCTACCGTTTCAACGACGGCCTGCTCGAGCAGGTCAGCGTGGACCACAGCGTCGTCCAGGAGCTGGTCGAGGCCGGGGCGATCACCGCCGACGACGCCGCCACCCACCCCGAGCGACACGTCATCACCCGCGCGCTCGGCGGGCCCGAGCGCGTCGAGGCCGACTACTTCCTCCTCCCGCTGGCCTCGGTCGAGCGGCTCGTGCTGTGCTCCGACGGCGTGACCGGGATGATCGATGACGGCGTGATCGCGGCGATCCTCGGTGAGGTCTCCGACCCCCGCGACGCGGCCGACCGGATGGTGGCCGCCGCGGTGCAGGCTGGTGGCAAGGACAACGCGACGGCGGTCGTCGTCGATGTGGTGGGATTGATGACCGCGACGTCCTACGACTCCGAGCGCCAGCGAGTGAGTCTCGAACAGAAGCTGGGAGCCCTGCCATGAGCGAGGACCACGACGCCACCACCCGGTCGTACCGACCCGGTGACTGGTTCGGCATCTTCGGCGAGAACGCGACCGTGATCCTGCCCCCGACCGAGAAGCCGCGGGTCGCCGCGCTCTGGGAGCTGCTGGACGCCGGTGCCGGGTTCGACGAGGCGCTCGACGCCCTCATCGCCTCGGGCCTGCGCGAGCTCCCGGGCTTCGTGCTGGTCAGCGAGGGCGACGGCGAGACCAAGGTCGTCCTCCGGGGTGCCGCCACGGCGACGTTCACCGTCGAGGGCGCCCCCGTCGTGGTCGAGGGCTCCAGCGCCAGCACCTGGGTGGAGCGGTCGCTGCGCGGCGTCACCGCGATGGTCGTCGAGGTGGCCGAGGCGGAGGGCGACGCCGAGGGCGTGGACCTGGTCATCGGCGGCGGCCTGGTGCGGGTCGGCCGCGTCGACCAGCCGCCCCACCTCGCCGTGCAGCCGGGCGAGCACCGTGCCGAGCCCGTGCCCGAGCCCGAGCCCGACGACGAGCCGGACACCGACGCGGTGGCCGTCGTCGAGTCGCCGTTCGACCCCGAACCTGAGCCCGAACCTGAGCCCGAGCCGGAGGTCGAGGACGAGGAGCCCGAGAACGGACCCGCCACCGAGGCGTGGCTCCCCGGCTTCCCCCCGCTGCCGGCCGAACCTCCCACCCACGACGGCGACCACGACGGCGAGACCCAGGCGGTCGGCTGGGACGCCGACGAGCTCGGGCGCCCGCAGCCCGGGATCCCCGGCCAGCCGCCCGCGCCCCCGGTGACCGCTCGTCCGGTCGCCACGCTGACCTTCTCCAGCGGCGAGACCGTCGACGTCGACCGCGCGGTCCTCGTCGGTCGTGCCCCTGAGGCGCGACGGTTCACCTCGACCGAGCAGCCGCGGCTGGTGACCGTGCCGAGCCCCAACCAGGAGATCTCCTCCACCCACCTGGAGATCCGGCCGGGCTCCGGCGTCGACCACGGCTCGGCGGTCGTCACCGACATGGGCTCGACCAACGGGACCGTCGTCGTGCAGCCCGGCCTGCCCCCGGAGAACCTCCAGCCCGGCATCGCCGTCCAGCTCATCCCGGGCGCCGTCATCGACCTCGGTGACGGGGTCTCGATCCAGGTGAGCAACCCCTGAGCGCGCTGACCGACGTCGTCCCCGAGGCCTCGACCTTCCCGGCCGCGGAGCTGGACCGACGCTTCTACGCCTTCACCCTCGACCGGCTGATCGCGTGGACGCTCGACGGGCTCGCCGCCGTCGTGGCCTGGCGACTCCTCATCGACCGCGACCACGTGGGGGCCGCCGGCGTCGCGGTGATCCTCGCCGTGGTCCTGCTGGTGGGGCTGGGCTTCTCGGTCCTGCTCGGACTGCGCGGCACGTCGCCGGGCAAGGCCGCCCTCGGCCTGCGGGTGGTCTCGGACGCGACCGGCACGCCGATCGGTGTGCCCGCGGCGCTGCTGCGCCAGCTCGTCCTGGGGATCTCGACGTTGCCGACGTTCGGGCTGGGCGTCGCCACCCTCGCCTGGACCGCGGTGATGGACCCCGGCCGCCAGCGCCGGGGCTGGCACGACCACCTGACCCACGGGATCGTGGTCGACGTACGCCCGATCCCCGAGCTCGTCGAGGAGGCCCCCAGCGGGCCGCGGCACATCGTCAACCTGACCGCGATGCGCCTGGTCCCTGCTCCCCAGGCGGCGCCGGTCCCGACGCCGTCGCGGCCACGGACGCGTACGCCACAGCCGCAGCAGCCACCGCAGCCGCCGCCCGTGCCACCGGCCGCACCGCCGGCCGCACCGGCCGCCCGGAAGCTCCAGATCGGCGAGCCGCTGGTGGCCCCGCCGTCGATCCCGCCGACCGCTCCGCCGCCGCTCCCGCCGGCGGCGACGGGTCCGCCCACGGCCGAGCGCACGGTCATCCGCACCGACGGGAAGGTGCTGGCCCGGTGGCGGGTCAGCTTCGACTCGGGGGAGTCGTTCCTCGTCGAGGGCCTGGCCCTGGTCGGCCGGCGTCCCGAGCCGCGTCCGGGTGAGCCCGTGCGCCACCTCGTGCCGCTGCGGAGCAGCGACATGTCGCTGTCCAAGACTCACGCCCAGTTCCAGGTCGCGGCCGACGGGGTGCTGGTCGTGATGGACCGTGGCTCCACCAACGGCTCGATCCTGCTCCGCCAGGGCGTCACCCGTGAGCTCGCGGCCGGCAAGCCGACGACCCTGGTCGACGGCGACCGGGTCCGTTTCGGCGACCGGACGATGACGGTGGCCCGCGAGGCCTGACCCCGGCTTCCGGACACTTCGGTAACGAAGCGGTAACGATGCCGTGGCGACCGTTCTGCATGCGGCCTTTTCGGAGTCAACTGCTCCGGCATCCGTGACCTGAGTCACCCCTGAGATCCATGGGGTGCAGGGGACGGATCGCGATTTCGGGATGTTGTGCTCATCGCCGCGACCAGCGGCTCAACGGGAGGCATGCATGAGAAGGACCAAGCTCGTCGCGCTCGCGACGGCTTCTCTGATCAGCGCGGCGATCACGCTGCCGCTGACGTCGATGGAGGCGGGCGCCACGTCCGCCGCGCCGCACGCCGCACCGGGCAACGCCCAGGCGGACGCGGCCAGCGTGAAGGTGGGCTCCGACTCGCTGACGCGCCCGTGGCAGAAGAAGTTCGAGGCCCGCAACCAGGCGGCCCTGGAGAAGCAGCTGCGCTCCGGTGGTCGCAGCACGGGCGACTCGGTCAAGGTGGGCAAGAACGCCTACGGCCGCGTCGCGCAGCACGGCACCGACCGGATCTTCGTGGTCCTGGCGGAGTTCGGTGACACCGAGCACTCGGCCTACCCCGACGGCGACTCCGACGCCCTGCGCGTCAACGGCCCGCGCCACAACCAGATCCCGCGTCCGGACCGGACCACGGACAACTCCACCAACTGGCAGAGCGACTACAACCAGTCGCACTACCAGGACATGTACTTCAACCGGATGGCGAGCTTCTACAGCCAGGAGTCGCACGGCAAGTACACCGTCGACGGCAAGGTCGCCGACTGGGTGCGCGTGCCCTTCAACGAGGCGCGCTACGGCCGCAACGTCTGCGGCGGCATCGTCTGCAACAACACCTGGTTCCTGATCCGTGACGCCCTCGCCGAGTGGACCCAGGCCAAGCTGGACGACGGCTGGACCATGACCCGGATCCAGAGCTACCTGAAGACGTTCGACCACCAGGACCGCTACGACTTCGACGGTGACGGCAACTTCAACGAGCCCGACGGCTACATCGACCACTTCCAGATCGTCCACGCGGGCGGCGACGAGGCGGACGGCGACCCGACGTACGGCGAGGACGCCATCTGGTCGCACCGCTGGTACGCCCAGATCTCCCCGTTCGGCACCGGCCCGACGGACGGCGGCCAGTTCGGCGGCGTCAACGTCGGCTCCGGCGGCCTCTCCGACCCCAACGGCGCGAAGGTCGAGATCCCGAACAACCCGACCGGTGTCTGGGTCGGTGACTACACCATCCAGCCCGAGAACGGCGGCCTGTCGGTCTTCTCGCACGAGTTCGGCCACGACCTCGGCCTGCCCGACCTCTACGACACCTCCGGCAACAGCGGCGGTGCGTCCAACAGCGTCGAGTTCTGGTCGCTGATGAGCCAGTCCCGCGGCACCGCGCCCGGCGACACAGGCATCGGTGACCGGCCCATGCCGTTCGGCGCCTGGGAGAAGTTCCAGCTCGGCTGGCTCGACTACGACGTGGAGCGCGCGGGTCACACCTCGACGCACGTCATCCGTCCCGGCCAGTCCACCACGGGCTCGGCCTCCAACGGCCTGGTCGTGCTGCTGCCCAACAAGACGGTCGTCACCAACCTGGGCGCGCCGTGCGACACCTGCGGCGAGCGCTACTACTTCAGTGGCTCGGGCGACGACCTGAACAACACGATGACGCGCGACGTCACCGCGGGCGGTGCCCTCACCGCGAAGGTCCGCTACGACATCGAGGAGGGCTACGACTACGCCTACCTCGAGGCCTCCAGCGACGGCGGCGCCACCTGGGCCTCCCTCCCGACCAGCCAGAGCTTCACCGGTGAGGACCAGTCCGGCGCCGGCGACGGCACCGGCATCTCCGGCACCACCGACGGCGCCTGGGTCGACCTGACGGCCGACGTGCCCGCGGGCACCAACGCCATCCGGTTCCGCTACGCCACCGACGGTGGCGTCGCCCTGGCCGGCTTCCAGGTCGACAACATCGCCATCGACGGCACCGACCTCGGCACCGCCGAGACCGGTGACGAGGGCTGGACGATGGACGGCTTCAAGACGACCAACGGCAGCGAGTCGGCGTCGTACCTCAACGCCTACTTCGTGGACAACCGCCAGTACGTCGGCCGCGACAAGCTGCTCAAGCACCTGTACAACTTCAAGGACGCCGCGCACCAGCCGAACATGGTGGAGTTCTTCCACTTCAACCCGGGCGCCCTGATCTCGTACTGGGACACGTCGTACACCGACAACAACGTGGGCGACCACCCGGGCGGCGGCGAGATCCTGCCGGTCGACGCGCACACGATGCTCAACCACTACCCGGACGGCAGCATCGCCCGGACCCGCGCCAACACCGCCGACTCCACGTTCGGCCTGGCGTACGTCAAGAAGCAGACCCTGCACATCAACGGTGAGGCCTACAGCCTCGCCGCGCAGTCGGCCCAGCCGCTCTTCGACGACATGCAGGACTGGTGGTACGACAGCGACGAGCACGGCGGCAGCCCGCACCCGGGCTTCTACCAGCCGGGCTGGTTCTCGGTGAACGTGCCGAAGACCGGCACCACCATCCGGGTCCTGAAGGTCGCCGACAACGGCACCATGACGGTCCGGGTCGGCACCTCGAGCTGACGCACGACTGATCCACCGCTCCACCGACGGGCCCCGTCGATCCCTCCGGATCGGCGGGGTCCGTCGCACGTGCGGCCTCGCCTCGCGTACGTTCGGCCCGTGTCCGGCTCCTTCCTCGACCTCCTGCACAGCCAGGCGCCGCGCGCGGCGTTCGACGAGGTGGTGGCGGAGGCCGAGCGGGCCGGGGCCGGCCGTGAGGAGCTCGTCGAGATCCGGCGCCAGTGCGACGTCGCGCTGCGGCTGCGCGAGCTGATCGCGCGGCAGCGGGCCCGCGAGGCCGAGCTGTCCGCCCTCTACGACACCGCCAGCGACCTGACTGCGATCCGCGACGTCGACGCGATCCTGGCCGCGATCGTCCGCCGCGCCCGGCAGCTGCTCAACGCCGACATGACCTACCTCTCGCTCAACGACGAGGAGGAGGGGGCGTCGTACATGAAGGTGACCGACGGCGCCCTCACCCAGGAGTTCCGCACGCTGCGGCTGCCGCTCGGCACCGGCCTGCTCGGCCTGGTCGCGCAGACGGGGGCGCCGTACTTCACCGAGGACTACCAGTCCGACCTGCGCTTCCTGCACCGCGGCTACATCGACGCCGCGGTCGACGGCGAGGGGATCCGCGCGATCCTCGGGGTGCCGCTGGTGGTCGACGGCCGGGTGATCGGAGCCCTGCTCGCCGTGCACCGGACCGTGCGCCCGTTCCCGCCCGCGGAGGTCAGCCTGCTGACGTCGTTCGCCGCGCACGCCTCGGTGGCCCTGGAGAACGCCCGCCTGTTCGCCGAGATCGACGAGGCCAACCAGACGATGCGGGCGCACACCGCGGCCGTGGAGAGCGCCGCGAGCGCCCACGACCAGCTCACCGACCTGCTGCTGCACGAGGGCGGGGTCGACGAGGTCGCGCGCGTGCTGGCCGAGGTCCTCGGGGCGCGGCTGGCCGTCCACGACCACACGGGGGAGCTGCTCGCGGGCGACGCGGCACCGGAGGGCTGGCAGGACGCCGTCGCCGAGGCGGTCGCGTCCGGCCGGTCGGTCGCCGTGGGGGCGTCGTACGTTGCTGCGGCACTGGCCGGCACCGAGCACCTCGCCACCCTGGTCCTGCACGGTCGCGACCGGCCCCTGGAGCTGGCCGAGCGGCGCACGCTCGAACGGGGTGCCCTCGTCACCGCACTGGTGCTGCTGTTCGCCCGCACCGTCGCCCAGACCGAGGAGCGCCTCGGCGGCGAGCTGCTCATCGACCTGGTCGAGGGGGACGCGCCGGCCCTGCAGCTGCGGGAGCGGGCCCGCCGGCAGCGGGTCGTCCTCGAGGCGCCGCTGGCGTTCGCGGTCGCGGCCACGGACGGCCTGGAGCGGCACGCCGGCGTCCGGGTCGCCGCCCGGCTCGCGGCCCAGCAGCGCGGCCTCGCCGGCGAGCACCGCGGGGCCGTCGTGCTGCTCGTCCCCGGCGCGGACCCGGTCGCCGTGGGGCAGCGGCTCGCCGACGCGGTCGCCGAGGCGGGTGGCGTGGCCACGGTGGGCGTGGAGGCAGCCGACCCGGAGACGCTGCGGACGTCGTACGCCGAGGCACGGCGCTGCCTGGACACGCTGGTCACCCTGGGCCGGACCGGTGACGTGAGCGACCCCGCGGGGCTCGGCCTGACCCGGCTGCTGCTCGGCGACAACGGCCCCGAGCAGCTCGGGGAGTACGTCGAGACGACGCTGGGCCCCGTGCTCGCCTACGACGCCCAGCGCGGCACCAGCCTGCTGGAGACGCTCGAGGCGTGGTTCGCCTCGGGGAGCCGGGTCAAGGACACCGGGGAGGCGCTGCACGTGCACCCCAACACCGTCGTGCAGCGGCTCGACCGGATCGGCGAGCTGCTCGGGGCCGACTGGCGCGAACCCGGCCGTGGGCTGGACCTGCAGCTGGCGCTGCGGGTGCACCGGCTGCGCCGCGGCCACGGCGACGGGTAGCCCTGAGACACACTGTTCGGCTGCGATGATGTGCCACAGCCACATGGGCCGTGGCGTCGTGCCGCGCCTAGCGTGGCAGTCATGCAGGAGACCGCTGTCACACCGCTCGCCCACCGCACCGCCCTCGTCACCGGGGGCGCCAGCGGCATCGGCGCCGCCGTGGCCACGAAGCTGGCCGAGCTCGGCGCCGCCGTCACGGTCCTGGACCGCGACGACGAGGGAGCGGCCAAGGTGGCGGCCGCGATCGGCGGGGACCACCGGGCCATCGACCTGACCGACGGCGCCGCGATCGACGCCCTCGACGTCGAGGCCGACATCCTGGTCAACAACGCCGGCGTCCAGCACGTCGCGGCGATCGAGGACTTCGACCCCGACCAGTGGGTGCTGATCCAGAAGCTGATGCTCGAGGCTCCGTTCCGCCTCGCGCGGCGGCTGCTGCCGGGGATGTACGACCGCGGCTTCGGCCGGATCGTGCACGTCTCCAGCGTCCACGGGCACCGTGCGTCGCCGTACAAGGCGGCGTACGTCAGCGCCAAGCACGGCCTGGAGGGCCTGTCCAAGGTGATCGCCCTGGAGGCCGCCGGCAAGGGCGTCACCAGCAACACCGTGTGCCCCGGCTACGTGCGCACCCCGCTCGTCGAGGGGCAGATCGCGGCGCAGGCCGAGTCCCACGGCATCGCCGAGGACGACGTCCTCGACGACGTGCTGCTGGCCCGCACCCCGGTGAAGCGGCTCGTCGAGCCCGAGGAGGTGGCCGACATGGTCGCCTACCTCTGCGGCACCAACGCCGCGTCGGTCACCGGCTCCTCCTTCCTCCTCGACGGCGGCTGGACCGCCCAGTAGGACCACCCAGACCTCGCACCACCCGCAGCACCGCAGCGCCCATCACCCGTGCAGGATTCGAAAGGACCACCGCATGACCACGCAGACCATCCCGACCGAGGACCGAGGGACCGGCTCCGGCAGCCGCTCCGTCGGCAAGGTCGTCTTCGCCAGCCTGATCGGCACCGCGACCGAGTGGTACGACTTCTTCCTGTTCGGATCGGCCGCCGCGCTGGTCTTCGGCGAGGTCTTCTTCGGCCAGATCGGTGGCACCACCGGCACCCTCTACGCCTTCATGACCTACGCGCTCGGCTTCGTGGCGCGGCCCATCGGCGGCGTGGTCTTCGGTCACTTCGGTGACCGGGTCGGCCGCAAGAAGATGCTGGTCGCCTCGCTGCTGATGATGGGCATCGGGACGTTCGCGATCGGCCTGCTGCCGACGTACGCCTCGATCGGCATCGCCGCCCCGATGCTGCTGGTCTTCTGCCGGCTCCTGCAGGGCTTCGCGGTCGGGGGCGAGTGGGGTGGCGCGGTGCTGATGGCCGCCGAGCACGGCAGCGACGGCTGGCGCGGCTTCTGGTCCTCGTGGCCGCAGGCCGGCGTGGCGCTGGGCAACCTGCTCGCCACCGGTGTGCTGTGGGTCCTCGCGGCCGTGCAGTCCGAGTCCGCCTTCCTCGACTGGGGCTGGCGCATCCCGTTCCTGCTGAGCGCCGTGCTCGTCGCGGTCGGCCTGTGGGTCCGCCTGACCGTCGAGGAGTCGCCGGTCTTCCAGGAGGTCGCCGACCAGGTCGAGAAGAAGGACCGCGGCCTGCCGATCCTCGAGGTCATCAAGGAGTACCCCCGCGAGGTCTTCGTCGCGATGGGCATGCGCCTGGCCGAGAACATCAGCTACTACATCTTCACGGTCATCTCGATCACCTACGCCACGACCTACATCGCGGTGGACAAGCCGGTCATCCTGCGCGCGCTGCTCATCGGTGCGGCGATCCAGTTCTTCGTGGTGCCGGCCTTCGGTGCGCTCTCGGACAAGGTCGGCCGCCGGCCGCTCTACCTCGCCGGTGCCGTCGGCGTGGCGATCTGGACGTTCGTGTTCTTCAACCTGCTCGACACCAAGGAGCCGTCCAAGATCCTGCTCGGTGTCGTGGTCGGACTGATCCTGCACTCGCTGATGTACGCCCCGCAGGCGGCGTTCTTCTCCGAGCTCTTCGGCACCTCGGTCCGCTACACCGGCGCCTCGGTCGGCTACCAGCTCGCCTCGATCTTCGCCGGGGCGCTGGCCCCGATCCTGGCCCTCAAGCTGCTCGGCGACGTCAACGACGGCAACACCACGGCGGTCGGCATCTACGTCGCCATCGCCTCGGCGCTGACCATCATCGCGGTGCTCTTCGCCCACGAGACGAAGGCGTCCTCACTGCGCCACGACCGCGTCCTCGAGTAACGCCGACCCGTCGTATCTTGACGGTCACACGCGCCGACCCGTCGTCAATTGACGACGGGTCGGCGCGTTTCTGCGTGAAGAAGCGACGGGTCAGTGGGTGGAGAGCACCTGGATGACGGTCTCGCCGGGGCACTGGGCGGACTCCCGGATCGCCCAGCGGCCGCGGTAGCCGTTGCCGGTCCACTCGGCCTCGGCGTCGTGCGCCTCGGTCTCCCCGGACTCCACCTCGTAGCCTGCGTCGGCGACGTCCTTGTTCATGAACTCCAGCACGTCCTTGAAGGCGCTGCCGGTGACCGCCGTGACGATGATGCCGTCGGTGCCCCGGTCCTCGACGTTGTACGCCGTGCTCTTGGCCGGGAACGGCCAGTCACCCGGGAACCCGTCGGGCCAGGGGGTCGCCGCGGCCGTGGCGTCGGCCAGGCACGTCGACTGGTCCGCGACGCTGGAGAACTGCTCCCCGGGGTCCTTGTCGCTCTCGTTCGAGGAGTCGGAGCCGCAGCCCGCGGTGCCGGCCAGGAGCGCAGCCGTCGCCAGCGTCGCCAGCAGGCGGGAACCACCCCTCAACGCAGCACCGACTGGGCGAGCTTGTTGTCGGTCTCGTCGGTCTCGACGAGCGTGTTGGTCGGATCGACCACGGCGGTCACGGTGTGGCTGCGCGTCCCGCTGGGCTTCCAGGTCACCGTGAACGAGCGCGACTCACCCGGGGCCAGCGCGGTCGCGGGGGTCATGCCGACCTGCTTGCGACCGTCGAGGACCTCGGCCTGGATCCCGCTCAGGGCGCGGTTCCCGGTGTTGGTCAGCTCGACCAGGGCGCTGAACCGGCCGTCGCTCTGCTTGGTGACCGTCAGCGAGGAGAGCGTCACGTTGGTCGTCGCCGGGTCGTAGGTCGCGTCGAGGGTCTTGCCGCCGGCCTGGCGGGCGATGGTGGCGTAGGCGTCGCGACCGACGTGCTGCGGGTCGGTGACGCAGGCGTTGATGCACCCGTCGGCGAAGCCGACCTCGACGCGGCCGTGGTCGTCGGTCGTCACGTCGATGAAGTCGAGCAGGTTGCGGTCGTTGCCGCAGGCCGTGCCGCCGGTGCAGATGGAGCCGACCTGGACCGGGTCGTTCGGGGTGGCGTCGCTGGTCACCCAGGTCTTGCCGCCGTCGTACGTCGTGTCGATGTAGAGGTGCCACTCGCCGTGGAAGTTGGCCTGGTCCTGGTAGTTGCCGCCCGTCGGGGTGCCGAGGTAGGCGAACGCGGCGCGGTCGTCGTCACCGGCCACGATGGTGGGGAACACGGCGTTCTTGATGCCGAAGGCGGTGCCGACGGCCTGGCGGTCGGTCCAGGTCTTGCCCTGGTCGTGGCTCACGGCCACGCCCGGGACGCCGCTGCCGTCGACATAGCCGAAGTAGAGCGTGCCGTTGGCGCCGGTGGCAACGCTCGGGTCGGAGTCGCTCGGGGTCGTGCCCGGGACCGGGTTGACCGTCCACGTCGTCCCGTTGTCGGTGGAGCTGATGACCGCCTGGTTCGAACCGCAAGCCTTGTTGGGGAAGTACGCCGTGCCGTCGGGAGCCACCTTCACGTGGCCGTGCAGCCCGTCGCAGTCCAGGAGGCTGTAGGTGGGCACGCCTGCGCCGAAGGTGGTGCCGCCGTCACGCGAGACCGCGCAGAACGCGGTCGCGATGTCCTGGGAGCAGTAGTAGACGGCGTTCGGGTAGCTCGAGGTGGGCAGGGCGCCCACGCCGTTGGCCGAGAACGCGCCGCCGCCGAGCGTCTGGTGGTCGACGCCGCTGGGGATGCCGCCGCCGGTGCTGGGGTGCCAGGTCGCGCCGTCGTCGTCGGTGTAGCAGGTGAAGGAGTCGACGCCGGTGAGCTGCGACTCGAACGTGCGCCCCGTGGCGTGGTCGGTGAACAGGATCGGGTCGAGGCTGATCGTCGAGCCCTGGGGGCAGCCGTTGCCCGCGTTGGCCGAGACGTCGGACCAGTGCGGGGTGGCCGGCGAGGTCGTGTCGTCCCAGGTGACGGCGTACGTCGAGAGGCTGGACTGGTAGGTCGTGGTGTCGGTGTTCCAGTTGTCGCCGATCGACGGCTCGCCGGCGTTGTCGGCGTCCGGCAGGGACGCCGGCGCCGCGAAGGTGTCGTACGCCGGTCCGGCGCCGGCCGTGCCCGTGCCGGTGCCGCCGCCCGTGCCACCGCCGGTGCCACCGGTGGTGGTCACCATCGACGCGGTCGCGGAGTAGGTGGAGCCGGTGGCCGAGTAGGGGACGACCCGGACGGTGTAGTCGCCCGTGGTCGGCGGCACGCTGACGGTCTCGGGGTCGGCGACGGAGGCGGCCGAGCCGACCACGTTGCCGGCGGCGTCGAGGACGTAGACGTCGAAGTCGGCGCTGGGGTCTGCCCAGCTGACGCTCACCTTGAGGGCGTGGTCGCTGCCGTAGCCCGCGGGCGTCGCGACGTGGAGCGTGAAGTCGTCACAGGGGTCGAGCAGGGCGTCGCACTGGGGCGGCGACAGCACGAGCGCGGAGGCGTTGTCGGTGGCGAAGGGCCCGCCGGTCCAGGTGACCGGGGAGCCGGAGTCGGTCAGCGTCCCCTCGGTGGGGGTCGCCGCGTCGGCGGTGCCAGCGGTGCCCGCGCTGCCGGCGGCGCCGGCGAGCAGGACGGCGGCGGCCAGCAGCCGCAAGCGTGAGGAGGAGAGGTGGGCGGGACGACCGAACACGGACGGATCCTTCCGAGAGCACAGCGTGGGAGGGCGAGCACCGCGGAGGGTGCCCGTCCGGGCAACGAGCGAAACGCGTCGACGTCACGCTCGCCCGGCGGACCGGGCGCTGACTAGGCTCAGCGCATGGTGGCCATGGAGTCCTACGCCCGGGGCGAGACCGAGCCCGCACTGCTCGAGGAGACCGTCGGGGACAACTTCGCCCGCACAGCAGCGGCCCATCCCGACCGGGACGCGCTGGTGGAGGTCGCGAGCGGCCGCCGCTGGACCTGGGCCGAGCTCGACCGTGACGTCGACGCCCTGGCGCGCGGGCTGATCGCGGCCGGCCTCGAGAAGGGCGACCGGGTCGGGATCTGGGCGCCCAACTGTGCGGAGTGGACGCTCGTCCAGTACGCCACGGCCAAGGCCGGCATCGTCCTGGTCAACGTCAACCCGTCGTACCGCACCCACGAGTTCGCCTACGCCGTGAACCAGTCGGGCCTGCGGATGCTCTTCGCCGCCACCGGCTTCAAGACCAGCGACTACCGCGCCATGGTCGAGGAGGTCGCGGGGGAGTGTCCCGCGCTGGAGCGGACGGTCTACGTCGACACCGACGACTTCGCCGCACTCGTGGCCGAGGGCGCGTCCGTCACCGCCGAGCGGCTCGCCGAGCGGATGGCCTCGCTGTCGCCGCACGACCCGATCAACATCCAGTACACCTCGGGCACGACCGGCCGGCCCAAGGGCGCGACCCTGAGCCACCGCAACATCCTTAACAACGGCTACTTCACGACCGAGCTGATCAACTTCACCGAGCAGGACCGGCTCTGCATCCCGGTGCCCTTCTACCACTGCTTCGGGATGGTGATGGCCAACCTCGGCTGCACCAGCCACGGCGCGACGATGGTGATCCCGGCGCCCGGCTTCGACCCGGAGGTCACCCTCCGCACGATCGAGGCCGAGCGGTGCACCGGCGTCTACGGCGTGCCGACGATGTTCATCGCGATGCAGAACCACCCGACCTTCGCCGACCACGACCTGTCGTCCCTGCGCACCGGGATCATGGCCGGGTCGATCTGCCCGGTCGAGGTGATGAAGCACTGCGTCCACGACATGCACATGGCGGAGGTGTCCATCGCCTACGGCATGACCGAGACGTCGCCTGTCTCGTGCCAGACCCGGGCCGACGACGACCTCGACCGGCGTACGTCGACCATCGGCCGCGTCCACCCGCACGTCGAGATCAAGGTGGTCGACCCGGTCACCGGAGAGACCGTGCCGCGCGGGGAGCCCGGGGAGTTCTGCACGCGCGGCTACTCGGTGATGCTGGGCTACTGGGACGACCCGGAGAAGACCGCCGAGGCGATCGACGCCGACGGCTGGATGCACACCGGCGACCTCGCCGAGATGCGCGAGGACGGCTACTGCAACATCGTCGGCCGGATCAAGGACATGGTGATCCGCGGCGGCGAGAACATCTACCCGCGCGAGATCGAGGAATTCCTCTACGCCCACCCCGACATCGAGGACGTTCAGGTGATCGGCGTCCCCGACGAGAAGTACGGCGAGGAGCTCTGCGCCTGGGTGAAGATGAAGGCAGGCGCGACCCCGCTCGACGCCTACGCGGTCCGGGCGTTCGCGAGCGGCAAGCTGGCCCACTACAAGATCCCGCGCTACGTCATGGTCGTCGAGGAGTTCCCGATGACCGTCACCGGCAAGATCCGCAAGGTCCAGATGCGCGAGGAGACCGCGACGAAGCTCGGCCTCTGAGTCGAGTCGATGCTCCTATGACGCGTCAAGCCGCGATGGCGGGGGTGTTGAGGGCTCGTAGGTCTTGTCGGAGCAGGGTGAAGAGTTCGCGGGCGAGGTAGCGCTTGAGCTTGCGGCGCAGGTGGGG
>NZ_BIFF01000003.1:0-9519 GCF_003865225.1 Nocardioides sp. LS1
TGACCAGGCGGGCCTTCGACATGACGGGAGGATCTCGACAGGTGTCATGACACCTGCCCGGTCGCGGGGGTGTCGTGTCCGGGATGTCGTGAGACATGTGTCCGGTATGTCCTGAGCCAGCACACTGCCCCCGCTACAAAGTTCAGGCCCGGAATCCACGGATTCCGGGCCTGAAGCCATTTGAGACGTGGTCACGCGGTCCAAAGCGGTTCAGAATCGGGTTTCCGTCCCGATCCGCGGCGCCGAGCACTGAGCTCGCGCCGCCTCGGCTGACATCGGCGCTCATCGGAGGTCCCGGTTGCGGGACTTGATCGGCGCGTGAAGGTCAGTTGATCGCGGTGCAGACACGAGGCCGTCCCGCCATGGCGAAAGAGCGGGACGTCTCTTGCGACCAGGACGAGACGAACGGCTCCGTCCACGCTCCCTCACCGTCCTCGGCACATGACAGGGGAGTGGGTGCCAAGCCGGGTTGGGGAGAGCACGCCGAGGTTAGAGGTGTGGCGCCGGCTGCTCTAGGTGACTCGCGAGTACGTGAGACGCGTGACCAGACCAGGCCATGTCGGTCCTTCGTCGCGATGAACCGGGGGTATGCACGACGACTCTGCTGGATCAGGCCACGGGTGTGATGCGCATCACTTACCCGGAGGTAGGTGCTGCGGGTCAATAGCATCCTGAGTCACTCGCGTGGGCGGGCGTCTCGGTGCCAGGTCGCGTGTTGTTGCAGCCCTGCTTCCCCCTGGATCCACGGGGAAGTCCCTCGATTTCTCCACCGATCCAGGGAGTCCCCAGAACCCGGACTTGGGTTGTGACCCATTGCATCGACTGCTCGTGGTCGGGGGCCGCCAGCATTCTCGACAGAGAACGCGCCGAGGTAGACATGACATGCGAAACATGTGGAGCGAGCGTCGATGACGTCAAGCTGCACCGACAGTGGCACGAGCGAGCCGACCGAGTGCTGCGGCCATTGGACCTTGCCGAGGGCAAGTTCACCTGCAAGCGGTGCTTCCTGGAGGTGCGGGAGTCCTCGAGGACGGGGCACGCCTGGTGGCACACCATCCTGATCGAGCTGGCACGGTCTGTGGACCGAGTGTCGGGAGTGCCAAAGGACCAGCGCGGGTAGGTCCCTCCAGGCCGCCACCTGGACCCGGCCATCTTGCCCCCCTCCGCCGCACCCGATCGTGACGACTGAACGAGCACACGTCCAGGTGTTGGTTGAGTGCGCCGACATTGAGCATTTCTACTGCACCCGTTGGCTTCGTCGATGAGCCGGAAGGCGTGGAGTTGTGCGAGATCTGCTGGGGTGCAGGTGCCAGGACCTTCATGATCGTCCACCGAACCGGCATGAGGGCCGGGAGCGGCGGGGCACGCGGGTGATCCGCGCCCGCTATGAGAGCGGAGAGTGGGGGCTGACCGTCAGGGCGTCACGACTGTCGACGCGTCGCGCGAGGGTGGTGGCCGCGGTGCGTACTAGGGGCCACCCGATGGTCGAGATGACCTGGATGAGGCAGCGGGCACGGATCATCAGCGGTCCCTTCGTCTAGGTGCGGCAGATATTGGAGTGGATTGCGGTGCGCCGCCACGAGAGAGGTCGCGACGGCACACCGCAGTTCGGGGGTGCCCGGGGCTAGCGGTCGACGCCGGGCCGCGGCGGCACGTGGGCCGCTGTAGTTCCGGTCTCGTTGCGCAGTGTCGTCAGGGGTGTGACGACTGGCTTGTCCGCGTCATCCTCGTGCCACGCGCTGTGCAGCGGGGTGAGGAGGGCGGGCACCATCGCCGAACAGACCGCGCACTGCAGGCGCTGGTCGCTGACGATGTCGGGCACGGACTGGAATCTATTGCGGCCCACTGCATACCCATGAGTAGGTGATCTGCTGCACAGGCATGGTCTGGTCCAGTCAGGGATGGGCCCTGAACCGCAACGGCAGTGGCTGCGTTCAGCCAGCGCCGGAGCGTCAGACGCAGTGCCGTCCTGCCGGGTCATGCCGCACCGCCGATCAGCTGGACCATCGGGCCGGTCATGATCTTGCCGCTCAGGGGGTGGCCGTCGCGCGTGCGGGTGACCGAGAACCAGCCGTCCCAGTACGCCGAGTCGGGACCGCGTCGGGTGCCGAACTCGAGGCGCACGTAGCCGACCTCGCGCTCGGCGTCGAGGACGCACGCGCCGTCACGCAGTTGCGAGCCGAAGGCGTCGCTCAGGTACTTCTCGTTCTGGGGGAGGACTGTGTACATGGCGCCGGCTCCTCACGCGACCAGGTCGGCCTGGGCGCGCAGCGCGGCAGCGGCCGTGCGGTGTCCGAGGACGCTCGGGGGGCAGGGACACCAGTACGGCGTGACCGCGGCCTCGGTGGCAGCGAGGTCGTCCTGGTGCCGGGCCAGGTCCAGGAGGATCGAGCGCAGCCGGATGGTCTCTGGGGTGTTGGTCTGGGGGGTCATGGCTGCCTCGCTTTCGGAGTTCCGAGTGCTTTCGTCGTGATTCCAGTGAAGGTCGGCAGGGCGTCGTCCACGACCGGAGGACTACGTATTCGGCTACGTAGATGGAGTTCGTGACCCCGTGCATGGTCGCGTTCTGGACGGGTCGATCTGCCTCGACTCCGGGTGCGCTACGTTTTCTGCACCACCACGGGAGCTTGCGGCAGCGAGCTGAGAGGGAGCTGTTCCGCTCCGACCGTCGAACCTGATCCGGGTCATGCCGGCGAAGGAAGCGAGGAGCGTTCCGTGCTGTTGCCACGCCTGTTCTGCCTGGTCGATGCCACCGACGACCTGTCCCTGCTTCCGCTGTTGGCGGCGGCGGGCGTCGGGGGCTTCCAGGTCCGCGCCAAGGCGGTCGAGGACCGTGCCCTGCTGGCCCTGACCCGTGGGGTCTGCTCCGCGGTCGAGGAGTACGGCGCCCTCGTGGTCGTCGATGACCGGGTCGACGTGGCGCTGGCCGCGGGAGCGGCGGGGGTGCACCTCGGTGCGACGGACCTGCCGGTGGCCGATGCGCGCCGGATCGCACCGGGACTGGTGGTCGGCGCCACGTGCCGGTCGCGTGCCGAGGTCGTGGCCGCCCGCGAGCAGGGCGCCGACTACGCCGGATTCGGTCCCGTCTTCGCGACGGCCTCCAAGGCGGGCCTGCCCGAGCCGCTGGGGGTGGCTGCGGTCGCCGCGGCCACTGGGGTGCTGCCGCTGGTCGCGATCGGGGGCATCGACGCGGCCGGGGCCGCGCTCGCCCGTGCGGCCGGTGCCCACGGGGTCGCCGTGATCGGCTCGATCTGGCGGCCGCCGGACCCGGTCGCGGCCGCGAAGGAGCTCGTGGCAGCGGTCGCCTGATGCGGGTCCGGGTCCTCGGGGCCGGGATCATCGGGCTCTCCTGCGCCGACGAGCTGCGTACCCGCGGCCACGAGGTCGAGGTCGTCGACCCCGCGCCCGGCCGGGGCGCCAGTCACGCCGCCGCGGGGATGCTCAGCCCCTCGAGCGAGGTGTGGCACGGCGAGGAGGACATCCTCCGCCTCGGGGTGGCCAGCCAGCACTTGTGGCCGGGGCTGGCCGCGCGGCTCGGCGTGCCCCTCACGACCACCGGCACGCTGCTGGTGGGACGTGACGCCGGTGACCTCCAGGACGTCGAGCGGCAGGTGGCGTTGCTGGCGTCGCACGGCGTGGCCGGCGAGACGCTGTCCGCGGCCGACGTACGCCGCCTCGAGCCGACCCTGTCCGCCCGCGTCGCCGGGGGAGCGCTGCTGCCGCGCGACCACAGCGTCGACCCGCGGGCCGTGGTCGCGGCGCTGCTGGCCCGCGTGCCCGTCCGGCCCGAGGTCGACGCCACGACCCCCGACGTCACCGTCGTCGCCACCGGCGCCCGGCTGCCCGCACCGTGGAATCGCCTCGTGCACGGCGTCCGCGGCGAGGTCGCCCGGGCCCGGACCGACGACCCGCCGGTCCGCACGGTGCGCGGCTGGGTGCACGGCGTCCCGGTCTATGTCGTGCCGAGACCCGGCGGTGAGGTCGTGATCGGTGCGACCTCGGAGGAGCACGACGCGCCCCCGGTCGCGACCCTCGGGGGCATCGCCCGACTGCTCGAGGCTGCCCGCGAGCTGGTGCCGGGCATGGACCGGGCCGAGCTCACGGAGGTGCTCGCCCGGGACCGGCCGGCCACGGCCGACCACCTGCCCCTCGTCGGCCCGACCCACGACCCGGCCGTCGTGCTCGCGGCCGGTCACTTCCGGCACGGCGTGCTGCTCGCGCCGCTGACCGCACGGCTCGTCGCCGACCACCTCGACCACGGCCTGGTCCACGCCGCCCTCGACCCGCGCCGCCTCCTGCCCGTCCCCTCCGCCCCGACCCGAGGAGCACCCGCGTGAACATCATCCGCAACGGCCAGCCGGCCGTCGTCGCCGACGGGAGCACGGTCGCCGACCTCGTCCGGGGGCGGCGCGGTATCGCCGTCGCCCTCAACGGCGAGGTGGTGCGCCGCGACGACCACCCCCTCACCGAGCTGCGCGACGGCGACGTCGTCGAGGTTGTCACGGCGGTGCAGGGCGGATGACACTGACGATCGCGGGCACGCCGCTCACCTCGCGGCTCTTCCTCGGCACCGGCGGCCTGCCCCGCCCGGCGCTGCTCGAGCCGCTCCTCGCCGCGGCGCGGCCCGGCCTGGTGACGGTCTCGGTACGCCGTACGTCGGCCACCCGCGACGGCGGCCTGCTCGACATCCTCACCCGCGCCGGGGTCCGGCTGCTGCCCAACACCGCCGGCTGCCTGAGCGCCCGCGAGGCCGTGCTGACCGCCCGCCTGACCCGGGAGGCGCTGGGCACCGACTGGGTCAAGCTCGAGGTGATCGGCGACGAGCGCAGCCTGCTCCCAGACGCGGTCGAGCTCCTCGACGCGGCCGCCACCCTGGTCCGCGACGGTTTCACGGTGCTGCCCTACACGACCGACGACCCGGTGCTGGCGCGTCGGCTCGAGGACGTCGGCTGTGCGGCGGTGATGCCGCTCGGCGCCCCGATCGGCTCCGGGCTCGGGATCCTCAACCCGCACGCGATCGAGGCGGTGGTCGCGGCGGTCGGCGTACCCGTGGTGCTCGACGCGGGCGTCGGCACCGCCAGCGACGCCGCCCTCGCCATGGAGCTCGGCTGCGACGCGGTGCTCGCCGCCAGCGCCATCACCCGCGCCGACGACCCCGTCGCCATGGGACGCGCCCTCGCTCTCGCCGTCGAGGCGGGCCACACCGCCCGCGCAGCCGGCCGGATCCCGAAGCGGCCCACCGCCCGCGCCTCCAGCCCCGCCCGGGAGCTCGCATGAGGACCCGGCTGCTCCTACTCACCGACCGCGCCCAGCTCAGCAAGGGCCGATCCCTGTCCCGCACGATCGCCGAGTGCGTCGACGCCGGGCTCGATGCCGTCGTCGTCCGCGAGCACGACCTCGCCGCCCGTGACCGGCGCGCCCTCGTCGCCCGGCTCGCGGAGCTGGACCGCCTCACCGTCATCTCCTCGCGGATCGCCGACCCCGCCGCGCACGGCCTCCACCTCGCGGCGCACCAGGAACGCGTGGACGGCTGGCACGGCCGGTCCTGCCACTCCGCCGACGACGTACGACGCGCGGCCGCCGCCGGCGTCGCGTGGGCGACCCTGTCGCCGTACGCCGCCTCCGCCAGCAAGCCCGGCCACGGACCGCCGCTTCCGCCGGACGCCTTCACCGGTGACCCGGGCATCCCGGTCTTCGCCCTCGGCGGGATCGACCCCGGCAACGCCCGGGCGGCCGTCGAGGCAGGCGCCCACGGGGTCGCGGTCATGGGGGCGGTCATGCGCGCCGCCGACCCCGTGCGCGTCGTGGCCCGCCTGCTTCAGGAGCTGGCATGACCCCCGCCGTCGCCCTCACTGTCGCCGGCACCGACTCCGGGGGAGCGGCCGGGATCGCGGCCGACCTGGCGACGTTCGCGGCGCTCGGCGTGCACGGCGCCTGTGTGGTCACCGCCGTCACCGCCCAGGACACCACCGGCATCCGCGACGTGCACCCGGTGCCGCTGGCCAGCGTCGAGTCCCAGCTCGACGCCGTCCTCGACGACCTCCCCGTCGCGGCCGTCAAGACCGGCATGCTCGGCAGCCCCGAGGTCGTCGAGCTCCTGGCCCGCCGGCTCGCCGGACGCCCGCTCGTCGTCGATCCCGTGCTGGTCGCTACCAGTGGCGCCGTGCTCGGCGACGAGCACGTGGTGGCTGCCTACCGCGCCCACCTCCTCCCCGTCGCCACCGTCGTCACCCCCAACGCCCACGAGGCCGGAGTCCTGCTCGGCCGGGCCACCGACCCCGCGACGGCCGCGGCCGCCCTCGCCGACACCGGCCCGGCCGTCGTCCTGACCGGCGGCGGCGCCCACGGCCCCGACGACACCTGCACCGACTGGCTCGCCCTGCCCGGCCAGCGCCCGGTCGCCCGCACCCACCGCTCCGTCCCCACCCGCAACGACCACGGCACCGGCTGCACGTTCAGCGCGGCCCTCGCCGCCCACCTCGCCCGCGGCGCCGACCTCGACGCCGCGGTCCACCACGCCGGGCTGTTCACGGTCCGGCAGCTCGACGCCAGCAGGCGCTGGAGCCTCGGCCGCGGCCGGGGACCCGTCGCCCACACCACCCACAACCCAGCAGGAGAGCCGACATGACCGTCCACCCCGCCCACACCCGCGTCCTCGTCGACCACGGCGACATCCAGGTGCCCGTCACCCGCGTCGCCCTCACCAACGGCGAGACCTTCGACCGCTACTGCACCGCCGGCCCCGGCAGCGACCCCGAGGTCGGCCTCCCGCCGCTGCGCGCGGCCTGGATCGAGGCCCGCGGCGACACCACCACCTACACCGGCCGCGAGGCCCAGCTGCACGACAACGGCCGCTCCGCCGTACGCCGTGGCGCAGCCCGCGAGGAGTGGCGCGGCACCCGCACCCCACCGCGCCGGGCCGTCGACGGCGCCACCGTCACCCAGATGCACTACGCCCGTACCGGGATCACCACCGCCGAGATGCAGTACGTCGCCCGCCGCGAGGGCTGCGACGTCGAGCTGGTCCGGTCCGAGGTCGCCGCAGGCCGCGCGATCATCCCCGCCAACGTCAACCACCCCGAGGCCGAGCCGATGATCATCGGCAAGGCGTTCCTGGTGAAGATCAACGCCAACATCGGCAACTCCGCCGTCACTTCCAGCATCGCCGAGGAGGTGGACAAGCTCACCTGGGCGGTGACCTGGGGTGCCGACACGGTCATGGACCTCTCCACCGGCGACGACATCCACACCACCCGCGAGTGGATCCTGCGCAACAGCCCGGTCCCGATCGGCACCGTCCCGATCTACCAGGCCCTGGAGAAGGTCGACGGCGAGGCCGACAAGCTGACCTGGGAGATCTTCCGCGACACCGTCATCGAGCAGTGCGAGCAGGGCGTCGACTACATGACCATCCACGCCGGCGTCCTGTTGCGCCACGTGCCGCTGACCGCGGAGCGGGTCACCGGCATCGTCTCCCGCGGCGGCTCGATCATGGCCGGCTGGTGCCTGGCCCACCACGAGGAGAACTTCCTCTACACCCACTTCGACGAGCTCTGCGAGATCTTCGCGGCCTACGACGTGAGCTTCAGCCTCGGCGACGGACTCCGGCCCGGATCCGTCGCCGACGCCAACGACGAGGCCCAGCTCGCCGAGCTCCGCACCCTCGCAGAGCTCACCGAGCGCGCCTGGGCCCACGACGTCCAGGTCATGGTCGAGGGCCCCGGCCACGTCCCGCTGCACCTGGTGGAGGAGAACGTCCGGCTCCAGCAGGACTGGTGCCACGGCGCGCCGTTCTACACCCTCGGCCCGCTCGCCACCGACGTCGCGCCCGGCTACGACCACATCACCAGCGCCATCGGCGCGGCCACGATCGCCATGCACGGCACCGCGATGCTCTGCTACGTCACCCCCAAGGAACACCTCGGCCTCCCGGACCGCGACGACGTCAAGACCGGCGTCATCACCTACAAGCTCGCCGCCCACGCCGCCGACGTCGCCAAGGGCCACCCGGGTGCACGGGACTGGGACGACGCCCTGTCCAAGGCACGCTTCGAGTTCCGCTGGCACGACCAGTTCGCGCTGTCCCTCGACCCGCAGACCGCCCAGTCCTTCCACGACGAGACCCTGCCCGCCGAAGGCGCCAAGACCGCGCACTTCTGCTCGATGTGCGGCCCGAAGTTCTGCTCCATGCGGATCAGCCAGGACGTCCGGGACCGGTTCGCGGAGAAGTCGGCGGAATTCCTCGAGCTCGGCGGCACGATCTACGTCGACGAGCAAGCCCCGGCGGCCGGTCGCTGACACCGTGCGCAGGTCGTCCCGCCCCGGGCGAACGGGGCGGGACGACGCGAGCGATCACGACGGGAGGCAGAACCGTCGGCGCACTCGCCCCACCGTCATCAGCACACCACGGGGGTCGGGGACCAAGCCGGTGGGACGAGCACGCCGAGGCTAGGGGGATGGCGTCTGTGTCTCTAGTTGACTGGCGAGTACGTGAGACGCGTGTCCAGACCACAACCCCGCTTGAACTGTCGTCGATCCGTCGTGGCACGCGACTCAGCCGGGCATGGGTGTTACCCGAGCCAGTCGCCATAGAGGCACTCGTCGGGTCGAGGTGACCAGCCCGGTCGTCGGGGGAGGGCGGGACGCGACTGCCAGCCCGACGACACCGCGCGCCGACTGAGGTCGACGAGATGACTGCCGGCGGGTACGACGACTGAGGTGACCACCGCGGTCAGGCAGCGCAGCCGGATCATGACGAGGTCCCCGTCCTGTCGGCCAGGGCGGCCAGTCGGTCGCGGACGACGTCGGTGGCAGCCACGGTCGCGCGACGCAGGATCCGCTCCTCGATCGACGCATGCCCGACGGTCTGGGCCCGGTGCCATTCGCGGTGGAACCCGTAGAGGTGAGTGGCTACCTCCGCCCAGCAGATCTCGCAGGGCGCCGTGGTTGCTGGGGTTGGCGTGGGTGCGGACATCAGGGACCTTGATTCAGCTCGGGGTTGCGGCGTACGCCGCGCAGGGGGTGACCGCCAGTGGGATGCGTTGTCGCCGCGCCGCGATCTGGTCGGTCGAATGTCAGCCGAGCCACCCGGGATCGCCGGGGCCCGCGCAGTGACCGGAACTGTCCCGAGCCTGGTCCCTGCCCACGATGGGGAGCCCCTGCCAGCATGTAGCGGCTGTATGGGTGCCCGGCCCGTCGATACACATCACGCTAGTGATTCGCCGCGGCGTCAGCGGGCCTACCGGACAGTAGGTGACGTGGGTCACGTTCCGCGGAAAGAAGACATTTGGAGAGGGCCGAGCTCGCCGAGCGGATCGGTGTCTCGCGCCTGAGGTCACGCGAAGGGTCGTTGTCGTAACCCAACTTTCCTCGGTGAGGGGTAGATGTGGCGGGTCCTAGCTGTACCCGGCCACCAGGTTGGTCACAGGCGGCTGATCGGCGGTAGGCCTCCGAGTGCGCTGTGGCGGCGTCGAGTGTTGTAGAGCTCGAGCCAGGGGGCAAGTGCGGCGGCGCGTTCGT
>NZ_BIFF01000005.1:0-689965 GCF_003865225.1 Nocardioides sp. LS1
GGCCTACATCGCCGCCCGGACCACCGATGCCAAGTCGGACCCCCACCTGCGCCGCAAGCTCAAGCGCTACCTCGCCCGCGAACTCTTCACCCTGCTCCGACAAGACCTACGAGCCCTCAACACCCCCACCATCGCGGCTTGACGCGTCATAGGAGCATCGACTCGACCCCTTAGGCCGACTTCTTCTTCTTGGCCTCGGTCTCGCGGGGAACGAGCGTCGGGGCCAGGTCGTCGGTGACGACCTCGCCGGTGACGATGACCTTGCCGACGTCGCCGCGGGAGGGCACGTCGTACATCACGTGGAGGAGGACCTCCTCGATGATGGCGCGCAGGCCGCGCGCGCCGGTGCCGCGCTCCATCGCCTTGTCGGCGATCGCGGCGATGGCCTCGGAGGTGAACTCCAGCTCCACGCCGTCGAGCTCGAAGAGCTTCTGGTACTGCTTGACGAGCGCGTTGCGGGGCTCGGTGAGGATCTGGACCAGGGCCTCCTGGTCGAGCTTGCTGACGCTGGCGATCAGCGGGAGCCGGCCGATGAACTCGGGGATCAGGCCGAACTTCGTCAGGTCCTCGGGGCGGACCTGCAGGAGCAGGTCCTCGGCCTCGCGCTCGGCCTGGCCGCGCACCTCGGCGGTGAAGCCGAGGGTCTTCTTGCCGACGCGCTGCTCGACGATGTGCTCGAGCCCGGCGAAGGCGCCGCCCACCACGAACAGGATGTTGGTGGTGTCGATCTGGATGAACTCCTGGTGGGGGTGCTTGCGGCCACCCTGCGGCGGCACCGAGGCGGTGGTGCCCTCGATGATCTTCAGCAGCGCCTGCTGCACGCCCTCACCGGAGACGTCGCGCGTGATCGAGGGGTTCTCCGCCTTGCGGGCCACCTTGTCGATCTCGTCGATGTAGATGATGCCGGTCTCGGCCTTCTTGACGTCGTAGTCGGCGGCCTGGATGAGCTTGAGGAGGATGTTCTCGACGTCCTCCCCGACGTAGCCCGCCTCGGTGAGGGCGGTGGCGTCGGCGATGGCGAACGGCACGTTGAGCATCCGCGCCAGGGTCTGGGCGAGGTAGGTCTTGCCGCAGCCGGTGGGTCCGATCACGAGGATGTTGGACTTCGCGACCTCGACGACCTCCTCCTTGCTGTGCTTGCCCGCCACGGGCTGGAGGCCGGCCTGCACCCGCTTGTAGTGGTTGTAGACCGCCACGGCGAGGGACTTCTTCGCGTGCTCCTGGCCGATGACGTAGGAGTTGAGGAACTCGAAGATCTCCTTGGGCTTGGGCAGCTCGTCGAGGCTGACCTCGGCGCCCTCGCTCAACTCTTCCTCGATGATCTCGTTGCAGAGGTCGATGCACTCGTCACAGATGTAGACGCCGGGACCGGCGATCAGCTTCTTGACCTGCTTCTGGCTCTTCCCGCAGAAGGAACACTTGAGCAGGTCCCCTCCGTCACCGATACGTGCCACGTGCGGTCATCCTCCAGGTCGAATCCAACAAGCTGTGAAACTCCTTGACGGTACCCCGTGCCGCCCCCGATCGGGGGCGGGACACGAGGAACAGTCGATGCGTCAGCGGACGCTCGCGGGCGTGCCCTTGCGCGACTCGATGACCGAGTCGATCAGGCCGTACTCGACGGCCTGGTGCGCGGTCAGGATCTTGTCCCGCTCGATGTCGGTGCTGACCTGCTCGATGGAGCGGCCGGAGTGGTCGCTGATCATCTTCTCGAGCAGCTCGCGCATGCGCAGGATCTCGTTGGCCTGGATCTCGATGTCCGAGGTCTGGCCGAAGGTGCCCTCGGTGTAGGGCTGGTGGATCAGGATCCGACTGTTGGGCAGCGCCATGCGCTTGCCGCTGGTGCCGGCGGCGAGCAGGATCGCCGCCGCGGACGCCGCCTGGCCGATGCACACGGTCTGCACGTCGGGCTTGATGAAGTTCATCGTGTCGTAGATCGCCGTCAGCGCGGTGAAGGAGCCACCGGGGCTGTTGATGTAGATCTGGACGTCCTGGTCGGGGTTCATCGACTCCAGGCACATGAGCTGCGCGATGACCGCGTTGGCGACGTCGTCGGAGATCGGGGTGCCGAGGTAGATGATGCGGTCCTCGAACAGCTTGGCGTAGGGGTCGATCCGCCGGAAGCCGTAGGACGTGCGCTCTTCCCACTGCGGGATGTAGTAGTTCATGTTCAGTCCTTCACTCGGGCCGGGCGGCCATCGTCGGCGGCTTCGCGGGCGGACTTGATGACCTGGTCCACGAGGCCGTAGTCACGGGCCTGCTCGGCGGTGAACCACCGGTCGCGGTCCGCGTCGGCCACGACCTGCTCGATCGCCTGGCCGGTGTGCTCGGCGATCAGGTCGAGCAGGACCTTCTTGATGTGCAGCGACTGCTGCGCCTGGATCTTGATGTCGGAGGCGGAGCCACCCATGCCCGAGGAGGGCTGGTGCATCATGATCCGCGCGTGCGGCAGGGCGTAGCGCTTGCCCTTGGTGCCGGCGCAGAGGAGGAACTGGCCCATCGAGGCGGCCAGGCCCATGCCCACGGTCGCGACGTCGTTGGGGATGTAGTTCATCGTGTCGTAGATCGCCATGCCGGCGTCGACCGAGCCACCGGGGCTGTTGATGTGGAGGAAGATGTCCGCCTCCGGGTCCTCCGCCGAGAGCAGCAGCAGCTGGGCACAGATCGCGTTGGCGTTCTGGTCGCGGACCTCGGAGCCGAGGAACACGATGCGCTCGCGGAGCAGCCGCTGGTAGATGTGGTCGTCGAGGACGCTGAGGCCGGCCCCGCCATTCATCTGGGGGGCGAAGTCAGGGCTGGGATTCTGGGTCACGCTAGGACCCTAGCCCGAAGGATCGACAGTTCCACGGCATATCCACCCCTGTTCGCCGACAGCGGAAGCCCGCGGCCGGCGGGGCCGGATCAGCCCGCCTCGGCGGCCGCCTTCAGCCGGGCGCAGGTCTGCTGCATGCCGGCCTCGAGCTCGTCGGCGTGGCCGACGCTGCCGCCCAGCGCGAGCGGCGCGAACACCTTCGAGAGCAGCGTGATCCGCTCGGGCACCGGGCGGCGGTGCACGACGCGGGTGCCGCCGGCGCCGTCGGGCTCGAGCTCCCAGATCCAGCGGGCTCCGCTGGAGCGGGTGTCCCAGGCGACCCGGCGGCCCGGCTCCAGGACGGCCAGCACGCTCCGGGTCGGCCAGACCACGGCCTTGCGGCGGTTGAGCCCGAGGTACCACTGCCCCACCCGCAGGCCGCCCGGCTTCAGCGGCAGCATGGTCACCAGCTCGGGACTCCACTCCGGCATCCGGGCGAAGTCGCTCAGGAGCGCCCAGACCGCCTCGGGCGGTGCGGCGATCGTCGTCTCGGCCCGCAGCTCGCGGTCGGCACCGGTCATCGGCTCATCACGCGAGCCACTCTGCCAGTGCGCGGTGGATGTCGGGATGGTTGAGCAGCCCGAAGTGGTCGGTGCGGCCCACGTGCAGGACGTCGGCCCCCGGGAAGAGCTCGGCGCCGAACCGGTCCCGCCCGTACGCCGACGGCGGCCGCACCAGCAGGTCCCCGACGTAGCGCCCCACGGGGTGGCGCGCCGACGTCGTCACGGTCGCCGCGACCAGCCGGTAGCGCGCGTGCGGCAGCGGCGGGACGTCCTCGGCGAGCCCCGCGACGAGGTCGTGCACCCCGGTCGAGCGCCAGTCCAGGATCCGGCCGAACGCCGCGGTCTCGGGCAGCCGGGCCATGCCGCGACTGCCCTGGCCGACGCCCCGGGCGATGGGCGCGCCGAGGTGGGGCGTGCCGAGGGTGACGACGTCGGAGACCCGGCCCGTCCACGGCTCCTCGACGTCGGCGGCGACCGCCCCGGCGGCCCGGACCACGAGCCCGCCCATCGAGTGGCCCACCAGGGCGATCCGCGTGACCGGGGTCGGCCACTCCTCCACGAGTCGCTGCATCAGGGCGGACAGGGCGACGCCGTTCTCCCGCAGCGGCAGCCCGGTGTTGGCCCGCAGGAAGGCCGGTGTCCAGCCGCGCTCGGCCAGCGCCTCGCCGTACGTCGGATGGCCCTCCGCGCGGCCGCGGTCCCAGTAGGACTCGTTCTCGCAGAGGCCGTGCAGGAACACCACGACGCGACCGGTGGCCGCGGGGAACGCCGCGGCCAGCTCCGCCCGCTCCAGGGGTACGTCGCTCCCCGCGCGCCGGACGGCCATCGGGATGGCCAGCTGCGGGCGCTCCCGCAGGAGCCGGTCCCCGATCAGCCCGTTGACGGCCGCGGAGACGAACCGGCCGCGGGCGTCGTCCTCGAGCCGCGGACCGACCCCGGTCGCGGCCACGGCATCGAGCCCCTTCGACGCAGCCCGGAAGCCCACCGACAGCCCGCCGTAGACCGCCGCGGCGATCCCCCGGTGGGCCAGCTCCGGGACCGTGGAGGTGCCGCCGCTGGCCCGTCGGGCCAGGCCGTGGACGCGGTCGGCCCAGGCGTAGTGGGTGTCGCGCACGGTCTTGACGACGAGCTCGTCGGCGACCTCGGAGAGCAGGCTCAGCGCGTCGAGGACCGTGGGTCCCGGGGAGCGGTGCGGTGCGGTCATGGCCCCAGCCTACGATTTGAGTGGACGGTTGTGCACTCACCTCGCCGGTCGAATCGGGACTTCCAGCCACATGAATCGGGAGTTCGGACCACGCGAGTCAGGCGACTGACGAGAAGTCCCGAGTCGACTGACCAGAAGTCCGGATTCGAGTGGTGGAAAGTCCCGACTCAACGGCGACGGCCCGCCCGGACAGTGTCCGGGCGGGCCGACGTACGACGTGCGGGTGGTGCTCATGCCTCGGTGGGCTCCTCGGCGGCGTCCTCGGAGGAGGCCGCGGCCTCGTCCTCGGGCTCGCCGATGGTGCCGTCGGGGCGCAGGTTCTTCAGCTCGACCGCGTTGCCCGAGGCGTCCTTGACGACCGCGGACTCCACGATCGTGGCCAGCGCCTTGCCGCGCAGGATCTCCTGCACGAGGTCCGGGATGTGGTTGTGCTCGAACATGTGGTTCGCGAACTCCTGCGGGTCCTGGCCGGACTGCTGGGCGCGGCGGACCAGGTGGGAGGAGAGCTCGTTCTGGTCGACGCCGAGCTCCTCCTTCTTCGCGACCTCGTCGAGGATGAACTGCGCGGCGACGGCGTCGCGGACGCGGCGGTCCAGCTCGGCCTCGAACTCCTCGATGGTCTGGCCCTCGTCCTCGAGGTACTTCTCCATCGTGATGCCGGCGTAGGCGAGCTGCTGCTCGACGTTCTGGCGGCGGGCGTTGAGCTCGTCGGTGACCATCGTCTCCGGCAGCGGCACCTCGACCTTGTCGAGGAGCTTCTCCAGGACGGCGTCGCGCGCGGCGGCGGCCTGCTCGAGGCGCTTGCCGCGGCCCAGGCGCTCGCGCACGTCGGCGGTGAGCTCCTCGGCGGTGTCGAACTCCGAGGCGAGCTGCGCGAAGTCGTCGTCGAACTCGGGGAGCTCCTGCTCCTGCACCTGGGTCACGGTGACCGCGACCTCGACGTCGGCGCCGACGAGGTCGCCGCCGACCAGCTGGGAGGTGAAGGTCTTGTCGTCGCCGGCGGACATGCCGGTCAGGGCCTCGTCGAGGCCGTCGAGCATGCCGCCGCGACCGACCTGGTAGGACATGCCGCTGACCTCGGCACCCTCGACGAGCTCGCCGTCCTGGGTGGCGCGGAGGTCCAGCACGACGAAGTCGCCGTCGGCGGCGGGGCGCTCGACGTCGCTGAGCGTCGCGAAGCGCTCACGCAGCGCCTGGACCTGCTCCTCGACGTCGGCGTCGGTGATCTCGACGTCCTCGACCTCGGCCTCGAGGCCGTCGTAGGCCGGGAGGGTGATCTCGGGTCGGATGTCGACCTCGGCGGTGAACTCGAGGGTCTCGTTGTCCTCGAACTTGGTGACCTCGATGTCCGGCTGCGCGAGCGGCTGGAGCGAGTTCTCCTGGAGGGCCTCGATGTACTTCTTGGGGAGCACGTCGTTGATGGCCTCGTCGAGGACGGCGCCGCGCCCGACCTGGCGGTCGATGACCGTCGGGGGCACCTTGCCGCGGCGGAAGCCGGGGATGTTGATCTGCTGGGCGATCTTCTTGTACGCCGCGTCGAGGCTCGGCTTGAGCTCCTCGAAGGGCACCTCGACGGTCAGCTTGGCCCTGGTCGGGCTCAAGGTCTCGACGGCGCTCTTCACAAGGTTCTCCTCATCAGTTGTTCCTGGTCCGGTCATGCGTCGGGGCGACAGGACTCGAACCTGCGATCTCCTGCTCCCAAAGCAGGCGCGCTAGCCACTACGCTACGCCCCGCCAAGTGGGCACCCGCCCCGTGATCGGCACGGACCGGACCCTGCTTGGAGCGGATGACGGGAATCGAACCCGCGTAATCAGTTTGGAAGACTGAGGCTCTACCATTGAGCTACATCCGCACGCGTGCCCCGGCCCCGCGAGTGGCCGGAAATCTGCGGGTGTCATGGTGCCACACGGCGAGGGCTGCGCCCCAACCGAGGCAGGCCCGTACGCCGGCCGCCGGGTCCATGCCGGGCCGATATGCGTCAGCGGCGGTGCACCAGGAGCAGCGCGCGGTCGTCGTTCTGCGAGCCCAGGGCCTCCACGAGACGGGCCGCTCCTCCGTCGAACTCGCCGCGCAGCAGGCGCTCGGCCTGGCCGACCATCCGGTCGATGCCGAGACCGATGTCACGCCGCCGGGTCTCGACCATGCCGTCGGTGTAGAGCAGCAGTGCGTCGCCGCGGCGCAGCTCGCCCCGCACGCAGGGGAAGTCCGCGCCCTCGATGAGGCCCAGGATCGGCCCCTCGGTCTCCAGGACCGCCCAGCGGCCGGACCCGGCCGCGAGCTGGATGGCCGGCGGGTGGCCGGCCGTGCGCACCTCGAAGGCGCCGGTGTCGAGCTGGAGGGAGAGGTGGACCGCCGTGGCGAACCCCTCCTCCCACTGCTGGCGCAGGAGGTAGTTGTTGGCCGACGGGAGGAAGTGAGCGGGGTCGAGCGCGGTGAGCAGGCCACCGAAGGCCCCGGAGAGCAGCAGTGCGCGGGTGCCGGCCTGCTCGCCCTTGCCGGACACGTCGACGACCACGACCTCGAGGCGCTCGCCGCCCGGGGAGGTCGTGGCGACGATGAAGTCGCCCGCGAAGGGCGTGCCGCCGGCCGAGCGCAGCGCGGACTCGGCGTACCAGCCGTGCGGGAGCTCGGGGATGCCGCCCTGGCCGAGGATCCGGTCGCGGAGGTCGACCAGCATCGACTCGCCGAGCACGCCGGCCACGCCGAGGCGCGAGCGGCGGAAGGAGGTGAGCAGGATGATGAAGCTGAGCAGGAAGACGATCGCGACGGCGATGACGGTCCGGATCTGGATCACCGACTGCCGGGTGAGCGCGAGCATCAGCCCGACCATCACGAACACGACGAACCACGGCAGCTGGCGCGGCCCGAGGAGCAGGCTGCCCAGGAGCAGCGGCACGACCAGTGCGTTGATCGGGATGACGTTCGGGAAGACCATGATCGACGCGGTGATCGCGATCGCCGCAAGGGTCAGCCAGAACACGATCCGGCTCTCGCGGGCGGCGCCGGCGAGGCTGGGGAATCGTCGCGGACGACGCACGGGGGTGGGGCGCGCAGCCCGGGCCGGCTCACGGAGAGCGGTCATCGTCGGTCCTCTTCGCAGGGTGGGTTCACTGTACGGCGCGCGATCGGAACGTGCGTTGACATTGGGGACACCAGAACAGGTTGCGTCCCTGCAGCACCTCGGTGCGGATGGAGGACCCGCAGACGTGGCAGGGCTGGGCCGTCCGGCGGTAGACGTAGACCTCGCCGCCGTGGTCGTCCACGCGGGGCGGGCGGCCCATCGCCTCGGGGGTGTGCTCGGGCCGGACCGTGTCGATCCGCCCGGTCCGCACGCCCTCGGCCATCAGCGCGACGAGGTCGTCCCACATGGCCAGCCACTGGCCGACGCGGAGCGTGTGTCCGGGGCGGAGCGGGTGCATCCGGTGGCGGAAGAGCACCTCGGCCCGGTAGACGTTGCCGACGCCCGCCAGCACCGACTGGTCCATGAGCAGGCCGCCGATCGGGGCGCGGCTGCGCCGGATCCGCTCCCACGCCAGCATCGGGTCGGCACCGGCCCGGATCGGGTCCGGGCCCGACCGCGCCACGACGGCGTCGCGCTGCTCGGCGGTGACCAGCTCGCAGGTGGTGGCGCCCCGGAGGTCGGCGTACGACGTGGTGCCGGGCTCGCCGCCCGGCCCGACGAGCCGCAGCCGGACCTGGCCGACCGGCGGCGACACCTCGTCGACGTCGGGGTGCAGGTCGAACTTGCCGTAGAGGCCGAGGTGGACGTGGACGAAGCGGTCGCCGAAGGAGACGAACAGGTGCTTGCCCCACGCCTCGGCACCCTCGAGCAGGTGGCCGTCGACGAGTGCCGCGGAGTCCGCGAAGCGCCCCTGGGGGCTGCCGACGCGCACGAGCCGGCCACCGAAGACCGACTCGATGTCACCGGCGAGCCGGTGGAGGGTGTGCCCCTCAGGCATCAGTTCCGTCGACGCGTCCGAGGGCCGACTCGGGCAGCGGCGGGAGCTCCCGCGTCGTCTCGTAGGAGGAGAGCTGGCCGATGCGGCGCACGTGGCGCTCGTCGCCGGGGAACGGCGTGGCCAGGAAGACCTCGACGAAACGGGTCATGTCGTCCAGGGAGTGCATCCGGCCACCGACGGAGACGACGTTGGCGTCGTTGTGCTCACGGGCCAGGACCGCGGTCTCCTCGGACCACACGAGCGCCGAGCGGACGCCGTGGACCTTGTTGGCGGCCATCTGCTCGCCGTTGCCGGAGCCGCCGATGACGACGCCGAGGCTGTCGAGTCCCTCCGCGCGGTCGGCGGCGACGCCCTCCGCGGCCCGCAGGCAGAAGACGGGGTAGTCGTCGAGGGCGTCGTAGACGAAGGGGCCGTGGTCGACCGGCTCGTAGCCGTGGTCGGTCAGCCAGTTGAGCAGGTGGTCCTTGAGGTCGAGGCCGGCATGGTCGGAGCCGAGGTGCACGCGCATGGGATCGATCCTCCCGAACCCCCGCTCAGGAGTGCAAACGGAAGAAGCCCGCCACCTGCCCCAGTAGCGGTTCTGTCGCCGGAAACACACTCGGGTGCCGCCAGAAGCCGTGGATCTGGCCGAGGTAGCGGGTCGCGGTGACCTCCACGCCCTGCTCGGCGAGCAGCCTCGCGAGGTGCTCCCCCTCGTCGCGGAGCGGGTCGTGCTCGGCCGTCACGACCAGGGTCGGCGGCAGCGTCGCGAGGTCCGGCGAGAGCAGCGGCGCGAGGTCGGGGTCGACCAGGTCGGCCGGCGTGCCGGCGTACTGCTGCCAGTACCAGGCGGCCTCGCGCGGGTCGAAGCCGTCGGCGGCGGTGCCGTACGACGGGAAGCCGGCCGTCGGGTCGAGGAAGGGGTAGACGAGGGCGACGGCACGGAAGAAGCCCGGGTGCCGCAGGGCCGCGACGAGGGCGAGGTTGCCGCCGGCGCTGTCGCCGTGGACGTACGCCGGCCCGCCGATGCCGTGCTCGCGCCCGTGGCCGGTGAGCCAGCGGACGACCGTGGAGACGTCGTCGGGGGCGGCCGGGAAGCGGTGCTCCGGCGGGCGCCGGTAGTCGACGGACAACACGGTCGTGCCGGTGCGGTTGGCCAGGCGGCGCGCGCCCGCGTCGTGGACGTCGATGTCGTGGAAGACGAAGCCGCCGCCGTGCAGGTGCAGGACGACCGCGTCGGAGCGCTCGGTGGTCGAGCTTGTCGAGACCGTCGAGCTTGTCGAGACCGGGCGGAACAGCCGGCACCGCACCCCGTGGCAGTCGAGGTCGACGACCTCGGCGACGTCCTCACGGGGCTCGGCGGCCGCGGCCGCCCGCGCCTCGGCGCGCGAGGCCGCGATCGAGAACTGCGGGTCCCAGACGGGCAGGTCACCGGCGGCGGCGTCGACGGCCCGCCGGGCCTCGGGGAAGAGCACCACGGTGGTGGGCTGGGTCAGCGCGCCATGAGGGCGTCGAGGCCCACGGCCACGGCGGCGGCCACGCGGAAGTCGACCCGCTGGTCGGGCACCGTCACGGTGTACTTGTCGCGCAGCGTGGCCTGGCGCTCGCTGGACATCAGCGGGGCGCCGGCGCTGTCGACGAAGTCGAAGTGGAAGGGCAGGAAGCTGATGTCGGTGAAGCGGCGCAGCAGCCCGACGACCTGGCTGCGCTCCTGGCCGACGCCGGCGTAGCCCGGGCCCTCGAGGTGGAAAGGTCGAGCGCAGCAGGCTGGCGCCGAAGTCCTTCTTGAAGAAGCCGATCTGCTGGCCGGCCTCGTCGGTGATGTCGTAGCCGGAGTTGAGGTCCATCACCTTGCGGGCCTTGAACGCGAACACCGGCCGCGACTTGGTCTCGTCAGCGAAGAACGTGACCTGCTCCTTGAACGCCATCCGCTTCTGCTCGGCGAACCCCATCAGCTGCCCGAAGCTGCCGTCGGGGTTGGCCGCGAAGATCTCGTAGCGGTTGACCATCAACGTCAGCTTCTGCTTGACGAAGAACTGGGGCAGGTACATCGCAGCACTCATGCGGGGAACGCTACTGGCTGGGAGGATGCCGCCGTGGTGATTCTGGGGTGGTCGGTGCTCGCGCTGGTGTTCGTCGACGAGGTGCTCGCGGTGGTCGCGGCCGGGGTGTGGGGCCAGCACGCCGCGGGCTGGTGGCTCGCCGTGCTCGCGCCGGTCGTGACGATGCTGGTGTGGTTCCTGTTCGCCTCGCCGAAGGCGGAGCACAGCGGTCCCGTGGTCCGGCCGGGGACGAAGGTGCTCGTCTTCACGCTGGCGGCGCTCGGCCTGTGGGTGGCGGGCCACCACGGCCCGGCGGTCGCGTTCCTCGCGTTCTCCGTCGTGGTCAACGCCGTGGCCCAGGCGCCGTCGATCCGGGCACTGATGGCCGCCGCGGAGACGCCGCTCAGTCGGTGAGGCCGCGCTCGATGACGAGCAGCATCCGGTCCAGCTCGGCGGCCCGCTCGGCGGCGGGCAGGTCGCGCAGGGGCCCGCCGAGGTTGAGCACCGCGAAGCCGTGCACGGCCGACCAGCAGACGGTCTCGGCCCCGGGCCGGCGGGCGGGGTCCATGGCGCCGACCTCCACGAGCCGGTCGAGGGCCTGACCGAGCTGGGTGTAGGGGTCGGCGTCGGCCATCTCGCCCTTGAGCTCGTGGCTGGCGAAGGCGCAGGCGAAGAGCCCGGGCTCGGCCAGGGCGTACTCGACGTAGGCACGGCCGATCTCCCGCAGCCCGGCCCGCGCCCGCTCCTCGGGCGTGGCCCCCTCGACCGAGCCCACCCGGCGAGCCATGGCGGCCGAGAGCCCTGCGAACGCCTCCCCCGCCACCTCGGCGAGCAGCTCGTCGCGGTCCGCGAAGTGCCGGTACGCCGCGTTGTGGGACACCCCGGCCTGGCGCGCCACCGCGCGCAGCACCACGCCCGCCTCACCCTTCTCGCGGGCGAGTCCGACGGCCGTCCGGACCAGCTCCTCGCGGAGGTTGCCGTGATGGTAGGTGCTCATGGGGAGGATGGTACGCCCATGTTGACAGTGTCCACATCCGATGCTTCACTCGTCATGTTGACAGTGTCCACATAGGACTCACCTTCGCCACCCTTCCCATCCGGAGCGCCCCATGAACCGCAAGCTCGGCATCCTCCTGGCGGTCTACACCGCCGCCCTCGCGATCAACCTCGACGTCACCATCGTCAACGTCGCCCTGCCGAGCATCGCCCGCGAGCTCGACGCCGGCACCCGTGGCCTGCAGTGGGTCGTCGACGGCTACAACCTCGCCTTCGCCGCCCTCGTCCTCGCCGCCGGCAGCCTGTCCGACCGCTACGGCCGCCGTCCCGCCCTCATCGTGGGGCTCCTCGGCTTCGCGGCCACCAGCGTCGCCGGCGCCTTCGTCGACAGCACCAGCGCCTTGATCGGCGCCCGCATCGGCATGGGCGTCTTCGCCGCGCTGATCTTCCCCACCACGCTCTCGGTCATCTCCAACACCTTCACCGACCGCCGGCAGCGCGCGGCCGCCCTCGGCGGCTGGGGTGCCGTGGTCGGTGCCGGCGTCGCGCTCGGACCGGTCACGGGCGGGCTGCTGCTCGACCACTTCTACTGGGGCAGCGTCTTCCTCGCCCTGGCTCCCGTGGCGCTCTTCGCGACCGTGCTGACCGTGTGGCTGGTCCCCGAGTCGAAGGACCCCTCGGTCCCCCGCCTCGACCTGCCCGGCCTCGGCGTCTCGGTCGCGATGCTCAGCCTGCTGACCTACACGATCATCGAGGCGCCGAGCCGCGGCTGGTCCTCGACCACCACACTGGCCGGCTTCGCCCTCGCCGCCGTGCTCGTCGCGGTGTTCGTGGTCGTCGAGCGGCGCGCCGCGCACCCGATGCTCGACGTACGCCTCTTCACCGACCGCCGCTTCAGCGCGGCCAGCGGCGCCGTGATGATCACGTTCTTCTCGCTGGCCGGCTTCATCTTCCTGATCACGCAGTACTTCCAGCTCGTCCGCGGCTTCGGCCCCCTCGCCACCGGTGCGCGGATCCTGCCGGTCGCGATCAGTATCGCGATCGCCTCGGTGGCCGGCGGCATCCTGGCTCCCCGGATCGGCACCCGCTCTGTCGTGACGACCGGCCTGCTGATGTTCGGCTCCGCGATGGCCTGGGTCGCGACCGCGACCGTGACCACGGACTACGCGACCGTGATCGTCCCGCAGATGGTGCTGATGGGCCTTGGCATGGGCCTGATCGCGACGCCCGCGACCGAGTCGATCATGCTCGTCCTGCCCCCAGCCCGCGCCGGCGTCGGCTCGGCCGTCAACGACGCGACCCGCGAGCTCGGCGCCACGCTCGGCGTCGCGATCGTGGGCTCGCTGTTCTCCTCCGTGTACGGCGCCCGCCTGGCCGACGGTGCCTTCGGGGCACTGGCCGGCGGCCGGCTCGACCAGGCCCGCGACTCGGTCGCGGTGGCGATCGGCATGGCGGGCCGCGACCCGCGCCTGGTCGCCGCCGCGCAGGACTCGTTCATGGCCGGGCTGCACGCGGGCTGCCTGCTCGTGGCCGGCATCTGCTTCGCCGGCGCGGTCGTCGCGGTCTTCGCACTTCCGGGGCGCAACTTCGTCCCGCGGGACGTCATGCGGACCGAGCCCTCCGCGGCTCTGTCCGTATGACGTTGCGCGGGCTCAGCCACCGAACCGGGCGAGCTCCTCATCGACCACCGACGGGTCGAGCTTGGTGAAGATCGGCGACGGCTTGGCGATCTTCGTGCCCACCACGATCGGCCGCGGGGCCCACTCCGGGGTGGCGGTGTAGTCGCCGGTGATGACCGGGTAGAACGACAGGCCGGCACCCTGGTCGGGGTCGAGCTCCTCGACCTGGTCGACCCGCGGCATCGGCATGAACTCCCCCTCGCCCCCGAACGTCGCCCACACCTTGTTGGCCGAGTGCGGGAGGAACGGCGAGAGCAGGGTGTTGCAGTCGACGACGCACTGGGCGGCGACGTGCAGGACGGTGCCGAGGCGCTCGCGCTGCGACTCGTCCTTCATCTTGTAGGGCTCGGTGACGGTGAGGTACTTGTTCACCTCGCCGACGACGCGCATCGCCTCGGCGATCGCGCTGCGCAGCCGGTGGCGTCCGATCAGGTCCCCGACGGTGTCGAAGGCGCCGCGGACCGACGCCAGCACGGCCTCGTCGACCGGCTCGAGGGTCCCGGCCGCCGGGACCTCGCCGAAGCTCTTGGCGACCATCGTCGCCGTGCGGTTGACCAGGTTGCCCCAGCCCGCCACCAGCTCGGAGTTGTTGCGGGTCACGAAATCGGCCCACGTGAAGGCGGCGTCGGAGGTCTCCGGGCCGGCCGCGCAGATGAAGTAGCGCAGCGCGTCCGGGCCGTAGCGCGCGAGGAAGTCACCGACGTAGATGACATGGCCGCGGCTGGAGGAGAACTGCTGGTCCCCCATCGTGAGGAACTCCGAGGAGACGACCTCGGTCGGCAGGTTCAGGTCGCCGTAGACACCCGGCTCGCCGCCGCGCGAGCCGCGGCCGTCGTACGCGAGGAGCTCGGCGGGCCAGATCTGGCTGTGGAAGACGATGTTGTCCTTGCCCATGAAGTAGTAGGCCAGGGCCTCGGGGTCGTTCCACCAGTCGCGCCAGCGCTCCGGACTCCCCCCATCTTCCTTGGCGAGCCGGCGAGCCCACTCGATGGACGCCGACAGGTAGCCGATGACGGCGTCGAACCAGACGTAGAGGCGCTTGGTCGGCTGGTCCTCCCAGCCCGGGACCGGAATGCCCCAGTCGATGTCACGCGTCATCGCCCGCGGGCGGATCTCCTCGAGGATGTTCTGGGAGAACTTGATGACGTTGGGCCGCCAGGTGCCGGACTCGGCGCGCTCGTCGAGCCACACCTTGAGCGCGTCGGCCAGGGCGGGCAGGTCGAGGAAGTAGTGCTGGGTCTCGATGAACTCCGGCGTCTCGCCGTTGATCTTCGAGCGCGGCTCGAGCAGGTCGGTGGCGTCGAGCTGGTTGCCGCAGTTGTCGCACTGGTCGCCGCGGGCCTCCTTGAAGCCGCAGATCGGGCAGGTGCCCTCGATGTAGCGGTCCGGGAGCGTGCGGCCGGTCGACGGGCTGATCGCGCCGAACGTCGTCTGCTCGACCATGTAGCCGTTGCGGTGGACGGTCCGGAACATCTCCTGAACCACGTTGTAGTGGTTGCCGGTGGTGGTCCGGGTGAAGAGGTCGTAGGACAGCCCGAGGTCGAGCAGGTCCTGCACGATCACGGTGTTGTTCTTGTCGGCCAGCTCACGGGCGCTCACGCCGTCCTTGTCGGCGGCGACGAGGATCGGGGTGCCGTGCTCATCGGTGCCCGACACCATGAGGACGTCGTGCCCGGCCATCCGCATGTAGCGGCTGAAGACGTCGGAGGGCACACCGAAACCGGCGACGTGGCCGATGTGGCGCGGGCCGTTGGCATACGGCCAGGCGACGGCTGACAGGACTCGACTCATGCGTGAATCCTAGGAGTACGACGTCAGTAGTGCCGGACCCGGATCGTCGCCCGCCGCCGGATGCCCGGGAGCTTGGCGTAGAGCCTGCGTCCCGGACAGGCCGTCTGGTTGGTGTCGCGGTGCCCGTCGATCCTCGGCAGGACGACCGTGCGACCCCACCGGAACCGGTCGCTGCCGTGGGAGAACACGTGCGCCCAGTGCGGGACGTCGCGGTGGTACTTGTCGAGCTTCCACGACGCCAGCCGCACGATCGCGGTCAGCATCTTCTGGCTCGGCTTGACCAGCTCGAAGTTGCCGATCGCCGCGATGCCGGTCGAGGTCTCGTTGAAGCCGAGCGTGTGCGCGCCCTGCACCGGCAGCCCCGCGCCGCCCTTGCGGCCCTCCCAGATCCGGCCGAAGCGGTCGACGAGGAAGTTGTAGCCGATGTCGGACCAGCCGAGGTTGTGCGTGTGGTAGCGGTACATCCCGCGGATCAGGGCGGGGACGTCGGCGCGCGAGTAGCGGTTGGCCGTCACCGTGTGGTGGATGTGCACCTGCTGGATCGTGCGGACGTACCACGGCCCGCCGTTGCGCCAGCTGTCCACCGCGCCCCACGCCTTCCGCAGCCGGATGGGCGGCCGCGGCGCGTGCTTCCAGTGGTGGTGGCCGGTCCGGTTGGTCGGCTCGGGCTCGGCACTGTCGGACTTGCGGCGGCCGGGGTCGATGAGGACGAGGGTGAGGCGTTGCGGGATCGGTCCGTGCAGGCCGATCTGGACGGCGTCGGACCCCCCGACCCACAGCGGCTCGGTGCCGCTCGTCGCGCTCGCGTCGGGGCTGTCCGCGCTGGGCAGGTCGCTCAGCGCCGGCATCGGGTGCCACGCCGACCAGCCGGAGCCGGCGCGGTTGCGCATCATGAGGCTCGAGCCGTCGCCGCGCCAGGTCAGCCCGGCGAGCCGGTACGACGAGGTGCGCAACCGCTTGGTGCGCCGGTCGCCGTCCGCACCGTCCGTCGTGTCGTGGAAGTCCGAGCGCCGGAGCCGGACGTCGGCCTCGCGGACGCCCGAGTCACCGACCGACCGGAGCAGGACCTCCGGCGGCCGGTGCGGCTTGCCCGCCGCGTGGGCGCCGACCGGGACCGGCAGGGCGAGCCCTGCTGCCATCACCAGGGCGGCGGCCGCTCGTGCACCCGAGGCTCGACCAGACATGGCACAACATCATGCGCCACTCCCGTCACACTGGCAACGGGCCCCGCCGTACGACGGGCTCAGCTGAAGTCGAGCGCCTTGTCGCGGGCCCGCTTGAGCTCGTAGAAGTGCGGGTAGGCCGAGAGCGTCACGCAGGCGTCCCAGAGCCGGCCGGCCTCCTCGCCGCGCGGCGCCTTGGAGATCACCGGGCCGAAGAACGCGGCACCGTGGAACGCGATGGTCGGCGTGCCGACCTCGTTGCCGACCTGGTCCATGCCCGCACGGTGCGACGTACGGATCGCCTCGTCGTAGGAGATGTCGTCCATGGCGTCGGCGAGCCCCACGTCCAGGCCGGCCTCCTCGAGCGACGCCTCGATCATGGCGCGGTCCTTGTCCTGCTTCTCGAGGTGGATCCGGGTCCCCATGGCGGTGTAGAGCGGCAGCACGACGTCCTTGCCGTACTTCTGCTCGGCGGCCATGAGCACGCGCACCGGCTGCCAGGCGGTCTCGAGGAAGGAGCGGTACTCCTCCGAGACGTCCTTGTCCTCGTTGAGGAAGGCCAGGCTCATGATGTTCCAGGTCACCTGGATGTCCCGGACCTTCTCCACCTCGAGGATCCACCGCGAGGTGATCCAGGCGAACGGGCAGGCAGGGTCGAGCCAGAAGTCAGCGTTGGTCATACAAGGTGCAACGACCTCGGCGGCGCGGTATTCCGCAGCGCCGTCACTGTCGCTCACGTCACCAGCGCCAGGCCGAGCCCGGCTAAGGCGCACACGCCGAGCGTCCGCAAGACCGACCACCGGGCCCCGAACACCAGCGCCAGGGCGAGCGCCGCGACGACGACGGCCTCCCAGACCCACGACGACCAGACGGGCACCAGCAGGTCCACGGGTCCGGGCCCGACCGTCCGGGTGCGGGCGAAGAGCGTGTGCACGGTGAAGAACAGCGCCAGGTTGGCGATCACGCCGACGATCGCGGCGGTCACCCCGGTCAGCGCGGCCGAGAGGGAGGCGCTCCCCCGGAGCCGCTCGACGTACGGCGCCCCGAGGAAGACCAGCACGAAGCACGGCACGAAGGTCACCCAGACCGTCAGCAGCGAGCCCAGCACGGCCGCGACCCACGGGTCGAGGCCGCCGGGGTTGCGGTAGGCGCCGAGGAACGCCACGAACTGCACCACCATGATCAGCGGCCCGGGCGTGGTCTCGGCGAGCGCGAGGCCGCGCACCATTTCGCCGGCCGTGAGCCAGCCGTAGGTGCCCACGGCCGCCTGGGCGACGTAGGACAGCACCGCGTAGGCGCCGCCGAACGTCACCAGCGCCATGCCGCCGAAGAAGACGCCCTGGTCGGTGAAGACGGACTGCTCGCCGGAGACCAGCGCCCACGCGACGGCGACGGGGGTCACCCAGAGCACCAGCCCGATGCCGAGGATCGTCAGGTTGCGGCGGGCCGAGGGGCGGGCGTGGTGCAGGGCGTCGTCGGGGATGAGCGGAGCGGGTCCGTCGTCGGCACCGGCCGCCTTGTTCGGCGGGGCCATCAGGCCGGGCCGCCACCGGCCGAGCGCCCATCCGATCGCGCCGGCCCCCAGCACGACCAGCGGGAACGGCAGGCCCAACAGCGCGAGGCCCAGGAAGGCCGCGATCGCCAGCACGACCAGCGTGCGGTTGGTCAGCGCCCGGCCCCCGACCCGCACCACGGCCTGGAGCACGATCGCGACCACGGCCGGCGCGAGCCCCAGGAACAGCCCGGAGACGAGCGTCGTGTCCCCGTGGGCGACGTACAGCCAGGAGAGCCCGAGCAGCGCGACCACGCCGGGCAGCACGAACAGGACACCGGCGACGAGCCCGCCGAGCCACCCGTTGAGCAGCCAGCCCGTGTAGATGGCGAGCTGCTGGGCCTCCGGACCGGGCAGCAGCATGCAGTAGCTCAGCGCGTGGAGGAAGCGCCGCTCACCGATCCAGCGCCGCTCGTCGACCAGCGTGCGCTGCATGACCGCGATCTGTCCGGCGGGGCCGCCGAAGGTCTGGAGGGAGATCAGGAACCAGGCCCGGGTCGCCTCGCGCAGCGGGATGACGTGCCGTTCGGAGGTGGTCACGGCGCCCATCATGGGCGATAACCGTTTTCCTCCGGACGTGACGTGGATGACATGATGCGCCCCATGCCTGGAACCAACCTCACCCGGGACGAAGCCGCCACCCGCGCCGCTCTCCTGGACGTCACGTCGTACTCCATCGACCTGGATCTCACGACCGGCGACACGACCTTCGGCTCGACCACCACCATCGAGTTCACCTGCAGCCAGCCCGGCTCCTCGACGTTCGCCGACCTCGTCGGCGCGACCGTCCACGAGATCACGCTGAACGGTGAGTCGATCGACCCAGCGACGGCGTACGCCGACCACCGCATCGCGCTGTCCGGCCTCGCCGCCGACAACGTGCTCGTGGTCCGTGCCGACTGCACCTACTCGCGCACGGGTGAGGGCCTGCACCGCTTCGTCGACCCCGCCGACGACCGGGTCTACCTCTACTCGCAGTTCGAGGTCCCGGACGCGCGCCGCGTCTACACGACCTTCGAGCAGCCCGACCTCAAGGCGCCGTTCACCTTCAACGTGACCGCGCCGACCGGCTGGAAGGTCGTCTCGAACTCCGCGACCCCCGAGCCGAAGGAGATCGGCGAGGGCGTCTCGCTGTGGAACTTCGCGCCGACCAAGCCGATGTCGACCTACATCACCGCGCTCGTCGCCGGTGAGTACCACGAGGTCCAGCACGTCTACCGCGGCAAGCACGGCGACATCCCGCTGGGCCACTACTGCCGCCAGTCCCTCGTCGAGCACCTCGACGTGGAGGAGCTGGTCAAGCTCACCGAGCAGGGCTTCGCGTTCTTCGAGGACCTCTTCGACTACCCCTACCCGTTCGGCAAGTACGACCAGCTCTACGTGCCGGAGTACAACATGGGCGCGATGGAGAACGCCGGCTGCGTGACGCTCCGCGACGAGTACCTCCCCCGCTCCCGCCAGGACCGCTCGTTCTACGAGTTCCGCGCCGAGGTGATCCTCCACGAGATGGCGCACATGTGGTTCGGCGACCTGGTGACCATGCGCTGGTGGGACGACCTCTGGCTCAACGAGTCCTTCGCCGAGTGGGCCTGCTACCACGCGGCCGTCGAGGCCACCGAGTTCACCGAGTCGTGGGTCGGCTTCACCAACGCCCGCAAGAACTGGGCCTACCGCCAGGACCAGCTGCCCAGCACGCACCCGATCGCGGCGGACAACTACGACCTGCAGGCCGTCGAGGTGAACTTCGACGGCATCACCTACGCCAAGGGCGCCTCGGTGCTCAAGCAGCTCGTCGCCTGGGTCGGCCTGGAGAACTTCCTCGAGGGCATCCGCGGCTACTTCAAGGACTTCGAGTTCTCCAACTCCGAGTTCACCGACCTGCTGGCCGCGCTCGAGAAGTCCTCGGGCCGCGAGCTGGAGTCGTGGGCCCAGGAGTGGCTGCAGACCTCGGGTGTCAACACGCTCGCCCCCGAGTTCGAGCTCGACGAGGACGGCCGCTTCACCTCCTTCGCCGTCCGCCAGACCGCCGCCGCCGACTACCCGACGCTGCGCCGCCACCGCCTCGGCATCGGCCTCTACGACGAGGTGGAGGGCCGCCTGGTCCGTCGTACGTCGATCGAGATCGACGTCGAGGGCGCGAAGACCCAGGTCCACGACCTCATCGGCCAGCAGCAGCCCGCGCTGCTGCTGCTCAACGAGGGCGACCTCGCCTACGCCAAGATCCGCCTGGACGACCGCTCGCTGGCCACCGTCGTCGACGGCCTCGCCACGCTGGACGACCCGCTCGCCCGGGCCCTGTGCTGGGGCGCCGCGTGGGACATGACGCGCGACGCCGAGATGTCGGCGACCGCGTTCGTGAAGCTCGTGCTCAGCGCGGTCGGCTCCGAGACCGACGCCTTCGGCGTCAGCCGGATCCCGGGCTACGCCGCCCAGGCGATCAACGCCTACAGCGCCCCCGACAACCGGGCCGCCCTCAAGGCGACCTGGGAGCAGGGCATCCGGGAGCTGTTCGTCGCCGCCGAGGCCGGCAGCGACCACCAGCTGTCCTTCGCCCGCGCCTACGCCTCGGCCGCGCACAGCGACCAGGCGCTGACCGACCTCGAGGGCCTGCTCGACGGCACGGTCTCCTTCGAGGGCCTCGCGGTCGACACCGACCTGCGTTGGCTGCTGCTGAACAGCCTGGTCAAGGCCGGCCGGGCCGGGGTCGAGGCGATCGACGCCGAGCTCGCCCGCGACAACACCATCTCGGGCCAGGAGCACCACGGCGCCGCCCTCGCGCTGCGCCCGACCGCCGAGGCCAAGGCCGACGCGTGGGCCAGCGCCGTGGAGCGCGACGACATCCCCAACGAGACCCAGCGGAGCATCGTGCTGGCCTTCCAGGTGTTCGGCCAGGAGGAGTTCCTCGCGCCGTACGTCGAGAAGTACCTCGCCGTCGCCGACACGATGTGGGAGGAGAAGGGCACCCAGCGCGCCTCGACCGCCCTGGAGTACCTCTTCCCGCGCCCGCTGGCCAGCCAGCAGCTGCTCGACCGCGTGGACGCGTGGCTCGAGAGCTCGCCGGCCAACCCGGCCGCCAAGCGCTACGTGCGCGAGGGCCGTGCCGACGTCGCCCGGGCGCTGGCCGCCCAGGCGAAGGACGCCGACCCGTCGTGAATTGACGCCTGAAAGCGCCGACCCGTCGTCAGTTGACGACGGGTCGGTGTCATTTCAGGTCAAGAAGCGACAGGTCGACGCGGCTGGGCGTCAACGAGCGACGGGTCAGGCTCCGGCGTGCAGGGTGTTCTGCGGGCGGGCGTGCTCGGCGAGCATCGCGATGCCACGCGTCAGGCCGCCGACGAGGTCGCCCTCGGCGAACGTCGACTGCATCTGCGCGGCGGTCAGCTCGACCTCCTTGTCCGACAGCGTGCGGCGCACGTAGCCGCCGGTGACGATCTCCAGGGCGCGCGCCGTGGGGTCGACCATGATCAGGATGCTGCGCGTGGGCGAGACCAGCGTGTTGTGCAGCTGGGTCGCGAAGGCGCGCGGGTCGCCCTCGGACGTGCCGACGAACAGCGAGAACTCGACGCGAGACAGGGTCTCGGCCTTGCGGATGGCCTCGTCGAGCGTGTAGCGCTCCGACGAGGTGAACTCACCAGCGGGCACTTGCGCCCCCGGCCTTGGACTCATCGGTGTCGGGGCCGGCGAGCTCGGCGGTGCCCTTCCGGGGACCGCCGAACCACTGGTCCTCGACGGGCGAGGAGCCCGGGGTGCGCTCGCCGCGCAGCATGCCGGGGAGGTAGCCCAGCGCGAAGATCACGACGAAGAGCAGCAGCGGGACGCCACCGAGGACCAGCACGGCGTGCAGGCCGTTGACCTCAGTGTGAGGGGCCCACCCCTCCGGGACGTCGGCCGACGCGGGCCCGGCCACGGCCACGAGCGTGGCGGCGCTGGCCAGCGAGACGGCGGTGCTCCGGCGGACGATGGTCTCGAGCATGGTGGTCACCGGTGCAGGATATCGGCTCGGCGACCATGCCCAAGACCGTGACCGCCCGCATGCGGAGTCGACTGGGTCACACCCCCGCGAGCGAGTTCGGAATCGTCGTCGCGACCTGTCCATACTGGGGCCCATGTTTCCGCTCGAGACGACCACCCCGTGTGCTGCAGGCGAACAGATCTGCAAGGCCACCATGGAGATCACGGGCAACCAGCGTCTGGCCAACGCCTCCGACCTGCTGATCGGCAAGCCCCTGGCACTCGCCGGCCTGCTGATCTTGGCCCTGGCGATCCGATGGGTCCTGCACAAGCTCGTCGACCGCCTCGTGCGCCGCGCGGAGGACGGTGTGCTGCCCAGCCGGATGCCGAAGCTCCCGCGCGGTGCGAAGGCCACCGCCGCGCGCGGCGCGACGCCGACCGCGCGCGACATGGTCACCGCGACCCGCCGGGTCCAGCGCGCCAAGACGATGGGCGACCTGCTCAAGAGCATCATCACCGGCGTCGTGGTGGCGATCATCGGCACGATGATGCTGAGCGAGCTGGGCCTCAACATCGCCCCCATCATCGCCAGCGCCGGCATCATCGGCTTGGCCGTGGGCTTCGGCGCCCAGTCGCTCGTCAAGGACTTCCTGTCCGGCATCTTCATGATCTTCGAGGACCAGTACGGCGTCGGCGACGTCGTCGACGTCGGCGAGGCCTCCGGTGTGATCGAGGCGGTCAGCCTGCGCGTCACCCGGCTCCGCGACCTCAACGGCACGGTCTGGTACGTCCCCAACGGCGCGATCATGCGCGTGGGCAACATGAGCCAGAACTGGTCGCGAGCGGTCGTCGACATCTCCGTCGGCTTCGGTGAGGACCTGGCCAAGGTCCAGCGGATCATGACCGACGTGGCCCACGACCTGTGGGAGGACGACGACTTCAAGGGCCTGATCATCGAGGAGCCCGAGGTCACCGGCGTGGAGGCCTTCGGCCCCGAGTCCGTCTCGCTGCGGGTGCTGATCAAGACCGCGCCGATGGAGCAGTGGGGCGTGGCCCGCGAGATGCGGCAGCGGATCAAGGCGCGGTTCGACCACGAGGGCATCGAGCTCCCGCTCCCCCAGCGGGTCGTGTGGACCCGCGAGGGCGAGGCTCCCCAGGCGACCACGGCGCCGGCGAGCGGGGACAGCACGGCCACCGTCCCGCCGAGCGCTTCGTGAGCTCCGCGGCGGGGTGAGGCGGCTGAACGCGCCTCACCCCGCCGCGCGGAGATCAGCCTGCGAGGGCGGCGTCCAGCGTGATCGTGGTGCCGGTCAGCGCCTGGCTGACCGGGCAGCCCGTCTTGGCGCCCTCGGCGGCCGCGACGAAGTCCTCGTTGCTCATGCCGTCCACGACGCCGCGGACGGTCAGCTTGATGCCGGTGATGCCGGTGCCGGGCGTGAACTCCACGTCCGCGCTGGTGTCCAGCGAGGTTGCGGGCGAGCCGGCCTTGGCCAGGCCGTTCGACAGCGCCATCGAGAAGCAGGCCGAGTGTGCGGCCGCGATGAGCTCCTCGGGGCTGGTCTTGCCGTTGGCCTCCTCGGCACGGCTGGGCCACGACACGTCGTACGTGCCCAGGCCGGACGACTCGAGCGTGACCTGGCCGGCGCCCTCGAACAGGGTGCCTTCCCAGTGCGTCGTCGCCTTGCGGGTGGTGGCCATGCGCAATCACTCCTCAACGGATTCAGGTGGTACGTCGGTGGGTCGCTGCGAGTCTTGCACGCCGGTGTCGGGCGCCCCGGCGGCCCTCGGCACAATGGGACGCGTGACGACGTTCTACGAGGAGATCGGCGGCTTCGAGACCTTCCGGAGGATCGTCGCCAAGTTCTACGAGGGTGTGGCCGAGGACGAGGTGCTGCGGCCGCTCTATCCCGAGGAGGACCTCGGTCCCGCCGAGGAGCGCTTCCTGCTGTTCCTCGTGCAGTACTGGGGCGGGCCCACCACCTACTCCGAGCAGCGCGGCCACCCGCGCCTGCGGATGCGGCACGCGCCGTTCGCGGTCACGCCGCTGGCGAAGGACCGCTGGCTGCACCACTTCCGGGCCGGCCTCGACGAGGTGGCCCTCACCCCGGAGCAGGACGCGCAGTTCTGGGACTACGTCACCCACGCGGCGCAGTTCATGGTCAACAGCTTCGAGTAGGCCGGTGGACCAGACCATCACAACATCGGTGTAACGATCACCTCTCCCGGCGACAAGAGGACCGTGGGAGCACCGGTTCAGCGGTGTCAGGGGGTCTCCCCCAACCCCGCCACGCCCCGCAGGCCGAGTCCCCCCGTCGGTGCCTGCGGGGCGTCGGCAGTTCCGGGGCCCTGTAACGCGGCACGGCCCTCGCGACAGGAACCTGTGAGGGGCGAGACCGCGCAGCGGCAGCCCAGGAATGAACCCCCGACGCCCCCACACGCACCCCGGCGACCACCCGCAGCACCTGTCGGTCGTCGGGGTGCCCCCTGTCTCAGGCAGGTGCCGGCTGGAGGGCGGCCTCGAGCGCCGCCCGGTGCTCCGGGCTCGGCTCGGTCGACCCCTGGGTCTCGCGGTCGAAGAAGACCAGGACCACCCGGCAGCGGGACAGCACCAGGTCGCCGTCGCAGATCTCGGAGTCGATCGTCAGGGAGCGCTCGCCCACCCGCGAGATCCAGGTCCACGCGTCGTACGGCTCGGGCCGGAACAGGATCGGGACCTTGTAGTCGACGTCGGTCTGCGCCACCACGACCTCGGGCGTCGGGCCGTCGAGGTCCCGCCAGAGGCGGGCGTTGAGGAGGATGCGCGCCTCCTGGAAGTACTCGAAGTACTTCACGTTGTTGACGTGACCGTAGACGTCCACGTCGGAGAACCGGACGTGGACCGGGTAGTGCCCGACCTTCTCGTGCCGGGCCGGGTCGATGGAGTAGCGCGGGCGACGCTCCTCGGGCTCCAGGAAGTGCGCGAGCGTCTCGCGCTCGACGTCGGTGAGCCGGCGCGGTCGCTCCGTGGCGAAGACGTACGGCGTGAGCAGGGTCGTGGCCCGCAGGTAGACGCGGCGCCCACCCTCGGCCTCGGGGTCCTCGTGGAAGATCTCGTAGGCCATCGTGAAGGACGCGGCCCGGATCTCGGTGACCCAGCACTCGATGCGCACCGGCGCGAACCGGAAGGTCAGGGGCGCGCGGTAGGTGACCTCGTGCCGGACCACCACGACCCCGTCGGTGAGCTCCGCGCTCGTCGCGGCCGGGCCGTGGGTGCGCAGCATGTCGACCCGGGCCTCCTGGAGGTAGTCGACGTAGACAACGTTGTTGACGTGACCGAGGAGGTCCATGTCGGCCCAGCGCATGGGGCACTCGTAGACGTGGCGCACGCCCCGATGCTGTCAGACCAGGGCGGTCGGGTCGGGATCAGTGCGTGTGCGCGAGACCGCCGTAGTAGCTGCGGACCGTCTGGCGCCGGGCGACGCGGACGCTGCGGTTGCTGAGCACGAACTCGGCGACGGCGCCGATCGCGAGGGCGGCACCGAGGATGGCGACGACGTAGAAGGCGATCATCCACGCGGCGAGGGTGGTGGGGTCGAAGCTGGCGGCCATGACGATTCCTTTCTACACATGTAGAATCTCTACATCTGTAGAAAGTACGCCCCTCGCGGCGGCAGCGCAAGCCGGCGGGTAGTGTCGCGGGTCACCATCCTCGGAAGGGTCCGCATGTCCCCGTCTCCCCCGGTCACCACCGACCTGAGCCCCCGGCGGCGCCAGCTGCTGGACGCCGGGCTCCAGGTGGTCGCCGACGAGGGCCTGCGCGGGCTGACCCACCGCGCGGTGGACCGGCAGGCCGGGCTCCCCGAGGGCAGCTGCTCGGCGTACCTCCGGACCCGCAAGGCGCTCCTGGTGGCCCTGACGGAGTACGTCGCGTCGTCGCTCGCCGGCGACGTCGACGCGCTCGCCCGGGACCTGCAGGGCTGCCCGGGCGAGTCCGACCGCGCGGTCCAGCTGACGAGGCGGCTCTTCCAACGCTGGGTGGAGGAGCGCGAGCTGCTGCTGGCCAAGCTGGAGCTCTCCCTGGAGGCCTCGCGCGACCCCGAGCTCGCCGAGCTGATGGCGACCTGGCGCAGCCGGCTGGTCGACGTCGTCGACGGCATCATGGCCGCGCAGGGCAAGGAGCACAGCGCGGAACGGGCCGAGACCCTCGTGTCCTCCTTCGACGGCATCCTCTTCGCCGCCCTGCTCAAGCCACGCACGGCGCGCAAGGACTTCCTCGCCCGCTCGCTGCAGCTGCTGATGACCTCGATGGCCGCCCCCGGCCAGGGGTGACGGACGCCTCGCCCACGGGCCCGCGCGACGGTCTAGGGTTGCTGGCGCCCGCGTCCCGCACCCCCTGATCGGAGAGTTCCATGCCCGAGGCCGTCATCGTCTCCGCCGCCCGCACCCCCATCGGCCGCGCGAACAAGGGGTCGCTCAAGGACCTGCGTCCCGACGACCTGAGCGCCTTCATCATCAAGACGGCGCTCGAGAAGATCCCGGGCCTGGACCCCAACACGGTCGACGACCTCTACCTCGGGTGCGGCCTGCCGGGCGGCGAGTCCGGCAACAACATGGGCCGGATCGTCAACGTCCTCAACGGCATGGACGAGGTGCCCGGGGCCACCATCACCCGCTACTGCGCCTCCTCGGTGCAGACGACCCGGATGGCCTTCCACGCCATCAAGGCCGGCGAGGGCGACGTCTTCATCTCCGCGGGCGTGGAGACGGTGTCCCGCTTCGCCAAGGGCACCTCCGACCACTGGCCCGACACCCAGAACCCCCTCTTCGCCGACGCCAAGGCGCGCACCGACAAGACCGCCGAGGGCGGCGTCGACTGGCACGACCCGCGCGAGGACGGCCTGCTCCCCGACGCCTACATCGCCATGGGCCAGACCGCCGAGAACGTCGCCAAGCTGCGCGGCCTCTCCCGCCAGGAGCTCGACGAGTTCGGCGTCCGGTCGCAGAACCTCGCCGAGAAGGCGATCAACGACGGCTTCTGGGCCCGCGAGATCACCCCCGTGACCACCCCCGACGGCACGGTCGTCAGCACCGACGACGGCCCCCGGGCCGGCGTCACCTACGACGCCATCAAGGACCTCAAGCCGGTCTTCCGTCCCGACGGTGTGGTCACCGCCGGCAACTGCTGCGCCCTCAACGACGGCGCCGCGGCCGTGGTGATCATGTCCGACACCAAGGCGGCCGAGCTCGGCCTGACCCCGCTCGCCCGGATCGTCTCCACCGGCGTCAGCGGCCTGTCCCCGGAGATCATGGGCCTCGGCCCCGTCGAGGCCACCAAGCGCGCGCTCAAGCACGCCGGCATGAGCATCGGCGACATCGACCTGGTCGAGATCAACGAGGCCTTCGCCGCCCAGGTCGTGCCGTCGTACCAGGACCTCGGCATCGACATCGACCGCCTCAACGTCAACGGCGGCGCGATCGCCGTGGGCCACCCCTTCGGCATGACCGGCGCCCGCCTGCAGAACACGATGCTCAACTCGCTGGAGTGGCACGACAAGAGCACCGGCCTGATCACGATGTGCGTCGGCGGCGGCCAGGGCATGGCGCTGATCCTCGAGCGCATCGGCTGAACCCCGGATACGCGCGGCGGGGGCGGGCCCACGCAATACGCTGGGCCCATGACTGAAGTTCCCCGCTTGGCGCGCTGGCTCGACACCGACCAGCAGCGGTCGTGGCGAGGGCTGGTCATGGGCACCACCCTGCTCTTCGACCGGCTCGACGACGACCTCCGCCGGGAGTTCGACATCTCCCTCGTGGAGTACGAGATCCTCGTCCGGCTCTCGGAGTGCGACGGCCGCAAGCTGCGGATGGCGCAGCTCGCCGACGCCCTGGCCCACAGCCGGTCCCGGGTGACCCACACGGTCACCCGGATGGAGCGCGCCGGGCTGGTCACCCGCTCGGTCTCGCCCGAGGACGGTCGCGGCATCCTGTGCTCGATGACCGACAAGGGCTACTCCCTGCTGCGCCGGATGGCGCCGGTGCACGTCAACGGCGTGCGTGACCACCTCGTCGACATCGTCGACCCCGCGGACCTCGAGGCGCTCGGCCGGGTGATGAACGCCGTCGCCGACCACCTGGTCGCCGGACATCCGGAGATGGAGATCCGCTGAGACGGCACTCCCCGGCACTCCCGAACGACCGAGAGGGCACTTTCCGGGACTTCGAGTTCCGGAAAGTGCCCTCTCGCACGTCTGGGAGTGCCGGGGAGTGCCCTCTCGCGATCAGTCGCGCGTGAGGCGGCGGTGCGTCACGCGGTGCGGACGCGCCGCCTCGACGCCGAGGCGCTCGATCTTGTTCTCCTCGTAGGACGCGAAGTTGCCCTCGAACCAGAACCACTTGGCCGGGTCCTCCTCGTCGCCCTCCCACGCCAGGATGTGGGTCGCGACGCGGTCGAGGAACCACCGGTCGTGGGAGGTGACCACGGCGCAGCCGGGGAACTCCAGCAACGCGTCCTCGAGCGAGGACAGGGTCTCGACGTCCAGGTCGTTGGTCGGCTCGTCGAGGAGCAGCATGTTGCCGCCCATCTTCAGCGTCAGCGCGAGGTTGAGGCGGTTGCGCTCACCACCGGAGAGCACGCCGGCCTTCTTCTGCTGGTCGGGCCCCTTGAAGCCGAACGAGGCGACGTAGGCGCGGGAGTTCATCTCGAAGTTGGCGACCTTGATGAAGTCCAGGCCGTCGGAGACGACCTCCCAGACGTTCTTGTTGGGGTCGATGCCGCCACGGCTCTGGTCGACGTAGGAGATCTTCACGGTGGTGCCGACCTTGAGCTCGCCCTCGTCGGGCTTCTCCTGGTCGGTGATCATCCGGAACAGCGTCGTCTTGCCGACGCCGTTGGGGCCGATCACGCCGACGATGCCGGCACGGGGCAGCGAGAAGCTCAGGTCGTGGATGAGCGTGCGGTCCTCGAAGCCCTTGCCGAGGTCGTTGGCCTCCAGGACGATGTCGCCGAGGCGAGGACCGGCCGGGATGTTGATCTCCGAGGTGTCGATCTTGCGCATCCGGTCGGCCTCGGCCGCCATCTCCTCGTAGCGCGCGAGACGGGACTTGCTCTTGGTCTGGCGGGCCTTGGCGTTGGAGCGCACCCACTCGAGCTCGCGCTCGAGCATCTTGGCGCGCTTGGCGTCCTTCTGGCCCTCGATCTTGAGGCGGTCCTTCTTGGTCTCGAGGTAGGTCGAGTAGTTGCCCTCGTAGGGGTGCGCCTGGCCGCGGTCGAGCTCGAGGATCCACGAGGCGACGTTGTCGAGGAAGTACCGGTCGTGGGTCACGGCCAGGACGGCGCCGGGGTAGGAGGCGAGGTGGCCCTCGAGCCACTGGACCGACTCGGCGTCGAGGTGGTTGGTGGGCTCGTCGAGGAGCAGCAGGCTCGGCTGCTGGAGCAGGAGCTTGCACAGCGCGACGCGGCGGCGCTCACCACCCGAGAGGTTGTCGACGATCGCGTCCGGCGGCGGGCAGCGCAGCGCGTCCATCGCCTGGTCGAGCCGGCTGTCGAGGTCCCACGCGTTGGCGTGGTCGAGGTCGGTCTGCAGGTCGCCCATCTCGGCGAGGAGCTTGTCGTAGTCGGCGTCCGGGTCTGCCAGCTCCTCGGAGATCTTGTTGTAGCGGTCGAGCTTGCCCTTGATCTCGCCGACGGCCTCCTCGACGTTCTCGAGGACGGTCTTGCCCTCGCTCAGCGGCGGCTCCTGCTGGAGCATGCCGACCGTCGCGTCGGGGTCGAGGATCGCGTCGCCGTTGTTGGCGTGGTCGAGCCCCGCCATGATCTTCAGCAGCGAGGACTTGCCGGTGCCGTTGGGGCCGACGACGCCGATCTTCGCGCCGTGCAGGAACGACAGCGTCACGTTGTCGAGAACGACCTTGTCGCCATGGGCCTTGCGCACATTGCGCAGGGTGAACACATACTCCGCCATGGGTCAGGAGCCTACGGGGGAAACCCCCGGGCGCCGATTCCGGGGTCAGGGCACCGGCGCCCGCGACCGACCCGCTCTCCGGCGGCCCTCAGGCAGCCACCTCCTCGGCGGCCTGCGGGGTGGCCTCCTGCGTCGTGGCTTCCTGCGGCCGCGGTGCCTGGAGCTTCGTGAAGTGGGTCGTCCCGCGGTTGAGGTCGTGGCCCACCGCGATGGCGTCGATCTCGAAGGACGTCATCTCGACGCCGGCCGAGCTGACCCATGTGGAGGCGTTGAGCCGGCCGTGGACGACGACCGGGTCACCACGGCGCAGCGAGGCCGCGCAGTGCTCGCCGAGGGCGCGCCACGCGTTGACGGTGAACCACTGGGTGGTGGCGTCGCCCCACTCCCCGGTGGCGCGGTTGAGCCGGCGCGGCGTGCAGGCCAGGCGGAAGCTCGCCACTATCGCGTCGCCTGCCTGGCGGGTGCGCACGTCGGCGCCGAGCCAGCCCTGGACGGTGATCTGGGATTCGTTCATCGGTGTCTCCTTGTCTCGATCCGGGTGATCGGTTCGAGACTCGGTGGCAGCACCGACGAGACCGGACGGCTCCCCCAGGCCTTGGGGAAGGGAGCGACCGCGGGTCGACCTGTGGACGACAGGTGGCTAGCGGAGCGCCTGGCCCAGGCCCTCACGGACCGTGGTGTAGGCGGTCAGCTCGGCCTCGACCGGGTCGACGACCAGCTCCTGGGCGACGGTGCGCACCGCCTCCCGCAGTCGAGCGTCGGCCCGCCGGGCACGCCGCCGGGCGGTCGCGCGCACCAGCAGGCGGCAGACGAGGGCGAGCACGATGCCCAGACCGATCCCGCCGAGCAGGAGCACGGTCGGCACGGGGAGGGGGCCGACGTCGGGCGTGCCCGGCGCGGACATCTGGAGGTAGTCGAGGACCGCGAGCGTCCCGAGCCAGACGGCGCCGGCCAGCGCCGCGACGATGAGCAGCCACTGGAGCAGGCGCACGGCGCCGGCCCACACGGGCATCCGCGCCACCCCCAGCTCGGTGTCGGAGAGGGCGCCGTCGAGGCGGTCGCCGAGGTCGGGGAGCCGCGCGACGGACGCGCGGCGCACGGACTCGGCCCACGGGCGGGCGAGCCCCTCGGAGACCTCGTCGGCGAGCATGCGGACCTCGGCGTCGACCCGGGCGCGCTGGACCTGCGTGGTCTGCGGCATCGACGTGCGCGACCGTCCGGTCAGCTGCTTGCCGTCGGCGCCGAGGTCGAGGTGCAGGCGCTTGAGGGGGTCGGGGCGGAGCCGGGACAGCCAGGACGTGACCGGCCACCCGGTGGCCCGGCCGGCCCGCAGTCGGGTCGAGCGCTCCACGGCGTCGACGACCGTCGGCACGCCGGCGGCCTCGGCGAAGGCGTCCTCGAGGGCGGCCACCCGCTCGCGCGGCAGGGCGCGGGTCCGGCCGGTGCCGCTGGCCTCCTGCATCCTCGAGGCGGCCGCCTTGAGGTCGGCCTCCAGGCGCGCGCGGGTCATCTTCTTGGCCGAGACCCGCTGCTGGATCTCGCCCCGCAGGTCGTCGAGGCCGATGCCCTCGCGGGCGCTGATCGGGATCACGGGGACCTTGGGGAGGCCGTCGGCGTCGAGGAGGCGGCGTACGTCGTCGACCATGGACTGGCGACGGTCGGCCGGCACGGTGTCGATGTGGTTGAGCACGACGACCATCACGCCCTGGTGGGTCGCCAGCGGGGCGAGGTAGCGGTCGTGGATGGCGGCGTCGGCGTACTTCTGCGGGTCGAGCACCCACACGAGGAGGTCGGCGAGCTGGACCAGCCGGTCGACCTCGAGGTGGTGGGCGACCTCGGTGGAGTCGTGGTCGGGCAGGTCGAGAAGGACCACGCCCTGCATCGCGTTGTCCTCGCGCTGGGTGTCCAGCATCGAGTCGCGGGTGGTCTGGTGGCGCGGCGGGATCCCCAGCCACTCGAGGAGCTCGTCGGCTCCCTCACGGCCCCACACGCAGGCGGTGGCCCAGGACGTCGTGGGACGGCGTACGCCGACCGCCGAGAGCTCCAGCCCGGTCAATGCGTTGAACGTCGAGGACTTGCCCGAGCCGGTGGCCCCGGCGATCGCGACGACCGTGTGGTCGGCGGAGAGGCGGAGGCGGCCCGAGGCACGGTCGACCACGGCGCGCGCATCCGCGACGAGATCGTCGTCGAGGCGACCGCGGGCGGCTTCGGTGGCCCGGTCGAGCCCGTCGATGCGGACACCGATGTCGGTGCCTCGGGTGACCAGCTTCTTGGCACCCTCGAGCAAGGACGTCATCTTCTCCCCAGACCGCGGAACAACACTGCTGGGCCAACCCTATGCCGTCGGTCGGTCAGGAGTGGCCTTCGGCACGAGGCTGCACCGCCGCGAACCGCAGGTCGTCCACCCGCCGAGACGCGGCTCGCAGCTGCTCGGGGGTGTCGGCGGTGATCCCGAGGCCGTCGAGCAGGTCGGTGTAGCGGCGCCGCTCGGCCTCGAGCAGTGCCGTGACCCGGACCTCCAGAGCACGGCGCGACCGCTCGGCGAGGCTGCGCACGGCCTGGTCGCCGAAGACCGCCTCGAGGAGCTTCTGCCCGAGCACCGCGGACCCGCCGGCGATGCCGACCTCAGCACCGGTGATCCCGGCCGTCGCGGAGAACACGACCACCATGAGCGCGACCGAGAGCCCGTTGACCCCGTAGGCCAGGAAGCGCGCGGTGGTGCGCTTGTCGGCGCCCTCGCTGCGGACCATCTCGAGCACGTCGTTCTGCCAGTCGCGCACGGCCCTCTCGGCCTGGCGCCGCAGCCCGCGGGACGCGCGGCCGAGGTCCTGGCCGGCGGCGGCGAGCAGCGCCTGGCCCGAGGCCAGCGACTGCCACGAGGCCTCGGCCCGCTCGGCGGCGGCCTCGGCATGCTCCATGATCAGCGTCTCGAGGCCGGACTCCACGGCGACGGTGACCCGCTCGGCCTGCTGGGGCTTGCCCTTGACGGCGTTGACGACGCGGTCGCGCAGCCACCCGACGCGGTTCTCCAGCGACTTGAGCAGCTCCCCGGTGCCGACGAACTCCTGCCAGCGCGCGAGCACCTCGCCGCGCAGCAGGGTGCCGTCGGCCGAAGCGGTCGTGATGGCGGTGATGGCCGCGTCGTACGCCTTGTCGCTGTCCTCACGCAGGCGGCGTACGGCGCTCGCCTGCTCCGCGGCCGCGTCGGCCACACCGTGGGTGCGGCGGGCGAGCGTGCGGATGGCGCCGTCGAGCGTCTGCTTGACCACGGCCGTGCGGGCCTCGGTGTCGTCGGCGAGGGACTCCAGCCAGCCGCGGATGTCGGAGACCGACTCGGCCGGGAGCAGTCCGTCGTCGGAGACGGGCCCCTCGTGGACGGTGAAGAGGGGCGAGTCCTTGAGGCCGCGGCTGGCGAGCATCCGGGCCAGGTGGGTGGCGACGGTCTGGACGGCCTCGGCCGGCGTGCGGTCGAGCACGATCGCGACCGCGGCGGAGCGCTCGGCCGCCTGGCGCAGGAAGTCCCACGGCACCTGGTCGGCGTAGCGGGCGGCGGAGGTCACGAACAACCACAGGTCGGCGGCGGCCAGGAGCTGCGCGGCGAGCGTGCGGTTGCGCTCCTCGACCGAGTCGATGTCGGGGGCGTCGAGGATGGCCAGGCCGGCCGGCATCGACAGCGACGGGACCAGCTGCAGCGCGGCCGGGTCGGTGGTCGCGTGGGTGACCCGCTCGAGGTCGGGCAGGAGCCGGTCCTGGCCGAACCACTCCGCGTCGTCGGGGTGGTGCACCAGCACGGGCGAGCGCGTGGTCGGACGCAGCACGCCGGGCTCGGTCACCCGGTGGCCGACGAGGGAGTTGACCAGGGTCGACTTGCCGGCGCCGGTCGAGCCGCCGACCACGGTCAGCAGCGGGGCGTCGATCGTCATCAGGCGCGGGATGACGTAGTCCTCGAGCTGGTCGACCATCTCCTGGCGCGCGGTGCGCTGGGCGTCGACACCGGGGATCTCGAGCGGCAGCTCGGCGTCCTGGAGCGACTGGCGCAGCCGGACGAGCGCGGTGATCATCCGCGTGCTGTCGGCCGTGGGCTGGTCGGTCATCGCGTGGGAACCACCTGTCCGGGGAAGGCGATGTGCGGACGCACCTCGCCGATGCGGGCGACGTACGACTGACCGCGCGCCGCGAAGTCGGGCGGCGGGGTGCCGCGGAGGAAGCGGTGGTGCAGGAAGCCGAGCTCGATGGCGGCCTGCTGGTAGTCGCGCATGGCGCGCTCGGCCGCCTTGCCGCCCTGCTGGCGCGCGAAGGCGCGGCTGCGGCGGCGGGCCCTGAGGTCGACGACCCAGCCGATGTCCGTGGCCGGGATGAGCCCGCGCTGGGCGGCGTCGGAGAGGGCTGCGGTGAGCATCCGGCGCTCCGAGCGGCGCGACCACACCGCGAAGCAGGCGATCGCGACGAGGGCGGGCGCCATCAGCACGAGGTAGACCGTGACGAAGTTGCCGAAGCCGTAGACGGTGGAGGTGTTCCACGTCGCGTGGGCGGCGACGGCGCAGGCGTAGCCGAGCAGGGGCGCGATGAAGCGCAGCGAGCGCGTGCGGGCGCCGACCGCCACCCCGACCCCGATGCCGGTGAAGGCGGTGAAGAGCGGGTGGGCGAAGGGGCTGATGAGGCAGCGCATCACGAACGTGCCGGTGATCGCCGAGGTCCCGCCCGGGCCCATCCCGTCGGTGCCGTTGTAGGCGGCGGCGAGGTAGAGGATGTTCTCGGTGAAGGCGAACCCGACGCCGACCATGCCGGCGTAGACGATGCCGTCGAGGACCCCGTCGAGCTCGGCGCGGCGCCACCACAGCAGGAGCAGCAGGAACAGGCCCTTGCTGAACTCCTCGCTCACCGGCGCCACCACCTCGAGGGTCTCGTTGTCGGTGAAGCCGACCACGAAGCCGCCGACGCCCTGGATGACCAGCGCGGCGGCCGTCGCCACGAAGCAGCCCCACAGCAGGCCGGCCGCGAGCAGCTTGCGCGGCTCGGGCTCGTAGCGGTCCAGCCAGAGGTAGAGGCCGACCAGCGGGCCCACCGGCAGAGCGGCCAGCGCCGTCGCGAGCAGGAGCGTGCCGGCACCACCGGACAGGGCGATGACGAGCAGCATGCCGAGGGCGCCGAGGCCCACGAGGATGGTCACCACCACCGTGAAGGCGACGCTGTCACGGCGGGCTGCGGGCATGCCGCGAAGCCTATCGGGAGTCGCGGATCTTCCCTGCTTCCGGCGTACAGTTGCCGCCGTGAGCGAGCAGAACACTTCCGAGACCCCCTCCGAGTCGACGCAGCCGAAGACCGAGTCGCACGACCCGAGCGTGCCCGAGGCCTGGGCCGCCTTCATGCGCACCGGCTGGGGCAACCGCGACCTCGACCTGCCCCGTCTCCCGGTCGCCGACCCCGCCGCACGCCGCCGTCAGGCCCTCTCCGAGGCCTTCCCGGGCGAGCGCCTCGTGCTGCCGGCAGGCACCTACAAGGTCCGCTCCAACGACACCGACTACCGCTTCCGTGCCGACACCGCGCACACCTACTTCTCCGGCAACCAGACCTCCGACGCCGTGCTCGTCGTCGAGGACGGCGAGGCCGTGCTCTACGCCCGCCCCCGCTCGAGCCGCGAGACCGACGAGTTCTTCCGCGACCGCCAGTACGGCGAGCTGTGGGCCGGCCGTCGTCCGTCCATCAACGAGATGTCGACGTCGCTCGGGCTGCCCGTGCGCCACATCGACGACCTGCCGACGGCCCTGTCCGGCTCCGGCAAGACGCGCGTGCACCGGGGCGTGTCGTCGTACGTCGACGGCCTGGTCGCCGCCGACGAGACCCGCGACGCCGACCTCGCCCGCGTGGCCTCGGAGATGCGCCTGATCAAGGACGACTGGGAGGTCGCGGAGCTGCAGGAGGCCTGCGACATCACCACGCTCGGCTTCGAGGACTCGGTCCGCGACTGGGCCGACGTGCTGAAGTACGGCGAGCGCTGGATCGAGGGCACGTTCTTCCGTCGCGCCCGCGCGATGGGCAACGACATCGGCTACGACTCGATCGTCGGCGGCGGCAAGCACGCCACCACGCTGCACTGGATCGAGAACTCCGGCCCGATCACCCCCGGCGAGCTCGTGCTGCTCGACATGGGCGTCGAGGGCCGCAACCTCTACACCGCCGACGTCACCCGCACCCTGCCGGTCGACGGCACCTTCACGCCGCTGCAGCGCGAGCTCTACGACCTCGTGTACGCCGCGCAGGAGGCCGGCAACCAGGCCGTGAAGCCGGGCGTCCCCTTCACCGCCGCCCACCAGGCCGCGATGGCCGTCCTCGCGCAGGGCCTCGACGACCGCGGGCTGCTGCCCGTCTCGGTCGACGAGGCGCTCTCGCCGGAGAGCAAGGTCTACTCCCGCTGGACGCTGCACGGCACCAGCCACATGCTCGGCATGGACGTGCACGACTGCGGTGCGGCCGCGCCGGAGGCCTACGCCCGCGGCACGCTCGCCGAGGGCATGGTGCTCACGGTCGAGCCCGGCCTGTACTTCCAGGAGGACGACCTGCTCGTCCCCGAGGAGCTGCGCGGCATCGGCATCCGGATCGAGGACGACATCCTCGTCACCGCCGACGGCTACCGGAACCTCTCCGCCGCCCTGCCCCGCACGTCGTCCGACGTCGAGGCCTGGATGGCCAGACACCAGCGCTGAACCCCGGGGACCTCATGGGCCACAATGGTCCCCGCCCAGCCCTCGTAGCTCAGCTGGATAGAGCAAGTCACTTCTAATGTCTAGGTCGCAGGTTCGAGCCCTGCCGGGGGTGCACTGATCGTGGAGTCCTTGGCGCACCAGGTGCGCCACGGACTCCACGATCTCGTCTACTCGCGGTGCGCGGTCTCCACGACGCGCAGCTTGTCCGGCTCGAAGCCGTGCTTCATCCCCCACACGACCGCCTGCGCGCGGCGCTCGACGCCGATCTTGCGGTAGGCGGTGCGGATGTAGGTCTTGACCGAGTTGATGGACAGGTAGGAGCGCTCGGCGATCTCCTGGTTGGACAGGCCCTGGGTGATCAGGGCCAGCACCTCGGCCTCGCGGGCGGTCAGTCCCGCCTCGCGGCCGGGCCAGTCCCCCGCGGCACCGCGGTCGACGGGGGAAGCCTCGGAGGGCGTGACGACCGTGCCGGCGTGGACGGCCTCGACGGCCTCGACCACCTCGTCGCCCGACAACCCCTTGGAGAGGTAGCCGCTGGCGCCCTTGTCGATGGCGCGGGCCACGAGCTCCGGCTGGAGGTTCCAGCTGAAGATGACCACCCGAGCGTCAGACCCGCGGACCAGGTCCTCCAGGTCGATGCCGTCACCCTGCACCTGGCCGAAGGTGTCGTAGAAGATCACGTCGACGTCGCTGATCACCGGCATGCCGGAGTCGAGCTCGACGACCGCCACCCGCTCGTGGAAGGGCGACAGCATCGCCGCGACTCCGGCGACGACGAGCTCGTAGTCGTTGACGATCGCGAGGCGGATGGGGGCCATGGCTGCATGATATTCACCCAGCGGGGGGAGCCCGGGCGGAATGACCGACCCGTAGGTTGGGGGGACGACCACCCGCGCCGCGGGAGCCACCAACCCCCGAGGAGTCGAGTGCCGGACGATCCGACCTGGCCGGTCCACCTGCGGGACGATCGGCCCCCGGACGACCGACGGCTCCTGGCTCAGCTTGCTGACGCCGCCCACGTGGCCTCGCGCGGGGTCCCCGCAGGCGCGCTGGAGCTCGCCGAGCGCTGGGGTCAGCGGCTGCCGCTCCCCGGGCGGTCCACCACCCTTCTGCTCTGGGAGGCCCTGGCCACGGTCGCCGCCGTCGACCTCTCCGTCGCCCGCGCCCTCGAGCCGCACCTCGACGCGGCCGCGATCCTGGCCGAGGCAGGCGAGGCGATGCCCTCGGGAACGACCTGGGGTGTCTTCGCGGCCGAGGGGCCCGGCGTGCGCCTCACCGCCACGCCCGTCGACGGTGGCCACGTCCTCGACGGCACGAAGCCGTGGTGCTCGCTGGCGGCGCACCTCACCCATGCCCTCGTCACGGCCTGGGTCGGCGAACAGCGCGGACTCTTCAGTGTCGACCTGCGCCACCCGGGCGTACGCGTGACCGACGGCGCCTGGCACGCGCTCGGCCTGCACGAGGTGGCCAGCGGACCGGTGGAGCTCGACCGGGTTCCCGCCACGCCCGTGGGCGACCCGGGGTGGTACCTGCGCCGCGACGGCTTCGCCTGGGGCGGCATCGGCGTGGCCGCGGTCTGGTACGGCGGCGCCGTCGGCGTCGCTCGTCGGCTCTGGGCGGCGGCCGGGGAGCGACCCCCCGACCAGGTGGCGCAGGCCCACCTCGGCGTCGTCGACCTCCGGCTCCACGCCGCGCGCACGGTCCTGGCCGAGGCGGCGCGGCTGGTCGACGACGGCAAGGCGTCCGGTAGGGTGGGCGCCCTCCTCGCCAGCCGCGCACGCGGGGTCGTGGTCGAGGCGGCCGAGACCGTCCTCACCCAGACGGGGCATGCGCTCGGGCCGGCTCCACTCGCCCTCGAGGAAGCGCACGCACGCCGGGTCGCCGACCTCACCCTCTACCTCCGCCAGCACCACGCCGTGCGCGACGCCGCCGCGCTCGGACGCCAGCTGCTCGAGTGCACCGGGTGCCCCTGGTGACCGCCGCTCCGTTCACGCACGACAGCCCCGGCACCCCCGCGGAGGAATGGCGGCGCCACCCCAGCTGGGGCACGGTGCCGCTCCTCGTGCCGGACGGAGACGTCCCCTGCAGCCGGCTGGTGGTCGTGGCCGCCCATCCCGATGACGAGAGCCTGGGAGCGGGCGGGCTCATCGCCGCCGCCCACGACGCCGGCACCACGCCGTACGTCGTGCTGCTCACGGCCGGGGAGGCCTCGCACCCCGACTCACCGACCACCACACCGCAGACGTTGGCGACCCGTCGCCTCGCCGAGGCCCGGGAGGCGTTGGAGATCCTGGCCCCCGGCGCTCCGCTGGTCTTCCTGGGGCTTCCCGACGGCCGGGTGGAGGGGGCCGAGGCCGAGGTCACGGCCAGCCTCGTCGACCTGATCGGCGACGGTCGCTCGACGTTGCTCCTCGCGCCCTGGCGCCACGACGGCCACCCCGACCACGAGGCGGCCGGCCGGGCGGCCGCCGCGGCAGCAGTGCGCACCGGTGCCCGGCTCGCCGAGTACCCCATCTGGATGTGGCACGCCCGGAGCGTCGACGAGGCGCCGTGGGGAGCCATGAGCCGGGTCGACCTCGACGACGAGGCGGCCCGCCGCAAGTGGCTGGCCGTCCAGAGCCACACGAGCCAGGTCGAACCGCTCTCGGACCTCCCGCACGACGAGGTGCTGCTCCCCGGCCACGTCCTCGCCCACTTCGATTCCCGGGTCGAGCACTTCGTGACCGGGGACGGGGGCGCCGACGACGCCCTCGAGGTCGTGCACCGGGCCGACGCCGACCCCTGGGGTGTCGACGAGCGCTGGTTCGAGCTGCGCAAACGCCAGCTCACCCTCGCGGTGCTCCCCCGACCACGCTTCCGCCGCGCCCTGGAGGTCGGCTGCTCCCGCGGCGCCCTGGCGCACGACCTGGCCGGTCGCTGCGACGAGCTCGTCGCGGTCGACAGCAGCCCCTCCGCCGTGGCCGCCGCGCGGCGGCGGCTTGGTCACCTGGCCGCCGTGCACGTCACCCACGCAACGGTCCCCACCGACTGGCCCGAGGGAGCCTTCGACCTCGTCGTGGTCTCCGAGGTCGGCTACTTCCTGAGCCCGATCGATCTCGACCTTCTGGCCGCCCGCATCGAGGGCTCGCTCACCGAGGCCGGGGTGGTGCTGCTCTGCCACTGGCGCCATCCGATCGAGGGCTGGGTCCTCGACGGCCCCGAGGTGCACGAGCGACTCCGCACCAGCCCGCTGCTGCCCCCGGAGCTCGCCCGCTACCGGGACCCCGACGTCGAGATCTGCGTGCTGGCCCGGTCCGGGCACTGGCCGGATCCCGCCCGATGAGCCCGCCGCGGGTGCGCACCGCCATCGACCAGGTCCAGGTGGTCATCCCCGCCCACGACGAGGAGGGACTCCTCCCGCGGTGCCTCGCCTCGGTACGCCGCGCGGCCGACCACCTCGCCGAGGTGCGGCCGGGTGTGCGGGTGGGCATCACCGTCGTGGCCGACTGCTGCACCGATCGCACCGTCGAGATCGCGACGGGGTGGCCCGCCACCCAGGTGGTCGTCAGCCGGGCCGGCAATGTCGGGGCCGCCCGGCGTGCGGGTGTGGACCACGTCGTCCGCCACACCCTCGCCACACCTCCCGAGCTGGTGTGGCTGGCGCACACCGATGCCGACAGCGTGGTGCCCGAACACTGGCTCGCGGCCCAGCTGATGCTCGCCGACGCCGGATTCGCCATGGTGGTGGGGACCGTGGTGCCTGCGCGGACCGACCTGCCGCCCCACATCTGGGACCAGTGGCGGGCCCGCCACCACCTGGGCGAGGGACACCCGCACGTGCACGGCGCCAACCTCGGCCTGACCCTGCACGCCTCCCAGGTGGCGGGGGGCTTCCAGCCCGCCCCTGCCCACGAGGACGTGAGCCTCGTGGCGGCCGTCAGGTCCGCGGGTCTGCCGTGGTGCGCCACCGCGGCCACCCAGGTCACGACGTCGGGCCGCCAGCAGGGGCGCGTGGCCAGCGGATTCGCCCGCTACCTCGCCCGCCTGTCGTCCCCGACGACACGCGTCGAGGTCCCCGGCGTGCGGGCCCTCTCGAGATAGAAAAGGAATCGGCCCCGCGGAGTATGAGTCCGCGGGGCCTGTGCGTTCCCGGAGTGCGTCCGCTCAGCGAGCGACGTACGCGTCGATCTCGCCGAGGATGCGGGTCTTGACGTCGTCCGGCGCCCACGACGCGTTGACCGCGGCGCGCGAGAGGTCCGCGACCCCGGACTCGTCGAGGCCGAGCAGGTCGGCGGCGATGACGTACTCGCGGTTGAGGTCGGTGCCGAACATCGGCGGGTCGTCGGAGTTGACCGTGATCGTCACGCCGGCGTCGCGGAAGGCCACGATCGGGTGCTCGGCGAGGCTCGAGACCGCACGGGTGGCGATGTTGGAGGACGGGCACACCTCGAGAGGGACACCCGTCTCGGCGAGGTGGGCCAGCAGCATCGGATCCTGCGCCGAGGACGTGCCGTGGCCGATCCGCTCGGCGCCGAGGAGGCGCAGCGAGTCCCACACCGTGTCCGGACCGGTCGTCTCGCCGGCGTGCGGCACGCTGTGCAGCCCGGCGCTCAGCGCCTGCTGGAAGTGCGGGGCGAACTGCGGACGGGGCACGCCGATCTCCGGTCCACCGAGCCCGAAGCCGACCAGGCCCTCGGGTCGGTGGTTGAGCGCGAAGTCGAGGGTGGCGTCGGCCGCGGGCAGCCCGCTCTCGCCGGGGATGTCGTAGATCCACTGCAGCACCAGGCCGAAGTCGCGCTGCGCGGCGACCCGGGCGTCCTCGATCGCCTCGGTGTAGGCCTCGATCGGCATGCCGACGCCGTCCTCGTGCGGGCGCACGGACGTGTACGGCGTGCAGGTGAGCTCGGCGTACCGGAGCTGCTGGCCCTCGGCCATCTCGCGGGCCACCTCGTAGGTGAGGTAGCGGATGTCGTCGGGGGTCTTCACGAGGTCGACGACCGCGAGGTAGACCTCGATGAAGTGGGCGAAGTCGCGGAACTCGTAGAACTTCCGCAGCTCCTCGGGGTCGCTGGGCACCGTCCCCGGGTGGCGCTCGGCGAGGCCGCCGACGATCCGGGCCGAGGCGGAGCCGACGTGGTGGACGTGGAGCTCGGCCTTGGGCAGGCCGGCGACGAAGTCAGTGATGTCAGGCAGGGTGCTCACCGCGTGAAGTCTGGCAGCGCCGGGCGGCGAACCGGAAAACCTCGACCACCCGCCGTCACGAGATGGCGCCGAGCGCGCCCTGGATCGCGGCGGCGAGGGTCGTGCCGGTCGGCTTGCCGTCGACCAGCACCGTGGGCGTGCCGTTGACGCCGTTCTTGGACATCTGGTCGGTGGCGTTGACGACCCACTGGTGGAAGTCGTCACCCTCGATGCCCGGCCGTACGGCGCTCTCGGTGGCGCCGGCCTGCACGGCGTACTGCACGAGCTGGTCGTCGGTCAGGCCGGCGCTGCCCTCCTCGGGCTGGTGGGCGTAGAGCAGGTCGTGGAACTTCTCGAACGTCGCGACGCCGGAGGTGTCGAGGACGACCGCGGCGGCGTTGAGCGCGCGGGAGGAGTAGTCGGTGCTGGACGCGCGGTCGAGGAAGGCGACCATCCGGTAGTCGATGCGGACCTTGCCGGCCGCGACGGCCGCGCGCAGCTTGGTGCCCGTCTGGCTCTCGAACTCCCGGCAGATCGGGCACTGGAAGTCCTCGTAGACCGTCAGGGTCCTGGGTGCCGAGGCCTTCCCGACCACGACCGAGTAGCCGCCGGTCACACCCTGCGGGGTCGTCGCGGCCGCGCCGGCGGTGTCGCGACGGCTCTGCACGACGACGCCGACGACCGCCACCACGACCAGCACGGCCGCGACGGCGGCCACGACCAGCAGGTTGCGCCGACGCTCGCGCCGCTGCTGGGCGATCAGGGCGGCGGCCGCGCGCTCGGCGCGGGACTCCTCACGGTTCTTCTTCGACATCGGTCAGCCTCGTGGAGTGGGTTCGGGCGCCGCGGTGAGCGGCCGGAAGAGCAGGCCGTCCAGCGCGAGCCGCGTCCGCGGCCATCGCACCAGGAGCAGCGAGAGCAGGAGCAGCCCGACGTCGCGGGCGATCTCCCAGGGGTACGACGAGGACGCGCCGGGCTGCGCGCCTCCCCCGCCGAAGCAGCCGCACTCGATCGAGATGCCCCGCGCCCACACCGAGGAGATCCCGATGATGAACGCGACGAACAGCACCGACGAGATCAGGGCCGCGCCGCGGGTGAGCACGCCGAGGACCAGCGCCGTACCGATGACGACCTCGACGACCGGCAGGGTGTGGCCCACGGTCGGCACCACCGCCTCGGGCAGCAGGTCGTAGGCGCGGACCGCGGCCACGCTCGCGTAGGGGTCGGGCAGCTTGAGGGCCCCGGCGACGATCCACACGCCACCCGTCACCAGACGTGCCACCAGGCCGAGCCACCGCATCACACCCTCGAGGCTAGGTCGCGTCGCTGAGGTTCGACTGAGAATCCGGTGTGGGAAGACGCGCAGTAAGGTGGCTCCTCGTGAACGAGCGACTGGTGTGGATCGACTGCGAGATGACCGGCCTCGACCTGGGGGCTGATGCCCTCATCGAGGTGGCGGCGCTCGTGACCGACTTCGACCTCAACGTCATCGGTGAGGGCATCGACCTCATCATCAAGCCGCCGGCCGAGGCGCTCGCGCAGATGAACGACTTCGTCCGCACCATGCACGAGAAGTCCGGGCTCCTCGAGGAGCTCGACCACGGCATCACGATGGCCGAGGCCGAGGAGCAGGTGCTCGCCTACATCCGCCAGCACTGCCCCGACGGCAGCCGCCCGCCGCTGGCCGGCAACACGGTCGCGACCGACCGCTCGTTCCTCGCCCGGGACATGCCGACCCTCGAGGCGTTCCTGCACTACCGGATCGTCGACGTCTCCTCGATCAAGGAGCTGTCGCGGCGCTGGTTCCCGCGCGCCTACTTCCAGGCGCCGGCCAAGCGCGGCAACCACCGGGCGCTCGCCGACATCCAGGAGAGCATCGAGGAGCTGCGCTACTACCGGGAGGCGGTCTTCGTCGCCTCGCCCGGTCCGGACAGCGAGCGGGCCCGCACGATCGCGGCCAAGCACGGCGGCGCGCTGACCGGCATCACCGAGGACGTGCCCGATTCCGGCAATCCCGGGACCGACTAGTACACTCCTCACCGATCCCGGCACTGCCGGGATTCGCCTTGGTGGGTATAGCTCAGCTGGTAGAGCGCTGCGTTGTGGTCGCAGATGTCGCGGGTTCGAGTCCCGTTACTCACCCCAGTGTGATCGAGCCCCTGACCTGCGAACGAGGTCAGGGGCTCGATCCATTTCCGCCCTGGGCAGTGCGGGCTCAGCCGATGTCGGTGTGTTCGGTGATCGCGTCGACCAGGTGGGGCCACAGCGCGCGAGGTCGGTCGTGCCCCATGTCCTCGACCAGCAGGAGTCGGGCGCCGGGCACCAGCTCGGCGGTCCGCCGTCCGCCGCTGGGGTCGATGAGGGTGTCGTCGAGGCCGTGGATGACGAGGGTCGGCACGTCGAGGGACGTCAGCGCCTCGGCCCGGGAGCCGTCCAGGATCATGGCGGCGAGCTGTCGGGGGACACCGTCGGGGTAGTACGCGCGGTCGTAGCTGGCCGCAGCGAGGGCCCGCAGCTGGGCGGCGTCACCGTAACGACGCGAGGCCCAGACGAGCTCGCGCTCGGCCCCGGCGACGTACCCGTCCCGGTCGGCTGGCCGGGAGGCGAACAGCACCTGCCGCGCCTCAGGCGTCGACTGCCCGTACTCCGGCTCGCCGGTCGAGGACATCATCGAGGTCAACGACAGCACCCGGTCGGGGAACTCGATCGCCATCTTCTGCGCGATCATGCCTCCCATCGAGGACCCGACCACGTGAGCACGGGTGATGCCGAGCCGGTCGAGGACGGCGATGCCGTCGGCGGCCATGTCCCGCAGCGAGTACGGCGCCATCGCGAGCGCGCGCTCGAACGCGCCGGAGGTCACGGCGGTGATGAAGTCGCCGAGGCGGACCGGGTGCTCGTCCAGCTTCGTCGACAGGCCGCAGTCGCGGTTGTCGTAGCGGATGACGTAGCGGCCGCGGGCAGCGAGCATGCGGCAGAAGTCGGCGTCCCAGCCGAGCAGCTGAGTGCCGAAGCCCATCACGAGCAGGACGGCCGGGTCGCCAGCGGCGCCGAAGGTCTCGTACTCGATGGAGATGGGCTTGCTGAGGCTGTCGGTGAGTGACATGGCCGTCTCACTGGTCGCGGGTCTGGGGTCAGGTGGGCCGGTGCCGAGCTGGGGGGCTAGCAGCACCGGCCACTTGAAGAATGTCACATGTAAGAATCAACATGTCAAGAATGACATGTTTGAGATAGGGTGTGACCATGACGTTGCGCTACGCGGTGCTCGGCCTGCTGGCCCGCCGCCCCTCCACCGGCTACGAGCTGACCCAGACCTTCGACCGGTCGCTGCGAACCTCGTGGCACGCCCGGCACAGCCAGATCTATCCCGAGCTCGCCAAGCTCGAGGACGCCGGCCTGGTCGAGGTGGTCGGGCATGGGGCGCGTCGCAGCAAGACCTACGCGATCACCGAGGCCGGCCGTGCCGACCTACGACAGTGGCTCGTCGAGGCGGAGCCCGACCGGTCCCAGCGCAGCGAGAGCGGTCTCCGCCTGTTCCTGACCCCGCTGCTGGACCCGGTCGACAGGCAGGCGACCTACGAGCGCGACCTCGCGCACGTCGACCATGACCTCGCCACCCTCGAGGAGGTGCGAGCCGAGGTGCGAGCCGCGCCGGGGTCGGAGGTGTTCGCCCCGCAGGTCGAGCTCGGCATCCGGATCAACACCGTGCTGCGGGACTGGCTGCGTGAGCAGATCCAGGCATCCGCCGACGGCGCGCAGGAAGGGAGCCCGACGTGACGAGGACCTACCGGGTGCAGGTGACCGGTCAGTTCGCTGACCTGGCCCCCACCATCCGCGCCCGGCTTCGAGCCGAGCAGGCCGAGCACGACCTGTTCCTCGCGGCGTTCACGCAGGAGGGGACCTTCACCTACACACCCACGCTGACCCGCTTCACCCTGCGCTACCTCCTGGAGGTCGTGGAGGGTTCGGCCGCGGAGGCCGATGAGGCTGTCGGAGTGGAAGGCGAGCTCCTGGCCATCGAGTTTCTCGAGGCTCGGAGCATCGCCCACAAGCCGTTGACGGTCTCGGCCGTCTGCGTGGATGACGTCAAGGTCAAACGCCGACGCGGCACGTCATGAGCGGCGACCCGGTGGCGCCGCACGGCCCCGGCCTCTCGCCGGGGCCGCCTTTCCGGCAGCCTCACTCCCGGGTGAACCGCACGGACGTGAACAGCGCCTGCCTGAGGACCTCGCCCGGGATCTGACGGAACGTTTCCGCCACCGTCAGCACGAGGTGGCCGTCCACCACGTCCAGCCGGTACTTCGTGCTGCCGTCGGCTGCCGTGAGGGGGCGGATCACCATCTGGCGAGCCGTCGTCAGGAAGAAGAAGTGATCCGCCTCCCGCGCGCCGACGTTGGTGTCGGCCAGGCCGCCGTAGATGCGGAGGTGGATGCGGAAGGCACCGTGCGGCAGGCTCGCGACGTAGCCGTCGGCCGAGCCCAGCCCGGCGTCGCGCAGGGTGCGCGCCACGGCTTCGCGCGTGAGCGGCGCGGTCCGCCACTCACCGTCGAGCGGTCCGCCCGGGAGAGCCTGCACGTGCGCCGGCGCGCTGCTCGCGGGTGGTGCCGGCGCGGGCACGGGCGAGACGTCGGGCGGCCGCCACCCGGACAGCACCAGCGCGCCGGCCAGGGCCAGCGCGGCCGCGGCCCCTCCGCCGGTGATGGCCAGGCGGCGCCGGCGCGCGCGAGCGGCCCCGGTCACCACCGCGTCGTACGCCGAGGAGGTGCGTGCCTCCCACGCCGCGTCGTCGACGCGGAACGCCTCCCGCAGTCGGTCGTCAACGGACATCGTCGTCCACCTCCTCGGCGAGGAGGCGGGCCAGCCGCTTCCGGGCGGTGTGCAGCTGGGACCACCCGGCGGAGACCGAGCACCCGACGAGGTCGGCGATCTCGGCCATGGGTCGATCCTCGAAGTAGAACAGCACGACGACCGCACGTTGCTTGGGCGCCAGGGTCTCGACCGCTGCCCGGACCTGGTCGTCCGGGCCGTCGGGGTCCTCGACCCAGGAGCGCGGCGCCACCGACCGCTCCAGCTGGCCGCGGCGCCAGGTCCGGTGGCGTTCGCGCTGGGCCGCGCGGATCGCGACTCTCCGGACCCAGAGGTCGGGCCGCTCGTAGCGGCTCACGGTCCGCCAGTGGCCGAGCAGCTTGACGAAGGCGTCCTGGGTGATCTCCTCGGCCACGGCCCGGTCCCCCACGATGAGGTGGACCGTCCGCGCCACCGCGGCGAACGAGTCGGTGAACAGCGTCCGGAACTCCTCGTCCGCACCCACGCGCTCCACCCGCCCCGCCATGACGGTGTCGACGCCGAGGCTCGTGGTCGCTGCATCTCCCATGACCCTTCTCCTCCCACCCCATGACAGTCCCGGGACGGGCAGGAGTTCCACTCCCCGCAGGCAAATTCAGGGGCGGAGCCGCTCCCAGTCCGTCACGACCGGCGCCAGCCGACCCGCCGCCCACAGCGGGAGCTGGTCGAGGTGGTGCGGGTCGCGCTGGTCCGCACTGGCCCCCATCGGGACCACCCAGCCGCTCCGCTCGCGGTCGGCGAGGTCCCACACGTAGCGGGCCACCGAACCCCGCGCGCACGCGTCGGTGACGCCCGGCACCGAGCCCGTGCAGCGCACGCAGTCGATGTCGCCGGCCACCGGCAGCGCCGGCACGGCCGGGGGCTCGAGCCCCGAGCCGTCGAACGCATGCACCGGACGCACGACGTGGGTCTCGCCCCACGTCTCCGGGTGTCCCGCGGCGTCGTCCAGCGCCGCCGCGGCGAGCGCCCGCAGGTCCAGCCCGTACGGCGTCCCGCCGGCCAGCGCGGCCGGCAGCAGCGAGTCCAGCGCCAGCCCCAGCCGGCCGGTGAGGTCGAGCCAGGGCGCGAAGACCGGGTCGTCGACCAGCGGCACCCGCAGCGGCGCGAAGACCGGCTCGGCCGCGAGGCGTCGTACGAAGGCGGAGCGCCAGGCGGCGAACGCCGCAGCGCCGGCCGAGCCGATCTCCATCCGGCCGTCCCAGCCGAGGATCGCCTCGTGCACGGGACCGGGGCCGGCGTCGTGCAGCAGGGCCCGGACCTCGGCCAGCGTCGGCAGCAGCGCGTCGCCGTGGAAGGACGCGAAGTCCTCGGGCGTCAGGTCGCTGCGATCGGTGAGCAGGGCGTGCAGCCGGGCGGCGCGGTGCGGGGGCGCGAAGGTGGTGCCGACCGCGTCGCTCTCGGGGCCACGGCGCTCGTTGGCGGTGACGACCTGGTCGTCAGAGGACAGCACGGTGCGCGGCAGCGGAGCCAGCCAGCCGGTCCAGCCGGCGTCCGGGTCGGTCGCGTCGGCGATGCCGCGTCGCGTCGTCTCGGGCCGCACGGGCACCCGTCCGGCGATCCGGTAGAGCAGCTGGCCCGCGCGGTCGGCCACGACGACGTTGTTGACCGGCTCGACCCAGGCGTCGAGGGCGGCGTCCACGTCGGCGACGCTGCGGGCCCGCAGCAGCGGCAGCAGGGCGCCGAAGCCCAGCTCCCCCACCACCATCGCCGCATCGCGCAGGCTCCAGGCGCGCCCGTCCTCGCCGTCGGCGAAGACCGGCCCCCGGGCCGTGACCACCACCTCGACCGGGACCGGGTCATCGTCCCGGACCGGGATCTCCTCGGCGTGCGACTCCGTCGGCTCCCAGCCGTCGGGGCCCTTCGCCTCGACGCGCCCGTGGACCCGGCGCAGCCGCTCGGCGAACACGTCCTGGTAGTCGGCCATCGCGTTGGTGATCGCCCACGCCACGTCGCCGGCGTGTGCGAAGTGCTGCACGCCGGGCACCCCGGGGAACGCGAACCCGACGACGTCGAAGGCGTCGTCGGGGTCCTCGCAGGCGAGCCGGACCTGCTGGTAGACGCCGGGCGACTCGATCGTGCGGTGCGGGTCGCCGGCGACCAGCGGCATGCCGCTGGCGGTCCGGCCACCGCCGACGGCCCAGGCGTTGCTGCCGCTGGCCAGCGGCCCCTCGTGCGACAGCAGGGCCGCCTCCTCGCCCAGGACCTCCCGGGCGCGGGCGTCCCACAGCTTGCCGGGCAGGCTGGCGAAGAGCAGGTGCTGGGCGTGGAAGACGGCCAGCGGCATCCACTCCTCCCACGCGCCGGGCTCGGCCCCGAGGGTGAGCAGCTCGGGCACGTCGGCGCGCAGGCCGGCGTTGACGCCCGCGACGTACGACGCCACGAACGCGCGCGTCGCAGGGTCGAGCGCCGCGTGGGCCCGGAGGGCCGTGTCGACGACCCGGGTCCTGCGGACCAGGCGGTCCCACGGCACGCAGCCGGCGCCGAGCAGCTCCGCCGACGTGCCGGTCGCCCGGCGCCGCAGCCACTCCAGCTGCCAGGCGCGGTCGTGGGCGGTCACCCGACCCTGCTCGTGGGCCAGCTCGAGGAGCGAGCCCGCGCGCACGTGCGGCACGCCGTGGTCGTCACGCAGGGTCCGGGCACTCATGCCCCGGAACCTACTGACTCACGAGAAACCTCAGGCGGGGATGTGCCCGAAGTGGCCGCGCTGGAAGTCCTCGTAGGCCTTGAGGACCTCGGCCTTGGTGTTCATCACGAACGGACCGGCCCAGGCCAGCGGCTCCCGGATCGGGCGGCCGCCCACGACGATGACGTCGAGCTTGGGCGAGCGGCTCTCCTGGCTGCCGTCGGCGGTGATGGTGAGGTAGTCGCCGGCGCCGAGCACGGCCGACTGACCCATCCGGACCGGGCGGCCCTCGGTGCCGACCGTGCCCTTGCCGTTGAGGACGTAGACCAGCGCGTTGAAGTCGACGTCCCACGGGAGGTCGAGGCGGGCGCCGGGCTCGATGGTGGCGTGCACCAGCGTCATGGGCGTGTGGGTCGATCCCGGGCCGGCGTGGCCGTCCACGGAGCCGGCGATGACGCGGACGAGCGAGCCCGCGTCGGGCGAGGTGACGAGGGCGACCTCGCCGGAGCGGAGGTCCTGATAGCGCGGGTCGTTCATCTTCGCGTCGCGGGGCAGGTTGACCCACAGCTGGATGCCGTGGAAGAGCCCACCGGACTGCACGAGCCACTCCGGCGGCGCCTCGATGTGGAGCAGGCCGGACCCGGCCGTCATCCACTGGGTGTCGCCGTTGGTGATGGTGCCGCCACCCCCGTGGCTGTCCTGGTGGTCGAAGGTGCCGTCGATGATGTAGGTGACGGTCTCGAATCCGCGGTGGGGGTGCCACGGGGTGCCCTTGGGCTCGCCGGGGGCGTACTCCACCTCGCCCATCTGGTCCATCATCACGAACGGGTCGAGCTGGGCCAGGTCGATGCCGGCGAAGGCGCGACGCACGGGGAAACCCTCGCCCTCATAGCCCTGCGGGGCCGTCGTCACCTGCCAGACCGGGCGCGGCTGGTCACCCAGGCCGGGGCTGCGGAGCCGCTCCAGGGTGGTGAGGTCGTTGACGGTCACTGCGGGCATGGGGCCCACCTCCTCGAGGTGTCGTGCGGACGCCGGGCTCAACGATAGTTGAATCTTGGATATTCCACGAGGGCGACCGCGGGTCACACGACGATCGGCACCGTGACCCGGAACGCGGTCCCCTCGTCGACGACCGAGTCCACCTCGATGGTGCCACCGTGCTTCTCCACGACGGCCTTGGCGATCGACAGGCCCAGCCCGCTGCCCGGGATCGCGCGCTTCTGGGCGTTGGAGGAGCGGAAGAACCGGCTGAACAGCCGGCCGACCTCGCTGGACGGAATGCCGATGCCGGTGTCGCGGACCTCGACCACCGCGGTCTCCTCGCCGACGTCGAGGCGGATGCCGACCTCCCCGCCGTCGGGGGTGAACTTCACCGCGTTGCCGATCAGGTTCACGAAGACCCGCTCGATCCGGTCGCGGTCCCCGAAGAACGGCACCGGGTCGGCGGGCAGGTCGAGCACCACGTCGAGCGGCCGCGCCGACCAGGCCGGCGCCACGACGTCGTGGCCGCCGCGGACCACGTCGCGCAGGTCGAAGACCCGGTCGGAGCGGGCGATCCCGTCATCCTGGACCCGCGAGAGGGTCAGCAGGTCGTCGATGAGCGAGAGCAGCCGGGTGCTGTTGTCCGAGACCCGTCGTACGGCGTCGGTCTGCGCGCTGTTGAGCTCGCCGAACTCGCCCTCGCGCAGCATCTCGAGGTAGCCGGTGATGCTCGTGATCGGCGTGCGGAGCTCGTGGCTGACCGAGGACACGAACGCGTCCTTGACCTGGTCGACCTGGCGGAGCCGCTCGACCGCCTCACGCTCGGCCTCGAGCGCCTCCTCGGCCGCCCGCTGCGCGCGGACCCGCTCGGTGACGTCCTCCGACGTCGACACGTAGCCGGTCACGCGACCGCGCTCGTCGGTCATCCGGGTCAGCGTGATCGAGTGGGTGCGCTCCTCGCCCGACTTCGTCCTGAACCGCACGTCGCCGCCCGCGGCCTCCGGCATCGCCAGGGCCCGCGCGACGTGGACGTAGTCGTTGGGGACGCCGAGCTCGCGGGCCTTGTCGGCGATCGCGGCCGGGCTGTGGAACATCGCCGTCGTGCGCCCCAGCACGTCCTCGAGGTCGTAGCCGAGCAGCCGCTGGGCGCCGGGGTTGAACAGCGTGATCCGGCCCTCGCTGTCGGTGCCGATGATGGCGACGCCGGTGGCGCTGTTGACGATGTTGCTCACCTTGTCGCGCTCCTCCGCTGCCGAGCGGGCGTTGGCGAGCTGCTGTCCGACGGTGAGCATCAGCGGGATCACGACCATCGCGCAGTCGATGGCGAAGGTGGCCAGCACGACCCCACGCGAGTCGACCGGCATCCCGAACGTCTCGGGGACGCGCGCGATCGGGCCGTAGCCGTAGGTCGTCAGCACGATCGCGATGCCGAGCACGACGAGCAGCTGGACCAGCGCCTCCCACTGGGTGTTGCGCAGCGCGCCCCAGCCCAGCAGCGGGATCACGGCGAAGACGACCGACGGGAAGTGGTGGGGGTAGAACACCAGCGGGGTGAGGGTCAGGATCAGTGCCCACTGGGCCAACCGCTCCCCCACGGGGGCGACGGCCGGGTGGTCCTGGAGCCGGGCGAAGAACGGCAGCAGCGTCAGCTGCGAGGCGAGGTGCGCGGTGGCGAGCGCGAGCCCGACCAGCCACGGCGTGCCCCAGTCGAAGAGCCAGGACGTCGCGAAGGCCACCACGAACGTCACCGACGCCCCGAGCGCGGTGGCGCCGAAGAACAGGCGCATGTCCTCGTCGGTGTGCAGCACCGGCTGGACCCGGCCGTTGCGGGTCAGCAGGCGCCAGATCAGCCAGACCTCGAGGGCCGTGCCGAGGGCGTAGCCCGCGGCCACCTCGACCGGACGGCCACCCGCGGTGATCGTGACGACCGCGACGAGGGGGATCAGCACGAGGAGGTACGGCACCCAGCGGCGGCCGGCCACGATCAGGCTGCCGGTCGCCAGGCCGACCGGCCAGATGCCGGTGACCTTGCCGTCGTCGGGCGCGCCGAACACCGCGAAGAAGCCGGTCACGGTCATGACCAGCAACAGCGCGGTGAGCACGAGACCGCGTTGCTTCGACACCCTGCCCCTCCCCCGAGTCGCCCTCCGACCCGTCGATCCTTCCATCCCCGAGCCCGGCTGACGGGCAACAACGCGACATTCCTCGGTGCCGTAGGTTGGCGCCGTGACCTCGACGAAGCAGCAGTACGACGTGGTCGTCGTCGGAGGTGGGCACAACGGGCTCGTCTCGGCGGCGTACCTCTCCCGCGCAGGACTCTCGGTCCTGGTCCTCGAGCGGCTCGACCACACCGGGGGCGCGGCCGTCTCGGCCACCGCCTTCCGCGGTCACCCGGCGCGGCTCTCGCGCTACTCCTACCTCGTCTCGCTGATGCCCGAGCGGCTGGTCAGCGACCTGGGCCTCGACATCCGGCTCGCCTCGCGCACGACGGCGTCGTACACCCCGACACTGCGCGGCGGGACGCCAGGCGGCCTCTTGGTCGAGCGGCCCGAGGGCGACGCGACGCGTCGCTCCTTCGAGGACCTGACCGGCGGCCCCGAGGCGTACGACGCGTGGCGCGAGTTCTACGCCGACGTCGCCGACCTCGCGCACGTCGTGGCGCCGACCCTGCTCGACCGGCTGCCGTCCGAGCGGACCATCCGCGACCAGGTCGACCCCGGCATCTGGCGCGACTTCGTGACCACGCCGCTGGGCGCGGTGGTAGAGAGCCGGTTCAGCGACGACACCGTGCGCGGCGTGGTCGCGACCGACGCGCTGATCGGGACCTTCGCCTCGATGCACGACCCGTCGCTGATCCAGAACCGCTGCTTCCTCTACCACCTGATCGGCAACGGCACCGGTGAGTGGCGGGTGCCGATCGGCGGGATGGGCGCGGTCACCGACGCCCTCGCCAAGGCGGCCACCGAGGCCGGCGCCGAGGTCATCACCTCGGCCGGCGTGAGCAGGATCGACGCCACCGACGACGGCGCCGAGATCACCTGGCACGACGGCGAAGCGAACAGCACCGTGTCGGCGCGCTACGTGCTCTCCAACGTCGCGCCGTGGGTGCTGCGCATCCTCATGGGCGAGGCGGAGGAGCCGGGCAGCAAGCCCCAGGGCTCCCAGCTCAAGATCAACTTCCTGCTCGACCGCCTGCCGCAGCTGAAGTCGGGCGTGGACCCGGCGGTCGCGTTCGCCGGCACCCTCCACCTCGCCGAGGACTACACCCAGCTGGAGAAGGCGTACGCCGAGGCGGCCGCCGGCCAGGTCCCGTCGGTCCTGCCGGGCGAGGTCTACTGCCACTCGATCTCGGACCCCTCGATCCTCGGCGACGCCCCGGAGGGCACGCAGACGCTGACCTACTTCGGCCTGCACACCCCGGCGGCCCTGTTCGAGCAGGACCCGGTCGGCCAGAAGGAGCTCGCGGTCGCCCGCGCGCTCGCGTCGCTCAACGAGCACCTCGTCGAGCCGATCGAGTCCTGCCTGGCCACCGACGCCGACGGCAAGCCGTGCATCGAGGCGAAGATCCCGCAGGACATCGAGGCCGACCTGGCGATGCCGGGCGGCCACATCTTCCACGGCGACCTGGACTGGCCGTGGGCACCCAACCGCTCCCGGCTGGACACCCCGGCCCACCAGTGGGGCGTGCAGACCGACGTCTCGTCGGTGCTCCTGTGCGGCTCCGGATCGCGTCGCGGCGGCGCCGTGTCAGGCCTCGGTGGGCACAACGCCGCACAGGCGGTGCTCGAGTCCCTGTGACCTGCCGCCCCGATTTTTCCTGTCGGGCAGGCGCTGGTAATGTTCACGTCGCTTCACCACGCGGCATTAGCTCAATTGGCAGAGCAGCTGACTCTTAATCAGCGGGTTCGGGGTTCGAGTCCCTGATGCCGTACCACCCACCGAAGGCCGGTCCGACCAGGACCGGCCTTCGATGCATTTCGGGGACATCCCCGCGGTGCCGATCACCATTTCCCCGGATGAGGCGATGGCGGCTCCGGGCGGCGGGAGTAGATCTGGCGAGAGCACCGAGCCGCTCCGTCGCATCCCACCCAGGAGTCATGCCATGGTCATCAGTCTGCTGTCGCACTCCCGTCGCGCCGGGCGCACCGTCGCCGTCGCCGTCGTCCTGCTCATGACCGCGGCGCTGGGCGCGGGACTCGGAGCCGTGACCACCGCGGCACAGGCGGGCGCACCACCCGCGCCCGTGACGTGGACCGTGCTCGTGGGGTCGCAGACCGATGACATGGCCATCCAGGGTCAACGCTTCCTGCCCGGCGACATCACCATCGACGCCGGCGACACGGTCACCTGGCAGGCGAACGGGATGGAGATCCACACCGTGACGTTCCTCGACGGAGGTACGCCGCAAGCGAGCCTGCCTCCGCTCGACCCGACCGACCCGCAGCAGGTGACGCGGCAGGGTGGCGACACGATGGACGGCACGTCGTACTTCAACTCGGGCGTGCTGACCACCGGGCCCGACGCCGGCCCCCTGCCTGTGCCCGCCTACGCGAGCTACTCGCTGACCTTCCCCGACCAGGGCACCTTCACCTACTACTGCCTGGTGCACGGCGTGATGATGCGCGGCGTGGTGCACGTGCAGCCCGCCGGCGCCCCCTACCCCGCCACCCAGGCCGACATCGACGCCGAGGCCCAGTGGCAGACCAACGCCATCAACAACGACGGCTACGCCCTGTGGGACCAGGCCCGGGCCGCCAGCAGTCGGCACCGCGTCTTCATGGGCGCCGACGACGGCGTGGCCATGCTGATGCGCTTCGTGCACCGCAAGGTGGTCATCCACCTCGGCCAGAAGGTGCACTTCGTCAACACGATGTCGGTGGGCGCCCCGCACACCGTGACGTTCGGCGAGGAGCCCCAGGGGCCGGCCATCTTCCAGCCCTCGGGCGACCCGACCGACTACGAGGGCGGCGACCTCCACTCCGGCTTCATGGTCCCGGGCTCGAAGTTCACCGTCACCTTCAACAAGGTCGGCCGGTTCCACTACATCTGTGCCCTCCACGACGACATGGGGATGAAGGGACTCGTCGTCGTCAGGCCCTGACCTGCCTGGCGCCGCTCGCAGGTCATGGAACCAGGCCCGCCCGGAAGGAGCCGTCGATGAGGGTGCCAGCTCTCGCCCTTGCTGCAGCGCTGGTCGTTCCAGGCTCAGGCAGCGTGCACGCAGGCGGCCATCCGACGCTCGGCGCCCCCATGTGCTTCGGCAGCGCCGCCACGATCGTCGGCACCGGCGCGTCGGAGACGATCAACGGCACCCCGGGTCCGGACGTGATCGTGGGCGGGGACGGGAACGACACCATCAACGGGCTCGGCGGTGATGACCGGATCTGCGACCCGAGCGGATCGAACAACGTCAACCTGCTGCGTGGCGGTCCCGGCGACGACCGGCTCCTCGGGTCGGCGAGCCTCCACGGAGGCGCCGGCAACGATGTCCTGGTCGTGGCCGGGACCGTGGGGAGCACCGTCCTCGTGGACGGCGGCACCGGCAACGACACACTGCGGGCCCCCGTTCTCAAGGCCCTGTTCACACCCGGGCCGGGCCGCGACCGGGTGTCCGGGAACTCGGTGCCGAACGACGAGGTGTCGTACCGGCGCTCGACGCGTGGGGTCGTGGTCGATCTGGCGACGGGGGTCGCGACCGGGCAGGGCCGGGACCGCATCACGAACGTGGACTGGGTGACAGGCAGCCGCTATCCGGACGTGCTGCGCGGTGACGGCGCCTCCAACGGGCTCAGCGGCCTCCGGGGCGAGGACATCCTGACCGGTCGTGGTGCCCAGGACTTCCTCATCGGCGGTCCCGGCGCCGACACGATGAACGGGGGATCAGGACAGGACTACTGCGACGGTGGCGTGTCCGACCGCCGCATAAGCTGCGAGCACCACTCCTGAGTCCGGCGGCGCAGGACTCAGGCACTGTGCACTCAGACACTGTGCAGCTTGAGCACGATCTTGTCGGCGTGGCAGTTGTGGTTCTTCCCGGCCGTCGTCGGCGCGAAGAGCAGCACCAGCTTGCCGCCGAACGCGGTGGCGGCGTTGTTGGCGTCGGTCTTGGTCACGTTGATGGTCGTCTTCTCGGTGATCGTGTAGGCCTTCTCCACGATCCCGCCGCTGTAGAGGAAGCAGGCCGACTTGTAGACCTGCGTTCCCGCGTACTGCGAGCCGTCCGGGTGCAGCACCGTCGTGACCGTCTTGGGGTGGCCGGTGTTGCGGGGCCGGACCAGGGTCGTGGCGCACGCCTCGGGTGCGTCGCACTGCGCGGTGAACGACCAACGCTTCTTGGCCACGGACCCGACGTTGCTCGGGCTGTTCTTGTCGTAGGTGATCTTGGTCTTCACGACCCAGTGCCCGTTGAGCCGCGGCGAGCTCCCGGCACTGGCCGGGGCAGCGGGAGCGACGAGGGCGAGGACGGCGACCGCAGCGGCGGCACGAAGGAGAACGGTCATGGCCGAAACGTAGGCAGGATTCGTCACCGTCCGACCGGTGAGCGGACGATTTCCCCGATCTGGGGGCCGTCAGGCGAGCGGGTGCTCCTCGAGCAGGCGGAGCACCAGGGCGAGGGGTGGCCAGCCACCGCGGCCGGCCCGGGTCACGGCGTACGCGCGCAGCGTGACGTCGGGGTCGCGCAGGGCGAGCAGGCGTACGCCGGGGAGCACCGGCTGGCCCGCCGGGAGCAGCCCGACCCCGAGGCCGGCGACGATCATGTCCTGCACGAGCTCCAGGCTGTCGGCGCGATGGACGACGCGGGGTGAGAAGCCGGCCAGGGAGGCGAGCGTGCGCACCACCTCCTCGTCGGCGGTGTTGCGGGAGTTGACGATCCAGTCCCGCTCGCGGACCGACGCCAGGACGTCGAGGGAGATCCCCGACGCGCGGTGGGCGGCCGGGACGCCGAGGTCCCAGCCCGCCGATCCCAGCGGCTGCGCCACGAGCGAGCGGTCGAACGACGCGGGGGCGAGGTTGTAGTCGTAGGTCAGGGCCAGGTCGACGTCGTCCGCGGTGAGCAGGTCGAACGCCTCGGCCGGCTCGTGCTCGTGGATGCGCAGCGAGACGTCGGGGTGCTCGGCGGTGAGCGCCCGCACCACCGGCAGCAGGCACTGGCGGACGCTGGTCGCGAAGGCCGCGACCCGCAGGGTCCCGGCCGGGTGGGCGTCGGGGTCCAGGTCGGCCCGGGCCGCCTCCAGGGCGGCCAGCACGGTGACGGCGTGGTCGGCGAGCCGACGGCCTGCCGGCGTCAGCCGCACCCGGCGGCCCTCGTGCTCCAGCAGCGGGGTGCCGGCCTCCCGGGCGAGGGCGGCGATCTGCTGGGAGACCGTCGAGGTGGTCACCCCGAGGGTGTCGGCCACCTCGCGCATCGACCCGAGGCGGGACAGGTGGAGCAGGAGCTCGAGGCGGCGCGGGTCCATGGCGACATCGTTCACGATAGATGAACGATCTGTCCATCGATCTCACGTGGACGCGAACGATCAGTGACGGCTCTACTGGACCCATGACCACCGCCATCACCCACACCTCCGGACGTCCCGCCCCCACCGGCGCCCTGCTGGCGCTGGCGTCGATGACCTGCGTGCAGCTCGGGCTCGCGGCCTCGGTCGGCCTGCTCGACCGGGTCGGCGCCGAGGGCGCGGCCTGGCTGCGCCTGTCGTGGGCCGGCGTGATCGTGCTGCTCGTGCTGCGGCCCCGCCCGTGGACCATGTCGCGGCGTGCCCTCCGCGGCGCGGTGCTGCTCGGCGTCGTGACCGGCGGGCTGACGATCCTCTTCATGGCTGCGGTCGCCCGGATCCCGCTCGGCACGGCGAGCGCCCTCGAGTTCCTCGGCCCGTTGGGCGTCGCGGTCGCGCGCGGCCGCGGTGGCCGGGCCCTCGCGTGGCCGGCGCTGGCGGCGATCGGCGTACTGCTCCTGACCCAGCCGTGGCACGGCGGGACCGACCCGGTCGGCATCGCCTTCGCGCTGGCCGCGGCGGCCTGCTGGGCGGCGTACATCCTGCTGACCCAGGCGGTGGGCGACGAGCTCGAGGGCCTGCAGGGGCTCGCGATCTCGCTGCCAGTGGCCGGACTCGTCTCGACGGTGGTCGCCGGGCCGCGGGTCGTGGAGTCGATCGAGCCCAGCATCCTGCTCGTGGGCCTCGGCCTGGCGCTGCTCCTGCCGGTGGTGCCCTTCAGCCTGGAGATGCTGGCGCTGCGTCGGCTCGACACGGCGGCGTTCGGGACCCTGATGAGCCTCGAGCCCGCGATCGCCCTGGTGGTCGGGCTCGTGCTGCTCGGCCAGCGGCCGGACATGCTGGCGCTCGTCGGGATGGCCTTCGTCGTCACTGCCGGGGTCGGCGCCGAGCGGATCGGCGCGCGCGCCTCACGGCCCGTCGAGACCGGTGCCGTGCCAGCGCTCGCGGGTCTGGATCGCCCAGAACCACGCGAAGAGGCCGATGAGCAGGATCTCCAGCACCAGCAGCGCATGATCCACGCCGGCTAGGGCCAGCACCGCCCAGACCAGCAGGCTCGCGAGCATCAGCCCGGCGATGGCGCCGTACCAGGTCCGGGCGGCCTCCTGCATCGACGGCGACCCCGCGCTGCGGCGCGCGTTGCCCCAGACCACTCCGATGATGCAGGCGAACATCACGATCGCCGCCGCGTAGTGGCCGAAGCGGAGGATGCCGGACCGCCAGGCCCAGAAGGCGACGGCGCCGCCGGCGTACAGCACCGTCGCGACCGCGAGGCCGAGGACGTGCTGGCGGTTGTCGTCGCCCCGCGCCCGGTCCCGCCGGAGCACCAGCGCGGTCACGGCGAGGCCGACGGCCCCGACCAGGATCAGCGACCAGCCGTTGTTCTCCACCGAGGCCCGGCGCTGGGCGTCGTCGACCACGACCGAGGCGCAGCGGCCGGGGTGCGGGGTGGGCACCAGCGCCACGACCGGGGCCATCATCCCCGCGATGTTGAGCAGCACGTCCTCCAGGTCGCTGTCGCCCTTGAGCACGACCATCCCGACCCCGATCGCGACGAGCGAACCGACCAGGACGCCCTGCGCGGGCGTGTAGTAGTAGGCACTCACGGAGGTCTGGAGGCAGGCGAAGTCGACCTTCGCCCACGCGACCAGCACCGCCGCGGCGAGGAACAGGATCATCAGCACCATGCCCAGCCGCAGGTAGCGGTAGGTCTTCACGACGTCGTCCCGAGACTCCATGGACTCCAGATTCCTCCGATCCGGCCGCGACGAATAGAGTTCTCCCCGTTGGTTGTCGACCGCAACCAAATCACCTAGGAGCCCTCCCCCGTGACTTCCTCGCTTCGCGGGCGCCAGAGCATCACCTTCGCGGTGCTCGCGGTGTCCGTCTCGTCGTTCTCGCTGCTGCAGTCGCTGATCGTCCCCGTGCTGGCGCGCATCCAGATCGAGTTCCACACCGACCAGACCACGGTGACGTGGGTGCTGACCGCCTACCTGCTGTCGGCATCGATCTGCACCCCGCTCCTGGGCCGGGTCGGCGACGTGGTCGGCAAGAAGCGGATGCTCGTGGTCACCCTCACCGCGCTGGCCGTCGGGTCGCTGGCCGCGGCGCTCGCGCCGACGATCGGCTGGCTGATCGCCGCCCGCGTCATCCAGGGCGCCGGCGGCGGCGTCCTCCCGCTCGCGTTCGGCATCATCCGCGACGAGTTCGACCCGAAGCGGGTCACCACCGCGCTCAGCGTGATCGCCTCGCTCACCGCCGTCGGGTTCGGCGCAGGCATCGTCATCGCCGGCCCGATCGTCGACGGGCTCGGCTACCACTGGCTGTTCTGGCTGCCGATGATCGCCACCGCCGTGGCCGCCGCGGCCGCCCTCCTCTTCATCCCCGAGTCCCCCGTCCGTACGGCGAGCCGCCTGCCGGTCGTGCCGGCGGTGCTGCTGGCCGTCTGGCTGGTCGCACTGCTGCTCGGCCTGAGCGAGGGCAACTCGTGGGGCTGGTCCTCGGGCCGGATCCTCGGCCTGTTCGCCGTCGCCGTGGTCGTGATGGTCGCGTGGGTGCGCGTCGAGATGCGCGTGCCGGTGCCGATGATCGACATGCAGATGATGCGCCGCCGCGGCGTGTGGACGACCAACGTCGTGGCTGCCTTCGTCGGCTTCGGCATGTTCGCGGCGTTCGGCTTCCTGCCGCAGTTCCTGCAGACGCCCTCGGCCGCGGGCTACGGCTTCGACGCCACCATCTCCGAGTCCGGCCGGCTGCTGCTCCCCTCGGCCGTGGCCAGCTTCGCGGTCGGCTTCTTCACCGCCCGCCTCATCCACGTCTTCGGCGCCCGCCTGGTCATCGTCACCGGCGCCTTCCTCAGCGGCCTCGCCTTCCTGTCCATGGGGCTCTTCCACGACGCCACCTGGCAGCTCTACGCCGCCACGACCCTGCAGGGCATCGGCTCGGGCCTGGTGTTCTCCAGTCTCGCCGGCGTCGTGATCGCCTCCGTGCCGCGCGAGCAGACCGGTGTCGCCTCGGGCATGAACGCCAACATCCGCACCATCGGCGGCTCCATCGGGTCCGCGGTGATGGCCGGCATCGTGACCGCCCACCTCGAGCCGAGCGGCATCCCGGTCGAGCGCGGCTACACCGTCGGTTTCGCGATGCTCGGTGTCGCCATGGTCTTCGCGGCGGTCGCAGCGGCGATGATCCCCGACACCCACGAGCAGCCGACGAGCGGACCGCTCGAGGACGCGGAGAACGCGGAGCTGGGCTTCGTGGCCACCGGTCGCACCGGATCCCCCGTACCGGACTGAGCCGGAGAGGGCGCCGGTCGCCCCATTCGCGCAGGTCAGGGCCGCTTTCTATGGATTTCCTCAAGAGCGCTTGAAGGTTGCATCAGGTCCGGCCCGCAGCGCGGTCCCTCGTGACACAGTTCCGCCTGGTCCTCCCTGCACGCGCAAAGATTGGGGCACGCCCGTGCGCACACGTCTCTCCTCCCTGCTCGCCGTCCTCGCGGTCGTGCTGGTCGCCGTCCTCTCGCCGTCCACGGCGTGGGCGGGCACCGGCAACGGCAACAACGGCACCGTCAAGATCGACGGCGCCGACGTCGAGGCCAGCAAGGACAACGACCCGCACGTCGGCTGCGCCTTCAACGTCGAGTGGTACAACTTCGACAAGGGCTCCGACATCGTCTCGACGGTGACGTTCGAGATGCAGTCGCCCACGGGTGACGTCGCCCTGTCGGTCGACGGCGACAGCCGGAAGTTCGTCGGCGCCGACGCCGCGGGCGGCGGCCAGGACCTCGACGGCGTGGAGAAGTACACGCTCAGCTTCTACGGCGCCCCCCACCCGCAGCAGGGCTACCACGTCAAGATGACGACCAGCACGCCCGGCTCCAACGGCACCGACACCAAGTCGAAGGTCTTCTGGGTCACCGGCTGCGCCCAGGCCGCGCCGGCGATGACGCTGACGAAGACGGTCGCCGACTCCGACGACGCGGACAGCATCGGCTCGCTCGGCGAGACCCTCACCTACGCCTTCTCGGTCACCAACACCGGCAACGTGCCGCTCACCAACGTCAAGGTCCTCGACGCCCAGATCCCCTCGCTGCGCACCGCCACGACCTGCGCCACCACCCTCGCCGTCGGCGCCACGGCGAGCTGCAACTTCCCCGACGCCACCCACGTCGTGACCGACAACGACATCGCGCGCGGCTCCGTGGTCAACACGGCGACGGGGTCCGCCAACCCGCCGCTGGGCTCCCCGCTCTCGACGACGGCGAGCGCCACGATCTCCACGCCCGCGACGCCGGCCCTCAAGCTGACCAAGACGGTGCGTGACTCCGACGACGCCGACACCATCGGCTCCCTCGGCGAGACCCTCACCTACACCTTCTCGGTCACCAACACCGGCAACGTGCCGCTCACCAACGTCGTCGTCACGGACAAGAAGATCCCGGCACTGGCCAACGGGGCCACCTGCCTGGGCAGCCTCGCCGTGGGCGCGACCTCGACCTGTACGTCGCTCCCGGCCGCCACCCACGTCGTCACGGCTGACGACGTCGCCAACGGGTCCGTCCCCAACACGGCCTCGGCGACCGCGACGCCGGGCAACGGCGCCGCCCCGAGCACCACTGCCAGTGCGACGATCGCCAGCCCGGCCGCCCCGGCCATCACGATGACCAAGTCGGTCCGCGACTCCGACGACGCCGACACCGTCGCGTCCGAGGGCGAGACCCTCACCTACTCCTTCACGGTCAAGAACACCGGCAACGTGCCGCTGACCAACGTGACCGTCAAGGACGCGATGATCCCCGCCCTGGCGAGCGGCGCGCTGTGCGTGTCCAGCCTTGCGGTCGGCGAGACCACCACGTGCCCCTCGCTGCCCGCTGCCACCCACGTCACCACCGGACCCGAGGCGGCCAGCGGCATCCTCGTCAACACCGCGACGAGCTCAGCCACCCCGCCCAGCGGGTCACCGGTCACCGCCGCCGCGCAGGCCAGCATCGGCACCCGCCCCTCGGCCCCGTCGATCTCGCTGACCAAGTCGGTCCGTGACTCCGACGACGCCGACGCGATCGGCTCCCTGAACGAGGTGCTGACCTACTCCTTCACGGTGAGGAACACCGGCAACGTGCCGCTGACCAACGTGAAGATCACGGACCCGATGATCCCCGCACTCAAGAACGGCGGCCTCTGCGCCGCCAACCTGGCCGTGGGCGCCACCACGTCGTGCCCGCAGCTCGCCGTGGCGACCCACACGGTCACCGCCGACGACATCGCGGCGGGCTCCGTGGACAACACCGCCACCGGCAGCGCGGCTCCGCCGAGCGGCGCCGCGGTCACCTCGACCGCCACCGCCACCATCTCGACCCCGGCCCTGCCCGCCCTGCGGATGACCAAGACGGTCAAGGACTCCAACGACGTGGACTCCATCGGGTCGCTGGGCGAGGTGCTGACCTACACCTTCCGCATCACCAACACCGGCAACGCCCCCCTCAGCAACGTCACGCTCACCGACCCCATGATCCCCGCCCTCAAGGACGGCGTGGTGTGCGCGACGACGCTGGCCGTCAACGCCTCCACGACCTGCTCCGGAGTCGCGGCCCAGCACACCGTGAACGCCGACGACATCGCTCGAGGCTCGGTCGACAACACCGCGACCGGCAGCGGCACCGGCCCCCGCGGCCAGGCCGTCTCGACCACGGCGACCGCGACCATCGCCACGCCGGCCAACCCGGCGATCTCGATGACCAAGGTCGTGGCCGACTCCGACGACGCCGACTCCCTGGCATCCGAGGACGAGGTCCTGACCTACACGTTCACGGTCACCAACACCGGCAACGTCCCCCTCACCGACGTGGTCGTCACCGACCCGATGATCCCCGCACTGGCCGGCGGTGGCGCCTGTGTCGCGACCCTGGCCGTCGGGGCGACGACCAGCTGCCCGGCCCTCCCGACCGCGACCCACCGGGTCACCGCCGAGGAGGTCACCCACCGCACGCTGACCAACACCGCGACCACCACGGCGACCCCGCCCACCGGCGACAAGGTCACGTCGAGCGCCACCGCCACCATCGGCACCATGAAGACCCCGGTCACCCACCCGTCGATCAGGCTGGACAAGGACGTCGCGGACTCCCCCGACGCCGACAGCCTGGCCTCCGAGGGCGAGACGCTGACCTACTCCTTCACCGTCACCAACACCGGCGACGTCCCGCTCACCGACGTGCGGATCACCGACAACCTGATCCCGGCCCTGGCCGGCGGCGCCGCGTGCGTCGCCAGCCTGGCGGCGGGCGAGACGACCACGTGCCCGGCGCTGCCGGCGACGACGTACGTCACCTCCGCCTCCGACGTGGCCAACGGTGCCGTGGTCAACACCGCCACCGTGACGGGCAACCCGGCCAAGGGCTCCCCGGTCACCTCGACGGACTCGGTCACCATCCCGACGAAGTCGAGCACGCCGCCGCCCCCGGGCACCGCGGCGATGAAGATGACCAAGTCCGTGGCCGACTCCGACGACGCCGACAACCTGGCGGCGGCGGGCGAGCAGCTGACCTACTCGTTCACCGTCACCAACACCGGCGACGTCGCCCTGAGCAACGTCCGGGTCACCGACGCGATGATCCCCGCACTCAAGAACGGCGCCCTCTGCGTCGCCTCGCTGCCCGCCGGTGAGACGACCCGCTGCCCCGAGCTGCCGGTCGCGACGTACCTCACGACCGCCGGCGACGTGGGCTCCGGCTCGGTGGTCAACCACGCGACGAGCACGGCCACGCCGGCCACGGGCTCTCCGGTGACTGCTGCAGCGCAGGCCTCGATCGGCACGTTCTCGCCCGACTCCGGCGACCCGACCCACTTCAACTGGGACTGGCGCTACGACGACCCGAGCTGCACCGCGCTCACCGTGACCTACCCGTCCGACCTGCCGGACAACCAGGCCAACGACGTGAACGTCCGGATCGTCACCGACACCGGCGAGTTCACGCTGAACTTCCACGACAACGAAGGCTTCTTCAACGACAACGGCAACACCCACTCGTTCGACTACCTCTCCCACCCGGGGTGGCCGGCCGGCACGACGTCGTACCGCGTCGTGTGGACCCAGGTCGCGGGCACGAACTACCACTGGACGGGCTCGGTGCCCTGCCGCATCAACAGCGACGGCGACCCGACCACCGACGACCAGGTCCAGGCGGTCACCCAGATCACCGGGTGGCGCACCAGCACGGTGACGATCGGGCGGGGCAGCGCCCCGTCCGCGGACACCGTGGACCTCGCCCAGGCCGATGGCGCCCCCGTCGTGCTCCAGCGCCTCGTGAGCGGCCGCTGGACCAGCGTCACGACGGTCACCACCGACGCCACCGACGCGCGCGTGACGTTCCCGAAGCTGACCCGGGCGGGCACCTACAAGTTCCGCCTGGCGGTGCCCGAGACGCAGGACATCACCGGCGCCACGACCGGCGCGTTCACGGTGCGGGTGCGCTGAGCGGAGCGCGGCGCCGCCGCGACGACGACACGTGAGGAACCGGCCCCTCGGGGCCGGTTCCTTGCGTTTCGGACCCGGAACCGAAGGTTTCCTCAAGAGCTGTTGAAGGTTGGATCTGGAACCGTCTTGAGGCGGATCTCCGGTGTCAGAGTCCCCTCATGCGCACTCGACTCGCCTCCCTCGCCGCCCTGGCCGGCCTGGCCACCGCCGGCCTGCTGGCCCCGACCGCCGCCTTCGCGGGCAACCCCGCGGGCAACAACGGCACCGTCAAGATCGACGGCACCGACGCGGACGCCAACGAGAACAACCCGCACGTCGGCTGCACCTTCATCGTCGAGTGGTACGGCTTCGACAAGGGCTCGGACATCATCTCCGACGTCACGTTCGAGAGCTGGGCCCCGACCGCCGACGCCAAGCTGACCGTCGACGGCCAGACCAAGGTCTTCGTCGGCGCCGACGACGCCTCCGGTGGCGGCAGCCTGGCCGGCCTGGACGGCCGCGAGACCTACACGCTGCACTTCGTCGGCACCCCGCAGGCGCAGCAGGGCTTCCACGTGAAGATGACCGTGAACACCCCCGGCTCCAACGGCGCGGACAAGAAGTCGAAGGTCTTCTGGGTCCAGGGCTGCGACGACACCACGACCGACCCGACCGATCCTGGCGACACCACGGACCCGACGGACCCGGGCGACACCACCGACCCGACGGACCCGGGCGACACCACCGACCCGACGGACCCGGGCGACACCACCGACCCGACCGACCCGGGCGACACCACCGACCCGGGCCAGCCGACCAAGCCGTTCGACTGGGACTGGACCTACGCCGACCCCGGCTGCGCGGCGCTGGGCGTGGACTACCCGGCCGACATCCCCGACGGCCAGGCCAACGACGTCAACGTCCGCCTGGAGACCAACGTTGGCCAGGTCAACCTGAACTTCCACAACAACACCGGCTTCTGGGGCGGCACCACCGACTTCGGCTACCTGACCCACCCGAGCTGGCCCGCCGGCGTCACGTCGTACCGCGTGGTGTGGACCCAGGTCGGCGGCACCAACTACCACTGGCAGGGCTCGGTCGAGTGCACGATCGTCGACGGCAAGCCGGTCGGCCGCACGGTGATCTCGGACTTCCGCACCGCGACCGTCTCGGTCCCCCGCGGCTCCTCGGCCCCGACCGACAACGTGGTCCTCGAGCAGGCCGACGACGCCCCGGTGATCCTCCAGACGCTGGTCGCCGGCCGCTGGGTCGACGTCAAGACCGTCGTCACCGACGCGGTCGACGCCCGGGTCACCTTCCCGAAGCAGACCCGGAAGGGCACCTTCCAGTACCGCCTGGCGGTCCCGTCCAACTCCGGGATCACCGGCACCACGACGAAGGCGTTCACCGTCAAGGTGTTCTGACCTCCACGAACGAACGAAGGCCGGCCCGGGGGGAGCCGGCCTTCGTTCATTTCGCCGTCGGCGCGGGTCGCTCAGCCGCGGATGGTGACCCGGCTCAGCAGGTCGCGACGGATCTCGGCCGGCGTGAACGCGAAGTGCACCCACTGCTTGCGCGAGAACATCCGCGTCTGGTCGCTCGACCACGGGTTGGTCGGGTCCTCGGACTGGCCGTAGGTCAGGATCGTCCGGGCGTCGACCCGGCCGCCCGACAGGAACGCGACGGCCTGGATGTGCGAGGAGCCGTAGGTGATGGGCCGGTAGTGGTCCTTGTTCTGCAGCGCCCAACGGGAGGCCAGCGCGTTGGCGTTGCCCGCCGCGTCGCCGGTGCCGCCGCCGAGCGGGATGGCCGGGGCGCCCCGGTCCCCTGCCACCTGGAGCGAGCCCCACGTGGCGTCGAACGCGATGCCCTTGTCGCGCAGCGCCGCGATCGCGTCGCTCATCGCCTGGACGAGCTGCGGGTTGGCGACGTTGAGGTCGCGCGGGGTGTTCAACGGGTCGCTCGCGTCGAAGGGCGTCAGCCAGACCCCCTGGGCGGGGAGCCGCGCGATGAACTCCTCGAAGATCGCGTAGCCCCGGGAGTCGATGTTCGAGTGCCCGTCCCAGTCGTGCAGGGCCTGGCAGGCCTCGGTCTCCCCCGTCGCCGAGCAGAGCGTGTCGAGGTCGCCGTTGGCCCGCATCACCTCGCCAGCCATCACCCGGTTCTCGTGCTCGTGACCACGCAGGCTGCGCGGGGACTCCTTCTTGCCCGCCGCGAGACGGTCCAGGACGTAGTGGGAGACCATCCGGGTGCGCATCGTCCGCTCGCAGCGCTCACAGCCGATGATCCCGGCGTACCCCTCGATCGGCTGGGCCGGGTTGGGCAACCAGTAGGAGTCGTTGGCGTTCATGACCCAGTCGCGCCGGACCTCCATCGGGAGGTTCTTCGGCCCGAAGATCCCCGGGCGCTCGGCGTCGACGTCGGTGCCCCATGCGCAGTCGGAGTCGGCACGGGTGCCGTCGAGCCCGGGCAGGCCGGCCAGCTGGTCGAGGATGCGTCCGGTCGGCGTCATGCAGGCATCGGCGACGGCGTCCGGCACGTTCGGCACGACCGAGTGGTCGGCGTACAGGGCATCGCCGAAGCGGTCGGCGGCGGTCGTGTTGACCCACGGCATGCCGCCGCCGGCGTCCTGGCGCCTGATCAGGTCACGCACGTTGCGGGCCTTGCCCATGTCCAGGAACGTGTCGATCGTGCGCAGCTGCTCGCCGTTGGCGTCGCGGATCGCCCACACGCTCGTGGCCGACCACGGCATCAGCAACGCCGGAGCGTCGATGACGAAGCCCTCGGGGGTCCGGTAGACGTCCTCCTTGACCTTGCCGAGCGTGCCGTCGGACTTGCGGACGGTGACGGTGACGTCGTCGTGCATGAGGTCCTGCGGCCCGGCGTCCGTGACGTACGACGTGGGGCCGGCCGAGCGGTACTCGTAGGGGGTGAACCGGTAGGCCGTGGAGACCGTGTGGCTCCAGGCGACGTTCTTGTTCCACCCGATGTTGACGACCGGCGAGCCGATCAGCGAGGCGCCGGCCACGTCGTAGTGGCCGGGGATCGTCAGCTGCTGCTCGGTGAAGTGGTAACGGCCGCGCCACGGGAAGTGCGGGTTGCCCAGCAGCATCCCCTTGCCGGTCGTGGTCGCGTCGCCGCCGATGGCGGTCGCGTTGGAGCCGAACGGGCTCTCGGGATCCTTGCCGAGCCCCGCGAGCAGCCGGTCGCGGTCGACGGCGGCCGCGGTCGGGTTGGGGATGCCCGGGTCGTCCGGTGCCGGCGGGTCGGCGTCGACGATCTCCTTGACGAACACGCCGCTCGAGGCCAGCAGGTTGGCCAGGTAGACGCCGTACCAGAGGTCGATCGGGCGGGCCCGCTGCTCGAGGTACTTCTTGCCGTGACAGGCCGGGTCGGTCACGCCGCTCGGGCCGACCTTCGCGAGGTACTTGTTGACGCCCGCGGTGTAGCCCCGGACCATCGCCCGGGCCTGCTGCCCCGGCCCCCGGACCTTGTCCGCGAGCAGCTTCTCGACGACGTGGCGCTGGTGCAGGTCCGCGACGAACGCGTCGACCTGGAGGTTGGAGGCGTCGAGGGTGACCTGGTCGTTGTAGGTGCCGTCGGGGCCGAACCACTTCGACCGCTGGCCGCGTGCGGTGATCAGGGTGTCGGCGAGGGTGCACACCGAGGCGCTGGCCGCGGCGTACCCGCTGCCGAAGCCGAGCGAGCCGAAGTTGTCGGCGGTGATGTGCGGGATGCCGTGCCTGGTGGTCCGGATGGTCGCCTCGTACGGCGCGTGGCCGGCGCGGGCTCCGGAGGCGGCGGCGGGCTCGGCGGAGGCCATCGGGCTGGCGGTGGCCCCGAGCGGGGCCAGGGACGCGACCACTGCCAGCACGGGCAGGGCGGTCAGGCGGGAGAGGAACATGTTCTACCCAACGGGCACCGCCGGGTGAGGTTATGGCTCGTTAACCGAGCGTCAGAGGTAGAGGCCCGTCGACTCGTCGGCGAGCCGGTCGGCGGCGACGGCGTGCACGTCGCGCTCGCGCATGACGACGTACAGCTCACCGTTGACCTCGACCTCGGCCTTGTCCTCGGCGTCGAACAGCACCCGGTCACCGACCTCGACGGCCCGCGCGTGCGGGCCGACGGCGATGACCTTCGACCACGACAGGCGGCGAGCGCCCATGGCGGCGGTGGCCGGGATGACGATGCCGCCCGACGACCGGCGCTCCCCCGCATCCTTGTCGAGCTCGACCAGGACGCGGTCGTGGAGCATCTTGATGGGGGTCTTGTCGGTCATGAGGCGGGGCGCGCGGGGGTTCAGCGGGCGATCTTGCGGATGACCGCGAACAGCACGACGACGCCGACGACACCGCCGACGGTCTTGAGGATGTTGTCGGTGCGCGGCTGACCGGTCTGCTGGTCGACGTAGTGGGCCTTGATCGCACCCACCTCGCGGCTCACGATCGTCTTCGGGTGCGAGCGGTAGAGCAACTGGTCGATCGTGGTCGCCAGTCGCTCGCGGGTCTCTTCGATCTCGCGCTCGAGGTCCGACATCTCCTTGGTCACCCGCGCAGGCTATCAATGCGCGGTCGTGTCCTAGGGTGCCGGTCATGGATCGTCTCTCTGCCGGTGACATCGCCCCCGACTTCACCCTCCCCGACGACCAGGGCAACGAGGTCTCGCTGTCCGGTCTGCGCGGTCGCAAGGTGATCGTCTACTTCTACCCCGCCGCCATGACCCCGGGCTGCACCAAGCAGGCCTGCGACTTCACCGAGTCGCTGGAGTCGCTGCGTGGCGCCGGCTACGAGGTGCTCGGCATCTCCCCCGACAAGCCGGAGAAGCTCGCGAAGTTCCGCGACCGCGACGGCCTGTCCATCACCCTGCTCGCCGACACCGACAAGTCGGTGATGACGTCGTACGCCGCCTTCGGCGAGAAGAAGCTCTACGGCAAGGTCGTCGAGGGCGTCATCCGGTCCACCTTCGTCGTCGACGAGGAGGGCAAGGTCGAGCTCGCGCAGTACAACGTCAAGGCCACCGGCCACGTCGCCAAGCTGCGGCGCGACCTGGGGCTCGACGCCTGATCGGTGCGCCGGGGCTGGCGACGCCGCTTCACCATGTGAAGGTGTCGAACCGTCACTTCTCATGGTGAGTTCACCGTGTGAAGTGTCGCTCCACCCACTTCTCATGGTGAAGCGTCGTGGCCGCCCGGCCGACCCTCCTAGACTGACCCCTTCGCGCTCGTAGCCCAATTGGCAGAGGCACCAGGTTTAGGTCCTGGCCAGTGAGAGTTCGAGTCTCTCCGAGCGCACCCTGACAGAATCCCGCACATGCGCACCAGCCGCCTCGAGGCGTTCAGCGACGGCGTCCTCGCCATCATCATCACGATCATGGTCCTCGAGCTGCACCGCCCCGAGGGCGCGACGCTGGAGGACCTCGGCGGCTCGGCGACGAGCTTCCTGACCTACCTGCTGAGCTTCGTCTACATCGGCATCTACTGGAGCAACCACCACCACATGTTCCAGCTCGTACGCCGCGTCGACGGCGCCGTGCTGTGGGCCAACCTCCACCTGCTCTTCTGGCTGTCGCTCTACCCGTTCACCACCGCATGGATGGACGAGACCGACCTGGCCCGGACGCCGCTGGTCGTCTACGGGGTCAACCTGCTGGCGGCGGCGCTGGCCTACTACGTCCTCGTGCTGGCCATCAAGCGTGCCGAGGGACCGGACGGGCCGTTCGCCGAGGCGATCGGGCGCGACGTGAAGGGCAAGGTCTCCCCCTTGCTCTACCTCGCCGGGATCGGCTCGGCCTTCCTGGCCGGCTGGCTGGCGCTGGTCTTCTACGCGGCCGTCGCCGCGATGTGGCTGGTGCCGGACCGACGGATGGAGGCCTACGTCGCCGAGCACGGGCTGGCCGACTGAGTCGGCCGGGGGGTCAGGCCGGGCCCTCCTCGCGCAGCCGCGGCGGGGTGAACAGCTCGGGCCGGATGCCGCGCTTGTCGGCGTAGAAGGCCCGCACCCGGTCCATGTCGGCGACCACGTCGCCGGAGGGAGTGAACGTCGGGCCGAACCCGACGGTCCGAGAGGGCGCGTCGAGGAAGGCCATGGTCACCGGCAGGCCCGTCTGCTGGGAGATCCGCAGGAAGCCGCCCTTCCAGTAGTCGCCCTTGCTGCGCGTGCCCTCGGCGGCGATGCCGAGCAGGAAGGCCTCGTGCTCGTCGGCCTCGGCGAGCAGCTCCCGGATCGTGGCGCCCGGGCTCTGCCGGTCCAGCGGCACGCCACCGGTCGCCCGCAGCAGCGGCCCGAGCGGCCCGCGGAAGAACTCCTTCTTGACCAGCAGCCGGATCTGCACGTCGTTGACCCACGCCAGCAGCATGGTCAGGACCCAGTCCCAGTTGGAGGTGTGCGGCGCCCCGACCAGCACGCCCTTGACCGGAGGCCGGCCGACGGCCTGCCAGCGGGCGAGCCGCAGGAGCAGCCGGGCGAGGTTGCGGCGGACGAAGAAGTGGCGCCTCACGAGGCACCGCCCAGGACCGCGGCGACGCGCGGGGCGATCTCGCGCAGGGCCCGGCCGCGGTGCGAGATCCGGTCCTTCTCCTCCGGCGAGAGCTGCGCGGAGGTCAGTCCCGAGTCGGCGTGCTCGGTGGCCACGAACAGCACGTCGTAGCCGAAGCCACCGTCGCCGCGCAGCTCGCGGATCACGTGGCCGTCCATCCGGCCGTGCACCGCCTCCAGGCCGCCCGCGTGGCAGAGCACCACGGAGCAGGCGAAGTGCGCACCCCGGCGCTCGTCGGGTACGTCGTGGAGCTGGGCCAGCAGCAGCTCGTTGTTGCGGGCGTCCGACTTGGGCGGGCCGGCCCACCGCGCCGACAGCACCCCCGGCATCCCGTTGAGCGCGTCCACGCAGAGGCCCGAGTCGTCGGCGAGCGACGGCAGCCCGGTGACCTCGAAGCCGCGTCGCGCCTTGAGCAGCGCGTTGCCCTCGAAGGTCGGCTGGTCCTCGATCGGCTCGGCGTAGGCCGCGACGTCCTCGAGGCCCAGGACGACGACGCCCGGGACGAACTGCCGCAGCAGCCGCTCCATCTCCTCGATCTTCTTGCGGTTCCTCGAGGCGAGGAAGACCTCGGACATCAGTGCGAGAGCGCGTCGGACTGGATGCTGGTGAGGTCGGCGCAGCCCTTCTCCGCCAGCGCGAGCAGCGCGTCGAGCTCGGCCCGGTCGAAGGCCGCGCCCTCGGCGGTGCCCTGCACCTCGATGAACTTGCCGTCGCCGGTCATCACGACGTTCATGTCGGTCTCGGCGCGCACGTCCTCCTCGTAGGGCAGGTCGAGGCGCGGGACGCCGTCGATGATCCCGACGCTGACGGCGGCGACCGAACCGGTCAGCGGCTCACCCTTGAGCGCGCCCGTGGAGCGCAGGTGGGTCACGGCGTCCGCGAGGGCGACGTACGCGCCGGTGATCGCGGCCGTGCGGGTGCCGCCGTCGGCCTGGAGCACGTCGCAGTCGAGGACGATGGTGTTCTCGCCGAGCGCCTGGTAGTCGATGACGGCGCGCAGCGAGCGCCCGATCAGGCGGCTGATCTCGTGGGTGCGGCCGCCGATCCGGCCCTTGACCGACTCGCGGTCCGAGCGGGTGTTGGTGGAGGCGGGGAGCATGGCGTACTCCGCGGTCACCCAGCCCAGGCCCGAGCCCTTGCGCCAGCGCGGGACACCTTCGGAGGCCGACGCGGCGCACAGCACGCGGGTCTTGCCGAACTCGACCAGCACCGAGCCCGCCGCGTGGTCCAGCCAGTTGCGGGTGATGGTGATCGGGCGGAGCTCGTCGTCGGCGCGGCCGTCGGCGCGGGAGGCAGTCATGGGCCCGAGACTAGTGCTGCAGCGCGAGCCGCACGGCCCAGGGGCCGAGGTCCCGGGCCCGGCGCTGCATCCACGGCGCACCCTCGGTGACCAGCCACGCCAGGTCGCGCCGCCAGCTCGGGGCGATCCCGCCCTCGGCGAGCAGGCTGGGCAGCTCGAAGTCCAGGCCCTCGCGCCGGAGCAGGCCGCCGTAGAGGTGGGCCATCGCCCGGTGCCCGAGCTCGGAGGGGTGCAGGCGGTCCACCGACCAGAACGCCCGGGTGGTGACCTCCGGCCGGCTCGCCAGGTCGATCCGGATGCCGCCGTAGGTCGCGTGCACCTCGTCGTAGACCGCGTTGACCACCTCGATCCGCGCCCACAGGGGCCGGCGCAGCACGCCGGGCAGCCCGAAGACCGCGCCGTGGTCGTGGAAGCGCGCCGTCACCAGCAGCGCCCCCGCGTCGTGCAGCGCCTCCGCGCACTCCATCAGCTCGGCCCGCAGGCGGGCGGGGTCCCACGTCGAGCGCATCGTGTCGTTGACGCCGACGATCAGCGAGGCGATGTCGGGGGCGTGGTCGACGGCGTCGGCGAGCTGCTCGCGGTGCACGTCGAGGACCGTCGCCCCGGAGACGGCCAGGTTGCAGAAGGACACGTCGTACGACGTCCCGAGGGCCTCGGCCAGCAGCCGGGCCCAGCCCCGCCACCCGCCGGGGACCGGGTCCCCGATGCCGAACGTCGTGCTGTCCCCGAGGGCGGCCAGTCGCAGGTAGCCCGAGCCGTGCGTCTGCATGCCTCCAGCGTGTCCGGCGCGGGTACGCCGCCCCGCCGTGCGGGTGACGTGTCCCGCAACGGTCGGTGAAGGGCTACTTCACCTCGGCGCGCAGGATCCGCCAGATCCCGATCGCGAGGGGCAGCGCCAGCCAGATGAAGCCGCTGACGAACAGGTGGGCGTAGTCGTCGCCCTTGAGGGACATGTCGAACAGCGGCTGCTGGGCGGCCTGGAAGTCGATCCACGGCGCGACGTCGGAGAACCACGCCATCAGCGCACTGCCGAGGGCGAACAGCCCGGGCAGCACCCACTTGTAGACGAAGAACAGCACGATCGCGCCGGGGGTGTTGAGCAGCAGCGTGGCCAGGGCGAAGCCGCCGAGCATCGCGAGGGTCTGGGTGATGACGAAGCCGAAGAAGCCCGACCAGCCGAACGTCCAGTCCGACCCGTTGCCCTGGATCAGGCCGTAGAGGACGTTGCACACCAGCCCGACCACGAGCGCGAACACCACGACGAAGCCGGTCAGCATCAGCCCGGCGATCAGCTTGGCGGCGACCACGTGGGCGCGCCGCGGCTCGAGGGTGAAGGTGACCATGGCGGTGCGCTGGGACCACTCGCTGGTCACCAGCATGATGCCCAGCACCGGCAGCAGGATCGAGGAGACGAACGCCGCCCCGCCCACGAAGTCGCCGTAGGTGGACTCGATGTCCTGCACCGTCACGACGATCAGCGCGATCGTGTCGGCCACGAGCGCCAGGATCATCGTGATCCCGATCAGCCACCAGCCGGCGCGCGTGTCGTAGGTCTTGCGCAGCTCGACCGCGACGAGGCGGGTGAAGGGCACCGGGGCGGTGCCGCTGATGTCGAAGGTGGCCGGGGTCGCGTGGGCCGTGGGGGTCGTCATGCCGGCTGTCCTTCCGGGAGCTGGTCGCGCTGGGTGTCGGAGGTGAGCTCGAGGAAGAGGTCCTCCAGGCCGCCCTCCCCCGAGCGCAGGTCGGTGAGCACGATGCCGTGGTCGAGCGCGGCGCGGCCCACGTCGGCGGGCTGGGTCTCGACCTTGAGGCCGTCGCCGGCGTGGGCGACCGCGTGGCCGGCGGCGCGCAGGGCCTGGGCCAGCCTGTCGTTGTCGAGCGAGGTGACCAGCGTCGAGACGTTGCCGGCGCCGGCGAGCAGCGACTTCTTGTCGCCCTGCGCCACGATCCGGCCGTGGCCGATCAGGATCATCTCGTCGGCGATGATCTCGACCTCGTGCAGCAGGTGGCTGGAGAGCAGCACTGTGCCGCCGCGCTCGGCGTACCCCTTGAGCAGGCCGCGCATCCAGCGGATGCCGGCCGGGTCCAGCCCGTTGGCCGGCTCGTCGAGGATCAGCACCTGCGGGTCGCCGAGCAGCGCGTGCGCGATGCCGAGCCGCTGCCGCATGCCGAGGGAGTAGTTGCGGACCCGCCGCTTGGCCTCCTTCTCGTCGAGGGAGACCAGCGCCAGCATCTCGTCGACGCGCGCGTCGTCGAGGCCCATGGTGCGGGCGCCGAGGGTGAGCACCTCGCGGCCGGTGCGGCCCGCGTGCTGGGCCGAGGCGTCGAGCAGCACGCCGACGTGGCGGCCGGGGTTGGGGATGTCGTGGTAGTCGTGGCCACCGATCGTGACGCGGCCACGGGTGGCCGGGGTCAGGCCGACCATGACCCGCATGGTCGTGGTCTTGCCGGCGCCGTTGGGCCCGAGGAAGCCGGTGACGCGGCCGGGCTGGCACTCGAAGCTGATGTCGTCGACGGCGACGAAGTCGCCGTACTTCCGGGTGAGGCCCTCGACCGTGATCATGGGCCCCAGCCTGCCCCATCCGGGCAAGGCTGCGCACACGACTTGCGTGAACGTCCGGGACTGTCTCCTCAGACCTCGCGGACCATGCCCGGGTGGGCCAGCGTGGTCGGGCCGTCGTACAGCTCGGTGGCCTCGCGGAGCGCAACCTCCCGGTCGTGCCAGGGCGGCACGTGGGTGACGACCAGCGACCGCGCGCCGGCGCGGGTCGCCACGGCGCCGCAGTCGGCGCCGGTGAGGTGCAGGCCGTCGGGGTTGTCGCCGCCGACCACGAAGGACGCCTCGGCCAGGAGCAGGTCGGCGTCGCGGGCGACGCGGTCCAGGCCGAGGCAGGGCGCGGTGTCGCCGCTGTAGGCGAGGGTGCGCCCGGCGGCGGTGATCCGCAGGCCGTACGCCGGCACGGGGTGCTCCACCGGCACCGGCTCGACCGCGAAGGGGCCGAGCTGGAAGGTGCCGTCGTAGGCGCGGAAGTCGAACTCCTCGGTCATGCCGGGGTCGACGGGCAGGTCGTAGGCCCGCGCCAGCCGCTCGGCGGTGCCGTCGGGGCCCCACACCGGGATCCGCGGCTGCGGGCCGGAGGGGTGGTACTTGCGCAGGACGTAGTAGCCGCACAGGTCGAGGCAGTGGTCGGCGTGCAGGTGGCTGAGCAGCACCGCGTCGATGGCGAGCGGATCGGCGTGGCGCTGCAGCGCGCCGAGCGCGCCGTTGCCCAGCTCGACGAGCACCCGCCAGGTGCGGCCGTGGTGGTCGGCCTCGAGCAGGTAGCAGCTCGCGGGCGAGTCGGGTCCGGGGTAGGACCCGGAGCAGCCGACGACGGTGAGCCTCATCGGGAGTTCATCCCAGGCCGCCGGCGAACTGGGAGGCCGCGACCATCTCGGGGCCCAGGAACCGGCGCCCGATGGTCTCGAACTCCTCGGGCAGCCCCGTGGTCCAGAAGGTGTACGACGGCTCGCCGCTCTCCCGCATCAGGTCGCTGCGCACGAGCATCTTGTAGACGTCCTTGGCGCACTCCTCCGCGGAGCTGACCAGGGTGACGTTGTCGCCCATGACGTAGGAGATGACGCCGGTCAGCAGCGGGTAGTGCGTGCAGCCGAGGATGAGCGTGTCGATCCCCTCGGAGACGAGCGGGTCGAGGTACTCGTGGGCGACGGCGATCAGCTCGTCACCACCGGTGACGCCGGCCTCGACGAAGTCGACGAAGCGGGGGCAGGGCTGCGTCACGAGCCGCACGTGCGGGGCGGCGGCGAACGCGTCGTCGTAGGCCATCGACTCGGCCGTGGCGCGGGTGCAGATGACGCCGATCCGGCCGGTGCGGCTGGCCGCGACCGCGCGCCGGGTCGCGGGGTAGATCACCTCGACCACGGGCACGTCGTACCGCTCGCGGGCGTCGCGGAGCATGGCCGCGCTGGCGGAGTTGCAGGCGATGACCAGGGCCTTGACGCCCTGCTCGACGAGGTGGTCGAGGCACTCGAGGGCGTACTCGCGGACCTCGCCGATCGGCTTGGGGCCGTAGGGCTGCCGCGCGGTGTCGCCGACGTAGAGCACCGACTCGTGGGGCAGCTGGTCGATCACCGACCGGGCGACCGTCAGGCCGCCGAAGCCGGAGTCGAAGATGCCGATGGGGGCCTCGACGGAGTTGCCTGCGCGCACAAGAGGACAGGCTAGATGTTCCGGCACGAGTTTCGCCCGTTGGGCAGACAGGGCACACCGGTGGGGGGCAGTCTGGGGGCATGGGCACATCCCCTGAGTCCCTGCTGCTGTCGCTTGCCCGCATCTGCGCGTCCGCCACGTCCGGGACGCGGCTGCTCGCGGAGGCCGCCGACCCGTTGACCCAGCTCGCCGGCGTGCCCGCCAACGAGCTGCTGGCGGGCACCGCCGAGATCGAGGACGAGACCGTCGAGATCGCCCTCAGCCTCGTCGACCAGGCGCTCGCCCGGCTCGACGCCGAGTCGGCGCTGCGCGACCTCCACGCGCGCATCGACAACGCCCAGCAGCTGGCCAACATGGGCGACTACGACTGGCACATCGCCACCGACACCAACCGCTGGTCGGACCAGCTGTTCCGGATCTACGGCCACGAGCCGCAGGCCTTCGAGCCCAACTACGAGAAGTTCCTCTCCTTCATCCACCCCCACGACCGCGACCGGATCACCGCCATCCACCAGCACGCCTACAGCACCGGCGAGCCCTACGAGATGATCGAGCGGATCGTGCGGCCCGACGGCGAGGTGCGCTACCTCTCCTCCAACGGCCAGGTCATCACCGATGACAACGGCAAGCCGGTGCGGATGCGCGGCACCTGCATCGACATCACCGACCGGGTGCTGGCCGAGCAGGAGCGCGAGGCGCAGGCGTCCCGCGCGCAGGAGGAGCAGGTACGCCGCCGGGCGGCGCTGGAGATCAACGACAACGTCGTGCAGGGGCTGACCGCAGCGCTCTACGCCCTGGAGATGGACGATGCCGAGTCGTCGGGGACGTTCCTGCGGCGCACGCTGAACTCCGCCCGGCAGATGATCACCGACCTGGTCGCGCCGCTGGACGGCGACGAGCTCAACCCGGGCGACCTGGTGCGGACCCGGCCGTCGTCGCTGGGCGACGAGGGCTGAGGGCACTCAGGCCCAGAGCTGGCCTTCCAGGCGGTCCTCGGCCTCGTCGACGGTGCCCTCGTAGGCGCCGGTGGAGAGGTACTTCCAGCCGCCGTCGCACACCACGAACGCGATGTCGGCGGGCTCACCGGCCTTGACGGCCTTGGCGGCCTGGCCGAGCGCGGCGTGCAGGATCGCGCCGGTGGAGACGCCCGCGAAGATGCCCTCGAGCTCGAGCAGCTCCCGCACGCGGCGTACGGCGTCGCGGGGGCCGACCGAGAAGCGGGAGTCGATCAGGTCCGCGTCGTACAGCTCGGGGACGAAGCCCTCGTCGAGGTTGCGCAGGCCGTAGACGAGCTCGCCGTAGCGCGGCTCGGCGGCGACGATCCTGACGTCGGGCTTGGCCCGGCGGAAGAAGCGGCTGACGCCCATGAGGGTGCCGGTGGTGCCGAGGCCGGCGACGAAGTGGGTGATCGAGGGCAGGTCGGCGAGCAGCTCGGGACCCGTGCCCTCCTCGTGGGAGAGCGCGTTGGCGGCGTTGCCGTACTGGTAGAGCATCACCCAGTCGGGGTGCTCGGCGGCGACCTTCTTGGCGACCCGGACGGCCTCGTTGGAGCCGCCGGCGGCCGGCGAGGAGACGATCTCGGCACCCCACATGCGCAGGAGCTGGCGGCGCTCCTCGGAGGTGTTCTCCGGCATCACGCAGACGATCCGGTAGCCCTTGAGCTTGGCGGCCATCGCCAGCGAGATGCCGGTGTTGCCCGAGGTCGGCTCGAGGATCGTGCAGCCGGGGCGGAGGGTGCCGTCCTTCTCCGCCTCCTCGATCATCTTCAGGGCCGGGCGGTCCTTGATCGAGCCGGTGGGGTTGCGGTCCTCGAGCTTGGCCCAGAGACGGACCTCAGGCGTGGGCGACAGCCTCGGCAGCCCCACGAGCGGCGTGTTGCCGACCGAGGCCAGGAGGGTGTCGTAGCGGGTCATGCCGCTCAGCCGCCAGCGACGGCGGGGAGCACGACGACCTGGTCGCCGTCGGAGAGCTCGGCCTCGAGGCCGCCGATGAAGCGGACGTCCTCGTCGTTGATGTAGACGTTGACGAAGCGGCGCAGGTCGCCCGCGTCGAGCAGGCGGTCCTTGATGCCGGGGTGGCGCGCCTCGAGGTCGTCGATCAGCGCGCTCAGGCTGGCACCCTCGCCGCTGACGGCCTTCTCGCCGTCGGTGTAGGTGCGCAGGATGGTCGGGATCCGGACCTCGATGGCCATGGGAGCTCCTCTGTCGTGGCGGTCGATGCTGTCGGGGCTGTCGATTGGGGGGGCGTCAGTTGCTGCCGAGCTGGGGGACGACGGTGACCTCTTCCTCGGTCACGTCGCCGTCGATGATCCTGTAGGACCTGAACTCCACGGGCCCGTCGTTATTCCCGTGCTCGCGTGTGCTCACCAGCACATAGTGTGCCCCCGGCTCGCTCGCCAGGCCGATGTCGGTGCGGCTCGGGTAGGCCTCGGTGGCGGTGTGCGAGTGGTAGACGACGACGGGCTCCTCGTCCTTGGCCCACATCTCCTTGTAGAGCTCGAGCAGCTCGGTGGAGTCGAACTCGTAGAACGTCGGGCTGCCCGCGGCGTTGACCATCTCCACGAGCCGCTCGGGGCGGTCGCTGCCCTCGGGGCCGGCGACGATGCCGCACGCCTCGTCGGGGTGGTCACGCTTGGCGTGGGCGACGATGGCGTCGTACGTCGCCTGGTCGATGGTCAGCACCGGTCCAGCGTATTTGGGTGCTCCCGGGGACCTGGCACGGCCCACCATGCAAGACGCCGGCGGGTCAGCCCACGAAGCGTGCCGCGACCTCGTCGGCGAGCGCCGCCTCGATCCGCTCCAGCAGGAAGGGCGCCATGTCGGGCAGGTCGTCGGAGGGGAACCACCCGACCTCGGTCGACTCGTCGTCGGCCACCCGCGCCTCGCCGTCGACCCAGGTGCAGGAGAACGTGAGGTCGAGGTAGACACCGAGGTCGCCGTTGCCGTGCGTGACCTGCGGGCTCACTCCGACCGAGGCGAGCCGGTCGACGGTGACGACCACCCCGGTCTCCTCCAGTGCCTCGCGGGCGGCGGCCACCGCCGGGTGCTCCCCCGGGTCGACGATGCCGGTCACCGGCGCCCACTCGCCGTTGTCGGCGCGACGGGCGAGCAGCAGCTCCTCGCCGGCGGTCCCCCGACGGCGTACGACGGCGGTGACGGCCGGCAGCCACAGCTCGCGGGTGCCCACGAGGGCGCGGAGCTCGGCGACGAACGGCGGGATCGGCATGGGGTCTCCTTCACGCGTCGGTGAGCGCCTCGATCAGGGTCTCCTGGAGGTAGCCCACCCACTCGTAGATGTCGTGCGCCTGGGCGCGCGGGTCGTCGTCGGGCAGCGAGTGCCAGTAGTGCTCGTCGTCCTCCTCGACGCCGAGCCGGGTGGCGAGCGCGAGCCGCAGGTCGGTGAAGGAGCGCATCCAGACCTCGGCGGTGGGCGGGTCGAGCTCGACGTCGATCATCAGGCCGTCCTCGGTCAGCTCGGGCGGCAGCCCGGCCTCCTCGAGGCCGTCGATGATCGTGCAGGCGGCGCGGGCCTTGCCGTCGCGCAGCGTGCCCTCGGTGAAGCGACGGAACTCGCCGGCCGCCTCCTCGTCCTGGGGGTAGGCGGTCGGGAACAGCCGCGCCAGGACCGGGTCCTCGGGCTCGGAGGTCGGCCCGGAGAAGTCCATCATCGCCTCGAACGGGTCCATGTCCTCGCGGGGCACGGCCGCCTCGTTGCGCAGCAGCTCGACCAGCTGGGAGGCCAGGGAGCGCAGCAGGTCGGCCTCGAAGCCGGTGAAGTTGGCGATGATCCGCTTGCTGCGGCGGTGCCACGCGAAGCCGCTCACGATCATTCCGACTTCTCCATCGTGGCCCACAGGCCGTACTCGTGCATCGCCTGCACGTCGCGCTCCATCTCCTCGCGCGAGCCGGTGCTCACCACCGACTTGCCGTCCTCGTGGACCTCCAGCATCAGCTTCTCGGCCTGCTTCTTGGAGTAGCCGAAGTACTTCTGGAAGACGAAGGTGACGTAGGACATGAGGTTGACCGGGTCGTTCCAGACGATGGTCACCCAGGGCTGCGCCGGGACGGTGATCTCGTCGGGAGTGAGGGTCGGCTCGACCTCGACCGGACTGGCGGCGGACACAGCGCCCATGTTGGCACACTGGCACCCGTGAGCCCGACGACAGCCTTGCTGACCGACCACTACGAGCTGACGATGCTGCAGGCCGCCCTGAAGTCCGGGACCGCCCACCGGCGCTCAGTCTTCGAGCTGTTCCCGCGGCGGCTCCCCGAGGGGCGTCGGTACGGCGTGGTCGCCGGCGTCGGGCGGGCGCTGGACGCCCTCGAGCGCTTCCACTTCGACGCGGCCGACCTCGCGGTGCTGGCCGACGTGGTGGACGAGCCGACCCTGGCCTGGCTGGCCGACTTCCGCTTCACCGGCGACGTCTGGGGCTACGCCGAGGGCGAGGCCTACTTCCCCTACTCCCCCCTGCTGGTCGTCGAGGCGAGCTTCGCCGAGGCGGTCCTGCTGGAGACGCTGTTCCTCTCGATCTACAACCACGACTCGGCGATCGCGTCCGCGGCCTCGCGGATGACGCTGGTCGCGGGCGACCGGCCCTGCATCGAGATGGGCTCGCGGCGCACGCACGAGGAGGCCGCGGTCGCGTGTGCCCGGGCGGCGTACATCGCGGGCTTCGCGACCAGCTCCAACCTGGCGGCCCGGAGCCGCTACGGCGTACCGACCGCGGGCACCAGCGCCCACAGCTTCACGCTGCTCCACGACTCGGAGGAGGAGGCGTTCCGCGCCCAGGTCGCCTCGCTCGGGACCGGCACGACGCTGCTGGTCGACACCTACGACGTCGCGGAGGCCGTGCGGGTGGGCGTGGAGGTGGCCGGGACCGGACTGGGGGCGGTCCGCCTCGACTCCGGCGACCTCGGGGTGCTCGCCCACGAGGTGCGCGCCGAGCTCGACGCCCTCGGCGCCACGGGCACCCGGATCCTGGTGACCAGCGACCTCGACGAGTTCGCCATCGCCGGGCTCGCGGCCGCGCCGGTCGACGGGTACGGCGTCGGCACCCAGCTCGTGACCGGCAGCGGCCACCCCACCTGCGGGTTCGTCTACAAGCTGGTCGCGCGCGAGGACGATGCCGGGGCGATGGTCGCGGTGGCCAAGCGCAGCAAGGACAAGATCTCGATCGGCGGCCGCAAGTACGCCCTCCGCCGGCGGAACGCCTCCGGCACCGCCGAGGCCGAGGTCATCGGCATCGGGGAGGCGCCCGTCGACGACGGGGACGACCGCGCGCTGCTGGTGCCCCTGGTCGAGGGCGGCCGGGTCGTGGGCCGCGAGCCGTTGGACGCCGCCCGGGCGCGGCACTCCGCGGCGCTGGCCGAGCTGCCGGTCGCCGTGCAGCAGATGTCGCGCGGCGAGGCCGTCATCCCGACGCTGCACGTGGGCGGCTGAGATGGCCGCGGTCACCTGCGACTTCTTCTCCGAGGTGCTCGAGGTCGGCACGTCGGTCTCGGTGGTCCTGCCGCAGGCCACCCAGGCGCAGATCGGCGTCTCCGCGGTCCCTCGCGCCGGCGGCGACCTGCCCGTGCTCTACCTGCTGCATGGGCTCTCCGACGACCACACCGCCTGGACGCGCTACACCTCCATCGAGCGGTACGCCGCGGCCGCCGGGCTGGCCGTCGTGATGCCGGCCGTCGGGCGCAGCTTCTACGCCGACGAGCGGCACGGCCACCGCTACTGGGAGTTCGTCTCCGAGGAGCTCCCGCAGGTGATGGGCTCGTTCTTCCGGATCTCCTCGCAGCCGGCCGAGACCTTCGTGGCCGGCCTCTCCATGGGCGGCTACGGCGCCCTCAAGCTGGCCCTCACCCACCCCGGTCGCTTCGGCGCGGCCGCGTCCCTGTCCGGCGGCCTCGACGCGGCCGCGATCGCCGACTTCCCGCACCGGCGCGAGCTCTTCGAGCGGGTCTTCGGCGGCGCGGTCGGGCCGGCCGACGACCTGTTCGCGCTGCTCGCCGCGGCACCGGCGAGCGACGTACCTCCCCTCTATGTGTCGTGCGGCACCGAGGACGAGCTGCTGCCGTTCAGCCACCGATTCGTCGACCAGGCCCGTGCCCGCGGCATCGAGGTGACCGCCGACTTCCGGCCCGGCGACCACGAGTGGGGGCTGTGGGACGCCGTCATCCGCGACGTCATCGCGTGGCTGCCCCGCGCCCCTGCCGCCCGCTAGCGTGTGACCATGAAGCGCGCGCTGATCGTGGTGGACGTGCAGAACGACTTCTGCGAGGGCGGCTCGCTGCCCGTGCCGGGTGGCGCCCAGGTGGCGCACGACATCGCCGAGGTCCTGCACCACTGGGTGATCCAGGACCCGAAGGCCCCCGACTACGCCCACGTGGTCGCCACCAAGGACCACCACGTCGACCCCGGCGGCCACTGGTCGCGGGACCCCGACTACGCCGAGTCGTGGCCGGTGCACTGCAAGGTCGGCACCGACGGCGAGGCGTTCCACCCCAACCTCGACCCGCAGCCCTTCGACGCGATCTTCCTCAAGGGCGAGCGCGAGGCGGCCTACTCCGGCTTCGAGGGTCGCACCCCCGACGGCATCAGCCTGGCCGAGTGGCTGCGGGCCCGCGGGGTCACCGACGTCGACGTGTGCGGCCTGGCCACCGACTACTGCGTGCGCCTCACCGCCCTGGACGCCGCCCGCGAGGGCTTCGCGACCCGGGCGCTGTCACGGCTGTGCGCCGGGATCGCCCCCGACACCGTCGAGGCCGCGTGGGCCGAGATGCGGGCCGCGGGTGTGACCGTTGCCTGACCTCGAGACCCGCGTCGAGGACGGCGCGCTGTGGCTGACCATGAACCGCCCGGAGGTATTCAACGCGCTCAGCGGCGAGATGGCCGTGGAGATCGCCGCCACCATCGAGGCCGCCACCTCGCGCGACGACGTCCGGGTGGTGGTGCTGACCGGCACCGGCCCGGCCTTCAGCACCGGCGCGGACATCGGGGGCGAGGACGCCCACGAGCGGTTCGACGTACGCGCCCTCGACGTGGCCAACCGGATCATCCGGGCCATCGTGGGCTGCGACAAGCCCGTCGTGGCCGCGGTCAACGGGATCGCGGCCGGGGTCGGCGCGTCCGCCGCCCTGGCCGCGGACATCATCGTGGCCCGCGAGTCGGCCTCGTTCCTGCTCGCCTTCGCCCGCATCGGCCTGATGCCCGACGGCGGCACCACCGCCACCGTCGCCGCCTCCCTCGGCCGGGCCCGTGCGATGCGGATGGCGCTGCTCGCCGAGCCGCTCAGCGGGCAGGAGGCCTACGACGCCGGCCTGGTCACCCACGTCGTGCCCGACGCCGACTTCGACGCGCTCGTCGCCAAGCTCGTACGCCGGCTCGCCGCCGGCCCACCCCTCGCCTTCGCCGCCACGAAGAAGGCGATCAACGCCGCCACCCTCACCGAGCTCGAGGGTGCCCTCGAGCGCGAGCGCTCCGGCCAGACCGTCCTCCTCCGCACCTCCGACGTCGCCGAGGGGATGCGCGCGTTCTCGGACCGGCGGCGGCCGGTGTTCCGCGGCGAGTAGGGGCGGCTCAGCGGATCAGCCCCACTTGTCCGCGAGAGTTCTGATGACGGTCAGGTTGCGGTTGGTGGCCACGCCCAGGTGCTTCTCGACGGCGGCGTTCGTCAGCTTCGCCTCGTGGTAGTTCTCGCCCAGCAGCAGGTGGACCGCGCGGCCGGCGACCTTCGCGACCTCGCCGTCGCTCGCGGCCGCCTGCAGGGCCTTGACCGCGGCCGCGGTCGGGGTCTCCTTGAGCAGCGAGACGTAGTGCCGGCCGGAGTGACCGAACGACTCCGCCTTCTCGGCGATCGCGACCAGCTCCCGTTGGGTGAAGACGATCGTGGGCACCTCGAAGCCGCGGTCGGCCTCGAAGGCCTCCTCGAGCGCGGCCTCGATCTTCGCCCGTGACCTCAGCGTCGTGTCGAAGCGGACGTTGCCGGTGTTGATGTGCGTCGCCACGTCGGTGAAGCCGGCCTTCTCGACGGCCGCGACGATCGCGTCCTTGGGGAACTTCCGGGTCGCACCGAGGTTGATCGCCCGCAGGAACGCGATGTGGGTCGCCATGGCGGGATCATGCCAGCCACCCGCCGCCCTGAGACTCGGACCACACGAGGTTCACATACATAGGTTTCCTATGTAATCTCGAGGAGTGCCCACCACCCTCGAGCTGAGCAGCGACCTCGCGACGTACGCCGCCCGCCTGGTGCGCGCGCTCCGCCGCAACAACGACCTCCCCGCCGGCGCCCGGATCGTGTCGCTGCTCGACGAGCACGGCCCGCTGGGCGTCTCGGCGCTGGCCGCGGCCGACCGCTGCTCGCAGCCCACCATGTCCGCGGCCGTCGCCGGCCTGGTCGAGAAGGGCTGGGTCGACAAGCTCCCCCACCCCGACGACGCCCGGAGCAGCGTCGTCACGCTCACCGACGCCGGCCGGGCCGCCCTGGCCCACTTCCGGCGCGTCAACGGCACGACCGTGGCCGCCCGCTTCAAGGCGCACCCGACCCACACCCCCGAGGACCTCGCCACGGCCGTCGCCGTGCTCCGCGACCTCCTCGACCCGACCTACGACCCCGAGAGAGGCACGCTGTGACAGCGACCAGCACGACACCGAGCACGACCGGCACCACCGGCTCCGGGGGCTTCTTCGACCAGCCCCGGGCCGTCTGGGCGGTGGCGTTCGCGTGCGTGATCTCGTTCATGGGCATCGGCCTCGTGGACCCGATCCTCAAGTCGATCGCCGACCAGCTCGACGCCACCCCGAGCCAGGTCTCGCTGCTGTTCACCAGCTACATGGCCGTCATGGGCGTCGCGATGCTCGTCACCGGCGTCGTCTCCAGCCGGATCGGCGCCAAGAAGACGCTGCTGTCCGGCCTCGCCCTGATCATCGTGTTCTCCGCCCTGGCCGGACTGTCCGACTCGATCAGCGCCATCGTCGCCTTCCGCGCCGGCTGGGGGCTGGGCAACGCGCTCTTCATCGCCACGGCGCTCTCCACGATCGTGACCGCGGCCCGCGGCTCGACGGCGCAGGCGATCATCCTGTTCGAGGCCGCCCTCGGCCTCGGCATCGCCACCGGCCCACTCCTCGGCGGGGCGCTGGGCTCGATCTCCTGGCGGGCGCCGTTCCTCGGCGTCGCGACGCTGATGACGATCGCCCTGGTGGCCACGACGTTCCTGCTGCCGGCCACCCCGCCCGCGGGACGGCGTACGTCGCTGGCAGACCCCTTCCGCGCGCTGAAGCACCCCGGCCTGCTGACCATCGCGCTGACCGCGCTGTTCTACAACATGGGCTTCTTCACCCTGCTGGCCTTCACGCCGTTCCCGCTGGACATGAACGCCCACCAGGTCGGACTGATCTTCTTCGGCTGGGGCCTGCTGCTGGCGATCACCTCGGTCTGGGTGGCCCCGATCCTCCAGCGCGCCATCGGCTCGGTGCCGACGGTCCTGGTCGCACTCTCGCTGTTCGCGCTGGACCTCGCCGCCATGGCGATCTGGACCGAGGACAAGACCGTCCTGGTCGTCGGCGTGATCGTCGCCGGCGCGTTCCTCGGCATCAACAACACGGTGATCACCGAGGCCGTCATGGGCGCCGCCCCGGTCGAGCGGCCGGTCGCGTCCGCCGCCTACAGCTTCGTGCGGTTCTCCGGCGGCGCCGTCGCGCCGTACGCCGCCGGCAAGCTCGGCGAGAACGTCAGCATGCACGCGCCCTTCTGGATGGGCGCCGCGGCGGTGGCGGTCGCGATCGTGGTCCTGGCCCTCGGCTCGCGGTTCCTCCGGGAGCAGGAGCCGCCGCCGGCCCACAGCGAGCGCGAGGCGGAGGCCGAGCTGATCGGCGACCTGACCTGACGGGTCAGGCCCGGGCGTCGAGGTCGTGCAGCACCCGCGCCAGATCGGTGTCGCGGGACAGGTCCGCACCGAAGGACGCGTGGGGACGCTCGAGGTAGTGGTGGTGGGCCTTCTGGAGGAGGCCGACCACGAGCACGACGAGGCCGAGGGTCAGGTTGGCGACAAGGATGGTGGTCATGGCAGTAAGTCTCCAACCGCAAGGATCACGCCACCAGTGGCGGTATTGACACGGTTCGCATACTTCCTGCCATCATGGGTGCCATGACCCTCCGCACCGTGGCCATGGTGGTCCCCCACCGTCCCGGACTCTTCGAGCTCGGCGTCGTGCAGGAGGTCTTCGGCATCGACCGGACCGACGACGGCGTCCCGCCGATCGACTTCCTGGCCTGCACCGAGCACCCGGGCACCCCGGTGGAGCTCGCCAACGGGATGAGCATGTCGTTCCCCCACGGGCTCGACGCGGCCGACGCCGCCGACCTCGTCGTCGCACCGGCCTACGACTACGACCGGCCCCCGTCGGCCGCCCTCGTCGACGTCGTACGCCGCGCGCACGCCCGTGGCGCGTGGGTGCTGTCGGTCTGCTCCGGCGCGTTCCTCCTCGGCGAGGCCGGCCTCCTCGACGACCGCCACTGCACCACCCACTGGCGCCACACCGACGAGCTGCGCCGACGGCACCCCCGGGCCAAGGTCGACCCCGACGTGCTCTTCGTCGAGGACGACCGGGTGATCACCAGCGCCGGCACGGCGGCCGGCATCGACGCGTGCCTGCACCACGTGCGCTGCGAGCTCGGCGCGGCCGCGGCCAACCGGATCGCCCGCCGGATGGTGGTGCCGCCGCAGCGCGACGGCGGCCAGCGCCAGTTCATCGACCTCCCGGTGCCGGTGTGCGAGGCGGACAGCCTCGGTCCCCTCCTGGAGTGGATGAAGGCCAACCTCGCCGACCAGCTGTCGGTGCGCACCCTCGCGCGGCGGGCCGCGATGTCGGAGCGCACGTTCGCGCGGCGCTTCGCCGCCGAGACCGGCACGACGCCGGGCCAGTGGCTCCTGGCCCAGCGCCTGCACCACGCGCGCGAGCTGCTCGAGTCCAGCGACCTGGCAGTGGAGAACGTCGCCGGGCGCGCCGGCTTCGGCTCGGCCGCGCTGCTGCGCCACCACTTCGGCAACCACGTGGGGGTCTCCCCCGCGGAGTACCGCCGGACGTTCCGGCGGCCCGACGCCCGCTCAGCCTGACGCGGCGCCGGACCGGCCGGACCGACGACTCAGAGGTTGCCGCGGGCGTCCTGCTCGCGCTCGATCGCCTCGAAGAGCGCCTTGAAGTTGCCCTTGCCGAAGCCCAGCGAGCCATGCCGCTCGATGAACTCGTAGAAGACCGTCGGGCGGTCGCCCATCGGCTTGGTGAAGATCTGGAGCAGGTAGCCGTCCTCGTCGCGGTCGACGAGGATCTTGCGCTTCTTCAGCTCCTCGATCGGCACCCGCACCTCGCCGATCCGGGCGCGCAGCTCGGGGTCGTCGTAGTAGGAGTCGGGGGTGTCGAGGAACTCGATGCCGTTGTCGCGCAGCAGGTCGACCGAGCGCAGGATGTCGTTGGTCGCGAGCGCGATGTGCTGGCAGCCGGCGCCGTCGTAGAACTCGAGGTACTCGTCGATCTGCGACTTCTTCTTGGCGATGGCGGGCTCGTTGAGCGGGAACTTCACCCGGTGGTTGCCGCTCGCGACGACCTTGGACATCAGCGCGGAGTAGTCGGTGGCGATGTCGTCGCCGATGAACTCGGCCATGTTGGTGAAGCCCATGACCTTGTTGTAGAACTCGACCCACTCGTCCATGTGGCCCAGCTCGACGTTGCCGACGCAGTGGTCCACGGCCTGGAACAGGCGCTTGGGGTGCCCCTCGCGGCGGGCCACGGTGGTGCTGCGGGCGACGTAGCCGGGGAGGTACGGGCCGTCGTACCGCGAGCGGTCGACCAGCGTGTGGCGGGTCTCGCCGTAGGTCGCGATGGCGGCCATCCGGACCGTCCCGTGCTCGTCGGAGACGTCGTGCGGCTCCACGAGGACGGTCGCGCCGACTGAGCGGGCGTGGTCGATGCACTTGTCGACGTCGGGGACCTCGAGGGCGAGGTCGACCACGCCGTCACCGTGCTTGCGGTGGTGGTCCAGCACCGGGCTGTCGGGGGTGACGCCACCGGTGAAGACGAAGCGGGCGCTGCCCGAGCGGAGCACGTAGGACTTGGAGTCGCGGGTGCCGGTCTCGGGGCCGCGGTAGGCCTCGAGCTCCATGCCGAGGGCGAGCTGGTAGAAGTTCGCGGTCTGCGTGGCGTTGCCGACCACGAAGCCGATCGCGTCCATCGAGGTCACGGGGAAGGGGTCGCTGGAGGCGTCGTACTCGACCAGGCCGACCAGCTGCTTGAGCTGCTCGAGGGTCAGGTCGGCCTTGAGCTCGTCCGCGGTGAGGGCACCGCCGGTCGTGGGGGTCTCGTGGGTCGTCGTCATGGGCGAAGCCTGTCGTGGGCGCACATCCTGTGCAACAGTACGTCGATAGCCTGTGCAGATTGTCCAGCAATGGAGGCCCGATGGACGTTCTCGACGGCAGATTGATCGACCTCTTCGCACAGGACCCCCGGATGGGCGTGCTCGAGGCGTCACGTCGGCTGGGCGTGGCCCGCGGCACCGTGCAGGCACGGCTCGACAAGCTGGTCGCCTCCGGGGTGATCACCGGGTGGGGCCCGGAGCTGTCCGCCGAGGCGCTGGGCTACCCCGTCACGGCGTTCCTCACCCTGGAGATCCGGCAGGACACCGAGGAGTTCCGGGGCCAGCGCGGCGGCCACGACACGGTCGGGCGGCACCTCGCGGCGATCCCGGAGGTGCTCGAGGCGCACACGATCACCGGCGCCGGCGACATGTGGGCGCGGGTGGTCGCCCGCTCCAACACCGACCTCCAGCGGGTCATCGACCTGGTCCTCAAGGAGCCGGCCATCGTCCGGTCCTCCACGGTGATCGCCCTCGCCACCCAGGTCCCCTACCGGGTCATCCCGCTGGCCCGCGAGGCCGTGCGTGCCTGAGTCGGGCCTGAGTCAGGACAGGCGGGAGGAGAACTCCGCGGCCGCGGCCGCCACGATCGGTCCGATGGTGGCCGCGTCGAGGTCACCGAGCGTCACGATGCCGATGCTGGACTCCAGTCCCTCGACGTTGCGCACGGGCGAGGCCAGCCCGCGGGCGCCCGCCTGCAGCTCGCCCGAGGTGACGGCGTACGGCGGGGCGTCGGGGCGGCGGCCCATCAGGATCGCCTTGCCGGCCGCGCCGTGGGTCAGGGGGTGCCGCGAGCCGACCCGGTAGCTGACGTGGAAGTCGGTCCAGGAGGGCTCGACGACGGCCAGCGCCAGTCCCTCCTCGCCGTCGGCGACGGTGAGGTGCGCGGTGCAGCCGACCTGCTCGGCCAGGGCCCGCAGCACCGGCACGGCGAGGTCGCGCAGCACCGGCTGGACGGCCGAGGCGAGGTGCAGCACCCCGAGGCCGACGTGCAGGCGGCCGCGGCTGTCCTTGCGCACCAGCGCGTGCTGCTCGAGCGTGCTGACGAGCCGGTAGACGACGGTCCGGTTGACCTGGAGCCGGCCGGCGAGCTCGGTGACGGTCAGGCCGCCGGGGGACGCCGCGAGGACGTCGAGCACCCGAAGGCCCCGGTCCAGCGTCTGTGACGTCTCAGCCGGCATGCTCTCGAGTGTAGGGGCCGGGACCGTGCCGGGTCGTAGCCAGAATCTAGGACGACTTGCGCGAGGCCCAGTCGCGGATCTGGTTGATCCGGGCATGCAGCTGGTCGGCCGTGGCGACCGCGGCCGCGGGTCCGCCGCACTCCTTGCGGAGCGCCGCGTGGGTGATCCCGTGGCCCTGGCCGGTGCGGTGGTACCACGCCGCGACGAGACCGTTGAGCTCGCGGCGGAGGACGGCGAGCTGCTCGTGGGTGGAGACCTCGGCGACCGTGTCCGGCTCGCTGGAGGCGGCCGACCGCGCCTTCTGCTTCTTGGCCCGGTCGCTCTGCCGCTGGTGCAGGAGCTCGCGCATCTGGGCGGGCTCGAGCAGCCCGGGGATGCCGAGGAAGTCCATCTCCTCCTCCGAGCCGACGTGCACCTCCCCCGCGTGCCCGAACTCGCCGCCGTCGAAGAGCACCCGGTCGAAGCGGGCCTCGGAGCCGAGCGCCTCGAAGGACATCTCGAGCTCCGCCGAAGCCGCCTCGCTGGCGTTGGCCTGGGCGAGCAGGTCGTCCTCGGCGGCGAAGATGTCGCCGTCGTCGTTGATCTTGCGACCCAGCACGTGGTCGCGCTGGACCTCCATCTCGGAGGCGAAGCCGAGCAGCGTGGGCACCGACGGGAGGAACACCGACGCGGTCTCGCCCCGGGTCCGGGCGCGCACGAAGCGCCCGACGGCCTGGGCGAAGAACAGCGGGGTCGACGTGGTGGTGGCGTAGACGCCGACGGCCAGGCGCGGGACGTCCACGCCCTCGGACACCATCCGCACCGCGACCATCCAGCGCCGGTCGCTCTCGGTGAACTCGGTGATCTTCTTCGACGCCGCCTTCTCGTCGGAGAGCACGACCGTGGCGGCCTCGCCGGTGATCTGGCGCAGGATCTTGGCGTAGGCGCGGGCCGAGTCCTGGTCGGTGGCGATGACCAGGCCGCCGGCGTCGGGCACGTGCCGGCGTACCTCCGTGAGGCGGCTGTCGGCCGCGGCCAGCACCGAGGGGATCCAGGAGCCCTTGGGGTCCAGGGCCGTGCGCAGCGCCTGGTTGGTCAGGTCCTTGGTCAGCGGCTCGCCCAGGCGCGCCGCGATCTCGTCGCCGGCACGGGTGCGCCAGGTCATCTCGCCGGAGTAGGCCATGAAGAGCACCGGCCGGACGACGTGGTCGGCGAGTGCGTGGGCGTAGCCGTAGGTGTAGTCGGCCAGCGACCGCGGGATGCCGTCGTTGCCAGGCGCGTACTGGACGAACGGGATCGGGTTGATGTCGGAGCGGAACGGCGTGCCGGTCAGGGCGAGGCGGCGCTGCGCGGGCTCGAACGCCTCGCGCACGCCCTCACCCCACGACAGGGCGTCGCCGGCGTGGTGCACCTCGTCGAGGATGACCAGGGTCTTGAAGCGCTCGGTGCGGATCCGCATGGCGAGCGGGTTGACCGCGACGCCGGCGTAGGTGACCGCGATGCCGACGAAGTCCTGCGAGGTCTTGCCCTTGCCCGCGGAGTACGTCGGGTCGATCGGGATGCCGGCGCGCGCCGCCGCCTCGGCCCACTGGAGCTTGAGATGCTCGGTCGGCGCGACGATGGTGATCCGGTCGACCAGGCGGCGGCCGAGCAGCTCGGCCGCGACACTCAGCGCGAACGTCGTCTTGCCGGCGCCCGGCGTCGCGACGGCCAGGAAGTCGCGCGGGAGCTCGGAGAAGTACTGCTGCATCGCCGCGGACTGCCAGGCGCGCAGCGACGGGGCCGTGCCCCAGGCCGCGCGGGCCGGGTAGGCGGGCGGGAGGGCGGGGCTGAGCTGGTCGAGCGCGGGGTCGTGGTGGGGCTGGTCCGGGTCGGGCCGTCCCGTCACTCGTCGCCCTCGTCGTCCCGCATGTTCTCCCACGCTTCCTTGCACTCGGGGCACACCGGGAACTTCTCCGGGGCCCGGCTGGGCACCCAGACCTTGCCGCACAGGGCGATGACGGGGGTGCCCATCACCATCGCCTCGGTGAGCTTGTCCTTCTCCACGTAGTGGGAGAAGCGCTCGTGGTCACCCTCGTCCGTCGGGACCGTACGGCGGTCCTCGCGGACGTCCGTGTCTGTCGAGAATCCGATGGTGGTCACGAGGAGCAACTGTAGTTCAGAAACGCCGTCAGTTCAGATCCGGATCGACGGGTCGGGTGGAGTTCCACGCCAGCTCGCCGGGCTGGCGGCGCAGCACGTCGCGCCACAGGTCGGTGGGGTCGCAGCGGAACACGTCGGGGGCCAGCGCGGGCACGACGTACCAGCTGCCCTCCTCGATCTCGCCCTCCAGCTGCTCGGCTCCCCACCCGGCGTACCCGGCGAAGATCCGCAGCCCGTCGAGGCTCCCGTCGACCAGCTCGACCGGGGTGTCGAGGTCGACCAGGCCCAGCCGCCCCTCGGCCCCGTCGACCGCCCGGAAGCCGACGGGCACGTCGTCGTCGGCGCGCAGCAGCGCCACCGCGAGGGCGCCCTCGGTGCTGACGGGACCGCCGTGGAAGAGCACCTCGGGCTCGGCGACCACGTCGCCCCAGTCGGCGAGCACCTCGGCCACCGGGACCCCCGAGGGCCGGTTGAGGACGACGCCGAGGGCGCCGTTCTCGTCGACGTCGAGCAGGAGCACGACGGTGTCGGCGAAGTTGGGGTCGAGGAGCGCAGGCGTGGCCACCAGGAGCATCCCTGCGCGTGCCTCGCTCATGGCTCCATCATCCCGCACCAGCACGGCGCCTGCCGCCCGGATCCCCCAATCAGGGGGCCGGATCGGGAAGGACGACAGCCCCGGAGGCCGACGCGAGGGAGGGAGTTCGCGGCGGGAGGACCGCGAGTGCGTCGGCAACCGGGGCTGCCTGGTCGGGGGGTGTCAGGCTGCGAGCGCCGCCCGGATCCGGTCGAGGATGCCGGGCTCGGGGGCGTGCTGGGTGAACTGGCGGAACGGGCGGTACTTCGCGCGGGCCGAGGCCTCGATCCGGGCGCCCTCACGAGCGGCGGAGACCTCGTCGTGGGCGCCGGCGCGGCCGGCCATCACGGCGAGGAGGACGTGCTCCTTGGCCGCGGCCTTGGCCATCGCCACGGCCATCCCCTCGTCGAGGGGCTGGTCGCGGTAGTGATCGACGATCGAACGGACGCCGGGGAGCTCCTCGGCGGTCTGCTGCCACGCGGTGACCACGGCCTGCTCGAGGTCCATCGGCTGGTTCATCAGCTCGCGCTCGATGCGGCCCGACAGGCGGGTGTGCCAGCGCAGCTGGAGGGCGCCGAGCAGGCTCAGCGCGTCGGGGAACGTCTCGGCCACGCCGTCGACGTCAAGAGGGAGGGTGCCGTCGCGTCGGGTGTCCGCTGCGGCGATCACGGTGCGGAGAACCTCTCCGCGTCGGTGGAAGGACTTCCAGGTCATGGTCGGCTCCTTGGGGCTTTCACCTACATACCGTTGGTACGTACTCAGAGTACGGATCCATACCAAGAGTATGCAATTCCGACGCGCGTGATCCCGGCCACCCGTACCGTCAGTCGGTCCTAGACTGCCGGGATGACCAAGTCCTCGGTGTCCAAGCTGGTCCCCAAGGTCCCCCACGTCGGGGCCAGCCGGCGGCAGCAGTACTCCGCCTCGACCAAGCGGGCGCTGGTCGACGTCGCCGAGGAGCTGTTCACCGAGCTGGGCTACGCCAACGCCTCGCTCGACGCGATCGTCGCCGGCGCGCGGGTCACCAAGGGCGCGCTCTACCACCACTTCAGCGGCAAGCAGGCGCTCTTCGAGGCCGTCTTCGAGCGCGTCGAGACCGACGCCGCCCGGGCGATCCAGAGGTCCCTCAAAGGGCACAAGGACCCGTGGGAGAAGGCCATCGCCGGCCTGCGCGCGTTCCTCGAGGTCGTCCAGGAGCCCCGCTACCGGCGGATCGTGATCCAGGAGGGCCCGGCCGTGCTGGGCTACGAGCGCTACCGCGAGCAGGAGGAGCGCTCGACCTTCGCCAACGTCCTCGACATCGTCCAGGCCGTGTTGAGCGCCGGCAAATGGAAGCTCGACGAGGCCATGCAGCAGACGTTCGCGCGGATCTTCTTCGGCGCGATGTCCTCGGCCGGCGAGTCCGTCGCGGGGGCCGAGGACCCGATCGCGGCGGCCGGCCGGGTCGAGACGGCCATCGGCTTCATCCTGGCCGGCTTCCAGGCGCTGGCCGCGTCCGGCGTGGAACTGCCGAACGGCGAGGTCATCGAGTCGAAGTGACTCGACGGCCCCGCCGTCCGGTGTGGTCTCGCGGCGTACGGCCGCGCGGTCGGGCTACTTCGTGAACGTCACGTCGCCGGTCTTGGCCGGCACCAGCTCGATCCAGGTGTGGCCCGCGGGCACGGTCAGCTTGCCGGCCCGGGTGGACAGCTCGAGCGGCGAGCCGAGGTCCTTCTTGGTCCACGTGCCGCGCACGAGGTGGCCGCCGTGGAAGATCATCGCGTCGCCCTTGCCGGTGAACTTCGTCTCCGGGACCGGATTGCCGGCCGGGTCGAGGTAGCCGGCGTCGCCGACCTCCACGCGGAGCACCAGCACGGTGTCGGCCGGGAACTCGTCACCCTTGGCGGCGTAGGTGTTCTGGTTGACGTAGCCGCCGCCCTGGTAGACCCAGTTGGTCGTGTGACCACCGGAGAACGTCGCCGCGATCGACGTGGCGGGCTGCCCCTTCGGGAAGTCCTTCTCGTCGCCCCACGGGAGGTAGTCGTCGGGGCGGGCGTCGTCCTGCTTGATCGTCGAGGCGACGTCGGTCAGGTTGGCGAACAGGTTGTACGGCGCGTGCCGCGAGTTGTCGCGCGCGAAGCCGTGCGAGCCCTCGCCGAAGAACGTGATGCCGGCGCCCTTGATGCGGGCGATCGTGCGGGCCGCCGCACCGCTGGTCACCACGTCGGCCTTGACCGGGGACACGATGCCGATGTCGCTGGCGCGCATCGAGCGGACCGGGCCGACGACACCGGGGATGTCGGAGTAGTAGAACGCCGCGAGGCGGGTCAGGCCGCCCTCGACGAGCTCCTCGACGACCATGTCCGCGTGGCTCAGGCCGAGCTGCGGGGCGCTGGAGTAGGTGTTGTCCATCTTCGCGACGAGCACCGGGTGGCTGGTCGAGGCGCTCGCGTCGCCGCTGACCTCCAGGCCGGTGAGCGGCCAGGTGGAGTCGAGCGTGGAGCCGCCGGCGATCTGCTGGGAGGCCGGGGTGTCATCGCCCGAGGAGGAGGAGTCTCCCCCGCCGCAGCCGGCAAGCAGGAGGCTCGCGGCGAGCAGGACCGAGGCGGACAGGTGGGCACGGCGCACGGGGGAGCTCCGTTCGTCTAGTGATCTGGTCGACTTCAAGTGTGCAACGCGCCCCGTCGACCATGGGGAGGCGCGCCCGGGAGGACCCGGTCGGCGAACGTACCAGAGCACCGACGGGTCCTCCTCGCGCTTGTGTCAGAGGCCACGCAGGGTGCCGGCGAACCACCGCGTGGTCCACGGGTGCTCGCGGCGCACGCGCTCGCCCTCCTGGGGCGAGTGCAGCATCAGGGCGCGGCCGTCGACCCAGCGCAGGAAGATGCCGACGTGGTAGACCCCGCCGCCGTCGGTGAAGAACATGAAGTCACCGCGACGCATGTCCCGCTTCCTGATGTGGCGCATGTGGGCGGCCTGCGCGTCCGAGGTGCGCGGCACGTGGCGGAAGCCCGCCTTGCGGAAGCTGTAGTAGATGAGCCCCGAGCAGTCGAAGCGACCCGGCCCGGCAGCGCCGTAGGCGTAGGGGTCGCCGATCTGGTTCAGCGCGATGTGGCGGCCCTTCTGGATGTGCCAGTAGCGCCAGGTGTGATGACGGTGGTGCGCGCCACCCGCGTCGGCGGCCGGGGCGATCGACATCGTGCCGGCCAGCAGGCCGGCCGTGACGATCGGGACCGCGACGAGGGAGCGCATGCGTGTGGAGGTAGGCATCCGGGCACGTTAGACAGCCCCGCGGGCCGGAAATCAAACCCGGAGGCGGTCTCCACGCGGGGCGGCGTGACCAGCCCCACGTGGAACCCGGGCGTCAGCCGAGCTTGGCGCCGCCGTCGACGTACAGCGTCTGGCCGGTGATGTACGACGCCTCGTCGCTGCACAGGAAGGCGGCTGCGGCTGCGATGTCCTCGGGGAAGCCGACGCGGCGGACCGGGTTGGCCTCGGCGTTGAGCCGGCGGAACTCCTCGACGTCCATCTTGAGCCGGGCGGCGGTGGCGTCGGTCATCTCGGTGGCGATGAAGCCGGGGGCGATCGCGTTGGCGTTGATGCCGAAGGGGCCGAGCTCGATGCCGAGCGTGCGGGTGAAGCCCTGGATGCCCATCTTCGCGGCGGAGTAGTTGGCCTGGCCGCGGTTGCCCAGCGCGGAGACGCTGGAGAGGTTGAGGATCTTGCCGTACTTCTGCTCGACGAAGTGCTTCTGGGCGGCCTTGGTCATCAGGAACGCACCCTTGAGGTGGACGTTCATGACCATGTCCCAGTCGTCCTCGGTCAGCTTGAACAGCAGGTTGTCGCGGGTGATGCCGGCGTTGTTGACGAGGATGTGGATGCCGCCGAGCTCCTCGACGACGCGGGCGATCGCGGCGTCGACGGAGGCCGCGTCGGCCACGTCGCAGCCGATGCCGATGGCCTTCGTGGCACCCAGCTTCGCGGCCGCCTCGGCCGCGGTGGTCTCGTCCAGGTCGATGATCGCGACTGCCGCGCCCTCCTCGGCAAACCGCTTGGCGGTGCCGAACCCGATGCCGCGTGCGGCTCCGGTGACGACTGCGACGCGCCCGTCGAAACGACCCATGGTGAGACTCCTCAGTGTTGCTCGGTGGTGAAGTGCGGTGGACCGGTCGTCACTCTAGGGCGGCCCGCAGCAGGCCCGCGTAGTGGTCTCGGTCCGAGGGATCGGCGTACTTCGTCCGCGGCCAGAAGAAGCCGCGGAGGCCGTCGCCCTTGGTCCGGGGCACCACGTGGAGGTGCAGGTGCGGCACGGACTGGCTGACGGTGTTGTTGACCGCGACGAACGACCCCTGGGCGCCCAGGCCAGAGACGACGGCCGCGGCGATCCGCTGGGCGGCCGCCAGGAACCCGTCGCGCAGCTCGGCGGGCAGGTCCGGCAGCGTGACCACGTGCTGGCGCGGCACCAGGAGGACGTGGCCCTTGAACACGGGGCGCTGGTCGAGGAACGCCACGAAGTCGTCGGTCGCCAGCACCACCTCGGCCTCGTGCTCGCCGGCCACGATGCCGCAGAAGACGCAGTCCTCCATCAGCCGGAGACCCGCAGCGCCAGGATCGCCATGTCGTCGCTGGGCGGGACGTCGGCGAACTCGACCACGAGGCGGCGTACGCGCTCGGCCACCGTCTGCGCGGGGAGGTCACCGGCCCGCCGGAGCTCGGCCACGACGCCCTCGTCATCGATCATGCGCCTACCGTCGCGGCGCTCCAGCACCCCGTCGGTCAGGGCGACCAGCAGCTCGCCCCGCTCGAGCACGTGCTCCTCGGCGAGGTAGTCGACCCGGTCGAGCACGCCGAGCAGCGGCTGGGGCGCACCGATCCGCCGAACGTTGCCGTCGGCGGCGGTGACGAACGGCGCGGGGTGACCGGCGTTGACCAGGCTGAGGTGCAGCCGGCCCCCCGAGATGCGGAAGATCCCGCAGACCAGGGTGAGGAAGCGGGACCGCTCCCCCTCGTCGAGGATCGCCGCGTTGAGCCGCTCGAGCATCGGGGCGACCGGGAAGCCGGCACGGGTCAGCGCGCGGATCGTGTGCCGTGCCAGCCCGGTCACCGCCGCCGCCTCGGCACCGGTGCCGCAGACGTCGCCGACCACGAAGCACCACGTGCCCGCGTCGAGGGGGAACAGGTCGTAGAAGTCGCCGCCGGCGGCCGTGCCCTCGCCCGCCGCGGCGTAGACGACGCCGACGTCGAGGCCGGTCACGTCGGGGAGCGACGGCGGGAGCAGGCTGTTCTGCAGGGCCTGGCCGGTGCTCATCAGCGCGCCGTGGGCGCGGGCGTTGTCGATGGCCAGGGCCGCCCGTCGCGCGATCGAGTCGGTCACGAGCTTGACGTCGTCGCGCAGCGGGTTGCCGGCGGGCCGGCCCAGGGTGAGGTGCCCAAAGCCACGTCCGCGCGCGACCAGGCGCAGCGTGGTCAGCTCGCCCGCGAGCACGGCGTCCTCGGTGCCCTCGAGCTCGTCGGGGCGCGCCTTGGCCAGCGAGTTGCGCAGGTCCTCGACCAGCCGCTCGTCGGCGTGCCACACCTGCTGGAGCACCGGCTCACCGCGGTCGTCGTCGAGGTAGACCGCACACCAGGTGGCCAGCCGGGGCACGACGATGTGGCCGGTCATCGCCATCGTCATCTCCTGGTCGAGCGAGGCGGCCAGCAGGTCGCCCGCCTCCGCCACGAAGGTCAGCCACCCCCGCCGTTCGCGCTCGGAGGCCTGGAGGCGGGCCCGGTCGGCGGCCAGGGCGAGCGAGTCCGCGAGCTGCTGGAGCAGCACGCACTGGTCGTCGCTGAAGCCGTGCCGGGACTCCGAGGCGACACCCAACGACCCGATCACCCGACCCGCCGCGACCACGGGCACGGCCACGAGCGAGCGCGCCGAGGTGCCCTCCAGCAGCCGCACCGTCGTGCTGGCCGCGTCCTCCACGAGCACCGGCAGATGGGGGCTGCGCGGGTCCGGGATGCCGGGCTCCCCCGCCACCAGCCGGGTGCCGCGCAGGGTGTCGGGCAGCCCGCTCACCGCGACCACCTCGAAGGCGTCGTCGACCTCGTGCCCGATGAGGAGGTACGCCGCGTCCGCGTCGAGCGCGTCGCGCACCCGCTCGGTGGCGAGCGGGAGGTAGTCGTCGACCGCGAGCCTGAGCAGCGCGTCGTTGCGCAGCCGGAGCGGGTCGGCATCGCGCCTCGGAGCCGTCGACTGCGCGCGGGCCGGGTGCTCGATCAGGGCCCGGCGCTCCTCCGGCACGAGGAGCACCGACGAGCCGTCGCCGTGGCTGCTGGCCGCGTGCGAGGCGAAGACGGGGATGGGGGCGCCCTCCGGGGAGAGCAGGGCGTAGGCCCCCTGCCAGGTGTCGGTGGTGACCGGGCCCTCGGGCGGGCGCTCGCCCGCGACCGGGTCGACCAGCTGGTGGAAGGCCCGGCCGACGACCTGCTCGGGCTGCCAGCCGAAGAGTCCGGTGGCGTCGGCGTTCCACGCCACCACGGTGCCGTCGCCGGCCAGCTCGACCACGCCGACGGTGGTCCCGTGCACCGCGACGGACTGCCGGGCTCGCGCGGGCGGCCCCTGTCGGCCCGGCGAGCGCTCGCGGTCGCAGACGAGCCAGACGCGCTTGGAGACCGGGGTGTACTCGACGCCCCACGACGAGGCCAGGGACGAGGTGATCATCAGGCCGCGGCCGCCCTCGGCGTCCGCGGGCGGCGTGCTCGTCCCGGTGGGCAGGGTGCGGGTCGGGTGCTGGTCGGCGACCTCGACACGCAACGACGCCGCGTCGAGGCGGAGGTCGACGACGGCGGTCGTGCCGGTGTGCACCACGGCGTTGGTCACCAGCTCGCTGACCACGAGCGCGGCGTTGTCGATCAGCTCGGGCGCGCCCCACTCCTCCAGCAGCTCGCGCGCGAAACGCCGTGCCTGGCCGACGGAGCGTGGGTCAGCGACGAAGCTGCGCCGGGCGCGTTGGGGAAGAGCGGACATGTGGCCTCGAAGAGGTAGGCGTGCTTCGCACATGGTGACAGACTTGCCGTCTCAGGCGCACGGCCGAGACCGAGGAGGACCCCTCATGCCCAGCACCACGTCCGCCACGAGGGTCTCGGGGGGGCGGGCAACCCGTCGAGCCACGCCCACCGAGGACAACGGCGTCGACCCGGTCCAGCTGCGTCGTCTGCTCGAGGCGCTCAACGCCATGCGGGACGGCAACTTCCGCAAGCGGCTGCCGATCTCGGGCAGCGGCCTGGCCGCCGACCTGGCCATCGTCTACAACGAGATCGCCGAGCGGCAGCAGCACCTGACCAGCGAGCTCAACCGCGTGCAGCGGGTCGCCGGTCGCGAGGGGCGGCACTCCGAGCGGCTCCAGTCCGGCGTCGGCGAGGGCGCGTGGGGCAAGGCCATCGAGTCGGCCAACGCGCTGGTCTCCGACCTGGTGCGCCCGACCGGCGAGCTGGCTCGCGTCGTCGCGGCCGTCTCCGAGGGCGACCTGACCCAGCGCATGGACGTCGACCTCGACGGCCAGCCCCTGCGCGGCGAGCCGCTCCGGCTGGCGCGCAGCGTCAACGGGTTGGTGGACCAGCTCTCGGGGATCTCCACCGAGATCACCCGCGTGACCCGCGAGGTCGGCACCGAGGGCAAGCTCGGCGGCCAGGCCCGCGTCCGCAACGCCGACGGCAGCTGGCGCGACCTCATCGATGCGGTCAACGCGATGTCGTCGCGGCTGACCGCACAGGTCCGCGACATCGCCCTCGTCACGACCGCGGTCGCCAACGGCGACCTGTCCAAGACCGTCACCGTCGAGGTGTCCGGCGAGATGGCCGATCTCAAGCAGACCGTCGACCGGATGGTCGACCAGCTGTCGTCCTTCGCATCGGAGGTGACGCGCGTGGCCCGCGAGGTGGGCACCGAGGGGCGGCTGGGTGGCCAGGCCGACGTACGCGGCGTGTCGGGCACCTGGAAGGACCTCACCGACTCGGTGAACATCATGGCCTCCAACCTGACCAGCCAGGTCCGCGGCATCTCCTCGGTCGCCCAGGCGGTGGCGCGGGGCGACCTGAGCCAGCAGATCACCGTGACCGCGCGCGGCGAGGTGGCCGAGCTGGCGCAGACGCTGAACTCCATGACCGCGACCCTGCAGACCTTCGCGGACGAGGTCACGCGCGTGGCCCGCGAGGTGGGCACCGAGGGCATGCTCGGCGGCCAGGCCGACGTGCCCGGCGTGGCGGGTCGGTGGAAGGACCTCACCGAGTCGGTGAACTACATGGCCGACAACCTGACCGCGCAGGTGCGTGACATCGCGCAGGTGACCACGGCCGTGGCGCGCGGCGACCTGAGCCAGAAGATCACCGTCGACGTGAAGGGCGAGCTCGCCGAGCTCAAGAGCACCGTCAACACCATGGTCGACCAGCTGTCCTCCTTCGCCGACCAGGTCACGCGTGTGGCCCGCGAGGTCGGCAGCGACGGCATCCTCGGCGGCCAGGCCGACGTCCCCGGCGTCGCCGGCACGTGGAAGGACCTCACCGACTCGGTGAACTCCATGGCCTCCAACCTGACCAACCAGGTGCGCAACATCGCGCAGGTGACCACCGCGGTGGCGCGCGGCGACCTGAGCCAGAAGATCACCGTCGACGTGCGTGGCGAGCTCGCCGAGCTCAAGACCACCGTCAACACCATGGTCGACCAGCTGTCCTCCTTCGCCGACGAGGTCACGCGCGTGGCCCGCGAGGTCGGTGGCGAGGGGCGCCTCGGCGGCCAGGCGGCCGTGCCCGGTGTCTCCGGCACGTGGCGCGACCTGACGGACTCGGTGAACTTCATGGCCGGCACGCTGACGGCCCAGGTCCGCAACATCGCCGAGGTGACCACCGCCGTGGCGCGCGGCGACCTGACCCGCTCCATCACGGTCGAGGCGCGCGGCGAGATCCTCGAGCTCAAGAGCACCGTCAACACCATGGTCCAGCAGCTGTCGTCCTTCGCCGACGAGGTCACCCGCGTGGCGCGCGAGGTGGGCACCGAGGGCCAGCTCGGCGGCCAGGCCGACGTGCACGACGTGTCGGGCACGTGGAAGGACCTGACCGAGAACGTCAACATGATGGCGGCCAACCTCACCAGCCAGGTCCGCAACATCGCCGAGGTGACCACCGCGGTCGCGAGCGGCGACCTGACCCGCAAGATCACCGTCGACGCCCGCGGCGAGATCCTCGAGCTCAAGAGCACCGTCAACACCATGGTCGACCAGCTGTCGTCGTTCGCCGACGAGGTCACGCGTGTGGCCCGCGAGGTCGGCACCGAGGGCATCCTGGGCGGCCAAGCGCGCGTGCCCGGCGTCGCCGGCACCTGGCGCGACCTCACCGACTCGGTGAACTCCATGGCCTCCAACCTGACCAGCCAGGTGCGCAGCATCGCCGCCGTCTCCACCGCGGTCGCGCGCGGCGACCTGAGCCAGAAGATCGCCATCGAGGCCCGCGGCGAGGTGGCCGCGCTGGCCTCGACCATCAACGCGATGGTGGACACCCTGCGCGCGTTCGCCGACGAGGTCACCCGCGTGGCCCGCGAGGTCGGCACCGAGGGCATCCTCGGCGGCCAGGCCCACGTCCGCGGCGTCGCCGGCACGTGGAAGGACCTCACCGACTCGGTGAACTCCATGGCCGGCAACCTGACCAGCCAGGTGCGCAGCATCGCGCTGGTCACCACCGCCGTCGCGCACGGCGACCTGACCCAGAAGACGTACGTCGACGCCCGCGGCGAGATCCTCGAGCTCAAGACCACCGTCAACCGGATGGTCGACCAGCTGTCGTCGTTCGCCGACGAGGTCACGCGTGTGGCCCGCGAGGTCGGCACCGAGGGCAAGCTCGGCGGCCAGGCCGAGGTGGCCGACGTCTCCGGCACGTGGCGCAAGCTGACCGAGAACGTCAACCAGCTCGCCGGCACCCTCACCACCCAGCTCCGGGCGATCGCCGAGGTCTCCACCGCGGTGACCCAGGGCGACCTGAGCCAGCAGATCACCGTCGAGGCCGAGGGCGAGGTGGCCGAGCTCAAGGACAACCTCAACCAGATGATCGACAACCTGCGCGAGACGACGCGGGCCAACCAGGAGCAGGACTGGCTCAAGACCAACCTGGCACGCTTCACCGGCCACATGCAGGGTGGCCGCGACCTGCTCGACGTGACGCGGTTGATCGTCAGCGAGCTGACGCCGCTGGTCGGCGCCACGCAGGGCTCCTTCTTCCTCACCGAGTCCGGTCCCGAGGGCGACTCGCTGCGCCGGATCGCGTCCTACGGCTTCCGCCGCCGGGAGAGCGTGCCGGACGTCTTCGGCTTCGGCGAGGGCCTCGTCGGGCAGACCGCCGTCGCCCGGCACACCGTGCGGATCACCGACGTGCCCCGCGACTACCTCCGCATCTCCTCCGGGCTCGGGGAGGCACCGCCGCTGGAGATCGCGATCCTGCCGGTGGTCTTCGAGGAGCAGGTGCTCGGCGTGGTCGAGCTGGCGTCGTTCTCGCCGTTCACGACCGTGCACATGCAGTTCCTCGAGCAGCTGATGGAGATCATCGGCGTCTCGCTCAACGCGATCATCGCGAGCTCGCAGACGCAGCTGCTGCTGGTGGAGTCCCAGCGGCTCGCGGGCGAGCTGCAGAACAAGTCGGGCGAGCTGCAGACCCAGCAGCGCGAGCTCCAGCAGAGCAACGCGGAGCTGGAGGAGAAGGCGCGGCTGCTCGCGCGCCAGAACCGCGCCATCGAGATCAAGAACCTCGAGATCGAGGACGCCCGGCGGGCGCTGGAGGACCGCGCCGAGCAGTTGGCCCTCTCCTCGCGCTACAAGTCGGAGTTCCTGGCCAACATGTCCCACGAGCTGCGCACCCCGCTCAACTCGCTGCTGATCCTGGCCAAGCTGCTCACGGACAACCCCGACGGCAACCTCAACAGCCGCCAGGTGGAGTTCGCGCAGACCATCCACAGCGCCGGCACCGACCTGCTGCAGCTGATCAACGACATCCTCGACCTGTCCAAGGTCGAGGCCGGCAAGATGGACGTCCACCTCGCCGACATCGCCGTCGCCGGGATCGTGGAGTACGTCGAGGCGACCTTCCGCCCGCTCACCGCGGAGAAGGACCTCGACTTCACCGTCGAGATCGCGCCCGACGTGCCCCGCACGCTCTACTCCGACCAGCACCGGCTCCAGCAGGTGCTGCGCAACCTGCTCTCGAACGCGGTGAAGTTCACCTCCGCGGGCAACGTCACCCTGGCCATCCGGCACGCCGGCGAGGAGCGCTTCCAGATGGCGCCGCTCACCGCCGCCGAGCACGTGCTGGCCTTCGAGGTCTCCGACACCGGCATCGGCATCGCACCCGAGCAGCTGCGCACGATCTTCGAGGCGTTCCAGCAGGCCGACGGCACCATCAGCCGCAAGTTCGGCGGCACCGGCCTGGGCCTGTCGATCAGCCGCGAGATCGCCCGCCTGATCGGCGGCGAGATCCACGTCGAGAGCGACCCCGGACGCGGCAGCACGTTCACCCTCTACCTGCCCGTCCGGTACGACGGCAGCCGGGCGCCGCAGCCGGAGGCAGCCGGCCCGCGGCAAGAGGCGACGCCCGAGGCGGAGAAGCCCTCGGCCGCCGAGCTCATGCACGAGGTGATCGTCGACGACGAGCCCGCGATCCACGAGGGTGACCGCGTCCTGCTGGTCGCACTCTCGCAGGCCGACGTGGCCCGCGCGGCGGTCGACATCGGCCGGGGCCACGGCTACAAGGTGGTCGCGACGCTGCAGGCCGACGACGCCCTGGTCGTGGCCCACCAGCGCGTGCCGGCTGCGATGGTCGTCGGGGGCGACATGGTGACCCACGACGGCAGCTCGCTCCTGCACGGACTCAAGCGACACCCGACGACCCGGCTGATCCCGACCGTGGTCACCCACGCGCCGGGCGCCGTCGAGGACGCCCGTGACGGCCTCGTGGCCGGCGCGCTCGGGGTGCTCGAGGAGCCGATCACCCGGGCCCGGCTCGACGCCGCGCTCGAACGCGTCGACGTCTTCCTCAACACCGCGCACCGCCGATTGCTCGTCGTGACCGAGCAGGCCGCCGGCGACGCGTCGGCGGTGGCCGAGCGGGTCTCGACCCTCGAGGGGATCGACGTCGAGGTCGCTGGCAATGCCAGTGACGCGACCACGGCCCTGGACGGCGACGCCTACGACTGCGTCGTGGTCGACCTCGGCCTGAGCGGCGGAGGCGGCTTCGACGTGCTCAAGCGGATCCGCTCCCGGAAGGCCCTGCGCGCCACCCCGGTGGTGGCCACCGGCGTGGACGACCTGTCGGCCCGTGAGACCAACCGCCTGCAGCCCTACGCCGAGACGCTCACCCTGGCGCGGCCGGGCTCGGTCGACCAGGTCCTGGACGCGGTCTCGCTGTTCCTGCACCGTGCCGACGTACGCCCACCGGTGCCGGCCCTGGTGCCGACCGCCGAGCCGCGCGAGGGCGAGCAGGTCTTCGTGGGACGGCGGATCCTGATCGTCGACGACGACGTCCGCAACGTGTTCGCCCTGACCAGTGCCCTCGAGCAGCACGGCATCGACGTGCTCTACGCCGAAAACGGCGAGGCGGGTCTGGAGACGCTGCGCCGCGAGCCGGAGATCGACCTGGTGCTGATGGACGTCATGATGCCGGGCATGGACGGATACACCGCGATGCGCGAGATCCGGAAGATGCCGTCGTTCCGCGACCTTCCGGTGATCGCGCTGACCGCCAAGGCGATGCCCGGCGACCGCGACAACAGCCTCACCGCCGGCGCGTCGGACTACGTCACCAAGCCGGTCGACGTCGACCAGCTCCTCTCCGTCTTCCGGTCGTGGCTCTCATGAGCACCCCATCCGGATGCTCACTTCGTTCCGCTCCGGACAGGGACCCCGCATGACCGAACGCGCCAAGATCCTCCTCGTCGACGACCGGCCGGAGAACCTCCTCGCCCTCGAGGCGATCCTGAGCTCGCTCGACCAGACGCTCGTGCGCGCCGGGTCGGGCGAGGAGGCGCTGCGGGCCCTGCTCAAGGACGACTACGCGCTGATCCTGCTCGACGCCCAGATGCCGGGCATGGACGGCTTCGAGACGGCGGCCCGGATCAAGCGGCGCTCACGCACCAAGGACGTGCCGATCATCTTCCTGACCGCGGCCGACAACGAGCAGCGCAACTCCTACCGCGGCTACGCCGCGGGCGGGGCCGACTACATCGCCAAGCCCTTCGACCCGTGGATCCTGCGGGCGAAGGTGCAGGTCTTCGTCGACCTCTGGGCCGCGGGCCGGAGACTGGCCAGCCAGGCCTCCTTCCTGCGCCGCCAGATCGACGACCAGGAGGACAGCGCCGACGTCCTGGGCGTGCTGCGCGACCAGGTCGCCGAGGTGTCCTCGGCGACCGAGGGGCTCGAGCAGGCGCTGAACGAGAACGACCTCGCCGGGGTCCGTGAGGCGACCGAGCGGGTCCGCCAGCAGGTCGACGACCTCCACGACAGCATCGCGGCGCTCGAGTCCACGGCGACCACGGCCGGGCTGACCCGGCGCGAGTTCGGCTGACCCGGGCGCCGATCAGTCGGAGGTCCGGGCGATCGCGACCAGGTCGCGGACCGGGCCGGCCGGTGGGGTGCCCGAGCCGACCCACACCGCACGGAACGCCCGCTCGAGGGCGAGACCGGTGACCGGGACCTCGACGAGCTGACCGGCCGCGAGGTCGCGCTCGACGACCCGTCGGCTCAGGAAGGCCGGCGCGCTCCCGGCCCGGACCGCCTCGCGCACGGCCGTGGCCGTGGTCAGCTCGAGGGCGGGCGCGGCCCCGGTCAGCCGGTGCCGGGCCAGCGCCGCCTCGACCACCTCGCGGGTGCCCGACCCGGCCTCGCGGCCGGTGAGCGCGAGCTCGGCGACCTCGTCGGGCTCCAGCGGTGAGCGGCGCCGGGTCAGCGGCGTGCCGGGCGGCGCGACCAGCACGAGCCGGTCGTGGGCCACGGTCCGTGAGCGCAGCCCCGCCGGCACGTCCAGGCCCTCGACGAACCCGACGTGCGCGGCTCCCCGGCGTACGGCGTCGACGACCTGCCGGGAGTTCCCCGCCGTCAGGCTGACCGCTGTGGGCCGGTGCCCGTCGGCGACCTGGCGCTGCCGGAGCAGCACCAGCCACCGCGGCACCAGGCTCTCGGCGACGGTCATGCTGGCGTGCACGGCCAGGTCACGGCCGCGGGCGCTGCGCAGGCCGTCGATGGCGGTGTCCAGCTCGTCGGCCACGTCGAGCAGCCGGCCCGCCCACTCGACCAGCACGACTCCCGCGGAGGTGAGCTGCGAGCCGCGCGCACCCCGCTGCAGCAGGGTGAGCCCGACCTGTGCCTCGACCGCCCGGAGCCGCTCGGACGCGGCCTGCTGGGAGACGCCGGCCTCGCGGGCCGCTCCCCCGATGCTGCCGTGCCGGGCCACGCCGACCAGCAGCCGGAGGGCCGGCAGGTCCGGGACGTGGCTGGGGGGCTGGGTCACAGGACAGACCTTACGCCGGTCACAAGGATTGCCTGTGTATGCACAGGAACGCGACCGCTACTCGGGACGACGTGCGCCGCCCACGCTGGAGCCATGACCACCCTGCTGGCCGCCCGTCCGCTCGCTCCCGTGCGACCGAGCGTGCTCGAGTCCTTCGGGCCCAACTGGTTCGCCACCGTGATGGGCACGGGCATCGTCGCGACCGCCGGCGCGACGCTGCCGTTCGAGGTGCCGGGGCTCGCGGAGCTCACCGCAGTGGTCTGGGTGCTCGACGCCCTGGTGCTCCTGGCCGTCGGCGTTGCGACGGCACAGCACTGGCTCCGTCGGCCTGACGTCGCCCGCGCCCACGGGCACGACCCCGCCATGGCGCACTTCTACGGCGCCCCGGCGATGGCCCTGATGACGGTGGGCGCCGGCGCCGTCCTGGCCGGGGAGCCACTCCTCGGCGCGCACGCCGCGGTGGCGCTCGACGCACTGCTGTGGACGCTCGGCACCGCGCTCGGCCTCGCCACCACGGCGCTGGTGCCGTGGACCGCCCGCGCACGCGGCGACTACCGGATCGGGGCGGCCACAGCGACGTGGCTGATGCCGGTGGTGCCGCCGATGGTGAGCGCGGCGACGGGTCCCCTGCTGCTCGTCCACCTGCCCGACGGCCCGGCCCGGCGCGCGCTCGGGGCAGCCTGTGTCGCGATGTTCGCCCTGGCCCTGCTGGCCTCGCTGCCGGTCGTGGCCCTCCTGGCGACCCGGCTCGCCCGCCACGGGCGCGGCCCGACCGCGACGGTGCCGACGCTGTGGATCGTGCTGGGCCCGCTGGGCCAGTCGGTCACCGCGGCCCACGCCCTGTCCGTCAGCGGGGCGATGCCCCCGTCGTTCGGGCTGCGCTACGGGCTGCCGATCCTGCTCCTGGCCGGGGCCTGGGCTGCCTACGCCGCCGTCGCGACGATCGCGGCCGCGCGGGGCGGCCTGCCGTTCACGATGGCGTGGTGGTCGTTCACGTTCCCGGTCGGCACGGTCGTGACCGGCACGTCGGCGCTGGCCGCCGCGACCGGCGCGCCGATGCTGGCCGTCGTCACCGGCGTGCTCTACCTGGCGCTCCTCGCCGCCTGGGCGATCGTCGCGACCCGGACGCTGGGCTCCCTCCGGGCCTGAGGGGCGTCTCAGACCTGGAGGCGATCGACGTACGACGCGGGGTCGTCGAGGCCGACCACGACCTGGCGGTACTTCGCGCCGGTGAGGTTGAGCACGAGCGCGGGCTGGCCGCGGCGCACGGACACGAGGGACGAGCCGGCTCGCGAGCGCCACGTGCCGATCTTGCGGACGAACGGCAGGCCGAGCCCCGGGGCCCGGAGCCCGCGGACGGCGCGCAGGCCGTCGGGCTCGACGCGCGCCGCCACGATCGAGGAGACGGGGACGGCGAGGTCGCGGACCAGGCCGGCGAGCTTCTCGAACCTCGTGAACCGGACGGCGAGGATGCCGTCGTGCAGGGTGATCGTGGCCATGGACCCATCCGGTCCACACCGCATTCACCATTTACAACTTTTCTGTTGTAAAAGCAGTTGGTTGTGTCTAGGCTCCTGCCATGACGGTCATGGAGGACGAGCTGAGCCGGGTCTTCGCGGCCCTGGCCGACCCCACCCGCCGCGCGATCCTGGAGCGGCTGGCACAGGGCGAGGCCACGGTCAACGAGCTGGCCGAGCCGTTCGCGATCACCCAGCAGGCGGTGTCCCGGCACGTGAAGGTGCTCGAGCACGCCGGCCTGGTGTCGCGGTCGCGTTCGGCCCAGTCCCGCCCCTGCGCCCTCGAGGCGGCCCGCCTCGACGACGCCGTCGGCTGGATCGAGCGACACCGCGCGACCTGGACCGAACGCCACGACCGCCTCGCCCACTACCTCAAGGAGCAGCAATGACCGTCCAGACCGGAGAGCTCACGATCACCCGGGTGCACCGCGCCCCCGCCGAGCTCGTCTTCGACTGCATGACCACGCCCGAGCACCTCACCCACTTCTGGGGGCCGACCGGCACGACCACACCCCTGGCCAACATCACCGTGGACCTGCGTCCCGGTGGCGTCTTCGAGACGGTCATGGTCAACGACTCCGACGGCGCGACCTACACGATGCGGGCGGTCTTCGTCGACGTACGTCGCCCCGACCTGCTCTCGTGGGAGGAGCCCGACGTGGAGGGCGGGATGCGCACGACCGTCACGTTCGCCGACCTCGGCGACGGGACCACCGAGGTGGTCACGCACCAGACCAACGTGCCGGAGATGTACCTCTCCCCCGAGGCGCAGGCCGGGATGCAGACCAGCCTCGACCGCTTCGACGCCTACCTCGCGGAGCTCGCCGCGGGGTGAGGCTCACGCCTGCTGGTAAGCACGCTCGTGCTGCGCGTCGTAGTCGTAGCACGCGTCGCCGACCACGTCGCTGGGCGCCTCGTAGCGCTCGAGGACCTTGCAGTCCCACAGCTCCTGCGTGCCGGCGACCTCCTTCCAGCGGCCGTCGACGACGGCCCACAGGGCCAGGTAGCCGCCGCAGTCGTTGACGCCGCCGATCGCGAAGCCGTCGGTGCGCAGCGTCTGCACCGTCACGCCGACGTAGCCGTCGGTGCAGCTGGAGGCGTCGGCGTTCTGCTGGGCGAGGTCGCCGATGAACTGCTTGAAGTCGGCGGGCGCACCGGTGAGGTGGGCCGCGTCGCTGCGCTGCTTGACCTCGACGCCGGGCGACTCGCCGCCGGCGTACGAGATCAGCCGCGGAGCCTCCTCCTCCTGCTGCGTGGGCGAGGCGCTGGTCGGCGCGGGCGAGGTCGGGTCGTCCGAGGCGGCGGCGGTGGCCGAGGTCTCCTTGCCACAGGCGGCGAGCGCGAGCAGCGCGGTGGCGCCGACGACGAGTCGAAGGGGCAGGGTCGCGGGTCGGTGTCCGAGAGTCATACCCCAGAGACGCCCGGGCGCCGGGGTTGGTTGCGACCAGTCACCGGAAACTTTGCGGACAGAAGCAACAACGTGGAGGACCCGGCGCACGGGGTGCGCTGGATCCTCCACGTTGTCGTCAAGAGGTGATCGTGTGGTGGAGCTGGCGGGAATCGAACCCGCGTCCTCGAGCGTCGAACCAGGTCTTCTCCGGGTGCAGTCGGTGATGTCGCTTTTCTCGGCCCCGGCGCTCGCACAGACACGTCGCCGACAGGCTCAGTCAGGAAAAAGTCCCGGTCAACCCTCCTGACAGAAGTTGACCAGCAAGTCTCCTAGATGACGCCAGGGTCCGGGACGGAGACGGATGCCCGGTCTGACGCTTCGATCACTGCTCAGGCAGCGAGAGCGAAGGAACTGCGCTTAGCGTTGGCAGTTATTGGTTCCAGCGGTCGTTTACGAGATGACGCTGGCTCCTCGACCCGCTTCCCCTGGGACTAACGTCCCAAGTCGAAACCGATCAGCCCCTCTTGAGTTGTTGTTCACCGCCAGTCTACGGGGCAGGGGGCCCCGACGACGAACGGCTTTCGTCACGAGCGGCCCCGAAGAGTCGCTCACCGTTGTTCCAACACACGTCGCGCAGCCAGTGTTCCCCCAGCCCGAGCCGCTGGAGCCCCTCCAGCTGGTGGGCGTAGGGGTAGGGGATGGTCGGGAAGTCCGAGCCGAGCAGCACCTTGGGCTGCAGGTCGACCAGGCGCGCCACCAGCTCGGAGGGGTACGGCGCCTCCTGGTCGAAGAAGTCGGTGAAGATCATCGTCGTGTCGAGCCGGACCCGCTCGTGCCGCTCGGCGAGGTCGAGGAACTCGGCGTACTCCGGCGCCCCCATGTGCGCGACCACGACCGCGAGCCGCGGGAACCGGTCGAGCACGCGGGCCAGGGCGCCCGGGCCGGTGAACTCGTTGCCGACCGGGCCGGAGCCGGCGTGGGCGACGATCGGGGTGCCGGCGTCCTCGAGGACGCCCCAGACCTTGTCCAGCTCGGGGTCGTCGAGGTGGAACTCCCCCACCTGCACGTGCACCTTGAACACCTCGACGCCGGCCTCGATGGCGGCCGCGACGTAGGACGGCGCCTCCGGCTCGGGGTAGAACGTCGCCGACCACAGCGACTCCGGGACGGCGGCGGCGAACCCGGCCGCCCAGTCGTTGAGGAAGGTCGCGACCCCGGGCCGGTGGGCGTAGGGCAGCGCCGAGAAGCGGCGTACGCCGAAGGAGCGGAGCTGCTCGACCCGCTCCTCGTGGCTGCCGCGGTAGCGGATCGGCCAGTCGCGCCCGATCTTCGGGCCGGCCTGGTCGAACTGGGCCCAGACCTTCTCCTGGATGTTCGGGGGCAGGAAGTGGACGTGGACGTCGAAGAGCCCGGGCAGCCCGAGGTCCTGCCAGAAGGCGCGGACCGGAGCGGCGTCGGTCTCGACAGGCTCGACCACCGGGACGGTCAGTCCATGCCCTTGAGGCGGCGACCGACGGCCTGCTCGGTCTCGCGGTTGGCCTGCCGCTCGGCGAGGGCGTGCCGCTTGTCCCACGACTTCTTGCCCTTGGCCAGGGCGATCTCGATCTTGGCGCGGCCGTCGACGAAGTAGAGCGACAGCGGCACGATCGTCAGGCCCTTCTCGTTGACCCGGCGCTCGATCTTGTCGATCTCGACGCGGTTCAGCAGGAGCTTGCGCTTGCGGCGGGCGGCGTGGTTGGTCCAGGTGCCCTGGGCGTACTCGGGGATGTGCACGCCGTGCAGCCAGGCCTCGCCGCCGTCGATGTCGACGAAGCCGTCGACGAGGGAGGCGCGGCCCATCCGCAGCGACTTCACCTCGGTCCCCATCAGGACGAGCCCCGCCTCGAAGGTGTCCTCGATCAGGTAGTCGTGGCGCGCCTTCTTGTTCTGCGCAACCATCTTGCGCGGCGCGTCCTTCTTCGAGTCCTTCGGCATCCCGCCATCCTCTCAAACCCCGGCAACCCGATTCCCCATCGACTCGGTGCTGGCTATGGCGCCCGCGCGCGTGGGCGCCCTGGTCAACGGGAGCGGTGAGCTGTGAACCCTTTCCCTGCCCGGGTCGGTTCATGGCTCACCGCCGGGTCGACCCGGCGGTGGGTGGTGAACCATTTCCCGGTCGGGTTCGGTTGCTGGCTCACCGCTGGGGCAGCGATGCGTCTCCGCTCAGAACCAGGTGACGGGGTTGACCGGGGTGCCGTTGACCATGACGGTGAAGTGCAGGTGGCAGCCGGTCGACCAGCCGGTGGTGCCGACGTACCCGACCACGTCACCACGACCGACGTGGGCACCGGTGCCGACGCGGTAGCGGGAGAGGTGGTTGTAGATGACGGTGACGTTGCGGCCGTTGAAGGTGCCGAGGTTGAGGTAGAGGCGGTTGCCCCAGACCGAGGAGTAGTACTCCGACATCACCGAGCCGCCGTTGACGGCGTACAGGGGCGCGCCGCAGGGAGCGCCGAAGTCGTCGCCGTCGTGCAGGCCCCAGTAGTGGTAGATCGGGTGCATCCGGTAGCCGAAGGGAGAGGTGATCGGGCCGTTGACCGGGTGCAGCAGGAGGCCACCGGTCGGGCCGCTGTAGCCGCCGTGGGCGCGGCGGGCCGCCGCGAGGATCTGCTGGCGGATCTGGTCCTCGCGCTTCTTCAGCCGCGCGAGCTGGACCTGGTCGTGGCGGCGTGCCTCGGTGGCGGCGTGCTGGGCGTCGCGGCTGCGGTTGACCAGGTCGCGGACCTTGATCTTGGCGTCCACCGACTGCTGGTGCAGGTCCTTCATCGTGACGAGGTGCTCGGCGGCCTGCTTGCGCTGCAGGGCCACCTCGTCGCGGGCGGACTGCACCTCGTCCTCGCGGACCTGGAGCAGCACCTCGGCGGCGTGCAGGTCGTCGTAGGCCCGGGTCTGGCGTCCGACGATGACGTTCTTGATCTCGGCCTGACGGGTCAGGTCGGCCGGCGACTGGGCGTCGAGCAGCGCCGAGAACGCGAGCAGCTGCGGGTCACCCTCCTCGTAGATCGAGGTGATGGTGTCGGTGACGTTCTGGCGCTGGTCGTCCAGCGCCTGCTGCCCCTCGACGAGGTCGGCCTGGGCCGACGCGAGCCGGGCGACGGCGGCGTTGAGGCGGGCCTGCATCTGGTTGTCGTAGATGCGGGCCGCCTCGAGCTTCGCGCGTACGGCGGTCAGCTCACCCTTGGCGCCGGCGAGCTGGGTCCGGGCGCTGGCCAGGGCGGCGGACGTCTTGCGCAGGCGGGCGCTGGACTCGTCCAGGTCGTTGCCGGCGGCCTTGATCTGGCTCTGCACGTGCTTCTGCTTGTGCTTGAGGTCGTCGGCGAACGCGTGAGGGACTGTCACAGCGCCCATCGCGATCGCGCAGGCCGCGGAGGCCGCCACGAGGCGATGGCGTGCGGCACGGGGGAAGTAGCGCACCGGTCTGCCTTCGATGTTCGGGGAAGTGAACGGCTCGACCGTAACCCGCGGCGATCAGACTTTGAGGTATTTGCGCGTCAACACGAGTGTCGGGATCAGCGTGAGCACCGGACCGAGGATCGCCATGCAGATGACGGCGACGACGTACTCGGGCATTCCGATCCACGGCATGAACTTCAGACCGGTCGCGGCACGCTGGTCGATGCCGAAGTACATGAAGGCGCCCAGGGCCCCCGAGGCGAGCGCGACACCGAGCAGGGCGGTCACCAGCGCCTCGAGGAGGAAGGGCAGCGCGATGTAGATCGTGGACGCACCCACGAGCCGCATGATGCCGATCTCCTTGCGACGCGCGAACGCCGCGAGCCGGATGGTGTTGCCGACCAGGAGCAGCGCGGCGAACACCAGGAAGCCGGCCGTGCCGAGCGCTCCCCACTGCAGCGCGTTGATCGAGCCGTAGATCGGCTTGAGCACCTCGCGCATGTCGCGGATGCCCGAGACGCCGTCGAGGCCGACCACGGCGCTCTCGATGCCCTTGTACTGGTCGGGGTCCTTCAGCTCGATCCACACCGACTGCGGCATGTCCGCGGCGGTGGCGGCCGGGTTGGGGCCCTCGAACTTGTCCGGGCCGAGGAGCTCCTTGACCTTCTCGAAGGCCTGCTCCTTGGACTCGGTGTGGTAGCCCGCGACCTCGGGGCTGCTGCTGACGACCTTCTCGATCGCCTGCTTCTGGGTGTCGGTGACCTCACCGGTGCAGGCGGGGTTGTCGTCCTTGTCCTTGCACAGCCACACCGTGATCTGGAGCTGGCTGCCCCAGTGCTGGGCGGCCTTGTCGGCCTGCTGGTTGAGGAGGACGCCGAGGCCCACGAGGGTCAGCGAGACGAACAGGGTCAGGATCACCGCGATGTGCATCGACAGGTTGCGACGAAGGCCCTGGCCGAGCTCGGAGAAGACGTAACGAAGCTGCATGAGGGAAGAGGCTCTCTTCGGGGTCGAGGATCAGTGCTGGAAGCCGTAGACGCCTTGCGCCTGGTCGCGGACGACTCGGCCGTCCTCGAGCTCGATGACGCGCTTGCGCATCTGGTCGACGATGCCGGCGTCGTGCGTGGCCATCAGCACGGTGGTGCCCGTGCGGTTGATGCGGTCGAGCAGCTTCATGATGCCGACCGAGGTCGTGGGGTCGAGGTTGCCGGTGGGCTCGTCGGCGATGAGGATCATCGGGCGGTTGACGAACGCGCGGGCGATGGCGACGCGCTGCTGCTCACCACCGGAGAGCTCGTCGGGCATCCGGTCGCCCTTGCCCTCCAGCCCGACCAGCTCGAGGGTCTCGGGGACCACGCTGGCGATCTCCTTGTGGCCCTTGCCGATGACCTGCAGCGCGAACGCGACGTTCTCGCTGACGGTCTTGTTGGGCAGCAACCGGAAGTCCTGGAAGACGGTGCCGATCGAGCGGCGCAGCCGCGGCACCTTCCAGGCGGCGAGGCGGTTGATCTCCTTGCCGGCGACGTAGACACGGCCGGACGAGGGGCGGTGCTCCCGCAGCACGAGCCGCAGGAACGTGCTCTTGCCGGACCCCGAGGCCCCGACGAGGAAGACGAACTCGCCCTTCTCCACGTCGACCGTCACCTGGTCGAGTGCAGGGCTCCCCTGTCCTGGGTAGGCCTTGGAGACCTTTTCGAAGCGGATCACTGGATCGAGGGTAGTCGAGAGCCCCTGAGCCGCTCCGCACCCCGTCGCGAGCGTCACATCGGGGTGTTGCGGCTCACGTCGGGGTCAGGCAGGCGCCTCGACGACCCACCATGCGGCGTACGGCGGGAGCCAGACGAGGCCGTCGGCGCCGGCGGTCACGGGGTGCCCACCCAGCGCGTCGTACGGCGAGCCGAGGCCGGCGTCGTGCAGCCAGCCGATCGGGAACGGGCGGGACTCGCGGGTGACGTTGTAGAGCCCGACCATCGGACCGCTGGCATGGGTGCGCACGGTGGCGAGCACGCCGGGGTCGGTGTCGACGACGACCCGGCTCTCGGCGGAGGCGTGCAGCTGCGGCAGCGAGGCCCGGACCCGCGCGAGGTGGGCGAGGCCGCCGAAGATCTTGCCGGGCTCGGTGCGCAGGTCGTGGCGCTGCGCGGCGCGATCGGCGTCGAGCCGCGGCCGGTGCGCCCAGCGGTTGTCGTCGGCGTGCCCGGGCTCCTCGGCCCAGTGCGGGTCGTTGGGCTGGCCGAGCTCGTCGCCGCTCCACACGACCGGGATGCCGCCCCAGCCGGCGACGATCGCGTGGGCGAGGAAGATCCGCGACAGCCCGCCCTCGGGGTCGCGGGCCAGCCCTGCGAGCGCGGCGGACGTGCCGCTGATCCGCTTGTCGCCGGTCTCGGGGTTGTGCTGGAAGACCAGCCCCTCGGACCACGAGCCGGGGAAGTCGCCGGCGTACCAATCGGCCAGGAAGCGCCGGTGGTCGTGGCCGTTGAGCCCGACCGCCGCGGCGTCGCCGTCGTCGATGGCCCAGCCGATGTCGTCGTGGCAGCGGATGTAGGCGATCCAGGTGCCGGTGGTGGGCGCCGGCGGCAGCGCGGCGAGGGCGTGGCGGGCCAGCACGGTGTCGCCAGTGGCGAGCATCGACCAGACCTGCACCATCAGGCTGTTGTGGTAGGCGAGGTCGCTGACCCGGCCGGCGTGGGAGCCCAGGCCGAGGTACTGCACCAGGTCGCGCGGCCCGACGATCGCCTCGGCCTTGAAGACCAGCGCCGGCGCGCCCAGCCGCGCGACGGTGCGCAGCACCTGGGTGATCGCGTGCACCTCGGGCTGGTTCTGGCAGGCGGTGCCGAGCCGCTTCCACAGGAACGCGATGGCGTCGAGGCGCAGCACCTCCACGCCGGTGTTGGCCAGCGCCAGGATGATGTCGGCGAACTCCAGCAGCACCGCCGGGTTGCCCCAGTTGAGGTCCCACTGCCACTCGTTGAAGGTCGTCCAGACCCAGCCCTGGAGCTGCTCGTCCCACGTGAAGTTGCCGGGCGCGAAGTCGGGGAAGACCTCCGGCAGGGTCTCCTCGAAGGCGTCCGGCAGGGTCCGGTCGGCGTGCACGTGGAAGTAGTCGCGGTAGGTCGCGTCCCCGGCGCGGGCCTTCTCGGCCCAGGCGTGCTCGCGCGCGACGTGGTTGAGCACGAGGTCCATCACCAGGCTGATCCCGCGGCCGCGCAGCGTGGTGGCCAGGTCGCGGAGGTCGTCCATGGTGCCGAGGTCGGGGCGGACGGCGCGGTAGTCCTGGACGGCGTAGCCGCCGTCGTTGTCGCCCTCGCGCGGCATCAGCAGCGGCATCAGGTGCAGGTAGGTGACGCCGAGGTCCTCGAGGTGGTCGAGGCGCCCGGCGAGCCCGGCGAGGTCGTCGGCGAAGCGCTCGGTGTAGCAGGCGTAGCCGAACATCCGGGGCTGCTGGAGCCAGTCGGGCTGGAGCAGCCGGCGCTGGTCGAGGCGGTGCAGGTCGCCGGGGCGAGCGGCGTACGCGCGGGCGGCGATCTGGACAAGCCGGCCGGCGACGGCCTCGGGGTGCGGGTAGACCGCGGCGAGGCCGGCGAGCAGGTCGTCCCACCACCGGTCGAGCCGCAGCGCGAACGCCTCGCGGCGCTCCTCGGAGAGGCCGGCCAGCTCGGCAGCGGCGGCGGCGTGGACGTCGTCGGGAGTACCCATCGGATGCATTCAAGCGCACCGGACGCCGATATGTTGAGGCCCATGTCCGACCTGCGGCTCCTCGCGCCTGCCGCCGTCGTGGCCGTGCTCGCCCTGGTGGGCATCAGCTCGTGCGACGGCGGCTCCTCGTCCCCCGACGCCGCGCCGAGCGCGTCCGTGACGAAGCTGTCCGACCTCGACACCACCGCGATGGTGGTGGCGCGCGACGCGTTCTGCTCGGGCATCGGCCCCGACACGCTGCAGTCCGCGCTCGGCACCACGCACTACGACGGCCTGGCCTACAACAACGGCGAGCACGCCCGGCTGGTCAGGGGCGTGCGCGACGTCGCCCACGAGTACGACTGCACGTGGCGCGCCCAGGACGGCTCCGTCGCCCGGGCCTGGGTCTTCGCACCGCCCGTCACCGTCGACCGCGCGAGCCAGCTCCGCGACGCGGCCGTGGGCCGGGGCTGCCAGGGCACGAAGGACGCCGGATTCGGCAAGCCCTCGGTCGCGACCCGCTGCGGCACGCCCCGCGGGCACTTCCAGGGCTACTACGGGCTCTTCGGCGACGCGTGGCTGAGCTGCACGCTGGCGGTCCCCGGCAAGCAGGAGCCGGCCGACCTCACCGAGCGGGCCAGCGACTGGTGCGCCGCGGTGGCGCTGGCCGCGTCCGGCCAGACCGCCGGCTGACTAGTCAGGCGCTCCCCAGAAGTGGTGAGGGGTCCCTGAACCCCGCACCGCGCCCTTCCCCCCACCTCGACGCTGGAGTCGGGTTCTAGGGGGGAACACGATGGGAGCAGGAGCCTCTGATCGACGGCTGCGGACGGGTGCCAGTGCACTCGTCGGGGCGGCGTTCACCGGCGCGACCCTGCTCGCATCCCTCGGGGCCGGCCCCGCCACCGCGGCGGGACCGGCCCCTGCTCCGTCCCCTGCCCAGCTGGGGCACCAGCTCGTGCGCGACCCCGTCCCGCGAGTCGACGTCCACACGCGGACGGCCGCCGCGGACCGGGCGCTGGTGCGGCGGGCGCCGTACCCGTTGGCGGACACGTTCGCGCTGCACAGCCTGCCCGGCTCGGCGCACACGATCCTGCTCGACTTCAACGGCGACGACGTCTCCGGGACGGCCTGGAACGCTCCCGACCTCGGCCTGCCGGACGGGCGCTACCGCGGCTGGAGCCTGGACGGCGACCCCGCCTTCAGCGACGTCGAGCGCGCCGCCGTGCAGGACATCTGGCAGCGGGTCGCCGAGGACTTCGCGCCGTTCGACGTCGACGTCACGACCCAGGACCCCGGCCCGGACGCGCTGGACCGCAGCAGCCCGGACGACCCGACCTACGGCACCCGGGCGGTGATCACGTCGAGCCAGGTGGCGGCGCGGGCGATCTGCCCGGACGGCTGCTCGGGCATGGCGTTCTTCGACGTGATGGACACCGCCGTGGACCACGCGGCCTACCAGCCGAGCTGGGTCTTCTCCGACATGGTCGGCAACGACCTCAAGGACATCGCCGAGGTGGTCAGCCACGAGGTGGGCCACAACTTCGGGCTGCTGCACGACGGCACCACGACGCAGGAGTACTCCTTCGGGCAGGGCAGCTGGGCGCCGATCATGGGCGGCGGCTTCTCGCGACCGATCGTGCAGTGGAGCCGCGGCGCCTACGCCGGCGCCAACAACCCGCAGGACGACCTGGCGCTCATCGCCGCCAACGGGGCGCCGCTGCGCGCCGACGAGGCCGGGGACACCCCGGACGGAGCGGGACCGTTGCCGTCAGGCCCGGCGTACATCACGAGCGATGCCGACACGGATGTGTGGTCGCTCGGCGCCTGCAGCGGCTGGGTGCACGTCGCGGCCCGACCGGCGCCGCGGTCGCCGAACCTCGACATCCTGCTCCGGCTCCTCGAGCCGGACGGGACGGTCGTCGCGTCGGCCAACCCGCCGTCACGCGAGGTCACCCGCGACCGGGCGACCGGCATGGGAGCGTGGCTCACGCTGCGGCTGCCGCCGGGGAGGTACGCCGTGTCCGTCGAGGGGGTCGGCCACGGCGGCGCGCTGCACGCGTACGACGGCTACGGCAGTGTCGGCGCCTACACCGTGCGGGCGTCCGGCTGCGCTGCGTCGCTGCGCCGCTGAGCCGGCTGCTTAGTTGGCCTCGGCCTTGTCGGCGCCCCGGCGCCAGCGGATGCCGGCCTCGAGGAAGCCGTCGAGGTCGCCGTCGAAGACCGCCGAGGGGTTGCCGACCTCGTAGCCGGTGCGCAGGTCCTTGACCACCTGGTAGGGGTTGAGGACGTAGTTGCGCATCTGGTCGCCCCAGCTGGCCTGGACGTCGCCGCGGAGGCCGTCGAGGTGGGCCTTCTCCTCGGCCTTCTTCAGCGCGAGCAGCTTGGCCTTGAGCACGACCATCGCGCTGGCCTTGTTCTGGAGCTGGGACTTCTCGTTCTGGCAGGAGACGACCGTGCCGGTGGGGATGTGCGTGAGGCGGACCGCGGAGTCGGTGGTGTTGACCGACTGGCCGCCGGGGCCGCCGGAGCGGTAGACGTCGACGCGGATCTCCTCGTCGGGCACGTCGATCTCGTCGGTCTGCTCCAGCACCGGGACGACCTCGACGGCGGCGAAGCTCGTCTGGCGGCGGCCCTGGTTGTCGAAGGGGCTGATCCGCACGAGGCGGTGGGTGCCGGCCTCGACGCTGAGCGTGCCGTAGGCGTAGGGCGCGTGGATCGCGAAGGTGGCGGACTTGAGCCCGGCCTCCTCGGCGTAGGAGGTCTCGAAGACCTCGACGGGGTACTTGTGCTGCTCGGCCCAGCGGACGTACATCCGCATCAGGGTCTCGGCGAAGTCCGCGGCGTCGACGCCACCGGCGCCGGCGCGGATCGAGACGAGGGCCTCGCGGGCGTCGTACTCGCCGTTGAGGAGGGTGCGGATCTCGAGGGTCTCGACGGACTTCTTGATCCGGGTGAGCTCACGGTCGGCGTCGGCCATCGCGTCGGCGTCACCCTCCTCCTGGCCGAGCTCGACCATGATCTCGAGGTCCTCGATGCGCGAGATGAGGGAGTCGAAGCGGTCGACCTCGCCCTGGAGCGCGGAGAGGCGGCCGGTCACGCGTGTGGCGTTGTCCTGGTCGTCCCAGAGGTCGGGGGCGGCGACCTGCTCGCCGAGGTCGGCGATCTCCCGGCGCATCTCGTCGACGTCGAGCACCTGCTCGATGGTGCGCATCGTCGCCAGAAGGGTCTTGATCTCTACGTCGAAGTCGATGCCTGCCACAAGAGCCAAGGTTACGTGGCCGCGGGGGGAATGGACGAACCGCTCTCCCCCACGTCGGCCCGAGCGTCCACCGGGTGGGGCACGGGGCAACCGGCCGGGAACGTGCCCATCCGCTCGACGTCGTAGCCGTCGGGGTAGCTGCGGATCCACTTGAGGTCCTGCACGGTCTGGGCGCGGGTGCGGGCGGGGAAGGCGCGCAGGGCCAGGCCGCGGACCTTCAGCGCGCCGCGCGAGGCCCGCTCGACGAGGGGGTGCGGGGCGGCGTACCGGAACGCGGCGCGCAGCGGCGGGTCCATGAGCGCGCGGGAGAAGACCTCCACGCCCCGAGCGGCCGGGCGCGGGTGGAAGGTGAGCATCAGCTGGAGCGTGGCGTCGGCGACCCGGCGCGCGCCCTCGTCGAAGGCGAAGTGCTCGGCCTCGTAGTCGTCCATCAGCCGCGCGAAGTCGTCGTAGGTCTCCGGGATGTCGGGGATGTTCATGTGCCTGCCGAGGGTCCGGTAGTAGTTCACCGATGCCCGCAGCTCCGTCGGCGTCAGCGGGCGCTTGCCGTAGTCGTCGAGCCACCTCTTGGGCACCACCACGAACGTCGACAGCACGTAGCGGAACTCGTGGTCGGGGATGTCGTAGGCCCGGTGCATCTGGTTGATCCGGCGGACCGCGGCCCGGCCCTGCGGGTGGTCGAACCCGAGCCGGAAGGGCTGCTCGAGCAGGATCGCGGTGTCGTCGTACCGCTTCTGGACGGCGCCGGTGAACTCGCCGGTCTGGTCGAGGAGGCGGCCGATGCCGGGCACGGCGTAGGTGCGGAAGAGCGCGAAGCTGAGCGCCTGGTTCATGTCCCAGGGGAACTCGTACATCACGACGTTGCGGTAGATCTCGGTGAACTGCGTCTCGGGATCCAGGGAGTCGTTGACGAGCTTCCAGTGGTCGCGCCTCATGCCCACCGATAGTAGAGCGAGCGCTCCAATCTGGCTAGGGTGTCGGTGTGCGCACGCCCCTGCAGTCCCGCAGCTCGACCTCCGCCGACAGGATGCTCGACGCCACGCTTGGGCTGCTCGCCTCCGGCGGGCTGTCGGCGGTGACCGTCGCGGCGGTGGCGGCGGAGGCGGGGACGTCCAACGGGTCGCTCTACCACCGCTTCCGCGACCGGACCGGGCTGCTCCTCGCCGCCCAGGACCGGGCGCTCGGGGCGATCGAGGCGGCGACGGCCGCGGCGTTCGCGCGCGCCGACGCCGAGCCGTCTGAAAGCGAGGCGCTGGCGCTGCTGTGCCGGGCGGCCCTGGAGATCTTCGAGCGGCACCACGGCGCGATGCGGGCCTTCCTGGTCGAGGCGCAGGGCCAGCCGGAGTTCGAGCCGCGCACCCGCGCCGCCTCCCACCTGCTCGCCACCACCGTCACCGGCTGGCTCCAGCGCCGGCTCGGCACGTCGCCCGCCGACGCCGAGGCCGCCTGGCGGGTCCTCTTCGCGATCGGGGCGGCCCAGGCGCTCTTCGCCGACGAGGACGTCTCGCCGGGGCGGGTGTCCCCCGACGAGCTGGCGTCGGCGCTGACCCGGGCCGTCTCGGCCGTGGTGGGTCAGCCGGTCGAGACGATCGCGGACGCCTCGGAGCCGACGACGGGGTGAGCCGGCGAGCGGGGCACGGTCAGCGGCAGGTCGAGCGGGGCGTGCACGGCGGGACTAGCAGCCACCTAGCGCGTCCTCCGGAATGGCACTGGGGCCGGGAGCGAATCGCTCCTGGCCCCAGATTAGGTTCAGCCTGCAGTCAGTTGCTCGGCGTCTTGCCGTAGTAGACCCACGCGTAGAGCGTCTTGTAGAGGTCGGACTGGCCAGCGAAGCCCGCCTGTGAGGCCATCCACGGGTTCCGCTCGTCGTTGTCGAGGTTGACCTTCTCCCAGTCGACCGCCGTGAGCGCGCTGACCAGGGCCTTCATCCGCTCCTCGAAGTTCGGGTGCTCGAGCGCGCTGGTGATGATGTCCTTCCCGAGCTTGGCGAGGGAGGCTACGCCGACGAGCTCCTTGATCCGGTACTTCGGCGAGTACTCGACCTCGTCGCCGTCCTCGTCGATGCGGGTCCGGGTCTCCCCGTTCCAGGCGTCCGAGCACGCCTCGGACACGAGCCGCCAGTACATGCGGGCGACTTCGTTCTCGTCCTTTCCCGCCGCCTCGAGCCGCCCGAGCAGCTCGCTCGGGAACATCGAGGCGGACGAGCGCCGGAGGCCTTCGAACGTCACCGGCTTGTTCGGGTCGCGAGCACCGGTGAGGTTGACCTGGCCGTGCCAGACCGAGTCCTGGTGGCGCGCCAGCCCCGTGGCGATCAGCCGGACCCTCTGGGAGTGGCTCATCGAGCCGACCTCGCGGACGTCGGCCTTCGTGATCTCGATCAGCGCCTTGGGCAGCTTCCGCTGCTCGGTGTTGATGATGTCGAAGAACTCGGCCTCGTCCACGAAGTCCAGCCCGAAGTAGAGGCTGACGGGGACCAGGGGGCAGAACGACGGGTCCGTGGTCCAGGCCTCGACGAGACCGAGGTACCGGTGCTGACCGTCCACGACGGACATCACCGCGTCGCCGAACTCCCTCTTGAGACCCTCGATGTCACCGGCGGCGAACAGCTCCAGGAACCGCTCGATGTCCTCCGGGTCCTTGAGGCGCACCGAGATGATGATCGGCGTGGTCCGGGAGGTGCGGGTGCGCGACAGGTAGAACCGCGCGATCTTGGGGATCCGGTCCTTCATCGGCTCCCGCTGGTAGCCGTGCTGGTCGGGGGCTGGCGACTCCGGGTCCGTCTTCTCGAAGTTGCTGATGAAGAGCAGCTCCGACATCGCGGACGGCGTCATGGCGGCCGACGCCTCGAGGTTCGCCTCGAGGACGCCCAACAGGGCGAGCTCGCGACCGGCGAGGGAGGTCCCATTGGTGGCGGAGGGCCCGAAGGCGCTCACGATTTCAGTCATTTCGATTCTCCTGATTCCGATGGCCTAAGGCCGTCTGTCGCGGTGGGCCCTGTGGGCTAACCGCCTGATCGCGGGCTTGCGACCTGAGAGAACCGTAACATAGCAGTAGCGTGTCACGGAAGTCCTGCAACATATTGGTTCCTGGTGCCGATTTTCTACCAGTCAATCGGGTCCTTCCGAGCCTCCAGTGCCTCCGCGATGTGTTCAGCACACAGCGTGCGCGCAGCCTTCTTTCTCGCAAGCGTCTGGCGATCCTTGCCGTCAACTCGCTTGCCGCACTCCTCGCACTCGAATCCGTAGTCGTACGCGGATCCCTTATTCATGAACTTCTGTCGGCGCTCCTCGGCGGCGCGGAGAATCTCGTCCGGGACCACCGACTCGTCTTCCCAGAGCAGCGAGCACTCGATGGCTCGACCGTCCTGGAGGGTCGCTCCGACGCTCGCGGAGTGCATCCCCGCCGGAAGCATGCCTCCGCCATGCCCAGCCTCGTGGCTACAGCCCACTGGGTCGACCAACCCGGGGATCCGAACAATCGAGGGGCAAGACGTGTGGTTGAAAGCTGACATGAGTCGATCATCGCTGAAGGCGCACACTCATCGCCAAGCTTCTCGGGTCTGCTGCACGAACGGGTGACAGACCCGGCGACGGCGAAGTGAACGGGTAACCATTCGCCGTCCGCGCGCAACACCGGCACCCAGACGTACGGAAGCGGCCTCCCCAGCCAGCGTACGAGCCCCGCGTCGCGCTGGGGGTCGACACCCTTGCGACGCACCAGCTCGCGCACGTGCTGGTCGAACTCCCTTGCCGTCCCAACTGGCCGTCAACGGGTCGAGACGATCGCGGACGCCTCGGAGCCGACGACGGGGTGAGCCGGCGAGCCGGGCACGGTCAGCGGCAGGTCGAGCGGCGCGTGCACGGCGACGGTGACGGACTGGGTGGTCGCGTCGACGCCGACGTCGTACGTCAGTCCGGGGTAGGTGCGGTAGGCGCCGATCGCCAGCAGGTAGTCGTGGACCGACGCTCGCACGCGCGCCTCGGCGAGCGCGAGCCGGTCGTCGGGAACGCCGTGGATGTAGGTCTCCCGGCCGGTCGCGCCGAGGTCGGCGCCCTGCAAGGCGGCCCCGTCGGCGATCGTGTCGAGCCCCTGCCGCTGGAGGTAGGCGGCCGAGGCGTCGACGACCAGGACCACCGCCATCGCCAGCACGAAGGCGAAGCCGATGATCATCAGCGTCACCGTCCCGCGCTCGTCGCGGCGGCTCACGGGACCTCCTGGAACTGGCCGATCGGGACGGTGTGGCTCGCGTCCAGCGCGAAGCCGGGGGCGCTCCCGCCGAGCGCGCTGGGCAGCAGCGGCAGGTCCACGCGCGAGCTGACCACTACCGTGATCACCGAGGTGCCGGCGTGGCAGTCGTGGGGGTAGGGCGTGCAGCTGACCGCGATCGACAACGGCCCCGCGTGCAGGCCCTGGTCGTCGAGCGCCTGGCGGGCCGCCGCTTCCGCCCGCGCGCGGCCGATGCCGTCCGACGGGGCCAGGGCGTAGGCGCGGCCCGCGGCCCTGGCGGCGGCGCTGACCGCGAACGCGCCCCGCTGCACCTCGAAGGCGCTCATCAGGATCCAGAGCATCGGCACCAGCAGCAGGATGCCGAGCCAGCTCATCTCGACGAGGGCGCTCCCCCTCTCGGACCTCACGGCGCCTCCTCCGAGACGGCGTGGCCGGCCACGTCGAGCGAGACGGCCGGGCCGCCGATGCCGAGCGCGGGCACCCGCGCATGCACCACGATCTCGATGCCGGGCGCGCCGTCGACCATCACGCGGCGTACGTCGACGTCCTGGGCGAAGCGACCCGCGATCGCACCGGCGATCTGCGACCGGGTCCGCGCGACGCCGTCGGCCGGGCCGCGCCCCTGCACCGCGGCGTACCGCGCCCCCTCGGAGGCCGCGGCCGCGAGGGTGTTGCGCACGAGCAGCACCAGCCCCACCTGCAGGATGCCGAGGAAGAGCGGCACGAAGACGGCGAGCACCAACACGAAGTCCACGACCGCGGACCCGCGCTGTGATGCTCGACGGCGCACGATTGGGGCCTAGTTGTGCACGGAGTTCAGGGCGTCGCGGAGCATCTGGGACAGCTGGTCGCGGGCGACCCCCCAGATGACCATGACCAGGCCTGCGGTCATGACCGTGATCAGGACCCAGCCGGGTACGTCGCCGCGGTCGTCGCGGCCGGCGCGATGACGGGGCTGCACGAGGGCGGCGTGGAGCCGCAGGAGTGTGAGGGGCAGCTGATGCATGGTCGTTCCGTTCTCTCGAGTGACTCAGGGCGCGGTCAGGTGGAGCCCGACGACGCCGGGCCAGAAGGCGAAGAGGATGGTGATCGGGAGGACGAGGAAGACGACCGGCACCATCATGAAGACCTCCTTGCGGGCCGCGACCTCGATCAGCTCGCGACGTCCGGCCTCGCGGACGTCGGCGGCCTGGGCGTGCAGCACCTCGGCGAGCGGGGTGCCGCGCTCGACGGCGACGGCGATCCCCTGGGCGAACCGCGCGACCAGCGGCAGGCCGGTCGTGGCGGCCATCCGGTCGAACGCCGCGCCCACAGGCTCGCCCGTGCGGACGGCGGCGAGCACCCGGCCGAGGTCGGAGGAGAGCTCCCCGCCACTGCGCTTCACGACCCGGTCGAGCGCACCGACCGGGCTCTCCCCCGCGGCCACGGCCAGCGCGAGGAGCTCGGCGACGGTCGGGAACTCGGCGAGGATCCGGCGCTCTCGCGTCTTCACCTGCCCCGACAGGTGGTTGTCGCGGGCCAGCACGCCGCCCACGAAGGCGACGAGGCACAGCAGCAGGCTGGACAGCCCCGCGCCGGGATCGGCGAGGGTGCGGAGGACGGCGTACGCCGCGGCGATGGCGAACGCGCCCAGCCCCCACATCACCTGCTCGACCCGGAACTCGTGGACGGTCTTGTCGATGTCGGCGCGCTCGAGCCGACGGCGCACCGACGCGGCGCCGCCGAGCACCCGCTCGACCGTGTCGGCGGCCGAGCGCAGCACCGGCCCGAAGATCCCGGCCCCGGCCGAGGTCGGGGAGGACGACGCCACCCGGAGGGCGGGGGTGCGGCCGACGTGCGGGAGGTCTCGTACGTAGGGAAGGACGCGCACGGCGATCTGGGTCCGCCGGATCACCCGGACGCGGGACGCGGCGACGAGCAGGCCGCCCGCGCACACCGCGCCCAGGAGGGCACCCCACCAGGCCGGGGTCACGACAGGATCCGTCGCTCGACGGGGAGCCGGCCGATCCGCATCATCAGCCGGTAGGCCACCACGCAGGCGGCCGCACCGATGGCCAGCACGATCACGCCGCCGGCCGACGCGTAGCGGTGGATCACCTCGGACTGGAAGGACATGAAGAGCAGCACGATCCACGGCGCGGCCACCGCGAGCCGGGCGCCGTTGATGGTCCAGGCCTGGCGCGACTCCATCTCCGAGCGGGTGCGGGCCTCGTCGCGGAGGTAGCCGGACAGGTTGCGCAGCAGCCGCCCGAGCTCGCCACCACCGACCTCCCGGGCGATGCGCAGCCCCTCCACGACCCGGTCGCCGACCGGGTCGGCGAGCCGGACCTTGAGCCGGTCGAGGCACTCTCCGAACCGTCCGGTCACCTGGTAGTCCAGCGCGAACTCGTCGAACGCCTCGCGCAGCGGCTCGGGCCCGCGCGTGCCGAGGGCCGCCAGCGCGTCCGGGAGCGAGAGGCCGGCGCGCACCGCGCTGGCGAGGTTGTCGACGGCCTCGGGCCAGACCTCGGCGAACTCCCGCTGCCGGCGACGCGCGCGCCCCGACACGATCGCGACGGGGAGCCAGGCACCCATCACCCCGAAGGCGACCGCGACCGGCGGCGTCCCCGACACCACCTCGACCACGAGCGTGGCCACCACACCCGTGACGGCGCAGACGATCGCGAAGCCCGTGGGCGAGACCGACCCCAGGCCGGCGCGGGCGAGCAGCTGGGTGGCGCGGCCGTCGGTGCGCCGCGGCCGGGATGGCTGCCGGGGCAGGAAGAACGCCGACCAGACGAGCAGCAGCCCGGTCCCGACGCCCAGCCCGACCAGCGCGCCCATCAGCGGGCCTCGCTCAGCAGACGGTGTAGGTCGATCCCCGCGCGCTCGAACAGCTCGGGCCGCGGGGCCGTGCCGCCGGTGCGAGCGAGCTCGCCGCCGCGGCGGGTGAAGATCGGCTCGGTCTCGATGATGTCGTTCTCGACCCGGCCGGGGACGCCCACGATCTCGTTGACGCGGCGCACGCCGTGGGGGTCGAGCCCGAGGTGGACGACCAGGTCGACGCTGGCCGCGACGGTGGGCACGACGAAGCGGGCGCTGATGTTCTCGCCGGCCAGGAGCGGCAGCGTGCAGACCTTGACCAGTGCCTCGCGCGCGCTGTTGGCGTGGATGGTGCACATGCCGGGCAACCCGGCGTTCAGGGCGAGCAGCAGGTCCGGCGCCTCCTCGGAGCGGACCTCCCCCACGATGATCCGGCTGGGCCGCATTCGCAGGCTCTCCTTGACGAGGTCGCGCAGCCGGATCTCGCCGGTGCCCTCGAGCCCGGACTGCCGGGTCTGGAGCGGCACCCAGTCGGGGTGCGGGAAGCGCAATTCGAAGACCTCCTCCGCGGAGATCACCCGCTCGCCGCCGGGGATCGCTGCCGCGAGGCAGTTGAGCATCGTGGTCTTGCCAGCCTGGGTGCCGCCCGCGACCAGGATGTTGAGGCCGGCCCGCACGCTGGCCTCCAGGAACGCCGCTGCCCGCGGCGACAGGCTGCCCAGCTCGACCAGGTCGTGGAGCCGGGCCGCGCGCAGCACGAACTTGCGGATGTTGACCGCACTGAAGCCCCTGCTGATCCCCTCGAGCACGACGTGCAGCCGGTGCCCCTCGGGCAGCATCGCGTCGACGAACGGCTGGCTGATGTCGATACGCCGGCCGCTGGACTTGAGCATCCGCTCGACCAGCTCCTGGACCTGCGCGGTGCTGAGCATCAGGTTGGTCAGCTCGTGGCGGCCGTTGCGGGCGATGAAGACGCGGCTCGGGTCGTTGATCCAGATCTCCTCCACCGACGGGTCGTCGAGGAACGGCTGCAACGCCCCGAAGCCCGACACCCGCGCGACCAGCTCGCCGACCACCGCGTCGATGTCGGCGACCGGAGCGACGGCGCCGGTGAGGCTCCGCTCGTCGTGGGCTCGCACGACGCCCTCCGCGAGCCGGCGTACGAGCCCGGCGTCGCGCTGGGGGTCGACGCCCTCGCGACGCACCAGCTCGCGCACGTGCTGGTCGAGCTGCTCGACCAGCCGGGCGTGCGCCTCGGCGTGCCCGTCGGCGTGCTTGACGACCATGGAACCTCCCCCGAGTGAGGCGTCATTGACGAACCTAGGTGCTCGGCGTCCTACCCACGAGGGGGCCGGAGCAATCTGTGGAGAGGGCAAAAAGGGGTCGCCGGACCAGACCGGCGGGCCTCCCGATCTCCCCCGGATTCGACTCGCGCAACGCCCCCGCACGGGCGCACACTGTCTCTGGGGCAGGGGGTCCGTCGAGGCGACTCGACGGATTGGGCGCATGTGCGTTGCAAGGGGTGGGGTTCGCTGTGCCGACGATGCCGCTGGTGGGTCAGGAGTTTGCCGGGTTCCGTCTCCGTGCCGTGATCGGCCGGGGCGGCATGAGCGTGGTCTACCAGGCGGAGAACCCCCGGATCGGCAGCCTGGTCGCGCTGAAGATCCTCGCGCCCGAGCTCGCGACCAACGACGACTTCCGCGCCCGCTTCCTCCAAGAGTCGCGCATCGCCGCGTCGCTGAACCACCCCAACGTCATCCCGATCTATGACATGGGGCCCGAGGACGACCTGCTCTACATCGCCATGCGGTACGTCGCGGGCAGCGACCTCCGCGCGATCCTCAAGGCTCGCGACCGGCTCGACGCCGCGCAGTCGATCATGCTGCTCCAGCAGGTCGCCCGGGCGCTGGACAACGCGCACCGGCACGGCCTGGTGCACCGCGACGTCAAGCCCGCCAACATCCTCGTGCAGCGCGGCACCGACGAGGACCCCGACCACGTCTACCTCGTCGACTTCGGCATCAGCAAGCATGCGCTGTCGCACAGCGGGCTCACCGCGACCGGGGAGTTCCTCGGGACCGTCGACTACATCGCCCCCGAGCAGGTGCAGGGCCACGACGTCGACGGCCGTGCCGACGTCTACGGCCTCGCCTGCGTGCTGTTCGAGACGCTCACCGGGCGGGTCCCCTTCAAGAAGGAGGCCGACGCCGCGGTCATCTTCGCCCACGTCGAGGAGACGCCCCCGCGGCCGTCGGACCTCAACCCGGACCTCCCCTCGGACATCGACGACGTCCTCGCGGTCGGCCTGTCGAAGAACCCCGACGAGCGCTACAGCACGTGCCACGCCCTCATCGACGACGCCGCACGCGCCCTGGGCGAGCTGGGGCAAGCACCGCGGACCGTCATGGTGCCGCCCGGCGAGAACCAACGGGTCGTGCCGGGTGACCACCGGCAGCGAGCTCGCTCAGGCTCCGGCCCCAAGCCGACCGCCGGACCCCGCGGGGGCGGACTCCCTCCCGGGGCCGGCGGCTCGGGTCGTCCCGGCGGCCGGGGCGGGCCGGACGATGCGGACGAGTCAGCGGGCGGCCGCCGGCGTACCGTCCTGGCGGTCCTGGGCTCGGCGCTCGCCGTGCTCCTGGTGGTCGGCCTCGGCGTGGCCTGGGCGCTGCTCCGCGACGACGGTTCGCCGGTCGCGGGCCCCGCGGGCGCGGCGTCCACGAGCGCGGCACCCGACAACCACATCCTCGACGAGGTGACCGCGGCCTACACGAGCGGTGCGTTCGCCAAGGGGATCCTGCCGCCGTCGGACTGCGAGGCCATGAGCGCCACCGAGCTGCACTGCACCGTCCCCGGCGACAGCGCCAACGACGTCGTGCTGCGGACCTACAAGAGCCTCCCGGCCCTCTACAACGCCTACAAGGCGGAGGCCGAGCGCGAGTCCGGGCGGATGTTCATGGAGAACACCCCCGACGGCGACTGCCGGCGGACCCAGTCCAACGGCGAGGTCAGCTGGAACCACGAGTTCGAGCACCCGAAGACCTTCTCGATCAAGGACCACGAGTCGGGGCGGCTGAACCCGGACACCCAGGCCGGCGGCCGCGTCTGGTGCATGGTCGACCGGCACTCCGTCATGCACATCGTCTGGACCGAGAACTCCGCGATGCTGCTCGGCGTGGTGACCGGCAAGCCCCATGCGCTCTTCATCGACTTCTGGAAGCCCTTCCACCACGACCTGATCCCCGACGAGATGCACATGGGCGACGAGAGCAGCGGGACGACGGACCTGGCCAGCCCCACCGACTCGGCCAGCCCCCACATGTAGTGGAGTCGTCCCCGAGCTCCGTGGTCAGCCGGGACCATCTCGGTCATAGTGAACGCGTGGATGTCTTGCCTTCGGGCACGGTGTCGCTGCTCTTCTCCGACATCGAGGGATCGACGGCGCTGCTGTCCCGGCTCGGTGCGAGCTACGCGGACGCGTTGACGGGTCAGCGTCGGGTCCTGCGCGCGGCGTGGGCGGCGTACGACGGCACCGAGCTCGGCACGGAGGGCGACAGCTTCTACGTCGTCTTCTCCACGGCCGGCGCGGCCGTCGCGGCCGCGACGCGGGCGCAGCGCGATCTCGCCGCCTTCGCGTGGCCGGGCGGGGAGCAGGTCCGGGTCCGGATCGGCATCCACACCGGGTCGCCCGAGGTGCACGAGGGCGCCTACGTGGGCATGGACGTGCACCGGGCGGCGCGGATCGCGGCGGCCGCGCACGGCGGCCAGGTGGTCGTCTCGGAGTCGACCGCCTCGCTCGTGGCCGGCAGCCTCCCCGCGGACGTGGTGCTGCGCGACCTCGGGTCGCACCAGCTCAAGGACATCCCCCGGGCGGCCCACCTCTTCCAGGTGTCGGTGGCCGGCCTGCAGGCGGACTTCCCTCCGCTCAAGACCCTGGGCGCCGTCTCGAGCCTGCCGACGCCGACGACCCCGCTGGTGGGTCGCGACGCCGAGCTCGCCGACCTCGTCGCGCTCGTGCGCTCACCCGGGCTGCGGCTCGTCACCCTGACCGGCCCGGGCGGCGCGGGCAAGACCCGGCTGGCGATCGGGGCCGCCGCGAGGCTCATGGAGACCTTCCCCGACGGCGTCTTCTTCGTCCCGCTGGCCGCGGCGACGACGCCCGAGGTGATGTGGATGACGATCGCCGAGGTGCTCGGCGCACCCGCGGAGACCCGCCTCCCGCCGGCGTTCCTCGAGCACGTCGCGCACCTGTCGGCCCTGCTCGTGCTGGACAACCTCGAGCAGCTCCCCGGCGCCGACGCGGTGGTCTCGCAGCTGCTGGGCTCCTCGCCCCGCACGGTCGTGATCGCCACGTCCCGGCGGCCCCTGCACGTGTCGGGCGAGCACGAGCACCCGGTGCCCACGCTCGAGCTGCCGGACCGGCCGTCCCTGGAGGAGGCCGCGCAGTCCGGCGCCGTGCAGCTGTTCGTCCAGCAGGCGTCGATGGTCCGCCCCAGCTTCGCGCTCTCCGACGACAACGTCGGCGACGTGGTCGAGGTCTGCCGGCGGCTCGACGGGCTGCCGCTCGCGATCGAGCTGGCGGCGGCCCGCTCGAAGCTGCTCACCCCCGCCGCCCTCCTGGCCCGGCTCGGCACCGCCCTCGAGCTGCGCGACCCGGGCGTGGACCGGCCGACCCGGCAGCAGACGCTGCGGGCGACGATCGGCTGGTCCCACGACCTCCTGCCCGCGACGCAGCAGGCGGTCTTCTGCCGGCTGGGGGTGTTCGCGGGCGGTGCCGACCTCGAGGGCGTCGAGGCCGTGTGCGCCGACCGTCTCGGAGACACCGACCCCCTCGACGTCGTCGCCGACCTTGTCGACGCCAGCCTCGTGAGCGTCGGCCAGGGTCCCGGCGGGGAGCCACGGGTCTCGATGCTGGAGACCGTCCGGGTCTACGCCCTCGACGAGCTGCGGGCGACGGGCGAGCTCGACGACGTACGCCGCCGCCACGCGGCGTACGTCGTGGCCGTGCTGGAGGCGCTGGAGGCGCTGCAGCGCGGCGCCGTGGACCGGTTGCTGGAGGGCCGACAGCGCTTCGAGACCGAGCACGACAACGTGCGGGAGGCCCTGGCCTGGGCACTGGATGCTCCAGGAGCCGACCCGACGCGGGCAGACCTGGCCATGCGCCTGTGCCTCGGGGCATCCGGGTGGTGGCAGGACTGCGGGTGCTACTCCGAGGCCCGCGGGTGGCTCGAGCGCGCCATCGCGCTGGCCGGCCACGACGAGAGCCCGGAGCTGGCGGGGTGCCTCACCGCGCTGACCACGGTGTTCGGCATCCAGTGCGACTTCGCGCGCGCCCACGGGACCGCCACGCGCAGCGTCGCGGTCTGGCGGCAGCTGGCCGAGGACGGACGGGGCGACAACGAGCGGCTCTCCTCGGCACTGCGTGCGCTGGGGTCGTGCGAGCTCAACCTCGGCCATGCCGACGCCGCGCGCACGGCCCTGCAGGAGGCCGTCTCCGTGGCTGCTGTCGTCGGCGACCGCGGCGCCGTCGCGGACGCGCTGCGGGTGCTGGCCTTCGTCGAGGCCTCGGAGCAGGACCTCGAGCGCGCGGTGGAGCTGGCCGAGGACGCGATCACGCTCTACGACGACCTCGGCGACGAGCACGGCGCCATGCGGCTGCGGCACAGCCACGCGTGCTACCTCCGGCTGATCGGGCGCGCGGACGAGGCCCAGCGCCGGATGCAGGACCTGGTCCCCGACGTGTTGCGGCTCGGCGACGCCGGCGCCCTGCTCGTCCTGGCCGAGGACTACGGCGCTGTACTCGCCGAGGTCGGCCACCACCACGAGGCCGCGCTGCTGCTGGGCGCCGCCGACACGGCGCGCGCCCGCGAGGGCGCCCCGCGCGAGCCACCCCAGCAGGCCCAGATCGAGGCGCCGTACGCCGTCGCGCGGGTGGCCCTGGCCGACGCCTGGGACCGCAGCTATGCGTCCGGACGGGCGATGGGCATCGAGGACGCGTTGTCCTCGCTGCCCGACATCACGCCGTCGGCGCCTCGCTCCCCATCGGCATGAGCCCGAGCTGCACCATCAACCCGGCCACGTCCGGGTGGGAGCTGAACCGGCTGACCTTGCCGTCACTGTCGAGCTGCACGAAGTAGGACCCGCGCCCCACGACGCTCTTGCCGGTCGGGGGGATCGTCGCCCCACCCATGTCCAGCGGGCCGGTGTTGGTGCCGGTGAACTCCAGCTCCACCCCGGCGCCGTCCTCGCCGACGACCCGGTGGGTGGCGCGCGCCCGCATGTCCGGGAACGCCGTGAACCAGCTGGTCATGTACTGCCGGACCTCGTCGGCCGTGGTCATCGGCTGGGGCAACGTGAGGTCCTCCCACACGAAGCTGTCGGCGAAGAGCGCCAGGAGCGCGTCGGGGTCGTGCTCGTCCCACGCCTTCAACCCCAGGTCGTCCAGCCTCTCGATCTCCTGCCTGTCCATGGTGTCCTCCCACCACTCGAATTCCGGCCTCCATCGTGTCCCGGCTCCCCCGGGTGCGCATGACCCGAACGGGCGGGCCCGGCAATGCCCCGACTTTGGGGACGACACGTCCCACCGCCCGTCCGACGGTGGACACGATGCAACGACCGGGAAGGAGCCAGGTGCGGATGTTCCTCGCCGTCCTGGCGGTGACCTTCGTCGCGATCTGGTACGGCGTCCGCAGCCAGGACAGCGAGGGCGCCGACACCGGCTGCGCCCTGACCGGGGCCGGCCTGGTGGCGCTGTCGGTCGCGCTGACCAAGGGCGACACCAGCGAGGAGGTGATCCGCCTCGTCGGCCCCCGGATGGACGACGCCGAGTGCCGGGAGGCGGTCCGGCACCTCGTGGACGACGGCGCCGCGACGGTCGACGTCCAGGGCCCGGACGGCACGACCGAGCAGTTCATCACCTACCCCGAGCTGACCCACCCGGCGACGGCGGCGCTGGTCGACGAGACCGCGCACTGCGACGGGTGGCGCATCATCGACATCGCCTTCCAGCTCTGCCTCAACGGCGACCTCGGACCCCGGTGACGCTCAGGCGCCGACGTGCTGCGCCACGCGCGGGCGCAGCGTCAGCTCGAGGCCGGACGGCATCATCGTGAGCCGCTCGGTCACCCTCAGCTCGTACGCCGGGTCGCCGGCCAGGTCGTAGCGGTGCACCAGCCGTGCGAGCACCAGCACCGCCTCGTGCAGCGCGAACTGCCGGCCGATGCAGGCCCGCTCCCCCGTGCCGAAGGGCTTGTAGCTGTGCGGCAGCCGGCCCTTGGACCGCTCGGGCAGGAAGCGGTCGGGGTCGAACTCCTCGGCGTCCTCGCCCCACACCGCGGGGTCGCGGTGCACCATCGGCAGCAGCACGATCGCCCAGTCCTGCGGGCGCATCCGGTAGCCGCCGACGGTCGTCGTCTCGCGCGGGCTGCGGGCGAAGCCGGGCGCGGTCGGCCACAGCCGCAGCGACTCGTCGAGCACGCGGCGCAGGTAGCGGAACTTCGCGACCTGCTCGAAGGTGGGCTCGGCGTCGGGGTCGCTGCCGAGGATGGCGTCGGTCTCGGCACGGGCCGCTGCCAGCACCTCCGGGTGCTTCGCGAGGTAGTGGAGCGCGAAGGTCAGGGCACCCGACGTCGTCTCGTGTCCGGCGACGAGGAAGGTCAGGATCTGGTAGCGGATCGCCCGGTCCGAGAGCCGCTCGCCGGTCTCGGGGTGCGCCTGCTCGAGCATGATGCCGAGCAGGTCGTCGGGCGCTCCCGGCGTACGCGCCCCGGCACGGCGCTCGGCGATCAGGTCGTCGAGCATGCCGTCGATGTAGGCCTGCTGCGCGGCGTTGCGGCGCCGCAGCCGACGCCGGACGATCCCCGAGCCGGGCAGGCTGGACAGCGCACCCATCCGGCGGCCGGTCTCCAGCGCGGTCACCATCGCGGGCACGAACGGGTGCGGCTCGACCTGGGTGAACGACCCGAAGTCGTGGCTGAAGGCCGCCCGCGCGATCGTCTCCATCGTCAGCTTGGTCATGTAGGTCGCCACGTCGACCGGCCGGTCTTCGGGCAGCACGGCGAACAGCTCGCGGACGGCCTCGAGCATCACGCCGTGGTAGCGCTGCATCGCCGGACGCGTGAACGCGGGCATCAGCAGGTCGTGGGCGAGCTGCCAGGTCGGCTCGTCGTTGTAGGCGGTGAACAGCCCGTCGCCCGCGAACTCCCGCAGCGCCTCCAGCGCCGGCGGCAGCGCCTTCTCGAAGCGCTGCTCCTCGCACAGCTCCGCGCACAGCCCGGCCCCGGTCACGAAGACGAACTTGGTGCGGAACACGTGCTGCTCGAGCAGCGGCCGGTAGGCAGCGGCCCGCTGCATGATCGTCTGCACCGCGGAGTCGGGCCGCAGGTCACCGACGTCGCCGACGATCCGGCGGCGCCCCGGCGGGTGCGGGAGGACCTGGCCGGACCAGTCGTTGCGCATGGGTGCTCCTGCGGGCAGGCAATTGGATGTGGGTTCAATAGTTCTCCGCCTACTGAACCGCTGTCAAGTAGTCTGTCCGCGTGACCCGCACCCGCCTCTCCCCCGAGGAGCGCTCCCAGCAGCTGCTCGACCTGGGGGCCGAGCTGTTCGCGGCGACGCCGTACGAGGACGTGCACATCGAGCGGGTCGCCGAGCTCGCCGGGGTCTCGCGCGGGCTGCTCTACCACTACTTCCCGAGCAAGCGGGCGTTCTTCGCGGCCCTCGTACGCCGGCAGGCCGAGGTGATGGCCCGCGAGACCGCGCCCGACCTGACCCTGTCGCCGGTCGAGCAGCTCGGGCACGGCGTCGAGGCGTTCCTGGACCACGTCGCCCGGCACCGGCACGGCTCGCGGGCCGCGCACCACGGTGGTGCCTCTGCGGACCCGGAGGTACGCGCGATCATCGAGGAGTCGATGCGCCTGCACGAGCAACGGATCCTCGACGTGCTCGCGCCCGACGCACCCTCCCCCGAGCTGCTCCGCGTCGCCGTGCGCAGCTGGCTGGTGATGCTGCGCAGCATCGGCCAGGAGTGGATCGACCGGCCGGAGCTGGGACGCGACGCCGTCCGCGACGTCTGCGTCGGCGCGTTCGTCGGCATGGTGCAGGGCGTGCCGGTCGACCAGCGCGGCGAGCACCTCGACCGGCTGGTCCGCGACCTGGTGGGCTGACGCCTCTCAGCCCGGCTGCGCCGACTCGACGGGGGTGACGGGCTGACCCACCCAGTCCACGACGTCGGCGATCGACTCGACCACACGGGTGGGGCGGTAGGGGAAGTGCTCGACGTGCTCGGCCTTGGTGGAGCCGGTCGTGACCAGGATGGTGCGCAGCCCCGCCTCGAGGCCGCTGATGATGTCGGTGTCCATCCGGTCACCGATCATCACCGTCGTCTCGGAGTGCGCGTCGAGCCGGTTGAGCGCGCTGCGCATCATCAGCGGGTTGGGCTTGCCGATGTAGTAGGGCTTGCGGCCCGTGGCGGTGCTGATCAGCGCGGCCACCGAGCCGGTCGCGGGCAGGGTGCCGTGCACGCTCGGCCCGCTGACGTCGGGGTTGGTCGCGATGAAGCGGGCGCCCGCCTCGATCAGGCGGATCGCGCGGGTGATCGCCTCGAAGGAGTAGGTCCGGGTCTCCCCCAGCACGACGTAGTCGGGGTCCCGGTCGGTCATCACGTAGCCGATGTCGTGCAGGGCCGTGGTCAGCCCGGCCTCGCCCACGACGTACGCCGTGCCGTGCGGACGCTGGTCGGCGAGGAACTGCGCGGTGGCCAGCGCCGAGGTCCAGATCGCCGACTCGGGGACGTCGATGCCGCTGCCGAGCAGCCGGGCGCGGAGGTCGCGCGGGGTGAAGATCGAGTTGTTGGTGAGGACCAGGAAGCCGAGCCCCGACTCCTTGAGCCGCTCGATGAACTCCTGCGCGCCCGGGATCGGCACCTCCTCGTGCACGAGCACGCCGTCCATGTCGGTCAGCCAGGTCTCCACGGAACGCGAGGGGTTCATGGGGCCATCATGCTGGACGAGCTCACCTGCGGGGCAGCAGGACCTCGAGGCCCTGGGCGGGGTCGTCGCCGGAGATCCGGCCGCCGAGCGCCGCGACGACGGTGCGAGCCTCGTCGAGCCGGCTCGACAGCTCGGACTCACCGTTCCTCGGCCGGGGCACGACGCCCTCGCTGGCGACGCGCACCCGCAGGTGACCGCCCTCCTGGCCGGAGAAGATGATCCGGACCCCGCCGGTGCCGCGCCGGACCACCTCGGCGAGGACGAGGTCGAGGACGTGCTCGACCGGGCCGGGCGTGTAGGTGAGCTCGAGGTCGCCCTCGGCCGAGGCGGTCAGCGCACGGTCGCGCGCCGCGAGCCGGTCGGCCCAGCGCTGGGCGAGCTGGGTGGCGAGGTCGACGAGGGGCAGCTCCGCGCCGGCGACGAGGCTGCCGGACCGGGCCAGCTCGACGAGGTCACCGGCCACCTGGTTCATGCCGTCGACGGTCTTCATGGAGCGGACGGCGGTCTGCCGCACGTCCGCGGGGACGTCCTCGCGCAGGGCGAGCTCCTCCATCTCCAGCCGCAGGCCGGTGAGCGGGGTGCGCAGCACGTGGGAGGTGTGCTCGGCGAAGTCGCGCTCGCGCCGGAGCCGGTCCTCGAGCTGGGTCGCGCTGGTGCCGAGGGCGAGCGAGATCGCACGCGCCTCGGGGATCTTCGTCTCGGGCAGGTCGAGGTCGAAGCGGCCACGGCCGAGCGCCGCCGCGGCGGTCGCGAGCTGGCGGAACGGCGCCGACAGCCAGCGGGAGAAGAAGAACCCGCACAGCCCCGCGACGCCACCGATCAGCAGGAACAGCGCCAGGACCGAGCTGATGTCGCGGTAGAGGATGTCCTTGATGACCTCGGGCGACTGGCTCACCGTGACGTCGCCGCCGGAGACCTCGGAGGACGAGGCGATGTCCTTGGCCGGGTCGTTGGTGTCGTCGTACGTCGAGCCGTGCACCTCGACGGCCGGCGCGCCGTGCGGGGAGTAGACGAGGCGGTCGTCGGCGCCGACCAGGCCGCGGAGGAAGGTCTCGTCGACCTTCCCGCCCTCGGCCTGCCGGCGGTCGACGATGTCGGCGATCAGCACCGACTCCTCGTGCACGTGCGCGCTCTCCTGCTCCCGGATCAGGTCGCGCAGGATGAACGAGCGCAGGATGCCCGCACCGAGCAGGAGGCAGACGGAGAGGACGATGAAGGCAAGGGTGAGGCGGTTACGCATCGGAGGGGCCGCCTTCGAGGCGGAACCCCACGCCTCGAACAGCCACCACGCGCTCCGTCACACCGACGCTCTCGAGCTTCTGGCGCAACCGACCGATGGTGACGTCGAGCGTCTTGGTCGAGCCGTACCAGTTCTCGTCCCACACGTCGGCCATCAGCCGACCGCGTGACACGACCTTGTCCCGGTTGGCGGCCAGGATGTTCAGGACCTCGAACTCCTTGCCCGTCAACGGGACCTCGTCCTCGCCGGCGTAGACGCGCCGGGCCGCCACGTCGATGCGCAGGCCCTCGCCGTGCGCCGGGTCCGCGGCGGCGGATCCGTTGGCCGAGGTGGTGCGGCGCAGCAGGGCGCGCACCCGCGCCTGCAGCTCGGCCAGCCCGAACGGCTTGGCCAGGTAGTCGTCGGCCCCGTAGTCGAGACCGACGACGCGGTCGAGCTCGCCGGCACGAGCGGTGACGATCATGATCGCCCCGCCGTAGCCGGCGTCCCGGGCCCGCCGACAGACCTCGAGCCCGTCGAAGTCCGGGAGTCCGAGGTCGAGGATCACGACCTCGACGGGATTGGAGGTGAGCGAGTCGAGGGCCTTCTGCCCGTTGTCGACCCAGGTCACGTCGTACCCCTCACGCTCCAGCGTGCGGACAAGGGGGAACGCGATGTCCTCCTCGTCCTCGACCACCAGAACTCGCTGCGCCATGGTGAGGAGCATAGAGGGCATGTGCCCCCGAACATCGGCAATCCCGACGCCGGTCACGGCGGATCGCGCCGTGACCGCTGACGCCCGCTGGACCACGCCACGCCGAAGGCCAGCGCGGCGAGCAGCACCAGGGCCACGCCGCCCCAGGCTCCGGGTCGCACCAGCGCGAGGTAGAGGAAGCCGACCTTCGGCACCGACCACACGACCCGCGACACGGTCGTGCCGGTCGTGGGCACCGGCCACGGGTCGATCTGCGGGTTGGCGTCGCCCTGGGTGAGCAGGTGTGCGCCGTGCGCGGAGACGATCCGGTGGGTCACGTTGCCCTCGACCCCGGACGAGGCGGGCGGGACGTAGGTGACCACGTCGCCCACGCGCAGGTCCCCGACCGGCACGGCGCGCTCGAGCACGACGGCGCCGCGCGGGATCCCCGGGGCCATGTCGTCGGTGCGCACGACGTAGCGCTCGAGCCCCAGCCCGATGGGCAGCAGGGCGAGCACGGTGACGGGAGCGAACACGGCGAAGCCCACCAGCAGGCGGCTGCGGAGCGAGGGGGCCGGCTGGTAGGGGGCGGTGACGATCTCCATTCGAGCCTCTTGTCATTCCCGAGAGATGAGTGTGGAAGGGCCTCCCGACGGGCTGCCCGCCCAGCGTCCCCCCGGTCGCCGAGCGGGCCTCTCCCGTCCGGACCGGTGCGGAGGCACTCCCTCCCCGGGTGCCTCCGTACCGGCCGTGTCCCCCCATGTGTCACTACCGGTCGACCGCGTTCCCCCCAGGTCCGCGACCGCCGTGTCCCCCGTCGAGCCCGTGGTCGTCGACATCGGCGACCGGGGCTCGAGCCTTAGGAAAAGACCGTCGTTCCTCCCCCACGGTAGGACCGCCTGGGCAACGGCCGATCCACAGCCGATCCACCGTTCGGTAACAACCCGCGGCGCCCCGGATGGTGCCTCACGAGGCGAACAGGTCGCCGTGGTCGGCGATCCGCTCGAGCACCTCGTCGAAGCGGAACTGCTCCAGCCCCAGCGGGTCATCGGCCCCCTCCGCGACCTCGTCCCAGGTGACCGGCGTGGCGACGTAGGGGCGCTCCCGGCCACGCAGGGAGTACGGCGAGATCGTGGTCTTCGAGCCGGCGTTCTGCGACCAGTCGAGGAACACCTTGCCGCCGCGCTTGGCCTTGGTCATCGTCGCCGTGACCAGCTTCGGGTGCGCGGCCTGGAGCTCCTCGGCGACCTCCTTCGCCAAGGCGGTCGAGTCGTCCGACGGCATCCGGCCCGGGAGGTCGGCGTACAGGTGCAGGCCCTTGCTGCCGCTGGTGACCGGCTTGGCGACGAGGTCGCGCTCGGCCAGCTTGTCGCGGACCAGCAGGGCCACGCCGCAGCACTCGTGCAGCCCGGCCGGCTCGCCCGGGTCGAGGTCGATGACCAGCCGGTCGGCGTTGCGGGGCCGGCCGTTGCGGCCCACCGTCCACTGGTGCACGTGCAGCTCGAGCGCGGCGAGGTTGACCAGCCAGGTGAGCGTCGCGAGGTCGTCGACGATCGGGAAGACGAGCGTGTCGCTGCCCCCGGCCTCGACCGAGCGCGCGGCGCGGGACCCCGTCGTGGGGACCCGCGCCGTGCGTACCCAGCTCGGCGTGCCGGCGGGCGCGTTCTTCTCGAAGAAGCTGTCGCCCTGCACGCCGTGCGGCCACCGGATCCGGGTCACCGCGCGGTCCTTGAGGTGCGGCAGCAGGGTGGGTGCGACCTGGGCGTAGTAGTTGAGCACCTCGCCCTTGGTCGTGCCGGTGCGCGGGTAGAGCACCTTGTCGAGGTTGCTGATCCTGAGCGTGCGGCCCTCGACGTCGACGAGGAGCTCCTGGCCGGCCATGGGCCACAACCTAATCGGATCAGTGGTGGTGGGCGTGCTTGTCGTCCAGCGGGATGTCACCGCACTGCGGCCCCTGAGGCGGCAGCTCCTGCAGGGCGGACCGGCTGACCCAGCCCGTCGTCGTCGGCTCGGCGATCGACTCCACCTTCGCGCGGTCGCCGTGCAGGGCGTGCACGACGACGAGCGTGCCGCCGGTGCGCTTCTCGCCGGCCAGGGTGGCCCGGCAGGACGGGGCGGCCCCGACGAGCCGCGACTCGCCCCGGAGGAAGAAATCGTCGATCCAGCCGGTGGCGTGGCGGCCCTCGACGGTCTCCACCTTCAGCCACTGGCCGTCGGTGGCGAGCACGCGGGCGTAGGTGCCGTCGTCGACCACGGCCGACGGGTGGGTGCCCTCGACCTTGCCGTAGAGCGGGACGTGCTCCTCGGCGACCATGCCGTGGTCGTCCCGGCCGCTGACGAGGACGAGCCGGGTGTCGGCGGCGGCGGGTACGACGGAGCCGGCCGGGCGGGTGGCCGGGTCGGCTGTCGTCGTACCGGAGTCGGCGGAGCAGGCCGCCGCCGCACTGCCCACGAGGAGCAGTGCGGCGGCGGCGACGAGGCGTGCGCTCACGGGCACGTCGTGGGGTTGGCGGTCCCCTTGCTCAGGTTGGTGGAGATGGTGCCGCACCACGCTCCCCCGTCGCCCTGGCGGTGGAACACCTTGTCGGACTGGGTGCTGCCGAGGTTGTAGGACCAGGAGTCGTAGGTGACCTCGCTGGCCCCGGAGCCGGAGAGGAAGCGCACGGTCTCCGCGCCGGTGTTGTTGAGGAAGCCGGACGCGATGTCCATGACGTAGCGGCCACCCGCGGGGATGACGGTGCCGGCCGGGATCTGCTTGGGCGCCCCGCCCCCACCGGCGACGTCGTCGATGTAGAAGCCGCTGACGTCCACCGGCGCGGTGAGCGGGTTGTAGAGCTCGACCCACTCGGTGCCCGTGCCCGAGGGGGCCATGAGGAACTCGTTGACCTTCACCTGGGTCGGGTCGCCGTTGGTGCCCGTGCCCGCGCCCGTGACGTAGCTGCGCGACCCGGTGTCGTAGGTGACGGTGTAGCCCGAGCCGTTGGTGCCCGTCGTGACCAGGTGGATCGTGCCGCCGTGGTTGAACGTGCCCGAGTAGTCGATGGCCGCGCCGGTCGTGTCCGTGGTGTCGCAGGGGTTGTTCATCATGTAGATGTCCGCCGCAATCGCCCGGTAGGTGTTGAGGGTGCGGTTGCCCGGGTGGCCGAACGAGTTGGTGCCGCACGAGATGACGGTCATCTGCGGGTCCAGCGCGTTGACGTAGTTGGCCGAGGAGGAGTGCGCCGAGCCGTGGTGGTTGGCGCGGAGGGTCTCGACCTTGCCCATCTTGGTCTTCAGCAGCGACTCGACGTCGTTGTAGGTGTAGCCGTTGACCGACGAGGAGTACTCACCGTCGCTGTCGCCGGCGGTCGCGTAGTTGTAGGCGCCGTAGGTGAACTTCACGCCGATCGAGTAGTCGTTCTCGCTCGGCGGGTTGGCGTCGGTGGAGTGGTTGCCGCTGACCGGCGTGGTGCCGTCGGCCTGCATCACGCCCTTGGCGTTGGCCTCCTCGATGGTGCCCGTGGCGCCGCCGAGGTCGATGCCCGGCCACGTGCCGGTGTTGGTCAGGGTGACGACCTTCCCCTCGATGTTGGCGCGGTCGGCCTGGCCGGCGGGCCCGTAGAGCCAGCAGATGAAGCGCTGCCCGGTCATGCTCGTGGTGCCGACGTTGTGCCAGGCGATCTCGGGCTCGGGGGCCGTCGAGGTGCCGGTGTCGCACTTGCCGTTGGAGTTCGCGTCGGTCCAGGTGCCGCCGTCGTGGTCGATCAGGCTGCCGACCGTGAAGCCGAGGCCGCCGACGCTGGTCGGCGTCAGCAGCTGGTAGAGCCCGTTGCTGTAGGCCTGGGTGTCGCCGGGGTTGCCGGCGTAGCCGATGTGGTCGAGGTGGTGGTGGCTGGCCATCACGTAGTCGAGGTGGACCGGGTTGGCGCCGGTGCCGCAGATGCCGCGGATCTGCGCGGCGACCGCGGTGGCGTTGGTGGCGGTGCCCTTGGTGTTGTAGGCGTTCTCGCCCAGGTCGATGAGCATCGTCTTCCCGGTCGGGCCGACGAGGAGCTGGCTGTCGCCCTGGTCGACGTCGAACCAGTAGATGTTGAGCTGGCCCGGCGTCCACGTGCCCGAGGTCGAGCAGGCGGCCGCGTTGGGCACGGCCGCGTCCGCGGTGGAGGTGGGCACGAGGAGGGCGAGGAAGCCCAGAGCGAGGCTCAGGGCAAGCGTGATCGACACGCGCTGTGCACGAGGCATGGGGGATCTCCCGAGAGATGGCGCGGCGCGGGGGTACACCGGCGAGCCAGATCGTGGCGCATGCAGGGGGTCGTCGTACAGGGGTTCGACGGTGCGAATTTCGTGAACTTCGTGTGACAGGAGTGGGTCAGCGGCCGATCGCGATGACCGGGACCCGGGCCGGATCGAGGCGGGCCATCAGCCTCCGGATGAAGGGGCGGGGCGCGCTCACGCAGCCGCCGGTCGCGCCGGAGCCGTTGACGTGCAGGAAGATCCCGGCGCCACGGTGCCGGACCTGGCGGTGGTTGAAGCTGGTGACGATCGACCACTCGTACTGCCGGGGTAGTCGGAGAGCCGCTCGGAGGAGTTCTCGTCGCTGGCCGGGAGCCGCCAGCGGAAGCCGCCCTGCTCCTGGTTGCGGTAGCGGTTGTAGAAGTCCGAGGCGTTGTCCTGCACCCAGAAGTCGCCCCGGTGGATCCGCCGGTAGTCGATCTTCCAGACGTCCTTGGCCGCGTGCCGCCCGAACGCCCACGGGAGCCGGTAGGTGCCGAGCGGCGTGGTGCCGGTGCCCTGCCGGCGCTCGCGGCCGGGCACCAGCCCGCCGTACCCGATCCGGCCGTCGGTGGCGCGCATCCGCACCTGCCAGCCGTCCCTGTTCTTCACCCAGTAGGTGACCCGGGCGTGGTAGCCCCTCGTCCGGTTGACCGTGACGACCTGGCGGGTGCCGGGCCCCAGGGTCACCTCGACGCCGTCGAGGCGCCGGGTCCGGGTGGCCGCGTCCGCCGGCGGTGTCGCGGTCAGGATCGTGAGCAGGGTGAGCAGCAGCGTGGTGGCCAGCAGGCCGATCCGGGTCATGCGTCCTCCGCGAGGTCCTCGGGCGTCAGGTCGGCCCGGAGCCCGCGGTAGGAGGGCTGCCGCAGCCGCTGCTGCGACGAGAGGCCGAGGGCCTCCACGTCGACGACCAGCACCGGCTCGACCCACCGGGTCCCGAGGGCGTCCAGCCGCGGCACCTCGTCGACGAAGGGCGAGTCGGCGCGGGCGAGCGGCTCGAGCAGCTCCCGCAGGACCGGACCCTTCGCGCCGGCGATGCCACTGCCGACCCGGCCACGGTAGACCAGCCCCGCGCTCGTCGGCTCCCCCACCAGCAGCGCGCCGAGACGGTGGGTCGAGTCGGTCTCCGGCCGCCAGCCGCCCACGACGTACGACGCGCGCCGCCGGTGCGGGAACTTCAGCCAGTGCGGGCTGCGCTGCCCGAACTCGTAGCGGGAGGCGAGCCGCTTGCTGACGATCCCCTCGAGCCCCTGCTCGCGGGTCGCCTCGAAGAGCATGTCGCCGTCGTCGTACGTGCCGGGCACCTGCCAGTGCACGTCGGCGAGGCCAAGGCCCAGGAGCGCCTCCCGACGGACCGACAACGGCTCGCGGGACAGGTCGCGGCCGTCGAGGCGGACCAGGTCGAAGACGAGGTAGGTCACCGGACGGACGTGGACCAGCCTGGCCGCCCGCGTCGCGCTCTTCACGTGCATCCGGTCGGCGAGCGCGCCGAAGCTCGGCCGGCCCTCGTCGAAGGCGACGACCTCGCCGTCGAGGAGGAGGTCTCGGCCGGCCAGGCCGTGCAGCTCGGGGAAGGTGACGGTCACGTCGTTCTCGTTGCGCGAGGTGAGTCGGACCCCGCGCGGGGACGCGTCGGCGAGGATGCGCATGCCGTCCCACTTCACCTCGTGCGTCCAGCTGTCCCCGGTGGGGACGTGGACACCGCGGGTGGCGAGCATGGGGCGCATGGGGCCATCCTGCCGTGACAAACTGTTCGGCATGCGAGCGATCTGGAAGGGCGCCGTCAGCTTCGGGCTGGTGAGTGTTCCCGTGAAGCTGTACTCCGCGACCGAGTCGCACGACGTGTCGTTCCGACAGGTCCACGCCAAGGACGGCGGCCGCATCAAGTACCAACGCGTCTGCTCGATCGACGGCGAGGAGGTCGCCTACGCCGACATCGCCAAGGGCTACGAGACCGAGGACGGCGAGATGGTCATCCTCACCGACGACGACATGGCCGAGCTGCCATCGACGTCGTCGCGCGAGATCGCCGTCGAGAAGTTCGTGCCGAGCGACCAGATCGACCCCATGCTCTTCGAGAAGTCCTACTACCTCGAGCCCGAGAAGACCGGCGCCAAGCCCTACGCCCTGCTCCGCCAGGCGCTCCTCGACGCCGACCGGATGGCCGTGGTGACCGTGGCGCTCCGGCAGCGCACGACCGTCGCGGTGCTCCGCGTCCGCGAGGACGTGATCGTGCTCCAGACGATGATGTGGCCCGACGAGATCCGGCAGCCCGACTTCAGCATCGACATCGGCGAGGTCAAGGACGCCGAGGTCGCGATGGCCAACATGCTGGTCGAGACGCTGGCCGGCGACTTCGACCCCAGCGAGTTCGAGGACGACTACGCCGAGGCCGTCGAGTCGCTGGTGAAGGCCAAGATCGAGGGTGGCGAGGTCAAGAAGACCCCGACGTCCACGAAGTCCTCCGGGGAGGTCGTCGACCTGCTCGCCGCGCTGCAGCGCTCCGTCGAGGCGGCCAAGACCGCCCGGGGCGAGGCGACCGACGACGCCGGCGACGACGCGGACGCGAAGTCCGACAAGCCCGCCAAGAAGACCGCGAAGAAGGCCGCCAAGAAGAAGGCCAGCTAGGAGCCCTCGTGGGCCACCCTCTCGCCGCCTGCCTGACCGGTCTCGCGCTGGTCCTGGCCGGCTGCGGCGGCTCGGCCGCACCATCCGATCCCAACTCACCGGCCGCATCCGCCTCACCGACGGGTGGGGCGACCCCCTCCGTCGCCGCGGAGGGCCTGGCGATGGACTGCCGGGGCGAGGGCCGTCCGGTGGTGGTTCTGGAGGCGGGCCTGGACACCGACTCCTCGACGTTCGACTCCCTGGCGGACCGCCTCGCCCGGCGGCACCGGGTCTGCACGTACGACCGCGCCGGTATCGGGCAGAGTCCCCCGCTCGCGGCCGGCGACCCGGACCCGTGGCCGGGGGCTGCCGCCGACGCCTTGGCCGCGACGCTGGCCGACCACGGCGAGCAGGCGCCGTACGTCGTGCTGGGCTGGTCCTACGGCGGCCTGGTGACCCAGGCCTTCGCCACCCGGCACCCGGACCTGGTCGCCGGCGTCGTGCTCGAGGACTCCTCGGTGGCGCAGCAGTTCGTCGACCGGTCCTGGAGCGGGATCGCCTGGTGGGAGGGCGGGCGGCCGGTCGACAAGCAGCGGACGATCCGGGCCCTGCGCGAGATCGACCTCGGCGACGTCCCGCTCGCGGTGCTGTCGTCCGACGAGCTGACCGGCCACGTGCGGCGACTCTGGTACGGCTACCACGACCGCCTGGCCCGCGCCTCGACCGACGCCGTGCACGTCGAGGCCCTCGGCTCCGGCCATGCCATCCACGCCGACGACGAGCGGCTGGTCGCGGCCGTCGTCGACGACGTTGCCCGTGGCGCCACGCAGGGGACGCCGCTGGCGCCCTGCCGCTCCGCCCGGTACGCCGCCCTCCGCGGGCGGTGCCTAGGGTGACCGCACGATGAGTTCCGGCCGTCCCGGCGGTCATAGCCGCATCACCACTCACTCCCAGGAGACGCCATGACCACCACCCCCGTCGCCGGACAGCCCTGCTGGATCGAGCTGTTCACCCCCGACTCCGACGCGGCCGCCGACTTCTACGGCGCCCTCTTCGGCTGGACCGCGACACCGGCGCAGGAGGAGTTCGGCGGCTACCGGATGTTCCTGCGCGGCGACCAGCCGATCGCGGGCCTGATGGCCAACGACGGCAGCGCCGGCAGCCCGAGCGCCTGGTCGGTCTACCTCGCCAGCGACGACGTCTCCGCGACCGCCGACAAGGCGCGCGCGGCCGGCGGCACCGTCGTGGCCGAGCCGATGCCGGTGGGCGACCTCGGCCACATGGTGGTGCTCCTCGACCCGGCCGGCGCCCTGATCGGCGGCTGGCAGCCAGGCACGTTCCCCGGCTTCATCACCCGCAACGAGGTCGGCGCACCGGCGTGGTTCGAGACGCTGAGCAAGCAGTACGACGCGGTCGTGCCGTTCTACCGCGACGTGTTCGGGTGGGACACCCACACGATGAGCGACGTGCCGGAGTTCCGCTACACCACGCTGGGCCAGGACGAGAACGCCCAGGCCGGGATCATGGACGGGACGACGTTCCTCGGCGACCAGCCCTCGCGCTGGCAGTTCTACATCCAGGTCGAGGACACCGACGCGACCACGGCCCAGGCCGTGGAGCTCGGCGCGACGCTGCTCCAGCCGGTCGACGACACGCCGTACGGCCGTCTGGGCATGCTGCAGGACCCGGCCGGCGTGCTGTTCCTGCTGATGGGGCCGACGAGGGACTAGCGCGTGCCGCGGGCCGCGGCGGTGTCCGGCGTACGCCGGTGCAGCCGGTTCATGCCGGCATCGCTGAGCCGCGGCGCGAGGACCGTGAGGAGCTCGCCGGGCGTGCCGAGCGGGTGGTTGACGGTGACCGGCCGCTCGCGCAGGGCCCGTTCGACCAGGGCGGCTGCCTCGTCGACGTCGAGCTGGCGGCGATCCTCGGCGCCGCCGGTCGGCACCAGCATCGGGGTGCGGACCGCGCCGAGACGCATGTTGGTGAAGGTGACCCCGTCGGCCAGCGTCTCCCGGGCCGCGACCCGGGACCACGTGTCGAGCGCGGACTTGGAGGCGAGGTAGGCCGAGAACTTCGGCGCCCGCAGCTGGACGCCCCACGAGAGCACGTTGACGACGTGGCCGAAGCCCCGCTCCCGCATGCCCGGGAGCAGCGCAAGGGTGAGCCGCACGGGCGCGAAGAAGTTGATCGCCATCGTCCGCTCCACGTCGTGGAAGCGGTCGGTCGAGAGGGCGAGCGAGCGCCGGATCGAGCGGCCGGCGTTGTTGACCAGGAAGTCGACGCCCCCGTGGTCGGCGGTCACCCGCGCGACCAGGTCGGCGACCGCGTCGGCATCGGTCAGGTCGGCCGGGTGGACGTGCGCGTGCTCGAGCCCGGCGGCCGCGGCCTCGAGCTGGTCGGCACGACGGGCGACCAGGATCGTGGTCGCGCCCGCGGCCGAGACCCGGCGCGCCGTCGCGGCGCCGATGCCCGACGACGCGCCGGTCACGAGGACCGTCCGGCCGGCCAGCTCCACCGGCCGCCGGCGTCCGGCGAGGCGGTAGCGGGTCACGCCTCGTCGCCGGCCACGAGGGGCCAGGGTCGGGCCTGCTCGATCTGGGCGGCCAGGCTGAACAGGGTGGCCTCGTCGTCGGTGCGGCCCACGAGCTGGACGCTCAACGGGAGGCCGTCGGGGCCGGTGCCGCACGGGACGGCCGCGGCCGGGTTGCCGGCGACGTTCCACAGCGCGGCGTAGGCGATCGCGGGCATCGCGCGGAGCGCGGCCAGGACCGTGCCGACGCCGTCCAGGCGGCCGACCACCGGCGGGCGGTGCGCGATCGTCGGGGTGAGCAGGACGTCGATGTCATCGAAGACCCGGTTGGCCTTGGCCGAGACCTTCTCGGTCTCCTTCAGCGCCCAGTCGACGACGCCCCGGCGGACCCACGTCCCCAGTCGGTAGGTCTCACGGGTGCGGCGCTCGAGCCGCTCGAAGTGCTCCACCGCGTCGGCCTCGGTGCGGATGCCGGCGAAGAACTGCGGCACGAAGGCGGCCGTCGGGTCGGGGTAGCGCGGGTCGACCTCACGGACGTCGTGGCCCGCGTCGGCCAGCAGCCGGGCCATGTCGGCCACGGCCTGGACGTGCAGCGGGTCGGGCTTCACGCCGAGCGTGACGGGCTTGGTCGTCCAGCCGATCCGCAGCCGGCCGGGCTCGCGCTGCGCGGCCGCCACGAACGGCTCGTCTCCCCCGGCCCGGTAGAGGTCGGTCGGGACGTTGCCCCGGATGGCGTCGTAGACGATCGCGCTGTCGAGGACCGTGCGGGTCAGCGGGCCGGCGGTGCCGAGCGCCCACCACAGGTGCGGATGCGGGGCGGTGGTGACGCGGCCGCGCTGGGGCTTGAGGCCGAACAGGCCGCAGCAGGCGCTGGGGATCCGGATCGAGCCGCCTCCGTCGCCGCCGATCGCGACCGGGACCAGGCCGGCCGAGACGGCCGCCGCCGTGCCGCCGCTGGAGCCGCCGGGCGTGCGGGTGCGGTCCCACGGGTTGCGGGTGATGCCCCGCGACGCGGACTCGGTGTAGGGGAACGCCCCGAACTCCGGCATCGTGGTCTTGCCGACGATCACGGCACCGGCGTCACGGAGGCGTCGTACGAGCTCGGCGTCGGCGGGGGCCGGCGTCGTGTTGGCCTCGCCCCCGAACGTCGTCACCGTGCCGGTGACGTCGATCTCCTCCTTGATGGCGATCGGTACGCCGTGCAGCGGGCCGGGTGTCGCGCCGCCCGCGACGGCCGCGTCGCGCTCGGTCGCCTCGGCGCGCGCCTGCTCGCCCAGCACGACCGAGAACGCGTTGAGCGCCGGATCGCGTTCGGTGATCCGGGCCAACGCCTCCTCGACCACCACCCGGGCGGTCAGGTCACCGGAGGCGGTGAGGCGGGCGGTGTCGGCTGCGCTGGTACGTGCAAGATCGGTCACGTCAGGGAGCGTAGTGTCACCGTCGCTCCGACTCTTCACCCAGCGAGGAACTCGTGGACGACCCGCTCATCGTCAGCCTTCGTGCCGCCGTTGCTGCCAACGAGCAGGACGTGCCGCTGCGCCTCCATCTCGCCGAGATGCTGCTCCAGTCCGGTCGCAGCGACGAGGCGGTGGCCCACGCTGCGACCGCACTCACCAACGAGCCGACCAACAGCCGGGCCCGCGAGCTGATCGCCCGCGCCATCGGTGCCCCGGACCACCCCGTGGGCCCGACTTCCGCCGTGCCCACGTCGGGCTTCGACTGGCGCGCGGCGGAGTCCGACCTCGGTGACGTCGTGCCGCCCATGTACGTCGAAGGGGAGGATGAGCCCTGCCAGACCACAGCCTTCGACGTGGAGCGGTCCGGGCTCCGGCTCTCCGACGTGGGCGGCATGAAGCAGGTGAAGGACCGCCTTGAGGCAGGCTTCCTGGCCCCGCTGCGCAACCCGGAGCTCCAGCGGCTCTACGGCAAGTCGCTGCGCGGCGGTCTGTTGCTGTACGGACCACCAGGGTGCGGCAAGACGTTCCTGGCCAGGGCCGTGGCCGGCGAGCTAGGCGCCGCCTTCCTGTCTGTGTCGCTGGCCGACGTGCTCGACATGTACATCGGCAACAGTGAGAAGAACGTCCACGAGCTCTTCCAGACCGCCCGGGGGTCCGCGCCCGTCGTGCTGTTCCTCGACGAGCTCGACGCCATCGGTCAGAAGCGCTCACTGACCCGCAACAACGCGATGCGCAACACCGTCAACCAGCTGCTGACCGAGCTCGACGGCATCGGGTCAGACAACGAGGGCGTGTTCGTGCTGGCCGCGACCAACCACCCGTGGGACGTCGACCCCGCCCTGCGACGTCCGGGCCGGCTCGACCGCACTCTGCTGGTCCTTCCCCCTGACCGTGAGGCCCGCGAGGCGATCCTGCGGTTCCACCTGCGAGACAGACCCGTGGAACGGATCGACACGAACCGGCTCTCCCGGCGTACCGAGGGCTACTCGGGCGCGGATCTGGCGCACCTGTGCGAGAGCGCGGCTGAGCTCGCCCTCATGGACTCCGTACGCACGGGGAACACCCGGATGATCGGCATGTCCGACTTCGAGTCCGCACTGGGAGAAGTTCGACCGTCCATCGGACCGTGGCTGGAAACCGCCCGCAACGTGGCTCTCTTCGCCAACCAGACCGGTGAGTACGACGAGCTCGCGAAGTACCTCCGCAAGCACGGCAGGTCCGGGGGGTGACCCAGGACCTGGATCGAGCGATGCACTTGCTGGAGCTGCGTCGCTACGAAGCGGCAGAAGAGGAAGTCCGCGCAGTCCTGGGGGCAGATCCCGAACGCGCCGATGCGGTCCGGCTGCTGGCGGCCTCACGCACGCTGCAGCACGACTGGGCCCAGGCCCAGCGCCTCGCCCTCCGCGCGGTCGCGCTGGATCCGCAGCACCCGGCGGGGTATCGCCTCGCCAGCGCCGCCGCCGGTCAGCTCGGCCGTCACGAGCGATCGCTCGAGGCGGCACGCCAGGCCGTGCGGCTCGACCCCGATGACTGGGTCAACCACCTCGTCCTCGGGTCCGCCCTGCGCGCCGGTCGCTCTCCGGACCTGCCCCATGCAGAGTCGGCCCTGCGTGAGGCGATCCGCCTCAACCCGCATGCCGCCGAGGCGTACTCGACCCTCGGGACGGTGCTCTCACAGCGTGGTCGCCGCAAGGCTGCTGCCGCGGCCCACAGGGAGGCCGCCCGCCTCGACCCCACGAGCCACCGGACCGCCAACAACCTCGCCGCCGTGGCCGTCCGCCGCGAGCGCCTGGGCCGTGCGGCCGGTCTGCTGACGCGTGGGCTGGCCTCCGACCCACAGGACGAGCTGTTGCGCCGCAACCTCGATGTCCTGTGGGTGAAGCTCGTGTCGCGGATGAGCCTCGCCCTGCTGCTCCTCCTACTGGTCCAGGGCGTCCTCCTGATCCCGCCGACGCCCGACTACGGGATGGCCCCGAGCTGGTGGCTGCGGGCCGGGCTGGCGGTCGCGATGCTGGCGATCGACGCCTTGCTCGCCTGGCTGGTCGTCCGTCGGATGCCGCGCGGCTCGGTCGTGATGCTCCGCGGCCTGTTCCGCCGCGTCCCCCTGGCTCAGCGCGGTGTCCTGGTGGTGTTCACCGTCCTGCTCGTCATCGGTCTCGCCATCTCGTTCGCCCCGCTGAGCCCGGCTCGCGCGGTGTGGGCCTGGGGTCGACCGGCGGTCCGCATCCTCATGTTCGCCCTCTTGCTGCTGTCCCTCGGTTCCCGCGTCCGCGACCGGGCACGGCCGCACTCCTACGGGACCTCCGCACGTGACTGAGTCGGGCCTCGGGCGCGGATGGCGGCTGCTCGAGCTGCGCCGACCGGCCGAGGCCGAGGTGATCGCCCGACAGCAGCTCGGCCAGCACCCCGAGGACTTCGGCGCGCTCTCCCTCCTCGTCGACGCGCAACTGGCCCAGGGACGTGTTCTCGATGCCATCGCCACGGCCCGGACAGCAGCCCGGGCCGACCCTGCGAGCGGTCAGGCGCAGCTCCTCCTCGCCAGGGCGCTCAACTCCGACGACACCCCGAGCCTGGCAAGGACCAATGAGGCGATGCGCGCCGCCAAGGCCGCCGTGCTTGCCCTTCCCCACGACACCGCAGCCCTGCATGAGCTCGCCCGCGCACAGAGCGCTCACGGCTGGCGCGAGGACGCCATCGCGACTGCACAGGAGGTCGTCCGGCTGGCGCCGCTGGACCCGGGGGCCCACAACCTGCTCGGCTTCTGCCATGCCGCGCTCGGGCACGCGTCCCGGGCCCGTACGGCGTACCACGAGGCCCTCCGCCTTTCGGCCGGTGACGCGGACGTGCTGAACAACCTGGCGGCCCTGGAGGGAAACCGCGGCCGCTTGACCGCGGCGACCGGCTACCTCACCGCCGGGCTCGGCAGCGACCCGCTCAGCCCCGGCATCCAGCGCAACCACGACCTGATCTGGATGCGGCTGGTCCAGCGCATCTGGTGGGCTGAAGCGGCGACGGGCGTCGGGTTGTCGGTGATGATGCTGCTCCACGTCGCGTGGGGCGTCCGTCTCACCACCGGCATGACCTTCATGGCCGCGTGTGCCGTGCTGAGCCACCGGGTGGTCCGAAAGATGCCCCGGGGGTCTCAACGGAACCCTCGTGGCGTCTACGACCGCCTCGAGCCGGACGAGCAGTCGGCCGTCGGCCTCCTCGTCCCTGTCACCGCCGCGGTGGTCTGCTTCGCCGTGGTCCCACCCGACGTGGCCGACCTGCTCATGGCGAACGAGGCATTCCACGCCGGAGTGAGACTGGTGATCGGGCTCGGTCTCGGCTTGGCCTGGCGCCTCGTCATCGATCGCCATCGCTACGACGACCCTTGGTGAGCCGCTCGAGCAGCAAGGCGCCCGACGCCATCGGCTGGGACGTCATGCGTCTGGAGCAAGGGGTTGCATCGTCCGCATGACGTTGCGTAGCGATCAGGCGAGCGAGTCGAGCCAGGCCTGGTGCAAGTCCGAGAAACGGCCCTCGCCGCCGGCGATGAGATCGGCCGGCGTGCCGTCCTCGACGATCCGGCCGTGCTCCATGACGAGCACCCGGTCGGCGATCTCCACGGTGGAGAGCCGGTGGGCGATGATCACGGCGGTCCGGCCGGCCAGGACGGTGCGCAGCGCGTGCTGGACCAGCCGCTCGGAGGGCACGTCGAGCGACGACGTGGCCTCGTCGAGGATGAGCACGGCCGGGTCGGCGAGGAACGCCCGCGCGAACGCGACGAGCTGGCGCTGACCGGCGGACAGCCGGCCGCCGCGGTTGGCGACGTCGGTGTCGTAGCCGTGCGGGAGCGCGGCGATGAAGTCGTGCGCGCCGATCGCGCGCGCGGCCTCCTCCACCTGCTCCATCGTGGCGTCGGGCCGGCCGAAGCGGATGTTGTCGGCCACGGTGCCGGAGAAGAGGTAGTTCTCCTGGGTGACCATCACGACCGCGTCGCGCAGGGTGTCCGAGGCCAGGTGGCGTACGTCGATCCCGTCCAGCAGCACGCGACCGCGGACCGGGTCGTAGAACCGGGTCGCCAGCTTGGCCAGCGTGGTCTTGCCCGCGCCGGTCGTGCCGACCAGGGCGAGCGTCTGCCCCGCGGGCACCGTCAGGTCGAGGTCGGGCAGGACGGGGATGTCGTCGACGTAGGAGAACGACACGTGGTCGAAGCGCACCTCGCCGCGCGCCCCCTCGAGCGGGACCGGGTGGGTGGGCTCGGGCACCCCGGGCTCCTCCTCGAGCACACCGGAGAGCTTCTCCAGGGCGGCCGAGGCGGACTGGAAGGTGTTGTAGAACTGCGAGATCTCCATCATCGGCTCGAAGAACTGGCGCAGGTAGAGCAGGAACGCCGCGAGCACGCCGACGGTGACCTCGCCGTGGTAGGCACGGAAGGCGCCGTAGAGCAGCACGACGCCGATCGTCACGTTGCCGATCAGCTTGATGCCCGGCATGAACCACGCGACGAGCCGGAAGGCGTCGAGGTTGGCGAGGCGGTACTGGTCGTTGACGTCGTCGAAGATCTCCTGGTTGCGACCCTCGCGACGGAAGGCCTGCACCGCGCGGATGCCGCCCATGGACTCCACGAAGTGCACGATCACCAGCGCGACCTTCTCGCGGGTGACGCGGTAGCTGCGCGCGGACTCCTTGCGGAACCAGTTGGTCAGCCAGGCCAGGAACGGGCCGCACACCAGCGCGACCAGGCCGAGCCGGACGTCGAGGAAGAGCAGCAGCCCGGCGGTGCCGACCAGGGTCAGCGCGGCCGTGACGAGGCCGTCGAACCCGGTCTCGAGCATCTCGTAGATCGCGTCGACGTCGGAGGTCTGCCGCGAGATCACCCGGCCCGAGGTGTAGTTGTCGTGGAAGGCGGGGCTCAGGGCCTGGAACTGGCGGAACACCCGCCGCCGGATCTCGAAGAGGATGTCCTGGCCGATCTTGCCCGACCGCACGAGGAAGAGGTTGCGCGCGACCGCCTGGGTCAGCGTCGCCACCAGCATGATGCCGACGATGACGAACAGCGGCCCGGTGTCCCCGGTCGCCCGGATCGGCCCGATGCCGGTGTCGATGCCCTCCTTGACGAGGTAGGGGATCGAGAGGCGCGCGGCGTTCTCGACCACGACGATGACCACGAGCAGCTGGATCGCACGCTTGTACGGCGCGAGCATGTCGCGCAGCAGCCGCCGCGACCGGCCGGCGAGCCGGACCGTCGTCTCCTGGGTCAGCTCCTCGGTGATGTCGTCGGCCGCGACCCCGCGCCACTCCTGGGGCTTCTGGTCCTGCTGCTGGTCCTGCACCTGCGTCATGCCGACACCGCCTCGGACTCGGCGGAGAGCAGCTCGCGGTAGGCCGGCACGGTGTCCAGCAGCTCGCGGTGGTCCCCGACGTGGGTGATCGTGCCGTCCTGCAGGAGCGCGACCCGGTCGGCGAGCAGCACCGTCGACGCCCGGTGGGCGACGATCAGGCCGGTCGTGTCGGCCAGCACACGGCCGAGGGCCTCCTCGACGAGCCGCTCGGTGTGCACGTCGAGCGCCGACAGGGTGTCGTCGAGGACGAGCACCTTGGGCTGGGCGAGCACGGCGCGGGCCAGGGCGAGGCGCTGGCGCTGCCCGCCGGACAGGGCCATGCCCTGCTCGCCGATGCGGGTGTCCAGGCCCCACGGCAGGTCGTGGACGAAGCCGGCCTGGCTGACGGCCAGGGCGGACTCGATCCCCTCCTCGGTGGCGTCGGCACGGCCGAGGGTGAGGTTCTCGCGGGCGCTCATCGAGAACAGCGTGGGCTCCTCGAACGCGGTCGCGACCAGCTGGCGCAGGTGCGGCAGCTGGAGATCGCGTACGTCGATCCCGTCGATCGTGACCCGGCCCCCGGTGACGTCGTACAGCCGCGGCACCAGCGCCGTCAGGACGGTCTTGCCGGAGCCGGTCGCCCCCACCAGCGCGACGGTCTCGCCGGGAGCCAGGTCGAGGTTGACGTCGCGGAGCACCAGCTCGTCGGGCGCGTCAGGGAAGGCGAAGTCGACGTGCTCGAACCGCAGGTGTCCCCGCGGCCGGACCACCACGGCGGTGCCGGACACGATCGTCGGCTCGGTGTCGAAGATCTCGAGGATGCGTGCGGCGGCGGTCATCGCCTCCTGGGCCATCGCGAGGATGACGCCGAGGGACGAGACCGGCCAGACCAGGCTGAGCATGAGGGTGATGAAGGCGACCAGCTCACCCGGCGTGAGGTAGCCCTTGCCGACCCCGATCGCGCCGAGCAGCAGCACCACCACGACGGCGAGGTTGGGGATCACCTCGAGGAAGGTCCAGAACTTCGCGGCGAGCCGGACCTTGTCCATGCTCGTGCCGTGGAGCGTGCGGGCAGCCGACTCGTACTGCTGCGAGACGTGGTCGCTGCGGCCGAAGGACTTGATGACGCGGATGCCGACCGCGCCCTCCTCGGCGCGGGTGGCGAGGTCGCCCTGCTCGTCCTGGACGCGGCGCGAGATGACGACGTAGGCCTTCTCGAAGCGCATGCTCAGCCACACGATCGGCGCGGACGTCGCGGCCACGACCAGCCCGAGCGGCCAGTACATGGTGAGCAGCACCCCCGTCACCACCGTGACCTGGAGGATGTTGATGACCAGGAACAGCAGGCCGAAGCCGCTGAAGCGCCGGATCGCCGACAGGTCGGTGGTCGCGCGCGAGAGCAGCTGCCCGGACTGCCACCGGGAGTGGAACTCCATGGGCAGCTCCTGGAGCCGCGCGTAGAGGTCGTGCCGCATCGCGGTCTCGAGCCCCAGCACGGCGCTGGACTGGACCCAGCGCCGGATCCAGATCAGCAACGCCTCGACGATGCCGAGCGCGAGAGCCAGCAGGCCCAGCGGCAGCACGGGCCCGATCTCGCGGTCGGTGATGGGACCGTCGATCAGGGCCTTGGTCACCAGCGGGATGGCGATGGTGAGCCCCACCCCCGCGACCGAGGCCGCGGCCATGATCGAGAGCGCGACGGCATGGGGACGCAGGTAGCCCCGGAGACGCCAGAGCGAGTGCACGCCGGCGGGCGGGTCCGAGAGAGGGATGGTTGACATTGTCATCAACCCTATGACGGACCACCGACAATCCGTAACAGGTTTTCGCCGTTGCGGTGCTTACGTGTCATGGAGGGAACGGCGGCGGTGTCGCGGGCCGGTCGGGCGCGCCGCATAGGTCGGGATCACCGGTTAACCGGTGATCCCGACCGCAGGAGTGCGCAGGATCATCACCGAGCGCCCAGAAATGATGATCCTGCGCACACAGAGCCCCCTCCAGGCCCAGCACCTGACCAGAGGACGCCCGCGCGCGCGGACGCCACGGTCACCATCGCCAGAGTCAGACCAAGTGCCCTCTCGGCGCGCTCAGAGTGCCCCGGAGTGCCCTCTCGCTCAGCCGGTGGCCAGCAGCCCGCGCACGACGCGCAGCCCGACCGACATCCGGGCCAGGTCTGCGGAGTCGTCCTTGCAGATCTCCTCCAGCGTGGCCGCGGCCCGGGTGACGACGACGGTGTCGGCGTCCTCCCACGCGGCGATCCGCGCGGTGGCGGAGTCGTCCGGCGAGGTCGCCGACAGCACCTGCGCGGTCAGCTGCGTGTGCACGCCGTGCAGGTCGTCGCGCAGCGCCGCACGTGCCATCGTCTGCCAGCGGTCCTCGCGCGGCAGCGCGAGGATCCGGTTGACCAGCGCGGGCAGCCCGAGCCGCTCGCCGAGGGCGAAGTGCAGGCGGGTGACCTCGACCGGGTCGAAGCCCTCGCGGCGGGCGATGTCGATGATGCCCATGAGCGTGTACGCCGGCGGCAGGACCGCGACGCGGGTGGCGAGCTCCTCGGGGACCGCCTTGGCGACCAGGTCGTCACGACGCTGGTGGAAGGCGGTCAGCTCCCGGCCGGTCATCAGCTCGGGCAGCTCGGCCATGACCCGCTGGACGTCCGCGGCGAAGAAGTCCACGAGACCCTGGCTGTCCAGCGGCGGCCGCCGGTTGGAGACCAGCCAGCGCGACGCCCGCTCGACGAGCGTGCGCATCTCGACCCGCATGTGGGTCTGCACGCCGGCCGAGAGCACGTTGTCGTAGCTCTTCAGCTCGTCACGCAGCGGCAGCGACGCGAAGATCTCGCGCGCCACGAAGTTGGCCCGGGTGAGCTCGGCCGCGGTCGAGCCGGTCTCCCCCGCGAGCCGCGGCCAGTAGGTCATGCCGGCGCCGTTGACCAGGTCGTTGACGACCTGGGTCACGATGATCTCGCGACGCAGCGGGTGGTCGGCGATCTGGCTCTCGAAGCCCTCGCGCATGGCCTGCGGGAAGTAGTTCCGCAGGTCGATGTCGAGGTAGGGGTCGTCGGGCAGGTCGGAGGCCAGCAGCTCCTCGGCGAGCACGATCTTGGTCCACGCGAGCAGCACCGAGAGCTCGGGCAGGGTGAGGCCGTCGCCACGCTCGAGGCGCCGCTTGACCTGCCGCGAGCTGGGCAGCCCCTCGAGGTCGCGGTTGAGGACGCCGTCGCCCTCGAGCCGCTTCATCCAGTCCTCGTGCACGTGCAGCAGCGACGGCGCGTGCGCGTCGGCGTTGGCGAGCGCGAGGTTCTGCTCGTAGTTGTCGCGCAGCACCAGGTGGCCGACCTCGTCGGTCATCTGGGCGAGCAGCTTGTTGCGTTGCTTCTCGGTGAGGTCGCCGTCCTTGACCACCCGGTCGAGCAGGATCTTGATGTTGACCTCGTGGTCGGAGGTGTCCACACCGGCGGAGTTGTCGATGAAGTCGGTGTTCATCCGGCCACCGCGCTGGGCGTACTCGATCCGGCCCAGCTGGGTGAACCCGAGGTTGCCGCCCTCGCCGACGCACTTGGCCCGCAGGTCGCGGCCGTTGATCCGGATGGCGTCGTTGGCCTTGTCGCCGGCGTCGCCGTGGGTCTCGTCGGCGGCCTTGACGTAGGTGCCGATGCCACCGTTCCAGAGCAGGTCGACGGGCGCCTGCAGGATCGCCTTCATCAGCTCGGCGGGCGTCATCGCGGTCACGCCGTCCTCGAGGCCGAGCGCCTTGCGGACCGAGGCGGCGATCGGGATCGACTTCAACGACCGCGGGAAGACGCCGCCGCCCTCGGAGATCAGCTCCTTGTCGTAGTCCTGCCACGACGAGCGCGGGAGGTCGAACAGCCGCCGACGCTCGGCGTACGACGCCGCGGCGTCGGGCGTCGGGTCCAGGAAGATGTCGCGGTGGTCGAAGGCCGCGACGAGGCGGGTGTGCTCGGAGCACAGCAGCCCGTTGCCGAAGACGTCACCGGACATGTCGCCGATGCCGACGGCGGTGAAGTCCTCGGTCTGGCAGTCGATCCCGCGCTCGCGGAAGTGCCGCTGGACCGAGACCCACGCGCCGCGGGCGGTGATGCCCATGGCCTTGTGGTCGTAGCCGACCGAGCCGCCGGAGGCGAAGGCGTCGCCCAGCCAGAAGCCGTAGTCGTTCGAGACGCCATTGGCGATGTCGGAGAACGTCGCGGTGCCCTTGTCGGCGGCGACGACGAGGTAGGAGTCGTCCCCGTCGTGGCGTACGACGGACCGCGGCGGCACCGTGACGCCGTCGACGAGGTTGTCGGTGATGTCGAGCAGGCCGGAGATGAAGGTCTGGTAGCAGGCGATGCCCTCGGCGAGCCATGCGTCCCGGTCGCTCGGGTCGGGCAGCTGCTTGCAGAAGAACCCGCCCTTCGCGCCGACCGGCACGATCACGGTGTTCTTGACCATCTGCGCCTTGACCAGGCCCAGCACCTCGGTGCGGAAGTCGTCGCGGCGGTCGGACCAGCGCAGGCCACCGCGGGCGACCGCGCCGAAGCGCAGGTGCACGCCCTCGACGCGCGGGCTGTAGACGAAGATCTCGTAGCGCGGGCGCGGCTCGGGCAGGTCCGGGATCGCGGACGGCTCGAGCTTGAAGGACATGTAGGGCCGGACGCCGACCCCGTCGGCCGGCGGCTGGAAGCAGTTGGTGCGCAGCGTCGCCTTGATGTGGGTCAGGTAGGACCGCAGGATCCGGTCGTGGTCCAGGCTCGCGACGTCGTCGAGGGCGCGGCCGATCCGCTGCTCGATCTCGGCCGCCTTGGCCACCCGGGCCTCGGCGTCGGCGGCCAGCCCGTTGACGCCCGGGGTGAACCGGGCCTCGAAGAGCTGCACCAGCATCCGCGTGATGTCGACGTTGTTGCGCAGCGCGTCCTCGATGTAGTCGAGGGCGAAGGGCGAGTTGCCCTGCTTCATGTACTTCGCGTAGGCGCGGAGCACCGTCGCCTGGCGCCAGGTCAGCCCGGCGCCGAGGACGAGCGCGTTGAAGCCGTCGATCTCGTTGTAGCCGTCCCACACGGCGCGCAGCGCGTCCTGGAACAGCTCGCGCGCGTGGGCCGGCATCGCCTGGCCGTAGCGCAGCCCGAACTCGTAGATGTAGGTCGGCTGGTCGAGGCCGTCGAGCTCGTAGGGACGCTCGTCGACCACCTCGACGCCCATCGAGGAGAGCATCGGCAGGATCTGCGAGAGGGACAGGGCCGGTCCCCGGCGGAACACCTTGAGCCGGGCCTCGCCGCGGCCCGCGTCCACCTGCTCGGAGAGGGACAGGTCGATGCCGCCGCCGTCGGCGTCCTCGGCCCGGATCGCCTCGAGGCGGCCCAGGTCGACCGAGCCGGTGCGCGGCGCGTAGTCCTCCTTGTAGGCCTCCGGGAAGGAGTCGAGGTAGCGACGACCCAGCCGGGCGCCGACCTCCTCGCCGTACTCGGCGATGACGGCGGTCATGAAGTCGTCGCGCCAGGAGCGGGACGCGTCGGTCAGCCGGCGCTCGAGGTCGGCGGTGTCGACCTCGGGCAGCAGCACGCCCTTGGGCGGGTGCACGACGAAGTGGACGCGCGCGGTCGTCGACTCGTTGACGCTGACGTTGAACTCGACCGACTCGCCGGACAGCCGCTCCTTGAGGATCTCCGAGAAGCGCTCGCGGACGCTGGTGTTGTAGCGGTCGCGGGGGAGGTAGACGAGCACCGAGACGTAGCGGCCGTAGGTGTCGCGGCGGATGAACATCCGCACCTGGCGGCGCTCGCGGGCGTGCATGGCCGCCTCGGCCATCGGCGCCAGCTCATCGACGGGCGTGTGGAACAGTTCGTCGCGCGGGTAGGTCTCGAGGGTGTCCATGAGGGCCTTGCCGGCGTGGCTGCGCGGGTCGTAGCCGCTGCGCTTGAGCACGGCCGTGGCCTTCTCGCGCAGCAGCGGGATCCGCATCAGCGACTCGGTGTAGGCGGCGCTGGAGAAGAGCCCGAGGAAGCGGCGCTCGCCGACGACCTCGCCGTTCTCGAACTTCTTGACCCCGACGTAGTCGAGGTACGCCGGCCGGTGGACCGTGGCGCGCGAGTTGGCCTTGGCGAGCACGAGCAGGGTCTTCTCGCGGGCCTTGGCCTTGACCATCGCGGGCAGCTTGCCGAAGGACGCCGACATGTCCTGGTCGGAGCGCAGGATGCCGAAGCCGGTGCCGGGCACGGCCCGGAGCAGCTCGTCGTCGCCGTCGCGCTCGAGCTTGTACTCGCGGTAGCCGAGGAAGGTGAAGTGGTTCTCGGCCAGCCAGGTCAGCAGCTCGCGGCCCTGGCGGATCTCGTCGGCGTCGAGCGGCGGCGGGGACGTCTCGAGCTCGTCGACGATCGCGAGCACCTGGGAGTGCATCTTGTCCCAGTCCTCGACGGACTCGCGGACGTCGCGCAGCACCCGCTGCACGGCCTCCTCGATCTCGGCCGGGTCGTCGGCGCGGTCGCCGTCGCGGATCCGGTGGATCTCGACGTGCATCCACGACTCGCGGACCGCGCCGCCCTCGGGCTCCAGCGAGCCGTCGGCGACGGGGTGGACGCTCTGCAGCGTGCCGGTGATGTCGCGGACGACGTCGAAGTGCGGGTGGATGACCACGTGCACGTCGCGCAGCTGGCGCGAGAGCTCCATGGTCAGGGAGTCCACGAGGAAGGGCATGTCGTCGGTGACGACCTCCACGACGGAGTGCCCGCCCGCGGACCAGCCGTGCTCGGCCAGGCTCGGCGTGAACGCGCGGACCGACGCCGTGCCCTGCGGCCGGTTGGCCGCGAGCTTGTAGTGCGAGGCCAGGGCGCCGTAGACGTCGACGTCGGCGCGGTCCACGAGGTCCTCGGGCGCCACGTGCCGGTAGTAGGCCTTGATCAGGGCTCCGACCGCATCGTGCGGAGGGCCTCCGGCGCCCTTGCGGGCCATGGCCAGGTCGGTGGCCTTGGCGAGGAGATCGGACTTCTCGGAATCCAGCGTCGTCGTTGACACACCACGACCCTAGGACTCCGGGGTGACCTCCACAACATGGGGCCCCTGTGACTGGTGGGCCGTCGCCCAGAAGCCGGATCAGAGCTCCGAGCGGAGCTCCCACAGCAGGGGGTAGTACTGCATCGGGAGCCGCGAGCGCAGATAGCCCGCGCCGCTGGAGCCGCCGGTGCCGGACTTGGCGCCGATCATCCGCTCGACCATGACCACGTGGCGCGCGCGCCAGCTCGCGGCGAGCTCGTCGTGCTGCAGGAGAGCCTCACCGAGCGCCCACACGGCGGCGTACTGGGAGCGGTCGTGGGCGACGGTCCGCAGGGACGCCGAGATGCCCTCGTCGCTGTCGGCGTCGAGGCCGGCGGCGCGGAGCACGTCGACGAAGGCGTCCCAGAGGGTCGGCTCGTCGAGGCGGGCACCGAGGCGGTCCTGCTCCGCGGAGGTCAGGCCGCGGAAGCGCTCGACGTACGACGGGTCCTTGGCGCCGCTGAGGAACTCCAGCTCGCGGAACTGCACCGACTGGAAGCCGCTGGCCGGGGCCAGCCGCTGGCGGAACTCCAGGAAGTCCTGCGGGGTCATCGTCTCCAGGACGTCGACCTGCTGGACCAGGACGCGCTCGATCACGTGCACCCGGGCGAGCAGGTGCTGGGCCCACCACAGGCGGCCCTCGCTCATCGCGTCGCGCGCGGCCTGCACCTCGTGGAGGAGCTGCTTGAACCAGAGCTCGTAGACCTGGTGGATGGTGATGAACAGCAGCTCGTCATGGGCCGGCGGGTCGGACTCGAGGTGCTGGGAGTCCAGCAGCTGGGGCAGCCGCAGGTAGCTGCCGTAGGTCAGCTGGGCACCCTGCTCACCGAAGGACACGAAGGTCTCGCTCATGGCTGGACCGTATCGCTGCACCGATCTGTGCCCGGGGCTCCCCCGCCGCCCACCCCTCCGCCATGATGAGCGCCATGAAGTTCCGACACGAGCTGTCCTACGACGCCAGTCCCGACCAGGTCTTCGCGATGCTGGCCGACCCGGCGTTCCGCGAGGCCGCCTGCGCCGCCCAGGACGTCATCTCCGCCGAGGCCACCGTCGAGCGCTCCGGCGCCGGCTTCACGATGACCGTCGACCAGCTCCAGAACACCGACGACCTGCCGTCGTTCGCGCAGAAGTTCGCCGGCTCGTCGACCCGGGCGATCCAGCACGAGGTCTGGGCCGACTCCACCGGAGGGACGCTGCGGATCGACGCGCCGGGCAAGCCGTCGGAGATCGCCGGCACCATCACGCTGCGCCCCGAGGGCAGCGGCACCGTCGAGATCGTCGAGCTCGACGTCAAGATCAAGGTCCCCCTGATCGGCGGCAAGCTCGAGAAGCTGCTCGCCGACAAGGTGCGGGCGGGCATGGACGCCGAGCACGGCGTCGGCACCGAGTGGCTGAAGGGAAACCGATGACCAAGCGACTGACCCACGACCTGACCTACGACGCGCCGCTGGCCGACGTGGCCGCGATGCTGATCGACCCCGCCTTCCGCGAGGAGGTCTGCGCCTACCAGGGCGTGGTCCGGTCGAACGTCACCGTGCACCCCAACGGCGCCGGCACCGAGGTCGTCATCGACCAGGTCCAGGCCGCCCAGGGCATCCCGTCGTTCGCGAAGAAGTTCGTGGGCGACGAGATCAACATCGTCCAGAGCGAGAGCTGGGCCGGTGACGCCGCGCGCATCCACGTCACGATCCCGGGCAAGCCCGGCGAGATGAGCGGCACCGCCACGCTGCGCGAGTCGGGCGGGCGCACGACCGAGACGGTCAGCCTGGACATCAAGGTGAACATCCCGCTCGTGAGCGGCAAGATCGAGGGCCTGATCTCCGACCTGCTGCTCAAGGCGCTCAAGGCCGAGAACAAGGTCGGGAACGACTACCTGTCGCGCTGACCCTCCGGCCGGGCCTCCTGCTGGGCCGCCTCGCGCGCGTCCTGCCGGCGGCGTACGGCGATCACGGCCCCGAGCACCACGAAGGGACCGAACGCCAGGGCGAGGGTCAACGCCTTCTCGTGCGGGTGCAGCGCGCCCAGGTGGAGGGCCGTCACGAGGGTGATCAGGAGGTCGTTCATCGCGGCCCCAGTCTGCCCGACGGTCCCCCGGTCCAGACCGCCGCGGGTGCCCGCGTGACGCCGCTCACGGTCGCTCGTTCAGGCGATCGGACCCGGCAATTCGGACCGGGTCACGACTCGGAAGGTCCACCACATGAAGCGCATCGCCGCCCTCGTCGTCCTCACCGCCGCCGCCTCCCTGGTCAGCCTCGCGCCGGCCCAGGCCGACCCGAGCGTCTGCTTCACCTACAACATCAGCGTCAACGGACAGGGCCAGGCCGGCACCCAGTGCCTCCCCGCCTGACCTGACCACCCGTCACAGGGCCCGGACCGACTCGGTCCGGGCCCTGTGCGCTTCCTCACCGCGCGAGCTGGAACACCGCGACCCGCGCGGGAGGTTCTTACAAGGTTCAACGAACTGTCCCCGTCCCACGAGGAGAACCCGCATGGCTGACCTGTTCGACGACCTCCAGACCCCCGCCTGGCGCCTGCGCAACCGCCTCGTCATGGCTCCCCTGACCCGCAACCGGGCCGACGCGGGCGGCGTGCCCGGCGACCTCGCGGTCGAGTACTACGGCCAGCGCGCCACCGCCGGCCTGATCGTCACCGAGGGCACCCAGCCCTCCGCCGTCGGCCAGGGCTACCCCAACACTCCCGGCCTGCACTCCGCCGAGCAGGTCGCCGGCTGGAGCCGCGTCGCCGAGGCCGTGCACGACCGCGGTGGGCGCATCGTGGCCCAGCTGATGCACGCCGGCCGTGTCTCGCACCCCGACAACACCGGCGGCCTGGGCAGCATCGCCCCGAGCGCGCTCGCCGCACCCGGTGAGATGTTCACCCCCACCGGCCCGAAGCCGCACCCGGTCCCCCGCGCCCTGGAGACCGACGAGATCGCCGGCGTCGTCGAGGAGTTCGTGCAGGCCGCGCGCAACGCGGTCGAGGCCGGTCTCGACGGTGTCGAGGTGCACGCCGCCAACGGCTACCTGATCCACCAGTTCCTCGCGCCCGGCTCCAACGAGCGCACCGACCAGTACGGCGGCTCGCCCGAGGGCCGTGCCCGCTTCGCCATCGAGGTGACCCGCGCGGTCGCCGAGGCGATCGGCCCGGACCGCGTCGGCATCCGGATCTCCCCCGCGCACAACATCCAGGGGGCCACCGAGGAGGACCCCGCCGACGTCGAGGCGACGTACGGCGCCCTCGTCGAGGCCATCGCGCCGCTCGGCCTGGCCTACCTCAGCGTGCTCGCCGACCCGCGCCAGGACCTGGTGCAGCGGCTGCGCAAGGACTTCGGCGGCGTCTTCGTCGTCAACGACGGCTTCGGCAGCATCACCACGCGCGAGGACGCCCAGGCGATCCTCGACGACGACCTCGGCGACGCCGTGGCCGTGGGCCGCCTGTTCCTCGCCAACCCCGACCTGCCGAAGCGCTGGGAGACCGGCGCCGAGCTGAACGAGCCGAACCCGGCCACGTTCTACGGCGGCGGTGCCGAGGGCTACACGGACTACCCGACCCTCGACTGAGCTCGCACGACATGACGAAGCCCCCGCCGGCAGTGCCGGCGGGGGCTTCGTCGTCCAGACGGTGGTCGAGCCTGTCGAAACGGTGGTCGAGCCTGTCGAGACTCAGCCCATGTAGGGGTAGCGGTAGTCCGTCGGCGGGACGAACGTCTCCTTGATGGACCGCGGGCTGGTCCAGCGCAGCAGGTTAACCGCGGCGCCGGCCTTGTCGTTGGTGCCCGAGGCGCGGCCACCGCCGAAGGGCTGCTGGCCCACGACGGCACCGGTCGGCTTGTCGTTGATGTAGAAGTTGCCCGCGGCGAAGCGGAGCTCCTTGCGGGCCCACGCGATGGCGCGGCGGTCCTGGGCGATGATCGCGCCGGTGAGGGCGTAGGGCGCGAAGGACTCCATCTGCGCCACGACCTTCTCGAAGTCGCCGTCCTCGTAGACGTGGACGGCCAGGATCGGGCCGAAGTACTCGGTGGAGAACATCTCGTCGGTCGGGTCGGCGATCTCGACGACGGTGGGGCGCACGAAGTAGCCCACCGAGTCGTCGGTCTGGCCACCGGCGATGACGTCGAGGCCGTCGGTGCCCTGCGCGCGGGCGATGGCCCGCTGGTGCTTGGCGAAGGCGCGGTCGTCGATGACGGCCGACATGAAGTTCGACAGGTCCTTGGGCGAGCCCATGGAGATGCCCTCGACGTCGGCGACGAGCTCGTCCTTGAGCTGGGTCCACAGCGAGCGCGGGACGTAGGCGCGGGACGCGGCCGAGCACTTCTGGCCCTGGAACTCGAAGGCGCCGCGGATCATCGCGGTCTTGAGGACCTGCACGTCGGCCGAGGGGTGGGCGACGATGAAGTCCTTGCCGCCGGTCTCGCCGACGATCCGCGGGTAGGAGCGGTAGCCGGTGATGTTCTCCCCGACCGTGCGCCACAGGTGCTGGAAGGTCGGGGTCGAGCCCGTGAAGTGGATGCCGGACAGGTCGCGGTGCGTCAGCGCCACGTCCGAGACCTCGAGGCCGTCACCGGGCAGCATGTTGATGACGCCCGGCGGCATGCCGGCCTCGACGAGGAGCTCCATCGTCAGCGACGCGGCGAGCTGCTGGGTCGGGGACGGCTTCCACACGACCGTGTTGCCCATCAGCGCCGGCGCGGTCGGCAGGTTGCCCGCGATCGCGGTGAAGTTGAACGGCGTGATCGCGTAGACGAAGCCCTCGAGCGGGCGGTGGTCGGTGCGGTTCCAGATGCCCGGGCTGTTGGCGATCGGCTGGTCGGTGAGGATCTGCTTCGCGTAGTGCACGTTGAAGCGCCAGAAGTCGATGAGCTCGCAGGCCGAGTCGATCTCCGCCTGGAAGGCGGTCTTGGACTGGCCGAGCACCGTCGCGGCGTTGATCCGCTGGCGCCACGGGCCGGCGAGCAGGTCGGCGGCCTTGAGCAGGATCGCGCACCGCTCGTCGAAGGCCATCGCGCGCCACTCGGGCGCCGCGTCGAGGGCGGCGTCGACGGCGGCCTGCGCGTCGGCCTTGGTGCTGTTGCGGGTCACGCCGAGCACGTGCTGGTGGTCGTGCGGCTGGACGACCTTGATCTCCTCGCCACCGGCGGGGCGGAACTCACCACCGATATGAGCGTGCAGGTCGTGCTGGGTGGCCTCGAGGCGGCCGATCTCCGCGAGGAGGGCGTCCCGTTCGGGGCTGCCCGGCGCGTAGGTCAGGTTCGGCTCGTTGGTGGGAGCCGGGGGGAAAGAAATTGCGTCCATGGCAGCGACCATAGCGACCTGACGGGGGCAACGCCGAGTCGAGGAATGGGCCTACAGCAGGTCGCGGATCTCCTGGGTGGCGAACCACGCGAGCTCGGCATCCTCGTCGGGACCCTCCGCTCCCCAGTCGCTCGTGTCGACGTGGGCGGAGGCGACGTTCTTCCACGGCACGTCCGCCGCGACGTCGACCAGGGTCGGGTCGTCGCCGGGCACGGGCACCACCGAGGGCACGTCGGCGGCGACCACGAAACGCCGCGGCAGGTCACCGCTCCCCCGCAGGCCGGCCGAGGTGCCGCCGGCGGCCATCAGGGCGGCGTACTCCCAGCCCTCGTCGTCGCCCTCGGGCCACTCGGCGCGCAGCGCGTCGGTGACGGCGTGCGCGCGCAGCGGTCCGTCGAGGCGGCCGTCGGCGACCAGCGCCGCGAGCGAGGTCGAGGTCAGGGGGACGTAGATGCGGACGCTCATGGGGCCGGGGTCGCCTTCCTGGGAGCCTTCTTCTTCCGGCCGCGCGGGACCCGTGGGCGTGCGCCGGTCGCGGTGTCGAGCAGCTCGTCCAGCGCCTCACGCAGACAGGTCGCCAGGAGCTCCGCGTCGGGCAGCAGGTCCCGGTCGGCGGTGAGTCCGTAGTAGACGCCGCCGTCGTACGACGTCACGCCGATCGCCAGCGGGTGTCCGGGCAGCAACGGGTGGACGGGGTAGGTCGCGACCATCCGGGCGCCTGCGGCGTAGAGCGGCGACTGCGGCCCGGGCACGTTGGTGACGCTGAGCTGGTAGCCGCGGCGCAGCTCGGCCGCCGCCACCCTCGCCCCGATCGCGTGGAACGTCGTCGGCGCGAAGCCGGCGATGCCCGCGAGCCGGTTGGCGGCGACGGCGCGGCCGGTGTCCTTGTGGGCCTGGAAGGAGTAGGACACCTGGTGCAGGCGGACCACCGGGCTGGACTCCCCGATGGGCAGGTCCACGAAGTGCGCGGCGATCTGGCTGCCGAGCGACGTCGCCTCGAGCTCCTGGTCGATCACCGAGATCGGCACCACGGCGTGGACCTGGCGCATGCCGTGCATCGACTCGCTGCGTGTCATCAGCCAGCTGCGGAGCGCTCCGGTGATGGTGGCCAGGATGACGTCGTTCACCGTGCCGCCGTGGGCGTTGCGGACGGTGCGGTAGTGGGCCAGCTCGGTGCGTACGGCGACCACGCGGCGCTGCAGCGACAGCGGCCCGGTCACCGGGTAGGGGCGCGACGGGCGCCGGCCGGTCAGTGCGTTGACCACGCCGCTGGCCCGCTGCGCGGCGGCGTCGGTGCCGCGCAGCACGGCACCGGTCCGGCTGCGGATCGTGGCCGCGACGGTGCGCGGCTGGGTCAGCGACTCGCGCACGGCGTCGGCGAGCAGGCCGCCCTGGGTGACGCGCGGGCCGGGCCGCCACTCGTCGCCCCCGAGCTCCTTGGGGGTCTCCCCGACGTCGAGCAGGACCTGCCCGAGGTCGACGGTGTCGACGCCGTCGACGAGGACCTCGTGGGACTTCGACAGCAGCGCGACCTGGCCGCCCTCGAGGCCCTCGACGAAGTACATCTCCCACAGCGGCCGGGACCGGTCCAGGGGCCGCGACACGATCCGGCCGACCAGCTCGAGCAGCTGCTCGAGGGTGCCCGGGCGCGGCAGCGCGGAGCGGCGTACGTGGTAGCCGAGGTCGAAGTTCTCGTCGTCGACCCAGACGGGGTTGGCCAGTCGTCCGGGGACCGACTGGATCCGCTGGCGGTAGCGCGGCACGAAGGAGATGCGGTCCCGGATCAGCTCCACGAGCCGGTCGTGGTCGAAGCCCGAGTCGCCCGGGTCGAAGATCTCGACCGTGGCGTTGTGCATCGGCGTCGCGGCGGACTCTGCCGCCAGCAGCGCCAGGTCGCGCGGCCGGAGCCGCTCGGTCATCTGGAAGCCCTTTCCTCGCGTGCGCGTCGACGTCTCGCCGGGGTCCCCGGCGTGACGGCTTGCTCAACGTGGGATTCTGGCAGAGGTGACGCCCCGAGCGGGCTCCAGTCCCACGTGCAGCCGCGTGCCGTCGAGCACGTCCCGACCCTGTTAGGAACCCGATGCGCCGGATCCTCGCCACCGTGGCGGTCCTCCTCGCCCTGCCCGTCCTCGTCTCCTGCGGCGGGGGCGACTCCTCGTCGGGCGACGTCCCCACGAAGACGATCGAGGTCACGATCAACGGCGACTCGGTGACGCCCAACGGGGACCGGATCGTGATCGACCACGGCCAGACGGTCGAGCTGGTCGTCAAGGCCGACAAGCCGGGCGAGATCCACGTGCACTCGACGCCGGAGCAGGAGTTCCAGTACGGCGCCGGCACCACCACGCTGACCGTGAAGAACCTCGACAAGCCCGGCATCGTCGACATCGAGTCGCACTCGCTGGAGAAGACGATCGTCCAGCTCGAGATCCGCTGACGTGCCGGCCGGGGTGTTCGCCTCCCACGCGGACAAACTGACCTTCGCCCACGGCATCGGCGGGGCCAAGGACCTGCCGGTCTCGCCCGAGCTGGCCATCGCCGGCGCGGTCGCCGCGCTCACCGTCTCGTTCACGGTCCTCGCGGTCGCGTGGCGCAACCCGCGCTACGACGAGGCGACCAGCGGCCGTCCGGCGCCGGCCTGGCTGTCGGCCGTCGTGGACTCCGCCGCCTGGCGCGTCGGCCTGCGGGTGCTGGGCTTCGTGGTCTTCCTGTACGCCGCGATGGCGGCCGTGCTCGGCAAGGACCTCCTCACCAACCCGTTCTTCGGCATGTACTACGTCTGGTGGTGGGTCGGGCTGGTCCCGGCGTCCTTCCTCCTCGGCCCGGTCTGGAAGGCGATCAGCCCGGTCCGCACGATCAACCTGGCCTTCGCCCGGCTCTCGGGCAGCGACCCCGACGAGGGCGTCTTCACCTATCCCGAGCGGCTCGGCCACTGGCCCGCCGCGGTCGGCCTCTTCGCGTTCGTGTGGATGGAGCTGGTCTACCCCTTCAGCACCGAGCTCGGCCCGGTGCGGCTGTGGAGCGCCGTCTACGTCGCGATCATGCTCCTCGGCGGTGCGCTGTTCGGCTCGACCTTCTACGAGCGGGCGGACCCCTTCGAGGTCTACTCCTCGCTGGTCGGGAAGATGTCGGTCTTCGGGCGGCGCGGGCAGCAGCTGGTGCTGCGCAGCCCGCTGGCCAACCTCGACACGGTGGTCGTCCGGCCCGGCCTCGTCGCGGTCGTCGCGGTGCTCTTCGGCAGCACGGCCTTCGACTCGTTCAAGGACTCCTCGCCGTGGGTCCGCTTCGTCCAGTCGACCGACCAGTCGACGTACCTGTTGAACAACGTGGCCCTGCTCGTGTTCTGCGTGGGGGTCGGACTCGTCTTCTCGCTCGGCTGCGTGCTCACCGGGATCGGCGACGACCTGCGGCACCGCGAGCTGCCCAACCGGTTCGCCCACTCGGTGGTGCCGATCGTGGTCGGCTACGTCGTGGCGCACTACCTGACCTACCTCGTCGAGGTCGGCCAGCAGACTTTGATCCAGGCCAGCGACCCCTTCAGCGACGGCAGCAACTACCTCGGCACCGCCGACCTGACCGTCAACTACGGGCTGTCCTACCACCCGACGTTCCTGGCCACCACGAAGGTGCTGGCCGTCGTGCTGGGCCACGTGCTGGGCGTCATCGCGGCCCACGACCGCGCCGTGCGCGTGCTGCCCAAGCGGCACCAGCTGACCGGTCAGCTGCCGCTGCTGGTGGCGATGGTGGCCTTCACCGTCGGAGGGCTCTACCTGCTGTTCGCGGCCTGACGGCCGCGGCTCCGGCCGGGACCCCGAGCACGGCGTCGACGACGCCCGCGACCGCGCGGGCCAGCGGGGAGTCCCCGACCTCGGCGAGGGTGCGGCCCGCGACGAGCGCGCGGTCGGCGGTGGCGCGGTCCTCCGGGAGGAAGTGCAGGGCGGCCGAGCGGGTGAAGCCGGAGACCATCCCGGCGATGTCCTTCTCCGACCAGCCGAGGCTTGCCCGCATCCGGTTGACCACGACGTGGGGTGTCGCGTCGGTCAGCTCGCGGAGCTCGACGAGGCCGCGGGCCAGCCGGGACAGCCCGACCGGGTCGGCGTTGCCGACCACCAGCACCTCGTCCGCGACGGCCAGCGCACCCAGCGTCATCTGGTTGCGGCCCGGACGGGAGCCGAACTCCGAGGCCGGGTCGTCCTCGAGGCTGAAGCCGGTGTCCACGACGACCTGGCCGTGGTCGCGGGCCACCTCGAGGAGGTGCTCGACGGCCCCGGCCCGGACCTCGACCCAGCGGTCGGGACGGGGCAGGCCGGTGACCACGCTCAGGTGGGCGTCGAGCCCCCGCTGGACGGAGGCGAACCGCTCCGCCAGCTGACCCGCCGTGGCGAGCCGGGCGGCCGAGAGCAGACCGGAGACCTCGTCGAGGATGCCGAGCGCCTGCGCGACGGAGCCGCCCCAGGGATCGGCGTCGACCAGCACGGTGCGCAGCCGCCGCCGGCCGAGCTCGGACGCGATCGCCGTGGCGAGGGTCGTGCGGCCCGGTGCGCCGGCGGGACCCCAGACGGCCAGCACGCGGCCCTCGGACGGCACGGCGTCGCCGGGGTCGGGCAGCGGGACGGCCGGCCCGTCGGGGCGGGCCCGGGTCGCGTCGGGGTCCTCGGGCACCGCGGTCACGGCCTCGGGCAGCGCGTCGAGCCGGTCCTCGGCGACCAGCCAGGGGATGCCGATCCGCGAGGCGCGCAGGCGCCCCGCGTCGTCGACCCCGGCCGGCACGATCGCGACGGGCCGGACGCCGTGCTTGCGGAGGTGGTCGGTGGCGGCCAGGTCGAGGCCGGGAGCGTCCAGGCCCAGCACGGCGACATCGGCCTGGCCCGCGGTCGCGGCCGCGAGCAGGTCGGCGACGTCGACGCAGCGCTTGAGCACCACGATGCCGGGGCTCTCCCCCAGCAGCCGCAGGGCCGGGGACTCCCAGGCGGCACCGGCCGCGACGACGAGCACGACGACGGGCACGGGTCAGCTCCGTCGTACGACGGTGACGACGGGGTCCTCCAGCGAGCCGAGCAGCGCGAAGAACGCCGCGGCGTCCTCCTGCGCGACGGCCAGCACCAGCTGGCGCTTGCCGGTCGTGCTGAAGCCCTCGTCGACGGGCGGGGCGTCGACGACGGTGACGCCGGACAGCGCCGGGCCGTCGGCGGGGTGCCTGCCCCGGGACGCGGCGGGGACCAGCCACACGTCGACCACGGAGCCCTGGTCGACCGACCCGGGCACCTGCTCGGCGTCGACGGCGACCGGCAGCTCGACGGAGTCGCTCTCCCCGGCCGTGCCGACGGCCGCACGCGGCAGGAGCTCGCCGGCGCCCACGCCCCGGGTCAGCTCGAGGTCGGCGGGCAGCTCGTCGTCGACGGTGAAGTAGCCCGCGAGGTCGGCGTCGTCGACGAACCGGACCCGCGTGGCGACGAGGTCGTCGGCCTGCACGCGGTCGCCCGCACCCATGTCGGAGGCGGCCGACCAGACCTGCACGCTGTCGTCGGCGGCGGCCATCAACCGCGACCCCGCGACGACCGAGGCGGCCACGATGACGATGCCGACCCACATGCGCGGGTCACGCCAGCCGGGCGTGGCCGCACGGGTGGCGGCGGGCGGTTCCCCGAGATCCCTGGACACGGGAGACATCATGCTCAGCGGCGGCCGATCGGAAACCCGTCCTCCACAGGCTGGGGTCGGGGCCGCCGCGCCGGGGGCCGGGATGCGACCATGGGCGCATGTCCGGCACGCCCCGCTTCCTCACCCTCGCCGACGTCGCCGAGGTGCTCAACACCTCCAGCGCCCAGGTCTACGCGCTGGTGCGACGAGGCGACCTGCCGGCGATCAAGATCGGCGGTCGCGGCCAGTGGCGGGTCGAGGCGGCCCAGCTCGAGGACTTCATCCAGCGGATGTACGCCGAGACCCGGACCTTCGTCGACGAGCACCCCTACGTCGAGGCGGGCGAGCGCCCCGAGGCCTGAGGGCCTCAGCCCACCTCGGAGCCGAGCTTCACCTCGATCGTGCGCTCCTTGCCGTCCCGGACGACGGTGAAGCGCAGCCGCTCGCCGGGCTGGTGGGACCGGATCGAGACGATCAGCGCGATGCCGTCGCTGACGCGCTCCCCGTTGACCGCGGTGATGAGGTCGCCCTTCTCCAGCCCGCTCCGGTCGGCCGGGGTGCCGGAGAGGACCTCGTCGATGACGGCGCCCTTGCCATCGTCCTGGCCCCCGGTCTGGACCTTCGCCCCGATGACGGGGTAGCGGGCCTCGCCGGTGCGCAGGATCTGGTCGGCGGTCACCTTGACCTGCTCGATCGGGATCGCGAAGCCGACGCCGATGTTGCCCGACTCGCCGCTGGTGCTGCTGCCGGTGGTGGCGATCGCGGAGTTGACGCCCACGACCTGTCCCCGCAGGTTGACCAGCGGACCACCGGAGTTACCGGGGTTGATGGCCGCGTCGGTCTGCACCGCGTTGATGTACGACGAGTCGTTGGCCGAGTCGCCGGTGGTCACCGGCCGGTGCAGCGCCGACACGATGCCGGCCGTGACCGTCGAGCTCAGGCCGAGCGGCGAGCCGAAGGCGACGACCCCCTCGCCGACGCGCAGCTGCTGGGAGGAGCCCAGCGAGGCCGGCTTGAGGCCCTTGGCGCCCGCGGCGTACAGGACGGCGAGGTCGTAGACCGGGCTGCGGCCCACCAGGGTGGCCTCGTAGCGGTTGCCGTCCTGGTCGACGATCTCGATCGGGCCGTCGTCGGAGGCCGCCGAGGCCACGACGTGGTTGTTGGTGATGATGTGCCCCTGGCGGTCCAGCACGAAGCCGGAGCCGGTGGCGCCGCCCTTCTCGCCGTCGTACTCGGCGGAGATCTGGACGGTGCTGGGCAGCAGCTCCTGGGCGACCGCGGCGACCGAGCCGTTGTCGGCTGCCAGGGGCGGGGCATTGACGGTGTCGACGCCGGCCAGGCCGCTGGAGACGGTGCCGACGTTGTCGGTGCGGAAGTGCTCGTAGGCCACCCCGCCGACGGCTCCGCCGACGACGCCGACCACGAGGGCGAGGACGGCCACGACCGGCCAGATCCACCCGGGCACCCGACCGCGGGGCGGCGCCTGCCGGGCCGGCACGGCGGGCGGCGCCTGCGTGCCCGGGGGCGGGAACGCCGCCCACTGCCCCGGCGGCGGCTGGGAGGTCGGCGGCATCCAGGACAGCGGCCGCGTGGGCTCGCCGTCGGTGCCGTCCGCGGGCTGGGGACCGGGTGCGCGACCCGGTTCGTCCTCGTTCACCCCCCTATCTTCACCCCGAGGGCGAAATCAGGGTGTCAACGGGTGCGGTGCAACCTCGCCGCGCGGTGGCCGGCGAGGTCCGCGGTGGGGCTGGGCGTGGACGCGCCGAAGGAGTCGGTCGGCCGGACCAGGTTGGTCACCGGCGCCCGCCGGTCACCGGCCGGTGCGTCGGCCGGGGCGAGTCCGAGGGCCAGCACGCCCATCACGGCGGCCCCCACCGCGCCGCCGCCGATCACGACGAGCCCGGTGTTGATCCGGGAGCGCTGGTCGCCCTGGCGGGCGTGCGCGAGGTAGACGTCGCCGGGGGGCATGCCGGGGCTGCCCAGCAGCGACCCCTTGAGGTGGTCGGAGGCGCCGGTGCTGCCGAAGGAGAGGCCGGCGAGGCGGGTCTTGACCCAGCCCTCGCGCTCGACCTGGTCACGGCAGGCGTGACAGGTGTGGACGTGCGCCCAGGCGCGCTCGGCCTCGTCCGGCGGGAGCTGGCCGTCGAGGAGCGCGCTGACGCGGGAGCCGAGGTGTCCGATCACGGGCGCATCACCGGGCCTCGTGCGGTCACGGTGGGGCCGGAGTAGCGGACCCGGCCGTCGGTGGGCGCGCGGTGCGCGAGCGCGGAGCGCAGCATCGCGCGGCCGCGGTGGATGCGGGAGCGGACGGTGCCGAGCTTGGCGTCGAGGATCTCGGAGATCTCCTCGTAGGAGAGCCCCTCCACGTCGCAGAGGACGACCGCGGCGCGGAAGTCCGGCGGCAGGGTCGCCAGGGCGCGCTCGATGTCGTCGTCGAAGGTCTGGTCGGCGTACGCCGCGTCGGGCGTCGGCGTGGTGCTGGTCAGGCGGTCCGCGCGCTCGTCGGACAGGGCGTCGAAGCGGATCCGCTGCTTGCGACGGGCCTGGTCGAGGAAGAGGTTGGTGGTGATCCGGTGCAGCCAGCCCTCGAAGGTGCCGGGCGTGTAGGTCGACAGGCTCCGGAAGACGCGGACGAAGACCTCCTGGGTCAGGTCCTCGGCGTCGTGGCGGTTGCCGGTGAGCCGGTAGGCCAGTCGGTAGACGCGGTCGGAGTGGCGTTCGACGATCTCGTCCCAGGTGGGGACGCCGGTCTCGCCCGACGGGTCGGCCTGCATGGCGTCCACCGGTGTCTCCTTGCCGCGCGAGGACCGCGCCTGTGATCCGAACAGCGTCCTGACCTCTCTCACGCTAGGAACTGAGACTGAGAGGACCCTGTGAGGGGTGCCTCCGCCGACCTGAGAACTCATCAGCCCCAACGACCCGGGGCCTCCCGGTGTTCCCGGGTTGTGCCGCTTCTTCCCCGGGCCGGGACACGCTTCACGATACGGTGGGGCCGCGCCCGGCTCCGGCGGTCGGCGCCCGAACCAGGAGGCCACCATCACCACCCCGATCAAGCCCGCGAGTTGGTCCTACGCCGAAGGGTTCGTCGCCGAGGACGAGGTCCTCGCCGCGGCGCGTGCGCGTGCCGAGGAGGTCGGCGTCGTCGCGATCGGCTCCGGCGGTGGCGCGGCGCTCCGGTTCCTGGCCGCCGTCCTGGACGCGCGCGCCGTCGTCGAGATCGGCACCGGCACCGGCGTCTCCGGCCTCTGGCTGCTGCGCGGCATGCGCTCCGACGGCGTCCTCACCACCGTCGACATCGAGGCCGAGCACCAGCGGCTGGCCCGTCAGTCCTTCAGCGAGGCCGGCATCCCGGCCAACCGCGCGCGCACGATCTCGGGCGCGGCGCTCGACGTGCTCCCCCGCCTGACCGACGGCCACTACGACCTGGTCTTCTGCGACGGCGACAAGGCGGAGTACTCCGCCTACCTCAAGGAGGCCCTGCGCCTCCTGCGCCCCGGCGGCGTGGTGGCCTTCGACAACGCGCTGTGGCACGACAAGGTGGCCGACCCGGCCCAGCGCGATGAGGACACCGTCTCCATCCGCGAGCTCGGCAACGAGATCGCCGAGCACCCCTCGCTGGTCGCCGCGCTCCTGCCCGTCGGTGACGGGCTGCTCGTCGCCAAGAAGGAGTGGTCCCCCGAGGGCTGACGCCCCGGGGAGCCGATCAGAAGCGCGGTGCGGCGGTGAAGCCGTCCCAGCCCTCGGCGACGGCGACGACGTCGCACGCCTCGATGAGGACCGGCGCGCTGCCGATCAGCTGCGAGCCCGGCGCCTCGGCGGCGCCGGCCGTGAACGTCTCCTGGAAGGCCGCGCGGGCCTCGTCGGTGGAGAAGACGTAGCAGCCCTCGAACCACTCGCCCGCGCGCATCCGCCACGTCTTGAAGTGCAGCCCGGCCAGGCCGGTGAACTTCGCGTGGGAGCTGCCCTCGACGTACGACGCCAGCTCCTCCTCGATGCCCGCGGGGGCGTCGACGAGGGACCAGCGGACGGTCAGGCCCTTCACGAAAGGCCCCCGGTGGGGTCCTCGCTGCGCAGCCACTGGAGCAGCAGGCGGGCGCCGAAGCCGGTGGGGCCGGTGGTCCACTCGTGCCACTCAGACGGCGAGTCGCCGACCGAGGCCAGGTCGAGGTGGGCCCACGGGGTGGACCCGACGAAGTGCTGGAGGAACAGGGCGGCGGTGATCGCGCCGGGTCCGCCGGGAGCGTTGTCGGCGTCGGCGACCTTGGAGGCGAGCTTCTCCTCGTAGGCCTCGGCCAGCGGGAAGCGCCACAGGGGCTCGCCCGCGGCGGCGCCCGCCTCGTCGATGACCCGCGCGAGCACGTCGTTGTTGGCGAAGAAGCCGCCGGTGCGCTGGCCGAGCGCGACCTTCATCGCGCCGGTGAGCGTGGCGACGTCGACGATCACGTCGGGCCCGATCGTGTCCACGGCGTAGGCGAGCGCGTCGGCCATGACCAGGCGGCCCTCGGCGTCGGTGTTGGTGACCTCGCTCGTGCGCCCGCCGTAGTGGCGGACGACGTCACTGGGACGCAGGGAGTTGCCGCCGACGGCGTTCTCGGCGGCGGCCACGAGGCCGACGACCCGCACCGGGCAGCCGACCGCGGCGAGCGCGGCCATGACCGCGATGACGACGGCGCCGCCGGTCATGTCGCGCTTCATGTTGACCATCGCCTCGCCGGGCTTGATCGACAGGCCGCCGGTGTCGAAGGTGATGCCCTTGCCCACGAGGACGACGGTCGGCGTCTTGCGTCCGGCCGTGACCGGCGCGTAGTCCATCCGGATCAGGCGGGGCGGTGTGGCCGAGGCCTGGCCGACCCCGACGATGCCACCGAAGCCCTCGGCGGCCAGTCGCTGCTCGTCCCAGACGGTGACCTCGAGCCCCGCCTCCGCGCCGGCGAGGCGGGCCTGCTCGGCCAGCCACTCCGGGCTCTTGAGGTTGGAGGGCACGGTCGAGAGCAGTCGCGCGCGCCAGCCGGCGCCTCCGACCGCGAGGGCGCGGTCCAGGGCGGGGGCGAGCTCGTCGGCGTCGGGCAGCCCGGTGAGGACCACCCGGCCGACGGGCGGCTTCTCGGGAGCCTCCGAGCGCCAGTGGAACTGGAAGGACCCCAGCATCAGGCCGACGACGAACGCCTCGAGCCCGGCCTCGTCGGTCAGGCTCGCGATCGAGGTGGCGACGCTGGCCCGGCCGGCGACCGCGCGACCGAGTGCGGCACCCGCACGACGGAGGTCTTCGGGACGCTGCTCACCGACCCCGACGAGGAGCACCCAGCGCAGGGCCTCGTTGTGCGGGGCCCCCTGCGGGACGGGGTAGGAGGTGACCTCCCCGACCTTGCCGGTGGCCTCGTGCATCTCCAGCACGGCGAGCAGGTCGACCACGAGGTCGGCCCCCAGCTCGTCGGCCCCGGGGCCGAGCAGCACCGTGCTGTCCGGTCCGTCGGGCGCCGGCAGCACCGGCAGGGCCACCACCTCGGCCCCGACGATGGCGTGCGCGCGCAGGTCACTGAGCGCGAACTCCGGGGGTGATGCCTGGGTGGGAAGGGACAGAGTCTGGGGCGACGTCACCGTGTGTGTCACTGGGAAGCGTGTCGGCGTCAGCCGACGACGGCCTTGAGGGCGTCGCCGAGCGAGCCGGCCTCCTCGGCGTTGAGCTCCACCACGAGGCGTCCCCCGCCTTCGAGCGGGACGCGCATCACGATGCCGCGCCCCTCCTTGGTGACCTCCAGCGGACCGTCCCCAGTCCGCGGCTTCATGGCCGCCATCCGCGCACCTCTTCCTTGTGCAGTTCCAGAGGCGAGCCGCTCCGAGCGAGCAGGCACGCCGTACGCAGCGTCCATTATCCCCCATGAACCCGGCGCTCCCGACCACGGCACTCCCGAGGGGCCGCGCGCAACTCCGCCGACAACTCGCGAGCGGATCGTCGGACGGTGCTGGCATCATCGCTGCATGCACGCACGGTCGGCGTTGTTCGACGTCTACGGCGACCACCTGAGGGCCCGCGGCAGCCAGGCCCCGGTGGCGGCCGTCGTGCGCCTGCTCGACCCGGTCGGCATCGCGGCGCCCGCCGTGCGCACCGCCATCTCGCGGATGGTCGGCGAGGGCTGGCTGGAGCCCGTCGCCCTGCCGGCCGGCCGCGGCTACCGCACCACCGACCGCGCCAACCGGCGGCTCGACGAGGCCGCCGACCGCATCTACCGCCGCACCGAGCCCGCGTGGGACGGCGGCTGGCACCTCGCGTTCGTGGCGCCGCCGCCGGGCCGCAGCGCCCGCACCCGCCTGCGTGCCGACCTCGGGTTCGTCGGCTACGCCGAGCTCGCCGACAACGTCTGGGTGAGTCCCTTCCACCGCAGCGAGCTCGACGAGGTGCTCGAGCGCGCCGGCGCCCTGGTGCGCACCGCCCGGGCGACCGACATCGACCCGCCGCCCACCGGCGCCTGGGACCTGGAGTCCCTCGAGCGCGCCTACGTCGAGTGGCTGGCCACCGCCGACGACCTCATCGCGCAGCAGCTCGACGCCCACCGCGACGAGGACGAGGCGGCCTTCGCGGCGCGGTTCCACCTCGTCCACGAGTGGCGGAAGTTCCTCTTCGCCGACCCCGGCCTGCCCTCCTCCCTGCTGCCCGACGACTGGCCGGGGCGGGCCGCGGGCGAGCTGTTCGCCAGCGAGGCCACGCGGCTCAAGCCGGGCGCCGACCGGTTCGTGGCGAGGTGCCTCGACGTCTGAGACCGGGGCTGGGCAGACTGCAGCCCATGACCGACTCCTCCTCCACGTCCCTCGGGTCCCCCGGGTCCCCCGACAGTGCTGTGCTGCTCGACGTCACCGACGGCGTCGCGACCATCACGCTCAACCGCCCCGACGCGATGAACAGCCTCGACATCGCCACGAAGGTGCTGCTGCTCGAGACGGTGCGCACCGTGGCCGACGACCCCGCGGTGCGGTGCGTGGTGCTGACCGGCACCGGTCGCGCCTTCTGCACGGGCCAGGACCTCAAGGAGCACGTCCAGCTGCTCGAGAGCGGCGGCAGCGACCAGCTCTTCAGCACCGTCGACGAGCACTACAACCCGATCGTCACTGCCCTCGCCGGGATGGCCAAGCCGGTCATCGCCGCCGTCAACGGCGTGGCCGCGGGCGCCGGGGCCAGCCTGGCCTTCGCGTGCGACCTGCGCGTCGTGGCCGACACGGCCGGCTTCAACCTCGCCTTCGCCAACGTGGCCCTGTCCTGCGACACCGGCGCGAGCTACCACCTCCAGCAGCTCGTCGGCCGGGCGCGCGCCATCGAGCTGCTCTACTTCCCCCGCACGATCAAGGCCGACGAGGCACTCGAGCTCGGGCTCGCGACGAGCGTCGTCCCCGCCGACGGGCTGGCCGCCGAGGTCGGCGCCCTGGCGGCGCGCCTGGCCGCCGGACCGACCGTGGCCCTGGGCGCGATGCGGCGCTCGGTCGCCTACTCGGCGGGGCACTCCTTCGAGGAGTCCCTGGAGTTCGAGAGCTCGATGATGACGCTCACCGGCGCGACCTCCGACCACCGCGAGGCGGTCGCGGCGTTCGTGAACAAGCAGAAGCCGACCTTCGAGGGCCGCTGAGCGGGGCTACTGCTCGAAGTCGTATTCGCCCCGCCAGGCACCGAAGATCGACAGGACCTGGCGGGGTGCGACCTGCCGCATGCGCGTGCGCGGCGGGTGGGCGCCGTACTCGACGGTGAGGGCGTTGCCCCGGAAGTTGTGGTTGAACCAGCCGGTCATCGTGCCGTGGCAGACCCCGCCGCACGTGAAGGACTTGGCCGGCAGGTCCAGCGCCCTGGCGACGCGTGTGGCGAACTTCGGCCGCTTGGTGTCGGTGTCGACGCCGTGGAGCGGCTGGTGGAAGCTCAGGATCCACTGCGGCCGGACCTTGCCGAGGAACTTCATCATCGCCCGGGTCTCGGGCTCCGAGGCCGGCTTGCTGCCCGACTCGTAGTTGCCGTCGAGTGCTGCCCAGTGGAAGGGGTAGTTGCGGTTGAGGTCGACGCCGTGGGCGTTGCGGCGGGTGCCGGCGGCGAGGCCGTCGGGGTTGTACGTCGGCACGACCCACAGGTCGACGCCGAGGATGGGGTCGCCGTCGCGCAGTGCCCGCAGGATCTGGGCGGGGGCGCTCTCGTTGCCGTGCATGGTGGCGATCAGCACGACCTTGGCGGTGTGCGGGCGGCCCTGCTCGCCGAGGTGCCAGGCCACGATGGGCCGGCCCTGCACGGACTTGCCGATGACCCGCTTCTCCACGACCGCGCGATGGGCCCCCGTGGCAGCCTGCGCGGGGGCGACGGTCTGGCCGGAGACGGCGCTGCCGGCCAGCAGCGTGAGTGCGGTGAGGACGGTCCCGAGGCGTCGACGCACGGGTCGCTACACCGCCGCCGTGAGGTAGGCCCAGGTGAAGACGCAGACGCCGACGAGCATGCCGACGTGGGCCAGGACGGAGAGACCGGGGCCCTCGGACCAGGTGTCCTCGGAGCCGGTCGAGGCGTGCCGTCCGTGGCTGGGCATCCAGCGCACCAGGATCAGCAGGCCGGAGACGACCACGACCCACCAGAAGGCCAGCGCGATGATGCCCGTCGCGGCGCCGCCGAGCGCGGAGTTCTCGTCGGCCACGAGGTAGACGAGCCACGTCACGAGCGCCAGCGCGCCCGCTCCGCTGTGGAGGTTGAGGAGCCCGTTGCCGACCTGGAACCTCCCGGCGCCACCGTCGTCGTTGCCCAGGCGGAGCCTGGTCAGGACGATGACGACGGCCGCGAGGGCGGTCAGCACGTAGACGATCACCTGGGTCGACACGCCGAGCATCCTGCCCTACGCCGGGGGTTGGTCGCCACGACCCTCCGGGTTCGTGGACCGTTCATCCGCGGCCCCGGGATCCGGCCGCGACTCGATCTGGGTGGCCAGCCGGTCGAGCAGCGCGTCCACCTCGGACATCCGGTAGCCGCGGAAGGCCAGCGAGAACCGCACGCGTCGCAGGTCGTCTGACGCGAGCGGGCCCGAGGCCGGCAGGCCGAGGTCGGGGCGGTCGCCGTACTCCTCGGCGAGGGGGGTCCCGCGGCCCGCGGCGAGCGCGGCGATCCCGCCCATGGCGAGCACGATCAGGATCGCGAAGAGCCACATCACGACAGGTCGCCGTTCCTGGCGGCCACCATCAGGGCCACCGCCTCGTCGACGTCATCGGTCAGCGTGAGGAAGTCGAGGTCCCGCTGGCTGATCGTGCCCTCGGCCAGCTGGGTGTCGCGCATCCAGTCGAGCAGGCCCCGCCAGTACGTCGTGCCGAGCAGCACGATCGGGAACCGGGTCACCTTGACCGTCTGCACCAGGGTCAGCGCCTCGAACAGCTCGTCGAGGGTGCCGACGCCGCCGGGGAGCACGACGTAGCCCTGGGAGTACTTGATGAACATCGTCTTGCGGGCGAAGAAGTAGCGGAAGTTGATGCCCTTGTCGACCCACTGGTTGAGGCCGGACTCGAAGGGCAGCTCGATGCCGAGGCCGACGCTCACGCCGCCGGCCTGGCTGGCGCCCTTGTTGGCGGCCTCCATCGAGCCGGGGCCGCCGCCCGTGATGACCGCGAAGTTCGCCTCGGCGAGCTTGCGGCCGACCTCCTCGGCCTGGGCGTACGTCGGGTGGTCGGCCGCCGTGCGCGCCGAGCCGAAGACGGAGATCGCCGGCCCGAGCTCGGCCAGGGCCCCGAACCCCTCGATGAACTCGGCCTGGATGCGCAGCACCCGCCAGGGATCGGTGTGCACCCAGTCGGTCGGGCCGCGACTGTCGAGGAGGCGCTGGTCGGTGGTCTCGGTCTCCTCGGCCTGGTGGCGACGCTTGAGGACCGGGCCGGTGTAGCGGTCCTTCACGACCCGGCTCCCAGCCAGGTGCGCAGCAGCCGCTCGCAGCGCTCGATGTGCTCGACCGGCACGTGCTCCTCCTGCTTGTGCGCCAGCATCGGGTCGCCGGGGCCGAAGTTGACCGCCGGGACGCCGAGGCCGGTGAAGCGGGCCACGTCGGTCCAGCCGAACTTCGGGTTGACCTCGCCGCCGACCGCCTCGACGAACGCCTTGGCCGCGGGCACGTCGAGACCCGGCAGGGCTCCGGGCGCGCTGTCGGTGAGGGTGACGTCGTAGCCGTCGAAGAAGTCGCGGACGAACTGCTCGGCCTCGGCCTCGCTGCGGTCCGGCGCGAAGCGGAAGTTGACCTCGACCACGCACTCGTCGGGGAGCACGTTGCCGGCGACGCCGCCGCGGATGAACACGGCGTTGAGGCCCTCGTGGTACTCCAGGCCGTCGATGACCGGCCGGCGGGCGTCGTACTGCTCGAGCCGGGCGAGGATGCCGGAGGCCTTGTGGATGGCGTTGACGCCCTTCCAGCTGCGGGCGCTGTGGGCGCGCTCGCCGGTGGTGCGGACCTCGACGCGCAGGGTGCCCTGGCAGCCCGCCTCGACGACGGCGTTGGAGGGCTCCATGAGGATCGCGAAGTCGCCGGTCATCAGCTCGGGGTTGCTGGCGGAGAGCTTGGTGAGGCCGTTGAACTCGGCGTCGATCTCCTCCGCCTCGTAGAGGATGAACGTGACGTCGCGGTTGGGCTCGGTGACGTGCTTGGCGAGCCGCAGGATGACCGCGTCGCCGCCCTTCATGTCGCAGGTGCCGAGGCCGTGCAGGAGGTCGCCCTCGCGGCGCGCGGGCAGGTTGTCGTTGACCGGCACGGTGTCGAGGTGGCCGGCGATGACGACGCGCTCGCCGCGGCCGAGGTCCGTGCGGGCCACGACGGTGTGGCCGTGGCGGGTGACGGTGAGGTGGTCCAGCGGGCGCAGCGCCGCCTCGACGGCGTCGGCGATCGCCCGCTCGTCCTGGCTGACCGACTCGATGTTGACCAGCTGCTCGGTGAGGGTGACGGCGTCGAGGTCGAGGTCGAGATGAGACATGGGGTCATCCAACCAGTTCCCAGAAACTGGAACAGGTTCTAGTATCCCCACATGCGCCACGGCATCGTCCTGTTCACCTCCGACCGTGGGATCACCCCCGCGGCAGCCGCGCGGGCGGCCGAGGAGCGCGGCTTCGACACGTTCTACGTCCCCGAGCACACCCACATCCCGGTCAAGCGCGAGGCGGCCCACCCCCGCACCGGCGACGAGACGCTCCCCGACGACCGCTACACCCGGACCCTCGACCCGTGGGTCTCGCTGGCCACGGCGGCCGCGGTCACCTCCCGGATCCGGCTCTCGACCGCCGTCGCGCTGCCCGTCGAGTCGGACCCGATCACGCTCGCGAAGCAGATCGCCACGCTCGACCACCTGTCCGGCGGCCGGGTCACGCTCGGCGCCGGCTTCGGGTGGAACACCGACGAGCTCGCCGACCACCACGTCCCCGCCGGGAGGCGCCGCACGGTCCTGAAGGAGTACGTCGAGGCGATGCGCGCCCTGTGGACGCAGGAGGAGGCGTCGTACGAGGGCGAGTTCGTGTCGTTCGGCGCCTCGTGGGCGTGGCCCAAGCCGGTGCAGGCGCACGTGCCGCTGCTGATCGGGGCCGGCGGCGGCCCGAAGACCTTCCGCTGGATCGCCGAGCACGCCGACGGCTGGATGACCACACCGGTCGAGCAGGACATCACCGGCAAGGCCGACGCGCTCCGCGCCGCCTGGGCCGAGGCCGGGCGGTCCGGCTCACCGGACCTGCACGTCCTCGTCGCCACCCAACCCTCCCCCGAGGACCTCGCCGCGTGGGCGGCCGCGGGCGCGACCGAGCTGATCTGGGGCGTGCCGGACGCCGGCCCGGAGGTCGTCGAGGCCTACCTCGACAAGCTCGCGGGCCGGCTGGGAGTCACGCCCGGCTGACGGCGACCGTCGCCTTCTCGTTGTCGCCGACGGTCACGGCCGTGCCGTCGCCGTTGGCCTCGACCACGGCGTACGACGACGCGAGGGTCTCGCTCGAGATCAGCGACTCGTGGGTGCGGGCGGCCGCCTGCACGGCGGGCGAGCCGCCGATCGTCAGCGCGATCCGGTCGGAGACCTCGAGCCCGGCGTCGCGGCGGGCCTGCTGGACGGCGCGGACCAGGTCGCGGGCGAGGCCCTCGGCGGCCAGCTCGGGCGTGACGGCCGTGTCGAGCACGACGAAGCCGCCGCGTGGGAGCATGCCCGTCACGGACGCGTCGTCGGCGGACCCGGCGACGGTCTCGAGGGAGTACTCCCCCTCGACCAGCGCGAGGCCGCCCGCGGTCACCGTGCCGTCCTCGGCCACCGACCAGTCGCCGGACTTCGAGCCCTTGATGGCGGTCTGCACGTCCTTGCCCAGGCGCGGGCCGGCCGCGCGGGCGTTGACGGTCAGCTTCTGCGAGACGCCGTACGCCGCGGCCTCGGGCGCGTCGTCGGCCAGCAGGCGCACCGCCTTGACGTTGAGCTCGTCGGAGATGATCCCCTCGAAGCCGGCGAGCGCGGCCGGGTCGGCGACGACGACGGTGAGCAGCGAGAGCGGCAGCCGGTTGCGCAGGTTGCCGGCCTTGCGCAGCGCGGAGGTCGCCGAGCAGATGTCGCGGACCTGGTCCATCGCGGCCACGAGCGCGTCGTCACCGGGCAGCTCGTCGACGGTCGGCCAGTCGGTCAGGTGCACCGAGCGCCCGCCGGTCAGGCCGCGCCAGATCTCCTCGGTCGTCAGCGGCAGCAGCGGCGCGGTCACCCGGCACACCACCTCGAGCACGGTGTAGAGGGTGTCGAACGCCTCGGCGTTGTCGCCCCAGAACCGGTCGCGCGAGCGGCGGATGTACCAGTTGGTGAGCACGTCGAGGAAGGACCGCGTCGAGTCGCACGCGTTGGCCACGTCGTAGTTGTCGAGCTGGTCGGTCATCTGCGCGACGTACTGGCGGCACTTCGCGAGGAGGTAGCGGTCCAGCGGGTCCTGCGAGGCCGTCGAGGCCTGGGCGTCGTACCCCTCACCGGCGGCGTTGGCGTAGAGCTGGAAGAAGTACCAGCTGTTCCACAGCGGGATCAGCACCTGTCGCACCGAGTCGCGGATGCCCTGCTCGGTGACGACCAGGTTGCCGCCGCGCAGGATCGGCGAGGACATGAGGAACCAGCGCATCGCGTCGGCGCCGTCGCGGTCGAAGACCTCGCGCACGTCGGGGTAGTTGCGCAGCGACTTCGACATCTTGTTGCCGTCGGAGCCGAGCACGATGCCGTGGCTGACGCAGGTCTCGAACGCCGGCCGGTCGAAGATCGCGGTCGCCAGGATGTGCAGCGTGTAGAACCAGCCGCGGGTCTGGCCGATGTACTCGACGATGAAGTCCGCCGGGAAGTGGTGCTCGAACCAGTCGGAGTTCTCGAACGGCACGTGCACCTGGGCGAAGCTCATCGAGCCGCTGTCGAACCAGACGTCGAGCACGTCGGGGACGCGGCGCATCATCGACTTGCCCGTCGGGTCGTCGGGGTTGGGGCGCACCAGGTCGTCGACGTACGGGCGGTGCAGGTCCTTCACCTCGACCCCGAAATCGCGCTCGAGCTGCTCGAAGGAGCCGTAGACGTCGATGCGCGGGTAGGCCTCGTCGTCGCTCTTCCACACCGGCACGGGGGAGCCCCAGAAACGGTTGCGGGTGATCGACCAGTCGCGGGCGTTCTCCAGCCACTTGCCGAACTGGCCCTGCTTGATGTGGTCGGGCACCCAGCGGATCTGCTCGTTGAGCTCGAGCATCCGCTCCTTGATCGCGGTGACCTCGACGAACCACGACGAGACGCCCTTGTAGATCAGGGGCTCGCGGCAGCGCCAGCAGTGCGGGTAGGAGTGCTCGTAGGACTCGCGGCGCAGCAGGATCGTGCCCGGGCTGACGGCGCCCTGGGTCTCGGCAGGCTCGACCGACGAGTAGTTGCGGGTCGCGGCCTTGAGGTGGTCGATGACGTGCGGGTTGGCGTCGAAGACCAGCATCCCGGCGTAGTCGTCGACGGGGTGCGTGAAGCGGCCGTCCTTGCCGACCGGCATGACTGCCTCGATGCCCTCGCGGTCGGTCACCTCCTTGTCGACCTCACCGAACGCGCCGGCGGTGTGGACCACGCCGGTGCCGTCCGTGGTGGTGACCGCGTCGTCGGCGGCGACCACACGGAAGGCACGGTCGTGCCCGGCGTAGTAGGTGAACGGCGGCGTGTAGGTGCGCCCGACCAGGTCGGCGCCGCGGTAGCGGCCGAGCACGACGGGCTCGCCGTCGGGGCCGGCGAGCTCGCGGGCGTACGACGCCAGCCGCGCCTCGGCCAGCAGGTAGCGCGCGGTGCGGTCGGTGCCGGGGACGGCCGCCTCGACGACGACGTACTCGATGTCGGAGCCGACCATGACGGCCAGGTTGGACGGCAGGGTCCACGGGGTCGTCGTCCAGATGAGGATGTGGGCGCCGTCGAGGACCTCGTCCTCGCCGGTCGCGTCGAGCGGGTAGCCGACCGTGACCGCCGGGTCGTTGCGGTTCTGGTAGACGTCGTCGTCCATCCGCAGCTCGTGGTTGGACAGCGGCGTCTCGTCGTTCCAGCAGTAGGGCAGGACGCGGAAGCCCTCGTAGACCAGGCCCTTGTCGTAGAGCTGCTGGAACGCCCAGATGACCGACTCCATGTACTCGGGGTTCATGGTCCGGTAGTCGTTGTCGAAGTCGACCCAGCGCGCCTGGCGGGTGACGTACTCGCGCCAGTCGCCGGTGTACTTCATGACCGACTCGCGGCAGGCGGCGTTGAACTTCTCGATGCCCATCTCGACGATCTCGTCGGTGGTCTTGATGCCGAGCTGGCGCATCGCCTCGAGCTCGGCGGGCAGCCCGTGGGTGTCCCAGCCGAAGCGGCGCTCGACGCGCTTGCCGCGCATCGTCTGGTAGCGCGGGATCAGGTCCTTGACGTAGCCGGTGAGCAGGTGGCCGTAGTGCGGCAGGCCGTTGGCGAACGGCGGGCCGTCGTAGAAGACGAACTCGTTGGCGCCGTTCTCCCCCGCGTCGCGCTGGTCGACGCTGGCCTGGAAGGTGTCGTCGGCCTCCCAGTAGGCGAGGACGCGCTCCTCGATCTCGGGGAAGCGGGGGCTCGACGGGACGCCACCCTCGGCGTTGGTGGAGACCTTGGGGTAGGTCATCGGCTCTCCTGCGGTTCGTCGTCGGTCTCGGTGATCGAGCTTGTCGAGATCACGAGGACGACGCTCCCAGCTTCGGGATGCCGCGGTACCACCTCGCTTGCCGCACCCCGTGCTGCCTGGGACACGACCGCTTCGTTCACGGCTGTGACGGGCCTACCCGTCCGGTTCTACTGGGTCTCGGTGGTCGAGCATGTCGAGACCGTTCTTCCGGAGGCTCGCCGCTGATGACGGCTCGAACGCCTGTGGGGCACAGCGTACGGCGCCCCCTGGGCCGGGGCGAATCAGTTGCAGGGGTTTCCCGGGATAGTCCCCACCACAGTTGTCCCGAAAGCGGTCCTGCGACAGCAACTGTGGTGGGGACTATCCCGATTCTGCCCTCGGAGACGCGACCCGTGCGCGCTAGACGACGCGCCGGTGACGCAGCCAAAGCCGGCGCTGTTCGACGTCGAGGGCCCGACGTTGCTCGACAGTGTGGGTGGGGACCCACCAGTGCGGGAGCTCGAGGGTCCACTCCCTCTTTGCCGCGGGCACATGGCGCGCCCGCCGGTAGGCGTCGTCGAGTCGATGTAAGAAGGACGACGAGTCACCCAGGTCGCTGCCCACCATCGTGACGGGCTCCAGCCCGACCCGACGGAAGTCCGCCTCGCGACGCAGGTCGACGGCCCGCTGCTGCCCTTCGAGGTGCAGCTCGCCGGCGTACTCACCGGTGACTCCAGCCTCCGGATCGATCAGGTCCGGGGTCCCGATGTGTCGGCCCTCGCGATCGAACACCGGGACGTTGAAGAGCGGGCGTGGGTGGCCCGCGTCCAACTGCCACGCCAACCCCATGAGGACCTCGGGTGGAGACCAGGCGTTCTCCACGGCGTGGCCGAGTGCCCAGCGGCACCGCGGGATTCCCGTCCAGCCGCTGTGCGCAGCGGCATACGCGGCCATCTCCGCGATGCTGACCAGATCGGAGTACGCCGCCATGGATAGCACCACCGCTGCAGCCCGGTCGCTGGGCGCGTAGCGCATCTCGAAGCAGGCGGATCGCACCGCCGTCGTCACGCTGAGACCGTCGACGCACACGACGTCGCGCGGATCCAGGCGCTCCTCGGAGATCGCGATCCCGGACCGCTCGCGCACGGTGCGGCCGGCGGTCGCAACCACGACCGGCCGCCGGCCATTGACCCCGCGGCTCCCGTCGAACCACGCCCCACCCAACCAGTGGAGCGCTGCCCACCCGGTGACAGCACCGTCGTGCGGTGCGAGCACCGAAGCCTCGAGGATCCGTTGGTTCGGGTCGTCCGCGGCGACTCCGGCCGGCACGTAGAAGCCCCGGGAGATCTTGCGCCACGCCTTGCCCCGCGCCTGCCCGACCGTGGGGCCGTTCTCGCCCGTCCGGTCGAGACGCACCGGCGCGACCAGCTCAGGTCGCGAGGGGTGGAAGGGAGGCAGTTCGTGCACGCCTTCATGCTCGGCGGGACCGCCGACGTGGGCGTGTAGTTATCCACAGGCGCCGATTGTCGGGATAGTCCCCACCGCAGTTGTCGTGATTTCGCCCCTGGGACAGCAACTGTGGTGGGGACTATCGCGACAAGCCGTCCAGCCAGGCCAGCACCCGGGTCGCGACCTCGTCCGGGGTGAGGTGGGTGTTGTCGAGGCGCAGGTGGGGCATCCCCGCGAGCACCGCGTCGGCCGCCGCCGGGCGCTCGGGGTCGGTGTTCATCCGGTAGGACTCCTCGAGCTCACGCACGTGCGCGTCGGACCACGCGAGGTCGCGCTTGGAGCGCTTGTGGTCGATCCGGTCGGCGTGCCGGTTGCGGTCGAGCCGGACCGGGAGGTCGGCGTACAGCTCGAGGCACGAGACCCGCAGCCCGGCGTCGGTGTACGGCGCGATGAGCCGGCGCACGTAGTCCGCGTCCTCCGGCAGCTCGACGTTCCAGACGAACGAGAAGATGAGCCGGGTGTCGTTGGCGACGGCCTCCTCGACCACCCGCCGGCGGAACTCGGCGTTGAGGACGCGGAAGGCGGGCGAGTCGAAGCCGAAGATCTCCAGCAGCGGCTCGATCGTGTGGTGGTTGTGGAAGAGCCGGAAGTCCGAGGCGGCACAGACGGCCCGCCCGACCGTCATCTTGCCGACGGCCGGCGGTCCGGTGATGAGCAGCAGCTCCCCCGATGACATGCGCCGGACGATATGCGGTTGCCGCGCGACCGCGCGACCCGATTGGCTTGCGCCCATGAGCGACATGTGGCTGCCGGCCGACCAGGACCCCCGGATGCAGGCCGGACCGACCCGGGGCGAGCGCGATTGCCTCGTGGGCTACCTCGAGCACTACCGCACCACGCTCGAGCTCAAGTGCGACGGCCTCACCCCCGCGCAGCTCGCGACCCGTTCGGTGCCGCCGTCGACGATGTCGCTGCTGGGCATGGTGCGACACATGGCCCGGGTCGAGCAGAGCTGGTTCCGGCGGGTGATCGACGGACACATGGAGATCACCCGACTGTTCCAGGACGACGACGGCGGGTTCGACTTCGACGCGGCCGCCGTCGACGAGGCGTTCGTGGCCGACATGTGGCGGCTCTGGCGCGACGAGGTGGCCCACGCTCGCGAGGTGCTCGCGCGCACCGACCTCGACGCGGTCGTGGACGTGCACGGCGAGCCCAGCGAGGTGCGCGACATCATCGTGCACATGATCGAGGAGTACGCCCGCCACCTCGGCCACGCCGACCTGCTCCGCGAGTGCCTCGACGGCCGCACCGGCCAGTGAGCGGCCAGTGAGGCTGTGACCCGGCCCATTCCCTAGGCTGGGGGCGTGACGAACGCAGCCTGGGGCCACGGCCTCGCCACCCTCGACAGCACCGGATCCGTCCTCGACGTCTGGTTCCCCTCCCCTGCCCTGGGCTCGGCGCCGGCCGACGCGGCCGCACCCGCCGAGCTCACCGCGCTGGAGGGCAGCGACGAGGCGCGCGGCACCACCCGGGAGGTCCGGCTCGTCGAGATCGCCGACCTCGACGAGGCGCCGACCTCGACCGAGGACGTCTGGCTCCGCCTGCACCTGCTCTCGACCCGTCTCGTCGCCCCCCACGGCCAGTCGCTCGAGGGGATCTTCGGGTTCCTCGCCAACGTCGTGTGGACCTCCGCCGGCCCGTGCGCGGTCGAGGGCTTCGAGCTCACCCGTGCCCGGCTCCGCGCCGCCGGCCAGCACGTCACCGTCTTCGGCGTCGACAAGTTCCCGCGGATGGTCGACTACGTCGTGCCCAGCGGCGTCCGCATCGCCGACGCCGACCGCGTCCGCCTCGGCGCCCACCTCGCCTCCGGCACGACCGTCATGCACGAGGGCTTCGTGAACTTCAACGCCGGCACGCTCGGCGCCTCCATGGTCGAGGGCCGCATCTCGGCGGGCGTCGTGGTCGGCGACGGCTCCGACGTCGGCGGCGGGTCGTCGATCATGGGCACCCTCTCGGGCGGCGGCAAGGAGGTCATCTCCGTGGGCGAGCGCTGCCTGCTCGGCGCCAACGCCGGCATCGGCATCTCGCTCGGCAACGACTGCGTCGTCGAGGCCGGTTGCTACGTCACCGCCGGCACCAAGGTCACCATCACCGACATGGACTCCAAGCCCAAGGTCATCAAGGCCGCGGGGCTCTCGGGAGCCAACAACGTGCTGTTCCGCCGCAACTCCGTCACGGGCACCATCGAAGCCGTGCCGTGGAAGGGCGACGGCATCGAGCTCAACGCCGCCCTCCACGCCAACTAGGCGGCGAGCGGCCGTGAGAGACCGCTCATGAGGATCCGGACCTTCGTCGCCCTGGCCGTCGTCGGCGTCGCGGGCATCGCCGTGGCCACGGGGTACGGCGTGCTGCACCACGTCCCCGACCTGCTGAGCCCCGACGAGTGCCGCGCCAGCGTGGCCGGCCACGAGGTCACGCTGGCGACCGAGCAGGCCGAGAACGCCGCGCTGATCTCGGCGATCTCGGTCCAGCGGGGCATGCCCGCCCGGGCGGCCTCGATCGCGCTGGCGACCGGCTTCCAGGAGTCCAAGCTCTACAACCTCGAGTCCGGGGACCGCGACTCGGTCGGCCTCTTCCAGCAGCGGCCGAGCCAGGGCTGGGGGACGCGGGAGCAGATCCTCAACCCCTACTACTCGATCAACGCCTTCTACGACGCCCTCGAGAAGGTCGACGGCTACGAGACGATGCGCATCACCGAGGCCGCCCAGGAGGTGCAGCACTCCGGCTACCCCGAGGCGTACGCCGACCACGAGGCCGACGCCCGAGTCCTCGCCTCGGCGCTCACCGGCGAGTCCGCGCACGTCTTCAGCTGCACCGTCGACGAGCCGGGCAGCGCCTCGAAGAAGATCGGCAGCAACGGGCTGACCCACCGCGCCGAGACCGTGCGCCGCGACATCGAGGCGGCGTTCGGCGACCAGACCGCCACTCCCGTCGGCGACGGCGGCCGGGCCTTCGAGGTCACCATCGACCAGGTCGGCCACGGCTGGGCGATGGCGCAGTACCTCGTCGCGATGGCCGACCGGCTCTCGATCTCCGACGTCGCCTACGACGGCCACGTCTGGTCGTCGGGCTCGTCGTCGAAGGACGGCTGGACGACGGCGTCGGGCGCAGGGTCGGCGCGGCTGCGGGTGACCGTCCACCGGTGACGTGCGGAAGGCCCGACGGGGGGCGTCGGGCCTTCCTGATGGCCCGACCAGTCCCCTGACAGGTCGGACCAAGTCCTCCCGATCGCGAGCCCCCGATGTACCGACCGCACACCCCCGTGGGTGCGGCCGCGCTGACCACGATCCGGCGAACACTGCCATGGTGACGGCCGGCCGAGGCGCATCGGCCTTTGTTGCATGATCTCGACTTTGCGGGACAAAGGGCGCGAATCACCGGTCCCTGCGGGCACGGATGGCCGAGGATGGGCGCGTGCCCAAGGTCTCCCCCGCCGCCGACGACAGGACTCCTCTGGCCGGCTCCCGCATCGACATCCCGGTCCGCATCGGTTGGCTGCTGCGGACCCACCGCATGGTGGCCGGGCTGTCCCTGCGCGAGATGTCCGTGGAGCTGACCGCGCGCGGCGTGCGCCTGTCGTCGTCCACCCTGAGCCGGATCGAGACCGAGGGTCATCGCTCGCCCGCGGCCCTGGACGGCTACGCCGACGTCCTGGGCCTGCCCGACGGGCTGCTGCGGGGCACCATCGGTCTCCTCTGCCGGACCTTCCGCTACGCACCACCCGAGTCCCGGGAGCAGGGCGAACCCGGGAGGCCGAGCCTCGACCGGTTCAGCGCGGCATGCGACGCGGTCGACGTGCCGGCACCTACGGGCGGCGCGTGGATGCGCTTCGCGCGCGCACACTCCTACACCAGCGGTTTCGGGCTGCCGGTCCGCCTCATGGAGCCACACCTCCTCCGCATCAACGCCGAGCTGGGACTCGCCGTCGGCACGGCCATGATCACGCGCCACGAGGCGCTGTCCTCGCTGCGCATCGGCCCCTACGGTGACCTGCTCGAGGAGGTGACCCGGGACGAGATCCTCGTCCCCGGCCACCCTGCCGTCGACCGTCTGTTCGGCCCCCTCTCGGACCGCCCCACTCGCTCGCTGCTGCACTGGCTCAACGACCTCCTGCGCCACGAGCGAGTGGAGCTCTCCCGAAGCGCGACGTACGCCCTCCAGAGCATGCTGCTCAGTGGCGACCTCGACGCTCGCGAGTGGGCGACCCTCGTCCCGGCACTGGTCGAGGCCTGGTCCGACCCGGACCCCGGACGTCGCTCCGCCCTCGCGCAGCTCGCGACCGCTCTGCCGCCCGAGCTGCAGCGGGAGGTACGGCGGTCCTGCGACGTCGACGCCGCCCTCCCGGCACCACCGCCGGACTGGTCGCGGAGCCGCCGGAACCGTCACTACGAGCGGGCACGGGAACTCGGGCGAGCCGTGTGCGCTCGCCTCGGGCACCCCGAGGAGCCGCTCCTCGACCGACTCGTCTTCGAGAGCCTCTTCGAGATCCGCGGCGTGCGGATGGCCCATGCCCTGATGCTCCTGCGCGCCTCGGCGTTCCGGGATGCGTTCGCGGAGGTCCTGCTCGAGGAGCTCCCCCGTGCCCGCGACGAGGACGCCCGCACCGCCATGCGACGCGCGCTGGTGAGCATGCATCAGGGCCGCCCACTCCCGGAGGGAGCCGGGCTCCTGGAGTCCGAGGACGACGCGGACTTCGTCACCGGGGTGCGACTGATCGGGTCGGGTGGCGGCGTGCTGCCGGACGCCGCCGTCGAGCGCGGACTGGCCGGGGACGAGGAGGCCCGACGCCACACGGTGACCGCCCTGGGCCAGGCCAATGACCCGCGGCTGCGTGCGCTGCGGGAACGCGCCGGACTGTCACGAGAACTCCGCGACTCGGCCGTCTGGTGGTCCGACCGCAGTGGTCGAATCCTGATCTGAGCTTGAGTGTGGGAGGTGGAGTGGCCGCTTGACCCCCGTGCATGCGGCCACCCCACCAAACCCCGGCCCCACACCAGGGCGGCCATGTTGTCCGGCCTGGGGAAAATCTAGGCGAGGGCTGAGCCCCGAATCACTTTGTCCCGCAAAGCCGACTTTCCGGGACAAAGGATCCGGTGGTGCCGCGGGACTGGTATTGCAGGCGCCCAGACCTCAGCGCTCGGGGCTGACCACGGCGGGGAGGTCGACCCAGAAGGCGGCACCCTCGCCCGGGATGGACTCCACCCCCATGAGCCCCCCGTCGCGCTCGACGATGGAGCGCGAGAGGGCGAGGCCCAGGCCCGTGCCCCGCACCTCGGGGTCGGCGAAGCGCACGAAGGGCTTGAACACGTCGGCCTGCTGCTCCGGGCTCAGGCCGGGGCCCGTGTCGTGCACGGTGATCCGCACGTGCGCAATTCCCTGGTCGTCGGACGAGGTGGACGTCACCACACTGACCCGCCCCCCGGGGCGGTTGTAGGCGATCGCGTTGCCGACCAGGTTCGCAAGCACCTGACGCAGGCCGGACGGCGTGGTCAGGACGCACTCGGTGATGTCCGGGGGGAACGAGACCGTCACTCCGGCGGTGAGTGCGGGCGCCCGCAGCCAGTGCACGACGTCACTCACGGCCTCCGCGACGCTGACCGCCTGGCGGGGGGTCCCGCCACCCAGTTCCTGCCCCGTCTCCAGGAGGGAGTCGATGACCGCGAGCAGCTGCTCAGCAGCGCTGAGCACCACCCCCGAGTCCTTCACGACGCCGGTGGCGAATCCCGCGACCGTGTCCCGGTCTGGCCCCTCCTGGTCCGACTGCTCGACCAGGTCCGCAGCCTCGTCGGCCAGGAGCTCGGCCGTGCCGATGATGGCGCTGATCGGGGTGCGCAGCTCGTGGCCGAGCGCCGAGAAGAAGTGCTGCTGGCTCTCCCTGGCCTGGTCACCTCGGGCAATGGCATCGGCCAGGGACACACGCGCGCGCTCCGCGGCCATGCGTGAGGCCAGAGCGGCCGTGAGCACCTGCACCGCAGCCAGGGTCTCCGCCGGCCACGGGCCGGGCTCGGCCCGCGCCACACCGATGCTGCCGTAGCTCGTGCCGTCGCAGAGCATGCTGCTGCCGACGGCGGCGTAGGAACCGCCGGCCTCGATCTCGGTGCGATCGCCCTCCGCCTCCCCGTCGAGCAGGCCTGTGTCGGTGATGCCCACGACCCCGTGCTCGCGGACCTGCTGGGAGAACCACGGCAGCGACAGGGCGCGGCCCGCACCGGCGTCGGCGCCCACATGGGCCGTGGGGATCACGCCCTCGGCGACGCGCTCCATCAGCCAGGCGCGGTCCCCGAGTCGGATCCAACCCTGCTCCTGGTCGGGCCGCAGCGTGGTCGACACCACGGACAGGCGTGACGCGGTCGGGTTGACCGATGCGAGGGCGTCCACCGTGACGGTGAAGGCCTCGGTCAGGCTGAGCCCACCGGTGAGGATCCTGGTCACCGCCGCCTGCACCTCGGGCGGGATCGGGGCGGGCGTCGCAAACACGAGGGCCCGCTCGGGTCCGAGCACGTCGTCAGCCACCGAGGACCACCCTCGCCGGCGAGGGCCGCAGGCCACGGCTGGCGTCGATGCGCACCGGGCCGGGCGACCGCAGGTGCTGCCCCACCCCGCGCTCGACGAGGTGGACGAGCTGCGCCAGGGCCAGGTTGCGCCCGGGGCACGCATGGGGGCCGGCGCCGAACGGCAGCCAGGCACCCGGCCGCGCCGTGTCGTCGCACCAGCGGGTCGGGTCGAAGTCCGTCAGCGGCTTGAAGCCCGACTCGGGGCCGGGCGCCACCTCGTCGAGCTGGCCGAGCGCACGGGGGCTCACCACGAGCGGCGTGTACGCCGGCAAGGTCACTCCGCCGATCACGGACTCACTGAGGGCGATCCGCGGGAGCAGCCACGTGGGCGGGTAGAGACGCAGCGTCTCCCAGACGATCGCGAGACGCAGCCGTTGATCGGTGACGGCCTCGTCGGCCACGTCCGGATGGGCTGCGAGCTGCTGGAGCACCCAGGCTCCGGCCGCGATCGGCACCTGGACGCCGGCCGCCAGGGCGGTCGCCATCGCGCTCGACGCCGAGACACCGACCTCGGCGAGGGCGGCACGCAGGTCGCGGAGCGCCCGCTGCTCACGACGGCGCTCGGCGGACCAGCGACGGGGCGGTCGCGCCGCGCTGATCACGGGGGCCAGCGCGTCGACCCAGGCCAGAGTCAGCTCCGCGATCCGGTCCCTGGTTGCGTGATCGGCGGCCGGCACCAGGGCAGCGGTGGTCGACCTGCTCACGGGCAGCCGGAGCAGGTCGAGGGTGTGGACGGTGATCTCGCCGAGGTCGGCGGGTGCCGGAGGCCAGGCGGAGGCGAGCTCGGCGACGAAGACGGCCCGCCCGGCGGCGACAGCGTCCGGCGCCAGTGACGTGGTCGGCTTGTCGGGGCGCCCATCGGACTGAGCGGCTCCGAGGTCAGCGAGCGGACGGCGGCTCGCGTCGAACGGGATCGGGAAGCGGCGTACGTCCTTGAGGACGGCGCGGGCGTCGGCCAGCGTCGGGACGAGCACCGGACCGCGTGGGTTGAGCCAGACCGGGGTCGGCGACCCGACCGCAGAAGCAACGGCACCGAGGATCCCGTCGGGATCCCCGGTGCCGTCTTCAGGTGTTGCCAACGACATCAGTGCGTCGGGACCCACGGGTACACGCCGCGCAGAGCGCGCAGGGCGCGCGAGGTCGCGCGGCGCTGCTTGATCTTCGAGATCACCGAGGCTCCTTTCCTGGGGGTGGATCCGTGCCCCGAGTACCCGGATGGGGGTGGGCCGTCCCGCGTCGCGTCTCACAGACCTGCCTCCCATGGTCAATTCGGAAGGCCATCGAGGAGGTCAGCCAGTTCTTGACGACGGATCGGCTTGGGCAGGAAGAGACTAATGCCCAGCTCGTTGAGAATGGGGCGTTCGTCGCGAGCCGACGCGCTGACAATCACGACGTTCATGTCCCGGGCGTGTTCGGGGTGGGCATTGAGCCAGCGGGCGACGTCGATGCCGGACATCCGCGGCATGGACAGGTCGAGGAGCAACAGGTCGTAGTTCCCCGCGGAAACCGCCTCCACAGCCTGCTGCCCGTCGGTCACCTCGTCGACGACGTGGCCCAGCTTTTCGAGCATCCGGCGGAGCAGCTCGCGCACGATGTCGACGTCGTCGGCGACGAGCACCCGCAGCGCCCGACCGGTCTGGACCGCGTCCGTCTTGTGGACAGCGGCGTCCGGCTGCGGGGCGGTCGTCCCCGCGTCGGCTGCGTTGTCACTGTCGGTCATGCGGTTCCCTCGTCGGTCACGTACGTCGCGACGCGGACCCCCACCCACGACCGACGTTCCTTGCTGGCTTGACCCCCGGGTTGCTGCTGATGCATATCTTGCCCGGTCCTGGCCCGCTCGCGTGCCATGTCCGCCGAACCCGGACAGCGAAACCGGCCGGATCAGCCTGCGAGCCGGGCGACGGCGGCGTCGATGCGCTCGTCGGTGGCGGTGAAGGCGATCCGGACGTGGCGCTTGCCGGCGACGCCGTAGAACGACCCCGGCGCCGCGAGGATGCCGCGCTCGGCCAGCCAGGCCACGGTGTCCCAGCAGTCCTCGTCGCCCCCCTCGATCGGGCGCCGACTCCAGAGGTAGAGCGAGGCCTCGGAGTGGTCGATGCGGAAGCCCGCGCGCTCGAGGGCCTCGCGCAACCGGGCCCGGCGCGCGGCGTACCGGGCGTGCTGGTCGGCCACGTGGGCGTCGTCGTCGAGGGCCGCGATCATCGCGGCCTGCTGCGGTGACGGCATCTGCAGGCCGAGGTTCTTGCGGACGGCCAGCAGCTCGCCGACCAGGGCGGGGTCGCCCGCCACGAAGGCACAGCGGTAGCCCGCGAGGTTGGACCGCTTGGAGAGCGAGTGGACCGAGAGGATGCCCTCGGTGGAGCCCCCACTGACCGACGGGTGCAGCACCGAGACGGGCGAGGCCTCCCAGGCGCACTCGAGGTAGCACTCGTCGGAGACGAGGATCGTGCCGCGCTCACGGCACCAGTCCACGACCTTCTTGAGGTGCTCGACCGGCAGCACCCGGCCGGTCGGGTTGGAGGGGCTGTTGAGCCACAGCAGCGCCGGCGTCTCGGGGCCGAGCGAGGTCAGCGAGTCGGTGGCCACCGCGCGGGCGCCGCACAGCGCGGCGCCGACCTCGTAGGTCGGGTAGGCCAGCGCCGGGTAGGCGATCAGGTCGCCGGCCCCGATGCCGAGGTGGGCGGCCATCGAGCCGATCAGCTCCTTGGAGCCGATCACCGGCAGCACGGCGTCCAGGCCCAGGCCGGTGACGCCGTGGCTGCGCTCGAGCCAGTCCAGGCAGGCCTGGCGGGTCTCGACGCGGCCGATCGTCGTCGGGTAGCCCGGCGAGTCCGCGGCCGCGCGCAGCGCGTCCTGCACGACGGCAGGGGTCGGGTCGACGGGAGTGCCGACCGAGAGGTCGACGATCCCGTCGGGGTGCGCGCGCGCCGTGGCGGCGTACGACGTCAGGTGGTCCCAGGGGAAGTCCGGGAGCCGCGAGGAGACGAGTGGCCTCACTCGTCGTGCGGCTGCGGCGGGAGTGCCTCGACGATGGGGTGGTCCTTGTCGATCTCACCCATCTTGGCGGCACCGCCGGGCGAGCCGAGGTCCTCGAAGAACCCGACGTTGGCGGTGTAGAAGTCCTTCCACTGCTCCGGGGTGTCGTCCTCGTAGAAGATCGCCTCGACCGGGCAGACCGGCTCGCACGCACCGCAGTCGACGCACTCGTCGGGGTGGATGTAGAGCATCCGCTTGCCCTCGTAGATGCAGTCGACAGGGCACTCGTCGACGCACGCACGATCCTTCAGGTCGACGCACGGCTGGGCGATGACGTAGGTCACCAGTTCCTCCTGAGGGAGCACGTTGCACAACGGACAGACCACTCTGGAGCGGTCGGGCACAGCCTAGTATCCCGTCGTGCCTGTCCCCCCGGAAGCCCACGGTCTGGGCCCCCACGTGGTCGGCCAGCGCGTCGTCGTACGTCGCATCCTGCCCGGCGAGACGGGCCCCTCGGGCGGCCCCGCGATGACGGACCTCCTCGGCACCTGCCTGGCCTGGGGCGACGGCTCCTGCGTCGTGGCTCCCGAGCAGGGCGACCCCGTGACCATCCGGCTCGCCGACATCGTCTCCGGCAAGCCCGTGCCCCCGCGGCCCTCGCCGCGACTGCGGGTCAGCCCCCTCGAGGCCCAGACGCGGGCGCTCGCGCTCTGGCCGGACCTGGAGACCGAGCACCACGGCGCCTGGCTGCTGCGACACTCGCCCACCTCCACGGCGCGGCGCGCCAACTCGGTGCTTGCGTTCGGGCCCTCCGGCGTCGAGGACGACCTCGACGCCGTCGTGCAGTGGTACGCCGGCCGCACCGGGCGACCGATCGCGGCCGTCATCACCGGGTCGCCGGAGCACGCGTTCTTCCGCGACCTCGGGTGGGGCGCGGAGAGCAACGACGACGACACGCTCTTCCAGCTCGCGTCGGTGGCGAGCGCGCGGCGTGGGCTTCCGGAGTGGGAGGCCATCCTCGAGGAGGACGGCGACCTCGTGGTGGCGCGCATCGGCGACCTCGCCTCCGGCGTGGCGGCGTACGCCGACGACTGGGTCGGCTTCCGCAGCATCGAGGTGGCCGAGTCCGCGCGCCGGCGGGGGCTGGGCCTGCAGGTGATGGCGGCGCTGCTGGAGTGGGGCGCGGAGCGGGGTGCGCGGACGGCGTACCTCCAGGTGCTGGGCGACAACGCGCCCGCGCTGTCGCTCTATGCCGGGATGGGGTTCGTGACCCACCACGCCTACCGCTACCTGGCGCCACCCACCGCCTAGGTACGCCGGCGACCGCTCCATCCGGGCAGCCGCTCGGAGCCGGCCGTGATGGCCGGCCAGGCGACCTTCATGACCGCGAGCACGAGGACGCCCGAGACGAGCATGCCGGCCACGTTCGCGCCCAGCTGCTCGAGCGAGCCGACGACCTCCTGACGCTGCCACAGGGCGATGCCGAGCGCGAGGTTGCCGGCAGCGGGCACCGTCGTGACGCTGATGAAGACGCCGACCATGACGTTGGTGCGGTCGATCGCCAGGGCGAGCACGCCCGCCGCGCCGGCGATCAGCGCCACCACGAAGGACCAGATGTCCGGCTTCCAGATGAAGCCGGTGTTGGGGCGGGCCCGGGTGATCATGTCGGGCGTGACGGCCCCAGAGAGATGGGCACCGACCGCGAGCACCGCGACCACGAGGATCGCGAAGACGAAGCTGAAGAGCAGGAGCCGCAGGCTGCGGTGGACGATCGACCAGCTGCCCAGCACCACGCCGGCGCTGGCCGCCGCGATCGCGCTGAACTCCGGGCCGACGACCATCGCCCCGACGACCAGGATCGCGGAGTCGGTGATCACGGCGACGGCCGCCAGGGCCACCGCGAGCACCAGGAAGATGTGGAAGGACACGGTCGGCTGGGCACCGCCCGCAGCCTTGGCCTCGACGGCCTCCCAGATGACCGCGTCGTCGGGGTGTCCCGGGGCGAGCGCCTCGATCTCCTCGGCACGGTCGAAGGGCGTGCCGGTGGGGGTGCTCACCACGATGCCGCCCCGGCGGTCGACGCCCGCCTCGTTGAGGCAGTGCAGGAGCACTCCGGCCTTCTCTCGGGCCACGTCGCACTCGATCAGGTCGCCCTCGGGATCGAGGCAGGCACCACGCTGGACGGTGACGTTGGTGGTCCAGCTCCCCTCCCTGAGGAGGTCGAGGACCTCGCCGGACAGGTCGGACGGCGTGGTCAAACGGAAGTGAACGAGCACGCGCGACACAGTAGGCTGTGCCCGTCCTCCGTGAGGCCTGACAACCCTCGCGACGCGGGGGTCCGTGCGTCCGGCGTCACCGACGAGAGGCCGACGGTCAGTCGGCGAAGGTGTGGTGGCACCGCGACTTTGCCCCCGCCCACACCTCCAGGGCTTTCGTGCCTATCTGGAGGTGATTCTCAATGACGACCCCTCGCACCCTGTGTGCAGACCTTTCCTCGGCCACGCCCGGACAGACCGTCCGGTTGCAGGGCTGGGTGCACCGACGCCGCGAGCTCGCGGCCCTGACCTTCCTCGTCGTGCGGGACCGCACGGGCCTCGCGCAGGTCGTGGTGAAGGACGTCGACCTGGCCGTCCCGCCCGAGGAGACGGCGGTGACCGTGACCGGGCTGGCGACCGCCAACCCGCAGGCGCCGGGCGGGATCGAGGTCACCTCCCCCGTGATCGAGGCGCTCGGCGACCCGGCCGACACGCCGCCCGTCGAGCTGTGGCGACCGACCCTGACCGCGGGGCTGCCGACCCTGCTCGACCAGGCGGCCACGACGTGGCGGCACCCCGCCCAGCGGGCCAAGTGGGAGCTGGCCGCGGCCAGCCTGCAGGGCTTCCGCTCGACGCTCGACGCCACCGGCTTCACCGAGGTGCACTCCCCCAAGCTCGTAGAGTCGGCCACCGAATCGGGCGCCAACGTCTTCGAGGTCGACTACTTCGGGCGCAAGGCCTACCTCGCGCAGTCGCCGCAGTTCTACAAGCAGGTGCTGGTCGGCGTCTTCGAGCGGGTCTACGAGGTCGGCCCGGTCTTCCGGGCGGAGCCGCACGACACGGTGCGGCACCTCGCGCAGTACACCTCCCTCGACGTGGAGCTCGGCTTCATCGAGGACCACCGGGAGGTCGTGGCCTGCCTGCGCGACGTCGTCGCGGGGATGGTCGCGGCGATCCACGAGCGGGCTGCGTCTGCGGTCGAGCGGCTCGCGATCGACGTGCCCGTCGTGCCGGAGGAGTTCCCGGTGCTGCACTTCCGCGAGGCCCTGGAGATCGCCGGCGCGCCCGCCGACGAGCCCGACCTGGCGCCGGCGCACGAGCGCGCGCTCGGGGCGTGGGCCAAGGAGGAGCACGGCAGTGACTTCGTGGTCGTCGAGGGCTACCCGACGGCCAACCGCGCGTTCTACAGCCACCCGGACCCCGAGGACCCGCACTGGTCGAGGTCCTTCGACCTGATCTTCCGCGGCACCGAGCTGGTCAGCGGGGCGCAGCGGTTGCACCGGTACGACGACTACGTGGCGACGTTGGCCGAGCGGGGCTATCCGCTCGAGCCCTACGCGTCGTACGTCGACGCCTTCCGGCGCGGCATCCCGCCGCACGGCGGATTCGCGATCGGCCTCGAGCGGTGGACGTCGCGCCTGACCGGCAGCGCCAATGTGCGCGAGGTGACGCTCTTCCCGCGCGACCTGCACCGGCTCGCGCCGTAAGGGGGTGGCTCAGCCCGCGGGCGTTCTCGTCCGCGGGCCGGGCCACGGCGTCGTGCGCCCCATGTCGAGGGCGCGCTGGGCGACGAACGGGTCGGCCTGGTTGTGCAGCCACGGCCGGCCGAACCAGACGAAGCCGTCGACCAGGGCGTCGGCGAGGTGCCGCACGTCCCGGGGCATCCCGTAGCGGGCGGCACCGGGCTGGGCGGTCGGCGGGATGCCGAGGGTGACGCACTGGCGCATCTTCTGCGTCGAGCAGGTGCGGGCGTCGTTCTTGAGGCCGCCGGGCGTGGACGGGATGACCTCGCCCCACGTCATGGGGCGGCCGTTCTGGGCGGTGTCGACGATGAAGTGCTTGGCGCCGAAGCCGTCGCGCTTGAGGATGCGCACGATGGCGGCGCCGTGGCGGATGTTGCTGCTCGCACTGTTGTAGTGGGTGGAGTCGAGTGCGAAGCCGCGGGCGTGCCGGATGCCGGTGCGCTTGAGGAGCGCGGCGCAGCGCTCGGGGTCATGGCCCTTCCCGTTCTCGCACCAGTCGGCCGCGCCGGCGTCGATGTAGACGCTGGTGCGCCTGAGGGCCGAGAGGGTCTTCGTGGCGAAGGTCAGGAGCTTGGCGGTCACCGTCTTGTTGGGCGCGCACCACAGGAACGGCCCGTCGGGCTGCATCACGACCAGCGTCGGGGTGTCGGCGATGCCGCGGGCGAGGCCCTTGATCCAGGCGCGGTAGCTCGCGCGCTCACCCTGGGACGGCGGCCGGTTGCACGCTTCGTGCTCCCACGGCGCCATCCGGAAGACCGCCAGCTGCACGAGCTTGCTCGGGTCGCCGTCCTGCGAGGCCGCGATGTAGCTGCGGACGGTGTCCTCGATGAGGGCGTCCGGCACGAACGAGCCGTACCACTTGGTCCGCGGCCGGAGCGCGATCTTGCCGATCAGGTGCTTCGTGGTGCCGGTCGCGGAGAGGTACGGCGCCCACACCTGGTCCTGGGGCCCGTCGTAGACGCCCCAGAGCCGGTTGGCCAGCGGGTTGTGCGGGTTGTCCCGGGCGGGCTTCTCCGGCACCTGCCACACCTCCCAGCGGGGTGCCGGGCGGTGGGCGGTGGCGCCGGACGGTGCGGTCCCGGCGGCGAGGGCGCCGGTCATCAGGACGACGGCGAGCAGGGCGGCGAGCTTGTTCATGGTGCTGTCCCGCGCGGGGGGGCGCGGGCTCCTTCCGAGGCCGGCAGTCTCCCAGCGCAGGTCGCGCCCTGTCCGGCGAACAGGTCACGAGAAGGACACGGCGCGTCAATTCGCTTATCAACACTTGCTTAGTATTGTTACGGCATGTTGCGCGACCGATTGGACCGTCCCGTGGACGGCGGGAACTGGTTCGTCCACCACGGCGAGGACACGTTCGGCGACGCCGAGAGCCGCTGGGAGGCCGACGTCCCCCGGGTGACCCCCAACGACCGGTTCTTCGTCCGCAACCACACCCGCCCCCCGGTGATCGACGAGGAGGCGTGGCGGCTGCTGGTCAGCGGCGACGGCGTGGTCGGCGACACGACGTACTCCCTGGCGGACCTCAAGGCCTTCACCAGCACCACCTACGAGCGCGCGGTGGAGTGCACGGGCAACGGGCGCAGCCTCTTCGACACCCAGCAGGGCACGCCGACACCCGGCACGCCGTGGGAGCTCGGGGCCATCGGCGTGGCCCGCTGGACCGGCGTCCCGCTGCGCACCGTGCTGCGGCACGCGGGACTGCGCGGCGACGCGGTGCAGGTGATGCCGGTCGGGCTGGACGCTCCCTACCTGGAGGACGGCATCAACCACGGACGCGTACGCCGCCCGCTGCCCATCGGCAAGGCGCTGGACGACACGATCATCGCCTGGGAGATGAACGGCGAGCCGCTGCCGCCCGACCACGGCTTCCCCGCCCGGCTGGTCGTGCCCGGCTGGGTCGGCATCGCGAGCATCAAGTGGCTCGGTGAGCTGCGGGTCACGACCTCGGTGGTGGACTCGCCGTGGAACACGCGGTGGTACCGCATGCACGGCGCCGACTGGTCCGGCGACCACGCCGTGCTGGACCGGATGCCGCCCAAGAGCGTGGTCGACGTGATCGGCGAGCCGAGCGTGGGGCACCTGACCGTGCTCCGCGGCCGGGCCTGGTCGGGCGAGGCGTCGATCCGGATGGTCGAGGTCAGCACCGACGGCGGCGAGTCATGGGACGAGGCGCACCTGACGGGCCCCAACGAGCCGTCGAGCTGGGTCGAGTGGGAGCACCCGTGGACCCCGACCGGCGTCGGCCCCGCCACCCTGATGACCCGGGCGACCGACAGCCTCGGCCGCGTGCAGCCGCTGGAGGCGCCGCTCAACGACGACGGCTACCTCTTCGGCGCCGTCGTACGCCGCGTGGTGACCGTGGGCCCCAAGGTCGGCTCGGAGGTCAGACGCCGCACGCCGGCGTGAACCGCGGGTCGGCCGGCCCGTCGTGGGTGAGAGCGTCGAGCGTCCAGGAGATCGCGGCGGTGCTCATCGGGATGCGGACGTGCTCGGCCAGGTCGGTCGGGCAGGCGTCCTGCAGCGTGATGTTGGTGGTGCGCGGCCCCGCGGCGAGGTAGGCCGACGTGTAGGGCACGACGACCTCGTCGTAGCGCGTGGTGATCTGGGTGTAGCTGACCTGGCCGGGCGTCTCGTCACCGGCGTTGAGCCGGCGCAGGAAGGCCGATCCGGCTGACTGCTGGTCGCAGGCGACGCAGAAACCGCCCGTGCCGGAACCACCACCCGATCCCGAGCCGTCCTGGACCGTCGAGGTCCCGTGGTTGGACGGGGAGAGCCCGACCAGGTCATCCACGACGGCGTGACCGCCGAGGAACTTGATGTAGTAGCGCGGCATCATGCCGCCCTGGGAGTGCCCGACCATCGAGACCTTGCTGGCCCCGGTCGCGTCGAGCACCTTCTGCGTGAAGCGCTTGAGCTGGCGTGCGGAGTCGGCGATCGGGCCGGTGCCGCGGTTGCCGTAGTCGAGGGAGAAGACACAGAAGCCCCGGTCGACCATGGCGGCCGAGAGGTCGTCGAGGAGGCTCTTCCGGTCGCCGAACGTGCCGTGCACGATGATCACCGGCTCGGGCCGCTGCACGGTCGGCCGGCAGGACCAGTCGTTGGCGCCGGTCGGGTCGCCGAAGGGATTGGTGGGGTAGGCCGGGTCGGCGACGCTCATGAGGGGCAGCACGATCACGATCAGGATGGCCAGTCCGAGAGCTGCGATCCACGTCCTCATGCGGGCCCAACGAGCCACGCGGGTCCCGGGTCACGGGCTACTTGCAGATGACCGTGTCGCTCGGGATGTAGTGGGTGTGGAAGGTCTCCTGGTGGTCGAGCGCGGACTGGCCGACCTTCCGGAAGTAGCGGACGACGTCGATGTCGAAGCCGTCGTAGCCCACGTTGGGGTAGCAGTCCTTCGTGTGCAGCGTGCGGGTCCTGGGCGGCACGAAGTGGTAGCGGTCGCCGGTGGTCGTGGTGATGTCCCAGACCTTGGTCGACCACATGCTGACGGTCACGACGCCCTGGCTGGTGGGGGTGCTGGGCGTGACGTGGGCGCTGATGAGGACGCCGTACGGCGTGTCGTTGGTGAACCGCAGGTCGACCGAGCCCCAGGCGACGGTGGCCTCCCGGCCGACCGGGTAGCGGTCGATGTAGAAGGAGTGCGGCTTGTGCTCGACGTCCTTGAGGCCGGCGAAGAACATCGCGTTGAACGTCGTCGTGGCCATCTGCGAGACGCCGCCGCCGAGGTCCTCGGCGAAGATGCCGTTGCTGATGATGAAGCCCTCGGTGAAGCCGTTGGCGCGGGTCCGCTCCCCCACGGTCTTGTTGAGGGAGAACGTCTGGCCCGGCTTGAGGACGGTGCCGTCGACGAGCTCGGCGGCGCGGCCGATGTTGACGTTGCGGTACTCCGCGTAGGGGTAGTAGGTCGTGAACGTCGAGACCTGCTGCTTGATCCCGAGCTTGCGGGCGTCCTTCGTGGTGAAGCCGGCGCGGGCGACGGTGGCCTTCACCTTCATCTCGCGCTTGCCGTCGGGCCGGGTGACCAGCGTGAGGAAGGCGTCGGTGACGTCGGAGGGGTGGAAGGTGACGCCGGGCTTGTCGGGGATGACCCGCGGCCTGCCGTTGACCAGTGCGACGGTGGCGGGCACGGGGGCGCCGTGGTCGCTGATGGCCCGGTCGACGAGCTTGATCAGCTTGTCCTCGTCGACGGCCGGCTCGAGCTTGCCGTCGTTTGGCTCCAGGGCCAGCGCGTCGGCGTAGTCGCGCGGCTGGAGCCGGATGCTGGCGTCGCCGAAGTCGAGGGTGACGGCGCTGGAGAGGGCCGGGTTGGCGAAGGTGTCGAGCGCCTTCTGCACGTCGGCGTTGTCGATGTCGGGCTGCACCGGCTGGAGCGACACCTCCACACCCTGGTCGGCCAGCTCGGTGAGGTAGGCGGCCTCGACCTGCCCGGCTGCCTCCTGCGGGTCGATCGCGAGCCCGGGACGGGCGGAGGTGGTGACGATCTTGCCGTCCTTGAAGGAGACCGTGCCGTCGACCGGGTGGTGGCCGGTCGTCGCGGCCAGGTTGGCCATCGCCTGCGTCAGCGCCGCCGTGTCGACGGCGAGCTGCGGCGCGTGGTCGCCGCCGGCGGTGTAGTAGTCCCACAGGTGGGAGGGGCGCCAGCTCCGCTCGCCGCCAGCCGCCGCGACGCTGGCGGCGTAGTCGACCCCGAGGCCGATCTGGCTCGGCACGAGCTCGACGGGCTGGCCCCCGACCGTGACCGTGATGGGGGCGTCGACTCGGTCGGCGAGGCCGTCGCGGAGCGCCTGCTCGGCGACCACGGGCCGCAGCCCGCCCACCCGGACGCCGGCGATCTGGGCGCCCTGGGGCAGCTTGTTGCCGGCGAAGGAGTACGCCGCGGCGTACCCTCCGCCTACCAGCAGGACGAGGACCAGCAGCATGACCAGGACGACCTTGCCGCCCTCGCTCTCGCGCTCCTGGTCCATGCCGCAATCCTAGGGAGCGGGGTCGTCCGCGACCGGGTGCACGCGCCGGGGGCCGCGGGTCGTGGCGAGGCCGACGAGCAGGACGACGAGGGCGAACCCGATGACGACGTAGCCCTGCGTGTCCGTGCCGATCGCGTAGTCGCCCTCGGGCCGCTGCGGGACCAGGTAGGCCACCATCAGCGAGAAGCCGATCGCGAACGCGAGGCGCCGCCACCAGCCGGGCGGCAGCGCCGCGAGGGCGGCCAGCGTGGCCGCGACGGCGAGGCCGAGGCCCCACCACAGCTCGTGGAGGGCGACCGCGCACAGGCCGGTGGCCGCGCCGACGGCCAGGAGGCCGACCGCGACCGGGAGCTTGACCATCACACCCCGGCGAAGAGGTCCGTCTCGAGGCCGTCCTCGCCGACCGGGCCCGGCGTGCCCTTGGCGATCCGGTAGAACTCGATGCCCCAGGCGGTCGTGCCGACGTTGTTGGACAGGGCGAAGAACGGCCCGTCGACGGCGATCTGGGTGGCGTGGGCGGCGAGGGCGGCCATCTTGCGGTCGACGTACTCCTGGGCGTCGACGGCGGCCGAGAGGTCCTCGTCGGGGATCACGAAGAACGGCATGGGGCCGTCGGGGTCCATGCCCTCGAAGCTCGTGGTGTCGCCGGCGGCGCGGATGGCGCGCAGGCCCTCCCGCATCCGGGACTCCGACATGGCGCCCCAGTAGATCTTGGCGATGTCCCAGGGCTCGCCGAGGTCCTTGCGGTAGGACGGGATCGCGGCGAGCTGCGCGGCGTACATCGCGACGCGGTGGGCCTGGATGTGGTCGGGGTGGCCGTAGCCGCCGAACTGGTCGTAGGTCACCAGCACCTGCGGGCGGACCTCGCGGATCACCGTGACGAGGTGGTCGGCGGCCTCGGTGAGGTCGGCGTGCCAGAAGGCGTTGTCGTGGACGTCGTCGGCGGCGACCGCGTGGCCGTCCTCGTGCCACTTCATGCCGGAGTCGCGGTAGGTGCCGAAGCCGCCGAGGAAGCGGTGGTCGGTGACGCCGAGCTCCTTCATCGCCGCCTCGAGCTCGCCGCGACGGTGCTCGCCGAGCCCGTCCTCCTTGTCGGCGGCGAGGTGCTCGAGCTCGGGCACGAGGATCTCGCCCATCTCGCCCGCCGTGCAGGTCACGAGCGTCACGTCGCGGCCCTCGGCGACGTACTTCGCCATCGTCGCGCCCTGGCCGATCGACTCGTCGTCGGGGTGGGCGTGCACGAGCAGGAGGCGGTGGTCGGCGGTCATGGTCGCCAGCCTAGTAGGCGCGTTCAGGGCCGCTTGATCCGCTTGGGGGCGGTCGGCAGGACCAGCGGCGGCGCCGGCGGGGTGGCCGGGTCGTGGTCGGGGTGGTCGAGCCACCCGTCGTACTCGTCGATCAGCACGTCGAGGACCAGCTCCGGGGCGTCCGTCGTGACCGCCCACGGGTGGTCCTCGTCGTCGTCCTCGCCCGCCAGCCGCTCGCGGGCGAGGTCGGCCTGGAAGCCGTCCCGCACCAGCCGCGCCACGACCGCCCGGGCGTCGTCCTCGTCGAAGAAGATGCCGCGCATCAGGCAAGTATGGCGCGCAGCTCCGGCAGGAACGGCAGATCGGAGTCGAGCCACGGCACGTCGTCGAGCTCGTCGAGGCTGAGCCAGCGGATCAGGTCGTGCTCGGCCGGCGTCGGCTCCCCGTCGGCCAGCGTCGCGCGGGCCACGATCAGCACGTGGGTGTTGGCGATCTTCGCCTCCCCCTCGAGCCAGTGGTCGACCGTGATCGCGCAGCCCAGCTCCTCCTGGATCTCGCGGACGATCGCCTCCTCCGTGGACTCCCACGGCTCGACCTTCCCGCCCGGGAACTCCCACCGCCCCGCCGCCGACGGGGGCGTGACGCGGCGTGCCGCGAGCACCCGGTCGTCCCGGATGATCGCGGCACCCACCACGAGTCTCGTCACGCCTGTCCTTGTCTCAGTGCGTCGGCGGCGGGGGCGGCGGCGGGTCGTCCGCCGGCGGGGGCGGCGGGTCGCTTGGCGGCGGCGGAGGCGTGCCTCCTCCGGTCTTGGGCGGGGCGACCGTCTTGAGCTTCTGCCACGGCGACTTGCCTGCGATGTTGCCGCCGCCGGGCGCGACCGTGATCCGCCAGTAGCTGCGGCCGACCTTGGTCGAGACCGCACCGATCGAGTAGCGGCCGTCGTTGCCGGTCGAGCCCTTCTTGATGCTCACCCAGTGCGTGCCCGCCCAGCGCTGGAGTGTGATGGCCGCGTGCCGCGCCGGCAGGATGCGGCCGCGCAGCGTGAAGGAGTGGCCCTTGGTGACCGTGGCGTCAGCGAAACCGCCGCTCACGTACGGCCGGACCAGGATGGTGAGAAGCCGACTGGAGGCCTCGTACGCCGTGGTGCCGGCGTAGGACAGCTTCAGCGCGCTGCTGACGAACGGACGCACCTTGAAGTCGTAGTTGCCGTTCGTGCCCACCTTGGGCCTGGCGACCGTCCCCCACTTCTTCTCCGTCAGCTTGCGGGACTGGATCTTGAGCTGACCCGCCATCCCCGTGCCCTCGAAGCGCTTGCGCAGCTCGGCCGTCAGGGGCAGGCGCTTGCCGGCGATGATCGTGATCTTCTTGGGGGTCTTCTTGTCGTTTTCGAACTTCGTGCTCGTCGCGAAGCCCTCGAAGTCATAGGTCGTGGACGACTTGAGCGTGCCGACTTCGAGCGCATCGACCGCGAAGTCGTTGCCATCGCACCCGAAGGCGAACCCGAGGTACGCCGAGTCGCCACTCCCGTGGTTGTCGACGAAGTACTTGAGGCTCGAGTCGCCCGCCGTCTGATCCAAGGCCCCGTTGGCCGTGTAGTGCCTCCAGGAGAAGCTCTTCGTCCCGGCACCCACGACATGCCAGCTGGCGCCACGGATGGTCTCGACCCCGCCGGTGCCTCGCCAGATCCCCGCGTCACCTGGCTCGACATAGGTCACAACGGCTACGCCGGCGGCGTTGGTCTGCTCGGGGAACACCCGAATCCGGAAGACCGTCACGTCCGCCGGATTCTGCACCCGGGCCTGCGGTCCGACTCCGTAGCCACTCAACGCGACGTCCCAGCCGACGGTGCGACTCCCGGCCGGCGCCCTGCCCGGTCCCTTCGCCAAAACCAACTTCGGTCCGGGATTCGGCTCGATCGCGGGATCTTCACACCCCTGATTGGCGATCGTGACGCCGCTAGCAGCGAAGTGATTCCCGTCGACGCGCTTCGACGGGGCCGCCGCCCATGCAGGAGAAGGAAAAGCGGAAGCGATGAGTACGACGGCCGCGCCGAGCACGCCGGCGATCGATCTGTGCATGGAGTTCCTCGAGAGCAGGAAGGATCTCCCCGATTGATCCTTCGTCGGCGGTCAAGATAACACCGCTGTCCGGGCCAAGTCCGTCGCTCGAAGGCCGTTAGGTTGAGGCCATGTCAGGACCGCGCGACCAGCCGTACGTCGGCGGCATCCACCTGACCCGCACCGACGAGAACGCAGCCGAGATCGATGAGCTTGCGGACCTACTGGGCGGCACAGTCGGCGTGGACGCGGTCCTCGAAGACCTCAACGGCCAAGGCCACCGAACCCTGGCGTCGGGTCGGGCCGTCTCGTGGGCGATGACGTGGGACAGGCACGATCGCCGTGACCCTCAATGGTGGCCGCAAGGCATCACCACCTCTGCAGACGCGACCGAAACCGAGGACATCCGCGGTCGTCGCGTCGTCGCTGTCAGCTGGTACGCCAAGGACAAGCAGGGGTCGCGGATCAGCTTCATCGACCTCGACACGCGCCGCTATCGCCACGTGCTCCTCGTGCAGCCCGTTCGCTCGGCCGACGGATCGGTGTCGCTCGTCCCACTCCGAGTCCATGCCGGCGGGATCGTCTGGTGCGGCCCCTATCTTCATGTGGCAGCCACCGCCCAGGGCTTCATGACGTGCCGGCTGGACGACATCCTCCGCGTGGCCGACGATCACGCTGGCGACCCGTCGACACACGGGTACCGCTATGTCCTGCCAGTCCGCTTCTCCTACCAGGCACACTCGGCGCCAAAGGAAGAGCGGATGCGCTACTCGTTCATGTCCCTCGACCGCGGCGTGACGCCGCCCGAGCTGATCGTCGGCGAGTACGCGCGGGGTGACCAGACACGGCGCCTGGCCCGATTCGGGCTCGATCCGCAGTCGCACCTGCTGGTCGACGGCGAGGATGGAGCGTCCCGGCCGCTCATGGTGGACCCACATGGCTTGGCCCAGACCCAAGGCGCGACGGTGGCCCGCGGGCGCTACTACCTGACGGTGTCGCACGGCCGCTCGACGTGGGGGTCGGTCCACTCGGGACTTCCGGGAGCCTTCAGACATCACCGCTGGGCGGCCCCGATGGGCCCGGAGGACGTCGCCTACTGGCCCTCGACGGACCGACTGTGGTCGGTGACGGAGCACCCTGGACGACGTTGGGTGTACTCCATGCGCCGCTCCTGGTTCGACAGGTAGCTCGTCGGTCGAGCTTGTCGAGACCCAGAACGCCGAAAAGGCACCACCTCACAGGTGGTGCCCTTGCGCAGTTGGACCGTTCTGTTGCCCTAGGGTGAGACAGGCGGTCCGGACCATTCTCGCGCAGCGGCGAACAGAGAATGGCCCGGACCGCGTCTGTGTGTCCCGACTTTGTTGCTTCAGTTGTAGCTAGGGGTTGCGGGAGCAGCGCCCCCTGGGGAGCAAGCCCCGGGACATTCACTCCGACTGTCCCGGGACCCGCCCGTGAGACCTACAAGGTCACTTGACCCCGACGATGTCGGTCTTGCCCGACTTCGTGGTGGCGGTGGCCGAAACGGTGGCGTAGTAGTAGTTCTTCTTGTCACCGTTGAGGTCGGCGCGCTTGAAGATCGCCTTGCCGTCGGTGCCGAGCACCTTGGACTTGACCTTCTTCGCGACACCGTTCTTCACGCGGTAGAGCGCAACGGTCGCGTCCGCACCGGCGTCAGGAGCGCTGACCACCATCTTGTCGTAGCCCGCGATGGTGTCGGAGGCCGGGACGTGGTGAGCCGTGATGGTCGGGTGGATCGCCGTCTGCTTGGCGGCGAACGAAACCGAGTCACTGCGCTTCGAGGCCTCGACCACGTCACCCGTGTTGCCGAAGGTGAAGTTCTCGTAGCCCACAGCCGTGGTGGTGGCGGTGCCGGCCGAGGTGCCCTGGAAGACGTACTGGATCTTGCCGTCCTGACCCACGTACCCGTCAGCGTTGCCGTCGCCGTCCTGCTGGTTGTCCGGACCGTTGCGGAAGAACTTCACGAACAGGTCGGCGATCGGCTCACCGTTCTGGTCGATGGCGGTGTAGGTCTCCGTCACCGTGGAGCCGACAGCCTGGGTGTCGTCACCGGTGTGCGTGAGGGTGAACACCGAGTTGGCGTAGTCCACCGCGTACCAGTTGACCGTCTTCGTACCCGTGACCGTGTTGACCTTGGTCGTGGGGGCCGGCGTCGGGGTCGAGTTGTCGTACACGTTGTCGGTGTGCGTCCACGAGGCCTTGACGATCTGGTCCACAGCCCGGGTCGAGGTGGCCCAGAAGTCACCATCGAGCGCGTAGTCCGACGTGATCGCCGTGGTCGACAGGTCCGCGAACGGAGTGTTGTCGCTCAGGTCGATCGGCTCGTTGCCCACGACGTTGCCGAACTGGTCGGTCGCGAGGACGTCGAAGTAGACCGTGTCGGAGAGCGGGGCCTTCGGCAGGATCGCCGAGTCCTGCATGTCGTTCGGCGAGAACACGACCTCGACACCACCGGCGTTGAGCGGGTTCTCGGAGGTCCAGTTCTGGATCTCCGTGTCCGAAACCGCGCCGTCAGTCGCCTTGATGTTGCTGGTGACCTTGCCGTCGTCGTCGAACGCGGAGTCGCGGCCGATCGACAGCTTGAAGGAGGCATCACCGTTGGAGTCGGTGGTGACCGTCTTCGACTGACCGTCGTTGTCGTAGACACCCTGCTTGCCACCGGCGGTCACGACGGGGACGCCGTCGGTGAAGTAGCCGTGGTCCGTCGTCACGACGACCGACTCGTTGGTCAGCGGGACGGCCTGGACGCCGGGGGTGACCGGGTCCTGGTCGCCAGACATGACCTTGGCCTTGAACGACTCGACCTCGCCGGCGGTGGCCGGGTCGTCGTTCGCCGGGTTGGCGGTGATGACGATCGAGGCGGGGGTGACGTTCACCAAGAAGTCGACACCGTGGGTGGTGTTGGACGCCCCGGGGTTGTCGGAGTCCGTGGTGCCAGCGACCGTCTGAGCGGCGATGTTGTCACCGATCTCGGCAAGCTGCGGGGTCTCGGCCGGGTCCTTAACCGTCACGGCGAAGCCACCATCAGCGGCGGTGGTAACCGTCTTGGAGACTCCGCCCAGGGTGCCGTCGTCGTTGAGGAACTTGGCATCCGGCGTCGCGTCGTCGTTGGCGCTCGCGCCGGGGTTGTAGGTCAGGTCGAGCTTGACCGAGCGGCCACCGAGGCCGGTGCCGTCCTCGAGGGCAAGCGAGCCGGCAACCGGCTCCTGGCCACCGGCCGGGCCGGTCTCCGGGGATGCCTCGGCGTACTTGATGGCGGACTGGCCGGCCTTGACCGTCAGGATCTTGCTCGACGGAATGTTGCCGCCGCCGCTGATCGGAACCTCGCCGAGCTCCGCGAAGAGCTCGTAGGTGCCCGACACGCCGTCGTGCGGGAACGCGACCTTGTACTGCCCGGTGCCGGTCTCGCTGGCCGAGAAGTGGTCCGGCGTCGCGGTGGCCAGCGGGTAGCGCTTGGCGGCCGAGCCGTCGAAGGGGGTGGCCACCCAGTAGTACGAGAGGGTCTGACCGTCGGCGTTGATCGGGTTGCCGTTCTGGTCGTTGACCTGAACCGTGATGTCGTTGCCGGCAACGTAGGCCGGGTTGGCACCCGTGGTGTCGTTCTCGTCCAGGTCAAACGCCGCACCGTCACGCGAGGTCGCCTTGAGCGAGCTCTGGGCGGGGTTGTACTGCGTGACCGTGACGTCGCCGGAGCGCTTGTCGCCGAGGTTGGCCTCGTACGGGTCGGAGTCGGTCGCGTTCGCGAAGTAGTACGTCGTGCCAGGGGCCTGGTTGAAGGTCGCCTGGCCGTTCGCGTCGGTGTACTTCACCGTGGGGACGTTGTTGCCGTCGCGGACCTCGGCGTTGGCGATCGGGTTGCCGTTCTGGTCCTTGACCGTCACGACGACCGGCGCGTTGGCCTGGCTCGCAGGGATGGTCGTGGAGGCCGGAGCAGCGTCAACCGTGGTGATGGTCTGCTGGTACAGCGTGTAGGCCTCGGTGTCGTCCGAGTCGCGCGAGGCACCGAAGGTGATCTCGTCCGGCGAACCGGTGAAGTCGTAGCCGTCGATGTTCGCGATGCCCTTGAAGACGCCGGTCGTGGAGCCAGTGGGCTGCGTGACCGGTGCGGTGCCGAGGGCGTTCGGGGTGTTCGGCTGGCCGAAGAAGTCAACGAGGTTGACGTTGCCGCTCGTGGCCGACGTGGTGCCGGACAGGATCGCGTAGTCGCCGTTGGTGCCCGTGTAAGGAGCCTGGAAGACACCCAGCGAGGAACCGTCGTTGAGGTTGACCGACTCCTGCGCCGCGCCGCCGCCGGTGACGTTGACCGGGGTGCGCACGTCGCTAGCGTCGGGGTCGGCCGTCGTGGCGTTGACCGACACGGCGCGCAGGCTGATGTTCGTGGCGCCGACAAGGCTGGTGGCGTTCCACTCGTAGGAGAACGCGCCGTCGTCGTTGCGGGTGACGGTCTGGATGTCGACCCAGGTGTTCGGGTTGCCAGTGTTGTACTGGAAGGTCACGCCGGAGACGTTGCTGCCGCCGGCAGCCTCGAGGCGAACCGTGGTGTTCTGACCGTCGTTCTTGGTCGACGCGACACCCGTCCACTGGCTGAGGAGCTCAACCTGGTCGGCGGTGTACTGCGCCGTGTTGGAGACGGCCGAGGCCGTGCCAGCGAGCAACGGAAGACCCGTCACCGCCATCGCGGAGATGGCGGTAGCCGCCAGTCCCCGCTTCATGCCGCTGCTGATCATGCTGTTTCCTTCCGGAGTGAATATCGGCCGAGAGTCCCCCGCCCGACAGGCCGCCCGAGAGAGAGGCCCACGTTGTGACACCCGGACGCTGATCCCGAGTGCAAAGTGGACGCTATTGCTGCACTACGGATATGACCGTTGTTGTTGCAGGTCACATTTGTTTCTGCAATAAATAGGGCCGGGGGGCCGGACGTCCGGCATACGAACATGACTCAGGCGGGGGCCACGAGTGAGTGACACGAGCGCTGCTGCGCCAGTACAGGCGCGCAAGCGGGGCCGGCCGCAACGGCTGCCGGAGGATCCGAGCCCGATGGGCTCGACCACGATCGGCTGCGACCAGCGCATCGCCTGGCTGCTGACGTCCGCGCGCCTGCTCAACCCCGACCCCGAGCTCGCCCGCCGCGACGGCTTCATCAAGGCCCTGGCCGACCAGGGCATCAAGATCGACAACTCCCGCATCTCCCGCTGGGAGTCCGGCCTGCACCCGGTGTCGGGGCAGGTGGCGGCGACGTACGAGCAGGCGCTCGGACTGACCGAGGGCTCGCTGGTGGCGGTGGCGGCGGGGCTGCGGCGTACGTTCGGCAACGGGCCCGCGCCCCGCGAGGGTGCGCTGCGCGGCGCCGACCTCACCGACGGCGACATGGACCGGCTGCTCGAGCTCATCGACGAGGGCAAGGCGACTGGCGCGCACTGGCTGCGACTGGTGGGCCAGCTGGGCGCCTACGACCGCGTCTACCTGCGCCAGCAGGAGTGGGCAACGCTTTCCTCCCGGCTGGTGCAGGAGCTGGCGGTGTCGGTGGGCGTTGGTTTCGTACGACGCTACGAGGCCGCCGCGGGCCTCATCCGGCACCCCAACGCGCAACGCCACCTGACCCGCGCGATCGGCGGGTTCGTCATGAACCCCGACACCCAGGTCGTCGCGCCCGTGCTCAGCCTGCTCACCGAGATCGCCGACGAGGTCGCCGGCGACCTCGTGCTGCGAATGCTGACGTCGGAGGACAAGAACCTCCGCAGCGCCGCCTCGTCGGTGGCGGCCGTGAAGGTGTCGCGGGGGCACTTCGGCGCCCACGCCCTCCCCCAGCTCGAGAGCCACGTGGTCGGCAGTCTGCGCCGCGGCGAGTCCCTCGACGGCCGCCTCGACTCCTTCGACCTCGCCGTCCAGCTCCCCGACGAGTCGTGGGAGCGGGCGAAGGGCGGCCTGCGCAACCGGCGCGCCTTCGACCTCGTGATCGGCTCCCGCAAGGGCGGCGAGCTGGTGCCGACGCAGCAGACCGCGGCCGTGGTGCAGCGGCTCTCGGCGGCGGTCCAGCGCGACACCCCGACCCACAGCCCCCACGAGAACGACGCGATGCTGCGCCGCCTGCTCCGCGAGTCGCTGCTCCATGCCCACAAGCCGCGCCGGCACCACGCGGCACTGCTGCTCGCGGCCACGCCGTACGCCCCCGCCGTCGCCAAGCACTGCCAGGACCTCGCCACCCACAGCAACGACCTGATGGCCGCGCGGGCGCTGACCGTGCTGATGCGGGTCGGGCACCGGATGGGGCGCTCGCGGGTGCTGCTGCAGTCGCTCGCCGAGACCCGGCCGACGATTCGCGCGCGGGCGCTGGTCAACCTCGGCCTCAACCCCGAGCCGATCAAGCCCGCCGAGGCCACCGCGCTGCTGGGTCACCTCGACGAGCACTCGAGGCCGGTGGAGCGACACGCGACGATGTTCGCGCTCGGGATGAACGGCGGCACGACGCTGAAGAAGCTCGCCAAGAGCGAGACCGAGTGGATGGCACGCAGCGCGACGTGGTGGCTCGACCAGGGGCCAGCCCTGCACGACAGCGACGCGGCTCTTGACCAGATCGGCGCGCAGACGTAGACTCGAACACATGTTCGAACAGTTGCGATCCGCGAGCTCCTTCGGGAGCGCGCTCACGCTGCTCGAGCATGCCGACCTCCCGTCCTCCGACGAGGCGATCATCGACGAGATCCGGGCCGCCGAGCGCGCCAAGTGCCTGCTCGAGGCCCGGCAGGCGAGGCTCGCCGCGGCCTTCGACCGGTCCCAGCGTCGGGCCCAGGCCGACCGCGGTCTCCCAGCCGATCAGCGTGGCCGTGGCATCGCCGAGCAGGTCGCCCTGGCCCGCCGCGAGTCGCCCCACCGCGGCCGCCAGCACCTCTCGCTGGCGAAGATCCTGGACGCCGGCGAGCTGCCGCACACCGCGGCCGCGTTCGACGGTGGGCACATCACCGAGTTCCGCGCGATGATCATCGCCCGCGAGACCGCCTGCCTCAGCCTCGAGGACCGCCTCGCCGTCGACCGGGCCATTGCCGGCGACCCCGAGGCGCTCGAGGGCTACTCCGACCGGGTCGTCCTCGCCGAGCTCCACAAGCTCGTCTGCCGGCTCGACCCGGCCTCCGTCGCCGCGCGCCGCCGTCGCGCCGAGTCCGAGCGCCGGGTGACGCTGCGGCCCGCGCCGGACACCATGGCCTACCTGACCGTCCTGCTCCCCGTGGCCCAGGCCGTGGCGGCCTACGCAGCGCTCAAGGCCGCCGCCGACAGCACCATCGCGACCGGCGACCCCCGTGGCCGGGGGCAGGTCATGGCCGACACCCTCGTCGCCCGTACGACGGGGATCCGCCAGCACTCCCCCGACGGCCAGCCCGTCGTCCCGGTCGCCCTCGGCGTGACCCTGTCCGCCGAGGCCCTGCTCGGCGGCCACCACGACACCGCGCACCTCGACGGCGTCGGCCCGATCCCGGCCGGCCTCGCCCGCGACCTGGTCCGGCGGGCGCTCACCGCGGGCCAGCGGACCTGGCTGAAGCGACTCTTCACCCGGCCTTTCGACGGCGATTTGGTCGCCAAGGACGCTCGCGGCCGGCTCTTCCCCGAGTCGATGGGCGGCCTGCTCGAGGACCGCGACCAGTTCTGCCGGACGCCCTGGTGCAACGCTCCCATCGCCCACCACGACCACGTCACCGGACATGCGCTGACCGGCACGACCGAGGTCGACGACGGCCAGGGGCTGTGCCAGCAGTGCAACCACGCCAAGCAGGCCCCCGGCTGGCGGGCCCGGCCACGCCCCGACGAACCCGGCCACACCGTCGAGACCACCACACCGACGGGGCATCGCTACACGTCGACAGCGCCACCTGTGCTGCGCGCCCGCCGCGGCGCCTACGTCGAGCAGTGGCCCGGCCACTGGGTGCTCGTCGCCTGACTGCTCCCTGCCCCTACGCCAGCCCGTGCTCGAACGCGTAGGCGGCAGCGGCGGTGCGCGACCCGACGTCCAGCTTGCCGAAGATGTTGGACAGGTGACGGGCGACCGTCTTCTCGCTGAGGACCAGCTCCGCGGCGATCTGCGTGTTGGAGCGACCCGTGGCCACCAGGCGGAGCACCTCCACCTCGCGTGCCGTGAGCCCGCCCGGCAGGGACGCCGGCACCAGGAGGGAGTCGACCTGCTCGAGCGCCGGTCGGGTGCCGAGCGCCTCGAAGGTACGCCGCGCCGCGGTGAGCTCGAGCGCCGCCGACGACCCGTCCCCCAGCGCGGCGAGGGCGCGGCCGATCTCGACGCGCACCCGGGCCACCTCGTAGGGCGCGTCCAGCGACGTCCAGAGCGAGGACGCCTTGCGCAGGTAGGGCAGCGCCCCCGCGGCGTCGCCCGTGTCGAGGGCCGCGCGCCCCCGCGCGAAGGCCGCCGCGGCCACCAGGGACGCGCAGTCGAAGGACGAGGCGATCGCCTCGAGCTCCTCGACGAGGTCGGTCGTGGGCTGCTCGCAGGAGCGGAGCACCTCGATGGCGCCGACCAGCAGTCGCGAGCGGGACACCGGGTCGCCGACCTCGGCGAGCAGACGGCGTACAGCGCCGACCGCGGCGGACTGCCGACCGCGCGCGACCCACAGCAGCGCCAACCCGGGCTGGGGCTCGTAGCCGTGGCCGGCGGCGGCCTCGTAGGCGGCCTCGGCCGCATCGAGCTCCCCCAGCACCCGGTGGGCGTCGCCTCGCTCGGCATGGGCCAGACCGCAGGCGGCCTCGTTGCGGGAGGAGACGTAGCGCGGGATGGCGTGGGCGTACTCCTCGATGGCCTCGCGGAACGCGCCACGCAGCGCCATGATCTGGCCCCGGTGGACCGCGCACTGCCCGGTGAACGCGACCAGCCCCGGCTGCGCCTGGCACCACCGGTGCAGCGCCTCGGTCCAGGCGGCCGCGCGGCCCAGGTCGCCGACCTCCTGACAGCCCTCGATCATCACGCAGTAGGCCTCGCCGGCGAAGATCGCCGACACCTCACCGGCCGCCACCCCGACCATCGCCTCGTCGAAGAGCGCGAGCCCGGTGCGCACCTCGCCCGAGTAGAGAGTCACCCGGCCCTGCGCGGCGAGACCGATCGCCAGCAGGTCTGCGTCGGCGAAGCGCCGCGCCCGCTCAACCATGTCGCCGGCCCGCTCGAGGGCACGAGGGAGGTCGCCGGCGTGGAGGGCCATGAACATCTGCCGCAGGGAGACGTAGCCACGCTCGACGACGTCCTCCTCGACACCCTCCAGCAGTCGCTCGGCCCGGCCTCCCCACCCGGCGGACAGCTCGGGGGCACCGGTGGTCGCGTGCAGCATCGCCAGCCACGACGCGGCGCGCGCTGCGGCGGTGGTCCGCCCCTCGTCGAGGTAGCCCTGGAAGGCGCGCTGGAACCCGCCGACCGCCTCGTCGTGCCGACCCAGCAGCTGGGCGACCGTCGCCAGGTGCAGGGAGTCGTCGGCGTCGAGCGACCCCGGGTCGGCCGCCGACCACGCCTCGAGCGCGGCGATCCAGTCGCCGCGCTCGAAGGTCTCGCGGGCCCGCACGAGGTCGTCGACAGTGCCCATGCCCGGATCGTAGGGCTCAGGCGGCGGCGCTGGTCCGGTTCCGCGACCGGGCCAGGATCCGGTCCACGACGTACGCCGCATCGCGGCCGGCCCCCTCCATCAGCATCGAGGTGAACCCGAACTGGAAGCAGAGGCCGACGAAGAAGAGCCCCGGGGCGTCGTCTACGACGCCGCGATACTCCAACGGCCAGCCGTCCTCGCCGAAGACCGGCAACCGGATCCAGTCGAACTTCTGCTGGAAGCCCGTGGCCCAGACGACGTTGCGGACATCGACCGGCTGCCCGCCGACCGTCGGCCGGCCGTCGACCACGCCGTCGACGCGGTCGAGCCTGCGGTCGACACCGCGCCGGACGAGGTCGTCGCGCTTGACCCTCAGCATCGGGCCGCCGTGGTGGCGGATCTCGTCGGTGAGCTTGCGGCCGATGGGCGTACGACGCGTCAGCACGTGCCGCCAGACCCGGATCATCAGCGGGAACGCGACCCGTGCCCGCCCGGACTCCAGCCGGAACGGGATCTGCCCCGGGTCCCGGCCGGCCAGGATCGTCTCGTGTGTCTCGGCCACCTCGTAGGCGATGTCGCAGCCGGAGTGCGAGCCCCCGACGACCAGGACCGGGCCGGCCTGGAGCTGGCCGGGACGGCGGTACTCGCTCGAGTGGAGCTGGAGGATGCCGGGGTCGAGGTCGTGGGCGAGTTCGGGGACGTGCGGCGTGCGCCCGAAGGTGCCGGTCGCGACCACGACGTTGTCGCAGGTGTAGTCACCGTGCGATGTGGTGACGAGGTAGCCCTCCCCCGCCCGGTCGACGGCCTGGACGCGGACCCCGAGACGGACCGGCAGGTCGAAGTGCCGGGCGTAGGCCTCGACGTAGTCGGCGACCTGGTCCTTGCCGGGGTAGGACCACGGCTCGGCCGGGAAGGGCATGCCGGGCAGCCCGTCGTACCTCGCGGGGCTGTAGAGCCTGAGCGTGTCCCACTGCTGGCGCCAGCCGTCCCCGATGCGGGCGCCGGCGTCGAGGACGACGCAGTCGCGGCCGTGGCGGGTGAGGTGGTACGCCGTGCTGAGGCCGGTCTGGCCGGCTCCGATGATGAGGGTGTCGATGTGGGTGGTCATGCCTCCGACTGTCGCGCCGGCGGTGGCCGTCGCGCGTCGGGCGTGCTGTGCATCCTGGTGGTCCATCGCATGGGTCGAATGACCCATGTGGCGCTCCTGATGCGGTCGCACCGCACGAGGGTCCTGCCAGACACAGGCGGTGCGGGCCATTCCCGCGCTGCGGCGAACAGAGAGCGGCCCGCACCGCGTCTGGGTGAGCCGGTCCCGGGACAGTCACTGCGACTGCCCCGGGACCCGCCGGTGAGTACTACGTGGTCACTTGACGGCGATGGTGGCCGTGCGACCCTTCAGGTTGGTGGCGGTCTCCGACACCTTGGCGAAGTAGTAGTTCTTCTTGCTGCCGTTCAGGTCGGCACGCTTGAAGATCACCTTGCCGTCGGCGCCGAGCACCTTCGACTTGACCTTCTTCGCCACGCCGTCCTTCACGCGGTAGAGCGACACCACGGCGTCCGCACCGGCGGAACCAGCGTTGACCGTGATCCGGTCGTAGCCGGCGATCGAGTCGCTCGCGGGCACGTGCACAGCCTTGATGGCCGGGTGGATGCCGACCGGCGGCGTCGGCGGGGTCGTCGCAGTCGGCTCGAGGTCGAACTCCTTGCCGGAGTCGACGGAGCCGGTGGCCGCGTCGACCTTGCTGATGGTGATGTCGTCGAGGAAGTACTCGCCGTTCATCTGGGTGGACGCGCCGGCACCGCCGACGATGAACGCAACGCCGCCGTCGACCTGGCTGGTGTCAGACGCGTCCTCGTTCTTGACGATGGTCGCGTCGGGGTGGGCCACGGCGTACTGGTCGAGCGTGATGCTCTGCTGCGCGTCGTCACCGTTGACGCCCCAGACGCCGGTGCCGGCGTGCCAGGTCTGCCAGGTGCTCTGCTCGACGGCCCCGTTGTTGGCCGGGTAGTAGAAGAGCGAGGCGTCCGTGGTGCCGTCGCCGTCGTTGTCGACGGAGAGGCGCAGGTAGGCCGGCTGCTGCGGGGTGTTGTTGCCGTTGTCGGCGCGCGAGTACGTCGAGTAGGTGATCGTGCGCAGGTCGCGGACCCGGGTGCCGTCGTACTGCTCGGTGCGGAACAGCTCGACGCGCCCAGCGTTGTCGGCAGTGCTCAGCGACATCTTCAGGCTGCCGTCGCCGACGGGCGGGGTGCCCGGCCCAGCGACGAACTGCTGGTCGGAGCTCAGGTAGTTCGCGTCGTCGTAGGCCTGACTCTGCCAGCCCTGCGCGTGGTCGGGGTCGACGGTGAGCTGCGTCGTGCCGCCGTCGGTCTCGGCGTTCGGGCCGAAGTCGAACAGCGTGTCCTGGCCGTTCTTGCCGACGATGACGCGGTCGACGAAGTACTCACCGCGGGTCATCGTGTTGGCGTCACCGGAGATCAGCGAGACCGCGCCGCCGTCGTGGCCGGCGTCGAACCGGTTGTTGGCGAGCACGGCGTTCGGGTGAGCCGCGGCGTAGGCCGCGAGGCTGATCTGACCGGCGCCGGAGTCACCGTCGACGTTCATCAGACCGTCGGTGACGTTCCAGTCCTGCCACACACCGTTGACGACGGTCCCGTTGTTGGCCGGGAAGAAGAAGAGGCTGGTGTCGGCGCCGCCGGTGCCGTCGCTGTCCACGGTGAGGCGCAGGTAGGTCGGCTGACGGTCGGCGCCGCCGGCCGTGCTGCGCGCGAACGTGGAGTACTCGAGCCGGGTGAGGTTGCCCAGGTTGACACCGTCGTAGAGGTCCGTGCGGTAGAGCTCGGTCTGCACCTCGAACTGGCCGACGGTCATCTGGTGGCTGCCGGTGCCGAACGGCGCGCGCTGCGGACCGGTGACGTCGGACTGCTCCGGGACGGTGTAGGCGCCGTTGGTGGTGTCCTCGTACGCCTGCGTGTACCAGTCGGCGCCGTGGCGGACGACCATGGAATCGGGGCTGGGAGTGCCGTCCGCGAAAGCGCCGGTCGCCCCGATCCCCACGATGAGCAATGAACCGACAGCAAGCATGCTGATGCGGGCCCCATGAGTGTTGAACATGTATTTCCCTCTGAGATGAGTGTGCGCACAGAAAAGACATCGGAGTCGCACCCGCACCCGATGACCCCGCGTTGAGAGTCCCCATCCCGCGGTCTAGACAAGACTAATGGGCTAGACCGCTGGCCCCGACCATATGCAGGCTATTTCCACGCGAAAGCCTCCCCCCACCGAAAAATCACCCCTTGGGGTGGAGGTTCGGCCAACGAAGTCCGAGGAATCCGGGGTCTCGGCAAGCTCGACCAGCGGATGTCCAAGCTCGACCAGCGGATGTCCAAGCTCGACCAGCGGATGTCAGCGGGGCTGGCGGGCCAGCTGCCTGCTCTGCGCGACGAGACGGCCGGCGGAGTCCCAGACCTCGCAGTCCTCCTCGAACATCCCACCGGCCATGTTGCGGGTGGCGTGGCGGACCTTGAGCCAGCCCGGGGCCGGCTTGGCACGGACGTGCGCGGTCAGCTCGAGGGTCGGGGCCCAGCCGGGCATGCCGAGGTCGAAGGTCACGGGCGGCAGGGCATCGACGATGGCGAGCAGCAGGATCGGGTCGGGGTCGCGGCCGTCGGCGAGGCGGAACCAGGCGCTCATCACGCCCTCGCCGCTGGGCTGGCCGACGGCCCAGCCGATGTTGGCGGGGTGGAAGCGGATGTCGAAGCGCTCCATGATCGGCGCCATCCGGCGTACGTCCTCGGGCGCGAGGGTGGTGGGGACGCAGTCGTCGGGGGCGGGCATGTCGGGCTCGACGGCGGTGGTGCGGACGTCGTCGGCGCCGAGGTCGAGGTCGCCGTACGTCGCGAGCGCGGTGATCCGCACGTCGTCGCCCTGGCGCAGGTCGGCGGCGGCGGTGGCGACGCTGCCGCCGTCACGACGTACGTCGATCGCCACCTGCGCGGGTCCGGGCCGCGACGCGGACAGGTAGTAGGCGCTGATCGACAGCGGGTCGGGCTTGCCGGGCAGCGCGGCGCGCAGGGCGTTGCCGAGGACGGCCAGCAGGTAGCCGCCGTTGACGCCGCCCCCGACCACCCAGCCAGAGCTGAGGTCGGCCGAGTACAACCCCTCGGACTCGCGGGTGACGTCGATGTGGCTGTCGAACTCGTGACCCATGACCGCGACCCTAGGGTGCTGGTTTGGGGACCGGAAGCGCTGGGGACATACGCCACATGCACTCGCGCCTCTCGGGCCTCGCGCTCGCCGTCACCCTTGCCGCCGCCACCCTGGCCGCGGGGTGTGAGTCCCACGACTCCAAGCCCGCACCGGCCGCGACGTCGACGTCGTCCGCCTCGTCCGACGCACGCGCCGCCCCCGCGGTCGAGCTCGCGGGCTCGGCCGGGGTCGGGACCTACTGCACGGCGCTGGGCAAGCGCGACGGCGACTACCTGTGGAGCGGCACCCAGTTCACCGCCCACGCCGACGCGACCCTCGAGAAGGCCGGTCCGGCCAACCTTGGCAACGTCCGGGTCGTCGGGACGTGGTTGGTGGAGGACTCGACCGACGACGGGGCGTTCGTGCCGTGGCCGCAGGGGCAGCGGTTCGTCGACAAGCACGGCCCTCGGATGCCGGACTCCGGTGCGTCGCTGGCGGCGGGAACGACGTACCGCCTGGTCGTGCGGCTGCGCCCGGACATCGGGCCGCTCCCCGGCGTGGTCAACGGCTTCGACGTCACCTGGTCGACCGAGGACGGCGGGGGCGCGACGCTCACCGACCCGTCCGTGCTGCAGTTCGAGCGGATCGACAAGGACTGCTGACCGCGGCCCCTACGCTGACTGCGTGACCGAACGCCATCCCCGCTGGGTCTACGACGCCGGGCAGGAGCCGGACCCGCGCTTCAGCCTCGCGAACGAGCGGACCTTTCTCGCCTGGATCCGTACGGCGCTCGCCGTGCTCGCCGGCGCGGTCGCCCTGCACTCGCTGGGCGTGCCGGAGTCCGACTGGCTGCGCACGACGGTGGTCGTGCTGCTGGTGCTGTTCGCCGGCGCGATGACCGCGTTGGCCTACCTGCGCTGGGCGCGGGTGGAGCGGGCGATGAGGACCCGGACGTCGCTGCCGTCGTTCGAGCTCGGGCTGGCGATGACCGGCGCGATCGTCCTCGTCTCGGTGCTGCTGGCGGTGGCGCTGGCCGTCAGTGGTTCCTGAGGTACTTCAGGATCACCGCGGCCTGCGCCCGGGCACCGGCCGCGTTGGGGTGCGCCGGGACGCCGACGGCCGGATCGTTGACGGAGGGGCCGTAGATCTCGCCGTAGCGCACCGTGGGCAGCTGGCAGAAGTCGTGGCCGAGCGTCGGCGTGAAGGTGTTGACGAACTCCGCGCCGCCCTCGGCCGCCGCCTGCTTGACCATCGCGTTGAGCTCGATGAACTTCGCGTGGATGTAGGCCATGTCCTCGTCGGTGGCCGGGACGGTCGGGTAGCAGCCGTGGTCGGGCACCAGCGAGAGGTAGTCGATCGCGAGGATCCGGGCCTTCGGCGAGATCCGGTGGATGGCCCGGAACGCCGCGACCAGCTTGGGCTCGCTCTCCTGGATCCGCTCGGAGAGCCGGTCGTGGCCGCCCGCGGTGTACTTCGCCTTGCAGCCGCCCAGCGGCGGCTCGGAGCCGATGATCGGCACCGGGTTGTCCGGCAGGCTCGGCACCGTGCCGTCGGGCAGCGGGTTGGCGACGGGGAGCGCGTTGAGGCAGTCCATGCCGGCGCCTGCGATGCCCGCGTCGTTGCCGCCGATGCCGACGGTGACCAGGTCGGTCTGCTTGGTCAGGCGGTTGAACTGGGGCGGGTTCTGGCCGCCGGCCGGGAGGTCCTGCGGCGCCGTGAAGTCGTCGGTCGTGGCCGAGCCGCAGGTCGCGTCCTTGATCGGCACACCCAGGGTCGCCGCGATGATCTTCGGGTAGTTGTGGTGCGACTGCGCGCAGTCGATCGGCGCGTAGGTGTCGTCGGGCGTGCCGTCGGAGTTGGCGAAGACGACGTCGGCGGACCAGGAGTCACCGAGGGCGACGTACTGCTTGTAGGCCGGGGCCCTGAGCGCCGTCGCGGCGCTGGTCGTGCGGGTCTGCGGCGCCGGCGCGGCGTGCGCGGGCACGAGCGGGAGTGACAGGGCGGCGACGGCGGCGACGGCCAGCAGCGACTTCATGGCGTGACAACGCTCGGGTGCGTGCGTTGGTTACGCGACAGCGCGCTCCACGGGAGCACGATGGTGGGCCCTGCAACCAGCCAGCAGCGCGACGAGCACGAGCAGCGCGACACCCGAGACCGGAAGCTCCAAGACCCACCACCCCCGTGCGCCAGATCGTGCTACTCCCGACGACCCGTTGTCAGCGGTCGTGATCGAGTCGTGACCTGGCGGGTCGCCCGGCTCACCCGCAGGCAGCCGCCGCAGCCCGACCGGCGGTCCGCCCGGAGAACAGGCAGCCACCGAGGAACGTGCCCTCGAGGGCGTTGTAGCCGTGCATGCCCCCGCCGCCGAAGCCGTTGACCTCGCCGGCGGCGTACAGGCCGGGGAGGGGCTCGCCGGAGGAGGTCAGGCAGCGCCCGGAGAGGTCGGTCTCGAGGCCGCCGAGGGTCTTGCGGGTCAGGATGTTGAGGCGTACGGCGATGAGCGGGCCGGCCTTGGGGTCCAGCATCTTGTGCGGCGTGGCCACCCGGATCAGCTTGTCGCCGCGGTAGTTGCGAGCGCCGTGCATGGCGGTGATCTGGGCGTCCTTGCCGTAGGGGTTGTCGATCTCGCGGTCGCGCTTCTCGATCAGCGAGCGCAGCGACTCCTCCGAGATCAGGCCCGGGTCCCCCACGCGGTTCATCCCGGCGACGAGCTCGGCGAGGGTGTCGGCGACGACGAAGTCCTCGCCGTGCTGCTTGAACGCCTCGATCGGCCCGGGCGCGCCGGGACGCACGCGGGAGAGCAGCAGCTTGATGTCCTTGCCGGTGATGTCGGGGTTCTGCTCGGAGCCCGACAGCGCGAACTCCTTCTCGATGATCTTCTGGGTCAGCACGAACCACGAGTAGTCGTGCCCCGTCGTGCGCAGGTGGGCGAGGGTGCCGAGGGTGTCGAAGCCCGGGAAGTAGGGCGCGGGCAGCCGCTTGCCGGTCGCGTCCAGCCACAGCGACGACGGCCCGGGCAGGATCCGGATGCCGTGGTTGTCCCAGATCGGGTCCCAGTTGCGCAGGCCCTCGACGTAGTGCCACATCCGGTCGGGGTTGATCACCCGGGCGCCGGCCGCCTCGGTGATGCCGATCATCCGGCCGTCGACGTGGGCGGGGACGCCCGCGACCATGGTCTTCGGCGGCGCGCCCAGCCGGGCCGGCCAGGACTTGCGGACCAGGTCGTGATTGCCGCCGATGCCGCCGCTGGTCACGATCACGGCCTGCCCGCGCAGCTCGAAGTCGTCGGTCTCGACCCGGCTGCTGGCCTTGCCGCGCTCGATGTCGGAGGGCTCCAGCACCCGACCGCGTACGCCGACCACCGCGCCCGACTCGACCACCAGCTCGTCGACGCGGTGCCGGAAGCAGAAGACGATCCGGCCGGCGTCGGCGTGCTCGCGGACCCGCCGCTCGAACGGCGCGACCACCCCGGGTCCGGTGCCCCAGGTCAGGTGGAACCGCGGGACGGAGTTGCCGTGGCCCTCGGCCCGGCCGTCGCCCCGCTCGGCCCAGCCCACGACGGGGAAGATCCGGTGCCCCATCTCGTGCAGCCAGGAGCGCTTCTCGCCGGCCGCGAAGTCGACGTACGCCTCGGCCCACTGGCGCGGCCAGTGGTCCTCGTCGCGGTCGAACTGCGCGCTGCCCATCCAGTCCTGGAGGGCGAGCTCGTGGGAGTCCTTGATGCCCATCCGGCGCTGCTCGGGGCTGTCGACGAGGAAGAGCCCGCCGAGGCTCCAGAAGGCCTGCCCACCGAGCGACTGCTCCGGCTCCTGGTCGAGCAGCAGCACGCTGCGACCCGCGTCGGCCGCCTCCGCGGCAGCGGTGAGGCCGGCGAGGCCGGCTCCGACGACGATGACATCGGCGCTCTTCATGGGAACAGGTTCTATCAGCGTTCGGGACCGCTCACGTCGTCACCCCGAGGTTGCCCGCATGGCGATCTCCAGCGCCGCGTCGATCGACTCGGACCGGCCGGCCCGGACGTAGAGGTCCCACATGCCGCCGAGCCGGTCGCGGCCCGCCGTCATCGGGCTGTGCGCCAGCCACCGGGCGAGCTCCTCGTCGGCGTCCCGCACGTCGTAGAGACGGGCGACGGCGGCCGTGTGCGCCCCCAGCACCAGCGCGGCGAGGTCGTCGATCGCGAGGGCCGCCAGCAGGCGGGCGTAACCGTCCAGCAGGTCGGCGGTCAGGATCTCCTCCCCCACCTGGCGGGCGAGCTCGACCAGCTCGCGGAGCAGGGTCCTGGCCTCCCCGACCCGACCGAGCTCGAGCAGCGGCTCGACCATGTCGAGCCGGGCCTCGAGCTCGGTGCGCTGGTCCCCGCGCTGCCGGGTCAGCGTCACGACCTCGGCGAGGCGCTCGAGGGCCTGCTCGGGCTCGCCGGCCCGCAGGTGCAGGTCCGCGCGACGGCCGAGCACCCACGAGAGCCGCAGCCGGTCGTCGGCGCGGCGGGCGAGCGCGATGCTCTCGTCCAGCAGTGCCCGACAGCGCTCGTGGTCGTCGGTGTGGAAGCGCTCCAAGAGGTGCAGCGCCTCGGCCGTCCCGCGGTCGTCGCCGAGGCGTCGGCTCATCTCCAGGGCGTGGGTCACCGTCCCTTCGTCGACGCCCATGCCCAGTGCACCGAGCACCGCGGCCAGGTCCGGGCTGTCCTCGTCGCCGGCCAGCTCGACGGCCCGGCGCAGCCACTCGTCCGGGTCCGGCTCGGGGTCGGGGAGCCGCCAGAGCTCGCGCAGCATCGCGGCCAGGTGGACGCCCAGCGCCGCCAGGTCCGGTGGCGGGGGCACCGCCGCGCCCGGCCGGAGCGTCCACGCGAGCGCCTCGCGGATGTTGGGGTAGTCGGTGCGGAGGTGGCAGCGGGCATCGACGTCGCCGGCGGTGTGCAGGCGGGCGGTGAGCCGCGCGACCAGCTCGGCGCAGTACGCCGCGTGCGCCCGGCGTACGTCGTCCTCCTCGCCCGAGTCGGCCAGCAGCTCGAGGGCCACGTCACGGACGGTGGCCAGCAGCACGACCCGGGGCTGGCGGTCGGTGTCCTCCCCGACCACGACGAGCGCCGCGTCGGCGAGCTCGGTGACCGCGTCGAGGGGGTCCTGCCCGTCGGCGGCGACGGCCTGCACCCCGTCGAAGCCGGTGCCCTCCACGAAGACCGCCAGCCTGCGGAACACCCGTTGCAAGTGGGGTTCGAGCAGGTCGTGGCTCCAGGCGATGGTGTCGCGGATCGTCCTGTGCCGGGCCGGCCGGTCTGCCGCGTGGTCGCCCAGCGCGGTCGAGCTGCGGAGCTGGGCCAGCAGCGCACCGGGGCTGAGCAGCCGGGTCCGGGCGGCGGCGAGCTCGACCGCCAGCGGCAACCCGTCGAGGCGCCGGCACAGCTCGACCACGTCGTCGACGTAGCGCTGGTCCAGGACCAGGTCGGGGCGGACCAGCCGCGCCTGCTGGAGGAACAGCTCGACCGCCTCCGGCCCGGGCAGCGGCTCGACCGAGCGGACCGACTCGCCGCGCAGGTGCAGCGGGCGCCGCGAGGTGACGACGACCACCAGGCCGCGGACGGCGTCGAGCAGGTCGGCCACGACCGCGTCGGCCGTCGCCAGGTGCTCGAGGTTGTCCAGGACCAGCACGAGGCGCTGGTCTCCGAGGTGGTCCAGGACGCTGCCGCGTCCGGCCGCGTCCGCGCCCAGGCCCAGCGCCTCGGCGACGGCGGTCCAGATCCGTGCCGGGTCGGTGACCGCGGCGCACGGCACGAAGTAGACCCCGCCGGGGAACGTGTCGCCGAGCGCGGCCGCGAGCGCGGTGGCGAGCCGGGTCTTCCCCGCACCCCCGAGGCCCGTCAGGGTGACCAGCCGCGCCCGTCCGGAGGACACGAGGTCGAGGAGATCGGCGAGCTCGCGGTCGCGGCCGACCAGCGGGGTCGTCTCGGCCGGGAGCCGGCTCACGGCACCGAGGCTCTTGAGCGGCGGGAAGGCGTCGTCGAGACCCGCCCCCGTGAGCTGGTGCAGGTGCTCGGGCGCCGCGAGGTCGCGGAAGCGGTGCCAGCCGAGGTCGGTGGTGCCGAGGCCGTCGGGCAGCGGACCGAGCAGCTGTCGGGTCACGTCGGTGAGGACGACCTGGCCGCCGTGGGCGGCCGCGGCCACGCGGGCGGCCCGGTGGACGTCGAGGCCGACGTAGGCGTCGGCGTGCCGCGCCGGGTCGCCGCTGTGGATGCCGATCCGGACCCGGACCACGGCCCCGCCCGGCCACTCGTGGGCCGCGAGCGCGCGCTGGCCCGCGGCCGCGGCGAGCACAGCGGAGCGGGCCGTCGCGAACACGACGTAGAAGCTGTCGCCCTCGGTGCCGAGCTCGGTGCCGCCGTAGGTCGCCCACGCCTCGCGGAGGATCCGGCGCTGGGCGTCCAGGACGTCGGCGTACGCCTCGCCGGCGCGGCTCAGCAGCGCGGTCGAGCCCTCGATGTCGGAGAACAGCAGCGACACCGTCCCGGAGGGCAGCTCGACGTCCATGCTGCATTGTGCGCGAGACATCCCCATCCGGGCCTCCCGCTGGGCCACAATGACCAGCATGGAGGTCGTGCAGCGGCGCTCACGGGCGTGGGTCGCCGCCCTGGCGCTGGCCTGCGTCGCGGTCCTCCTCGTCCACCTCGTCTCCCCGGTCGGACGGGTCGGCGACACGACGTACCTCGCCCTGATCTGCGGCGGGGCCGTCCTGGCCCTCGCGGGCTGGCGGCAGGCCACCGGGCCGCAGCGCCAGGTGGCCCTGCTCATCGCGGCCGGGCTCGCGTCGACGGCACTGGGTGACCTGATCTGGCTGAGCTACCAGTGGGCCGGGCTCGAGCCCAACGTGTCGCCGGCGGACCTGCCCTACCTCGCCAGCTACCTCGGGCTCGGCGGCGCGGTCTGCGTGGTGCTCGCCCGCAGCAACTGGCGCGGCCGCTTCGACGTCGACGCGGCCATCGACGCCCTGACCGTGGTGACGGTCAGCCTGCTCGTCTTCTGGAACTTCTCGATCGAGTCGATCGTCGCCGACGGCTCGGTGCCGGCGTACGTGCGCGTGGTGTGGGCGACCTACCCGGTCGCCGACGCCGTCGTGCTCGCGCTTGTGATCCGCGCGCTGCTCAACCGGCGCTCGCGCGAGCAGCTGGGTCTGTGGTTCGGGGTCGGCATCTACTGCTGGCTCGCCTCCGACCTCGGCTACCTCCTCCTCGACGCCACCCAGTGGCAGAACGCCCTGCTCGACGCGGGCTGGATGACCGGCTCGATGCTGATGGCACTGGGTGCCTGGCACCGGGCCGCTCCGCTCGAGCCGGTCCTGGACGACGACGAGCCGCTGGGTGCGACGCTCGGCCGGCTCGGCATCGCGATCCTGCCGCTGCTCGTCCCGCCCGGCCTGGAGCTGCTCGACCTCGCGCGGGGGCGGGACCCGAGCCCGGTCGAGACCTTCGTCGGGCTGGCCGTCCTGCTCGCCCTGGCCTTCGCCCGCACGGCGAGGCTGCTGCGGTCCGAGGCGCGGGCGCGGGCGGACGCGCGGGCGGGGCGCGACGCCGCGCTGGAGGGGTCGCGGGCCAAGTCGGCGTTCCTCGCCACGATGAGCCACGAGATCCGCACGCCCATGAACGGCGTGATCGGGCTGACCGGGCTGCTGCTCAACTCCGACCTCACGGCGCGCCAGCGGCAGTACGCCGAGGGCGTGCGCGGCGCCGGTGAGGCGCTGCTGATGATCATCAACGACATCCTCGACTTCTCGAAGGTCGAGTCCGGCCACCTCGACCTCGAGGAGATCGACTTCCCGCTCGTGAGCGTCGTCGAGGAAGCGGCCGAGCTGCTCGCCGAGACCGCCCAGCGCAAGGACCTCGAGCTGCTGGCGTGGTGCTCCCCCGAGCTCCCGCTGGCGCTGCGCGGCGACCCGGCCCGGCTGCGACAGGTGCTGCTCAACCTCACCTCCAACGCCGTGAAGTTCACCGAGTCCGGCGAGGTCGTGGTCCGTGCCCTGCTGGAGGACGAGTCCGACGAGGAGGTCGTGGTCCGCTTCGAGGTCAGCGACACCGGGGTCGGCATCGAGCCCGACCAGCAGGAGCGGCTGTTCGAGCCGTTCCTGCAGGCCGACTCCTCGACCACGCGCAAGTACGGCGGCACGGGGCTCGGGCTGGCCATCTCCCGCCAGCTCGTCGAGGCGATGGGGGGCCGGATCGGGGTCGACAGCGAGCCGGGCCGGGGCAGCACGTTCTGGGTGACCCTGCCGCTGCGCCGGGTGCTGGCGCCGTTGCCCGCGCCCCCGCACCACGCCGACGTGCTCTCCGGGATGCGGGTCCTGGTCGTCGACGACAACCAGACCAACCGGCTGATCCTCACCGAGCAGCTGACTGCGTGGGGCATGGCGCCCGACACCGCCCCCGACGGACCGACGGCACTCCGGCTGCTGCAGGGATCGACGTACGAGCTCGTGGTGCTGGACCTCTGCATGCCCGGCATGGACGGGCTCGAGCTGGCGCGCAGCGTCTCCGCCGACCCGGCGCTGGGCGGGCCGGCGATGGTGCTGCTGACGTCCGGGCCCGACGTGACGTCGGTGGAGGCGGGCGAGGTCGGGATCGCGGCCCGGCTCACCAAGCCGGTGCACCTCGCGCAGCTCCACGACGCGCTGCTCGAGGCGCTCAACGCCCCGCGCGCCGTGGCGGTGCCCGACACGCCCGTGGCGGCCGAGCCGGCGCCGGCCGCCTCGCTCGGGCGGGTGCTGGTCGTCGAGGACAGCGAGGTCAACCAGATGGTGGCGGAGGGGATCCTGCACCACCTCGGCTACGCCGTGACGCTCGCCGACGACGGACACTCCGCGCTGCGGCTGCTGGCGGACCAGACGTTCGACGTGGTGCTCATGGACTGCCAGATGCCCGGCATGGACGGCTACGAGGCGACCGGCGAGATCCGGCGGATCGAGGGCCCGGTCCGCCACACGCCGATCATCGCGATGACGGCCGGGGTGATCGACGGCGACCGCGAGCGGTGCCTGGCCGCGGGCATGGACGACTACGTGTCCAAGCCGGTCAGCCCGCGCGAGCTCGGCGACGCGCTCCAGCGTTGGGTGGCCGCGCCCCGGGCCTGAGGCCGGCTCACCCCACGACCTGGTCCCCGGAGATCAGGTAGCCGTCGCCGTCCCGCGCCAGCTCGATGCGGCGGGTCTCGGTCTGGGAGCTGCCATCCGTCGTGTAGGTGATCGTGGCGTCCACGGCGCCACCCGGGGCGGGGGCGACGTCGACCGAGACCTCGTCGATGGTGTCCCAGAAGCCCGCGTAGTCGCCGTACGACGTGCGGCTCTGGTAGTCGCGGGACAACATCGACCACCCGGCCTCCGTGTCGTCGGGCAGGACGCCGTAGTAGTCCTCGACGAAGCCGGTCCTGCTCCCCGAAGCCGGGGCCGGGGAAGGGGAAGAGGCGGAGGAGGTCTCGTGGCCCTGCGACAGGCTCGACGATGTTCCCGTGGACGTGCGCGTGGACGTGTCCGGGGACGTCGTGCCGGAGGATCCCGCCGTCGGCCCGCCAGCGGTGTCGCTGCCGTTGCCGTCGTTGAGCAGGAGGTAGCCGCCCCCGAGCGCCGCCACCAGCAGCAGGACGGCCAGGCCGACCAGCAGCGCACGGCGACTTCCCTGACTGTTCTGGCTGTCCTGGCCGGACGGCACGGGAGCCGGCGCGACGTACGCCTCCTGCGGTGTGGGGGTGGGATCGGGTGCGGGATCGGGAGCGGCCTCGGGCAGCACCGACGTCGCGGCGGCCACGGGGACCGAGGCACGGGTGCCACTGTCGTCGTGGTCGCGATGGATGCGGTGCAGCGCCTGGGCCACCTCGCTCATGGACCAGCGCGCGTCGGGGTCCGGGTCCAGCATCCGCTGGAGCGGGCCGGCGAGCGCCCCGGGGTCCTCGGCCGCTCGCACCTCGCCCGAGGTGATCTCGGTGAGCATGGCGAGGTGGTTGGCCTGCTCGGGGAAGGGTGGACGCCCCTCGACCGCGGCGTACAGCGTGGCGCCGAGCGCCCAGACGTCGTCGGCGGGCGTCGGCTCCAGCCCGCGGGCGAGCTGGGGCGAGAAGTACGCCGGGGTGCCGGACACCAGGCCCGAGTGGGTCAGGACCGCGTCGCCGGTCGTGCGGGAGATGCCGAAGTCGGAGATCTTCGCGTGGTCGTCATCGGTGACGAGGATGTTGCTGGGCTTCACGTCGCGGTGCACCGTGCCGCGGGCGTGCGCAGCGGCCAGACCGTCGGCCACCTGGGCGCCCAGGCCGGCGGCCCGTCCCGGCGCGAGGCGGCCGTCGGCCATGATCTGCGCGAGAGTGCGGCCGGGGACGTACTCCATCACCAGCCAGATGTGGTCCCCCTCCTCGATCACGTCGTACACCGACACGACGTTGGGGTGGTTGAGCGGCGCGGACGAGCGCGCCTCACGCATCGCCCGGGCCAGGTCGGGGGTGGCCTCCCCCGGCATCAGGCCGACCTGCTTGGCGGCCACCACGCGGCTCAGGACGACGTCACGGCACAGCCAGACGCTGCCCATCCCGCCACGGCCCACCTCACGCTCGACCTCATAGCGGCCGGCGATGGTCTCGGGTGACATGTCGCCCCTCTCGTCGGTTCTCCGGGTTTGTTACCCAAAGCGAGCGAGAGTACGCAGTGCGGCCGGGACCCGGCCAGCTCAGAGGCCGCTCCACCACTCCGTCGTCGGCAGGTCCCCGCCGACGTCGAAGCGCTCTCCGGGCCGCGGCTGCGCGAGGCGTACGCCGGCCTCGGCTGCCTCCCGGCGCGCCCAGTCGGCCGGCGCGGCCCAGGGGTGGAAGGCCAGGTCGAAGGTCGCCCAGTGGATCGGCAGCATCACCTCGCCGCGCAGCTCGACGTGGGTCCGGACCGCCTCGGCGGGGTCCATGTGGACGTCGGGCCAGCGGACGTCGTACGCCCCGATGGGCAGCACCGTCAGGTCGACCGGACCGCGCTGGCGGCCGAGCTCGGCGAAGGCCGGGGTGTAGCCGGTGTCGCCGCCGAAGAAGACGCGGCGGTCACCGGCCTCGACCAGCCAGGACGACCAGAGCGTGAGGTTGGAGCGGAACAGGCGGCCCGAGAAGTGCCGGGCCTCCGTGCAGGAGAGCACCAGCCCGTCGAGGTCGACCGACTCGTCCCAGTCGAGCTCGAGGATGCGGTCGTCCGGGACGCCCCAGGACCGCAGGTGTTCGCCGACGCCGAGCGGCACCACGAACGGCACCTCCTGCAGGCGGGTCAGCCGGTCGATGGTCGCGGTGTCGAGGTGGTCGTAGTGGTCGTGGGAGATCAGCACCGCGTCGAGGCGGGGCAGGTCGTCCAGGCTCGCCGGGACGGGGTGGCTGCGGCGCGGCCCGACCGTCGCGGACGGTGAGACGCGCTCGCTCCAGACCGGGTCGGTGAGCACCCAGCGCCCGCCCACCTCGAGCAGCACCGTCGAGTGGCCCAGCCAGGTGGCGGCGCAGTCGGCCGCCTGCTCGGCCCAGCGCGGGGCGACCAGCGGGACGGCGCCGGCGGGCTTGCCGACGTTGCCCTTCGTCGCGAACTCCCGCGCGATCGAGCCCCGGCCGCCGGACTCGACCACCCGCGCCGGCTCGCGGTTGTGGAAGACCCCGTCGTAGTGGTGCGGGGAGTCGTAGCTGTCCCGGCCGCCGGCGCCGAACGAGCGGCGCAGTCCGACCAGGGCGCGGGGTGTCAGCGTGGGCAGCACAGGACCATTCTGACCCGCGAACCCTGAGCCGGCACCCGACTCACGCGGGCCCGTCCCACGACCAGTGAGGCAGCGGCACATCGTCGGGGACGTCGTCGGGGGTGTCCGGGTGGGCCGCCATCAGGTCGGTGCCCCACCGGAAGTAGGCCAGGAGCGTGTCGTGCAGCGGTCCGTCGTCGCCGAATCCGGCGTCCTGGAGGGCCGCCGTGAAGCACCCCACCGCCCGCTCGTCGAGATCGTGGTGCTCGCCGTTGCCGGCGTGCAGGCGCAGCACGTGGCTGTGGTCGGCCATCGCGCCGGTGTAGGCCGCCGGCCCGCCGAGCGCCTCGGCCCAGTACGTCGCCAGCCGCTCGAGGTGGTCCGGGTGCTGTCCCGGGTGGCCGAACGGGTGGCTCGCGACCGGGTCGGCCAGGCACCTCTCGTGCCAGGCGTGCGCGAGCCGCAGCAGGCCGTCGTACCCGCCTGCGGCCTCGTAGATCGTCGGCTCCATGGACCGATGCTGGGGGACGTCGTGCGCGCCGGGCAAGGGCTGGGCGGAGGGGCGTAGGTTGACCGCATGATCGGTTTCCTCATCGCCGGCCTCATCATCGGGGCCCTCGCTCGACTCATCAAGCCGGGCAAGCAGAACCTCGGCATCCTCGCCACCCTCGGGCTCGGCCTCGTCGGCTCGCTCATCGGCGGACTGATCGCCTCGGCGCTCGGCACCGGCTCCATCTGGGAGCTCAACGTCCTCGGCTTCGTCCTCGCCGTGATCGCGGCGGTGCTGCTCATCGGCGTCGCCGAGGGAGTCGCGGGCAAGAACCGCACCCACGCCTGACCCTCTGCCGTCCCGGGTCCGTGTCAGGCCTTGGGCGGCCGACTCGGCTCGAGGACCGGCAGCCCGGACCGGGCCGCGGTGCGTCCGGTCTTGCGCAGGTAGACGTCGAGCGCCGCCTCGCCGAACGGCTCCCCCCGGCCGCACCCGCGCTCGATGTCGGGGAAGGCGGCCAGCAGCGACGGGTCGGCCCGCACCCCGTCGTACGCCGCCTGGCCGTGCGCGATGACCCAGCTCCGGAAGTCCGTGAAGAGGTCGTCGCCCAGCCCGAGGCCCGGCAGGCACAGCGCATCGGCCTCCCCCGCGATCTCGCGGGTGTAGAGGGTCCGGCTGACCCGGACCAGCGTGCGGTGGAAGTCGGCCACCTCGTCGGCGTCCAGTCCCGCCAGCGCCCGCTTCAACGCGTGCGCCTGGCGGCGGTCGCCGTCGGTCGCCCCGCCGGAGCAGGAGCGCTCCACCAGCCGCCAGAAGTCGGCGTCCTTGCCACCCGTCGTGGCGCAGTACGGCGGGAGGGCGGCCTTGCCCTGCTACGTCCCGCCCTCGGGCTGGACGGTCCCGCAGGCCGAGGCCGCGAGGAGGACGAGGGAGCCCAGGAGGGCCGCCGCGGCGCGAATCCGAGTGTTCACCGGCGCAGTATGGCTGCCACGGCGCCGTACTCGTAGCCGGGACACCGCGCCTCCCCGCGCTTACTCTGGGACCGACTCAGCGGGCGACACGGGGAGGAGTCGGGATGACGTCATCGCTCCAGGCCGTCGTGGTCGACTGCCGCAACCCGAAGGCACAGGCCGCCTTCTGGGCCAAGGTCCTGGGCCGCACGTCGGTCGAGCGCAACACCGACGAGTACCTCGTCAGCGATCCCGCCCGCCAGGCCACGCCGCTCTACTTCATGAAGGTGCCCGAACCCCGGGTCGGCAAGAACCGGCTCCACCTCGACCTGGTCACCGAGGGTGCCCTCGACGACGAGGTCAGCCGGCTCATGGCGCTCGGCGCTCACTTCGTGGAGGTGCGCCAGGACCCGGCGACCCTCGACAACCCCGACACCTGGGCCGTCCTCGAGGACCCCGAGGGCAACGTCTTCTGCGCGGCCAGCTCCTCGACCGTCACCGGGTGGGCCTGACCCGAGGGCGCTACGCCGCCGTGCGCGTCCGCAGCGGCAGCAGGTGAGCCTTGCCCTCGCGCTCGGCGACCATGCGGGTCGCCTCGAGGTCGTACTGCCGCGCCAGCTCGACGGCGCGGGCGAGGTCACCGTCACCGGCGGCGCGGTTGACGCCCTCGACGAAGGAGGCGTGCAGGACGTTGAGGTCGTCGATCAGGCGGGTGGGAGTCATCGTGCTCATGCCGTGCTCAACGAGCGAGGCGCCCGCAGGCTTCCCCGAAATCTGTGTTTGTGACCGGAATCAACACATCCGGGGGTCGTCCGCCCCTGGAGCCCGGCGCCGACCCGGACCCGTTCAGTAGGGTGCGATCCCATCCACAAGCACGCTGACGGGGCCCTGATGGCAGTTCGTGTCGACCTCAACATCTCGCTCGACGGCTTCGCGACCACGACGGACCAGACGCCGGAGAACCCCTTCGGCGACGACTGGCCGCGACTGGTCAGCGCCTACACCGCGACCAGGACCTTCCGCGAACGCGTCCTGCACGACACATCAGGCGAGGGAACCACGGGCGTGGACGACGCCTACGCGCAGGCGTACTTCGCCGAGCTCGGCGCGGAGATCATGGGCGCCGGGATGTTCGGCCTGCACAACTTCCCCGACGACCCGGACTGGCGCGGCTGGTGGGGCGAGGAGCCCCCGTTCGGGTTCCCGGTGTTCGTGCTCACGCACGGCGCGCCCCGGCCACCGATCGAGATGGCGGGCGGCACGACCTTCCACTTCCTGTCCGCGACCCCGCAGGAGGCGCTGGACCGCGCGCTCGCCGTCGCCGACGGCAAGGACGTGCGGGTGGGCGGTGGACCGACCGTCGTGCGCGACTTCCTGAAAGCCGGGCTCGTCGACCACCTCCACGTGGCGATCGCGCCGATCATCCTCGGCAGCGGCATCCGCCTGTGGGACGACCTGCGCGGCCTGGAGTCGGCGTACGACGTCACGGCTGAGACGGCCGAGAGTGGCACCGTCCACGTGACCTTCCGGCGCTAGGCAACACCTGGGCTGTTGCTCAGCTGCCGCCCTCCGACAGCATCGTGAGCACGAGCTTCCGCACGTCGTCAGCCTCGGCCAGCCCGAGGGCGCGCTGGGCAAGCGCGGAGCAGTGCTCGACGTCGAGCTGACGTATCGCTGCCTTGACCCTGGGTACTGCAGGCGGCGAGACGCTCAGCTCCCGCACGCCCAGGCCCACGAGCACAGGGATCGCCAGCTCGTCGGAGGCTGCCTCGCCGCAGACGGCGACGTCGATCAGGCCGCGTGCGGCCCGGCACACCCGGTCGATCAGCTGGAGAACACCGGGGTCGAGGGCGTCGGACAGCGCCGCAACGGCAGCGTTCCCTCGTTCCGCCGCGAGGGCGTACTGAGTCAGGTCGTTGGTGCCGATGCTGACGAAGTCGACGTGGGGCAGGAACGCCTCGATCTTGAGCGCCGCTGACGGAACTTCGATCATCGTTCCGACACGGAGACCCTCGGGGATGCCCGACTCCCCGGCCGCCTCCACGAGCACCTGACGGGCCTCGATCATCTCGGCGGGCGTCGACACCATCGGGATCATGATGCTGGTCGGGAAGCGACGGGCCGTGCGGCAGATCGCATCCATCTGACCGCGCAGGAGATCGCGGTGGTCGAGGCTGAGCCGGATGCCCCGCTGGCCGAGGAACGGGTTGGCCTCCTGCTGCATGGGCAGGTAGGACAACGGTTTGTCTCCTCCGACGTCGAGCGTGCGCAGGGTGATCCGTCGCCCGTCCATGGCCTCGGCGATGGCGCTGTACTCGGACTGCTGCTCCTCCACGTCGGGCGCCGCGCTCCGGTCGAGGAAGAGGAACTCGGTCCGGACGAGTCCGGCGCCGTCCGCGCCGGCAGCACGGGCAGCGCGGGCGTCCGCGACGGATCCGAGGTTGGCGACGACGACGACTTCGATTCCGTCGCTGGACACAGCCGGTTCCGTGGCCCGGGCGAGCTGCATGGAGCGTTGCTCCGCCGCCTCTGCTGCTCGTCGCTGAAACTTCTCGAGCAGCTCCGGCACGGGGTCGATGTGCACTTCTCCGGTGGCGCCGTCCAGGAGGACAGTGGTGCCTTCCGGGATGGAGAGCACCTCGCTTCCGGCCGCCACGATGACCGGGATGTCGCGAGCGCGGGCAAGGATGGCCGCGTGCGAGCTCGGGCTGCCCTGGGCGAGGAGCACTCCGCTCACCAGGACCAGGTCGAGTCCGGCCGTCTCCGCCGGCGTCAGGTCGTCCGCCACCAGCACCCCGGGTCCGGACATCCGCCGCCCGGGGTCCCCCGTGAGTGTCCGCAGCACCTGGTCGGCGACGGCGCGGACATCGGCGGCGCGTTCCCTGAGGTAGGGGTCGGGCATGCTCGCCCACGCGCGCTCGACATCGGCGAGGCACCGTGCCCATGCAGCAACCGCCCCGATCCCCGTCCTGGTTCGGGCCTTGACGTCGGCGAGCATCTCGGCGTCAGTGAGCAGGGCGAGGTGGGCGTCGAAGATGCCCGCCTGTTCCGACCCCACCTCGCGGGCCGTGACCACCTTGACGTGCTCGATGTCGCGTCGTACGGCGGCCACGGACTCCACGATTCGTCGCCACTCCGCACTCGGCTCCCCGGCCGGATCGCCGTCGAGGTCGATCGGGCCGGCGGTGAGCCGGCGGACCGGGCCGATCGCGATCCCGGGTGAGGCCGGGAGCGGGCCGCTCACCGATGCGGTCGCGGGCTGGGCGCGCAGGGCGGCGGTCTCCTCGACAGTCTCGTCGAACCGTCGCGCGGCGAGTCCGAGCAGGTGCTCGACCGCGTCCTGGGCCTGGGGTCCGGAAGCGCGGACCTCGATCTCGTGCCCTGGCAGTGCCGCCAGTGTCGCGACCCGGCTCAGGCTTCCGGCAGGGACAGGAGCACCACCAGTGGTGAGGTTGCGCAGCTGGATCGACGCATCGAGCGCACGGACCTCGCTGACGAGCCTGGCAGCCGGGCGAGCGTGCAGGCCGTGCGCGTTCTCGACGGAGAAGACGCCGACCACCTCCTCCGTGCTGAGCGCAGCGTCGTCCGACGCCGCCTCGTGCGGGGGTGTGGCCAGATGCCCGGCCTTGCCCATCAGCGCGTCGCGGGCCTCGGCCGCCACGTCCGCCCGGGTGGCTCCACCGGCCGCGGCCACGGCTGCGACGATGAGGCCCTCGACCAGGGGAGCGGGCGACAGCGTCACGCGATCGCGGATGGACGGGTCCTGGAGCAGGTCGAGCGCCAGCTCCGCGCTGAGCACGGCGCTCCCGAGATCCATGAGCACGACGACACCCGCTGGGCCGTCCACGCGCTCGATGGCCTCCATGATCGCGACTGCATCAGTGCCGAACGTGGTCTCGTCCAGCCCGGCGGCCACCTCGATCCTCAGCGGGCGGCCGTGCAGCATCTCGGCGGCTAGGGCCACGGCGGAACGGGCGAGCGATCGGCTGTGGGAGACGACGACCAGTCCGACACCATCGTCGAAGGTCTGGGTCGGGGAATGTCCCGAAGGGGTCTCTGACATGTCCACTGCACTCCGCTCGCTCGTCATCTCATCAGTCCGGAAAATCAGAAGTTCGTTTCAGCCGCCGCTTCGAGCAGGAGGGCCACCGTCGTCGCACCGGGGTCCTGGTGGCCGACGCTGCGCTCGCCGAGGTAGCTCGCCCGACCCTTGCGAGCCAGCATGGGGGTGGTCGCGTCGCGCCCGGCGGCGGCGGCGTCGCGGGCGTCCTTGAGACCGGTGGCCAGGTCGCCACCGTCGGCGACCGCTGCAGCCAGCGCTTCGACGGCGGGTGAGAGCGCGTCGTACATCGTCTTGTCCTGGGGTCCAGCCTTGCCTCGGTCCACGACGCCCCCGAGGCCGGCCCGCAGGGCGGCTGCGAGCTCCTGCGCAGAGGTCGTCTGCACGTCACCGAACGTGCTGCCCATGCGCAGGAAGAGGGTGCCGAACAGCGGCCCGCTGGCTCCTCCGACCGTCGAGACCAGCGTCATGCCCACCTTGGAGAAGAGGGCCCCCGCCGTTGCCGGCGTGCCGGCATCGAGCGCGGCCACGACGGCTCTCATCCCCCGATCCATGTTCAACCCGTGGTCGGCATCGCCGATCGCCGCATCGAGCTCGGTCAGGTGGTCGCGGTTCTCAGCGACCAGGTGGGCGAACCTGCGCACCCACTCCTCGAGGACCGCCGTGGTCACGTTCTCGTCCATCTCTCAGATGCCCCATCTCAGTGCCGCAGTGTTCACCGGAGCGTCCCAGAGGGACAGCAGCTCGTCATCTGCCTTGAGCAGGGTGACCGACGATCCGGCCATCTCGAGCGACGTGATGTAGGAGCCGACGAGAGAACGTGCGATCACCACGCCGTGGCGGCCCAGAATCCTGCTGACCTCGTTGAACATCACGTAGAGCTCGATCAGCGGCGTGCCGCCGAGCCCGTTGACGAAGGCGATGACGGGATCACCCTTGCTGAACGGGAGGTCCGCGAGGATCGGCTCGACCAGCAGCTCGGCGATCTCGCTCGCGCGCGCGAGCGGAAGCCGCTGCCGTCCCGGCTCGCCATGGATGCCGACGCCGAGCTCCATCTCGGTCTCGCCGAGCTCGAACGTCGGCTTGCCCGCAGCTGGAACGGTGCACGACGTCAGCGCGACACCCATGCTCCGCCCGTTCGCGTTCACCGTGCGCGCCACCTCCGCGACCTGGTCGAGGTCGCGGCCCTGCTCGGCTGCTGCCCCCGCGATCTTCTCGAGCAGCACGGTGACTCCGACCCCGCGACGTCCCGCCGTCCACGTGCTGTCTTGCACCGCGACATCGTCGTCGGTGACGACCGAAACGACGCGGGCGCCGGTCTCAGCTGCCGCCAGCTCGGCAGCCATCTCGAAGTTCATGACGTCGCCGGTGTAGTTCTTCACGACGTGAAGGACACCGGCACCCCCGTCGACGAGCTTCGTGGCCGCCTGCATCTGCTCGGGCACCGGCGACGTGAAGATCTCGCCGGCACACGCGGCGTCGAGCATCCCCAGGCCGACGAACCCACCGTGGAGCGGCTCGTGGCCCGAGCCACCGCCAGAGATGATCCCCACCTTTCCCCGCTTGGGGGCGTCACCGCGGTAGATGATCTTGTGCTGGTGGTCGATCCGCAGCTCGGGATGGGCCGCCTCGATTCCACGCAGCGCCTCGACGACCACGTCGTTCGGGTCGTTGATCAGCTTCTTCATGAGATTTCCTCCAGGATCTGGCGTCGGGACAGGTTGACCGGGACCCGGTCAGGCATGGCTGCGCTCCCGGGCGGCGGCCGGTTCGGGCTCGGGGGCGCCCAGGTCCACTCCTGTTGCGGCGAGCGCCCGGTCTGCAGGCGTCGCGGAGAGCAGGCCGTACAGGAGGGCAGCGGCGACACCTGCGAGAAGCTCCGCGCCCACGTAGACCGGCAGCTGGCCCCACGTCACCTGACCGCCCGCGAGCTGCTGGACGAGCATCGGGCCGAAGGTGCGGGCAGGGTTGATCGAGGCGCCCGTCGTGGGAGCGACGGGGATGATGGCCGCGAAGACCACCAGGCCGATCGCAACCCCGGCGAACCCGGCGGCGGCCTTGCGGTGGATCACGCCGAAGATCGTGAACACCAGGATGAATGTGCCCACGAACTCTGCGGTGAAGGCCTGCACCACACTCACAGTGTCGGGGTTGTAGGCCGCCACACCCAGGCCGACGTCGCTGGCCTTGTGGCCGAGGACCCCGAGGATGGCTGCAGCGCCCACGATCGCGCCGACCACCTGGGCTCCGAGATAGGCCGGCACCTGGCTCCACGGGAACTTGCCGGACGCGGCCAACCCGACGGTCACGGCCGGATTGATGTGGTTGCCCCCGATGTGGCCGAGGGCGTAGACGGTGGCGATCACGACCGTGCCGAACGCCAGGGAGATCATCCCCAGATCAGCCATCGTGAACGGCGCATCGCCGTTGACGATCAGGGTGGCCGGGACCGACCCCACCCCGATGAACACCAGAAACGCGGTGCCGATGGCCTCGGCACCCAAGCGCTGGAACAGATTGGTCTCGTCAAGCATGCCAGTTCCCCTTCCGTGGGAGACTTCGAATGTCATTCGATATTGTCGAATGTCATATGGACGCTACGCCTGTGGTTCACTAGTGCGCAAGAGATTTCGTGAATTTCATCACTCGGGAGAAAGGCCCCCCGTGATCCAGTCGATTGACCGCGCCATCCGCGTCCTGACAGCGCTCCAGGGCACCCGCCGGATGAGCCTCTCGGAGCTGGCGGCCCGCCTCGACCTCGCTCCGTCCACCATGCACGGGATTGTCCGGAGCCTCGTCGAGCACGGGATGGTCGTTCAGGACCGAGGGTCGAGCCGTTACCAGCTGGGGCCTGCCGTGCTCAGGCTCGGCAACGTCTACCTCGACACGCTCGAGCTGAGGTCACGCGCGATCCCGTGGGCCGAGGACCTCGCCCGGCGCACTGGACTGGCAGTCCGCACCGGCGTCCTCCTCATCGACGACGTCGTGATCATCCACCACGAGCCACGGCCCGACGGCAGTCGCCAGATGCCGGAGGTGGGCATCGTCATCCCGGCCCACGCCAGCGCTCTGGGCAAGGCCATGCTGGCCTTTCTCCACGAGGATGAGAAGCGGATCCTCACCTCGGCCGAGCTGCGGAGCATGACCGGGGCGACGATCACTGCGCCGGAGACCCTGAGGGACCAGCTGGACCAGGTCCGGGCCAGCGGTGTCGCGACCGAGCAGGATGAGGCCGTCATCGGCGAGAGTTCCGTGGCGAGCCCCGTCTTCGACTCGTACGGCGAAGCCGTCGGGGCCATCGGCGTCGTCCTCCCCTCCGGTGGCGACCTGGAGAGCCGCGACGTCAGCGACCTCGTGCGCGACGCGGCCCGGGCGGTCTCTCGCGAGCTTGGCGCACCCGCATGGCCATCACGACCGGCCGGTCCAGCTCGGTGAGTCGACGCAACGCTCGAGGACCGCGATGGCGGAACGACTGACGCGGTCACGCTTCGCGTCGGGACGTCATACGTTGTCGTGGCCGTGGCGGCCGCAGCGGATGACGTCCACGCACGAGCCGCACTGCGCACACGCGTCGACTCACACGTTGAAGCGGAACGATCAGGCGGGGTTTCGACTGTTGTTGATCATCACCGGTTGATGCGGGAAAAGGCAGCCTGACCTGCGGAAACGCGTTGGCTGGACAGTCGGGCGCCGTTGGCGAGCATCGGTCTCGGCCGGACTTTTTGCGGACTAATTGCGGACTGCTGCGCCTCAGTCATCGGCGTCCAGGCCGAGGATCTCGTTGGCGATCTAGGCCGGGAAGAGCATCGACCAGACCGTCGCCGGAGCACGGTTCATCTCCGCGTGGCGGGACGATTCAGGCTGCCAGCCTCGGCGGGACCTTGGCTGATCTCCTCCAGCAAGACGCCAGGCGCCCGGCTACTTCGGGAGGCCACAAGGTCGTCAAGCTCTTCGGCGCCGAGGCCGGTCAGGAGCGACGCAGCAGCGGCGGCGGTGCCGTTGAGCTGGCCTAGTGCAGCCTTGATGCCGGCGTTGATCTCCTCGCGGTGGGCGTCGATGTACTCGCGCAACGCAGCGTCGACGATCTTCTTCTTCGAGCGGGACATGAAGTGAGCTGCGTGCGACACGAGCTCGTCGGTGATGGCGTCGACCTTGATGGCGCAGTAGCGGTAGCGGGAGCGCTGCCCTCCTTCTCGGGTACCGAAGTACCAATATCTACCTTCCCGGCAAGCCGGACTTTGGAGCGATGGTTCAGCCGAGTGCCTGCGGCGATTCACGAGTCCTATCCAGAGTCTGACGACGCCTGGGACAGCGACGGCCCTCTAGCGTGGGGTGTCAGACCCACGGACGGGCGACGCGGCCACTCGCCGTTGGATGGTCTGGGAGTAGAGCCGGCCGGCGCGGTACGACGAGCGCACCAGCGGGCCCGACATGACGCCGGAGAACCCGATCTGGTCGGCCTCGTCCTTGAGCTCGACGAACTCCTCCGGCTTGACCCAGCGCTCGACGGGGTGGTGCCGGGCCGAGGGGCGGAGGTACTGGGTGATGGTGATCAGCTCGCAGCCGGCCTCGTGCAGGTCGCGCAGCGCCTGGCTGACCTCCTCGCGGGTCTCGCCCATGCCGAGGATGAGGTTGGACTTGGTCACGAGGCCGAAGTCGCGGGCCTGGGTGATCACGTCGAGGGAGCGCTCGTAGCGGAACGCGGGGCGGATCCGCTTGAAGATGCGCGGCACCGTCTCGACGTTGTGGGCGAGCACCTCGGGCCGCGACTCGAAGACCTCGCGCAGGAGGTCGGGCTTGCCGTTGAAGTCGGGGATGAGGTTCTCGACGCCGGTGTCGGGGTTGAGCTCGTGGATCTGCTTGACGGTCTCGGCGTACAGCCAGGCACCGCCGTCCTCGAGGTCGTCGCGGGCGACGCCGGTGATGGTCGCGTAGCGCAGCTCCATCTTCTGCACCGACTCGGCCACGCGGCGGGGCTCGTCGCGGTCGAGGGGCTGGGGCTTGCCGGTGTCGATCTGGCAGAAGTCGCAGCGCCGCGTGCACTGGTCGCCGCCGATGAGGAAGGTCGCCTCGCGGTCCTCCCAGCACTCGAAGATGTTGGGGCAGCCGGCTTCCTGGCACACGGTGTGGAGGCCCTCGGACTTCACCAGGCTCTGGAGGTGCTTGTACTCGGGGCCCATCTTGGCCCGGGTCTTGATCCACTCCGGCTTCCGCTCGATCGGGGTCTCGGCATTGCGGACCTCGAGGCGGAGGAGCTTGCGTGGCGGCGTCCGTGCATCTAAGTCGCCCTCAGTCCAGGCGTCGTGGACGCCCTCCACGTTGTGGTTTGCCATCCGGTGTGCACTGACCGGTTGAGTTCGCCCGGGGAGCGGATCCCTAAAACGGCCCCGGCGGTTGCGGTCGCGTCAGCAGTCGTCGGGCCAGTCTTGCCCAGTTCAGAGGCTGTGTGAAGGTGTCCCGCGTGCCGGGCGTACTCCGCCAGCACGTGGAAGCAGATCCTTTCGAGGTCTCGAGTCCGCTGACCTGCACAAACACCTCCTCAGGCGCTGGTCAGCGCGGACACGACCACACCGAACTACACGCAGCTACACCGCTCTCCGTGCACAACTCGGGAATATCTCGGGAGCAGCGGGAGCCTCTCGACATGTCAGTCCGAGGCGCAGATCATCGACATCGGATGGTCTCCGCTGCCCGAGAAAGAGGACGACGATCCGTGGACGATCGCGTTCTTGCACACCGACGGCTCGATCCGCACTCGAAGTCGACCTGGGATGTCGAGGACCCAACGGACCCTGACAACGACACTTACCCACCGGATGTGGCTGCGGACTTGAATGGACCCGACTCGTCCGGTGCGCCGCGAGTCATTGGCAACGCGTTCACCCGCGGATGCAGCGGTTCACCCAGACGGAGCTGGAAAACGTCTGCCTGCTCGCTGGCCTGGGGGCCGTGGAGAAAGCGTTGAAGGTGCTGGTGGAGGCCCGCCACGGTGCGTGTGGTTACCTACCGGAGCAGCACTCGAACTACCGGTGAACGCTGAGCGAGTCGGGCTATTCGGGGTTGAGCCACCGGACCACGGGCCGTCCGTCCGCACCGACAATCCACAACCGAAGGCCCCTGAGATCCTGCCCGTACTCGTCCTCGAGCCACTCGAGAACCGTTTTCGCATCGTGCAGGTACACCGCGAAGTCGCATCCCGGCCGTGCCAGATCCGCAGGGTCGTTGACATAACCAACGAAGTCGGCGGCCACCGCACCGTCCTCGGGACGCACCCACGCCGTCAGCCAACGCACCGCCACACCGTCTCCGGCGTCGTCGAGGTCAACGGTGCGCGCTTCCCACGCTGCCCATCGCAGTAATGACGCGGCGTAGGCATCCAGGTGAGCTCGCAGACGCGGGTCCACTACGCATCCGGCGGTCCCCGAACAGCGCGCGACTGAACAGGTGGTCCAAGACCGTCGCCACGTCCTCCGGCGGAAGCTGGCCTAGATGCGGCGCGAGCAGGCTGCACAAGCCAGGGACGTTCCGCAGCAGGAGGCGTCTAGTCGAGGCAGCCGGTGCGCCATGGCCGCCGCGATCGCCATCGAGGTCGCTGATCTCGATCGCCAAGACGTCACAGACGTCGTCAACGGCCGCCAACGCGAGGGAAAGGCCCGTCGGCTCCGGCTTGCCCTCGGGATGCGCGATAAGGCCATCCAGTCGGGCACCTGGTTCGGGAGCTGTCACGGGCGATCAACCTAGTCGGCCAGCCTCGGAACGCCGCTCTTGGGTGGGGCGTCCTGGCGCAGCAACGCCGCCGAGCGCTGGTTCTTGGGGGCACGGTCCCTCTGCCCTACTGCCTCTTGACCGTAGCCATCATCCGTCGCGACAACACAGCTCCTGGACATCGAGCCGACGCGGTCCTACGCAACCACCACTGCCGACGTCTTCCCGCCGAGCGCGTGACACGCAGACGACACAGCACCCGATCCGCATCAGTGCAGGTCAGGGGCCGAAAATGGAGCCGCCTGTCGGAATCGAACCGGCGACCTTCTCTAGGTATGTGGCTGACTGTGACATGAGCCTGATCCCGCCGACAAAGGGGCTCTGACCTGCGGAAACGCTGGTCGGACGAATCGCGATGAGTAACGCGGTCTCACGCTCAGTCACGCCGGATCACCGAATAATGGGTGACTAGAGGGCGATCCCGACCAGTCTGGCTGGGAGGCTCAAGGTCTCCTCCCGCACGGGGGCCGTGGTGCAGGTATCAAACTCGTGTGAGTCGCACGCTGACGCAGCCGAGGTCTCGGTGGCGGAGGGCGCCGATCCAGAGTCCTCCGCCGTAGGCGAGGTCGTCGATGCGTCGTCCGAGGAAGGTGGTGGCGGGGTCGAGGTCGCCGTGTTCCCAGCGTTCGACGGCGATGTCGACTAGGGCGGCGGTGACGAGGGCGCGCCGGACCGATGAGCTCACGAGGGCCAGGAGCGCGACGGGGGGCCACCAGTGGCGCAGCAGGAGGCCTGATTCTTGGCGGACGCCCCAGCCGAGTCCGCGCAGTGCGAGCCGGGTGGCGAGCTGTCCTCGGTCGTGGGTGTCGGGGAGGGTGCGGGCGAGTCGGTGCCGGCTGTAGAGGAGGGTCGCGAGGGCGACGGGCAGCGACCAGCGTCGGCGGAGGAGGAGGGCGGCGGCACCGATGGCCATGGTCGGGGGGAGCACGGCGGGGGCCGCGTAGCCCGGGTAGCGGACTGCGAGGGGGGCGCCGCCGGTGCCGTAGACGTACTTGCGGCCCAGCCACGTTCGGATGGTCGGGCGGGCGTCGTGGTCGGCGGTCTCGCCGGGGTCGTAGCGGACGACGTGTCCGGCGTCGGTGAGGCGCCAGACGAGGTCGACGTCCTCGCCGACGCGCATGGAGGCGGTGAATCCGTCTCCGAGGGCCGATACTCGGGCGACCAGGCACGCGCCGGGCAGCCAGCCGACCGCGGCGCCGGGGCGGACCGAGCAGGCGCGGGTGCCGAGGGCGAGGGAGGAGGCGTGTTCGTCGTAGCGTTCGAACCATCTCGGTCTGACCGAGCGTGACTTGCTGCGCACGAGCGGCCCGACGAGTGCGACGGCCGGGTCGCGGAAGTGGCGGGCGAGGCGGACGAGGGTCTCGGGGCTCACTTGGACGTCGGAGTCGACGAACGCCACGTACGCGGTGGCCACGTAGGGAAGGCCGGCGTTGCGGGCACCGCCCGGGCCGAGGTTCTCCGGTAGTGACACCAGGTGGGCTCCGTGGCGGGCGGCGACAGCCGCGACCGCGGCGCGGTCGTGGGAGGCATCGTCGACAACGATGCAGCGCAGGGGGGTGAGGGCGGCGAGACAGCGGTCGAGCTGCTCGGCGCGGTCGCGGAGCGGGATCACCACGGTGAGGTCCTCGGTCGGCGGGGCGACGTCGTCGAGGACCGGGTCGGCGATGTTCGCGTCGAGGAGCCTCGCGGCGAGGAGACGGCTCGCGTCGTCGCTGACGCGGACCTCGTCGCCATCGACGAGTGAGCGGGCGCGCTCGGAGAGGCGGATGGCGCGCAGCGGGGATCCGCCGACCAGGACCTGACCGTCTCCAGCGCGGGCGACGTCGGAGCGGATCCGGACGGTGTGCCCGTCCGGCAGCGCCCTACCCGCTTGGCTCACCGGGCGCGTCTTGCTCATCCGGTGAATCCGCCGTCGGCGTGCACGACGCTCCCGTTGAGGACCGCGCCGGCCGGTGAGCAGCAGAAGGCGATGCAGCGGGCGATCTCCTCAGGCTCGATCGTTCGCCGGATCATCTGGTGCGCGACGAGGTCGTCGACGGTGGCGTCGCCGTAGAGCGCAGCGGTCTCACGCAGCATGGGGGTGTCGGTCGCGCCCGGGGACACCGCGACCGAGGTGACCCCGGTGCCGACGAGGTCGGCGGCCAGACCTTTCGCGATCCCGACGACGGCGTGCTTGACCGCCGTGTAGGCGGCGAGGTGGAACAGGCCGTGGGACCCGGATGCGGAGGCGACGGCGATGAACCGGCATCCGGACGGGTCGGGGCCGGTGAGCATGATCGGGATGGTGGCCGCGGCGGTGTTCCACACGCCCTTGGCGTCGATGTCCCAGAGCAGGTCGAGCTGGTCGTCCGGTGTCTCCCAAAGGGCTTGCCCGCCCGAGACGACCGCGGCAGCGGCGACCACTGCGTCGAGGCGGCCCCACCGCTTGACGGCCTCGGCGACGGCCGCCTCGAGAGCGGCCCGGTCGCGGACGTCGGCCGCGTAGGCATGTGCCTGCTCGAACGGTGCGACGACGGCCTCGAGATCGTCCCTGGTGGGCATCTCGTACGGCGTGGCGTCGGGTCCCGCACACCAGTCGACTGCGAGGACGGCGTAGCCGTCCTCGGCGAGGCGGCGAACCGTGGCGGCGCCGATGCCGCGGGCGGCACCGGTGACGAGCGCGATCCTCATGACGGCTGGGTGGCGCGTGCCCGTGACATGCGGAGCACCTGATCGGCGATCTGGCAGGCCATCAGCCCGAGGACCCGCTCACCTTCCGCTGCGGAAGCGCCGGCGGGATTGCCGAGGACGCCGTTCGCCGACACGGCGCCGACCCCGGATGCCAGCAGCTCGGGGAGCAGGTCGGCCAGCGGTGCGGTGTTCCCGGCCCGCGCATGGTCCAGGCGGACGTCCCAGGGCCGCAGGTGGAGCATCAGCGAGGTCTCGGTGAAGCCGGCGTGCGCATCGACCTCCTCCGTCGCGCACGGCAGCCAGGCGACGTCGTGTCCCTCCTCGATGAGCTGCGCGACCGCACGTCGGAGCGCGGGCACGTTGCCGCCGTGGGCGTTGATGAACACCACACGACCGGCCCAGGTGCGCAGCGACCTGGTCAGTTCGATGATGACCGTCACCAGGGCCTCGGTGCCGATGGAGCTGGTGCCGGGGAACATCTGGTGCTCACCGCTCGCGCCGTACGCGATCGGCGGAGCGACCAGCACATGATCGCTGTCGAGGAGCGCCGAGACCTCATGAGCCACCGCCTCGGCGATGACGGTGTCGGTGTTGAGCGGGAGGTGCGGGCCGTGCTGCTCGATCGAGCCGACCGGCACCAGCACGACGGTCCCCGACGGCAGCGTCGGCCACGCCGACTCAGCCAGGTCGCGCCTCATGCCGTGGCCACCACCTGCGGAGCCGGGACGTCGAGGGATCGGTGGAAGTCGGGCGGGATCAGGAACAGGTCGGCGTGCAGCTCGTCGATCGACGACAGGCCCATCCCGAGCAGCGCGGAGTCGATGCCGCCGCGCATGATGTCCAGGACGTTCCCCACGCCGGCCTCGCCGTTGGCGGCCAGGCCCCACAGGTAGGCGCGGCCGATCATGACCGCGCGTGCGCCCAGGGCGAGCGCCTTCACGACGTCCGAGCCGCGTCTGATGCCGCCGTCCATGACGACCTCGAGCTGGGTGCCCACGGCGTCCGCGATCGGCTTCACCAGCCGGATCGAGGCCGGGGTTCCGTCGAGGTTGTTGCCGCCGTGGTTGGACACCGAGATCGCCGCTGCGCCGGCGTCGACGGCCCGACGCGCGTCATCGACACGGCTGACTCCCTTGAGCATGAACGGCATCCCGCTGATCTGCGTCCACTGCTCACGCATCCACGCGACGTCCTCCCACGACGGGGGCGGGGTGGTCATCCACTCGTAGTAGGCGGCGAAGAACGTCGGGGCACTCCCCGGACTTCCATCGGCGGTCTGCGGGGCGAGGTTGGGGGCGGTGAGGTCCGGGATGTGACGCGGGCCGAACTGCCACAGCCAACGCGGCTTCGTGGCCACCGCCGGCGCCATCCGGATCATGGTCTTCAGGTTGATCTTCTCGGGGATCTCGGGACTCCCCCAGTCACGGCCCATCGAGAACGACCAGTCCAACGTGGCGATCAGACCCTTCGCACCGGCTGCATGAGCCCGTTGCATCCGTTGGGTCATCACGTCACGGTCACCGGTCCAGTACATCTGGAAGAACGTGCTCGGGTTCGCCGCCACGACCTCCTCGACCGACTTCGACGCGAAGTTCGACAACCCCATCACCGTGCCCCGCGACGCCGCCGCACGAGCGACCGCGACCTCACCGTCCGGATGCACCGCCTGGACACCGGTCGGGCTGATCAGCACCGGCAGCGAGATCTCCTGCCCCATCACGGTCGTGGCCATCGACCGCTCCGCCCGTTGCCCGGCGACCAGTGGCAGGAACTGGATCTCGCGGAACGCCTCCTCGTTGTCCTCGACGGTCTGCCCCCGCTCGGATCCCGCGACCAAGGCTCCGTAGAGCGGGGCCGGCAGCCGTTTGCGGGCGCGCTGCTGCGCGACCGCGACCGACTCGAACCACGGGTTCTGCTTCCACGGGTTCTCGAACTTCATGCAAGGTCCTTCTCGAAGTGGTGACCGGGCCGCCGCTGTGCTCGGGCACAAGCGGCAGCCCGGTGTCAGGGGGTGAAGCCCGCGAGCGGGCTCTCAGCGCACGCCGAGACCGGCGGCCGGGTCATCAAGGTGAGCATCACCGGCTGGTTGCGCGTCGGCGCCGCCTTGGAGTGGTCCTGGCTCGCCGCCGGGATCACCCGCTCACCAGCCAGGGCCTGCTCGCCGTACCCCTGCACACACTCGGGGTCCGGTCCGTCCAGCGGCAGGCCGGTGAAGAACTTCGCCGCCATGCAGCCACCACGACAGGAGTCGAAGAACTCACACTTCGCGCACGCGCCACCGGTCTGCGGCGAACGGAGCTCGGCGAACAGCTCCGAGGTCTGCCACACCTGCTGGAACCCGCCATCGGTCAGCAGGTTGCCGGCCAGGAAGTTGTCATGGATCGCGAACGGGCACGCATAGACGTCACCGATCGGGTCGATCAGGCACACCACCCGACCCGCACCACACAGGTTCAGCCCCGGCAGGGACTCCCCGAACGCCGCGAGGTGGAAGAACGAGTCCCCCGTCAAGACGTCCTCGCCGTGAGCCATCAGCCAGTCATAGAGGGTGCGCTGCTGCTCCGGCAGCGGGTGTAGCTCGTCCCACACGTCCGCACCGCGGCCCGAGGGACGCAGCCGGGTCAGCCGCAGCGTGGCGCCGAAGCGGTCGGCCAGCGCCTTGAACTCGTCGAGCTGACCGATGTTCTGCCGCGTGCAGACCACGGAGATCTTCGCATCCTTGAAACCGACGTCCTGCAGGTTCGCCAGCGCGGTCAACGCCATGTCGTACGAACCGGGCCCGCGCACGTAGTCGTTGACCTCGGCGGTCGCGCCGTCCAGCGAGATCTGCACGTCGACGTAGTCAGTCGACGCCAGGAAGCGGGCGCGCTCAGGGGTGATCCGCACCCCGTTGGTCGAGAACTTCACCCCGACCTGGTGGTCGACCGCGTACTCGAGCAGGTGCCAGAAGTCCGGACGGATCGTCGGCTCGCCGCCACCGATGTTCACGTAGAACACCTGCATCCGCTGCAGCTCGTCGATCACCGCCTCACACTGCTCGGTCGACAGCTCGCGGGGATCCCGCTTGCCCGAAGAAGACAAGCAGTGCGCGCACTCCAGGTTGCACGCGTACGTCAGCTCCCACGTCAGGCAGATCGGCGCATCCAGGCCGTACTCGAACTGCTGGACAAGGCTGCCGGTCTGCGGCCGTTCGGGTGCGATGGTCATGCCACGGACTCCTTCGAGACGGCGTCGCGGAGGCGAATCATGTCGGTGGCGGCCAGAGCGGCCAGCGCATCGGCGTACGCCGCGTGCTGCTTCGGCGCGATGCCGACGGCAGTGAGCGCGGAACGGACGTCGGGAAGTTCGGCAAGCCTTTCGACCAACGCCACCAGCTCCGGGCGCTTGAGGAACGTCAGCTTCCGGGTCCCGAAGTGGTAGGCGAGCGCCCCGAACGGCTCCGGCCGCAGCGCCACTGACGGCGATAGTTCCCACGCCTCGTCGAGGATGCTGGTAGTGGTCTGCATCGGCTCAGTACACGCCGCACATGCCGTCGATGGAGACCTCTTCGATGAGGTCCTCCGCGACGATCTCGTCGGTCGTGGTGTCGGTGTCTCGCGGATCTGCGTTCATGTCGTAGCTCCTACGGAAGGGGATGGGGATGGGGAAGGCAACGCGAAGTTCTGGCACCAGGTGCCGATGTGGTTCGCGCCACAGTAACGACACCCAAGGCCAAAAAGGAAGAGTTGTTCAGATTTCTGTTAACTTCGCGCCGTGACAGCGAGCGCGCCGAGCAGGGCATTGGGCCGGCCACCGGCGACCAGTCATGCAGCGATCGAGGAGACGGCGTTCGCCCTCTTCGAGGCGAACGGCTTCGATGCCACCACCATGGACGACATCGCCACCGCCGTCGGCGTGGGTCGCCGGACGCTCTTTCGCTACTACCCCTCCAAGAACGACATCCTGTGGGGCCAGTTCGACGACGGCCTGCGCTCCTTCCGGGACTACTTCGCTCAGGTGCCGATCCAGACGCCGATCGCCACCGCGATCCGCGATGCCATCATGGAGTTCAACAGCCTGGACCCGGCAGCGACGGACCAGCACCGTCGGCGGATGCGCTTCCTGCTCCAGACACCCGCACTGCTCGCTCACTCCGAACTCCGGTACGCCGCCTGGCGACGCGTCGTCGCCGAGTTCGTCGCGGCCAGACTCGACTGCACCCCCGACGATCTCCTGCCCAGCCTCGCCGGCCGCGTGGCCCTCGCCATCGCACTATCGGCCTACGAGCACTGGCTCCAGGATGCGACGACCTCGCTCCCCATACTGATCGCACAGGCAAGCGACGGGCTCGGCGAGCTGCTCGATCCAATTCGCTAGCTGAGATGCCCTCGACAACGCCTCTAGGTGTTGCAGCCGATCGGGGCGTGTGGCCAGCAGACCGGGCGATCGGCCCGACGGGCGACACTGTCGTTCACGCCGACTTCGAGGTAGTCACAAAGGGCGACACGCTGTAGCTGACCATCGGGTGCCGCAGGTTAGGTCGCGATCGGAGCCACCTGTCGAACAGCGCCGACCTCGCCGGCGGGAGCAAGGGGCCCTTGTCGGATGAGCAAGGGGGCCGCCCCGGCCGGCGGACCCGATTCAAGCGTGAATATCGGTTGCTTCTGATCCGAATCCCGGTTCTCGAACTGCGTCTACGCAGGTCAGGGACTGAACTGGAGCCGCCTGTCGGAATCGAACCGACGACCTTCTCAGACGAAGTTGCCACTGGTCGCCCAGGCGGGAAAAGCGATGCTGCACCAGCCCCGACGTGCAGAAGCGCTGGCCTGTCCGTCGCTGCTAGATCCCGCTCAGTCACGGCCCGCATGCCGAATCATGGGGTGCCCGCTGAGTTGGGGCGGCTGCTGATCCGAGCCGAACAGTGACCATGATCGACTGGATCTCGACTTGTCCGGATAGAGGAACGCTCAGGTGGAGAGGTTGCGGATGATCTCCTCGACCTTGTCCTTGGCGTCGCCGAAGAGCATCTGGGTGTTGTCCTTGAAGAAGAGCGGGTTCTGGACACCGGCGTAGCCGGTAGCCATGGAGCGCTTGAAGACGATGACGTCGTGGGCCTTCCAGACCTCGATGACGGGCATGCCGGCGATCGGGCTGCCGGGCTCGTCGAGGGCGGCGGGGTTGACGGTGTCGTTGGCCCCGATGACCAGGACGACGTCGACGTCAGCGAGGTCGTCGTTGATCTCGTCCATCTCCAGGACGATGTCGTAGGGGACCTTCGCCTCGGCGAGCAGCACGTTCATGTGCCCGGGCAGGCGCCCGGCGACCGGGTGGATCCCGAACCGGACGTCGATCCCGCGGGCGCGGAGCTTGGCGGTCAGCTCGGCGACGGGGTACTGCGCCTGCGCGACGGCCATGCCGTAGCCGGGGGTGATGACGACCGAGGAGGCGTTCGCGAGGAGGTCGCCGGCGCCGTCGGCCTGGATCTCGCGGTGCTCGCCGTAGTCGCGTACCTCACCCGACACGGCACCGTCGGAGCCGAAGCCGCCGGCGATCACCGAGATGAACGAGCGGTTCATCGCCTTGCACATGATGTAGCTGAGGATCGCACCCGAGGAGCCGACCAGGGAGCCGGTGATGATCAGCAGGTCGTTGTCGAGCAGGAAGCCGGCGGCGGCCGCGGCCCAGCCGGAGTAGCTGTTGAGCATCGAGACCACGACCGGCATGTCGCCACCGCCGATGGCGGCGACCAGGTGGAAGCCGAGGAAGAGCGCCAGGGCGGTCATCCCCAGCAGCGGGATGAGCGCCGCGTGGTCGGCCGCGTAGCCGTCGAAGGAGGTGAACCAGAAGAGCAGGGCCACGGAGCCGAGGATCACGCACAGGTTCAGCAGGTGCCGGTGCGGGAGCACGACGGGCGAGGACTTCATCCTCCCGGAGAGCTTGAGGTTGGCCACGATCGAGCCGGTGAAGGTCACCGCGCCGATGAAGACCCCGATGAAAACCTCGACGTCGTGGATGGTGGCCTCGGCGCCGACAGTGGGGGCGTTGGGGTCGAGGAACGAGTTGTAGCCGACCAGCACCGCGGCCAGGCCGACGAAGCTGTGCAGCATCGCGACGAGCTCGGGCATCCCGGTCATCTCGACGGTGCGGGCCCGCCAGGCGCCGATCGAGCCGCCCACGCTCATCGTGAGCAGGACGATCAGCAGCGTGACTCCGACGCCCCGGAGGTCGTCGTAGGGGTCGAGCTCGGCGTTCTGCGAGGCCTTGAGCAGGGTGGCCACCAGGGCCAGGCCCATGCCGGCCATGCCGGCGATGTTGCCGCTCTTCGCGCTCTCGTGCTTGGACAGGCCGGCGAGCGCGGCGATGAACAGCACCCCGGCGACGATGTAGAGGCCGGCGATCAGGCCGTCGAGGTGGTCCCAGGTCAGGAAGTCGGACATGGTCTCAGTCCTTCCTGAACATCTGCAGCATGCGGAGCGTGACCAGGAACCCACCGAAGATGTTGATCGAGGCGACCAGCACCGCGAGGGTGGCCATGATCGCGATGGCAGGGTTGGTCGAGCCGACCTGTAGGATCCCGCCGACCAGGATGATCCCGGAGATCGCGTTGGTCTCGCTCATCAGCGGGGTGTGCAGGGCGTGGGCGACGTTCGAGATAACGTAGTAGCCCACGAAGACCGCGAGCACGAAGACCGTGAAGTGGCCCAGGAACTCCGGCGGCGAGAACGTCGCGACCAGGATGAACAGCACCGCCGCGATCCCGGCGGCGTACACCGTGCGTCGTGGGTCCGGCGGTGGCTTGGGTACGACGGGCTCCGCCGCGGCCACCGGCGCCGGCGCCGCGGAGACCTTCACTGCCGGCGGCGGCCACATCGAGGCGCCCTCGTGGGCGACCGTGATGCCGCGGACCACGACGTCGTCGAGGTCCAGCGCCAGCACGCCGTCCTTCTCGGGGGTCATCAACTTCAGCAGGTTGACGATGTTCGTGCCGTAGAGCTGCGAGGTCTGCGCCGGCAGCCGGCCCGCCAGGTCGGTGTAGCCGATGATCGTGACGCCGTTGTCGGTCACCACGACCTCATCGGTGCGGGTCAGCTCGGTGTTGCCGCCGTTGGCCGCCGCCATGTCGATGATCACCGAGCCGGTCCGCATCGCCGCGATCGTCCCGGCGGTGATCAGCTTGGGAGCCGGGCGACCCGGGATCAGCGCCGTGGTGATGACGATGTCGGCCCCGCGGGCCTCCTCGTCGTACATCGCCGCCGTCGCGGCCACCTGCTCGGCGGTCATCTCCTTGGCGTAGCCGTCGGAGGAGACCTCCGACTCCATGTCGACCGTGACGAACTGGGCCCCCATCGACTCGACCTGCTCGGCCACCTCCGGACGCACGTCGAAAGCCCGCACGATCGCGCCCATGCTGCCCGCAGCACCCAACGCCGCCAGACCCGCGACACCGGCGCCCACCACGAAGACCCGCGCCGGCGGGACCTTGCCCGCCGCGGTCACCTGACCGGTGAACTGCCGCCCGAACGCATACGCACCCTCGACCACCGCCCGGTAGCCCGCGACGTTCGCCATCGAGGACAACACATCCATCGACTGCGCCCGCGAGATCCGCGGCACCGCATCCATCGCCAACGCCGTCACACCCGCAGCCACCAACGCCTCGACCAGCTCCGGACTGCGCGCCGGCGCCATCATCGAGACCACCACCGCACCCCGCCGCAACCGTCCGATCTCCTCCGGCGTGGGCGCGTTGACCTTCACCACCACGTCGCTGGACCACACCTCCTCGGCACCACCGACCCTCGCCTCAGCGGCGGCGTACACCTCATCGGGCTGGTCCGAAGCAGCACCCGCACCCGCCTCGACCACCACCTCGTACCCCAGCTTGCGCAGCAGACCCACGGTGGCGCCTGTGGCAGCCACCAACATCTCGCCGGCCTTCGACTCCTGGGGGATTCCGATTCGCACAGCGACTCCTAGGTGATGGGGGTCATCAGACCCCGCGGAAGCGATTGATGGCGTCGAGGTGCTGGGCGCTCGCGATTGCCGATGAGACCAGCGGGGTGAGGACATCTTCCGGCGAAAGCATGTGCCTAGGCTAGAAGCGAAGATGGACACGTCCGAAGGCGCATCCCGGACGCTCCCCGGTCAGACGAGAACCCGAGTTGAGTCGTCGAATGTAGGCAGTTGCACGGCGCTGCAGTGAACTCCCGTTGACTGAGTCTTGGTTGCGAGCTCATCTGGTCCCGCCCGAATCCCCGAGATTCATGCCGGCTGCGCGCGGACGATCGTAGTCACGTGCTCTCGGTCGGTAGGAGCCCCCAACAGATCCTCGAGCGCGCCCACGGCGACGCCACCGGGCAGCAGTCAGTTCATCGACTCCGCGCCCCGGCACGATCAGCGACGGCGTATCTACGGACACTGCGTCGCGGTCTCCTCGGCTCCAGGAGGGACGCCCCGGCCGTCCAAGCAGGAACGCAAGGCGTGACGACTCTTCAAGCCGGAACACGATTTGATCGCCGCTCGCTGTCGACCGGCTGAGAATACGGTATGCCCCGACAACGTATCCGTCTCGGATCGCAAGCAACCCGTCGAACTCCGAGGGCACCGACTCCACAAGCTTCCAAGGTCCGCAGGCAGCTCGACGCATTCCGATCGAACCGGGGGGCACGCTCGTCGTGACGTTGACGATAATCATCGACTGTCACGATCCGGGCGGACTGACCCCTTGCGGATCCCGCCATCCTGCTTCCCCGCTGGAGGTCTCGCCGCACCAGTCATCGGCTGATTTGGCGTGGAGAGCCACAGCCGACCATCCTCGATCTCTGCCACAAAGACACGCAACTGCGATTGCGGACCACGTCCATTTCCGACCCTGTTCCCCGAAACCAGATCAAATCGCTGACCATGTCGGTGGCAAACAACACACTTGCCCGTGACGAGGGCCTGGGTCATAGGACGACCCAAGTGCGGACACCGGTCTTCGAAAGCGAACAGTGCTTTGCCAGTGCGGACGACCACCACGTCAATGTCGCCGTAACGCACGACTGCACGCCCCTCGGCTAACAGCGCTTCTACCGACCCGCAATCGACACGATTGAATCCCCTGGCCCGATGTCCCATATCGGGGTTCCGATGTCTGCGCAACCCTGTGACGATCCGACTACAGGAAAGCAAATCAGGCGCTTTTCACAGCCCGCTGCCGGACGCGCCGCCAGTGGTCGGACAAAGCACGGCATGCCGCGAAGTCACCTTGACGGTGAGCGCCGCCTCGACACCCTGCACGTCGAGCTTTATGACGTCACCGTCGACCACCGGACCAACCCCTGCAGGCGTCCCCGAGGTGATGATGTCGCCTGGGTTGAGGGTTGTTATCGACGAGGCATAGGCCACGAGCTCCGCGAAACCCCAAATGAGATCTGACGTGTTCGCATCCTGCCTGACCTGGTCATTGACGCGGCAAGTGAAGTCGAGGTTCCCGATCTGATCGACCTCATCAAGCGTGACGATCCATGGGCCCATCGGGGTGAATGTCTCGAACGACTTACGCGTGGAACGATCCTCACTGCCGCGCATCGTCATGTCCATGAGGGGCGTGAAGCCGAAGACATGCTCGAGGGCGTCAGCAGCGCTCACCTTTCGGGCGCGACGCCCGATGACGACCGCGACCTCCCCCTCGAAGTCGAATCGACGATCCGTATAGGGGAGCTCGACCTCACCCCCGTGGCCGACAATCGAAGATGGGGACTTGAGGAACAAGCCCAGGCCCGAGACCTGCACGTCCTCGTTCATCTCGATCTGGTGATCGATGTAGTTGACCGGCGCGGCGAGGATCTTGCCGGGGTCGGGGACCGGAGGGAGGAAGGACACCTGATCGAGGGAGAGAGGATCGCTCTTCGGACCCGTGAAGCCCCACTCCCCCGCATCCATCACTTCGATGAGTCGCCGCATTGCACTGATCTGCCCAGCCTTCGAACCTTCGAAGCCGGGAAGAGGATAGACCTTGCTGCCCTCCACGACCCCGACGCGACCGTCGCCCAATGTAGCCACACGCATTAGAGTTCTCCTTAGTCCGTAGTGCAGGTTGTCAATGTGCTGGGGCGAACCCCCGACGCCTGAGAAATCAAACTGCCTCCTCGCGATAGAGGTTCAGGGCCTTCATCACAGGCTCGTTCGAACTGGTGAACAGCACAGCGTCCTCATCCCGAGAGCCATTCCTGTGCTGGTAGGCCAGCCAACCCGGAATGACGAAGACATCCTTTTCTTGCCACTCGAGCGTCTTCCCACCAACCTCAGTCGAGCCGCTGCCACGAACGACATGGCAGATCACACTAGAGGTCTGGCGGCGGGGACGCCCGACAAAGCCTGGCCTGAGCCGCTGGACCCGGCACCCGATAGTCGGAAGGACCGATCCCCCATCGAGAGGGTTGGTGTACTCGAGCGACACGCCGTCGTGCTCGCAGCCGTCTGCGTCATCACCGATAGCGGCAAGCGCGCGCTCGGTCTCGACCCAGGGATAGCTACCGAGGGGGGAGTGACGCTCCTGAGAGTTGAGCCAAACCGGGTTGAGGCGGCCGTGGATGAACTGACGCGTCGAGATCCCGTCGGGAACGACGGACTTCTGAAACCTGTCTGCGCCTTGCTCGTAGAAGCCGGCTTCGAGGAGGTTGACCAGCGGGTAGTCGAGACCGTCGAGCCACAACATGGGATTATCGCCGGGATGAAAGTGGTCATGCCACTTCCAGCCGGCGGTGAGCAGCAGGTCTCCGGGATTCATGTACAGGCGTTCACCGTCGACCGTCGTGTAGACACCGCTACCTTCGATCACGAAGCGGAATGCGTTAGCCGTGTGGCGATGCGCAGGCGCTTGCTCCCCCGGCAGCAGGATCTGAATGCCTGAAAACAGGGTATTCACGGTCGCCGGCGGATCCTGGAGTCCCGGGTTCACCAGCATCAGAACTCTGCGTGCAGCGTCTTCGATCGAAAGACTCTCGGCGAAGTGCATCGCCACCTCCCGGAGCGCCTTGTAGTGCCAGACGATCGGAACGGCGGTCGGCTTCGGCTCGGGGAGGAAGAGGCTTCCGTAATATCGCCACAACGGTGCCGCACCCTCAGCGGCGAGCCTGGTGTAGGCCTCTTCATCACTAGCATTAGTCATGCTCTAAGCTCCCGTTGGATCAGTGTTGTCTCGTCGGCGTTCGGCGAATTGAGCCAGTCGATCGGTTCGCCGTCTGAGGGGTCTCGGCGCACGATGCCGTCGCTCATTTACTCTGTATACTGAGGACCGTACCGCAGGCCATTCCTCTCGTCAAACGGGGTGAGACCTCCACGGGGCTGGAACCCAGCCCGGTCACCGACGGCTCGCCCCCGGCGCCTGCCGATAGCTTGATACTCCTGACCCGAGGACGGTCGGTCCACCGGCCGCAGCACCTCACCAATGGTCAATTCACCCGAGTTGAGTCCAACGCATCGCCGACCGCTTGCCCGTGCGATCGGCTCCGACCCACTTGATCGCGCCTGGCGCTACTCCGAGCTCGTTTGGGCACCGACCGCATGAACGCGGTCGCTGTCGCAGCATGGTCCGCCACCGGCCACACCCGCCCAGTCCGGCCGTCGAGTTCCACTTCCCGTCCGCGCAGGCGTACCCGCGCGGACCGAAACCGGTGATGACGAGATTCACGCCTAATTTCGGACCACAGTGCCGAGGTCAACCGAGAAGACCGACCCAGTGATTGATCGGGCCTCGTCGGAGCAGAGGAACGCCACCATGGAGGCGATGTCATCCGGCTCGAGCCAAGGCACCGGCAGCAGGTTGCGCTCTTGGAAACGCTCCATCACCGCCTCGGCCGACGGCTCCGCCAGATCCGGAGCAAGCAGCCCGGTCGTCGCATCGTTGTGGATGAGCGGCGAGTTCACGGTGCCCGGGTTGACGGTGTTGACACGGACCCAGTGCTGTCCCAGCTCGTTCGCCATCGACCTCATCAGGCCGATCAACCCGTGCTTGGCAGCCACGTAGTGAGAGCCGTTCGGGAAGCCGACCAGCCCGGCAGCCGAGCTGGTGATGATGATGCTCCCGCCTTCGCCCTGCTCAATCAAGTGAGGCACAGCCGCTTTACAGGTGTGCCAAACACCGGTGAGGCACACATCGATAACTTCCCGCCACTGCTGCTCACTGAGCTCGTGCATCAAGCCGAAGCTCCACACCCCCGCGTTCGCGCACACGATGTCGAGCCGCCCAAGCTGAGCGATCCCGGCCTCGAGGGCCGAAGAGAGACCGTCGTACGACCGTACGTCCGCCTGGGCAGCGTAGACACGCCGCCCATGCTTCTCGACGAGACGAGCCGTCTCCTCCAGGTCCTCAGGCGTGGCCGCAGTCGCTACGTTAGTGGGGACGGCGTCGCAAATATCGATAGCAATGATGTCCGCGCCCTCGCTCGCAAGCCGGACCGCGATTGCGCGGCCTTGGCCGCGCGCCGCCCCAGTAACGAAAGCCACCTTGCCGTCGAACCTTGCCATAGTGACTCCTAGACACGCCTGCGTGAAATTGTTCAGGGTACGGATGATTCTTGGCCTCAACCTAAGGGCGCGGATTGACAGTGTCAACCGTCTCGACGGGCCTGGTCGGCGCGACGGAGATCACCCTCGTTGACACCCATTTACCGCTCCCTGTACTGTCATGCACACGCTTCTTCCGTGTACAGATCTTTTTGGTGACGCACCTCCGTGAGTAGAGGAAGGACTGAATGAAGTTGAACATTGAGCACGACAGCCTCTTCTATGGCGGCGAGTGGAAGTCTCCCCACGCCGGCGGCAGGATCACGGTGGTGTCGGCCAGCACGGAGGAGACGATCGGCTCGGTGCCCCTGGCGTCCGAGCGCGATGTGGATGCAGCCGTGAGGGCTGCACGTAGCGCATTCGACGACCCGGCAGGATGGGCCTCCTGGGAGGTCGCCCGTCGAGCCGACGCCATGGAGCGCCTTGCAGACGTCATGGAGACGCGTGGTGCCGAGCTCGCCAAGCTGGTCACCGCACAGAACGGGATGCCGATCAGCCTCAGCATGCAGGCCGAGGCCAACACCGGGCCGCTCCTGCTGCGTTACTACGCGGCACTCATCCGTGAGCTCGGAGAGGATGAGACAAGAGTGACCGCGGGCCGAAGGACCCTGATTCGACATGAACCCGGTGGCGTGGTCGCCGCCATCGTTCCGTGGAACTTCCCCATGGGGAGCGCTCTGCTCAAACTCGCACCTGCGCTGGCAGCCGGGTGCAGCGTCGTCCTCAAACCTGCCACGGAAACCGTGCTGGATTCGTTCCTGCTCGCACAGTGCATCGAATCCGCTGGGATACCGGCCGGCGTGGTCAACATCCTGCCTGCAGACCGCGATACCGGCGCCTACCTGGTCGGCCATCCGGGGGTTGATCGCGTCGCATTCACCGGGTCAACCATCGGGGGACGAAAGGTTGCAGCGCGGTGCGCCGAGCTCTTGCGTCCTGCGATCCTCGAGCTTGGCGGGAAGTCTGCCGCTATCGTTCTTGACGACGCCGACCTGGTCACGCTCCGGGACCAGTTCCTCTACAACACCATGCTGAACAGCGGACAGACCTGCTGGATCAGCACTCGCATCTTCGTGCCACGGAGTCGCTACGCGGCCTACGTCGATGACATCACGGAACTGGTCTCGTCACAGATCGTCGGTGATCCGTTCGAGGCGAAGACAGAGGTCGGGCCAATGGTGAGCTCGACCCACCGCGACCGGGTTGAGCGATACATCAACGCGGGGATCGCAGAAGGTGCACGTGTGACGACCGGCGGCGGACGCCCCGTAGGGCTCGACCGTGGTTGGTACGTCGAGCCGACGATCTTGGCCGATGTCGACAACGGGTCGATCGTGGCGCGGGAGGAGATCTTCGGCCCCGTGTTGTGTGTGATTCCTTATGGCGACATCGACGAAGCGGTCGAACTAGCCAATGACTCCGAGTACGGCCTCGGGGGTTCGGTGTGGTCCGCTGATCCGGACCGTGCCGTCAACATCGCCCGACAGTTCCAGACCGGGTCGGTGAGCATCAACGGGACACCGGCCGACCTTGCCGCTCCGCTCGGCGGAGTAAAGGCCAGTGGCCTCGGACGCGCACTCGGACCAGAAGGACTCGAAGAATATCGATCGATCAAGTCCGTCTATCTGCCCACCGGGTCACCAACGCCGGCTCCGGTCCTCTGAGTCGGCCAACCCATCGGCCACGTCCGGCAGCTCGACTCGCAAGTCGCTGTTCCTGATCGCGCTGGCCGCACGCACCCGACTGCTCGGGCTGACCGCCGCCTGGACCGATCCGGACATGGGCGATCGTGGGCATGCGTTGCTCATATCAACGACACCATTATCGAGGTCCAGGGTCATCCCTACCGAGATCCCGCGTTCGGCTACTCCGGCATCCGCGGACTCAACGCGCTGCTCGCTGCCGTGACCACGACGAGCAGCACCCCGGTGATCACAGCCGAACGCCCTCCAGAAGACCTCGAGCGAATCACCGCGCGGTGCGCAGCTTCTAGACGGTAGGACTGACCCCGTCGTCGTGAGGGGGTTGCGGGCCGGGGCCTCACTCACAAAACGGGCCAAGCTGACCCCTTCACATGAGCACGTGCGGTTCCGACTATGACGCGGTGCTCACGGTGAAAGCCCGCCGCGACCGGGCAAGTCCTTCGGATCGGCAACGGATGTCCTGGTCGAGGGAGCTGACCTCCCTCACGACCTACGGCCGGGTGACACCAACTCATGAGCCGCAACGCCTAGGAGTCGCGGAAGGGCCCCTTCGGCAGGGTCATTATCCCCATCGGCGGCCTTCACGTGGTCACCCAGGCCGGGGGATCATCGTGGGCGCTTCGGCCGTACTTGCGGATGTCAACCGGATCACCGGCCCCACACCGAACCGGTGTGAGGACTCCTCAAATACCGGCCAGAAGTTCTCGGCCCCCATCGCTGCCCATCACCTTGCGGATGTTCTCAGAGATGCGCCACCGACCGTCGACACGGCGGAACACCCACCTGTTCAGGCTGTGATTCTGATAGGCAACCTCGGGGGCGTAGTTGCCCACGGCCCGGGAGTAGATGATCGCGTCACTGATGATGAGCGCAGTTTCATCGTCCAACAACCGGAACACCGAAGGCTGGCCGCCGGTCTGGTGTTGGCATCGGCCGACCAGTCTCTTGTGGCGTGGCTCGGTAGCGGCCTCGTAAAGCTCCTCGTGGCCCACGAAGCGGCCGAACTTCTCCGGCCAACCAACGGTCGTTGGGTCATCGACTAGAGGATTAAGCTTCTCGTCGAGGTACGCGGAGTCGTCGAAGTAGTTGAACTCCATGACTGCGTCCTCTGTAAAGATGCCCACCCACTCGTCTGCCAAACCGAAGTCGGCGTAGAGCCCGTAAAGGGTTAGCAACTCGTGGCAATCGCGCTCCGCCTCCAGGGCGAAGATTCGCCACTCAAGGTCTTGGGCGGCGGACTTTCCAACTGGTGTCTTTGACATTGGCACTCATTTCCGCTGGAGCTAGCTTGGCAAAGAATCTATCAGCAAACTGAGCAGTTTCCGATGGAGATTGTGCAGCCTCAGGACGATCCACCGATGGGAAACTTCGGCCCTGCCTGCCGTAACGCGAAGATGCCCCGCCGGGCTGGGTGTCTGGGACTTGCGACGGTTCCAAACCACCCACCAAGGAGGGCACCTTCGGCATAGCAGTGGATGCCCACACCAAAAATCACGAGCTGGCCACGCGTCCGGTCAATGCGAAACTCATGCGAGGAGGCGAATGTCTCAGAATCCCTGTCGGCCGACCCGAGCATTGTCATGATCTTCTCGACTTTAGGGAATTGTCGCATAATCGATCGAGATCTCTTCAACGGCAGTACGCGTCTGTCCCCGCGGTGGCGCTTTCAGACGGGGCGCCCTCATCAATCGATTGCTCAATCAACGACGGTTCCAGGAGGAGCTGATCGCTCCTCCTGGTTGCTTCCGACACGATGAACCATGTCGCCGATTCCGGCCACAGTGGTCTCATGCGCAGCGATCAAGCTAAGGAGTTCCAAGGCAAGTTGAGGGGCGCGGGGAGCTGATCCCACAACTCCGCCGGGATTTCGGCCGCTGCGTCATCTAGGAGCGCTCGGACACGCTCTGGTCGCGACAAGCCGACAACCGTGGAGGTGATGCGCGGGTCGCGCATCGAAAACTGAAGCGCGACGGAGCGAAGACTGACGTCGAACGACTCGCACAACTCATGCAGTTGGTCCACGGCCTGCAAAGCATCCGCATTCGGCGGCGCGTATTGGTACCAAGCGCTGCCTCCACGGGGAGCCGCAAGAAGCCCGCTCGCGTATGGGCCAGCGTTTAGGAAGGCCATGCCTGCATCTGAAGCCTTGTCAATCAACGAGTCCGCCGACCGGTCGAGAAGCGTGTAGCGGCCGTAGTTGAGCAAGATGTCAAGATTGCCCGTATCCACATACCGCGCCATTTCGACCACGTCGCCGCCGGCAACGCCGACGAGACCGACCAAGCCTTCATCCTTGAGTCGGAGCAGTTCCTCCATTGCACCACCGCGTGCCATCACATGCTCAAACGGAAACTTCTCTGGGTCATGCAGGAAATAGACGTCGATATGCGTGAGTCCTAACCGTTCCAAGCTCAGTTCAAAGGAGGCGCGAACCTGCTTGGCCGAGAAGTCACCGCGGCGTGCTGTGCCATCACCCTCGGCATCTGCCTTAGTGGCAATTACGAATCCCTTGGGCATGCGGCCCTCGCGGATAACCTTGCCGATGCGGACTTCGCTGTCCCCGTACTCGCTAGACGTGTCCATGAAGTTGATAGGCGAATCGAACACAGCCTGTACGGTCGCAATGCCTCGCTCTTCGCTGACATCGTAACCGAATGCGGTCGGCATCCCCCCAAGGGGTCCGGCCCCGATGCAAAGGTTCGATACCTTCAGACCCTGCGAAATTTCCGTAGTTCTCATGCCATTCGCCTTCGTCTCATTAGTGTTTTCTCACACATGGTCATCAGCGTACTGATGATTCTAGGAACCCGACCTGCGCAGTGTCAAGCACATCGAGCCAGCGGGCGGCGATCTTGGGTTAGTCCCAATTTCGGTCCTCAATTCGCGGATGGCGGCGTGGCCACAGTGGGAGGCACACCAATATTCAGCCGACTCCGAGAACCTGACGAGTCAGGCCAATCGGAACGGGTCCCTCGCGTCCGCGTTGGTGTCGATCCAGACGGTCTTCGTCTCTGTGTACTCGCGCATGACCTCGATGCCGTTTTCGTGGCCGAGCCCGCTCGTCTTGACGCCGCCAAAAGGCGCGGCATAGGAGACGCGCCTATAGCAGTTGACCCACACCGTGCCAGCGCGCACTGCTTTGACCATGCGCTGCGTCCTTCCGAGGTTCGTTGTCCACACAGCCGCGGCCAAGCCGTAGGGGGTGTCGTTTGCGATGGAGATGGCCTCAGCTTCCGTCTTGAATGGGACGATCCCGACCACCGGCCCGAAGATCTCCTCCCTGGCGAGCTCCATCGTGGGCCGAACGTCCACCAGAACGGTAGGAGCCACATAGAAGCCCCGAGGAGTTGGCGCTGGATCGGGCCGCCCGCCACCCGTGACGAGCCGAGCTCCCTGCTCCTGAGCCGTCTCGATCCTTCGAAGCACACTGGCGTACTGGTCGGCCCAGGTCAGGGCGCCCATCTCGGAGCCCCAATCGAACGGGTCCCCGATCTTGATCGCCCGGACACGCGCAACCAGCCGGTCGATGACCTCGTCGTACACGGATTCATCGAGCAGCACCCTCGATCCGGCCGTGCACATCTGGCCACCGGCCGCAAAGCCCCCCGACAGGATGCCGTTGACCGCCAGGTCCAGATCGGCATCTCCAAAGACGATGTTCGGTGACTTGCCTCCAAGCTCGAGAGAGACACGCGTAAGATTGTCGGCAGCTGCGTGCATGACGCTCCGCCCCGTGGCGGTCGAACCCGTGAAGGCAACCTTGTCGACATCGGGATGCGAGGCTAGGGCGGCACCGGCGTCCCGGCCGCCGGAGACGACGTTGACAACGCCGGGCGGGAATCCGACTTCTTCCAGGACGCGAGCGAACTCAAGCGTGGAGACCGGCGCAACCTCGGACGGCTTGATCACGATCGTGTTCCCTGCCGCCAGGGCCGGGCAGAGCTTCCAGAGCATGAGGAAAATCGGAGAGTTCCAAGGGGTGATGGCCCCCACGACACCCAGTGGCCCGGGAACCGTGTAGGTGAAGGTCTCATCCATGGGCACTGTGTTGGTACTGCCCCCAAAGCTCTCCGCCAGGCCGGCGTAGTAGTAGCACCATCCGCTGAACGCTCGTGCTAGCCCGATGGTCTCTCGGATCACCTTCCCTGTGTCCAGCAGCTCGTGGACCGCCAATCGCTGAACAACGTCCTCCCTGGACAGCACGTCCGCAAGCCGACGCAGCAGGGCTGCCCGCTGCGCGGCGCTCGTCTCGCGCCAGCCGTTCTCGAAGGCAGCGCGCGCAGCCTTGACCGCTGCATCGATGTCGTCGGCTCCGCCTTCAGCGACCTCAGCCCAGGGCAACCCTGTGGTCGGGTTCGTCGAAGTGAACGACTTCCCCGATCGGGCATCGACCCACGCGCCGCCGATGTACAACTGGTAGCTCGCCAAGCCGCTATACGGGTTCGTCAGCCGCGGTTCTTCGAGCACGCTGGTCATGTGAGCTCCTTGTCCATTGCGCCGAGCCCATGCTGCTCGACGACGAAAGCGTTCATCAGGTGGCTCAGTTCGTCCCCTTCGATCCCGAACTCGCTCAGAATCGCTACGGTGTGCTCGCCCGCATACGGCACATCGCCGACCGGCAGGTCAGGGTCAGCGGCCGGGGTCCGTGGCAACACGGTCCCAGTTGAGGTGGTCCCCCACATGCCCATGGCATCTAGCTGAGGGTCGTCGATGAGCGCACCGATCGGCCGGACCACCGCGGCGGGGACACCGGCAGCAGCCAAACGGTCGACCACCCTCTCCGCCGGAACCATCTCGAGCGCCCGCTCGATCTCAGCGATCAGCTCAACCCGGTTGGCGTTACGGATCACGTTGTCACGAAAACGATCGTCGTCTGCGAGTTCAGGCACACCGAGGGCCAGTGCGGCTCGTTTCCACATCGCATCGCTATTGACGCCCACCATGACCAGTCGGTCAGAGGTTCGGATGGCTTGATACGGCGCGAAGTTGTGCTGGGCCGAACCCAGCCGCGTCGGCTCTACGCCGAGACGCGTGGAGACCAGATGGTGCAGCATGTAGCTGATTGCTGTCCCCAGCATGGTCGACTGGACTCGGGCCCCCTTTCCGTCCTGCTGCCGCTGCAGGAGCGCCGCGAGAATCTCGAGCGCCGCCCACGTTCCAGCCCCGACGTCAACAACGGCGCCCCCCACCCGGGCGGGGTCGCCCCCCGGGTGGCCAGTGAGATCCATCAGGCCCGAGTAGGCCTGGACCACCGCATCGAAGCCTGCGACGCCGGCAAGGGGACCCACGTTGCCGAAGGCGTTCACGCTGCAGTAGATCAGACGTTCGTTGATCTCCCTCAGAGCGTCCCAGCCCAAGCCGAGGGCATCAGCCTTTCCTGGGCGCATGCTCTCGATGAAGACATCGGCGTGCTTCACCAACTCATGCAGGAGCCGCTGGCCCTCCACGCTCTTGGCGTCGAGGACGATCGACTCCTTACCTCGGTTGAACGCCGAGAAGACACTTGAAAACCCGTCAGTGTCCTGAGGCGACCACGTCCGCGAGACGTCGCCACCCGGTGGCTCGACCTTGAGCACTCGGGCGCCGAGGTCTGCGAGGATCAGGGTCGCCGACGGTCCCGCAATGTTCACGGTGAGGTCGACGACCGTAACCCCAGCGAGCGGGCGATCTAGGCCTTGCATGATCAATCCTCCTGAGCCTCAGGCCCTGTCGTCCGCAAAGCGGCCAGGCACGCGGGTGCCGATCACGTCGCCGGGCCATTGGCGCGGCGGCCACTTGACCTTGCCGCCAGGACCGGTTGCCGGGTATTCGAACTCCTCGCCGATCGGAACGTCGATGACGTACAACGTGCCGGACCCAACGCCGCGCTTGAGCGCGGCATCCAGATCGCCGGCATCTTCGACCCGCTCACCATCCGCGCCGTACGCCCGCGCGAGAGCGACGAAGTCGGGGTTATTGAGGTCAGTCCAAGACGGCTTGCCGTAGAGATACTCCATGAATCCCTTATTGGCTCCGAGAGCCCCGTCGTTGAACACCACGACCGTGACCGGGATGTTCTCGCGCAGCGCCAAGGCGATCTCATTGTGGGAGTAGCCGAAGCCGCCGTCGCCAACGCCGACCACGACGTTCGAGTCCGGACGCGCCAGCTTGACTCCGAGGGCCATCGGAAGCCCCGGACCGAGCACGCCGGCTCCGAAGCTCGCCGTCAGCCGCCTCGAGCGGTTGGCCGTGGTGCCCTGGAACATCCAGCCGGTGTTGTTCCCCGAGTCCGAGACGAGATAGTCGTCAGGCCCCAGAGCCGACTCGATCGCGGAAACAACCCGCCACGGGCTGGTCGGAGAGTCGGTGACCGCCGCGCGTTCGCGGCGCTCAGTGGCCCACTTCTCCTTCGACTCAGCTAGCCGCTGGTAGTTCGGCCGCTCGTTGTAGGGCGAGGGGACGAAGCTCGCGTCCTGGCGTACCGCCTCAATCAGTTGTCGGAGTACGGTCCGAGCGTCACCGACGATCCCGAGTTCCGGGAAGTAGAAGGCGCCGATCTGGTTGGCGTCGGTGTCGATGTGCACCAGCCTGCCCGGCAAAGCTGCGGTGTAGGAGCGTCCGTAGCCCCACTCCGACATGCGCGTGCCGATCGCGATCACCACATCGGCCTCGGCGATAGCGTCGTTCGCACACGGCCAACCAATGGGACCGCTTGAGCCGAGCGAGAGAGGATGGGTCTCGGGCACGATGCCCTGCGAAGTGAATGTCGTCGTTACCGCGACCCCTGCGAGCTCAGCCAGCTCCAGCACCTCGGCGTCAGCCTGCGAGGTGACAGCGCCGCCACCCACGATGAGTACAGGACGCTCGGCACTGAGGAGCAGGCTCGCTGCAGCCCGGACGAGCTCGGGGTCTGCGCCGGCGCGATTGACTGTCGCGGGCCATCCGGTCGGGATCTCCATCTCGGCCACATCGACCGTCAGATCGAACGGGATGTCGACAAAGGTGGGACCTGCGGGGGTGCCGTGCGCACGCTGGATGGCGCGGTTGATCGCTTCCGGTAGCTTCTCCGGACGCTCCACGCGAGCGGCGTGCCTGGTCAGCGGCTTCAGCGCGTCGACGTTGGGCATCTCCTGCATGGAGTCACGGCCCTGGAACCCACCGTCCACATTGAAGCCCAGGTGCACCGATGGGATGCGTGAGTACAACCCCTCGTACAGCCCGGACGTGATCATCAGAGTCCCGCAGGTGTGCCAAAGACCCGCTGCTGAGGCGCGGCCGGTGATGTAGTTGTAGCCGTTGATGAGGTGTGCTCCGCCCAACTCGGTGGCCGGGTTGATCGTGCGCATTCCCTTGCGTTCACTCGCCGCATCGGCCAGCTCCTGCGTGGTGTGGCCGATGTAGCCGACAAGCAGCTCAGTGCCGCCCGCTTCGAGGGTGTCCAAGATCGCGTCAGCGCCTCGCATTAGACCCATAAGAGTTCTCCTCAACGTTTGTGGCCAAAGGGTGGCCTGCATTGGTCTCGAGCCCTTGGGTCGAGCCTTTGCGATTTCGATACCGGCTTATGAAGTTGTGTGGCACGTGAGCGGTCAGTGCCGTGGGGCGCACTTGGTGACCAAGAGCCCTAGCGCCCCTGCCAGACAGGGTCGCGTCGCTCGGCGAAGGCCGCGATGCCTTCAGCCGCATCGTCAGTGAACTTGAGCATGCGGAGCATCGTCTCCTCCAAGCGCAGGCCCGAGGGCCGATCCATGTCTCGCGCGCGGATCGCAAGCTCCTTGCACGCTTGCACAGCGAGCGGGGGTAAGGAGGCGAGACGCCTCGCGTAGCTCAACGCCTCTTCCATCAACTTGTCAGCGGGTACAACCTTGTTGATCAGTCCCCACCGCTGTGCAGTCTCCGCATCGACCGGTTCACCGAGCAGCAGCATCTCCATCGCGATAGGATGAGGCAGTTGCTCCAGGACACGTTGAGTTCCACCGTTGGCGGGAAGTAGCCCCCTCTTGACCTCGCTCAGGGCGAAGGTCGCATGCGACGACGCCACCCGAAGGTCGGTGGCCAAGAGCAACGTCACCCCACCGCCAAAGCAGTAACCGTTGACGGCCGCAACGACCGGCTTGTGGACCTCCAGGCCGCGATTGAGCAGTGGGTCCTTCTGCGTGTTCCAGAACTCGGAGAGATCCCCCGCGGATCCGACGAAGGACTTAAGGTCTGCGCCGGCGGTAAACGACTTCTCGCCAGCGCCGGTGACAACCGCGGCGCGTATCTCGACGTCGTCGCGGATCCGGATCCACGCATGCGACAACGCTTCGTAAGTGGCCCCATCCATCGCGTTCATGCGTTCAGGACGATTGATCGTCACCGTCGCGACGCCGTTGTCGACCTCAAAAAGCACTGACATTGTCGATATCCTTCATGCGTTGTTAGCTGGTGAGAGACTGATGCGGCTGGGACGCCACAATCGCGCGAGCCATGGCTACGACCGGCCCATCGACCATCTGGCCCTCGAAGCTCACGACCCCGAACTCCGACTTCTCCAGGGCGGCCAACAGCTTCCTCGCCCAGGCCAGCTGGGCTGGAGTCGGGCGATAGGCCTGACGAATGACGTCTGCATGCGTCGGATGAATCGCCACTTTCGCTGCGAAACCCATCGCGACCGCCTCGTCGCACTCAGCGCGAAGCCCGACGAGGTCAGGAATGTCCAGGTAGACACCGTCCCAGGCCGAGATCCCCGCAGCGGCTGCGGCTATCAGGACCCTGCTGCGGGCGTACTCGACGTGGGGCAGGTAGCTTCCATCGCTACGCCGGCTGCGCCGTCCACCGATGTCGGCCGTCAAGTCCTCTCCCCCCCACATCATGCCGACACAATCGTCGAGTCGGGCGATATCAGGGGCGGCCTCGACACCTCGGGCGGTCTCACACAGTGCGATCACCGACAGCGGTGCGAGGGACGAAATATCTTCTGGGCATTCGACCTTGGGAACCATCACGAAGCGGAGGTTCGACTTGCAGAGAAGGTCAATGTCGGCTCGACCATCCGCGGTCCGCGGAGAGTTGATCCGGACGACCGTCCGCTCCACAGGAAGGTGAGGGAGTGCCGTTGCCAGCGCCTCGCGTGCCATGCCCTTCCTGTCGACGGCGACGGCGTCCTCAAGATCGATGATCACCGTGTCCGCGCTTGCCAGCGCCTTGTGATAGCGGTCAGGACGATCCGCAGGACAAAAGAGGATCGCCGGCCCGACAGGCAATCTCAACTCCAGCCTGTCTTCCACCCGTGTCACACCCCGTCGGTTACCGCCCTCACTCGAGAGCGTCGAGAACATCATTCGGTCACCTCCACACCGGCGCTCGTCCAAAGGTCTGCAGGACACCGCCACGCCAGATCATTCAGTGTACAGATGAACTTGGCCGAGGCTATAGCCGTTCTCTCAGACTGTCAATGACGCGGCGATGCGTCGCCCCGGTCGCGCGACCGCCGACGGCGCTCCGTGTGCGCCCTCCACAACGGCCGACACAGGGCACTCCAACTTCCGCCAGATCGCGCTCTGCTTCTCAGTCGTTGAAGGGGATGTCCGGTGCTCACTTGTCACCTACCGTGGTGGCATCGGCTTCAACGACGTGCTCGAACCCGCGTCACCACGATGGCGGCTCATACTTCCAACTCCCGAGGGCCAGTCGGTCGTACCTCTTCGTCCACATCGATGGCACGTACTTCGAGCCAAAGGAACTGGTGGGCAGGCGGGCCGACCGGCATGCGCGTGCTCGACGCGCAGCCGGCCACTTTGTCTCAGCGATGGACGAAGTTGGCCGGCCGCTTCTCGATGAAGGCCGCCATTCCTTCCTTCTGGTCCTGAGTGGCGAACGCCGCATAGAAGGCTCGCCGCTCGAAGAGGACTCCCTCGGACAGGCTCGTTTCGTAGTTCCTGTTGATGCAGTCCTTGATCGACGCCACGGCGAGGCTCGACTTCGACGCGATCTCTCGCGCCAGCTCATGAGCCGCTTCCTGAAGCTCGTCAGCCGGGACCACACGGGAGACGAGACCGCTCCGCTCCGCTTCCTCCGCGCCCATCATCCGGCCGGTGAGACACATCTCCATTGCCTTCGACTTGCCGATCGCGCGAGCCAGGCGTTGCGATCCGCCGATGCCCGGCGGGATACCGAGCTTAACCTCGGGCTGACCGAACTTGGCAGTGTCTGCGGCGACGATGATGTCGCACAGCATGGCAAGCTCGCAGCCGCCGCCGAGGGCGAAGCCGGGCACGGCAGCGATCGTCGGGGTGCGAAGAGCGGTCAACCTGTCCCATGCCGCAAACCACTGCGAGTTGTAGAGGTCACTGAAGCTGCGGCCTTGCATCTCCTTGATGTCGCCACCCGCAGCGAAGACGCCGTTGGCGCCAGTGATGACGATTGCGCCGACGGACGGGTCAGCATCGAAGTACACCGCCGCGTCAGTCAGCTCGCGCATCACGGCTTCGCTCAGCGCGTTGAGGGCGTCGGGTCGATCGATCGTGACCGTGGCGACCCGTTCGTTCACCGACGTTCTGACCGAGGACTGCGCACCGGTGTCGACACCCATCACAGGTCCGCCCCGGCGCCAGGATGCGGGGCTCCAACAAGCGCCGAGACGTTGCCGAACACCTCTTCGCCCCGACCCATGGCCGCGTGCGCGCCGGGGATATCCTCAAACCGAATCGTCCGGCCAAGAGCCGGGTCGATCGCGCCCGCGAGGACGAGATCGTTGTAGGCACGCGCTTCCGCGTCGTTGGTGCCGTGGGAGCCTTGAAGCCGCTTCTGTCGCGTCCAGTGGTATCGCAGGTCGACCATCGCGTCGTATCCAGTGGTCCCCGCGCAGATTACTACCATGCCTCCCGTCTCGCAGACGAAAATGCTGGTCGGAATGGTGGCAGCGCCTGGGTGCTCGAAGACGATAGCCGGGTCCTGCCTGCTACCCACGATGTCCCAGATCCTCTTCCCGAAGGTGCGTGCCTCCGCCGTCCAGGCCTTCTGGCCAGCCGCGTCGTCGACTAGGGGCGGAACCCCCCAGTGGTTGAAGTCTCGCCGGTTGATCCAACCGGCGGCGCCGAGCTTCTCCGCGTAGGCACCCCGCTCGGGCTCGGATACGACCGCGACCGGAATAGCGCCCGCAAGCCGAGCGAGCTGGATCGCTTGACTGCCAAGTCCACCTGACCCGCCCCACACCAGGACGACATCGCCTTCGCTGACGACGTTCCCCTGCCAGCCGTGGAGCATGCGGTACGCCGTGGTGCCCACCAACGTAGGCGCAGCAGCCTCCTCCCACGTCAGATGGGCCGCCTTGGGCAGCACTTGATGAGCCTGGACACGGGTGAACTGCCCGAAGGACCCATAGTTGGTGTCATAGCCGTAGATCCTGGCCGTCGGCGCCGTCATCTGGTCCTTGCCACGGGCGATCCAGGCGTCGTCGGCGTCCCAGACGCCAGGATGGGTGACGACGTGGTCACCCACCTCGATCCCGTTCACCTCGCCGCCAACCGCGTAGACGATTCCGGAGGCGTCAGAGCCGCCGATGTGGAAGTCCTCAGTCTCACCCCGCCGCTGACGTGTGGCGATCTGGTCCACGGGGTAGCCACGCGCGGCCCATACGTTGTTGTAGTTGATGCCGGCGGCCATCACGCCGATCAACACCTCGTCGGGCCTGATGTCCGGGGTTGGAACGACCTCCGCCACGAAGGCGGTCGCCGGATCTCCGAAACGATCCTGGCGCACCAGTTGGGCATGCATATGGCTCGGGACCTGGCCGACGGGCGGCAACTGTCCGACGGGCGTCGGCTCGACGCCTGGAGTAACCACACTGTTGCGTTCCGCCTGATGCGAGCTGGCCATCCTTGGCTCCTCCTAGTTACGACGTACACTGCGTAACCAGAGCGTGACGGCCTCCGACAAGAAGGTCAAGTCCTCAGTATGCGGAGTAAATCACGTCGCCCGCGTCACCGAGCAGGCATGCGCGGCCGCCCATACGGGGAAGTCCTTCGAGCACGCCTTCCCGGGATCCGCAACTCCGGTCGCTGCACAGAAGCCTCCGCCAGCTCCAAGCGCGCACGGTGCTGGCCGGCGCCCACTGATGCGACCCGAAGCCGAGTGCGACGTGGTGGGAGATGCCAGGGCGGTACACATCGAGTTCGCCCAACGTCCGCGGGCACTTTCCGTACACCTCGGGATCGCGATTGGCCGCCACCAGGGAGGCCATCACGCCCCACACGCCCGAATCAGCTGACCGCCGATCTCGTCGTCGTCCACGGCGATCCGACTCGACTCGACCTTGTCGACCGTTTGCGAGCGAGGCAGTTCTTCACCTTGTGTGCTGCGACGCCCGCAGGGTCCTCCATGAGGATCTTGAGCTGTTCGGGATTACGCAGCGGCGCAATGACGCTCATGCCGATCATGTTCGCGATGGCCTCGTGACCTCTCGCAGATGACCTACGTCGCGATGTGCAGCGCGGAGTCTGCCTGATGCCGGGGGGACCGCCGTGCGCCTCGTATCTTGCCCAGAACGCACTCAATGATCTCGATGATCCGCGAGCAGCACCTCGATCCCGCTTGAGCGTGAGCTCCGGGGCCGACGGCCCTCCGCCGCTGTGCGGGTTCCGCGCCGTCCATCCGAATGGAGAACTCCGACTCGATGGTGGCCTGCTCCGCACTGTTCGTCGGGTAGCCGTGCGTGCGGATGTTGGTGCTGAACCTTGGATCCCCCAGCGCCGCCCTCTTACGACTCCTGATCCGCATGAGGCACGGCGCGGCTGCCAATTTGGGTTCCTTCGTGCTCGGCGTCGGTGCCGGGTTCGCCCGCAGCCGAAGAGTTCGACGGGCCTGACCGGCGCGACGAGTCACGCTCGTCGATGTCCAGCTAACGCTTCAAGCACGACGCCGAGACACCCAAGTCCTCGGCAACTTGAGCGATCGAGGAGCCAGAGTGCCGGTACACCCGGGTCACGTCCTCGCGGAACTCCCTGGGAAACGCCGTCGGCACGGTGCACATCCTTCGAGCGCCGACACACATCGAGGCAGATCAGATGTCACCTATCCCTGTAACAGACCCTTCGACTCCCCTGTGCCTGTGCCGTTGACCGCGCGCAGGCGCTATGTCTCAGTCGGGTTGTCATCCGGATCCTCAACGCAGAGCCCGAATCCGCCGTGGTACAGACCTTTGGTGACGGCGATGGGCTCCTCCACAAGCTCGGGAAGACCCGCGCGCAGAACCGCAACCGCGTGACCATCCGAGTGACGCCTGTGCGCTTGCGCGTCCTCGTAAAGCTCGTAGAGGTAGACGGCGTCCGATTCGTCATCCACCGCGTGTACCGCATAGATGAGCGTACCCGGCTCCCGTTGCGCATGCTCCGACGCCTTGTCGAAGAGAGCCAGTAACCGGGCGCGTTGCCCGGGCTTCGCTATCACCTTGGCGAAGAAGGCCACCCTGGGCATCGCCACCTCCATTCTGAGAGTTGAACCAATCGACACTTGCTGCGACGCCAGCCTCGACGGGGCGCACTACCCCCGGTGATGTACCGGCATCTTCCGATACCAGCCGTGCGACTGCGTCGGAGATGTCCTTCGGCTCGTGTTTGACGACCGGCAGCGCATCGCTCAGCCCGCCGGCAACCGACGGGCTGCTCGCACTCCGGACCCTAGTCAGACATCACGTTCAGTGTGCGGATCATAGCATCGATCTGCGCTTCTCCAGGCGTCGACGACACGAGGACTATGAGCGCCCGTCGCTTCGCTTCACGCGCGACGGGCGCTGAACGCGGCACACCCACATGTCGCCACGAACTCGACCGAAAACAGTCCCCGCGATGCGGGCCACGACTCCCCCGTGCGCGTGCACAGAGTTCATCGAATCCCCTCCGAAGGAGTAGCGGCGGCACCCGGGTTCCGCAGTCCTGATCCGCGCGCTCCACCTCCACGGTCCACGAAGGCGCGCGTGCGGGCCGGGTTGACCGGCCCAGCGCATCCCAGAGTAGACTTTCCTTTGTACACCGATTAATTCCTTGGTCCGTGGCCGCCACCGCCGCACCGAGATGCGCCGCGGGGCGCATTGCGCGGCAATGGAGCAGGGCAGCGGCTCACGCAGACCCGAACAACGGAGCCCCGTCAATGACCATGCAAACCAGACTTCCGGGACGCGTGGTCATCGTAGGTGCGTCGCAAGCAGGGCTTGCGGCCGCTGAGACCTTGCGTAAGGAAGGGTTCAACGGTGGCTTGACGATCGTTGGGTCGGAGACTCACCTGCCGTACCAACGACCGCCACTGTCAAAGCACGTTCTTGCCGGTGCCTGGAGTCACGAGCGGACCTTCCTTCGCCACGAACACGAACTCGAAGCGCTCGGCGCGTCCTGGCGGCTTGGTGTGTCTGCAGTTGCTCTCGACCGAGCGAACCGACGTGTCGAACTCTCGGATGGATCGAATGTCGAGTTCGACGGCTTGGTGATCGCCACCGGCGCCTCCCCGCGCCGTATGGGCGTCGGGCATGAGCTGCACGGCGTGCACGTGCTCCGGACCCTGGATGATGCCGCGGCGATCGGGGCTGAGCTGACAGCCGGGCGTCGGCTGACCATCATCGGGGCTGGGTTTCTCGGCTGTGAGGTCGCCGCTGTTGCGCGCAAGGCCGGTATGCATGTCGACATCATCGATCCGCTCCCCGGGCCGATGATTCGTCAACTGGGCCAGGATGTGGCGGCGCGCATGGCCGCCGTACACCTCAGCAACGGAACGAAGATGCACTTGGGTGCCGGCGTGGCAGACTTCAAGAAACGGCTTGGCCACGTCACAGGCGTGGAACTCACGGACGGGTCGACGCTCGACTCGGACCTCGTCCTGGTGGCGGTCGGGGCCGTACCAAACACGCAATGGTTGGCTGGGAATGGGCTCTCGCTGACCAAGGGGATCGACTGCGACGAGTTCTGTCGGGCCGCGCCAGGCATCGTCGCAGCAGGGGATGTGGCTAGTTGGATCCACCCGATCTACCGGCGACGCGTGCGAATCGAGCACCAGACGAACGCTATCGAACAGGGCGTGGCGGCGGCTCGTGCCCTCCTGGACAAGGCCGTCGAGCCCTTCGCTCCGATCCCCTACTTTTGGACCGATCAGTACGACGTGAAGGTACAGGTCTACGGGATTCCTCACGCTGAGGCGGCAACGACGATCGTGCGCGGCGATCCGGAGGACGGCAGGTTCGCGGTCGCCTACCACCACGACAGGCGAAAGGTTGCCATCCTTACGTGGAACCTCCCTCGAGAGGCGGTCAAGCTGCGAGGGGAGCTCGTCGACGAACTCCAAGCGAGTACGTCCTAGATGCCTCAAGATGCGCGGCGAGCACGTCGTCCTAGGCTCGCCGACCTGTCGTCGATGACCTAACGACGACGACGAGCCAAGACGCATGGCGCGTGCCCGTGTGGCTCTGACCTTGAGTGTCCTTGCCATGTTCGCCGCCGAGTTGATGGTCGTCGGTCTCATTACGATGGGAATCGTCCTTGGTGGGACCCGATCATGACCCCCCTCGACAGAGTCCCGCGGGGTGGTGGGCTATGAGGTGGTCCTCGGTGCCCTACTCGCCCCTCTCGATGGCGGCGTGATCTCCAGTATCCATGGTGGTGTTGAGCAGCGCCATGGACTCCTCGGATAGGTAGCGGCGGTCGCCGGCGATCCATTCGTCGTGCATGTCGATCAGGACCGCGCCGACGAGCCTGATCACGGCCGCGCGTTGGGGAAGATCCCGACCACACGGCTGCGGCGCTTGATCTCCTTATTGACCCGCTCGAGGGGGTTGGTCGACCAGATCTCGCGCCAGTGGGCCTTAGGAAAGCCGGTGAACGCGATGAGCTCGGCCTCCGCGTCGTCCATCAGCGGCCCGACCTTCGGGAACGAGGCGGTGAGCTGGTCGCGGACCTGGTCCCACGCTGCGTTGACTGCTTTCGGGTCGGGTTGGGCGAAGACGGTGCGGAACACCGCGGCGACCATGTTGGCGTGGGACTTCGGGGCGTGGGCGAGCAGGTTGCGAGCGAAGTGGACCCGACAGCGTTGGCAGAGGTGCGCGGAGCCCTGGCAGGACCGCTTGAGCGCCTGTGGTCCAACGGCCGGATCCCGAACGCGCCGACGACCTCATCGAGCTGCTCGCAGATCCGGGATACCTCGGACTTGCTGCTCCCGCTGTCAGCGCCCAGCGCGGCCACCAGGTCGTCCACGCTCCTGGACGAGATGCCGTGGACATAGGCCTCCATCACCACCGCGTACAACCCTGGTCGATACGGCGCCGGGGCTCCAGGATGGACGGGAAGTAGGAGCCCTTGCGGAGCTTGAGAATCCTCACTTCGATGTCGCCGGCCTTGGTGACCAACAGCTTGGGTCGGGTGCCGTTGCGTTCGGTGACGCGGTCCTCGGTGCGTTCGTAGCGCTCGGCACCGATCACCCCGGCGGCTTCGAACTCGACGAGCTCTTAGAGCACGGTGCGGACCGACTCGCGGATCATGTCGACGCCATCGCCGGTGCGGAACGCCTCGAGGAGCTCGGACAGGGCAGACTGGGACAAGGCCATCGGTGGTTCTCCTTCAGTGCGTGACTCGGTCGTTTCACACCGAAGCTCCCCCCGATGGCCGCCTACGCCACGCCACCACACCGGTCCTCAATCCCCACCACTCCACGGGACTCTCCTTTCCTCGAAGTTCATGTCGCCCCTCCATGGCTAGTGGGTGTGTGGGTGAGAGCTCTTGCGGAGGGGCGACGGTGGCCGGATATACCAGGCGTGGATCGGCGGCTTGGAATCGACGGCGAGGCGCCTTTCGGCTCCGCCCGCGTTCACATGACGGTCCAGCCGCCATCGCTTGGCAAGATCGCGCCGGTCACATTCGCTGAATCGTCGCTTCCCAGCCAGGCGATGCAGGAAGCGATCCGGCTGGCCGGCACGGACGGTGGCATGACCACAGGCCAGACCGACTCGAATCGATCCTTCGCCAACTTCGACTGCCATGTGAATTCGATGCTGGAGTCGACAGGCCCTGGGCAGACCGCGTTGGCTCGGATCCCGAGCGGCGAGTAAACGAAAGCAAGATTGCGTGTGAGCCCAATGAGGGCGTGCTTTGAAGCCGTATATGCCGCTCCGGCCGCGGAGCCACGTAGCCCCGCTACCGAGGAGACCATGACAATTGCGCCGGTCCCTGCTTCAAGCATCATTGGAAGAGCCGCCCGGGTGAGCCTGAACGGCGCGGTCAGGTTGACGTCGATTACTCGATCCCAGAGCAGGTCATCGGTCTCGGCCACCGGTTGGCAGTTATCCGCGACGCCGGCCACGTTGGCGAGTAGATCGATCCGCCCATGTGCGTGCGCCACTACCGCAGCAACCACTTCGCTGTCACAGGCGTCGCCGGCAACCGTGACTAGAGAGTCGTCGGCCCACTCGTTGGCGAGCGACTCGAGCCTCGCGTCGACAATGTCGGTTGCGATGACTCGCGCTCCTTCACTTCCAAGGCGCAGGGCGGTTGCCCGGCCGATTCCAGCGCCGGCACCAGTCACGATCGCGGTCTTGCCGGCGAAGCGCTTAGCTCCATTCATCGTTCCAATTCCTCCTGTGTAGTCATTCACGTGGTCGTCACCCCGGGGTCGGGGATCGTCGTGGGCACCTCTGCCGCACTTGCGGCTCCGACGAGCCTGATCACCGCGGCGGGGTTGGGGAAGATCCCGACCACGCGCGAGCGGCCGCTTGATCTCCTTGTTGACTCGCTCGAGCGGGTTGGTCGACCAGATCTTCTGCCGGTGCGCCTTGGGGAACGCGGTGAACGCGAGGACCTAGGCCTTGGCGTCGTCCATCAGCGGCCCGACCTTCGGGAACGACTTGGCCAGCTGGACGCGGACCTCGTCCCAGAAATTGCTGACCGACTCGGCGTCTGGCCACGGGTCGGACGTCGTCGCAGATGTTCCCGGCGCCAGCATCGTGGCGGCACCCGCTCCGCCGTCCCGGACTACCAGAATCGCACTCTCGGTGGACTCTTCCGCGACACCTGCTCGAGCCGTCCTACCTCTTCGGCAGTCAGTTCCACGGTGCGGGACTCGATCATCGGAGCGAGCTGTTCGACCTTGCGCGCACTCGACATCGCCGCGGCGACCGTCGGCTGTTGGCGCACCCATGCGATCGCAGCCGCAGCCGGAGAGACCGCGTGTGCGGCGGCCACTTCCCGCACGACCTCGAGTACAGCGCAGGCTTGGAGATCGTTCAAGTAGTGCGCGCCCGAGTTGTCACCTCGGCCGGTGCTGGCTTCGACCCCGGCCTGATACTTGCCCGTCAGGAAGCCGTGGGCCAGGACCGAGTAGCCGATCACGGCCAACTCCCCGGCGCTCACCGCGTTCCGGATGTCGAACTCGAAGTCGCGCGACAGCAGCGAGTACCGGGTCTGGATCGCGGCCGGTCGGGGCAGTCCTTCGCGGTTGCAGATCTCGACCGCCTCGCGGATCCGTGCGGCAGAGAAATTCGACAAGCCATAGGAGCGAATCTTCCCAGATTTGATCAGTTCGCTGAAGGCCGTCAACGTGTCGTGCAGGTCTCCGCCGTCGTCGCGGTGGGCGTAGTAGATATCGACGTAATCCGTCTGGAGCCGGCGCAGGGACTTGTCGATCTGGCTGTGAATCACGTTCGACCCGATGCCGCCGACGATCGGCATCGCGTAGTAGCCGACCTTGGTCCCGATCGTCACCTGGGCACGGACTCCACGACTGGACACCCAACGGCCGATGATCTCCTCGGAGACCCCCATCCGACCCTCGTGGGCCCAGGCCGGATAGACGTCCGAGGTGTCGATCGCCAGGATCCCGCCCTCGTACGCCGCATCCATCACCTGCAGGGCCTCGTGCGCGTCGGCCGACCAGCCGAACACGTCTCCGCCGAGCCAGACCTGGGCCAGATTCACGGACATTCAGGAACGCCACCTTCCGAAGGGTGATCCGATCTGCCGATCACGGCAGAGCATAAGGTCGATCGATAACATGTGTACTGATTGATTGCACTGCCTGCGGCCTCGGGAACGGTCGACCAGTAAGTGGTGTCCACGCGCTTCGGACGGTTCAGGCCGTCGGCCCGTCGAGCAAGGCCATCGTCGTCTCCTAGACCCGCCCCAGGGCGTCGTCCACCAGCATGGCTCGAAGTTCCTTGCAAGCTGGGATACAACTGTGAAGCGTCGCCGGCACTCGTCCAGCTCGGGCACGGCAGCTTCACGTCGTCGGTCGTCGTCACACCCAGGTCCTCCGAAGACTCTCACCGCTCCGGCCGGGACATCCACCTTCGGCAGGGCTGGGCCGGACGCCGTCGCCAACGCATATTTACTCTGTATGCTGATGGTAGTCAATGATGAGCAGCGTAGTTCGTCCATCCCTCGACGCCATGGCTCCGTCATCCGCTGTGACTCATGCCTCCGTCGACCCCGCGCCGACGACCGGTGGCGCACAGAGTGAACGCATGAGATGAGGACCCGTTGGACGCGGCGCTGACAGGGCACACCTCCGGCAGAGACCCACGTCTGATCGTCGCCGTACTCACCATCGCCTGCATCGGCGTCTCCTTCAGGCAGACGATCGTCATACCGATCCAGTCGCGCCTACCGGAGTACCCCAGCTCCACTCCCGCCGGGACGGGGTCGATGATCACGGTGTCGGCGCGCTCGAGCGCCTCCCCGTAGCGGTCCGGCCGATCGGCCGGGCAGAAGAGGATCGCCGGACCCACCGGCAGCTCGACGCCCGCTTCAGACGTTGCTGATGCGGTCACGACCCACCCGGCACACTCACCCGAGCCAGCACCGGCAGACTGGATCGCCGTGGCCGGATGACCACCTCACCGAACGCACCCCATTCCTGCATCCAGTGCGGAAGTGAACCGACCCGTCAGAGCCACCGCGGCCCGTCTGGCTCGCACCTGCAAGCCGCCGGCTGATATGGCCAGCCTAGATTCGTTTGCACACTGAACGAGTGCTGGTGGTCCGCGACCAGGGCAGAGACTGGTGACAGTGAAGCTCACTGCTGACCCAGAGGTGTGTGTCGGGGCCGGACACTGCGTTCTGAGAGCCTCTGCCTGTTTTCAAGCAGTCGGTCGAGGATCGCACGATGCTGCTTCTCGACCCGTCTCCGCCGGAGTTCAGGGGCGCTCGGGTCGAGGAAGCCGTGGAGATGTGCCCCTCGGGCGCCATCCGCGTGTCGTCGGTCTGAAGCGTTTCGCCGCCAGGTGACCATTGGGCGAAATGCCCCGCCCGGCTGTCGCCCACAGGTGATCCAGGACGGTCACTGCCTGGAGCGGCAGGCGTGGCTTCTCGCCCACTCCGGCAGAGTGCGAGAGCGGCTATCCTGCTGATCCGTACTCCAGAGTGAGCCGCAGATCACGCAACAGGCCTCCTGGGGCACCATGCTGACCGGGTCGCACGCCAGTACCCGGATCTGCGGCCGGAACTCGTCGGGCAGGGTGTCGTACAGAGCGGCAGGGCGGTCTGTGCGAAAAGCATGCGGCACCACAGCGATGATCCGAACCGGCCGATCGCCCAGGACGCGGAGCGCGTGCCCTGTCCCTGGGTAGGTCGTCACCAGGTCTCCGGGGCCCAGGCGGACCTCCTCGCCGGTGGTGAAGGACATCACGCACTCGCCCTCCACCACGATGTACCACTCCTCCACATCGCCACCCGTAGGGACGTCACGATGGATGTGGAGCCCGATCGCGTCGCCGGTGTGACGGGCAGGGATCTCCACGAAGCTGACGTGCAGATCTCCTGGACCGCGGTTGAAGGCCGCCCCTGCGCGGATCTCGACATCGGCGCCGTGGGCATGCGCGGGGTTGACCGCGACCTCGTCGAACGTGTAGCGGCGCCACCCGCGCTCATAGCCCTGGTTCACTCGAGCCTCCGCACGATTCTTGAAGGGAATGTCGATCTCGCAGGTTGGCCGGCCCGTCGGGCTCGTTGACGGCGTCAACCGCCTGACACTATCATTTCCGTACACTGAGCAATTCGGGCCGCGCCGGATCGAGCGGGTGACGATCAAGGGCGACGTCTCGATCCGCGGGTGCGGTGCACTCGCGCCCGGAACAGTGACCGCCGCACCGAGCGCGGACCTCGCCCATTCTCCATTCCTCGAGGCCAGCGGAGCGCCGACGCATGCTCCGAATCGAAACTGTGACACCCAAGTCGATCTGACCTCGGTGGCGGTCCGCCGCCACGAAGATCCGCTCACCGTTGACGCACGGAGGGCTTGTGCTACCGTCAGTCCTCAGTACACTGAGGGTCATCTCTTACGGCGATGCTGTTCTTGCGTCGCCAAGACTTGTTGCTGTGGCCCCGTCCATGAAGGGAAGAAGATGACAGCGGAGCAGGACCTTGTGGAACGCATCCAGCGAATTGAGGACTATATCTCGATCACTGAGTTGAAAGCGCGCTACCTGCGCGCGGTGGACTCACGGGATTGGGACCTCCTCGAATCCGTCTTCCTTGCTGACGCGACCTTCGTCTCCCTGACCGGAGTGACGAGCCAAGGCACTGCTGGGTGGCTGGAACGAGCCAAGGGGGCCCTGGAGGGCTCGTGGTCCGTACATCACGCACACATGCCTGAGATCTCCATTGAGGGCGACACCGCGACCGGGATCTGGGCCCTAGAGGACTACGTCGGCTTTGCCTCCGGAAAGACCGTCCACGGCTATGGGCACTACCAGGAGACCTATCAGCGAACCCCCGATGGCTGGCGCATCTCGCGGTACGCGATCTCGCGTTTGCGGGAGGAGTGGACGGAGACGGTGGTACGGCCCGCCTTCGGCACCTAGGTGTACCCGGCCAGGACGTGGGTAGCAGCGGGAATGTCTTGACATGAGGAGAACCCCCAGTTGGGGTGTGGCTTGTCTAAGGCCCACATCCGACCGGAGGTTCTCATGTCCTACGGTAGTGCTCGCACCCCGTTGTATGGACGGCTGCTGATCGTTCAGCGTCATCGGGCCGGGTGGCCCCAGGCTCATATAGCGACTGCGATGGGTGTCTCGCGTAAGTGTGTGAAGACCTGGATCGACCGCTTCGCCGCCGAAGGTGAGGCAGGGTTGGTGACCAGGTCGTCGCGGCCGCACACGACCCCGACACGGACCAGTGCCGCGGCCGAGCAGCGGGTGCTGGCGATCCGCGGTGAGCGGCGTTGTGGCCGCGAGGAGATCAGTGAGCAGAGCGGGGTGCCGGCGCGGACGGTCTCGCGGATCTTGGCCCGACACCGGGTGCCGCCCTTGGCTGCGTTGGACCCGATCACCGGAGAGGTGATCCGGTCGAGCAAGGTCACTGCGGTCCGCTGCGAGCGCAGCCGGCCGGGCGAGCTGGTCCACATGGACGTCAAGAAGCTCGGCAAGATCCCACCAGGTGGGGGCTGGCGGACCCACGGACGTGGGAGCGGCTCGATCATGCGTGACCGGTCCACCCGGGTCGGCTTCGACTATGTCCACTCGCTCGTCGATGACCACACCCGGCTCGCCTACTGCGAAGCCCTGGGCGACGAGCGGGGTGCGACCTGCGCGGCGTTCGTCGCCCGGGCTGCGGCGTACTTCGCGGCTCACGGCATCGATCGGATCGAGGAGCTGATGACCGACACCGCGTGGGCCTGCAAGTGGGCGTTGCGCGGAATCAGCGCCGAGTTGGCCGCTGGTTGCGAGGTACCCAGCTAACGGGTTGCGATGTTACTCGGACGTGGGGGCGCAGTTCACCTCGACCTCGCTACGGCGAACCACTCGCTGAGATTGGCGCAATCCCCTCGATAGAACCGTCGCTAGACGGCCGGCCGGCGCAAAGCGTCGAAGACGTCGAGCTCGCGACTCTGTCGTGGGTCCACTGGCACAACAAGCAACGCCTGCACGGCTACCTAACGACGTCCCACCAGAGTTCGAGGAGTCGATATGCGTCGTGCAAGGAACGACCAACCCTTGGTCGGAATCCAATAGTTCGTGTCTCTGTAGAACCAGGGCGCTTCACACCACGGATTCTTCACCCACACGTCACTCAGCCTGAGGGCGCAGGTCGATATGCGAGCCCCGGCGCTAAGCTCAACTCACGCTGTACGTCCGCCGGAATCTAGACTGTGGGTAATGTGGTCCGCGGCTGCCATGCCGAAAACAAGCCCGATCGAGAGGTTGCCGGCGTAATGGCGGTTGTTGAGGTTGCCGATGTCGACCCCGCACGCGTAGAGACCACCGATGGTTTTGCCGACGGCATCCAGCACCTGAGCGTTCTGATTCACTTTCAGCCCGCCCATAGATGACGTAATGCCTGGCTGGACCAGGACGCCGTAGAATGGCGGCGTCATGACCGGGTAAACGTAGCGAGACTTTGGTACGTCCAGCAAGTGCGTTGTCCCATTGTTGGCTGCGCCGTTGAAGACGTCGATGGTCTCTCGCAGTTGAACCGGCGCCACGCCGAGCGTACCGGCCTGTCTAACTAGCTCTTCCATATCGTGCGTGAATAACACCGGAGCCCCGGCGTCCCTAGCGATGCCAAATTTGTCTGACCCCGCCTGACTGAAGCTCGAGCGAGGATCTCGATACATCTTCCACATCACGTCGTCAAAGACCAGCAAAGCTGTTGCATCGGGTTGCCGCGCAGTGTCCTGTGCCAGGGTCTCCTCAAGCCGTGTCTCGCCCTCGTCGGTGTACCGCTCGCCTCTGAGGTTGACCGCGATTGCCGCTGGACCGTAAAACTGCGAAACCTCGATCAGTTGCGACTTATCGAACTTTGCTGGACGAGCAGGCAGATTGTGTCCGTAAAATGCATTGAAACCCCCATCAGATGGAGCCGCGCCGATCTGAGTCGCTAGCCGCAGCCCATCACCCGTGACTGAATCCACACACCGTGGCCACAACTTGGCCGCATAAGGGGTGATGTGTTCTGCGATCAAACTTGGGCAGGCAGCGAAACCGCCGGTAGCCAATACGACAGCACGGGTTTTAACCGAGAGCCGAGTACCTTGCGCGTCGAGAACGACGCCGACTACGCTCTCACCTTTCCGAACCAATTCCTCTAGCGACGTGTCGAGGAACAACGGCACAGCGAGGCGAGTAAGCTCCTCGACCATCATGTCCACAAACTGGGACGGATTCATGACCCGCCCTATCGTGTTGTATCCCTCGATGATATCGCCGTCGATCAGGCGATTCGGTAGAGCAGCGTCCATGCCAGACAATGTCGTGCCTGGTTTCGCCTCGGCGGGTATCCCGAGCTCGTCCAGCCACGCGTGTCCGGCGGGAATGCCCTCAACCCACCGACGTTGCAGATCGGCATCGCCATGCGGAACGAATGATCGAATATCTTCGAATCTCCTCATTCCCCAGACTCCGCCCCCGGAAAGCCGCGTCGTTCCTCCAGCCTCGCTCGCCTTCTCGACAACGATGACTCGTGCCCCGGCCCGTGCGGCACGCACGGCAGCCGTAAGGCCGCCGATGCCTGAACCAACTACGACGATGTCGACTTGGGAGTCCGACGCGGCCATCAGCTCGCGAATCCGTGTTCCAGTCACAAAGATTGACTCTCTCGGGTGTGCACCGTTGACATCGACTTCGACCGTACAATTGGGACGTAGACGCCGCTCAATATCGAACTCTTGGAGTTGGAGTTCCTGACCGGAACATCCCATGCTCTTATGGCCGCGGTGTGGCATCTCCGACTACGGCTAACGACTCTCGCGAGTTCCTCGATCGTTGGGGGGCCAGAGGCATTGGACGAGCTTAGCGAACGCCCGGACCTCGTTTAATGCATAGGCTCGATCCTCGACGTGCAGCCGATGGCGATCGTCCCAATTATGCGGAGCCGCCCGGAGCAAGATCCCAGGCTGCCGGAAGAGACGTAAAGGTGCATACGGCCACATTGTATTCGACCGACACAGCGTCCTCGTCATCGATTCGGAGGTTTGGCAGTCGACGCAATACTTCCTCCAGCACAACCTGCATTTCAAGTTTTGCAAGTGGGGCGCCGACACACCGATGAATCCCTGCCCCGAAACTCACATGCTGGTTGCGGGGGCGGTCGAGTCGGAACTCATCCGGCGACGGGAACCTACTCGGATCTCTGTTTGCGGACCCGAGAAGTAGCATTACCTGGTCGCCCTTCGGGACCTCGACTCCCTCTAGCGACAGGTCTTCCGTTGCAGTTCGTCCCTGCCCGAGAATCGGGGTGGCAATTCTTAATGCTTCGTCGACGGCGGATTCGACTAGGGACTGATCAGCCGTAACTTGGTCTTGAACGTTCTGATTGCGAGCCAAGTGATAAAGAAGTCCTCCAATGCCCGCTACCGTTGTGTCGTGGGCAGCGTTCAGAGTGAGGAGCGCCATCGCGACCGCATCGTCGTCGGTGATCGGCATTCCGTCGATTTCAAGCGCTGCAATTTCTGAAAGTAGATCATCGGTCGGCTGCTTGCGCCGCTCATTTAGACGCTCGCGCACATACTCGTGCAGGTCAGCAATAGCTGCCGCCGCACCAGTATTGTCCCCCTCCCTGGTAAGGCGTAGGGCTGTGACGTCTCTTTCGCGGAACCACGGCCAGTCCGCCTCTGGCAGGCCAAGTAGGCGGGCGACGACCAGGGGAGGGACGGGCTGTGCCAGCGACAGGGCAAGATCACCTCGACCCTCGGCGGCAAATTGGTCAAGGCAATTCGTGACAATCTCACGAACTTGCGGTTCAAACTTCCTCATGCGGGCGACCGTAAACCAAGCCTGCATGGGCTTGCGAAATTTTCGGTGCTCCGGCTCGTCTTGCTCGAGGCAGATCACTGGCGGCTGCGGGATTTTTGGAATACTAATCCCATTCAAGCTACTACTATATGTGACTGGGTCCAGCAAAGCTTCATAGACATCTTGATATCGCGACATCAGCCAGAAGCCGCCGAAAGTATCGGTATGACTTACCGGACATCCTGAGCGGAGCTTGTTATAGTATTCGGTGGGCTCTTTCGCTACTTCCGGCTTAATCAGTTCGAAGTCTGCCAGGCGCTCCATAGCCGTCACCCCTATCCAGTAGGCCACCTAAGCGAGGAACTTTGCCTCCGATGTGTGTCAACCTAGTTGCTCTGTATACTGATGGATGGAGATTATCCCCCACCCTCGTAGTTGTCAAGATTCAAGCCGACTTCTGAGCCGGGCCACCGCCTTCGTCCCCACACGCCTTTGGGTAGCACCGGAGCGGGTTCACGCCTGGATCAGCGGCCCGTTGGTGGCCGGGGGGCGCCGCACCCACCGCTCGGGCGAGGATGTAGGCAATCAAGGCGTGGTCCGTTGGGTGAGCTCGCCCTCCCAGTGGCCCGGGACGGCCCGGGTGTACTCACGCAACTGCTCGTTGGTCACGGGCCGCGCGATCTTGGGACGCTTAGCCGCCTGCTGCGCCTTCCACTGCGCCACGCCAGCGCGGTACTCCTGTTTGCCGCCACGAGTCGCGGCATTGCGACCCAGTTCGCGTGAGACGGTCCCAGGGTCACGCCTGATCGCACGGGCAATCTCGCGCACGGCCCTTGTCCTGCGCGCGGAGGATCGCGATCTCCTCGCGTTTCCCGCAGGTCAGGTTCCGGACAGTGGGGTCGGCCAGCGAGATTGGCGGCACGCCGCCAGCGTGACGAAACCAGCGAGCACCGACCGGCCACCACACACCCACGGCGATCGACGCCTCCACCGTCGTGTCACCGGTGGCGGTCTGTGGCCAGAACTGCCGCTGCACCACCCGCGAGGGATCCGGTCGCCTGAGCGAGCGCATCGCCTGTTCTTCCGCATGACCGCGATCTGCTCGACAACCGTCGCCGGGGTCCGCGTCGAGCGACGACAAGGCGCACTCGAATCACCGTGGAGGCCGGCTTCGCCGTGCTCGCGTTAACGGCCACCCACTTGCCCAGGCACTGGCGTCAGACGCCTGCTTCGGCAGCGATGTGGGCAACAGGACCGTGGCGGCAGCACAGCACCAGTCGCAGACGGCCCTCAGGGGTCAACGGCGCATTACGAAGGCTCATAGGGCAGGTACTTCGGATCGGCGACGGATGTCTTGGTCGACTTCCATCTTTGCCACCAGGGACCCGCCCGTCCGTCACGACCTACGGCCGGGTGACACCAACCTCATGAGCCGCAACAGCTGGCGCGCGCGAACGACTCCATCGTGGTGTCGCGGACGCGTTTCAGGGCGGCCTCGACCGACGTCGCCCGATGCTCGCTCGACAGCATTTCAATACCCCAGAAACCGCCGAAACCTGCACTCATCATCGCCGCAATGAACGTTGGGATATCCGCGTCCCCCTCACCGCAGTACTGACGATGGTTGACCGTGTCCTCGAGGAGAGTCCCCTGGGGCTCCCGTCGGGCGTCGGCCAGCTCGACGGCGATGACGTGCGCCCCGCTCTGGCCCTCGAACACCGACAGATCCCAGCCACCGCGATAGGCCTGCCAGCTGTCGATCATCAGACCACCGGAGCCGCTCGGCGCAGCCCGCACAACGCCGAGGCCCAGTTCGGGTGTGCAGGCGTGAGCCCACGGATGCAACTCCAAGGCCATCTTGGTGCCCACGCGTTGCGCGGCTTCGCAGATACGCGCGAACTCAGCGGCGATCTGGTCGTAGTCCGGCGGGTGAGTCTGGAGCGCAGCGATGCTGGTTCCGACCTTGATGTGCCGAGCACCCAGCTCGGCGGCGCAGCTCAGCAGGAACTCGAGCTTTTCCTCCGACGCCTTCCGCTCGACAGGATCAGTCGAGTACCACCCGGTGAGGTACTCGAGCTCGACCATCTCCATCCCAGCACGGGATACCGCTTCTCGCACCTTGCGCATGGCGCCGGCACCATGGCGCTCCAACGCCACCCGAAGGTCGACATCGAGAAACCCTATGCCCTGGAAGCCGGCTCGTCCTACGCACTCCACCCGATCGAAGATGTCGAGGGGGCTCGCTGGGCTCTCGTACAGCGGTGATGCGTCACCGGCGCTCGTCCAAGCCGCGCTTACAAGCTTCACGTCCGTCACTGGCATGTCAGGCCCCTTCACCTTGGTCCAACTCCGGAGATTCCCCATGCAGCTGCGTACCCGGCGCCCCTTGCCGACAGGTCACGCCTAACCATTCATCAGCATACTGACTAAATCACCAGTCGTCACCCCGAGGTATGGCAGCCAGCCTTCGGCGCCGCGCCGGGGCAACAAGATCTGTCCCGCTGCCATTGTCAATCGTCAAGGACGTCAGGATCTGCCCCGTGACGGACGTGAGACCTGCCCGTCGACGGTCACGTTAACTGCGCGGTGGTGGCCACGGGATCTGCCCACGGGGCTCCGGCCGCCACCGGCCCGGAAGGGGTCAGCTCAAGGGGCTCACCCTTCGTCCGGCGGGTGCCTGGGTCAGCCGCACGCTGTCGCCGCTGGTATGGCAGACGTGAGCGCGGTGAAGCAGCCGGTCCGCGGTGGCGCTGGCCAACACCTTCGGCATCAGCTCGCCAAATCCAGACGGGTGCCGGTTCGAGCTGATCGCTATCGACCGCTTCTGATACGCCGCATCCGCAGGTCCGTAGAGACCCTCGGCGGCATCGACAGCCACCGGCAACAGCCCGATGTCATCAACACATGACGATATCGGCAGATGTTGATCTATGCCGACCTCGGAACTATGCCGATCACTCTGCCCGGCACCTCGGGTGCGGTGGGTGATGTCTAAGTCGCCTACCGTCCGGAGGTCCTCGTGTCACACCGTAATGCCCGCTTGAACGTGCGCGGCCGGCAACTGCTGATCGAACGTGTCTATGAACAGGGCTGGGCTGTCGCCCACGCCGCGAAGGCCCAGGGCGTCTCCCGGCAGTGCGCGCACCGCTGGGTCCGGCGCTTCCGCGACGAGGGCGAGGCTGGTCTGCAGGACCGGTCTTCGCGCCCGCACCGATCTCCCAGGCAGACTCCGATCGAGGTCGAGGAGCAGATCGTCCTCACCCGGCGCGAGGAGCGTCGAGGTTAGGACTGGATCGGACCCGAGCTTGGCATCGCAGCCCGGACGGTGTCGCGGGTGCTGCGACGCCATGCGCCGGATTCCTACTCCGCGCCGCTGCCTACTTCGCCACCTTCGGGATCGCCCGGATCGAGGAGGTGATCACCGACAACCACCTGTCCTACCGCCGATCCGCCGACATGCGTGCCGCTGTCGAGGCCCTCGGCGCCAAGCACATCTTGATCAAGCCCCACTGCACCTGGCAGAACGGGAAGGTCGGCGGCTGCTTGTCGCCGGCAAGATTGCTCAGTATGCAGAGTGGCGCTCGTTCGCCTCGCGGCATCAGCGGATCCTCCCTACCTGCCCGGTCACAACGGCAAGGTGGAGAGATACCAGCGGATCCTGGCCAACGAGCTGCTCTACGCCCGCCCCTGGCGCAACGAAGCCCACCGCTGCGACGCGATCGCTACCAGGAACCTGCACTACAACCACCATCGGCCCCACAGCGCCGCCGCCGACAAGCCCCCGGCCTCACGCCTTCGCACCGGCGTCATCAGCAACTACACCTAGCCGGCCACTCGTGCGGCGATGGCATCGCCGATCTCGGATGTACTTCGCGGTAGGCCACCTCCGCCGGCCCTCTCCGCCAAGTCGCTGAGCACCGCCTCCTCGATTCGCCGAGCCGCGGGGCCCAAACCGACGTGGGCGAGCATGAGCGAAGCGGACAAAATCGCTGCTGTGGGGTCCGCCTTCTGTTGTCCGGCGATGTCCGGGGCAGATCCGTGCACCGGCTCGAACATCGATGGAGAAGTCCCATCCGAGTTGATGTTCCCGCTCGCGGCCAGACCAATTCCGCCAGTAATTGCAGCCGCCAAGTCGGTGATGATATCGCCGAATAGATTGTCTGTAACGATAACGTCAAAACGGCTGGGATCCGTCACCATAAAGATAGTGGCCGCGTCAATATGGAGATAATCAACAGTAACGTCCGGAAACTCCTCGCCCACCTCAGCCATCAGCCGCGACCAAACCGCACCCGCGTTCACGAGCACATTCGTCTTGTGGATGAGTGTCAGCTTCTTGCGTGGGCGTTGCATAGCTCGGCCAAAGGCGTGGCGCACGACTCGCTCAATGCCGAAAGCGGTATTCACCGAAACCTCGGTTGCGATCTCGGCTGGCGTACCGACGCGGAGCCCTCCGCCGTTCCCGATATACGACCCTTCGGTACCCTCCCGAACGACTACGAAATCGACATCACCCGGGTCCGCGAGCGGGGACCTGACCCCAGGCAGAATCCGCGACGGCCGAAGGTTCACGTAGTGGTCCAGTTCGAAGCGAAGCCGGAGCAGCAGACCTCGCTCGATGAGCCCGGCGGGAAGTTTCGGATCCCCAGGCCTCCCTCCAACAGCTCCCAGGAGGATCGCGTCATGCCCGCGAATTTCGTCGAGGACCGCCCCGGGCAAAACATCACCAGTGGCGAGATAATGTTCCGCGCCCAGGTCGTACCGTGTGACTTCCAGCTTCTTTGTCAGCGGAGCGGCCCCCAGTACCTTGAGTGCCTCCGCGGTCACCTCCGGTCCGATCCCGTCGCCGGCGATCACAGCAAGATGCAGAGTAGGCGTCATGAGTTTCTCCTATGTCGAGCAGTGGGGGCGAGTCCCGTCGCTAACGGTGCCTGATCAATGTCGAGGTGGGTGAACACGATCCAGAAGCGTCGTCGCTTGAGGCATTCAAGGCCCCGAGGTGGACATGCCTTCGGCCCGCCACCTGTCGGAGTCAGCCTGAGTCCATGGAGCTGGGTCTGCCACGCTCCTGTCCAGCCAGGCACCACGTTGCGCCCAGCCCTGGCATTCACCAGAATCTGGCCGTCGATTGCTCAGAAGACATAGCGATCCTCACATCGTCCGCATGCTGAACATACCGTTCGCAGTCAGTGCTTCCGCTGGACTCTTGATTCCATCTATTCGGCGAGCCGAACCGAACCACAGAGGCCCGCTGGCATTGATCCTGATCGCCTGTTGACGAAGCTCTCTCGGGTCGGGTGCAGCGCTGCCATCTCCGATGACAGCTAGATGAACTACCGGCTCCAGAAGACCGTATGAACACCGGCGTTTGCCAGGTAAAGCGCCTGCGTTAGCTCGATCGTGATGCGTCGTGGGCCGCGCCGCGAGGTTCCCAGTACGCTGCACTCCAGCAATTCACCGCTCGTCCGCACGCTCACGGCCAGGGCACGGTCAATTTCAGCCGGCAGTTCATAGACCCTCGTGTTTCTGCATGCGAATTCCACGACGTTCGCCTCGCCGTACGGCCCGGTCAAGGTGGCGCGCATCCCTGTCTTGGAACTCACGATAGCGTCGACATATGCGGCACCGGGTGCGCGCCGGCGCCACTCGTCGAAGGACATCAACCTCATTCCTCACCTCTCCCATTCTCACAGACGCCAACCCCTCGGCTTTGCTCAGATGCAGCGGTAGACGTCCCCGACGTAGGCGGACTACCTCTTTCGGTACGGAACCCAGCGAAACCGCGCACTCTGCTGTCAGCGCTTTCCCGCTACCGAGCTCGGAAGTGATCGGGGCCTGGCGACGGTCACCGGCTGACGTATCCGCCCCCAACAGGCTCGAGTTGAGTGCTGGCTCAACCAGGGCACCCGCCGGCCAGGGATCGCAGTGGGCCAGGGGTGACCCGGTCGACCTCACATCAAAGTCACTTACTACCGCGGCGCACCACAATGGTGAACGCAACAGCAAGAATGAGACAGGCACCGTTGAACACGTCGGACACCCAACTATCGAATCCAAGAAGCACGAGGCCCGTGATTCCCACAGTCAATAGATAGAGCGCGACCAAAGTACCTGCCACGTTGAAGCGACCCACCTTGATTGCGGACGTGCCGAGAAAGGCTGCCGTGATAGGCGGCAACAAGTAGGCAGAATTGGACGAAGTGTCGACCGCGCCAAGACTCCCCGCAAACAGCATACCGGCGAGAGACGCCAAGGCACCCGACACAATGAAGCTACCCACGCGTAGTGATGTCACGCGAAGACCGGCCAACTCCGCCGAGGCGCGGTTTCCGCCGACGAACAATAGGAAGCGTCCAACGGGGGTCAATTCGAAAACATACCAAATGATCCCGGCAACGATCCAACCGATCCAAACAAACGTGGTCAGCCCCAGGAAACGGTGACTTGCGAAGTCACTCAACTCCGGTGGAATTGTCGTGACTAGGGTTCCACCGCTTAGAAAAATCGAAAGGCCACCCAGAATAGTCAAAGTTCCCAGGGTCGCAATAAAGCTGTCGATCCCGACCTTTACCACGAGGAGCCCGTTCACTACGCCGACCACGGGCCCAATGAGGAGCGGAAGAAGGTAAACCATCCAGGCGGACTCATTGTTAAGCGTAAGAATCCCAACTGCAGCGCCCGTGAGGACCATCACTGCCGACACGGACAGATCGAAGTCACCTGCACGTAGAGGAATAAGAAGTGCCATTGCCAACAGCAAGACAGTAGCTTGACCCTCGACCATCACTCGAACGTTGGCAACAGACGCAAAAGTGTCTGGAAGGAGGAAGCAGAAGGTGATGAACATCAACGCCAGCAGAACAACCATTGCCCATGGAACGAATGCACCCAGTGGACCTGCATATCGCGTGCGACCCTTCGACGCATCCAGATGCTGAAATCCAGCCGCTTCCGTCGCCAAGTCGTCGCCATCGAGCGGACTCGTTTCGCCCTTAAGCTGCATTACTGCCCCCTTGACCATCGGAGAGCCCTCGTTGCGAGAGCGAAAGAATGCGTTCTTCGGAAAGTTCGCCGGGCGACAGCATCGCGGAGCTCGACCCGTACTGCATGATCAGAACGCGATGACAGACCTGGGCGACTTCCTCGGTGTCAGACGAGAAGATGACGACGGCTGCGCCGGCATCGGCAGCTGCCCGGACAATATTCAAGATTTCCTTCTTTGCGCCGGCATCGACGCCCTGCGAGGGCTCATGAAGGAGAAGTACGCCTGGCTCGAGGCGCAGTATCCGAGACATCACGATCTTCTGCTGGTTTCCGCCACTGAAATGAGAAATCTCGAGTGACGGGAGAGTCGGGCTCACTGAAAATCCTTTGAACTCGCGCTCAACGAACTCGCGCTCCCGCGCAGGATGAATCCGAAATTTTCGCCAGAACTTACCGAGATGGGGCAGGGTCAGGTTCTCCGAAGCGGAACCGAGCAGCCAGAGTGCGTCTCGCTGGCGATTCCCCGGAACGAGCCCCATGCCTGCCAGCCTCGCGGATCTTGGCGAGCCGTCCACCGGCCGCCCATCAACGACAACCTCTCCCGCCAATCGTGCCCGACCGCCGGCAAGTAGGTACGGAATCTCATCCTGACCCATACCGGCCAAGCCGGTCACACCGACGATCTCGCCTGCGTGGGCCTCGAAAGACAGGTCGGTGATGCCGCCGTGCGTCAGACTGCGTACTTGAAGTCGGACATCCTGATTTGTATGCACGTGCTTCTCCGGATAGAATTCACCGATTGGGTAGCCGAGCATTAAATCCACAATCTGTGACGCGGTAGCCGCGGCGGCGTCAACCGTAGCCACCAATTGGCCACTCCTAAGAACACTGATCCGATCGCAAACGCTCAGCACTTCATTCATTCTGTGGCTGATATAGATCACAGCAGTCCCGTTACGCGCCATCGTGCGCAGGAGTTCAAGAAGGCGGATCGACTCCGCGTGTGGCAGTGCGGCCGTGGGCTCGTCCAGCACGATCACCTTGTTCTGGCCGTCGTCACCCAGTTGGCGCAGACCTCGCAGGATCGCGACGACCGACCGTTCCGCGGGCGAAAGGTCACCCACCAGTTGGTTCGGGTCCAAGTCGAGACCAAACCTCTTGGCAAGGTCACGGATGATTGCGCGCTCATGCCTGCTACTGATGGGTGAGCCAATCCAGCGCTCGTAGCCGGTCGATATGCCGACATTGTCGGCCACCGACATACCTTCAACCAGAGCTAGGTCCTGATGAATGATGGCCACGCCGTGCTGTCGAACGTCTTTGATCGGGAATGTGACCTCCTCCCCTTGGAGAGTGATCCTCGAGCCATGATCAGGGACATGGATCCCACCGAGAATCTTGACCAAGGTAGACTTCCCCGAGCCGTTCTCCCCGACAAGGCCATGAACTTCGCCGGGAAAGACAGACAGATTCACGTCTCTGAGAACGGTGACGCCTGTGAAACTTTTGGCGACATTTCTCATTGAAATGGCCGGCTCGGTCATCGCCGCGACATCCAGCCGCGTTTGGGAATGAGGTTCAAGAGAATTGTCACGATACCCCCCAAGCCTGCCTGTACTCGTCTTCAAAGCCAACCAACTTCGGAAACTGCGTGCTAAACTCCCACGCCTCGCCCCAGTTCGATTCGTCGAAAATCTGCTGTGGCAGGTACATGTTCTCTGGCGAGCCGGAAATGACGCGCATGACGCTGTCCGCCGCAATCCATCCCACGACCTCGTGCGGCATCCACGACAGGTCAGCGACCTGTCCGCTTCCTTCGATAGACGGTTGCAACTGACCGCCATCCCATCCGATGACTGGGACGTCGATACCCACCGTCTTCTCACTCTGGAGGACCATCGGAACCGCCGGGTCGGGCGTCATGAGGAAGTTCATGTTGGGATTCCGACGAAGCATATTCGCCGAAATCGTCGGCACTGACGTTGCGAAGGTCGGAATCGGGAAATCAGTCGATTCAAGCTTGCACTGGTCGCCGCAGAGAGCCTTTACCTCTGCAACGATAGCATCGTTATAGGCGGTGTTGTACTCGTCACCTGCAGCGTAAAGGACAGCGCCGTCCAATTTACACTCGGTCTTGGCGAGAGCATAGTCGGCCGACAGGGTCCCAGTGTCCTCGGCCTTCATGGCCACCACGGCCGCAACGGTGTCGGGTTGCGCCTCCTGCACGAGATCGAGTACCGGAATTCCAGCCGCCTTGGCGTCCTCCAGAGGGTTAGCCACAAGGCTGGGTGAGACGCCGAACATGATGATCGCGTCCACATCCTGTGCAATTGCTGAATTGACCCCCTGCGCAGCGAGGTCTGGCCGGGCCTTGGCGTCGAACAACGTGCTGCTAATCCCAACCTCCTCAAGCGCCTTTTGCAAAGCCTTGTTAGCAACCGCGTTCAACGTCGAGGCTTGGATCCAGGAGACGATAGCAACCGTCTTACCGCTCATCGAAGACGTGTCTAGCGGCTGCGGCTTCTCGATCTCCATCGGCTGCATAGCCGCCTCAACCTTCGCCTCAGCCTGAGCGACGCAATCGGCACTTCCAGCACCGCCAGCAGAATCCGCACTCGTGTCCGAACACGCGCCAAGCGCGGTAACGAGAACAGCGGCAGCGAACGAGCCTGCGAACATTCGGCGTCGCGCTGAACCCGCGGACCTCACGCCGAACACCAATCAATGGAAAGTAGACCAGCTTTGATCGACACTTGAGTAGGTCCTTCCTGGAATGTTGAAAAGGATAGAAACGTGCCCCCGGGGGCATTGGGCCAGCTATGACATCTGCGTTCTTCTGGTCCGCCGCCCGAGTGCGTGGCCACGAGTCATCGCGAGAATGCTCAGTGTGCTGAGTAGATGACGCAATGTAACCGGGCTCACAAGCGATGTCAATCCCCTCTGCGTCAGGCGGAGGTGAGACCCCGCTACTGCGTCCCTCCCCTCCGCACGGGGCGAGAAGCGAGGTAGTTGATGACCATGACGTTGGCCGATGCTGCCCGGATCGATGATGGGGTGGTGGGCCCGAGGGCAGACCAACCGACGCCAACGCCGGTTCACTGGTGGGTACAAGGCCGCGATCCTCGCCGCGTACGAGGCCGCGGAGTGAGGACCAAGAAGGCCTGCGAGCTCCTCGAGCCTCTGCGGGGCAGCCACTACGGCGCCAAGCAGCCGGTGGCCCACGGGCCGGCCCGTAGGCCGTCGCGGCCGACCCCGCCGAACGCGCTGACCGCAGTCGAGCAGGAGCAGGAGTTGGCGGTGTTGACCTCGGAGCGGTTCTGCGACAAGTCGATAGTGCAGAACTGGCCACCCCAGTGGACGACCGGTTGGACGCCGCGATCGCCGAGATGGCCGCCGACAGCGAGTTCACCCCGCTCGTGCAGCGGCTGGGGCAACCGCATCGGCTCCCTCATCGGCCTGGTACCCAGCGAGTTCTCCTGAGGCCAGTCCAGGGTGCAGGGATCGATTACCAAGACCGCCAACAGCCACGTCCGCAGGCTCCTGATCGAAGCCGCCTGGCACCACCGCGCCAACCATGTCGTCGGCAAGACCATGCGCGACCGCTGGGAACTCGCGTCACCGGCCGCCCGCGCCGCGGCGACGAGGGCAACCCGCGGCTGGACCACCGCTGGAACACATTCCCAGCCCGGCGCAAGCGCCACGTCGTGGCCGACGTCGCCACGCCCGCGAGCTGGCCGGCTGGTGCTGGTCCCTGGCCGTCCTCGAGGAGTAGCCAGCCCCGCCACAGTCTGCTTCGTCGACCAGAACAGTGGCTGCAGCGCGAGGAGCGACCCGCTCAGCCACCACCGAAGACGACGGATCACGAGGCGCCCGCCCCGAGTGGTCGGGACGGGCGCCTCACCCTGCCTCGTGACACGAATGGCCTACATATCAGCTGATGGCCACCGGGGCAGGTGTGGTCGTGGGCATCACCAAGCTCCGCGGACCTGGACGCGGGACGTGGTTCCAGCTCGACGTCGCGCTCGACATCTTCTCCCGCTACGTGGTGGCCTGGACCGTCCAGGCGGCCGAGGACTCGCAGATCGCCAAGACCATGCTCGAAGAGGCGATGGGCGTACACGGCATTCCCGAAGCCATCCACGCCGACCGGGGCACGTCGATGACCTCCAAACCCGTCGCCCAGCTCCTGCTCGACCTGGGCGTGGACCGCAGTCACTCCAGACCACGGGTCTCAAACGACAACCCCTACAGCGAAGCCGCGTTCAAGACCCTGAAGTACGCACCGGTCTTCCCCGAAGCATTCGGGTCGCTGGCCGACACCAGGGCGAGCTGGTGCCAAACGGCCCGGGAAAGTCAGACCCCCAGGCCCGTTACAGCCCTCGGTACGCGCCGAGCTACTTGCCAGGAGCGCTGCTTCGATCGACCAATATCTGGCCTCGGCTCGGTCCAAGGAACAGCTGTGGAGCGCACACCGTGGCGCACTGCGGCCGGTCGTCGAAGGGCGAGTTCGCCCGGCCGGTCAACCTCACCGACGTCCACACCGGCTGGGTCTTGACCCGTTTGGGTGCGCAAAACCGCCCCCCGCGCACATTGGATCCACCGGTTCAGCCCGTCGATCCTGCACAGGTCGGTGTACTCACTTGTTGTTGGTAAACCCCGCGTCGACGGGAAGTGCGACACCTGTCACGTAGCGCGCAGCGTCCGATACGAGCCACGCAACACTGTCGGAAATGTCCTCGGGCTCGAGCCTGCCGATAGGAAGAGCGTTGCCCATCCCATGCATCGAGGGGCTGCTCTGAACGAAAGTCTGCACGGCCTCATTTTCGATCATGCCGGTGGACACCGCGGTCGGGTGGACCGTGTTGACGCGGATCCAGTGCGGCGCGAGGTAGTTGGCGTAGGCACGCATCAGACCGACGACTCCGTGCTTGCTAGCTGTGTAGCCCAATCCGCCTGGTGAGTTGCCCGCGACACCGCTCAAACCGGCAGTGGAGCTCACAATAACGATGGATCCACCTTGCCCGAGCCCAATCATCGCGGGCACCGCGACCTGGACTGTGTTGTAGACACCGGTGAGATTTATGTCGATCGTTGTCGACCACTCATCAGGGTGCGTGTCGAGGGACAGAACTGCGACACCAGCGTTGGCGATGACAATCGTGGGTACCCCGAGTTCAGCAACACCTTCGGCATAGGCCCTGCGGAGCGCGATCTCGTCACGAACGTCGGCGACAGCGGTGTGGATGCGGCCGCCCGCGGCTCTTACGGCTTCCGCCGTATCGTCGAGGTCCTGTGACGTGCCCAACTTATAAGGGACGGCGTCGATGTCGGCGCATACGTCCACCGCAATGATGGCTGCGCCATCCTGGGCTAGCCGGACCGCATGACTCCTTCCCTGACCGCGAGCGGCACCCGTGATAAATGCGACCTTGCCCGCTAACGTCATGCTGCCACCTCTGGCCATGCATGGCACTGAGGGTGGACAGTCAGGATCACAATCACGTCGTACGTTTCCTTCCCTGAAGTCATGTTTGCGCGCCCAGGACGTGTCGACCTAGGGAGCGATTGAGCTCAGATCATGTTCTTCGCGCTGGTGACGCACCGCCAGGCTCGAGATGCGCCAGCCATCCGAGGTGCGCTGGTAGGTCTCCGCGTAGTGCCCATACTGGGCGTAGCCGCTGCCACTATGGCGGAGGAGGTAACCCACCATGGGCCAGATAGCAGAAGCGACATCCCCGTCCAGCGAGATCTCCGGCGTGTGCCCGTGATGCGCCGACCAGGTGTCCCCCATGAATTTGCTCACGTGCTCGGTCCACCGCGCAGCCCCAGAGTGCGGAGCGCCGCCCGTGGAGAACGTTGCATCCGGTACAAAGAGTGACTCAAGCAGTGACCAGTCGTGGCTATCCACAGCTCGGAAGTAGCGCGTCTTGAGTTCGCAAATCGCGAACCGGTCCTCAAGGTCTCGCACCCTTTCATCAGGCCCTCGCGACGGCGCGTCTTCTACGTTCTCAGCGAACATGTCTACCTTTCCAGCGTGTAACCACGTCCCCAAAGGACCTGCTACGCCACGCCTTTCCTCAGTATACAGATAATTACCCAATGTGCCTTCACGGACATGGGCGGTCAAACCGCGGCACGGAGCTCCACAAAGTCCTCGTCGGTGAGCTCGATCTGGGCAGCGGCGAGGTTCTCCTCGAGGTGAGCGCAGGACGAGGTACCCGGGATGGGCAGCATCGCCGAAGATCGCCGCAACAGCCAGGCGATAGCGATCTGTGAAGGTGTGTGACCAGTACGATTCGAGACCGACGTCAGCGGTCCATTCGGCGCGCACAGAGCGCCCGTCGCCAGGGGGAACCAGGGGATGAACGCAAGACCAACTTTGGAGCAGTACTCCAGAACGTCCTCGGCGCTGCGGTTGGCCAGGTTGTAGAGGTTCTGCACCGAGACAATGTCAGCAATCAGGCGCGCTTGCTCGATCTGGGTAACGCTTACCTCACTCAGACCTAGGTGTCGGATCTTCCCCTCGACCTGCAGGTTCTTCAACTCCCCGACCTGGTCCTCGAACGGAACCAATGGGTCGACCCGGTGTAGTTGCAGCAGATCGAGTCGCTCCACCGCTAGGTGACGCAGGCTGAGTTCCACCTGCTGGCGAAGGTACTCGGGCCGTCCGCAGGCGACAGCCAGTTCGGGCCCTTGTCGTGTGAAGCCCACCTTTGTGCCGACCACGAGATCGGGAGGGTAAGGATGAAGCGCCTTCCTGATCAGCTGCTCCACGACAAACGGACCGTAGGCGTCGGCGGTGTCGAAAAACGTGACTCCCAGATCCACGGCGCGGCGAAGGACGCGAACGGCCTCGTCCGGGTCCTTTGGGTCGCCCCAACCGCCAGGCCCGCTGAGCTGCACGGTCCCAAAGCCGAGCCGGTGAACCGGCATATCACCGCCCAACAGGAACTCGCCTGAGCGAGCCGCCATGCTCAGGCCCATGTCGCTGGCACCGACGTGAGCGTGGAATGGGTGGTCGCGAACTTGAGACGCATCGCCTCTAGGTACTCGACGCGGATCTTGGGCGTGCGACGCAGGACCTCCTCGAGGGTCGCGCGCATCTCCAGCCGCGCCAAGGGGACGCCAACACATCGTTGAATCTTGGCACCAAAGGTCAGGTGCTGGTTCCGCGCGCGGTCGATGCGAAACTCCTCCGGTGCCCCGAACTCTGCCGGGTCCCGGTTGACCGCAGCCAGCAAGCGCATAGCTCGGTCTCCCCGCGCGAGTGCCACGCCATCGACTTCTGCCTTGTTCACCATCATGCGCCCTTCAGCGATCACATCGACGCCTCCTGTTGAAATTTCATCCGCGTACAGAGTTATTGAGAGACTAGGTGTGATGGCGATCTCAGGTCAAGAGCGCGACGAGACTCACGAGAACTGCCCGCTGACGGTGGTTGCTGATGACGCTGGTGCGAAGGCGTGAGGCCGAGGGCTTGTCGCCGGCGGCGCTGTGGGGCCGATCATGGTTGGAGTGCAGGTTCCAGGTAGCGATCGAGTCGCAGCGATGGGCTTCGTTGCGCCAGGGGCGGGCGTAGACCAGCTCGTTGGCAAGGATCCGCGGGTATCGCTCCACCTTGCCGTTGTGCCGGGGCGTGTAGGGATCGTGCCGGGCCTGCGGAGCGTTCACCGACGCGAAGGCGTACGCGGGGGCTCGAAGACGGAGAAGGGCCGCGTCCTGGACGAGGTCGTGGCAGTCGCGGGATGGCCGCGCGACGGCGGCTGGTCGCGGCCGCGCAGGGGCCACCGAGGGCGCCGGCCGGGCAGTCGCCCAACAGCGCCCCCGGCAGCGGGCGCCGAAGTACTCCGCCGAGGCGGTCAAGGTGCTGCAGAAGGTGGGCGCGGACTCGATCGACCGCTACGTTCAGCCGGCCAAGAGCAGGGACGCGGTCCAAGAGGAACTTGGCAGCGGAAGGCGGCACGAGTATCCCGCGGACCGCCCTTTGACGTCGAGGAGCAGTCAGCCGTCCAGAGCGCAGATCTCGCGCCACACCCCGTCTGGGAGGTCCAGACCATGCTGGCTCATCTCGTGGTGTCGCCGGGAACGGTCGCCGGGCACCCTCACCGGTGCGGCCGGATCTGTCGGCGGAGTTGCACGAATTGCGTCCAGGTATTCAGAAACCACTCGCGGGGAAGTGGTGGGTTGGGCCACGATGAAGACATCACCCTTGTTGCACACTTGCGTTGAATCTAGGGTGCCCACCACGGCTCGTCCGGTCGCGCTGTCGGTGAGGCTCGCGACGAGCGCTTCGAAGGCGAGGCCGAGGGCATATCCCTTCGCACCGCCGAAAGGTGCGATTGCACCCTCCCGCGCAGCATCTGCATCATTCGTTGGGTTTCCCTGCGCATCGACTGCCCATCCATCCGGCAGCGGCTGACCGCGATGGGCGTAGTCGTGGATCTTCCCCATAGCTACTAGGCTTGTGGCCATATCCAGCACGAATGGCTGTGGCTCGGCTGGAACTCCAATAGTGATGGGATTGGTTCCCACCATTGCGAGCCGTCCACCCCATGGGTGCACGAGCGCCTCGCTGGTGGTGAGCCCGATGAGAACTTGGCCAGCGTGAGCGATCTCCTCTGCGTACAGCGCGAGCATGCCAATATGGTTGCTGTTGGAGATAGTCGCAATTGCGACTCCCGTGACTTTGGCGCGCGCAGAGATCGCAGACAGAGCATGCTCTGCGACGACCGGACCGATCCCCCGCTCCCCGTCAACAGCCAGGTGAGCAGATCTGTCCCACGTGTGCTTACCTTTTGTGCGGCCATCGAGGACTCCGTTTCGCAGCCGTTCGACTACCCGTGGAAGACGCAGCAAGCCGTGTGACGGAAAGCCACGCAGCTCGGCCTCTAGCAGGAACCGAACCAAGCTGTGAGCGTTCTGATGAGAAACACCGGCGCGGACCAGCACGTCGGTTGCTTTCGACCTGACGGTCTCAACCGGAATGAGCACGCAGTCTCCTGGGAGTTCGATTCTGCCTTCTGCAGTGCGCCTTCACCAGTCGACCGCGATGTACTTCGTCTCCGTGAACTCCAGCATCCCTTCGTGGGCGCCTTCCCGGCCAAGCCCACTCTGCTTGACGCCACCGAACGGCGCAGCCGGATCAGAGACGAGCCCTCGATTGACCGCAACCATTCCACTTTCGATGCGGCCAGCCACTCGCAGTCCGCGTCGCAAGTCTTCGGTGAAGACGTACGCGGCAAGTCCGTACTCGGTGGAGTTCGCCGCAGCGATCGCCTCTTCGTCAGTATCGAACGGGATGATCGATGCAACCGGACCAAAGATCTCCTCAGTGACCATACGCGCGTCCGAGGGCACTTCAGTCACGACCGTTGGAGCGTAGAAGTGCCCTGGCGAGTCGATTCTCGAGCCGCCGACCGTAACGGTCGCACCACGCCCAACGGCGTCCCGGACCAGGTCTTCAATCTTGACGACGCTCGCTTCGTCCACGAGCGGGCCGAGTTGCGTGTCAGCGTCTACGGCGGCGCCGACACGCAGGGCACTCATGCGTCGGGTCAGACGCTCGGCGAACAGATCGTGTACATCGCGGTGAACGTAGATGCGGTTGGCTGCCGTGCAGGCCTGTCCACCGTTGCGCATCTTGGCGACCATGGCGCCATCGACTGCGAGGTCGAGATCTGCATCCTCAAAGACCACGAAGGGTGCATTGCCACCAAGCTCCATGGAGCAGCTGAGAACTTGGTCGGCTGCTCGTCTGAGAAGGTGCCGCCCGACCTCAGTCGAACCCGTGAAGGAGAGCTTTCGCACCCGAGGGTCGGCCAGGACAACGTCCATCACCTCACCGGTACGGCTCGTCGTGAGGACATTGACCACGCCCGGCGGAACCCCGGCTTGCGTCATGATGTCGGCAATGACCAAGGAAGTGAGCGGTGTCAAAGTTGCTGGCTTGAGGATAGCGGTGCATCCGGCCGCGAGTGCAGGTGCGAGTTTGCGCGTAGCCATCGCGGCCGGGAAGTTCCACGGTGTAATGAGCGCACACACACCAATCGGTTGACGCTCGACGACAATTCTGTTCGCGCCCGAGGGTGCAGTCGAGATCTGGCCGATCAAGCGCACTGCTTCCTCAGCGTACCAACGGAAAAATTCGGCGGCATACGCGACCTCGGAACGCGCGTCGTGAATCGCCTTGCCGTTCTCGAGGGAGATGAGCCGGGCGAGCTGCTCACCGCGTTGGGTCATGAGTTCGAAGCATCGGCGAAGAATCTCGGAGCGAGTCCGAGGTGCAGTTGCGGCCCAGGCTGGGAGAGCTTCTGAAGCCGCACCTACCGCGCGCGCTCCGTCGGCAGGGGTCGCGTCCGCGACCTCGGTGAGGAGGGAGCCATCCGACGGGTTAAACACTCCGACTGTTCCGAAGTCGCTGCCATTCACCCAGCGACCGCCGATGAATAGGCCGCTTGGCACTGCTAGCTCGTCGATCGTCAACACGGTGCGGTCAACGGCAGTCTCCATTTTTCCTCGCTTCAAGTTAGCCACGGAATGAGTAATCGCCGACAAACGCGGCACGAACAATTTCGTAGAGCCCGTCGATATCCAGCTTGACGGGATTGTTGTCAATCAGGCGTTTTGAGTTTAGTGACAGTTCCGCGATTCTTGGCAAGTCATCCTCTTGCACACCAATGTCTGCAAGGGTGGGCGGGATGTCAATGTCCGCGAGAATCTGGTCTATGGCCAAGACAGCTTCTCGCGCTGCGTCCGGAACGTCAGCGCCAACCGTGTCGCAGCCGAGGGTCTCGGCGATCCGGGCCAGTTGAGGTTGAATCGCTGGGAAGTTGTAACGCATGACGTAAGGAAGGAGTAGGCCGACCCCAAGACCGTGCGACGTGTGGGTGAGAGCCCCGATCGGATACTGGAGGGCGTGTGCAGCCGCAGTGCCGGCATTACTTAGGGAGATCCCACCGTAAAGTGCCGCGAGCATCATGTCTCCCCGAGCGGCGAGGTTTCCCGGTTCGCGATAGGCGGCAACCAAACTTCGGCCGACCAGACGAACGCCTTCGAGCGCGATAGAACCGGTAAGTGGACTTGCTCCAATGAAGACGCGCTCATGCGGCAGCTGAGTTGTGCGTTCACGCACGACTGCCGTGTATGACTCGACGAGGTGGACGAGTGCGTCCGCTCCCGTCGCAGACGTTAGCGAGGAAGGGCAGCTCAGCGTGAGGGTTGGGTCGCAGACTGCGGCAACTGGGATCATGTAGGGACTAGAGATACCCATCTTCATGCCTCGCTCGAGGTCTCCGACGACCGCGATCGCCGTCGCCTCGGAGCCTGTGCCCGAAGTCGTTGGCACGGCGATGATTGGCATGACCGGCCCAGGAACCGCGAATTCTCCGAAGTAGTCGCGTGGGGAGCCGCCGTGAGTCAGCATCAACGCGACGACTTTCGCCATGTCAATACAACTGCCGCCACCAACGCCTATTACGACATCGAAGTGACGCCCACGTAGGCGGTCGACACATGAGCTGATCCCCGATAGCGGCAGTTCGGGTTCGGTGTCACTGAAGACCTCAGTGGAAAGCCCCTCGGACTGTAGGTCGCTCACGATCTCTGCGATCACGTCGGACTTTGCCAACCGGGAGTCGGTGCAGATGAGGGCTGCCTTGCCGAAGTCCCGCGCCAACATACCCACACTTCGACGTTGCCCGGCCCCGACAAGGATCGTCCGCGGTAACCGAAGCACTCCAAATGCAGACTCAGCACTGACGAGTGCGCTCGTGCACGTCACGTCCAGGCCTTCCTCTCAGGCAAGACATCCAAGGTTGTGCGGCACAGGATACTACGTGTACTGAACAATGCAACCTCTGCCCGCCGCTGCTTTCAGTCGGTCGCGGGGGTTCCACACCACCGTCGGGCACCGCCATCACTCTGTCGCTTGCGAGCCGACGCTCCGTCCGGCCCGGTTGATCGTCGAGGACGGCTGGTCGCCCGCCGAGCAGCTGAGTTTTCAACGTCTCTTGGCGCACTGCCAGCAATTGGGCTCGGCACTACCGGGCCGAAGGGCCGGTCGGGATGCTGGATCGGTCCTGGCCCGACACAGCCAGCACACGAAGACCCGACTCAACCGGCCGACCTGCATGGACCGGGTCACTGGCGAGCCGGCCAAGCACTACGAACGCGAGCGCCCCAGGGACCTGATCCACGTCGACGTGACCAAGCTCGGCAACGTCCCCGACGGGGGCGGCTGGCGGTTCGTCGGGATCGATCAGGGCAACGCCTACCGCGGCGCCACTCGCGTCCGGACTGGGAAGAGGACAGAGATACGGGGTGGCGATGGGCACCTGCTTGCTCGGCATCACTCCGAAGCGACCTCGCCGCCCGTAGACCAAGGGCAAGATCTGCATTGCCCCCCCGGCGAGTCACCTCGACGCTGGGTAGATCCTCAGTCTGCTGCGTTTATGCTTGTCGCAAGGACCAACCCAGCTGATGAGGCGAAATGGCAAACGAAACGCAGAACAACAGCGGCGAGTTCGACTTCGAGTTGGTCGACCAGGTGGGATACCTAATCAGGGTGTCGCAACAGGTCCACTTTGCGTTGTGGAACTCGTCTGACGACGTGGGAGGCCTCACGTCACCGCAGTTCGCCGTGCTTCACAATCTTGCCCACAACGAACCGCTCGACCAGACCGAGCTCGGAGGACTTGCCTCCCTCGACCGATCCACCCTGGCGAACATCGTGACGCGGCTGGCCGAGCGAGGGTTGGTGAGGCGCACGCGTGACACCGTCGACGGACGTCGGAACTTGGTGTCGCTGACTCCGGAGGGCAAGGCTGTGCATGCAGGCGCAGTACTTGGCGCGTACAAGATCAACGAGACCTTGCTCACCTCGATGCCGGAGAGCGATCGGAAGTCGCTCCTGCGCATCCTCGGGACACTCATTTCGAAGCATCGAGAGGCATCGACATCTAACAACGTTCGCAATGCCCTGGGCGTCTCCTCTGGGCGTAATGGCGGGTAGGGGCCGAGTTCAACTTCCGCGCTTGGCCGCACGAGACCGATGTCAGCTCCGCAGGCCGCTCGTGTCGACAAGGACGCGCCTTCCACGGCGATGATCTCCGCTGACCCGCACGCTCTTGACTCATCCGCAAACTCGTCACGGCCCGCCTAGAGGCTCCTCAGGCAGTTCGGCTCCGAACAGGCAGATTTGGAGTTCGTTTCATCACGACGACGGCGTCGTCCACCACGCCGACGTCCTGACCCTTGAAGGCCGCCTTGCCCCTGCCGAAGACCAACGCGGGCTCGTGGCGCCGTCACGGAAGGACGAAGGCTCCCGACTCCATGGGCGATCGCCAGGTCGTCGCGCGGTCGAGATTCGGAACCACCACCTCCCAACCGCACACGTGAGACCATCCGCGGCGCGTTCGCTCTCGTGCTCGGCGATCGCGGGCGCGCCTCGGCCGTCCACGGGAAACGCGGTCGCGGCTCCAGGCACCCTTCCTGCGATCGTGAATTGCACACATGGCAAGGACTGCACCGGCGCCCTCGTGGCACTCATAGTCGGCGATCGGCCGAACCGACGAGGTCGCGACGACCGAGCACGCAGCCAGGGCGCCTTTCCCTACGCCGACGTTCCGAGGTGCTGGCCCCCGCCCTCCGTCAACTTGGGTCATTGAGGATTCCGATGTGATGGACGCCAATTGACGTCGTACCTCCGTAGCGTTGCCGACGCTCCCCGCTGGCGGAGCAAGAGAGACCTGAGGGCTGGGTGGCTGTCGATACGAGAGGAATATGGAGACCAGCGCGCCGACACTTGGTCGAACCTGGATTCAGGTGCCGCCAGCAACTCGTACGCCCCGCGACGCGATGGCGGGCAACTTGACTGTGGCTGACCTAACACCTATTTTCTTCCGTATGCTGAGGATTTCCAGACGGGCATGGCAGGCGCGCTCAGTCGAACCGGTCATCGATACCGCCATCATCGTCAGCACCTGCCGAAACCAGTGAAGAACCAGTGAAGGATCCGATGAGGACTGCGCTATGACTTACGTGATCGCCTCGGGCTGCCTCGACGTCCAGGACCGCGCCTGCGTGGACGAGTGCCCGGTCGACTGCATCTATGCCGGTGCTCGGATGCTCTACATCCAGCCCGAGGAGTGCGTGGACTGTGGTGCGTGCGAGCCGGTGTGCCCCGAGGAGGCGATCTTCTACGAGGACGACGTCCCGGCCGAGGACGCAGACTTCACGCGGTTCAACGCGGAGTTCTTCGCCGAGATCGGGTCGCCCGGAGGCGCCGCGGCCGTGGACCTGACCGACCGCGACCACCGCGAGATCACCCCCCTCCCGGTCCGCCGCGCGGGGCAGGCATGACCGCCACCGTCGACCTTCCCCGTCCCGACGCTCGACCCGGGCCGCACCTGCCCTGACCTGGTGCGCCGTCACGACCCTGCGGACGGGCCGCACGCCGGCAAGGAGTCACCTCCGACCAGGAGGTGCGCTGGTGCCCGGGATGTGATGACTATGCGGTGCTCACGGCCGTGCAGCCGTTCTTGCCCACCCTAGGACTGCGCCGGAAGATCATCGTGTTCGTGTCCGGGAACCGGCTGCTCCAGCCGGTTCCCCTACTACCTGGACACCTACGGGATGCGCTCCAACCACGGCGCCCCCTCGATCGCGACCGGGATCGCCACTGCGCGGGAGGACCTCTCGATGTCGGTGGTCACCGGCGACGGCGACGCGCTCTCGATCGGCGGCAACCACCTGATCCACGCGCGGCGCCGCAACGTCAACATGACCATCATGCTGTTCAACAACCGCATCTACGGCCTCACCAGGGGCCGGTACTCCCCCACCAGCGAGACCGGCAAGATCACCGAGTCCCCCCATGGGCTCCCTAGGCCACCCCTTCAACCCGGTGTCCCTCGCGCTCGGTGCCGAGGGCACTGTCGTGTCCCGCACCATCGACAGCGACCGCAAGCACTTCACGCCGGTCCTGTCCGCGGCCGCCGCCCACCGCGGCACCTCGTTCGTCGAGATCTACCAGAACTGCCCGATCAACGACGGCGCCTTCGACGCCATCAAGAACAACGACAGCAAGGCTGACGCGATCATCCCGCTGACCCACGGCGAGCCGATCCGCTTCGGCGGCACCGACAGTTCGGGCGTGGGTCCAAGGGCGTGATCCGTGGTCTCGGCCCCGGGGGCCCGGTGGCGTGAAGATCGCTGCGGTCGCCGAAGTCGGAGAGGACGCGACCCTCGTCCATGACGCCCCCAACCCCGACGCGACCACGGCGTTCGCGATCTCCCGTCTCACCGCGGCCGACTACCTGCACCAGGCGACGATCGGCATCCTCCGCCAGGTGGCGCGGCCGTCGTACGACGACCAGGCCCGGGCGCAAATCACGACCGCCCAGTACCCCGCCCCCAGCGAGCCCTCCGATCGTCTCGCGGCGCTCATCGGCGGCGGCGACCCATGGACGGTCACCTGAGCCGGCCGCACGCTAGTCAGGTCACCAGCGCGAGCTTGCCCCCGGGGTGCAGTCCCAGGAGCACCCGGAGCGCATCCGGGGCGGCCTCGAGCGGGAAGGTCCGCGCGACCGGCACCTCGATCTCACCGGCTGCCGCCGCCTCGATGAGCCGGGAGCGCACACCATTGCGATAGGTCGCGCTCACCGGGTTCGATCCCGCGAGGGCATGGAACCCTTCCGTCGTTGCCCGATGAGCCGAGGCGATCGTAACGATGCGACCGCGATCAGCGACCACCGCCGTCGATGCGCTCACCGCTTCGTCCGTGCCTACGCAGTCGAGCGACGCGGCGATACCTTCCGGAGCAGCTGCCTGGAGGCGCGCGACCAAGCCATCGCCGTACCGGACCGGCTCGGCACCGAAGCCACGAACGCGCTCGAAGCTGTGCTGACCGCATGTGGCCACGACCCGTACACCCATGCGCCGCGCTAGCTGGAGCACGGCGACACCCACAGCTCCCGAACCGCCGTGCACGACGATCGTCTCTCCGCTCGAGACGCCGGTGACGTGCAACATCTCGGACGCCGTCGTCCCGGCAAGAAGCAGGTTGGCGGCCTCGGCGAAGGACAGGTTGTCGGGCTTGGCGAAGACGTCAGATGCCCGCACGGTCACATGCGATGACCACCCGCCGGCGACTCTGAAGGCGAGCACCTCCTGCCCGACCGTACCGCCACCGGAGGCGATCTGGGTTCGGGAGGGAATCGCGGCAAGCACGCCAGCGACCTCGTAGCCGATCGGCTTGGGGAATTCAGAGGCGTTGCCACCTGCCGCGTGCTTGTGGTCGGCCGGGTTGACACCGGCCGCTCGTACCTCGATGGTCACCTCGCCAACCTCGGGGACGGGGACGTCGTACTGCTCGAGCGAGAAGTGCTCGAGTCCGCCAGGGCGGGTGGCCACCCAGCGTCGGGCAGCGATCAAGGTGCTGTCACCGGAATGCGTGCGGGCCGCCAGCACAGCGCGAGCAGGACGGCGGCGCCCCCGCCACCACAAATAACGGCGACCAGGAGTCCCGTCCAGCCCGAGAAGTCGATGTCCAGTGCGGCGTCCAGCGACCAGCTCCCTGCCCCGAGGCCTCCGAGCGCAACGGCTACCAGGATGAGGGTGAGGACGTACTCGTATCCCTCGCCCGGACGGAAGATGAAGAACCCGTTGCGCAGATGGTTGGTGACGAGCGCCACCACCATGACCCCCACCACGCCGGCCGCGGCCAGCGGTATCAGCAGCCCGGCGAGAAGGAGGGCTCCCACCCCGAGCTCGGTCATGCTCGCCACCCAGGCGTGCACCAGCCCCGGCCGCATGCCCAGGCTGTCGAACCATCGAGCCGTGCCCGCGATCTTGCCACCTCCCCATACGTGGTTGTAGCCATGGGCGAGGAACACCACACCCACAATCCCCCTGAGCACCAGGAGAGAGAAGTCGATCGTGGCAGGGTCGGACATTCGAGTTCTCCGATCGTTTGGGGCGACACCAGCGCCGAGATCGCGTCCGCGGTGTCGTGGCGGGCACTCGTAGGAGCACATGGCTCCACCAGCGCCGGATGCTCCGGATACGGATGTTGCCCGGCGCGGGACCCTGTTTCTCGGGTCAGTCGGTCATCCGGATCGCCCGTGACGGGCAGCGGCTGACCGCTTCCTCGACGTTCTCTCGTTCCGACTTCGGAGGGTCCTCTACGAGGATCGCGATCCCGTCCTCTTCTCGCTGATCGAAGACCAACGGGGCCGTCAGGACGCACTGACCGGCACCGACGCACATCTCCTCGTCGATCTCGACATTCATCTTCAACCTCACAATCAGAGCTCCAACCGACACCTCGAGCCGCTGCAACGCGACCACCGGCCCTGCATGCTCACCGCGGGCGGTATGGGCCCGCGGCGAACCGCTTTCGCGACGTCAGAATTAATCAGTACACGGACAGTGTATCACCCGGTTGTAGCCCAGTTCAAGGGTTGCCAGGTATCGCCCCTTCGCAGCGCTGGCGAGCCGGGCATCGTGGTCGGCTCGCACATCTGCCCGCGCTACCGATTCCTTCCGCCCTTGTGCTCGGTCGGCGCCAGCTTGAGGCCCGGGCACCGCGTGAACACCTCGCCGAAGATCGGCCTAGCCACGCTTCGGCGATGCACCAGCCGCCGCACTCGATCTCCATAGGGGCGTTCGCGCGCGGCTGCGCCCTGGCGCTCGAGACACCGTGCGTCGGCGACAACTGACGAGATGCACGCGAACGCTCGATGGGACACGGAGGCATGTCCACTTTCCGGACGCTACCCAGATTTTCCTCCGCCCACTGAGTAATGTGAGCGAACACGAGGCACGCCGCGCACATCGGCTCTGGGCGCTTTCCGACCTCCACGGAGGTGCGAGACGGAGGAGAACTTGATGCACCGAGGATGCGACGCCGTCGGCCCAACGATACGGCTCGAGATCTGCGGCGACGACCGCCTTCCCCAACCGTTGACCCCTACCGAATGGCGCGAGGCGATGCTGAGCACCGTGCCAGAGCCTGACCGCTCATCAGACCCATAGATTCCCAACTGCCAGAGCCGCACGCAACGTCACGCGCGTCGCGCACGCCACTTCGCGGGCTCGCACAACGTACAACTGAAGATGGGGCGCGCCGATGGACAATTGAACGGCGTGTACCGCGATGCCTGAGGCAAGCCCGCACGAGGCCGCAAGCGACGGCGTCGAGCGGAGAAACTACGCTCTGGAGGCTTGGCGTGACTGCCGAGAACTACTCGCTCTTACGGCTTCTACGCCAACTTCGGTCTCGCCCGCGGATGCGTGGAGCTGTTCACCGAGGACGGGCTCATGGAATTCAACTTCTACAACGACTCCGCCTGCCTCGAGGACACACTGAGTCCGATGGCAGGCCACCCGACCAAGGTCGACTGGCCGGTGGAGTCCGGCCGAGTCACCAGCCACGACGAGCTGCACCTGGCCGCCACCGCGCCTAGGCACGAGCGACTCATGGGCAGGTGCCAGCACCGACGGGCAGCCGTCGGTCTTCAGGCTGAACGACCACGAGACGGCGCTCATCATCAGCAACTCCATCATCTACGCGTGCCATCACGGCAACTTCGCACCCGAGGTCGGATATCAGAGCCACGCCCTGAACCGCTGGGTGTTCCGCCGCGCGAACCGTCGGTGGCGCATCTCCAAGAACGTTCGAAGGGTGATGGGCCACCCCAGTCATCTCTTTAAAATTGGAAGGAGAACCAGATGGACAGGTTCACGCACCACGTCGGAACCGGGCTCGCCCTCCGTCGCAGCAACGTCGATACGGACCAGATCATCCCAGCTTCTTACATGAAGCGAGTTACCCGGACCGGCTACGAGGATGGTCTGTTCGCGGCCTGGCGCGACGACCCGGACTTCGTCGCAAACAGACCAGAGTTTCGAGGCGCCAGCATCCTCGTCGCGGGCCAGGACTTCGGCACGGGATCGTCGCGAGAGCATGCGGTGTGGGCTCTGATGGACTCCGGATACAGGGTGGTCCTGTCCAGTAGATTCGCCGACATCTTCAAGAGCAATGCGGGCAAGTCAGGCCTGCTGGCAGCGCAGGTGTCTGAGAGCGTGGTGGAGCTTCTCTGGGGCGCCATCGAGAGTGCGCCTACGACACAGATCAGCGTCGACCTGCAGAACCGGACCGTCGCCATTGACGGGCTGACCGCGCCGTTCGAGGTCGACGACCACACGCGCCATCGACTGCTGGAGGGGGTGGACGACATTGCAGCGACACTCGCGAACGAGGCCGACATCGCTGCCTTTGAATCACTGAGGCCGTCCTGGCTGCCGCGCACCTCTACATCGGCGACCTGAGGGACCCAGCGTCCGTTTCGAGAATGCGAGAGACCCCCTCGAGCTACCCGACAGCCGACACGGTTCGCGGCCCTCGGACCCGGTGTCGGCACCCAGCGCCTTGACCGAGTGGTCGACCTTCCTCGTGGAGGCCCCGTGCCGGTAGACGTCCATGATCACCGCGAACAGCGCCCGGTCGACCCGGCCGCCAGCTTCGGGATCCGCAGCTCCAAGTCGCCCGTGGACGTCGTGAGCGTCCGCGGACGGCTGCCGTTGCCCTGCGCAGTGCGGTCCACGGTGCGTTCCCAGTGGCCGGCGCCGATCACCGCAGTGAGCTCGGCAGCGATCAACGCCTGGTAGATCGTCTGGGCCGCCGTGCGGACCCGGTCCTCGACGCCCCAGCCTGCATGGCTTCCAGCACCTCGAGTTGGGCAGGATTGTGCAGGGCCATCGTGCTTCAGGTCCTTCCGTGAGTGCTATCGCTAGGTCTCACTGAACGCGGCACGGTGTCCGCGTACGTCATCGTCAACACGACGAACACCACCTCATGGGACGTCACCCCGGTGGCGATGCCTAGTCGTCCCACCATTACTTCTTGGCGACCATCCGTGGCTCGGCCCTGGACTACCGCTGGCTATCCGCCAGCACCCAAGGAAAGGCACAGGCGGTACTTCGAGAACCGTCGACCGCCCGTGAGCGGTTGGGTTCACCCAGCTCCGCCAGGAGGCGCTGGGACAGCCGGACCATGGTGGCGAACGAAGCCGGGTCCAACCACTCCGGTTCCAAGGCGTATGACACGTCCTCGGTCGCTGCGTTTCCACTCGCGCCGGGTGCGAAGGGGCATCCGCCGAGTCCCCCCAGCGCGCTGTCGACCATGGTCGCTCCCGCGGCGACGGCAGCCAGGGTATTCGCTACGCCCATGCCCCAGGTGTCATGTCCGTGGTAGCCGATCCGCCGTACCGGACTCAGCTCACGGACCTTGCGCACAAGGCTAGACACCTCTGACGGTCGTGCTTGGCCGAGCGTGTCGCAGAGGACGACCTCGTCGAGGCCTTCGGTGCGCGGATCGTTGATGATCTCGAGCACACGGTCGGGGTCAATCACACCTTCGAACGGGCAGGTGAAAGCAGTCGCCAGTCCGAGTTGCATGACGCCACCTACGGACTTCGCAACCTCGATTGCCTCAGGCAGGCCATCCATGCTCACGTCGGTTGTGCGCGCGACGTTTGCCTGATTGTGACTGCCCGACACCGAGACCACGTACTGGAAGTTGACGACTCCCACGGCCGCTGCTTTCCGTACGTGCTGTGGAGTAGCGACCCACATCCAACTGCTGGCCAACTCCGCCGGAGTGAGCGCTGCGGCTACTTCGAGACTATCGGCGAGCTGCGGAATCAGATCAGGTCGGGCCATGGAGCCGATCTCGATCTCGGTGACGCCGAGCGCAAACAGTGATCGGATGACTTCGACCTTGCGCTCTGTCGTGAGCGACTTTCCAGTGAGCTGGAGGCCGTCGCGCACGGTAACGTCTCGGATCGCGGCGCTCTGTACCGGTTCCTGGGTCACGCGTGAACACCTTCCTCGAACACCCGCTCAATCTGCGCAGTCGTCTTTCCCAGGACGCTGCGCAACACAGACTCAGTGTGCTCCCCGAGGTCCGGCCCCACCGATCGGACCTGCAACGAACGACATCCCAGAAGGGGGACGATGCCGGGGAAGTCAACAGCCTCGATGCCGCTGCCGGTATCCACGGGAAGGGTTTGGATCATTCCGCGTGCACGATAATGAGGATCGTCGATGATATCTGCAGCTTCGAGGATCGGGCCCGCGGGGACGCCGGCTCGGTCGAGCTCGGCTAGAGCTTCGGCTCGAGTGCAACTCTCTGTCCACGCGCCGATCGCGGAGTCGAGGAGGTCTCGGTGCTTCCACCGCTCAGTATTCGTCTGCAGCCCAGGATTCTCCCCCAGGTCCGTTCGCCCGATGACCTGCATGCAGCGGCGGAAGATCGAGTCACCGTTGGCCGCGATGACCACGCTTGATCCGTCAGCGCACGCGTACGCGTTGGTCGGTGCGATCCCTTCCATGCGACCACCGACTCGTTCGCGATTGACTCCGTAGGCGGACCGATCGGGGATCAGCGACTCCATCATGGAAAAGACGGCCTCGTGCAAGGCGACGTCGACATGCTGCTCGCAGGGGCCCAGACGTGGCTCTCCGGCCGCGCGTCGTGAGTCACGCTGGAACAGCGCCATCACCACGCCGAAAGCTGCGTAGAGTCCTGCGATCGAGTCTCCGATCGAGACGCCTGTCCTCGAAGGTGGCCGGTCGGCCTCACCGACGAGCGCACGCAGGCCGCCGTACGCCTCGGCAACGGCTGCAAATCCTGGGCGGCTCGACAAGGGACCGGTCTGACCGAACGCGGAGACCCGGGCCACGACTAGCTCCGGATTGACGGCCTGCAACCGCGCTGCACCCAGGCCCCAACCGTCCAGCGTCCCGGGACGAAAGTTCTCGAGCAGAACGTCCGATCGCTCGACGAGTTCGAGCACGGTGTCACGCCCGGCCTCGGTCCGCAGGTCGAGCGCGATCGACTTCTTCCCCCGGTTGATCGTGCGGTAAAGGAGCGACGTGTGGCCGGCGTACAGGCGCCAGTTGCGCAGCTCATCACCGGTTCGGGGCCGTTCCACCTTGATCACCTCGGCACCGAAGTCCGCCAACAGGCGACCTGCTGTCGGTGCGGCGATGTAGTTCCCTAGCTCGATCACGCGAATGCCTTCGAGCGGGCGACCGAGCTCTGCGTCCATGAAGTCTGCGGGTCTGTCGGAGTCGACCACCTGAGTGGGCGGCCGATCGTGCGAGTGCGTCATCAGCGATGGTCTTCCATGATGATGTCCGCCGCGATCCAAGCCATCGCTTGGGTCGGCGCGTTGTTGTTCCCGCCCGGCTGGGTGGGAAATACCGAGGCATCGACAACGCGGAGCTTGGTGGTGCCCCGGACGCGCAACCGATCGTCGACGACGCTGTCCTCGGTACCACCGATCGCGCAACCCCCGATCGAGTGGTAGCCGACCGCCTTGGTAAGGCAGTACTGAAAGATCTCCTCGCAACCAAGCGGATGTCCCGGCACGACCTCTGCCTCGACGAGTCCAGCGAAGGGTTCAGTTGCCAGCAGTTCGCGCGCCTTCTCGTAGACCTTGGGCAAGAGAGCCCTGTCGTGCTCGGTCGTGAGGTGGTTGGGAATCAAGCGCGGCTTATCCTTGATGCCCGAGCCGGTGATGTGGATCGACCCCCTGCTTGTCGGATACATCATGTACGCGTTGAGCATCGCGCCAGGGAATTCGTCCACGATCATCCTGCCGGTCCTCGGATGAACGGCAGTGGCCGACAGAGGCGTGAAGAACGCCTGCGTGTCGGGGTGCGGCGAGTTCGCGTCCGACTTGTACATCGCTGCCACGTTGTATGCCCCGTAGGAGACCAAACCCTCCCGAGTAAAGAGGTACTTGAACCCGGTCCAACCTTTCCCGAACATGCTAGAGACCGTGGCGTTCAGACCGGACTCACCCTTCAGCTTAACCTGGAAGATCAGGCCACAACCGTGATCATTGAGGTTCTCGCCGACGCTCGGCGAGGGAACGACGACCGGGACACCCGCCGCCTTCAGGATGTCTGGATCACCTACGCCACTGCGCTCAAGGAGCAGCGGGCTGTCCAGTCCACCGGCACAGACCAGGACCTCTCGATGAGCCCTGAAACGGAGTTTCTTCCCGCGACGTGTCACCTCCACACCGGTAGCCGCCGACCCGTCGAAGGTGACGCGATCCACCTCGGCCCGGGTCAGAACCGTGACGTTCGGTCGGCGTCGAGCGGGCCGGAGAAACGCTTGGGATGCGCTGACACGGAGACCGCTTCCGACGTTTGCGCTCGCGTAGGCAACGCGCTCCTCGTCAGAGTCGTTCATGTCATCGGTCATGGCAATGCCGTGCTTGCCGAGCGCCGCGATGAAGGTATCGCTCACCGGATCCGGCGGCCGAGCGACGCTCACGGGGACAGGCCCCCCGCTGCCTCGAGCGGGGCTTTCGCCGAGCTCATGATCCTCCAGCGCCTTGAAGGCTACGAGGAACCGATCCCAGCTCCAGCCCTGGATACCGCTGCGCTGCCAGGCTTCGTAGGCCGACGCCCACCCTCGGTTCCAAAACATCCCATTAATGGTCGTCGAACCGCCGAGGACGCGGCCGCGAGGCAGGGACGCGACGTAGCCGGAGGCATCCGGCTCCGCCTCGAACACCTTGGTGTAACGCTTGCTACCCATGGTGTAGAAAAAGCCCTTGGGCACCCGGTGCAACGGGCTACGATCCGATCCTCCCGCCTCCAGGACAAGGACACTCGCGCTGGAGTCTCGGCTCAGACGATCGGCGAGGATCGAGCCCGCTGCCCCGCTGCCGACGATGATGTAATCGAAGGCAGCGGAGCTTGCCCGCCTGCTGGCTGGGTTGGTCACGTAAGGACGTTGGGTCGGACCCAGGCGCCGGCGGGACGAAACGCGAACGTGAAGTCGTGCTCGGGGTCTTTGAACTGCTCGGCCCACTTCTTCTCGTCATCGGAGAGGGGAGTCATCAGCTCGGTGATGGTGGGCGCCTTGATCCGGTTCGCGACCGCCTGCAGGACGTCCAGGTCGAGGTCGAAGGCACGCACGCCGTTGCCGTACATCATCTTGCGGACGGACTCCTCGGGGATTCCGGTCATCGCGTCACGGATTGCGAGCTGGGACCGGATCGGCTCGTTCTCGATCTCTGGGTCCGGGAAGGCCCACGTGCCCTCGCGGTGCGGGTAGTCACTGCCCCAGATCAGCATCTTGTCGAACCCCTGCTCCACGGCCGTCTGCGCCTCGAAGTTTGCCATGAAGCTCACACCGAAGAACACGTTGGACTGCACGTACTGGTTCGGCAGCTTCGGCACCAGGGCCTGCAGCTCCGGCGTGGCGTCCTCCCATGCCTGGTCCAACTCACGCACCGCGTTCTCCCACCACACGCCGCGCCCCTCGGTCAGCAGCAGCTTCAGGTCCGGGTAGCGCTCGAACACCTCACCGAAGATCATCCGACCCATCCCGCGACGGTACGGCCAGCTGTCCATCTCCAACTGCTGGATCGCACCGGCCCGGGGCAGGTTCATCTTCTCCGGGTCGCCGTAGATCCCCGGCGCGCCCACCCCACCGGAGTGGGTGTTCAGGTGCATCTTGTTGGCCTGGGCGCACGCCCAAAACGGGGCCCACGCCGGGTCGTCGTACTCGGTCAGCCACTGCCTCGGCGAGGGAAAGTTCACCCCACGCAGACCATGGTCTGCACCCCACTGCAACTGCTTGACCGACTCCTCGATGTCCCACATCGGCAGATGCACCAGACCAATGTGACGCTCCGGCTCTACCGAGCAGAAGTCCGCGAGCCATCGGTTGAAGGCACGCATCCCCGCCGCAGCGTTCTCCAACTCGTTAGCAGGGATGACCGTACGAACATCTGATGTACCCCGGTGACCCAGAGGGAACGGTTGATCGTTCTGGCTGCCGTGGAAGATCACCTGCACCGCGATTCCATCGCGATCCATGTCGCGGATCCGAGCATGCGGATCGTAGTGCCCCTCGGTCCGACTGTTCAGATCCTGCCGCCGCATACGACCCTCCGTCGGGGAGAAGACCGTGTAGGCGTTTTCGGCCTTCTGCTGCTCCGCGATGAACTCATCAAACGCCGGCAGGAACTTCGCCTCGAAGTACGGTCGCAGATCCTCCGCCCGCGGCCCGCAGTGACTATCACCGGACACAATTACTACCGACTCAGAATCCGAACCGGACATCACACACTCCTCCGTCTCGCGCTAGTCAGCGCCGCCGCCTCGACAACAACAAAACCTTCCGTATACTGACTGTATGACCGAGTGCACCACCAGTCAACCCGCATTTGCGAGGTGAGCCGCATATGATGCGAACGGGAGCGCAACATGCCTAACCAAGTCAAGCAGCTGGATCGGGTGATCATCCGGTTCGCCGGTGACTCCGGTGATGGCATGCAGCTGACCGGTGACCGGTTCACGCAGGAGTCGGCCGTGTTCGGCAACGACTTGGTGACCCTGCCGAACTTTCCCGCCGAGATCCGCGCTCCTCACGGCACCCTGCCCGGCGTCTCGTCGTTCCAGGTACACTTCGCCGACCACGACATCCTGACGGCCGGCGACCGGCCGGACGTACTGGTGGCGATGAACCCGGCCGCACTGAAGGCCAACGTGGGCGACATGCCTAAAGGCGCGGCGATCATCGTCGACAGCCACGACTTCACCAAGCGCAACCTGGACAAGGCCGGCTACGACTCCAACCCGTTGGACTTCCTGGGTGACGCGAACGACCCGCTCAGCGACTTCCAGGTCCACACCGTCGACCTGACCGGCATGACGGTCGCAGCCGTGGCGGAGTTCGGGCTGTCCCGCAAGGACGCGGCGCGGGCGAAGAACATGTTCGCGCTCGGCCTGCTGTCGTGGATGTACGGCCGCCCGACCGAACCGACCACGAAGTTCTTGGAGAACAAGTTCAAGAAGTCACCCGACATCCTCGGCGCGAACCTGACGGCCTTCAAGGCAGGCTGGAACTTCGGCGAGACCACCGAGACGTTCGTCGTCCGCTACGAGGTCAAGCCTGCCCAGCTGCCGGCGGGCGCCTACCGCAACATCACCGGCAACCTGGCGCTGTCCTACGGCCTGATCGCTGCCGGCGTACGGTCCGGGCTGCCGGTGTTCTTGGGGTCCTACCCGATAACCCCGGCCTCCGACATCCTGCACGAGCTCAGCAAGCACAAGTCGTTCGGCGTGACCACGCTCCAGGCCGAGGACGAGATCGCCGGCATCGGCGCGGCGATCGGCGCGGCCTTCGCCGGATCCCTCGGCGTGACGACGACATCTGGCCCGGGCATCTGCCTGAAGTCCGAGGCGATCGGCCTGGCCGTGATGACCGAACTGCCGCTGCTGGTGATCGACGTGCAGCGCGGCGGGCCCTCGACCGGTCTGCCGACCAAGACCGAGCAGGCCGACCTGCTCCAGGCCATGTACGGCCGCAACGGCGAGGCACCCGTGCCGATCGTCGCACCACAGTCGCCCGGCGACTGCTTCGCGGCGGCGGTGGAGGCAGCCAGGATCGCGATCACCTACCGCACGCCGGTGATGCTGCTCTCCGACGGCTACCTCGCCAACGGCTCCGAGCCCTGGCTAATTCCCTCCGTCGACGACCTCCCGGTCATCGACCCCGCGTTCGAGCCGGCCCCTGCGCTCGACGCCTCTCAGACACCCCCGGCCGGCGCGGACCCTCCCGAAGACAGCGGCTCGCTGGCTTCACACCGCCCTCATCCCGCCAGCCGGGGGAGCCAGCCGTTCCAGCCATATGCTCGGGATCCCGAGACGCTGGCCCGCCCGTGGGCGATCCCCGGGACCCCGGGGCTGGAACACCGCATCGGCGGCCTAGAGAAGCAGGACGGCACCGGCAACATCTCCTACGACCCGGCCAACCACGACTTCATGGTCCGGATCCGCCAGGCGAAGATCGAGGCGATCGCCAAGTCGCTGCCGCCGCTCGAGGTCGACGATCCGAGCGGCGAGGCAAGGGTGCTGGTGATCGGCTGGGGCTCGACGTACGGACCCATCGGCGCGGCCTGCCGCCGCGTCCGCCGCGCCGGCTTCCACGTCGCGCAGACCCACCTGCGCCACCTCAACCCATTCCCGAGCAACCTCGGCGCCATCCTCAAGCGCTACGACAAGGTCCTCGTCCCCGAGATGAACCTCGGCCAGCTCTCCAAGATGCTGCGCGCCGAGTACCTCGTCGACGCGATCGGCTACAACCATGTGTACGGCCTCCCACTGAAGGCTGCCGAGCTCGCCGACGCCGTCGGCCAGCTCGTCGGTCAGGCCGAGGGCATCGACGTTGACCTCGGCGAACACGGACTAAACCCTCCGGCCGACCACGAGGCCAGCCCCGCGGAGGGGTGGCTCTGATGACCTACGTGATCGCCTCAGCCTGCGTGGACGTCAAGGACCGCGCCTGCATCGACGAGTGCCCCACCGACTGCATTTACGAGGGCAAGCGCATGCTCTACATCCATCCCGACGAATGCGTCGACTGCGGAGCCTGCGAACCCGCCTGCCCCGCCGAAGACGTGGAATTCACCCGCATCAACGCCGACCTCTTCACCAGCAGAGGCTCCCCCGGGCGAGCCTCTGGGACCCACGTCGCCGACCATGACCACCCCGACGTCACCAGCCGACCGGTCCCCGAAGGAGTCCAGGCATGAGCGCCATCGATCTGAGCACGCCGTCGCTGCGAACCGGCACCGAGTCGGTGCCGGCAACCGACGGACCGCAGACCGCCAAAGAGTTCACCTCCGACCAGGAGGTCCGCTGGTGCCCCGGCTGCGGCGACTACGCCGTGCTCAAGGCGGTCCAGGGCTTCCTGCCCCAGCTGGGCCTGCGCCGGGAGAACATCGTCTTCGTCTCCGGGATCGGCTGCTCGAGCCGCTTCCCCTACTACCTCGACACCTACGGGATGCACTCGATCCACGGGCGTGCGCCGTCGATCGCGACCGGCATCGCCACCTCCCGCGAGGACCTCTCGGTCTGGGTCGTCACCGGTGACGGCGACGCGCTCTCGATCGGCGGCAACCACCTGATCCACGCGCTGCGCCGCAACGTGAACATGACGATCCTGCTGTTCAACAACCGGATCTACGGCCTCACCAAGGGCCAGTACTCCCCCACCTCCGAGACCGGCAAGGTCACCAAGTCCACCCCCATGGGCTCACTCGACCACCCCTTCAACCCGGTCTCGCTCGCCCTGGGCGCCGAAGGGTCGTTCGTGGCCCGCACCATCGACTCCGACCGCAAGCACCTCACCTCGGTGCTCTCCGCGGCCGCCGCCCACCGCGGCACCTCGTTCGTCGAGATCTACCAGAACTGCCCGATCTTCAACGACGGCGCGTTCGACGCGATCAAGAACAACGACACCAAGGCCGACGCGATCATCCCGCTGGTGCAGGGCGAACCGATCCGGTTCGGAGTGGAGGGCTCCAAGGGCCTGGTCCGCGACCCCGAGACCGGTGGGGTGAGGATCGTCGCGACCAGCGACGTCGGTGAGGGCGAGCTGCTGGTCCACGACGCCCACAACCCCGACCCGTCCACGGCCTTCGCGATCAGCCGGCTCACCGACTCGGGCTACCTCAACCAGTCGCCCATCGGGATCTTCCGCCAGGTCGAGCGACCGACCTACGACGACCTCGCCCGGGCGCAGGTCGACGACGCTAAGGCCAAGGTCGACGGCACGTCGACCGACCGGCTCACGAAGCTGCTCAACGCCGGCGACACCTGGAACGTGAACTGACGATCGAAGGACACTGACATGACCAGGCTCGCAGCACCCCAGACCGGGTCGCCCACCCAGATCACATCGACGGATGCGCCGGTCGAAATCAATCACGCACCCGAACGGGACCCGGCGGCGGTCCCTGCGTTCGACCAGGAGCGTGCCGAGGCTGCCGTCCGCGAGTTGCTCATCGCGATCGGCGAGGACCCCGAGCGCGAGGGCCTGCTCGAGACCCCGGCTCGCGTCGCCCGCGCGTACGCCGAGCTGACCGCGGGCCTCCGCAGCCGGCCCGAGGACGTACACACCACGACCTTCGACCTCGGCCACGACGAGATGGTCCTGGTGCGCGACATCGAGCTCTGGTCGATGTGCGAGCACCACCTGGTGCCGTTCACCGGCGTCGCGCACGTCGGCTACATCCCGGCCGAGAGCGGCAAGATCACCGGCCTCTCCAAGCTCGCCCGCCTGGTCGACGTCTACGCCAAGCGCCCGCAGGTCCAGGAGCGGCTGACGACGCAGATCGCCGACGCACTGATGCGGATCCTCGAGGCCCGCGGCGTGATCGTGGTGATCGAGGCCGAGCATTTCTGCATGACGATGCGCGGCGTGAAGAAGGCCGGTGCGCGCACCATCACCTCGGCGATCCGCGGCAGCATGCACAACGCCGCGACCCGCAACGAGGCGATGAGCCTGATCATGCACGGCACCCGCTGACGCCGATTGGTCCGCCCGTGACGCCGTCACTGACGTCACGCGGGACCTGTTCTCTGCCCGGCCTGCCCTCGACCCAGACGGCGACATCTTTCCCCTCGACGATGGGGCGACCCGGGAGTGACCCGTCTCCGCTCGACGAGGGATGGGGCCGCTCGTACTCCAGGAGCACTCGCCGGCGAAGGTGCGACCGTCGCGCGGTCCGACACCGAGCCAGGACCTCCCACGTGCGCGACCGTTTCGGAGGTCTGAGACGTGGAAGCTGGTCGGATGACACAGCGACCTGCTGAAGATTCAGGCCGAGGAGGGATGCGGCTGATGCGATGAAGACTGAACCGCCCTGGATTCATCGGAGTGTCGGTTGTTTGGCGATCCCCGGGTCGGGGGTCGTCGCATTAGCCTGCCGGTGAAGTGTTTCGAACTTGATCGGTGGCAGGTAGCCGATCGAGGAGTGCAGCCGGGTGGTGTTGTACCAGTGGACCCATCGGGCGACTTGCCACTCCACGGCGGAGCGGTCCTTTCAGGTCGGTCCGCCGTCGTTGATGGCCTCGGTCTTGAACAGTCCGATCGCCGACTCGCACAGGGCGTTGTCCAGTGCGTCGCCGACGGTGCCGATCGACCCGGCGATGGCGGCCTCGATCAGCTCGGCGGTGAACGCCACGGACGTGTATTGACTCCCGGCATCGGAGTGGTGCACCAACCCGGTCGCGGTCCACTCGGTGTGGCCGATGTGGTGGCGCTGCCGCACGTCGAGGGCCTGGCGGAACGCGTCGAGGACCAGCCGGGTCTCCTTTGAGCCGCTGACCCGCCAGCCGAGTACGCGGCGGGAGAACACGTCGACGATGAAGGCGACGTAGCAGAACCCGGTCAGGGTCCACACATAGGAGAAGTCGGCCACCCACAGCTGGTCGGTCCCGGCCGGGACGTCCCAGCCGCGTTGGACCAGGTCGGGATGCCGCGCGGCGGTCGTGTCGCGCCGCGTGGTGGTGGTGCGGTGCCGGCCACGGACCGCGCCGCTGATCCCTGCGATGCCCATCAGCCGGGCGACCTGGTCCCGACCGACATCGGTCCCGGCATGGCGGGCGGCCTTGTGGAGCTTGCGGGCGCCGTAGACGCCCCAGTTCTCGGCATGCAGGGTGACCAACGCGTTGACCAGGTAAGCCTCCTCGAGCTCGGCGACGGTGACCGACCGGCGACGGCGCTCGTAGTAGGTGGAAGGGGCGATCGAGACACCGTGCTCGGACAACACGGCACAGATCGGCTCGACGCCGAATCGAGACCTGTAGGCCTCGATGTAGTCGACGATCACTTGAGTCGGCGGTCGAGCTCCGCCTGAGCGAAAAACGCCGCAGAGGTCTTGAGGATCTCGTTGGCCCGTTCCAGCTACGGCCACGGAGAGGTCACGCAATACCGACATATGTGATACGCCGATGACCGGCTCGATGGCACGCGTCGAGAGACCGGCCTCACCAGAGTGCTCACTAGCCATCACACCTCATGCACTGTCGGAACTGGTGATGGCTAAAGCGTCCGGATCTTGCACTGCTCGAGTTGCTAGTCCCGGTCGTGATGGGGGTACACAAGCTGACGGCGGGCGACGGATACACGTACTTGACGCGTCAGGTGGCGGCGCACGATGCGACGGACCGCGGGCACAGCGGCCTGGGCGACTACTACTCGGAGAAGGGCGAATCCCCGGGGCGTTGGTGGGGCGCGGGACTCGCCACTCTGGGGACCGGCGTCGGCGAGGAGGTCGGCGAGCGACAGATGCGGAATCTGTTCGGCGAGGGCCGCCACCCGAATGCCGAAAGGATTGAGAGCACCGCGCTGGACGCGGGTCAAAGCGTTGTATCGGCGGCGCGATCTGCTCGTCTGGGGAGGACCTTCGCGGTCTACCGGGGCAACGCTCCGGAGTTCATGCAGGAGGTGGCGCGAAGGTTCAGCAGCTACAACGCACAGCATGGCCAGCGCTGGTCAGCTGCTCTTCCCGTCGCGGTTCGGGCGGAGATCCGGACTCGAGTCGCTGACGAGATGTTCGTTCGCGACTACCGTCGCCGACCACTCGATGATCGTGAGCGTGCTGGCTTCCTCGCCCAGGCATCTCGTCAGCAAACGAAGGCAGTCGCGGGCTACGACCTGACCTTCACTCCCGTGAAGTCGGTGTCGACGCTGTGGGCACTCGCGGATAGGGAGATAGCGAAGCAGATCGAAGACGCCCACCATTCCGCGGTCGAGCGCACCCTCGCCTACCTCGAGAAGGAAGTCCTGTTCACGCGCCGTGGTCGCGGTGGGATCGAACAGGTCAACGCGACGGGGGCCCTTGCCACCGTATTCACACACCGCGACAGCCGCGCCGGCAACCCGAACATCCATTCCCACGTGGCACTGAGCAACAAGGTTCAGGCCGAGGACGACGGCAAGTGGTTGGCTGTCGACGGTCGGGTTCTGTTCAAGGCGAACGTCACGCTGTCGGAGATGTACAACACACTCCTTGAGGCCGAGTTGGTCGCCCGCCTGGGTCTTCGTTTCGCCCGGCGGGACGCGCCTAATCCGGGTGGGGACAGCAAGCGGGCGGTGCGCGAGGTTGTCGGGGTCGACGAACGAATCGCCGTTGCCTGGTCACGTCGAGCCGCGGCGATCGAGGGGCGGCGGCGGGAGCTTGCGGTCGAGTTCCAGACCGCGCATGGTCGCCCGCCGACCGCTGTGGAGTCCATTGCTCTGGCACAGCAGGCGAACCTCGAGACCCGCCAAGGTAAGCACGCGCCTCGGTCCGAAGCCGACCAACGTGCGATCTGGCGGGCCGAGGCTGCCTCTGTGTTTGGATCCGAGCGGGCGATCGCCGAGATGGTGGGCACCGTGCTCGGCGTAGCGGCCGGGACTCAGGACGTCACCATGGCGGAGGGCAAGGATCGGGGCGAACTGCTCTTCACGACCACCGGCGGCGCCCAGCTCCACCGGACGGCGACAGTGCGCGCGGTCCACTGGCACCGGACCAGTCACGGTCGCCGCATCCACGACCTGCGTCACACCGCAGCCTGCCTCTGGCTGTCCCGCGGTGTCGATCCAGGAACGGTCCAGGCGTGGATGGGGCACGAGTCCATCGCGACCACAAACCTCTACCTGCACTTCCTCGGCACCGGCGCCCATCGAGTGGGTCTGGAGCTGCTGAATCTGACTCGGGGGGCCGCCGGGGGGCCATCTCGCGATGCCACTGGCGAATGACATCGCCGGGTTCGTCGCCTTCGAGCGCTGTTTGCGCTGGTCAGGGTGGGATTCCAAGTGGAGCCGCCTGTCAGAATCGAACTGACGACCTTCTCATTACGAGCGGCTGGCACCAGCGACTTGTACCCGTTGGTGAGCGGCGATCACGGTTGAGAACGCTGACCTCGGGTTTCCAAATTTAAATCTGGGGGGCCGCCGGGGGGACACGATTTCGGGTGAAACATCGAAGCAGTACCCGTCGGTGTCGTTGGCTGGAGCCAGACTAGTTCGAGCTTGCCGCGGACTTTCTGCGGACCATAAAGGAGCCACTGTGCCGTCGCACCTCCGGCTGCTGAGCAGGCCAAGCCATTCCGACTTCCCGCTTGCTCGCTAGGCCGGTGACCGACGCGGGCCGGCCTCGCCCATGGACCCCCCTGCGGTTCCGGCCTCGGAATCAGCAGACCTCGCGCCGACGGCGAGATCGTCACGGGAGACGACTCCCTGCGTGCGCTATTCAAGAACAAGTCGCGTTCGCCGAATGCATTCGCCGAATGACCTCGATCGGGTGACACGGGCGGCGGCCAAGCACGCGAGCCTGAGTTGGTGCACGACGGACGTTTGGACCTTAGCAACCCGACTCGCGACGGCGGGACCCAGGACGAGTCCCCTGATGACGTGGTCTATGTCGAAGACATGGTCCGCCGCCGTGGCTATGCGCTGATGTATCACCGCGTCCTGGCCAAGCAAGACCTTCCAGTCCTTAAAGCGGCGGACAACCTGGTTTCTGCTGCCTATCTAGAGACGCGGACCCTGGATCGAATGACGAAAGAGCTACTCTTTGTCCTGAGTTTGACGGTGCTTCGCGCGGACCCGGCTCACATTGCAGTTCACATCCGCGTCGCGCTCGAAGTTGGAGCGACCCCGACTGAGGTGCTCGAGGCCATTGAGATCGCGCTTCCCGAGGCCGGAGTGGTTGCGTTTCAGCATGGATTCGAGGTCTGGCGCGACGTGGTCGACGCCGACGGAGTTGTCCTTGAATCCGATGAGTCAGCACCGTGACCCACCTGATCCAAGACCTCATGGGCTCAGTCGGTGAGTTGGTGGAGACCAGTTCGGTTCGAGCCTTCATCAACGGGCAGTGGGTGAACGCCGCCAACTCGTTCGAGGTCGACGACCCCTCTTCCGGGGCGACCATCGCCTCCGTCGCGAACTGCGGCCTCAACGAAGCAGACGCCGCCGTGGACGCAGCGTCGGGGGCGGGCCGCGCCTGGGCCCCATTGAGTCCGTTGCAGCGAGCAGACCTTCTCCACCGAACCTATGCACTGATGATGCGTGACGAGGATCGGCTGGCTGACCTCATCGCGCTAGAGAACGGCAAGAGCCGCTCAGACGCTGCAGCCGAAGTGCGGTATGCGGCTCAGTTCTTCCGCTGGAATGCAGAGGAAGCCGTCCGGATCGAGGGGCACTACGCGATCGCGCCCAACGGTCTGTCTCGTACCGTTGTCAGCCGCACACCGGTTGGCGTCGCTGCCCTCGTCACGCCTTGGAACTTCCCCGCGGCGATGCCCGCACGCAAGGTCGCGCCAGCGTTGGCGGCTGGCTGCACGGTCGTACTCAAGCCGGCTGCTGAGACTCCGCTGACGGCGATCGCCATGGTAGAGCTGCTCGTCGAGGCCGGCGTGCCGGCTGGTGTCGTGAACGTCGTGACCACAGTTGACGCAGCCGACGTCGTGGATCGGTGGCTGAGTGACTCCCGCGTGAGGAAGTTGTCGTTCACCGGCTCGACGCCCGTCGGAAGGAGCCTGCTTCGCACGGCGGCGGGGAGGGTGCTCAACTGCTCCATGGAACTTGGCGGGGCCGCCCCGTTCGTGGTGCTTCCTGACGCCGATCTCGGACACGCGGTCCGAGACGCGGTGATCGCCAAGTTCCGGGGTGGCGGGCAGGCGTGCACGGCCGCGAACAGCTTCCACGTTCACGCCTCCGTCGCGGAGGAGTTCGTCGACCGCTTGGCGTCCGAGGTCGGACGGCTGACCGTGGGCCCGAGTCGCAGCGGGGCCGCCGTAGGTCCGCTGATCTCGGCTCGGGCGGTGACTCGATTGACGAAGACGGTCGACGACGCCGTGACGCATGGTGCGCAGATCGTGGCTCGTGGCGACCTGCCTGGCGATTGCTCCGGCTACTTCTTCCCACCGACCGTGCTCACCGACGTCGCGCCTAGCTCGTCGCTCGCGACCGAGGAACTGTTCGGACCTGTGGCTCCGGTCCTGATCTGGGACGACACTGACGAACTGGTGGCAAGGCTCAACCGGTCGGAATACGGGCTGGCCGCCTACGTCCAGTCCAGGGACATCGCCGCGGGGATGAAGTTCGCGGACCGGATCGACGCCGGGATGGTCGCGGTGAATCGCGGCGTGCTGTCCGACCCGGCGGCCCCGTTCGGCGGGATGAAGCAGAGCGGGCTCGGGCGCGAGGGCGCTCAGCACGGGCTGCACGAGTTCACCGAGATCAAGTACCTCAGCGTCGATTGGAGTCAGGACTAGCGGGCAGCAAGCGCCACCCAGGCGCGTCAGTCGAGGACGGGCCCTGAGTCGTGGCTCTGGCCGGCAGACGAGGCCCAGGTGAGCTGGATCAGCTCAGCACGGTTGGAGACATCGGTCTTGGCGTAGATGCGCTTGAGATGCTGCTTGACCGTGTTCTCGGAGATGAACGCACGCTCGGCGATCTCCCGGGTGGTAAGCCCTTCACTGACCAGCTCCACGATCTGCTGCTCTCGTCGGGTCAGCACGTCCCACGTCGGGAGCGTCCGGGGGGAGGTCTGGGCAGCGCGCTCGTAGAGCAGAGTCGCGCTCGCGCGGGTCGCGTCTGCGAGGCGGTAGGTCTTCACGACCAACTGCCTACCGCCACCAGTGCTGATCGTCTGGGTCTGAACACGCTTGCCCTCGGTGGTGAAGGCGCGGGTGGCGTCGAGAATCGCTCTCGACAGGCCGTCGGCGATGTTGAGCCGCCCGTCCAGGTCCTTGGAGAGGCGGCAGGAGTCGGCTGCTGCGCGGTTCTGGAAGACGACGCGGCCGTCCCAGTCGGTAATGATCACCGGCTGGGACAGCCGCTCGATGGTGAACTCGAGCGCTCGGCTGCGCTGTGCCGACATCTCGTAGCGGACGGTTCGCTCGATGGCTCTGCCCAGGTGCTTGGCGACCCTCTCAGCGGCGGCCGTGTCGGCGAGGGTGAACGGCTGGTGCGCCAGATCACGAGCGAAGTTGATCGTGCCGAACAGGTAGCCGGATGTGACGACAGGTGCCTCGAGGGAGTGGCCGTAGCCGGCGACCCCTAGGGCATGCCTGGCCCCGCAGTCATGCCATCGATCCCCAGGGAGCCGGGACGAGTCGATTGCAGTGCCGCTCATCAGAACGTGTTCGAGGACCGGGTCGTCGACGCGGCCGTAGCGCTCGTACTCGTCCAGGAAGTCGCCAGTGGAGTGCACACGGACGTCGAGAACCTGCTGTGACGTCCGGTCCAGCTGGTAGAGCCCGACGGCGTTCGCGTCGATGACACCTTGGACGCTGTCCAGGTAGGCGTCGGCCACCTCGGCCCGGGTGAGGGCCGATTGGAGTTCGAGGGCGAAGGTCTCTGCACTCACTGGCGCTCCCTTGTGGTCAGCGCTCGCCGGCGAGCGCCGCGGCGTCCCGCCCGGCCCGGATGCCGGTGTTGATGGCTCCGTCGATGAGCGCGTAGGACCCGCTGGCCAGGTCTGCCCCGGCGAGCAGGACGCGTCCGTCGCGCGACGTCACGGCGTCGAGCTGGGAGCGGAGCTGACCGGGGGCCGGGACTGCCCAGGTGCCGAGAAACATGTCATCGGCCGTCCAGTTGTGGTTCGCGACCTCGACGACCTCGGCGTCCGGCAGCCAGCTGCGCAGCACCTTCTGCACTTCTTCGGTCGAGGTTGTGTCTAGTGCGGACGCGTCGGGTCCGAACCCCACCGCGATGTGGTCACCATCAATCGGTCGGTCGTACTGCACGAGAACCAACGGGCTCCCCTCGGGCGCGAACGCCATGTACGGGGTGCGGTTCCCGCGGATGCGGCAGATGACCTTCAGCCCACGCGAGATGACGCCGGCCCTGGCGATCTGATCGAACTCGGGCCGGGCGGGCTCGAACTTGATCCTGGACAGCACGTTGATCGGGACGGCGACCACGACTGCGCCGGCCCGCGCGACCGAGCCGTCGCTGAGGGTGATCTCAACGTGGTCGTCCCGCTCGACGACCGAGGTGGCCGAGATGCCGGTGCGGATGTCTCCGCGGATGTCGGAGACCATGCCGTCGACCAGACCACGAGTACCGCCGATGATCTTGTAGCGGGAGATGACGTCGAGCATCAATTGCCAGTCCCAACCCGCCAGGGCCAGCCATCGCAGCGCGATGGTGAGACCCGCTTCGTCGAGGGGCGCCTGGCAGGCAGCCGCCCAGAAGGAGGAGGTCATGTCCCTCTCCTGATTGCTCATCTCGACGTCGGCCAGGAACTCGCCGAGCGACAACTTGTCGTAATCGAAAGCACTGGACGAGAAGGCGGGGTCTTGCGGCCGGGGGTAGGCATCCCTGGCGACGGCGGCGAGCGCGCTCATCCCCTTGTCCATGAGACCGAAGACCTCGTCCTCGTTGCCCTCCCTGACCTCGGTTTCGTCGAGGTAAAGCAGTTGCTCCGGCGGTGTGAACTCCTCGATCTGGAGGCCATACCGGGCCACCTCGGCCCACACGTTGGGCTGCAGCCAGTGCACGTCGGTACCGCCCATCTCGATGCGGGTCCCGAGCGCGTCGGTGGTCCAGGTACGGCCGCCGAGGCGATCGAGGGCCTCGACCAGCAGGACGCTCTTGCCGAGGTTGCCGGCCTCGCGGGCAGCGGACAGCCCGGCGAAGCCGCCGCCGATCACGACGACGTCGTAGTGGGTGCTCACGCGCCTGCCTCCTCGGTCTCGATCTCGACGGAGAACTTGCGGAACGGTGCATGGAAGGTCCAAGTGGACTCACTGCCCTGGCGGAAGTAGGCGGAGTCGCCAGCTCGCAGGACGGTGCGCTGCCCGGTCTTGGACTCGATGTGAACCTCGCCCTCGATGACCCAGATGTACTCGTCGGTCTCGAAGAGGTAGGGAACGGGGGTCCGGTCTGGGTACTCGCGGGGCTGGACGCGGAAGACCCCGGCCCGGACGCCGGCGCGGCCGATGAGCTCGGAGAGCTCGCCGGTCTCCGCGCCCTCGACGAGGAAGGGCTTGTAGCCTGCGTCGAGGGCTTCGGCGTCGAGGACAGTCTGTTCGGTGCTCATTGCTGGATGGTCCCTTTGGGAGTCGTGGGGTGGGTTGCGCCGACGGCGGGCCGTCACTGGTAGGGGTAGATGCGGCGGCCGTGGTTGACCGAGATCCACTGGGTGGTGGTCAGCTCGTCGATGCTCGACTGGCCGTTGAGCCGGCCGATGCCGGAGTGCTTCTCGCCGCCGAAGGGGACGATCGGCTCGTCGGCGATGGTCGTGTCGTTGACGTGGACCATGCCGGTGTGGATGCGCTTGGCGATGCGCACTCCGCGGGCCAGGTCCTTCGTGTGGACTGCGCCGCTCAGGCCGTACTCGGTGTCGTTGGCCATCGCGATGGCTTCGTCGTCGCTGTCGAACTCCATGACCAGGACGACAGGCCCGAACAGCTCGCCACGAGCGATGTCGTCGCTGACGCTGACACCTTCGAGCACGACCGGGGGTACCACGTTGCCCTGGGTCGTCCCGCGGAGGAGCGCCTCAGCGCCAGCGCTGAGGGCGGCGTCGACCTGCTGCTCGAGGGCGACGACCTGGCGGTTGTTGATGAGCGGACCGACGATGGTGGTCGGGTCCGACGGGTCCCCGCTGGACAGGGCAGCGACCTTGGCGACGAACTTCTCCTTGAACTGGGCCGCGACGCTGGAGTGGACCATGATCCGGTTGGCCGACATGCAGATCTGGCCCTGATGGGTGAAACGGCTGAAGACGGCCGCGTCGACGGCGTAGTCCAGGTCCGCGTCGTCGCAGACGATGAACGCGCTGTTGCCACCGAGCTCGAGGATGGCCTTCTTGAAATGCTTGGCGGCAACCTCGCCGACGTGGCGCCCGACGGCGCTCGAGCCGGTGAAGGCGAGAACCCGCGGGACGGGGTGCTCGAGGAAGTAGTCGCCGATGACCGGGATCTCGGTGACGGTCACGTTGAGCAGGCCTGCGGGGAGACCCGCCTCCTCGAAGATCTCCGCCAGCAGCGTGCCGCCGGTCATGGGGGTGTCCTCGTGGGGCTTGACGACGACCCCGTTGCCGGTGGCGAGGGCAGGCGCTACGCACTTCATGGTGAGGAAGAACGGGAAATTGAACGGGCTGATGACGCCGACCACGCCAACCGGCTTGCGGTAAACGAAGTTCTCGGTGTCGTCGACCGGCGAGGGCAGGATCATGCCCTCGATGCGCAGAGGGAGGGTGGCGGCCTCCTTGAGTGCATCGATCACGAGGCCGATCTCGAAACCAGCCTTGAGGGCGGTGCCGCCGACCTCGGCGATGATGAGCTGGGTGATCTCCCCAAAGCGCTCGCCCACGATTCGGGCAGCGTTCTCGAACACGGTCCGCTTGGCGTAGGCGTTGGTGGCCGCCCACGCCAACTGGGCCTCTTCGGAGGCGCGGTACGCCTGGTCGACGTCGGAGGTCGTGGCGACGGTGAACTCGCCCAGGACCTCGCCGTTGAAGGGGTTGCGGTCGACCAGGGTCTTCTCGCCAGTTCCGCTACGCCACTGTCCAGCGATGTGCTGCTGTGCGAGCTTTGCCATGTCCATCTGGGGCCACCTCTCGACGTTGGGCGCCAGACTCTTCGAGTCGGCGCGATTGGTCACCGACGCTGCCACTGGACGGGACGACGTACGTCCGTAGATCTACTGAATTCGGCTACGGAAGTGTGCCCGGTGTCACATCAGTAGTTGGCGCGGTCGGTCAGCGCTCACGGCTGAGCATCCAAGCGACGACCTGGGTCCGGTTGGGCAGGTTCAGTTTGGTGAGAATGTGGTCGACGTGGCTCTCGGCTGTGCGCGGTGAGATGGTCAGCGCTTCGGCGATCTCGCGGTTGCTCAGTCCGCGTGCAACCAGCACGGCGACCTCGTGTTCTCGCGTCGTCAGCGGCGACGGAGCTGCTGATGAATGCTTTTCGCTGGAGCGGTCGAGCGCCTGTTGCTTGACTGTGTCGCTGGCAATGGCGTCCACCGTTAGCGCTATGCCGGACGCATACGCCGTAGCGAAGGCCTCGGATGTCTGGCCGTGGCGTGTTGCGCTCAGGCAATGGTCGCGATGCTCAGACAGCCCGCTGAAGCCGGAGAAGCCTCCTCCGAGTTGGCGCCAACGTCGATCGGCTGCGCCGAAGAGTCTAGCTGCCTGCGCGAAGTCGTCCTGGCTCGACGCGCACCAGGCGAGGAGCTCGATGCAGTGGGTGACCAGGAGCTGGTCCGGAGATGCCTCAAGGGCGGCGAGGGCCGCTGCTCTGGCGCGAGCGAACGACTTCTGGACCCAAGCGTCGACACCTAGGGCGTACTCGATGTAGCCGCGCCACATGACGTCCTCGGTCTCGTCACTCACTGCGAGGCCTCGGACCCCGAGCTCGTTGGCGCGGACGGAGTCACCGTGGAGCGCGGACAGCAGGACCGACACGCCGATGGCGTCCATGAACATCACCCGGGCACGCGCGTCGCTGCCTTGCTCGAAGATAGCGAGCGCCTGGTCGAGGCTGTCCGAGGGATCGCCGTTGTGGCCGAGGCCCATCCGGATCATCGCATCCAGCTGCAGGTTGAGCCCGCGGCACAACAGATCGTTGTCGTTCTCGGGTTGACTGGCGGCGGCGATGTCGTGAAGTTTGCGCGCTGACCGCACCTCACCCTGGAGGACGCTGAGATACGAGTTGAAGTAGAGGGCTCGGACTCGCTCGACGGGTGCCGCATCGAGCAGTGGGGCCGCCGCGACGCGACCGAGCACGGCGCGTCCCTCGGTGAGCCGTCCGGTTGCGAACCAGAAGCACCACAGATCGATGGCCATGCGCGCACTCGACTTGACGGTCTCGGGTCGGTTCAGCCCCCAGCCGATGGCTGCAGAGATGTTCGCATAGTCGGACCGGACTTGGCTGAGCAGCCGGATCTGACCTGGGCCTGGCCACCGTTGCGCGTATTCGGCCATCAGGTTGTCGAAGTGGTCGCGGTGTCGGGCGTGCACGTCGTCTGCGTCGTCGAGCTTGGTCGCCCCGTACTCGCGGGTGATCCGGAGAAGCCGGTAACGGCTGTGCCCGGAGATATCGTCGACGACGACGACGGACTGGTCGACGAGCCCGGCGATGGTGTCCAAGAGGTCGGTCTCGTTGAGCGGCGCGCCTCCGCAGACGGCTTCCACGGCTGTCAGGTCGAACGATTCGCGGAAGACGGTCATGCGGGCCCAGAGCGTCTGCTCTTCCGGGGCGCAGAGGTCGAAGGTTCCGGCGACGAGGGAACTCAAGGCCCTGTGACGCGGAGCGATGTTGCGCGTCCCCGCGCGCGGGAAGTCGGTCGAGGTCTCCATGCGGTGGAGGATCTGGGCAACCGATAGCGCTCGCACCCAGGATGCGGCGAGCTCGATAGCCAGTGGCAGGCCGTCCAGTCGCCGGCAGAGTGTGGCAACCGAGAGGGCGTTCTCAGTGGTGAGGTCGAAGTCGGGCCTGACCAAGCGTGCGCGCTCGACGAAGAGCTCGACGGCTTCGTACGGCGCTACTTCCTCGGGGCTCATGCCGGCTTCGGGGAGTTCGAACTCAGTGGGGGGCACTGTGAGGGGCGGGAGGGCAACGACGAGGCCGCCGTCGACGTGGAGGGCGCGCCTGCTGGTTGCCAAGACTGCGAATGTGTCCGAGTGTTCGAGCAGGTCCTGGACGGTGAGGAGACAATCACTGTCGAGAAGTTCACAGCCGTCGAGCACCAACAAGGTGTGCTGGCCTTGGAGGGCCTCCGCCAGCGCCTCGAACGTCGCGGAGCCGGCATCCCGGATACCGATGGCGTCGGCGACCCGCGTCCGGAAGTCAGCAGGCGTGACACAGCCGATGAGGTCGACGGCGACGATGCCATCCTCAAAGTGACCGCGCAGTTGAGGCACGACGTGCGCGGCCAGCCGGGTCTTCCCGACACCGCCGGCTCCGACGAGCCCGACGAAGCGATTGTGGGCGATCAAGTTCAGCGTGTCGATCGTCTCGCGCTGGCGGCCGACGAAGGATGTTGAGTAGCGCGCGAACGAGACGGTGCCGGCGTCCATTCCCACCCCCTGTCCCGCTGCGGGAGTCAACACGTCGGCTCCAATCGGCAGAGAGTCGATGTCTGGCTCGAGCATATGCCCGGCGGCCGGTGTAGCCGTGGAATGGTGCTTGAGCGCTGGCACGTGAGACTTTGCTTCCCCCGTCCGCGGACAGTCGCCCGAGATCGTCCGGACCGGCACACCTCAGGTGAGCGCTCGGCCGCCGTCGGTGTTGATGACTTGCCCCGTGATGACGTCGGCAGCGTCGCGGTCCGCCAGGAACACGTAGGCGCCGGCGTGTGACGCGGGGCTTGGCGTCTTCTTCAGCAGAGTTCCGGACGCGATTCGGGCGTCGCGGTCTACGCTCTCAGCGACCGTCTGTTGGGCGGTCCCGAGGCTTTGGAGGCCTGAGAACTTGGTCGCGGAGGTCCCGCCGGGTGCCACGGCATTGACCCTGATCTCCGGGGCCAGTTGCGTCGAGAGGTGATGGACGGCGCCGCGCAGTGCCCACTTCGAGGTGCCATAGAGGACGCCGCCGCCGACGGGGTGGAAGGCCGACTCGGACAAGGTGAGCGTGATCGACCCGCGCGAAGCTCGCAGGTCGGGGACGGCGGCGCGGACTGCGTGGAGGGTCCCGAGGACATTCACGCGCCAAACCTCGTCTGCTGCCTTGTCCAGTTGGTCCGCGTTGAGCGTCGTCAGGTCCGCATAATGGTCGAAGACGCCGACGCAGCAGGTGAGGTGGTCCAGTCGCCCGGTGGCTTCGACGGCGACCGAGACCGCGCGCTCCAACTCGGTCGAAGCCGTGCCGTCGCCGGTGAGCACGATGAGGCGCTCGTGCCCAAAGTCCTCGGTCAAGGCCCTGGCGTGGTCGGCGGACCGCTCCAGAACGACGAGGGAGGCTCCCTCTCGGTGCATCGCGGTGGTTGCTGCTCGCCCGATGCCGGACCCACCGCCCACCACGAGGACGCTCTGCCCCTCAAGTCGTCCGGTCATGGCGCCGGGCGTCGCGCGAGGAGCTGGGTGATCAGCTCGGGTTCCTGGTAGCTCAAACAGTCGAGCGCGAGGGCGTCGAGCATGATACGACTACCCCGCCGTGGCGACCAGATGTCGAGCCGCATGCCGTTGCGGGTCTCGATCTTGCGTACTACGACGTCCGCGAACTCGTTCGCGATGAGGATTGGGCCGTCGGTGGTTTCGGTTGGATAGTCGGAGCGATCGCCGATCTCGGGGTTCTCGAACACCGGTACCGCGGCGTCCGCGTCGGCCTCGCTGGTGTCGCTGTGCTGCCTGGTCTCGTTGTGGTCGGTCATCGGTCCTCGCCCTCGGCCGTCAGATGAAGATGGAAAGGTTGTGCGCGTTGATCAGGGACTGGTCGAAGGCCGCCCATCGTCGAGCCAGTCGCCAGCCGTCGGCTGTGTGCCGCACGGTGTCCTTACGGAACAGCGAGTAGAAGCTCGGCTCGGGGCTGTCGCCGCGGCTTCGGTAGATGAAGCAGTTGGAGTTGACCAGGTACTCCCCAGGCTCATCGGTGGCGTTGACGATGACGTTCGTGACGTAGTGTCGGGTCCGCGACGGTGGCTGCTCGGCCCATGAGAAGTCGGTTTCGAGTCGCTGGATTCTGACCCCGAGGGTCTGCCGGTCGTCGTCGAAGATGCGCGATGTGGGTGCGAGCTCCCAGTCGGCGAGCCCCTCGCGGGTCACGCGTACGGGAACCTCGTACCGGATGTCATCAGCGAGCATCGCCAGCCAGTCGCGGTAGCGACGTTCGTCGAGGGCGAGTGCCTCCCGGTACATGAACTCCTGCACCGACCAAGCGGTCGCCATGTCGACCGAGCCGTGCACGGACTTGTTCGGCTTGCTGTGAGTTGGCGTCGACATCAAGCCTCCCCAGCCAAGTAGTCGCCCCACCGGCTCCACAGGTTGCGGAAGTTCGTGTCGTTGACGTACGGGCGAACAGCGTGGCCGGGTCCGGGGAAGTCGGGGTCGCGCTCGCTCTCCATGCCCATGATGTACGGAAACTCGAGGTCGCGGACCATCGTCGACCCGGCCGACTTGGTGACCTTCGTCCAGTTCTCGAAGTCGTCCTGCTCGAACGTTCCGGCCTGTCCGAACGCGAGGGTGTAGGCCCGGTAGGCCTCGTCTTTGTACTCCTGGGAGGCGGTCTTGGGGACCAGGCACCAGGAGTACATCTCCATCCGGCCAGGGCCGGCCGGGTGGTAGAGGCGCATCGTGACGAACCTGACGCCGGGTTCGCCCGGCACAAGGCTGAACGGCTGCATCAGGAAGGACAGGTTCGGGAAGACCGTCCCAACCGCCGTACGGGTCTTGGCGAAGACCTCCACCTGCTCAGGTGTGAGGGATTGGCGCATCTCCTCGACCAGTTCATCCGGGAATCCCCCGAATGGCGGGAAGTTGGGGCTGTGCCCTAGCCCGATTCCGTGCCCCCGCTCCGGGATGCTCACCGCCCAGCCCTGGCTGTGGGTGGACCCGGAGGACGGGAAATACCCCAGGCTGAAGCCCCACTGATGGGCGACGGGGGTGTGGTAGCCGTCCCCGGCGAAGTTCTCGGCGCAGATCTTCCAGTCCGTGTCGGCTACCCAGTGGTCGGGCGGACCGTGCACCTCGACCCCACCGAGTCCGTGCTTGAGGTAGAGGTCGAGGTAGAACTGGAATCCGCCGAGGTACTCCTCCAGCGTCGGCGCGTCCGGGTCGAGGGTGCCGAATACAAGGCCCTCGTAGCTGTCGACCCGTACGCGGACCAGGCCCCAGTCCTTGCGCTTGAGCCGGCCCTCGTATCCCTCCTTCATGTAGGGGACCCCGATGAGCTCGCCCGAGTTCTTGTAGGTCCACCCGTGGTAGGAGCAGCGGAAATGCGAGGCGTTCCCGATTTCGGACTTGCACATCACGTTGCCGCGATGACGGCACATGTTGAGGTTGGCGTGGACGACGCCCTCCTCGTCGCGCGCGACGATGATGTTGTTGTTTCCGATGTAGCGAACGACGTAGTCGCCGGGGGAGCTGATCTCGCTCTCGTGTGCGAGGAAGCACCAGGCCTTCGAGAACAGGCGGTCCTGTTCCAGGTCGTAGACGTCGGGGTCGTTGAAGGCGCGGACAGGGAAGCGCCCTTCAGCGATCCCTGTCCGCGTCTTTGCGACCCACGGCTCCAAGGAGGGGTTCGGTACCGTGGAAGTCATCAGTTCAGACCTTGGCGAGCGAGTCCTTGGAGGCGCGCACGCCGAAGCGCTGCTCGACCTCACCACGGATCTGCTTGTACCGGTTGACGTGCTCGGCCGTAGTCATGACGTGCTCCTCGGGCACCAGGTCTTCGGTGTACGGCGGTCGGCACTTGCCGACGTTGATGTAGCCCGCGCCGTTCACCCGGATCTTCTCCAGCGGGATGTTGTACTTGGCGAACTCCATGAAGTCTTGGCCGACCAGGAAGGGCTCGTGGGCCCACCGCAGCCGCTCTGTCAGCCAGCGAGCGTCCTCTGTTCGGCCCTGCTGGAGGGCGTCGCGGAGCTCGAGCACCGGGCCCGGGCCCATGGCGGTGGTCGAGGACCATGCCATTCCGACGAGTTCCTCGCCGTACATCTCCCAGGCGGGGAACCAGTCTGTCTCGATCGACATCAGCGGGAAGCGGGTGCCGGTGTGGGCCATGTCGTTGTGGTAGCGGAAGCCCACCGAAGCGCCTCCGGCGTACTTGACCGCGACCACCTGGGGCAGGTCCACGAGCGTCTTGTAGACGCGCCGCGGAATGATGCCGCCGAACGCCGCAGTGTTGTCGTAGACGACGATGGCCTGGTCCGGGACCGCTTCGGCGACGTCGCGGTAGAAGCGCTCCATAACCGGAGCGACCATGTCGCCCCACATTGGGCGGCCGAGCAGCGTTCCGGTGGTGCCGAGGTCGGAGAGGAATTTCATCCGGCTGACAGTGTCGCGAGTGTTGAGCGTGGTGGTGCCGATGAAGACCGGGAAGTCCTCGTTGACCGCTCGAACGGTCTCGGCCACACAGCCTGCGAAGGCCTTCCACTCGTCGAGCGTGAGCGTGGCACACTCACCGAGGGTGCCGTTGAGGGCGATGGCGTCGACGCCGTCGTTGATGAGCGCACGGATCATCCGCTCGGTCTCGGCCAGGTCGACGGTGTCTACCGCGTCGACGCGCTCGGCGCCGGGCAGGGCAGGGGTGGGCGGGTAGGCCATGACGCCACGCATGTCGCGTCCGGTCACCTTGGGCAGCTTGGACATTGGGTGGTGCTCCTATTTCTGTGGGTTGCTGTTCTCGACGGGGGTGTCGCAGCGGGTGGGTGAGGTTGCGACTGCTCAGAGACGGGCCGCGGCGACCGCCGTGCCGGTGAGCCACTCGGGCACGGCGGCGTAGGCGAGTACGTCGAACCCGGTCTGGGCGGCGCCGGCAGCGACGAGCCAGGTCCGGATCTCGTGGGCTCCGTTGCCCGCGGCGTCGATCTCTTCGCGGGTGTAGTCGGTGAGGCGACCGGCGTCCCCGTCGGTGAGCCGATCGATGAAATCGTGGTCGAACTCCTCGTTGACCTGACCCGACTCCGGCAGCCCGACCCAGTGGGAGAGCCCCCCGGTGGCCAGGACCACAACCCGCGAGTACTCGCTTTGCGCGGCCACACCGTCTCGGATCATCCGGCCGAAGTCGTAGCAGCGTTTGGGGGTCGGCCACGGCGGGTTGACGCCGTTGACGATCACCGGGACCAGCGGGTACCTCGCGTCGGGGTCGAGATGTTTGAGGGGGACGCTGAAGTTTTCGTCGAAGTCCAGTCCACCCTCGACTAGGGATGGGTCGAACTCGGCGTCGAGGGCAAACTCGTACAGGTGCCTACCCAAGGGCGCAGCGCCGGGGTGGCGACGCTGGGAAACGTTGACGAACCGCGCCATCTCCTCGGTTACTGGGCCTAGGTAGGAATCGCCCGTGGCGATCGCGAACGCAGGCAGGTTGCCGAGGTTGAAGTTGGTGAAGTGCTCGACCGAGACGACCACGAGGGCGTCAGGCTCGAGCGCCTCGATGCGCCGCGCCACCTCGCGGTAAGCGCTGTCCACCTCCTGGCGGACCTCCGCCGTGGCCCGCTCGGGCCAGCCGGTGATGCCGGGAGAGTGCGAGGCCGCGAAGGCTCCGACGACTTGTCCGGGTGTTCTCATGGGGTCTCCCCTCGAATCTGGGCGTAGTAGGCGGCTCGGTCGACCTGCAGCTGGATGGCGCAGAAGTAGAGGAGGTACGGGTTGATGCCGTGCTTGTACATGGACCTGAAGTCCAACGCGCTCATCCACCCGCGGAAGTCGCCGTGGATTCCGTACTCGTCGAGCACGTCGTCAGCGTCGGCCAGGTAGCGCTTCTTGACCTCCGGGTGTCGGCGGATGTCCCAGAGGAGTTGGTGCAGCTCGTACATCCCGTCACCTCCCTCTAGTGGTCGTATCGGTTGGGGTAGCCGTGGCCATGAATTCGGTCAGCCGAGCCGGTGGACGAACCAGTCGGACAGGCGAGCGGTGGCTACGGAGAAGTAGTCGTAGCTGCAGTGAAGTGAGCCGGCGCCGTCATAGATGTCGACGGTCACGTCGTCCGTGGTGAGGGCATCTACGAACCGGTGGGCGCCCTTGATGTCCATGATGATGTCGTCGGTGCCGTGCATCACGTAGACGGGAATCGCCAGCTTCTCTGCGACGCCGTCCAGGGTGAACTCGGCGAGCTTGGTGCGTGCTTCCGCGTCGTCCTTCGAGCCCGTCAGCCACTGGAGCTGCTGCTGGAGCGGGGGGTAGAACTCGTAGAAGTCCGTGAGGATGCTCCACGTGCCACACCAGGCCGCGACCGCCTTGACGCGCGGCTCGAATGCCGCGGCCCGGGGTGCGTAGTAGCCGCCGAAGCTGACGCCGGCCAGGCCGATCCGGTCGGGGTCGACGTCGTCGCGCGCGGTCAGGAAGTCGAGGATGGCCGCGACCGGCACCTCGTAGTCGGGGCGGCTGTAGAGCTCCTTGAAGCGCAGCGAGCTGCCGCGACCAGGCGTGTCGACCATGATCACGTTGAGTCCGCGGTCGGGGAACTCGGTGCCGCCCATGAAGTAGAGCTCCTCGGCCCAGGAGTCGGCGCCGCCGAGGAACAGCACTGTCGGGCGCGCCTGCACAGGGCCTTCGGGGCGGACGAGGTAGCCGTCCATGGTGATGCCCTCGAACGGAACCTTGATCCGCTCGATGCGGCCTCCGAAGAGCTCGACGGCCTTCTGGAAGTTGGCGGTTCCGGTCGTGTACGCGAGCTCGCGGCGCGGGTCCTTGGACGCCAGGAAGAACTCGGAGTGGCGCCAGTAGCTGCATGAGCGCATGAGAGCGCGACGCGCGGTCACGACGTCGCCGCGCTCGAGCGCGGCCTCACCGGCAACAGCTACCTCCTGCGCGGTGCGGCTCCACTCGCGCTGCCAGACCTCTCCGTCAGTGGTCTCGGTCCCGATGCGGGCGGCGGTCCGGGCGCATTCGAACAGGTCGGCCCCGCCGACCGCGACCTGGGCGAGCAGCCGCATTGTCTGCAGCGACCAGTCCTCGTCCTGGGGGAACAGCTCGATGATGGACAGCGCGTCCCGGTTCTGCTCGATGGCGGTTGCGGTCATTGGTTTCGCTCCTGGTCGTGGTGAGTCGGTGTGGGTTGTGGTCAGGCTGTGGCGGCGGCAGCCGCGGTCGGGGTGGCGGGCGTGCAATCGCGGGTCAGATCGGAAACCCGTGTCCGCTCGGCGATGGCGCGCCGAAGCTGGGCCATCTCGCGGGGGGCGTTGACGCAGACGGCCCCGCGGATGCGCCCCCCGCGTGAGAAGGCGGCGACAAGCCGGGCGTCTTCGTCGCGGAGGATGTCGACGTCGTCGGCGATGCTGGGTCGCCCGACGCACCTGAGCTTGGCGTCGAACTGGTCGGTCCAGAAGAAGGGAACCGACGTGAACGGGTCGCGTGAACCGAGCAACCGGCCCGCCGCATGGACTCCCTGCTCGACGGCGTTGGTCCAGTGCTCGACACGCATCGACTCGCCGAACTGTTCGTTGTCCCAGCGGGCGATGTCGCCCGCTGCGACGACGTCGGGAACGTTGGTGGCGAGGGTCGGATCACAAAGGACGCCGTCACCGAGGTCGATTCCCGAGCCGCGGAGCCAGTCGGTGGTGGGCATGCTGCCGGTCCCGACCAGGCAGCAGTCCGCACGCAACCGCTCCCCGGAGTCGAGGGCGATCGTCGTGGTGCCGTCGGGCTCGTCGTCGGCCCTGATGATGCTCGCCGAGAGCAGCAGCCGGACGCCGGCCAGCTCGTGACGCCGCGCGAACCAGATTCCGATTTCAGGGCCGAACGCCTTGCTCATCGGCTGGGCGGCGACGTCCAGGACGGTCACGTCCAGGCCCAGCAGCCGGGCGGTGGCGGCGGTCTCGAGGCCGACGAAACCGGCACCGACGACGACTAGGTGTCGGGCACCGGCCAGCGCCGCGGACAGCCGCTCGGCTTCGTCGAGTGTTCGCAGCTGGTGGGCATGACGCAGGCGCAACGCAGGCGGCAGTGGTCGATGTGCGAGGCCGGTGGTGAGGACAAGCCCGTCGTAGTCGAGGGTGGCCTCGTCGGCCAGCCTGAGCTGACGGTGTGTGGTATCCAGCCCGACGGCCTTCTCTCCGAGACGCAGCTCGATGCCACGTTCCGCGTACCAATGCTCGTCTCGCAGCTGCAGTGCGGTCTGGTCGATGCCTTCGAGCAGCGCGTCCTTCGAGAGCGGCGGGCGGGTGTACGGCAGGTGGGGCTCGGCGCCGACCAGTACGAGCTCGCCCTCGTAGCCCTGGGCCCGGAGCTCCTCGGCAGCGCTGACCCCAGCGAGGGAGGCGCCGACCACCAGGATGCGTCTCATGACGTCTCCGCGATGCGTATGGCCTGCGCCGGGCAGCAGCGGGCTGAGGCTTCGGCCTTCTGCCGCAGTGCCGGGTCCGGGTCCTCGATCTTGAGCAGGGCCTGGTCGTTGTCGTCGTCGAAATCCCAGATCTCCGGGGCCTCGATGAGGCAGTTTGCGTAGCCCTGACACTTGCCGGGCTCAAACAGGACCTTGAACGACATTGGAACTCCCTAGTGCCCGGCTCAGTGGCCGGCTTCGGCGAGGTGGGGGGCGGGCGGCGTGACGGTCACCAGCCGGGCCGCGCGCGGGGTGTTTCGGCTGGTGAGGGTGCGGAGCTGGCCGTCGGTGATGACCGCAGTGATGCCGGGGATGTCTCCGACGGCGAGCGCACCGAGCGCGTCGTCGGCGGTGGATCCCCACGGCGCGTCGAGGACGACGAGGTCGGCGACCTCGCCCTCACGCAGGAACCCTCCAGGGATGTCCCAGGTTCGGGCGTTGTTGCCGGTGGCGGCGGCCCAGACGACAGCAGGGTCGGCGGACGTGAGGGATGAGAGCTCGGCGACTGTCTTGAGGACTCCCAGCGGCATCACACCGGTGCCGGTAGGGGTATCGGAGCCGATGACAACGCGGTCGAACCGGTCCTCAGCCAGGCACTTCTCGAGGATGCGCACCGAGGACCGCAGATTGCCTGCCTGCACGAGCTGGAGTGCCATGTCTGTCTGCTCGATGATCCGGTCCACACCGGCGACATCGAGCGAGGTCGGACCGCCGTTGAGATGCCCGCACACGTTCGGCGCTAGGTGCATCAGGTGGTCGGGCGTGATGGGTTTGCTGCCGGGGATGCTCGCGCCGCCGGAGTGGCACATCACCGTGATGCCGTGGGCTTGGGCGGAGCGGACCTGGTCGTAGCCGTCGGCTGGGTCCTCGTAGAGCCCGAACCCGAACTTGGCCAGATGCACCCCGGCCGCCTGCAGCTCGGCGAAGTCGTCGTCGGTGAGGGTCGGTTCGAGTACGACGGCCCCGGCGTGCACCGTCATGCCGTTGGGGTGGAAGTTGCGGAAGCAGGACATCGCAGCGATGGCGAGCGCCTTGACACCGGTCGCGTCGTGAGGTCGGCCCTGGGCGTGGATCTCGCCCGGCGAGACGACACGCGTGATTCCGCCGTGTACGTAGCTGGCGAGGAAGTCGACTGTCTTCTGTCGTGGAGTGTAGTCACCCAGGACCACGTGACAGTGAGAGTCGATCAGACCGGGCGCCACGGTCGCGCCACCGGCGTCGATGAGTGTCGTGGCGGCGTCCACCTCCGCCTGGAGGTCCTCGCGCCGCCCAACTCGGGAGATGACCCCGTCGGCGACAAGGACGGTGTCGGCCGCGGTGTTGACCGGTGCGCGGTGGTCTCCGGTGAGGATGGTGCCGGCGCCGACGACGGCCAGGGTGGTCATGCCGTGGCCTCGGTCGCCGCCTCGGCCACCGTTAGGCCGCCGACTCGCGCGTTGAGTCGCCCCCGATTGGCGACGGCGGCGATCACGACCATCTCGTCGGGGTGAGGCGCGTCGGGCAGGTGCACGGTCATGGCGTCGTAGTGGCTGCGCACCCAGATCTCGTCCTTATAGGCCAAAGGCACGTCGATGAAGGCTCCCGCGGCCGACGGCTTGGTGACCGACGTGATCCATGCCTTGCCCCCCCCGATGGCGTCTCGGAAAGCGTTGCCGAAGATGGAGGTGAGTGCCGCGTTGATGTGCTCCTGCTCCCCGTTGGTGCCGACCAAGCCAGCCTTGCCGTAGCTCTGCGGGGTTTCACCGAGCAGGCGTACAGCCTCGGCGCCGAGGCTGGTGCCGATGTCGAAGGACGTCTCGACGATGTGGCTGAGGTCGGCAACGTAGCCCTGACCCGCACAGGGGTTGGCGACGACCGCGCAGACCGCGACCTTCTTCAGGGGCCCCCCATCGTCGCCCCGGCCCGCGGCCGAGTGGGTCTCCTCGATGAAGGAGAGGGTCTTTCGGACGACCAACTGCCGGTTCACGGTGCCTCCACGTGTGACGTCCTGGAGCGCGGTTGCTCAGGTTCGCCTCGACAGTAGGTTCGTGACCGCCGCGCCTGCCGTCCCCGATCGGGTGTATTCGGCCCCCGGCGCAGCCGCCGGCTACGAGGCGGCGACCGAGCGTCGTGCCCAAGTAGTCAGGTGGGCGGAAACCGCGGCTGCCGCCTGCTCGGTTTGGCCGGCGAGGCGAGCCATGGAGTAGCCGAGGACGGCCTCCTCGTGCTCGACGGTCTCTTGCAACGCGTCGGCGTCGTCGTCGGGACCGAGGTCGCGCATCTTCTCGAACTGCGGAAGTGCCGAGGTCGCGATCTCAAGGGTCTCGCGCATGAAGGCGTCCCAGTCCTGGTTTCTCCCCAGGGTTGAGACGTACTCCTCGGCTTCCTTGTGCGACGGCCCAGGATCGAGGTCGAGGCCGTGGGCGATCACCACCCGCTCCAGGGTCCGCCGAGTCCGGGACTCCAGGGCCAGGAGCAAGCGGAGGTGATCGCGCTCCTCAGCAAAGACATCTTCGGTGAGGAGACGTTCAAGCATGCGCTCGCCCCACACCTCGCCCAGGTATGCCCAGGTCACTAGCTCCTCGTACGTCTGGTCCATCGCAACCCTCTTTCCGGTTTGGCTCGTAGCCGAGCCAGGCTTGCCCGATGACGCGTTCACCGGTGAGCGCTCTCGCTCCTGGCCACTTTCACGCCGCGGCGATGGGAGAACATCCGTAGAAGTACGGACGACCGAATGCGAGGGGGCAGGCGACCATGGCGAAGATCACACGAAAATCCAAATACACCCACTTGGGTGACACCCGGGAGGCAGCGCAGTGCGAGCGTTCAAGACCATCGGGCTTCCGAGCCCACACCAAGTCCAGGTGACCGCGTAGGGAGCAACGTCGCTCCGCGCGCAGAATCACGGTATCCAGTCTCGCAAGGAGGGCTCCCCGATGGTGGACGCCGACCAGAACAACTCAGACACGACACAGAGATCCCTGCGCGCCGGTTCCCTCGGGGTGGTCGGGATCGCCTTTTTCGTCATCGCGAGCATCGGGCCGATGTCCGCGGTTGTCGGTGGCGTGCCGCTCGCCTTCGCCGTCGGCCCGGGCGCCGGTGTCCCGGCGCTGTTCGTCCTGACCGGTCTACTGCTGCTCTTGTTCGCGGTCGGGTTTGTCACCATGTCCCACCGGATCGTCAGCGCCGGGGGCTTCTACGAGTACGTCGGCGCGGCCTTCGGAGTTCGCGCCAAGCGCGCTGCCGGCTACCTAGCGCTCCTCAGCTACTACGCAGTCGTGATTGCGCTCTGGGCGCTGTTGGCGGTCACGCTGTCCGGTTTCGTGGTCGAGTTCGGTGGTCCTGAGGTCTCGTGGGTGTACTACATGCTCGCCGGGCTTCTGATTGTCGGGTTCCTCGGCTACCGCGACGTCAACGTCAGCGCGCGCGTTCTGGGCGTCCTGACGATCGCCGAGGTCGTCATCATTCTGGTCCTCAATGCCGCCGTGATCTTCCAAGGCGGAGCTGAAGGCCTCTCGGCCACGCCGTTCGAGCCCTCGCGGGCCTTGGACGGCAACGTCGGCGCTGGCCTGCTGTTCTGTGTCGCCGTCTTCCTCGGGTTCGAGGGAACCGCGATCTACAGCGAGGAAGCTCGCGACCCCAAGCGCACGATTCCGATCGCGACGTACGTCTGTGTCGGGCTCATCAGCGCCTTCTACATCCTGACCACCTGGACGCTCGTCATGGCCTTCGGGATCGACAATGTCCAGGGCGCCGCACAGCAGGACCCCGCCGGCTTCGTCTTCAGCGCGGGCGCCCAGTACATCGGGAACAGTTTCGTCGATGCCATGAAGGTGCTCTTCGTCACCAGCACCTTCGCCGCGTGCCTTGGCATGCACAACGCCATCGCGCGCTACCAGTTCTCGCTCGCCCGTGAACGGATGCTCCCGGAAGCCCTGTCCGAGACCCACCCCGTATGGAAGTCCCCGACCAAGTCCTCGGTCGTCCAGACGATCATCGGACTCGGGGTGACCGTGCTCGCATGGGCGACCGGCCAGGACCCGATTCACATCGTCTTCGCGCTGCTCCTCGCCGTGGGGACTCTCGGCGTCATCGTGATCTGGGTGTTCACCTCGGCGGCGATCGTCAAGTACTTCCAGGTCGAAGAGCACGACGAGCACGTCTTCAAGACCCTGATCGCACCCGCGATCAGCGGGGTTGGCCTCGCCTGGGTCGTCGTGCTGCTCATCAAGAACTGGGACCTTCAGACCGGGATGCCTGACAGCTGGGCGAGCTACCTGCCGCTGACGATCGTGGCCGTCCTGGCTCTCGGATTCCTGCTTCCTGTGCCTGCAGGTGCCTCAGTCAGGACCCGACCGATGTCAGACGCGTCCGATTCAACTCGGGAACCAGTGTGACGACTGAAGACGAGCTTCGCGGCTCGGCTCCCGCTCAACTGGGAGCCGAGCCGCCCGGCTAGACCCTCCACCATGAGCGACTACGTCTCCCCGGCTGCACTCGACGAGATGCGTCGCCTATTCGCCGACACGTGGCACTACGCCGCAACGCTCGCCAAGCTGCAAGGCCCCAGCCACCACGGGGTGGCGACTCTTGGAAGCAAGTCCGTTGTAATCACGCGCCCGATCGACGGCTCGCTCAAGGGCATGGTCAAATTTGGCTGGTACACGCCCAGTTGCCGCCGATCGGCGAGGTCATGTGCTCGCGATCCGTGAATCGTCAGGCTCTATCGATCATCTGGTCGGCGAAGAGCCGAACAGTGGCTCAGCAACCGACCAGGCGACACCCGCACCGGACGTGGACCCGGCCTGCTGCTGACGCTTGACCGCTCCTCGACGTACATGCCAGCCACGACCTCACGTTGTGGGCCCGGTAGGCACCACGCTGACCGCGAACACCGGGACGTCGATCGCAACCATCGCGTTCGGCGGAAGGAACAGGAACTGGAACCCAGGCGATGCAAGAAGACGCCGCCGCGAAGCCGGTGGACGCTACCCCCGCGCGCTCATCCACGCCACGACCTTCGCGAAGGCGTTCAAGGTGGGCACCGGGGGGTACGACAGCCAGTTCGATCCCCACGCAAACACCCAGTGCGGCGCTGCCAAGCTCGTGCCCGTGGAACTGCCGGACGGACGGACTCGAGGGCGAGACCCCAATCGACTTCTCCGAGGCGTGGATCCGGTCTCGGACGTACCTCTGACTAGTGCCCGGGATCTGGCCGCGAGAAGTCGACGGGAGTAAGCAATCGTCTGGACCCCGGAGACTGTCAGGATCTCAGCAACTGTTGTTCGCGGGGAAGCCGTTGCGCAGGAAACGCGAACTTGGTTCTCGCCACGGTGACGAAACCTGGAACGCGCCAAGCACCACGAGAGCGACTGCAGCGGCCACCAAGTTCGGGAGCAGTGGCGCAGCCGCCCCAGGCTCGCCAATGAGCAGGGCCCATCCTGCTCCCTTCCGTCGTGGGACATCAGCCGGCGTCCGTAGTGGCTCGCTCACTTGTCGGGCCGCATGGGCGAGGACTGCGAGACAAGACCGGGCCTCGCCGAGCGTCGGCAGGGAGGCGAGACCGCAGGTCCCGTGACGACGCTAATGGACCGTCAGGTCGTACGGGCACTTTCGGCCAGCGCTTACTGACGGCGGCTGCCATGCCCCTCTTCAGACCATCCAGCGTCCCAGGCCCCTTCCACGCCGCCCCCCTTCCGCTCCTCATCATTGGAACCCGTTGACACTCGCCAGTTACCCGAATCTCCTGCGTATTGCCCCTTCTTCTCGCCTTTCAGCGCTTCTTGGAAGGCGGCACGGATGCTACGAAGGACGTAGATGGGTCGCCCGTGATCGGGCGGCCCATGCGGCATTTCTAGGGGTCCGTTGGTTGTCGACGGGCGTCGTGGAGGCGATGGTCCGGGTGCACGGCGGCGTGAAGTTCTACAACGGCGCGGCCAGGGCCGCGCGCGCCTACGTCGAGCGCGACCGTTCGCGGGCCGACGACTACTACCTCGCCGAGGGCGCCGGTGTCGCCCAGCGGGTCACCGCGACCCCGGATGGTGTCGCGAGAGCCGGGTCGATGGACGGCGACGCGTACGAGCAGTGGGTCGCCGGGGTCGACGTTGACACCGGTCGCAAGAAGGGTCGGGTTCGCGAGGACGCGAATGCGCTGCGGTTCGTCGAGGTCACCGTCAACGGCCCGAAGACGTGGTCGCTGGCCGCAGCGCTACATCCAGAGGTTTCGGAGGCGCTCGACGCGGCTCAGGACAGGGCCGCCAGCGAGATCGTCGGCTGGGTTGCCCAGCATGCGACTACCCGGATCGGGCCGAGGGGGCGGCAAGTCCAGGTGCCGGTGGAGCAGATCGAGGCCGCCGTGATCCGGCACTACACGTCACGGGCCGGCGACCCACATCGGCACCTGCACCTCCAGGTCAACGCCCGCGTCTACGCCGCCGGCGCCTGGCGGGGCCTGCATTCGGTGGGTGTGCGCGACATGATCGAAGCGATCAACGGCATCGGCCACGCAGCGGTCACCACCGACCCGGAGTTCCGGGCGGCCCTCGCCGAACGCGGTTTCACCCTTGACGCCGTAACTGGGGAGATCGAGCAGCTCACGCCGTACGTCGGGGCGTTCAGCGCTCGGACCAATCAGATCCACCGCAACATCGACCGATACGAAGCGGAATGGCGACGCGAGCATCCCGGCCAGGAGCCTGGGCCGCGGCTCCGTGAGGCGTGGGATCGGCGGGCGTGGGCCGATGCGCGCCCGGACAAGGTCATCCCCACGGACGGCGCTGACCTGGTTGCGCGGTGGAACGCCGAACTACGCGCCCTGGGCTACCGCGACCCGGACGCCCCTGCCGCGCTCGAGGCAACTCAGGTCGCCTGGATCGACCGGGACGGGACGGCGGACTGGGTCATCTCCCAGCTCGGGGCCAAGCGGTCGGCTTGGAACACCGCCGACATCCGGGGCAAGGTCGAGGTCCTGCTGGCACAGGCCAACCTGGTCGCCGAGCCCGCCGCACGGATCGAGCTCGCCGAGGACATCACCGCCCGCGCCGCCGCCTGCTGTGTTCGGCTGCTCGCCTCACCCGACGTGCCCGAGCACGTTCGGTCACTGACCTCCCGGCAAGTGGTGAAGGTGGAGGCGGACCTCGTCCACCTCCTCGCCCGCCGCGCCGAGAAGCCCGCCAGTCGGATCCGGCTGCACGGGCGCGGGCTGGTGCGGGTCGACCCGACCCAGGCCGCCGTCGCCGGCGCCTTGGCGGGTGGCGGCCAGCTCGTCGTCGTGGAGGGCGCGGCCGGAGCCGGTAAGACCACCATGCTGAAGTCGGCGCAAACCGTGCTGGCGCGGCAGGGACAACGGCTGCTGGTGGTGACGCCGACGTTGAAGGCGGCCGAGGTCGCCGCCGCGGAGACCGGCGCCGACGGGCACTCGGCCGCTTGGCTGATCCACCAGCACGGCTGGCGGTGGGACGACGACGGGCACTGGGCACGGCACCCCGACGCCGCGCCCGACCCGGTCGCCCGACTGCGACCAGGGGACCTGCTGCTGGTCGACGAGGCGGGGATGCTGGACCAGGACACCGCCCGCGCCCTCCTGACGATTGCCGACGAGACCGGCGCGCGGGTAGCGCTCGTCGGTGACCGGCACCAACTCCCGGCCGTCGGACGCGGCGGCCTCCTGGACCACGCCCTCGCGTGGGCTCACCCGACCGCCGTGGTGACCTTGGCGAAGGTGCACCGGTTCACCGACCCCGACTACGCCGCGCTCAGCCTGCGCATGCGCACCGGAGAGGACCCTGCCGCCGTCTTCGACGCGTTGCATCGCCGCGGGTCGATCGTCGTCCACCCCACCGACAGCGAACGCACCGTCTCCCTCGCCGAGGCGGGCGCGGCCGGCGACCTCGTCGTCGCCGACACCCGCGAGCGGGTCGCCAGCCTCAACGCCGCGATCCGCGACCAGCGCCGCGCCGACCCCGCCACGGGTGACTCGGCCGGTTCGATGGTGACCGCTCGAGGCGAACGGATCGGGCTCGGGGACCGCGTCGCCACCCGCCGCAACGACCCCGACCTCGGGGTCGCGAACCGCCAGACCTGGACCGTGACCGGCATCGGCGAGGACGGCAACCTGACCCTTCACGGGCGCCGGCGCAATCGGGAGATCCCAGCGGAGTACGCCACCCGGTTCATCGAGCTCGCCTACGCCACCACGGTCCACGGCGCCCAGGGCGAGACAGTCGACCACGCGCATGTCGCACTCGCCGACACCACCGGCGCGGCGGCGGCGTACGTCGCGATGACCCGCGGTAGGCACAGCAACGTCGCCCACCTCGTCGCCGAGTCCGTCGAGGACGCACGCAAGCAGTGGGTCGCGGCTTTCGGTCGCGACCGCGCCGACCTCGGGCCCGCGCGTGCACGTCGCCAGGCGATCGACGCCATCGACCGCTACGGCCCGCTGGCGCCACGCGGGCCGATGCCCGAACCTCTCCCGCTCTCGCCCGCTCGCAACGACAGCCTCAGCACCTGATGATTAACGGCGGCGGCGACTGCTCTTGGTGGGTGGGGGCCACTCGATCCCGATCTCCCCTGCAATCCGGGCGCTGAAACCGCCCGGGTCGCGCGGCGGCCCGGCCTGCGAGGCGGTGGCCGCGTCGATGACGGGCTGCCAGGCAGCCCGGATCACCTCGGGCAGATTCATGTGTGGCCACGCCTCAATCAGCAGGAGTCCGTCGACGGAGTCCAAGAGCATCTCTGGAAGCCCACGCACGAGGACCAGCTCGTAGTAGGTGATGCGGGCGGCCGGGTCCGAGAGATCCCAGACCTGGTGGTCGTCGGTGTGGAAGATGTACTTCAGAACCTGAACCCGTGAGAAGCAGTCAGGTATTGGGACCGACCACAAACGGTCCGGGACGACGAACGAGCCGACCTCGGGGTCCTCGATGAGGTCGAAGAAGACCATCGGCTTCACCGCGAGCTCAGCATCCGCGGCGGCGAGCAATCTCTCGACAACCTCCAACGTTGGCGACTTCCGGCGCGACTCATACTCCGACACCGATGACTGTTGGGTCCGGGCCATCTCCGCCAACCGGCGTTGCGACAGGCCCGCCGCGCGACGGGCGGCCTCGATCACCGTCTTCGGCTCCATCCGTCGATGATCGCCGATCATCGATTGGAATGCCATGAACACCTATTGGACGAGGCCGGAAACCCCGACCTACGACCGACCCCGGTCGAATCTCATCAAGGAGCAGTCTCATGACCGCGTCACCCATCACCCACTACGAGGACGGCCGCCCCGCCAGGAACCCCGGCGACGAGATGCTCACCCTCCAGGAGGCCTGTCGCTTCCTCCGCGTGCCCGAAGGCACCCTGCGCTACTGGCGCCACCTCGGAGCGGGACCCCGCAGCTTCAAGGTCGGCCGCCACGTCCGCTACTGGCGCGCCGACCTCATCCTCTGGCTCACCGAGCAGACCGGCCGTCCCCAGAACCATCGCTGACACGGGGCGCTGTCGGATCCCAGAGAGACGATGGGAGCGATCCTGGAAGGGAGCATCACCATGGCGGGAAGCATCGCCAAGCGAGTCAACGGCAAGTGGCGGGCGCGGTACCGCGACGAGTCCGGCAAGGAGCACTCGCGGCACTTTGACCGCAAGATCGACGCCCAGCAGTGGCTGGACCAGGTCACCTCGACCGTGGTCACCGGCACGTACGCCGATCCCAAGGCCGGACGAATCACGTTCGCGGCTTTCTTCGGCGAGTGGTCGGCCCGCCAGGTCTGGGCACCCGGCACCGTGCTCGCGATGTCGCTCGCGGCCAGATCCGTGCCTTTCGCGGCGAAGCCGATGAAGCAGGTCCGGCACTCGGACGTCGAGAACTGGATCAAGCAGATGGACGGTGCCGGGCTCGCCCCCGGCACGATCAAGACGCGGTACGTCAACGTCAGGTCGGTGTTCCGCGCCGCGGTGAAGGACAGGGTGGTCGGCTCCGACCCGACCGACGGCGTACGCCTCCCGCGTGGCCGTCGCGCGGACGTCGCCATGTCAATCCCCACGCCCGAGGAGGTCGGGCAGCTCATGGCCGTGGCCGACGAACGGTTCCAGCCGTTCATCGGCCTCTGCGCCTTCGCCGGTCTGCGACTAGGCGAGGCCGCCGGGGTCCAGCTCGGGGACGTCGACTTCCTCCGCAAGTCGCTCAAGGTGTCCCGCCAGGTGCAGCGCGTCAAGGGCGGAGAGATCGACGTACGGGCGCCGAAGTACGGCTCAGAGCGCGTCATCTACCTCGCTGACAGCCTCGTTCACGTGCTCGCCGAGCACGTAGCCGCTCACGGCACATCCGGCACGAATCGGTGGATCTTCGCCGGAGAGGGCGACGACCCACCGCACCAGAACACCGTCGGCTACTGGTGGCGCAAGGCGCTGCGCGACGCTGGCCTGACGAACATCAAGCTCCACGACCTGCGGCATTTCTACGCCTCCGGCCTCATCGCCGCCGGGTGCGACGTGGTGACCGTCCAGCGATCGCTTGGCCACACGAAGGCGAGTACGACCCTCAACACCTACGCCCACCTGTGGCCGACCGCCGAGGACCGCACTCGCAAGGCTGCGGAGTCGATCATGTCCGCCTCGCTCGGCCAGCCTGCCGCGACGCTCGCCAACTTGGCGCCCACCAAGGGCGAGCGAGCCGCGATCTCGGATCGCAACTGTGCTCCTCAGGGCGCCGCTTCGTCCTCCTGCGGTGCGCGTCACAGCGGCGAAGCGCCGAACCTCAGAGTTTGAGCATCGGGAGCGTGACTCCTGTGAACCCGATGCGCTGAGCAGCCGTGGCGATGGTCTCCCGCAAGTACGGGTGAGCTATCAATGCGGCGGTCGTGCCGCCAAACCGTGCAAGAACCTCGGGGCTCGGCGAGACAGCGGCATCTTCATACGTCGCTGTGACGACGATGGCGACCTCGATTGTGCCCAGCGCTGTCCCCTCGGAGTCGACGATGGTCACCGATGCGTCATAGCGCCAGTGCGCGGAACTCTCACCGGTCATAAACCCGACTCGGGTCTCGAAGGACGCTTCCTCGGACTCGCCGGGGCCGACCCGCTCGGCGAGCACCCTGTGTGTCTCAACGGAGCCGAGGCTGAGCGCCTCGACAAACGCGTTGTACTCCTCCGGCGTCGGATCCTCGAAGCTCGGCAGTTCAATCTGGTCGTCTGCGACCAGCTGCTCACCAGCCATCAGAGTGCGTTCGCGAGCTTCGGCCTGGTCCGACGGGTCGGGGATGTTACGTCCTCGAGCCCACCGGACAGCAGGAGGAACTGCGCAGACGCGGCCGAGTAGCTCGACGACGGCTGTGTCTTGATGGAGACACGGCCGCCAACCAGCACGGACTGGCTCGGCGACGTCACCTTCGACAGGCATGCATTGATCTCGTGGATCTGAACGTCGCTGAGGAAGCAAACACCGTGCTCGGGGTCGACCTTGATGATCTGACGAATCCATGACACAACCTCGCGCCATGCGTACAGCTTCATCGAACGACCGCGCTCGGCCGCGACAATCTGACGCGGACCCGGGAACGGAGTGCCGCCCGCGCGACGCTTGCCGGCCGCCCATAGACGCACGGCCTCGTGCTTCATGCCGGTGCGGACAGCTATGTCACCAAGAGCGACAAGCTCATCGTGAACTTCAACGACCTCGACGCCCGGCAGGTAGCGCTCAATGCGGCGGGCAACGCGCACCGCCTCGATCGGCGCTAGGTGATCCTCGCAGTAGATGACTACCGAGCTGATCTCCTCGCAGGCCTCGAAGTCCAGGTCGTCGAGCTCTTCAGGGATCGCAGCGCGCGCATCAGCGTCACGCAGATCAATACCGCGCAGAAGCAGGACAAAGCGGACAAGCATCGTGGTAGCTCATTTCGGACTTGGGGAAGGCCTCGTTAGGCCCAGCATAGGGAGAGTGTTGGAATCTTCCAACACTCTTCGAGGATTTGTTACTCATCCGGTAAATAGTCCGACAGACGGACCCGCAAGGCCGCGATCCGCTCGCGCGCTGCGCCCGCGCGCTGGTGGATCTCCTTCACGGGACCGCGCTTGTTGACCCGCTTGATCTCGGCGACCGCTGTCTCGACCTTGGCCGACGCAGTGGTGATCGCGGCCTCGACCGCGGCCGGGAGCGGGGCGTCGGCGGTGGCCTCCGCGAACGCCTCATCCTGGAGCTCTTCTAGCTCCGCGAGCGTGAGGGCAGCGGTGTCGATGCGCAACTCGAGGTCGCACAGGTCATTGAACCGCTGCTCGGCGTCCTCCTTGGCCTCGATCTGGGACAGGTCGTCCTCCGCGGAGCTGATCATGAGCTCCGCCTCGCCGAGCAGTTTCTGCGCGGACTCCAGCCGCACCTGGCTCTTGTCGCCGGGGGGTCGCGCAGCGCTATCGGGGCACCGGATGACCAAGTTGAGGGCGTCGATCGCGACGGTCTCGGTGTTCTCACCAGTCTTGAAGATCTTCTTAACGTGCTGCCCGGTCGGGCACACGATCTCGCCGAACACGTGCGCCGAGTCGATGTGGTTAAACGTCCAGCCGGCTGCGCGGGCAGCGCGCATGGTCTCGCGCCAACTCGGTTTCTGATGACGCGGCCACTCCTCTCCGGGGCCGTACGCGGTGGCGCTCACAAGCACACCGTCACGGTGGAGGGGCAGCCGTACGAGGGCGTGGCTGCACCGTCGCGCATGGAGCGGCGCTGGTCGACCATCTGGGTTCCTTCGGCTACTGGAGGAGTCTCCGAGCCGGACAAGGACTGGGCGCCGGAGCGCACGGCGGACGGAAACTACAATGCTGGAAGTATCAGGGTACGCGAAGGGCTGGGCATTTCTGAGGTGACGACTTCGCTCCCCTACGTCGTTGCCTTCACGGTGGCGTCCGGCCATGACGGCCTGGCCGACGTCGGTGGTGACGCCCGCGGTCACACCGACCTCTCCCTGGCGGCTTTCGACTGCGACGCGGACTCGTTTCACGGCCGGGCGCCGAGACAGAGTGGAAGATCGTGAGCTCACGCACGGCCGAGCCCGAGCGCTCCGTCGCGGCTCTGCTAAAGCAAGACACCCTTTGCTTGATGCGTCATTCCGTCGACACGGGGTCCCGTCACAGACGTGCCAACTCGCAACCCGCGACCGGGCCCCCAAACAGCAGCGAGCCGATCCTGCTGAACTTCTTGCGGACTCTGTGCGGACTGGGAACCCTCACACTGGCTCTGACCTGCACAAACGCCTCGATCTAGACGTTGAAGCGGAACTCCACGACGTCGCCGTCGGCCATGACGTAGTCCTTGCCCTCCATGCGCACCTTGCCGGCCTCCTTGGCCTTCTGCATGGTGCCGGCGGCCATGAGGTCGTCGAAGGAGACGATCTCGGCCTTGATGAAGCCGCGCTGGAAGTCGGTGTGGATCACGCCGGCGGCCTCGGGAGCGGTCGCGCCCTGGGGGATCGTCCAGGCGCGGGTCTCCTTGGGACCGGCGGTCAGGTAGGTCTGCAGGCCGAGGGTGTCGAAGCCGACGCGGGCCAGGACGTCGAGGCCCGGCTCGGTGACGCCCATCTCGGCGAGCATCTCGCGGGCCTCGTCCTCGTCACCGAGCTCGACGAGCTCGGACTCGAACTTCGCGTCGAGGAAGATCGCCTCGGACGGCGCGACCATCTCGCGCATCCGGTCCTTGAGGGCCTCGTCGGCGAGCTCGTCGGCGTCGCAGTTGAAGACGTATATGAAGGGCTTGGCGGTCAGCAGCGACAGCTCGCGGACCAGCGCGCGGTCGACCTTGGTCGCGATGATCGGGGTGCCGGCCTCGAGGTGACCGAGCGCCTCCTTGGCAGCCTCGAGGTTGGCGACGACGGCCTTGTTGCCGCGCGCCTCCTTCTCCAGGCGCGGGATGGCCTTCTCGACCGTCTGCAGGTCCGCGAGGATCAGCTCGGTCTGGATCGTGGAGATGTCGTTGGCGGGGTTGACCTCGCCGTCGACGTGGGTGACGTCCTCGTCGCGGAAGACGCGGGTCACCTGGCAGATCGCCGAGGACTCACGGATGTGGGAGAGGAATTTGTTGCCCAGGCCCTCGCCCTGCGAGGCGCCCGCGACGATGCCGGCGATGTCGACGAACTCGACGGTGGCGGGCAGGACCTTCGCGGACCCGAACACCTCAGCGAGCTGCGGGAGCCGCTCGTCCGGCACACCCACGACGCCGACGTTCGGCTCGATGGTGGCGAACGGGTAGTTCGCCGCGAGGACGTCGTTCTTGGTCAGGGCGTTGAAGAGGGTCGACTTGCCCGCGTTCGGAAGTCCGACGATGCCGATGGTGAGTGCCACGGGCGGCGAGTCTACGAGTGCGTACGCCGCCCCGACGAATCACACTCAGCGTCTGGCGGCGTCCTCGACGCAGAGCGTCGCCCAGGGGAGCGCCTCGAGGCGCTCCTCGCCGATCGGCCCACCACAGATGTCGCAGGTGCCGCGGCTCCCGTCCTCGATCTTGACCAGGGCTCGCTCGACGTCGACCATCGTCAGCTGCAGCTGGTCGTGGACGGCGACCTGTGAGAGCCGGTCGACGGCCATCGAGGTCCCCTCGCCGACGCGCTTGCCGAAGGAGATCTCACCCCGGTCGCCCGGCAGGGCCGTGAGCTGGGCCATCTCCCGCTCGAGATCGGCCTTCTTATCGAGCAGGGTCGTGCGGGCGGTGTCCATCCCACCAGTCTCCTTCCTGCCACCAAAGGTCTGACACGCTGGCCGGGTGCCCGCCGCAACGTTGGACCTCGCCCGCGTCCGCTCCGCCTTCCCCTCCCTGGACCTCGGGGTCGCGCACTTCGACGGCCCGGGCGGATCGCAGGTGCCCGCTCCGGTCGCCGAGGCCGTCGCCGCCGCGATGACGGCGGGCCTGTGCCAACGCGGCTCCGCCAGCGAGACCGAACGACGCACCGACGCGGTCGTCACCGAGGCCCGGTCGGCCGTCGCCGACCTGCTGGGCGCCGAAGCCGGTGGGGTCGTGTTCGGCCGCTCGATGACCCAGCTGACCTTCGACCTCGCCCGCACCCTGTCCCGGGCCTGGGGCCCGGGCGACGAGGTCGTGGTGACCCGGCTCGACCACGACGCCAACATCCGGCCCTGGGTGCTCGCCGCCGAGCGTGCCGGCGCCACCGTGCGGTGGCTCGACTTCGACCCCGGGACCGCCGAGCTCGACGACATCGAGTCCGCGCTCTCCACGCGCACCCGCCTCGTCGCGGTGACCGCCGCGTCCAACCTGTTCGGCACCCGTCCCGACGTCCGCGCGATCGCGGACGCCGCCCACGAGGTCGACGCGCTCGTCCACGTCGACGGCGTCCACCTGGCGCCGCACGCCCCCGTCGACCTGGCGGGCCTGGGTGCGGACTTCCTGGCCTGCTCCCCCTACAAGTTCTTCGGACCCCACCTCGGCGCGCTGACGGCCTCGCCGCGGCTGCTCGAGACGCTCCACCCCGACAAGCTCCTCCCCTCCAGCGACGCCGTGCCGGAGCGCTTCGAGCTCGGCACGCTCCCCTACGAGCTGCTCGCCGGCGTCACGGCCGCCGTGGACTTCATCGCCGGGCTCGTCCCGGGCGAGGGCCCGCGCCGCGACCGCGTCCTCGTGTCGATGCACGCGGTGGAGGCGTCCGAGGCCGCGCTGCTGACCCGCCTGCTCGACGGGCTGACCTCCCTCGACGGGGTGACCGTCCACGGCCGCCCCGCACGGCGTACGCCGACCGCGCTGTTCTCCGTCGACGGGCTCGCCGGCGCGGAGGTGCACGCCAAGCTCGCCGCGACCGGCGTCAACGCGCCCGCGAGCAGCTTCTACGCGATCGAGGCCTCCCGTCGGGCCGGCCTGGGCGACGAGGGCGCGGTCCGCGCCGGGATCGCGCCCTACACCTCCCCCGACGACGTCGACCGGCTGCTCGAGGGCGTGGCCGGGCTGGTCGGTGGCGCCCGTTAGCGTGGCGCCGTGCGCATCGCGACCTGGAACGTCAACTCCCTCCGCTCCCGCATCGACCGGGTCGAGGCGTTCCTGGAGCGCCACGACGTCGACGTCCTGGCCCTGCAGGAGACCAAGGCCCGCGAGGACCAGCTGCCGCTGATGGGCCTCCAGGCGCGGGGCTACGACGTCGCCGCGGCCGGCACCAACCAGTGGAACGGCGTGGCGATCATCAGTCGCGTCGGCCTCGAGGACGTGCAGGTCGGCTTCGACGGCATGCCCGGCTTCGGCGACCCCGTGGCCGCGGAGGCGCGGGCGATCGGGGCGGTGTGCGGCGGCGTACGCCTCTGGAGCCTCTACGTCCCCAACGGCCGCAAGGTCGAGGACCCCCACTACGTCTACAAGCTCGACTGGCTGGCGCGGCTGCGCGAGGCCGCCGGGACATGGCTCGGCGAGGACTGCGCGCTGGTCGGCGACTGGAACATCGCGCCCACCGACGAGGACGTCTTCGACATCAAGCAGTTCGAGAAGTCCACGCACGTGACGCCGCCGGAGCGGGCGGCCTTCCAGGCGTTCCTCGACGACGGCTACGCCGAGGTCACCCGGGCGCACGCCCCGGGCTACACCTACTGGGACTACTACCGCCAGCGCTTCGAGCGCGACCGCGGCCTCAAGATCGACTTCGTGCTGGGCTCGCCGTCGCTGGCCGCCCGGGTGACCGGGGCGTTCATCGACCGCGAGGAGCGGGCCGGCGCGGGCGCCTCGGACCACGCCCCGGTGGTCGTCGACCTCTCCTGACAAGCACTGCCTGACGAGTTCTGTCGGTGGTCTCGTCCATGCTCGTGGGCATGGAGATGCTGATGTTGTTCCTGGTGCTGCTCGTCGGGCTCGCGCTCGGCGCCGTCCTCGGCGTGCTGTGGGTGCGCTCGCGCGAGGCCCACGTCCAGGGCATCGGGCAGGGCATGGTCGACCAGGCCGAGGTGATGCAGGGCCTCGACCGGCTCCAGGACACCATGCGCGACCTCGAGCACAACCGGGTCGCCTGGCAGGGCCAGTTCAGCCAGCAGGTCAACGACATCCGGCACTCCACCGACACGCTCCGCCGCGAGACCCAGTCGCTGTCGACGGCGCTCCGCAAGCCGCAGGTCCGCGGCCGCTGGGGCGAGCTCCACCTCCGTCGCGCCGTGGAGCTGGCCGGGCTCGTCGACCGCTGCGACTTCTCCGAGCAGGTCCGCCTCGACGACGGCGCCCGCCGCCCCGACCTGGTGGTCCGGCTGGTCGGCGACCGGCAGGTCGTGGTCGACGCCAAGGTGCCGCTCGATGCCTACCTCGACGCCACCTCGACCGACGACGAGGACGAGAAGGCCGCCCACCTCCGTCGCCACGCCCAGCAGCTCCGCACCCACATCGACGGGCTCTCCTCCAAGCAGTACTGGCGCTCGCTGCGCGAGACCCCCGAGTTCGTGGTCCTCTTCGTGCCGGCCGAGTCGTTCCTCGCCGCCGCGCTCGAGACCGACGCCTCCCTGATCGAGTACGCCGCCGAGCGGCAGGTCGTGCTCGCCACCCCCACCACACTGATCGCGCTGCTGCGCACCGTCGCCCACGGCTGGACCCACGAGGCGCTGGCCGAGCAGGCCGCCGAGATCCACCAGCTCGGCCGCGAGCTGCACGAGCGGCTGGCCGGCTTCGGCAGCCACCTCGACAACGTCGGCCGCTCGCTCAACGCAGCCGTCGGGCACTACAACCACGCCGTCGGCTCCCTCGAGGCGCGGGTGCTGGTGTCCGCACGCCGGTTCAACGACCTCTCGGTGACCGACGAGCCGCTGGCCTCGCCGCGCCAGGTCGAGTCCACGACCCGCTCCCTGGGCCGCCTGACGCCCACCGAGGGGCCCGTCGAACTTCACGCAGTGGACCGGCGCGCCGCCCCGGACGAGGACGACGACAGTCCTACCTTGGCCCTGTGAGCCAGAGTCGAACTCTCTGGGAAGAGGGACGTGAGCCCGGCCGTGCGGTCGTCGCGCTCGGGCTGGCGGTCGCCCTGACCGTGGTCGTCGTCGACGTCGGCATGGTCGGACGGGTCAGCCTGTTCTTCGACCTGTGCTTCGTCGCCCTGTGCATCGGGCTGGCCCTCGCCGTCCGTCCGACCGACTTCTTCACGGTCGGCGTGCTGCCGCCGATGCTCATGGTCGCGATCTTCACGCTGCTGGCCTTCACCCGGCCCGACGCGATCGCCCACCCCGACGACGGCGTCGTCCAGGCCGTCGTGTCCGGTCTCTCGCGGCACAGCGCGGCCCTGCTCGTCGGCTATGCCCTGTGCCTGGGCGTGCTCGCCGTGCGTCAGCGGATCAGCCGCCAGGTCGGTCGTCCGGCCGGCCGTCCCTGAGGATCACTCGAAGCGCGACGGGTCCCCGGCCCCGACGCGGAGCACCTCCGGGGCGCCCTCGGACCAGTCCACGACGGTGGTCGGCTCGGCCGGGGTCTCCCCCGCCTCGATGACGAGGTCGACCACGTGGTCGAGCTCCTCCTTGATCTCCCAGCCCAGCGTCCTCGGCTCGGTCTCGCCGGGCAGGATCAGGGTGCTGGTCAGCATCGGCTCGCCGAGCTCCTCGAGCAGCGCCTGGTCCAGGACGTGGTCGGGGATCCGGACGCCCACCGTGCGCTTCTTCGGGTGCATCAGCCGGCGCGGCACCTCGCCCGTGGCCGGGAGGATGAACGTGTAGGGGCCCGGCGTCGCGGCCTTGATCGCCCGGAAGGCCGAGTTGTCGACGTGCACGAACTGACCGAGCTGGGCGAAGTCGCGGCACATCAGCGTGAAGTGGTGCTTGTCGTCGAGTCCCCGGATCCGCAGGATCCGGTCGCGGCCGTCGCGGTTGCCGAGCTGGCAGCCGAGCGCGTAGCCGGAGTCCGTCGGGTAGGCGATCAGCGCGTCGTCCCGCAGCGCCTCGACGACCTGGGTCAGGAGCCGGGGCTGGGGGTTGTCCGGATGGAGGTCCACGAAGCGCGCCACCCGGCGGAGTCTAGGCGGGTGGGAGCCTCTGACGGGACTGACACGGGATTCACAGGCGGGTCGCAGGCCCGGCTCCTATCCATGGACCATGACGCACGACCCGGACCGCAAGGTCACCTACGTCCTCCCGGTCCACAACGAGGACGGCAACCTCCCGCTCTTCCACCAGCGGCTGGTGGCGGCCACCGAGGAGCGTCCGGACCTGCGGTGGGAGTTCGTGTACGTCGACGACGGCAGCACCGACGACTCCCTGGAGCACCTCCTCGAGCTGCGGCACGCGGACCCACGGGTGACGGTGCTGTCGCTCTCGCGCAACTTCGGTCACCAGGTGGCGGTCACCGCGGGGCTGGACGCCGCCACCGATGCCGACGCGGTGATCGTGATGGACACCGACCTGCAGGACCCGCCGGCGGTCAGCGTCGAGATGGTGCGGATCTGGGAGAAGGGCGTCGACGTCGTCTACGCCCAGCGCCGCAGCCGCCGGGACACGCCCTTCAAGCGGGCCACCGCCTGGGCGTTCTACTGGCTGCTGGACCGGCTCGCATCGACCCGGATCCCGCGCAACACCGGCGACTTCCGGCTCATGGGCCGGGCGGTGGTGGCCGAGGTGGTCCGCTACCGCGAGCGCGACCGCTTCCTGCGCGGGATCGTCGCCCACGTCGGCTTCCGCCAGGAGGCACTGCTCTTCGACCGCGACGAGCGGCACGCGGGCACCAGCGGCTACCCGCTCCGCCGGATGATCGCCTTCGCGAGCGCCGGCATCCTGGGCTTCTCCACCGTGCCCCTGCGGATGATCTCCCGGCTCGGCTACGCCCTGTCCGCGCTGAGCGCGGCGGGTGCGGCGTACGTGCTGTGGGTGCGCCTGTTCGTGCCCGAGTCGACGGTGCCGGGCTGGGCGTTCCTCGGCGTCGCGCTGTTCCTGCTGAGCGGGCTGCAGCTGATCATGATGGGCGTCATCGGCAGCTACGTCGGCCGGACCTACGTCGAGACGCAGAACCGGCCGCTCTACTCGCTGGCCCTCACCGCGCGGGGCGAGTCGCCGTGAGCCTCAGGACCGCCCGGCGGCCTTGAGGTCGCGGCGCAGCTCCTTGGGGAGCGCGAAGATCAGCGACTCCTCAGCGCTGTGCACGGCCTGCGCCTCGGGGTAGCCGCGCTCGGAGAGGAACGCGAGCACGCCCTCGACGAGGTCCTCCGGCACGCTCGCACCCGACGTGACGCTGACGGTCCGGACGCCCTCGAGCCAGGCCTCGTCGATCTCGGAGGCGTCGTCGACGCGGTAGGACGCCTTCGCGCCGGCCTCGAGCGCGACCTCGACGAGCCGCACCGAGTTGGAGGAGTTGCCGGAGCCGACCACGATCACCAGGTCGGTGTCCGGGGAGATCTCCTTGACCGCGAGCTGGCGGTTCTGGGTGGCGTAGCAGATGTCGTCGCTCGGCGGGTCGAGCAGCAGCGGGAAGCGCTCGCGGATCGCGTCGACGGTCGCCATCGTCTCGTCGACCGACAGCGTGGTCTGGGAGAGCCAGGCGACCTTGGCCGGGTCACGGACGACGATGCCGGCCACGTCATCGGGGCTCTGCACGAGCTGGATGTGCTCGGGCGCCTCACCGGCGGTGCCCTCGACCTCCTCGTGGCCCTCGTGACCGATGAGCAGGATGTCGTAGTCGTCGGCGGCGAACCGCTTGGCCTCGTGGTGGACCTTGGTCACCAGCGGGCAGGTCGCGTCGATCGTCTTGAGCTCGCGCTCGGCGGCCTGGGCGTGCACCAGCGGCGAGACGCCGTGGGCGGAGAACACCACGGTCTGACCCTCGGGCACCTCGTCGAGCTCCTCGACGAAGATCGCGCCGCGGGACTCGAGGTTCTGCACGACGTGCTTGTTGTGCACGATCTGCTTGCGGACGTAGACGGGGGCGCCGTAGAGGTCCAGCGCCTTCTCGACGGTCACGACGGCGCGGTCGACGCCGGCGCAGTAGCCGCGCGGCGCCGCCAGCAGGACGGCCTTGGCCTCGTCCGGGGACAGGATCGGCGGGGTGCCCAGGTCGGTGCTCATGCGGGCCAGTCTAGGTCTGTCCCCCCTGTGCCCTAATCTCGCGGCCATGGCCCTCGAGACCTCTCCCCAGGCTCCCGCCCCGGTGCGGCAGGTCGCCAACGCGATCGCCGGCTGGGTCGACCGCCTCGGGCCGATCTGGGTCGAGGGGCAGATCGCACAGGTCAGCCGCCGGCCGGGGATGCAGACGGTCTTCATGACGCTGCGCGACGCGGTCGCCGACATCTCGATCCCGGTCACGTGCTCGCGGATGCTCTTCGACGGCCTCAACCCGCCGCTGGTGGAGGGCGCGAGCGTGGTCGTGCACGCCAAGCCGTCCTACTACGCCAACCGCGGCACGCTCTCCCTGCAGGCCCGCGAGATCCGGATGGTCGGCCTCGGCGAGCTGCTCGCCCGTCTCGAGCGGCGCCGCCAGCTGCTGGCCGCCGAGGGCCTCTTCGCCGCGGAGCTCAAGCGGAGCCTCCCCTTCCTGCCCGGCTGCGTCGGCCTCGTCACCGCGCCCAACTCCGCCGCCGAGCGCGACGTCCAGGAGATCGCCCGCCGCCGCTGGCCCGCGGTCGGCTTCGACGTGGCGTACGCCGCGATGCAGGGCCCCCGCGCCGCGGCCGAGGTGATCGAGGCGCTCCAGCGGCTCGACCGCAAGCCCGAGGTCGAGGTGATCGTGATCGCCCGCGGCGGCGGCTCCGTCGAGGACCTGCTGCCCTTCTCCGACGAGGCGCTGATCCGGGCCGTCCACGCGGTCCGCACGCCCGTCGTGTCGGCCATCGGCCACGAGCCGGACACCCCGCTGCTCGACCTGGTCGCCGACGTCCGGGCGGCCACCCCCACCGACGCCGCCAAGATGGTCGTGCCCGACGTCGCCGAGGAGGTCCGCAACGTCCGGGCCGCCCGCGACCGGATCCGCGCCTCCGTCACCGGCTGGCTGGCGCGGGAGCAGGCCGGCCTCGACGCGCTCCGCTCGCGCCCCGCGCTGGCCGACCCGCGCAACCTGCTCACCGCCCGCGAGGACGAGGTCGACGCGCTGCTCGCCCGCGCCCGCCGGACCCTCCGGCACGCCCTGGACCGGGCCGGCGACGACATCCACCACCAGCGCGCCCGGGCCCGGGCGCTCTCACCGCTGGCCACCCTCCAGCGCGGCTACGCCGTCCTCCAGGACGCCGACGGCCACGTCGTCACCTCGGTCGACTCGGTCGCCGCGAAGGCGAAGGTCACCGTCCGCGTGGCCGACGGCCGCATCCACGCCACCACCACCGCCATCGAGCGCGAGGAGTCCTGATGAGCCCGAAGACCACGCCGTCCGAGACGGAGCCCGAGCTGTCCTACGAGGCGGCCCGCGAGGAGCTCATCGACGTCGTACGCCGGCTCGAGGCGGGCGGCACGACGCTGGAGGAGTCCCTGGCGCTCTGGGAGCGCGGCGAGAAGCTGGCCACGGTGTGCCAGGACTGGCTCGACGGCGCGCGCAAGCGCCTCGACGCCGCGGCCGGCGACGAGGACTGAGTCAGTTCTTCACCGGCTTGGTCGTCAGGGAGGCGACGACGGTCCTGAGCTCCTCCGGCGACGCCGAGCCGTAGACCAGCACCGAGATCCGGCCGACTTCGGCGGCGTACGCGTGGTCGCCACCGCTGTCGGTGAACGACTCCCACGTCGACCCGACGTCGCTGGTGATCGAGACGTCCTTGCCCTGCGTGGGGTTGGCGTCGACGTAGCGCTGGACGAGCTCCTGGATCGAGGCATCCTCCTGGTGGAGGCCGACGAACAGCCCGTCGGACGTGCTCATCGCCAGGTCCAGGACCGGACGGTCGCCGGGCAGGAATGTGCGGTCCTTGACGTACCAGCCGGAGGGCAGGCTCGCCGGGTAGACCGGCTTGACCCCGGACTGCTGGATCTCGCCGACCAGCGCGAGGTAGTCGATGTGCTCGGGCTCGTAGCTCGGCGTCGTGCGGAACGCGCCGCGGAAGACGACGACACCGCCCACGACCAGGAGCAGCACGAGGATGGCCCCGATCAGGCCGCCGGTGGACCGCTGGTAGCGACCGGGCCGACCGGTGCCTGACGCTTCGCTCACGACCCCATTTCAACAGGTGCCCTAGATTGCGCCCGTGCCGCCCCTCGCCGACCTCGTCCCGATCGTGGCGCTCCTGGTCCTGCTGGCCACGGCCTACCGGCACCCCTCGGGACGCGTCGAGGCGCTGACCGCGGTGGCCATGTCCGCGGCCACGCTGGCGAGCGGGACGCTGTCGCTCGACGAGGCGTGGGCGACCGTGCGCTACCTCGGACCGGTGGTGGCGTTCCTGGCCACGATCCTCGTCGTGGCCGACGTCTGTGCCCGAGCCGGGCTCTTCCGCGCCGCCGCCCAGGTCGTCCGCGACGGCAGCCGCGGGCGCAGCGTGCGCCTGCTCGGCGGCGTCTTCGTGCTGGCCGCCGCGGTCACGGCCGTGCTGAGCCTCGATGCGACCGTCGTGCTGCTCACCCCGGTCGTGGTCGGCGCTGCGGCGGGCCTGGGCACCTCGACCCGGCCGGGTGCCTATGCATGCCTGCGGATGGCCAACTCGGCCTCGCTGCTGCTGCCGGTCTCCAACCTGACCAACCTGCTGGCGATGCCGCACCTCGACCTCACCTTCGGCGGCTTCGCCCTGGTCATGGCGCCGGTGCTGGCGGTCGTCCTGGTCGTGGAGTACGCCGTCCTCCGCATCGCCTTCCGCCGGGACCTGGCAGCCCGCCCGGCCCCGCAGGAGGGCTCCGCGCCGAGCCACGACGTGGCGCTGCCGCGGGTCCCGCTCGTCGTGGTCGCCCTGATGCTGGTCGGCTTCGCGGCACTCTCGCCCCTGGGCGTCGAGCCGTTCTGGGTGTCCGGCGTCGCTGCCGTCGTGCTGGCGCTGTGGGCCCGCCGGTCCGGCCTGCAGACCGTCCGGGACGCGGTGCACGCCGCACACCCGTCGTTCGCGCTCTTCGTGCTCGGCCTCGGGGTCGTGGTCGCGGCGCTCTCGACCGGGTTCCTCGGCGACCGGGTGGCCGACCTGCTGCCCGACTACTCCACGTCGTACGGCGCCCTCCTGGTGATCGCCGTGGTCGCCACGGTGCTCGCCAACCTGCTCACCAACCTGTCGGCCACGCTGCTGGTCGTGCCGCTGCTGGCACCGCTGGGCGCGCCGGCCGTGCTGGCCGCGCTGCTCGGCCTGAACATCGGCTCCGGCCTGACCTACACCGGCTCGCTGGCCAACCTGCTGTGGCGCCGGGCGCTGGTGCGGCTCGGGGAGCCGCCGAGCATGGGCGAGTTCCACCGGCTCTCGCTGGTCGCCACGCCGCTGACCCTGGTGGCCGCCGTGAGCATGCTGGCCCTGGTCACCTGACACGCAGTTGCGGACCACAGGGTCCAATCAGGCCGCAGATGCGGCATGATTCCTGCATGACCACCTACCGGGTTGCGGAAGCGGCCGAGCTGCTCGGTGTCAGCGACGACACCGTCCGTCGCTGGGTCGAGGCCGGCCGGCTGCCGACCGACACCGTCGAGGGCAGGACGGTGATCCCGGGGGTCGACCTGGCCGCGCTGGCCGAGTCGCTGGCCGACCACCCCGACCGCGAGCGCACCCGCGCCTCGGCCGTCAGCGCCCGCAACCGGCTGTCCGGGATCGTCACCCGCGTCGTGAAGGACACCGTCATGGCCCAGGTCGAGATGATCTGCGGCCCCTACCGGATGGTCTCGCTGATGAGCACCGAGGCCGCCGACGAGCTCGGCCTCGAGCCCGGGGTGCGAGCCATCGCCTCCGTCAAGTCAACCAACGTCGTCGTGGAGCGCCCGTGAAGAAGCACCTCGCCACCCTGTCCCTCCTCACCCTCCTCGCACCGCTCGGGGCGTGCGGGGGCAGCGACAGCGGGGACACCACGATCACCGTGCTGGCCGCGTCCTCGCTGACCGAGACCTTCACCCAGCTGGCCGACCAGTTCGAGAAGGACCACCCCGGCGTGACGGTCAAGCTCAGCTTCGACTCCAGCGCCACGCTGGCCCAGCAGGCCGTCGACGGCGCGCCCGGCGACGTCCTGGCGACCGCCGACACCAGCACCATGGACACCGCCCAGGACGCGCTCGCGAGCGACCCGAAGGTCTTCGCCACCAACACGATGGTGCTGGTGACCCCCGCCGACAACCCGGCCGGCATCACCGGCTTCCAGGACATCGAGCAGGGCGGCGTCACCTACGTCGTGTGCGTGCCGACCGCCCCCTGCGGCAAGGTCGCGGCCGCCCTCCTCGACGACAACGGCGTGCAGGCGAAGCCCGCGAGCCAGGAGGTCGACGTCAAGTCGGTGCTGGCCAAGGTCACCAGCGACGAAGCCGACGCCGGCTTCGTCTACACGACCGACGCCCGGGCGGCCGGCGACGCCGTGGAGACCTTCGAGATCCCCCAGTCGGCCGACGAGCCCACGTCCTACCCGATCGCCACGCTCGACCAGTCGAAGGAGTCCGACCTCGCGCAGGAGTTCGTCGACCTGGTGACGTCCTCCGACGGCCAGGCGGTCTTCACCGCGGCCGGCTTCGGAACCCCGTGACGACCCCGTGACGAGGTCCGCCCGCCCGCTCGGGCGCCCGCCGCTCGTGCTGGTCGTCCCGGGCACGCTGGCGGCCGCCCTGCTGGTGCTGCCGCTGGTCACCCTCGTCCTGGACACCCCGTGGGGCAGCTTCTGGGACGAGGTCCGGACCCAGGCCGTCCGCGACGCCCTGCGGATCACCGCGCTCGCCTCGGCGGTCACGGTCGTCGCGTGCCTGGTCCTCGGCACACCGCTGGCCTGGCTGCTGGCCCGCGTCGACTTCCCCGGGCGGAGCGTGCTGCGGGCGGCGGTCGCCGTACCCCTCGTGCTGCCGCCGGTCGTGGCCGGCGTGGCGCTGGTGACCGCGCTGGGCCGCCACGGCGTGGTCGGCGGGCTGCTCCGCGACGCCGGGCTGACCATCCCCTACACGACGACGGCGGTCGTCATAGCGCACACCTTCGTCTCGATGCCCTTCTACGTGCTCAGCGTCGAGGGCGCGCTCCGCGCGGGCGGCGAGCAGTACGACGTCGTCGCGGCGACCCTGGGCGCCGACCGGTGGACGACCTTCCGCCGGGTCACGCTGCCGCTCGCGATGCCCGGCGTGATGGCCGGCGCGATGCTGGCCTGGGCGCGGTCGCTGGGCGAGTTCGGCGCCACCATCACCTTCGCCGGCAACTACCCCGGCACCACCCAGACCATGCCGTCGCTGATCTACGGCGCCCTCCAGGCCGACCCGCCGGGCGCGCGCACGCTCAGCATGGTGCTGCTCGTCGTGTCGCTGGCGATCCTCGCCGCCCTCCGCAACCGATGGCTGACGACACCATGACCGCCGGACTCTCGGCCAGCATCCGCGTCGACGGCCGCCTCGACGCGACCGTCACCGCCGACGCCGGTGACGTGGTCGCCGTGATCGGGCCCAACGGCGCCGGCAAGACCACGCTCCTGCGCGCCCTCGCCGGCCTGATCCCCGCCGCCGGCCAGGTCTCCGTCGGCGGCCGGTCGTGGACGTCGCCCCCGGTGCTCGTGCGGGACCGCAACCTCGGCTTCGTCTTCCAGGACCAGTCCCTCTTCCCCCACCTGAGCGCGCTCGACAACGTCGCGTTCGGCCTTCGGTCCCGGGGCACCTCGCGGGCCGAGGCGGACGCGACCGCGCGCGCCTGGCTGGAGCGGTTCGGCGTGGGCGACCTCGCGGCCCGCAAGCCGCGGGAGCTGTCGGGAGGCCAGGCCCAGCGCGTCGCGATCGCCCGCGCGCTGGCCCCCGCACCCGACCTGCTGCTGCTCGACGAGCCGTTCGCCGGGCTCGACGTCGGCGTCGCGACGGCGCTGCGCATCGAGCTGGCCCGCCACCTCGCGTCGTACGACGGGGTCGCGCTCCTCGTCACCCACGACGCGATCGACGCCCTCACGCTCGCCGACCGGGTGCTGGTCCTCGACGAGGGCGTGGTCGCGCAGACCGGCGCCCCCCGCGACGTGGCCGCCCGTCCGGTCACCGACCACGTGGCGCGGCTGGTCGGCCTCAACGTGATCCGCGAGGGCGAGACGTTCCGCTCGTTCAGCCCGAGCGCGGTCACGGTCTCCCTCGGCCAGCCCGAGGGCTCGGCGCGTCACCGCTGGCACGGCGCGGTGCTCGGCCTGGCTCCGCACGGCGACGCCGTACGGGTGCTGGTCGCGGCCGACCGCGAGCTCATCGCCGACGTGACACCCGCGGCCGCGACGGAGCTCGGGCTCGCACCGGGGCGCGAGGTCTGGCTGTCGGTCAAGCAGACGGCCGTGGAGACGTGGTCGCGCGATCCGGCGTGACCGTTACCATCACGCCATGACCGAGAGCCGCAGTCCTTCCTCCTCCGCTCCCGACCGCAACCTGGCCCTCGAGCTGGTCCGCGTCACCGAGGCCGCCGCCATGGCCGCCGGCCGCTGGGTCGGACGGGGCGACAAGAACGGCGCCGACGCCGTGGCCGTCAACGCCATGCGCGTGATGATCTCCTCCATCGGCATGGACGGCGTGGTCGTGATCGGCGAGGGCGAGAAGGACAACGCCCCGATGCTCTACAACGGCGAGCGGGTCGGCGACGGCACCGGTCCCGAGTGCGACGTCGCGGTCGACCCGATCGACGGCACCACGCTGACCGCCAAGGGCATGAGCAACGCCGTGGCCGTCCTCGCCGTCGCGCCGCGCGGCTCGATGTACGACCCCTCCGCCGTGTTCTACATGGAGAAGCTGGTGACCGGCCCCGAGGCGGCCGACGTGGTCGACATCCGCAACTCGGTCGCCGAGAACATCCACCAGGTCGCGAAGGCCAAGGGCTCCAGCCCCTCCGACGTGACCGTCGTGCTGCTCGACCGGCCCCGCCACCAGCACCTGGCCGAGGAGATCCGCGCCACCGGTGCCCGGATCAAGTTCATCGTCGACGGCGACGTGGCCGGCGCCATCTCCGCGGCCCGCCCCGACAGCGGCGTCGACCTGCTGCTCGGCATCGGCGGCACCCCCGAGGGCATCATCGCCGCCTGCGCCATGAAGAGCCTCGGCGGCGTGATCCAGGGCCGCCTGTGGCCGCAGGACGACACCGAGCGGCAGAAGGCCCTCGACGCCGGGCACAACCTCGACCCCGACTTCGTGCTCTCGACCGACGACCTGGTCACCGGCGACGACTGCTTCTTCGTGGCCACCGGCATCACCGACGGCGACCTGATGCGCGGCGTGCGCTACCGCGCCGGCGGCTGCACCACCGAGTCGCTGGTGATGCGCTCGCGCAGCGGCACGATCCGCAAGATCAGCTCCGAGCACCAGCTCTCGAAGCTACGCAGTTTCGCTGCGATCGACTTCGAGGGCTGAGCCCAGCGCCTGCCGCCGCAGCGCGGTGGTGACGTGGTCGATGACCCGCGGGTCGACCGCCATCCCGACGTGGGAGGCGGTGACCTCGACGGGCACGGCGAGCGGGTCGACGCAGGCCCGCCAGTCGACGATGCCGTCGCGGCGGCTGTAGATCGCGGTGAAGCCGACCCCCAACGGGACCGGTGACCGGCTCTCGTCGAAGCTCTGGCGCGCGCACGACCCGGCGACGCACTCCTCCGACATGAGCCCGGGCACCCCGGCCCGGCTGAGCCGGACGAGGACGTCGAGGCTCGCGGTCAGCGAGATGTGGTGGGCAGCCGGGGCCAGCATGGGGCTGCCGAGGGTGACGATCCCGGACACGAGGTCGGGACGGCGTACGGCGAGACCGCGCGCGAGCATCCCGCCCAGGCTGTGCCCGACGATCTGGACGCGGGTCCCCCGGCGGATCACGATCGACTCCAGCCGCGACTCGAGCTGGGCCGCGGCGTTGAGCGTGCAGCCGATGTTGGCGTGGATGTGGGAGCGGTAGGTCCGGAAGCCCTGGGCCCGCAGCGCCCGGTGCATCAGGCTCAGCGTGCCGTCACCGGCCATGAAGCCCGGCACCAGGATCACCGGATCGCTGACGCGGGAGCTCGCGCGGGCGGCGTAGGGGGTGGACCGACGGGTCCGGGCGTCCCCCACGGCGCGCAGTGCGAAGCGGCCCGCCTCGGTCACGAGGCTGCCCTCGCGGAGGACCGCAGCCGGGTGTGGCCTCTCGAACCCCTCGGGGCGGAGGAAGCTGGCCAGTGTGGAGGACCTCACATGCCCACGGTACGGCCGGGAACCGCCGAATCCTCGTCAATGACGGACAGATCACGTCCGTTTCCTCACTATTTGATTGACTTGAGGTATGCCTCCGCGTGTGTCCGACGAGCTGCTCGCCCCACTGCCGTCCGGGATCGAGCTCTGCTACCAGACCTTCGGTGATCCGTCGGGTCGTCCGCTGCTGCTCGTGATGGGGCTCGGCGGGCCGATGAACTGGTGGGACTCCGACCTGTGCCGGATGCTCGCCGAGGCGGGGTTCTACGTCATCCGCTACGACAACCGCGACACCGGCCGGTCCAGCCGGATCGGCGTGCGGGTCAAGCGGTCCACGATCGTCCGGGCCTTCACGGGCGGTCGCGTGCGGGCGCCGTACAGCATCCCGGACCTGGCCGACGACGCCTTCGGGCTGCTTGACCACCTCGGCCTCGAGGCCGCCCACGTGGTGGGCGTGTCGATGGGCGGGATGATCGCCCAGACGATGGCGATCACCCAGCAGCGGCGCGTGCTGAGCCTGACGAGCATCATGTCCACCACCGGCAAGCGCAGCGTCGGGTGGCAGCACCCCTCGCTCCTGCCGACCCTCATCGGGTCCCGCGGACCGGGGCTGGAGAACTACGTCTGGTCCAGCCGCCGGGTGTGGCGACTGATCGGCTCACCGGGCTACCCGCAGAGCGACGCCGAGCTCCGGGCCAAGGCCGAGGAGACGTTCGCACGGGGCGTCTCGGCCAGCGGCGTGATGCGCCAGATGCTGGCCGTGCTGACCCAGCCCAACCGGTCGCTGCGGCTGCGTGCACTGCGCGTGCCGACCCTGGTGATCCACGGGCTGGACGACAAGATGGTGCACGTCTCCGGTGGCCGCGCGACTGCCGCGGCCATCCCGGGGGCCGAGCTGCTGCTCATCCCCGGCATGGGCCACGACATGCCGCCGGCGCTCTTCGAGAGCTACGTCCAGGCGATCTCCCGCACGGCCGACCGGGCGCGGGTCACTCGCTGAGGCGTGCTCCGGTGTCGGTGTCGAAGACGTGCACGTGGTGCGGGTCGGTGGTCACGTAGAGGGTGTCGCCCTTGTGCACCGTGTCGCGGGCGCTGACCCGCACGATGATGTTGTTGGGCGTGCCCTCCACACCACTGGTGCCGTAGACGAACGCGTCCGCGCCGAGCTCCTCCACGACCGTCACCCGGACCGGCAGGCCACCCTCGTCGCTGCCGACCTGGCGCCACGCCTCGGGGCGCACCCCGACGGTGATGTTCTTGGTCAGCCGCTGCGCCGCAGCCGGGTCGACCGGGACCGTGAACTCCCCGATCCGCGCCTTGCCACCGTCGTTGTGGGCCTCCAGCAGGTTCATCTGCGGCGAGCCGATGAACCCGGCCACGAACAGGTTGGCCGGCCGGTCGTAGAGACCCAGCGGGGTGTCGACCTGCATCAGCTCACCCAGCTTCATCACCGCCACCCGGTCCCCCATCGTCATCGCCTCGACCTGGTCGTGGGTGACATAGACCGTGGTCACCCCCAGGTCGGCCTGCAGCTTGGCGATGTCGGTGCGGGTCTGGACCCGCATCTTCGCGTCCAGGTTGGACAGCGGCTCGTCCATGCAGAACACCTGCGGGTTGCGCACGATCGCACGGCCCATCGCGACCCGCTGGCGCTGGCCACCCGAGAGCGCCTTCGGCTTGCGCTCGAGGTACTCCTCCAGACCCAGGATCTTGGCCGCCTCGGCCACCCGCTTGTTGCGCTCCTCGGTCGGGACCTTGGCCATCTTCAACGCGAACGCCATGTTGTCGGCCACGCTCATGTGCGGGTACAGCGCGTAGTTCTGGAACACCATCGCGATGTCCCGGTCCTTCGGCGGGGTCTTGGTGACGTCGCGGTCACCGATGAAGATCTTGCCCGCGTTGACCTCCTCCAGCCCCGCCAGCATCCGCAGCGAGGTGGACTTGCCACACCCCGACGGGCCGACGAGCACCATGAACTCGCCGTCCTTGATCTCCAGGTCCAGGCCCGGCACCGCGGGCTTGTCCGCCCCGGGATACCAGCGCTGCGCCTTCTCGAAAGTCACTGTTGCCATGTTGGTTCTTCTCCTTCACCGGCAGGTACGTGCCGGACGATCCGTAGTGAAGTGACGCGCCTCACACTAGGGGTTGGCGCGGGGTGGGCCTAGGCCCGTCTCGCAGGCGGCCACCTCCCGTCCTGACGGGTCATCCGCGCGATCCGACAGCGGGACTGCGCACCGAGCCGCCCGGCGCGAGCGGCATCGGCAGCCGGACGGTCCCGACGTCGGCCCAGCCGGGGTCGACCAGCGCCTGCACGGCCCGGGCCCCGAGCTCGCTGAAGGGCAGCGCCACCGACACCACCCGCGGACGCAGCCAGGTGGCCAGCTCGCTGCCGTCGAAGGAGACGATCGAGACGTCGCGGGGGACGTGGAGGCCGTTGCCGGCCAGCGCCTGGTAGACGCCCATGGCGATCCGGTCGTTGAGGCACAGCAGCCCGGCGGGGCGGGCGCCACGGCGCAGCCAGGCGTCGACGGCCTCGTAGGCGTCCTCCACGCCCCAGTGGCACGGGACGACGCTGGTCACGCTGCGGCCGGCCTCGGCCAGCCGCGTCCGGATGCCCTCCAGCCGGCCCGGACCGGCCAGGGCGTTGGGCGTCGGGTCCTCGCCGATCACGTGGATCTCGCCCGTGACACCGGCGTCGAGGAGCACCCCGGCGGCGGTCCGGCCGCCGGCGTACTCGTCGGGGAGCACCGCGGGAATGCTGGTCGTCGGATCGATGCAGTTGAGCAGGACGGTGCGCAGTCGCTTGAGCTCGGCCGGCACCCGCACCTCGAGGCTCGTCAGCGTCGCGTAGACGATGCCGTCGACCTGCCGGTCGAGCATCTCCTCGATCAGCAGGTGCTCCAGCGCGGGGTCCCCCTGGGTCTCGCCGATGACGAGCAGGTGCTCGCTCGCGCGGGCCGCGGCGCTCGCACCGGCGAGCATCTGGCTGGCGAAGTGACCGCTCGCGACGAAGTCGGAGATCACCCCGAAGGTGCTGGTGGTGCGGGTCCGGAGACTGCGGGCGTTGCGGTTTGGTCGGTAGCCGAGGTGGGCCACGGCTTCGCGGACCCGGCGCTCGGCATCGGCGGAGATCCGCATCTCCGCCGACCTCCCGTTGAGGATGTACGACGCGGTCGTGGTCGAGACACCGGCCCGCTCGGCGACGTCGGTCAGCGTCACCTTCTTCGTCGTCACCATCCCGCCCCCCTCTCCCGTCCGCGTTTCAAATCGTTGCTTGACAGTGACGTGCGCCACAGAACATGATCCTGCTGATTCGATTCAGCATGTGTCGGGGGTCACAGTAGCCCCGCTGGCACCCTCCGAGTCAACCAAGTGCCACTCGCCGTCAAACCTGAGGAGAAACGATGCGAGTACGAGGTCGTACCGCCCTGATGGCGGCCGTTGCCGCCGCGTCCATGTCCCTCACCGTCACCGCGTGCGGTGGCGGTGGGAGCTCGTCCGACAGCAACACCGTCACCATCTGGAGCAGCATCGACCAGCCCGTCCAGGACGGCCTGCTCAAGGCTCTGGAGGCCAAGATCAAGGCCGGCGGGGACAACATCACGATCAAGTGGCAGAAGGTTGAGAACATCAACCAGCTGATCATCACGAAGATCCAGTCGGGCGACACCCCCGACATCGCACTCGTGCCGCAGCCGGGCGTGGTCTCCCAGATGAACCAGCTCGGGGCGATCAAGTCCCTCGACGACGCGGTGGACATGAGCTCGCTGCAGTCGAGCATGATGCCCGGCACGCTCGAGTCCGGCACGATCGACGGCAAGCTCTACGGCCTGCTGGTCAGCGCCAACGTCAAGGGCCTGGTCTTCTACAACAAGAAGGACTGGGCCAAGAAGGGCTACGACGCGTCGTCGGTCAAGGACTTCGCCAGCCTCGAGTCGCTGGCCAGCAAGATGCAGGCCAACGGCGACACCCCGTGGTGCTTCGGCATCGAGTCCGACACCGCGACCGGCTGGCCGGCCACCGACTGGCTCGAGACGCTGGTCATGAAGCAGTCCGGTGCCGACGCCTACAACTCCTGGGTCGCCCACGACATCCCGTTCGACGACACCGTGGTCAAGGACGCCGGCGCCGAGATGGAGAAGCTCCTCTTCGGCGACGGCAGCGTGCTCGGCGGCATCAAGTCGGCCACCAGCACCAACTTCGGTGAAGCCGGCACGCCCATGTTCGACAGCCCGTCCAAGTGCGAGATGCTCGTCCAGGGCTCGTTCATCACCGGCTTCTTCCCGAAGCCCGTGGTCGCCGACCTCGACGCCAACGTCGGCGTCTTCGGCTTCCCGCCCGCCACCGCCGGTGGCGAGAACCCCGTCGAGGGTGGTGGCGACCTGCTCACCATGCTCAACGACAGCGCCAACGTGAAGAAGGTCGTGGGCTACCTGTCGGAGACCGACATCGGCAACGACGCGGCCCCGAGCAGCTCGTTCTTCTCGCCGCACAAGGACTTCGACACCAGCCTCTACCCCAACCAGGTCACCAAGGACGAGGCCGACTACGCCTACACCGCCTCGACGTTCCTCTTCGACGGGTCGGACTCCATGCCCGCCGAGGTCGGCACGGGCTCCTTCTGGAAGGAGATGACCGCGTGGATCAGCGGTGACGAGGACCTCAACACGGCCCTGAAGAACATCCAGGACAGCTGGCCCAGCTAGCCGTTCGGGCCCGAGCAGCACCCGGGGGCGCGGGCAACCACCGCCCGCGCCCCCGGTGCACTCGGGTTCTCCGTCGTCCCTCAACCCCGTCACGACCCAAGGAGGTCGGCACACCATGGGCGGTAAAGCGGTCATTGCCCTGTTGACGGTCATCGCCGGTATCGGCGGCGCGATCATCGTCTTCTGGTTGCTCAACAAGCTTGCGGAGATCCTGCCGGGCAGGTGGGAGGACCGAATCAAGCCCTACCTCTACATCCTCCCGGCCTTCGGCGCGATCGTGCTCTACCTCGTCTATCCGGCGGTCCTGACGGTCATCAACAGCTTCAAGGACAACTTCAGCCGCGAGTACGTCGGCTTCAAGAACTACAGCGCCCTCTTCCAGGACCACAACTTCCGGGACACGCTGTTCAACACCGTCCTGTGGATCCTGATCGTCCCGGCGATCACCGTCATCCTCGGCCTGCTGGTCGCGGTCCTCGCCGACCGGCTCAAGCCGACCGGCGAGAAGGTCACCAAGACCGTGATCTTCCTGCCGATGGCGATCAGCATGATCGGCGCGGCGACCATCTGGCGCTTCGTCTACGTCTCCAACCCCAAGGGCACCGCCCAGACCGGACTGCTCAACGCCTTCGTCGGCACCCTGGGCTCCGACCCGGTCCAGTGGCTGCAGAAGCAGAACTTCCACCTCAACAGCCTGCTGCTGATGGTGATCCTGGTCTGGCTCCAGGTCGGGTTCTCCATGGTGCTGCTCTCCGCGGCGGTCAAGGGCGTCCCGGTCGACACCCTGGAGGCGGCCCGCATCGACGGCGCCAACGAGCGCCAGATCTTCTCGCGGGTCGTGCTCCCGCAGATCAAGGGCACGGTCATCACGGTGTTCATCACCGTGACCATCGGCGTGATGAAGATCTTCGACATCGTCTACGTCAACACCAACGGCAACTTCAACACCAACGTGCTGGGCAACGAGTTCTACAACCAGATCAGCACCTTCATCAACTACGGCAAGGCGTCGGCGATCGTGGTCATCCTGATGGTCGCGGTCGTCCCGATCATGTGGTACCAGGTGCGCAACTTCCGGGCCGAGGAGGCGAACGGATGACCGACACAGCCGCAACTCCCGCCACGGCGACGCCCACGAGGCAGCCGCGCCGGGCCGCCACGCACGTCGACGCCAACCCGGCCAAGGCCGGGTGGTTCGCCAAGATCATCCTGACCGTCCTGTGCGTGCTCTGGATGGTCCCGATCCTGGGCACCTTCGTCACGTCGTTCCGGACCATCGACGACGTGAACAAGTCCGGGTGGTGGCACTTCTTCACCCCGACCGGGTTCACCGACGCGACGATCGACAACTACCACCACGCCCTGTCCGGCAAGGGCATGGGCGACGCGTTCATCAACAGCCTCGCGATCACCCTGCCGGCGACGTTCATCCCGATCCTGGTGGCCGCGGTCGCGGCGTACGCCTTCACGTTCATGGAGTTCAAGGGGCGCGACTTCCTGTTCCTGATGATCGTGAGCCTGCTCGTGGTGCCCAACTACGTCGCGTTCATCCCGATCACCAAGATCTACCGGGACGTCGGCATCAACGGCACGTTCGCGGCCGTGTGGCTGGCCCACATCGGGTTCGGCATGTCGCTGGCGATCTACATCCTGCGCAACTACATGGCGACCCTGCCCAAGACCGTCATCGAGTCGGCGAAGATCGACGGCGCCAGCCACTTCCAGACGTTCTACAAGCTGGTGCTGCCGATGTCGGTGCCCGCGCTCGCGTCGTTCGCGATCTTCCAGTTCCTCTGGGTCTGGAACGACCTGCTCGTGGCCCTGGTGTTCCTCGGCCCCGGCGACAAGGAGCCGGTCACGGTCAACCTGACCCACTTCAAGACCCAGCTCGGACAGGGCTGGGAGCTCACGACCGCCGGCGGCTTCCTCACGATGCTGCTGCCGATCATCGTGTTCCTGGCGCTGCAGCGGTTCTTCGTCCGCGGCCTGACCGCCGGCGCGGTCAAGGGCTGAGCCCAGGACCGTCGAGACACACCTCGAACGCCCGGGCAGCCCACTGCCCGGGCGTTCGTGCTTCCCCGCCCCATCCCCCACCCTCCTCAAGGAGTGCGCCCGCATGCTCTTCCCGCTCGGGAACCCCACCAGCCCCGGACCTCGGACCTGCGTCGAGATCGACACGACCGCCGGCGGGATGCCCCACGTGCTGTGGACCGGCCCGGCCCGCGACGGCGTCGCCCGTGCCGGCGGCTTCCCCGTCGTACCCAACGGTCCGGGGATGCCCCTGCTCGGCGAGCAGTCCCACGGCCGCCTGACCCGTCCGCACCTGCGCGGCCACCGTCTCGACCCGGCCACCTCCTCGGCGGGCCGCTCGTGGACCACCCACTTCGAGCCGGACGCGGTCCAGGCCGTGGGCGACGTCCTCGCGGTCCACGCCGCCGACAAGGACGCCGGCCTGGAGGTGCTGCTGGAGCTCGAGTCGGTCGCCGGCGGCTCCCTGCGCGGCCGCTGCACCGTGACCAACACGGCCTCCGACGCCTACGTCGTGGACGGCCTGGAGGTCGTCCTGCCCGTCGAGGACCACCTCGTGGAGGCGCTCGACTTCACCGGCCGCCACGAGCGCGAGCGCAGCCCCCAGCGGCACGTCGTGACCGACGGGCTCTGGTTGCGTGAGGGTCGCGGCGGACGGCCCGGCCTGGACGCCGCGACCATGGTGGTGCTCGGCACCCCCGGCTTCTCCGGCCCGGAGGGTTCCGTGCTCGGCTGCCACGTCGCCTGGAGCGGCAACTACGTGCTCCGCGTGGAGCGCGACGCCGCCACCGGCACCACGATCGGCGGCGGGGAGCTGCTGCTGCCCGGCGAGGTCGTGCTGGCCGAGGGCCAGGGCTACACCACGCCGTGGGTGTTCTTCGGCGCCGCCGACGACGGCCTGGACGGGCTGGCCGCCAGCTGGCATGCCTGGCAGCGGTCGCTGGCCGCCCACCCGGCCCGCCAGCCCGTGGTGCTCAACGTGTGGGAGGCGGTCTTCTTCGACCACGACCTGCACCGGCTGAGCGGCATCGCCGACCGGGCCGCACGGGTCGGGGTCGAGCGCTTCGTCCTCGACGACGGCTGGTTCCGCCACCGCCGCGACGACACCGCCGGGCTCGGCGACTGGTGGGTCGACGACGGGGTCTGGCCCGACGGCCTCGACCCGCTGATCGACCACGTGCGCGAGCTGGGCATGGAGTTCGGCCTGTGGTTCGAGCCGGAGATGGTCAACCCCGACTCCGACCTGTTCCGCGAGCACCCCGACTGGATCCTGTCCGCCGGGCCGCACCGGGCCCCGCGCGAGCACCGCTACCAGCAGGTGCTCGACCTGACGCGCCCCGAGGTCTTCGACTTCCTCTTCGAGCGGGTGTCCGCGATCCTCTCGGCCCACCCGATCGACTACGTGAAGTGGGACCACAACCGCGACCTCCTGGAGGCCGGCACGGGTCAGCGGGGCGGGGCACCCGCCGCCCACGAGCAGGCCCTGGCCTTCCACCGACTCCTCGACGCGCTCGCCGAGGCCCACCCCGAGGTGGCCTGGGAGTCCTGCGCGTCCGGCGGCGGCCGGATCGACCTGAGCGTGCTCGAGCGGGTCCAACGGGTGTGGACGTCCGACATGACCGACGCCCTGGCCCGGCAGCAGATCCAGCGCTGGTCGACCCAGCTGGTCGCCCCCGAGTACCTCGGCGCCCACGTCTCCTCCCCCGTCTCGCACACCACCGGCCGCACCCTCGACCTCGACTTCCGGTGCGCCACCGGGCTGTTCGGCGCCTTCGGCATCGAGTGGGACCTCACGCAGGCCTCCGAGGAGGACCTCGACCGGCTGGCCGACTGGATCGCCCTGCACCAGCGCCTGCGGCCCCTGCTGCACACCGGCAGGGTCGTGCGTCCGGAGTCCTCCGACCCGGCCGTGCTGCTGCACGGCGTGGTTGCTGCGGACCGCTCCGCCGCGCTGGTGGCCCACGTGCAGCTCGACGAGTCGACCCACAACCGCGGCGTCGCGGTGCGCGTGCCCGGGCTGGACCCGGAGGCGTCGTACCGGCTGGCGTGGGAGGGCCCGGTGGCGCTGCCCCACGTCAGCATGTCGGCGGCGCTCCCCGAGGAGGGGCCGACGGCGGGGGTCGAGGTCAGCGGTCAGGTGCTGGCGGCGCGCGGGTTCTGGATGCCTCGGCGGATGCCGGAGACGGTCACGCTGGTGACGGTGGAGCGCACCGGTCAGTGACCGGGGCGCAGGGCCTTCCGGGAGCCGCCCGGGAGGTGCTTGCGCTCGACCGAGACGCCACCCCAGACCGCGATCCCGCGGATCCGGACGGTCGGCGAGGTCTCGTCGAGGTCGGGCGCGACGAGTCCGGACGGACCGGTGTAGCCGCCCATGATGCCGGTGCCCTCCACGATCACGTGGGTGTGCGGGTTGACCAGGATCGAGGCACCGCCCATGAAGGCGTTGACGGTCACGACGACCTCGGACGCCGCGAACTTCGCCTGCCGCATGTCGAGGTTGGCGCCGCCCATCAGGGCGATGACCGTGAAGTGCTGGGGCACCACCCAGACGCCCTTGCGGTCCACGCCGCTCATGATCGCGAGGTGGCGCTCCTGGACCGGCCCGACCACCACCGGTGAGGGAACCGTCGACCGCGGCGCGACCTGCGGGCCGTCCTGGTGGGCGGGCAGGTCGAACGTGATCGGCACGAGGTCGGCGTAGGTCTTCGCGGCGTACGTCGCCTCCAGGCGCTGGTCGAGCTCGTCGAGGTCGATCCGCCCGTCACCGGCCGCCTGCCGCAGCACCTCCGCGACCTGGTGTCGCTCCGCGTCGGAGATCCGCATGCGCGCCGGATCGAGCTCTCCTGCCATGCCGGCCAGCCTAGTTCGCGGGCAGAGGCTCCTCCACGTAGACGGTGCCGCCGAGCTGGAGGAACTCCGCCGACTTCTCCGCGAACCGTTCCCGCACGTCCTGGCTGATCCGCATCGAACAGAACTTCGGGCCGCACATCGAGCAGAAGTGCGCGGTCTTGGCGCCTTCCGCGGGCAGGGTCTCGTCGTGGAAGGACTGTGCGGTCTGGGGGTCGAGGGACAGCGCGAACTGGTCGTGCCAGCGGAACTCGAAGCGTGCCTTGGACAGCGCGTCGTCCCAGTCGCGGGCACCCGGGTGTCCCTTGGCGACGTCGGCGGCGTGCGCGGCGAGCTTGTAGGTGATGACGCCGGTCTTGACGTCGTCGCGGTCGGGGAGGCCGAGGTGCTCCTTGGGGGTGACGTAGCAGAGCATCGCGGTGCCGTGCATCGCGATCGTGGCCGCGCCGATGGCGCTGGTGATGTGGTCGTAGCCGGGCGCGATGTCGGTGGCGAGCGGGCCGAGGGTGTAGAACGGCGCGCCGTGGCACCAGTCCTGCTGGAGGCGGACGTTCTCCTCGACCAGGTGCAGCGGCACGTGTCCGGGGCCCTCGACCATGACCTGGACGTCGTGGGCCCAGGCCCGCTCGGTCAGCTCGGCCAGCGTGCGGAGCTCGGCGAGCTGGGCGGCGTCGTTGGCGTCGGCCACGTGCCGGGCCGGAGGCCGTCGCCGAGGCTGAAGGAGACGTCGTAGGCCGCGAAGATCTCGCAGAGCTCGTCGAAGTGGGTGTAGAGGAAGTTCTCCTCGTGGTGGGCCAGGCACCAGCCGGCCATGATCGAGCCGCCGCGCGAGACGATGCCGGTGACCCGCTCGGCGGTGAGCGGCACGTGGCGCAGCAGCACGCCGGCGTGGATCGTCATGTAGTCGACGCCCTGCTCGCACTGCTCGATGACGGTGTCGCGGAAGACCTCCCAAGTGAGCTTGTCGGCCTCGCCGTCGACCTTCTCCAGGGCCTGGTAGATCGGGACGGTGCCGATCGGGACCGGGCTGTTGCGCAGGATCCACTCGCGGGTGGTGTGGATGTCGTCGCCGGTGGAGAGGTCCATGACGGTGTCGGCTCCCCAGGTCACCGCCCAGGTCAGCTTGTCGACCTCCTCGGCGATGGAGCTGGTGACGGCGGAGTTGCCGATGTTGGCGTTGATCTTCACCAGGAACGCCTTGCCGATGACCATCGGCTCGGCCTCGGGGTGGTTGACGTTGGCGGGGATGATCGCGCGGCCGGCGGCCACCTCGGAGCGGACCAGCTCGACGTCGCAGCCCTCGCGGCGGGCGACGTACTGCATCTCGGCGGTGGTGATCCCGGCGCGGGCGTAGTGCATCTGGGTGACGGTGGCGCCGTCGACGGCCCGGCGCGGTGGGGTGCGGGTGCCGCGCCACTCCTCGCGGGCTGCGCCGCGGCGTACGGCGGAGCGGCCGTTGTCGTGCAGCTGGGCCTCGCGGCCGGTGTAGGTGGTGGTGTCGCCGCGGGCCTCGATCCAGGCCGCGCGCAGCGGCGGGAGGCCGACCTCGGGGTCGCTGCCGGGGCCGGCGGTGCAGTAGCGGTCGAAGGTCTCGCCGTTGGTCAACGCGACCCGGGTGACCGGGACCTGGATGTGGCCGTGGTCGACGAGGACACGGGTGTGGGCGGGGTGGACGGTCATGTCGGCTCTCCTGCTGGGTTGTGGGTGGTGGTGTGGGCGACGGGTCCGCGGCCGCGGCCGAGGGTCCAGCGCCTGCTGGTGTCGAGCTGCCGGACGGTGAACAGCCCGGCGTGGTGGACGGCGGCGTCGAGGTCGGCGCCGCGCGCGAGGTGGGCGGCGAGGGCGGCGCTGAAGGTGCAGCCGGTGCCGTGGTCGTTGGTGGTGGGGACGGATCGGTGGGTGCGGGCGACCGGGCGCTGGCCGGGCAGGGCGAGCCAGTCGGTGCAGGTGTCGCGGGTGCCGCCGCCGGTGAGGACGACGGCCGGGCCGGTGTCGGCGAGGGCGGCCGCGGCGGTCGCGGGGTCGGTGGCCCGGCCGAGCAGGATCGCGGCCTCGTGGGCGTTGGGGGTGATGACGGTGGCGGCGGGGAGGAGGTGGGCCCGGTAGGCGGCCACGACGTGCTCGTCGCCGAGCACGACGCCGCTGGTGGCGACCAGCACGGGATCGACGACGAGGGGGCGTCCGGCGAGCCGGCGGGCCAGGAGCTCGACGACCTCGGGCGTGCCGAGCATGCCGGTCTTGACGGCCGCCACAGGGAGGTCGTCGAGGACGGCGTCGAGCTGGGACTCGACGCTGGCCAGCGGCACCGGGTGCACGTCACGGATGCCGGTGGTGTCCTGGGCGGTGACGGCGGTGACCACGCAGGCGCCGTGCACCCCGAGGGCCGCGAACGTCGCAAGGTCGGCCGCGATCCCGGCCGCTCCCCCGGAGTCGGTGCCGGCAACGGTCAGCGCGACGGCGGGCGTCATCGGAGCTCCGCGAGCAGGCGTGCCACGACGTGCGCGGGCTCAGCGGCGCGCATGACGGCGCCCATGACCGCGACCCCGTGGGCGCCGGCCTCGACGGCCGCCCGGGCGTTGCCGGGATCGATGCCGCCGAGGGCGAAGACGGGGATGCCGGCGTCCCGCGCGAAGGCGTCGTGAGGGAGCGGTGGTCCGTGGCCGGGCTTGCTGGCGGTGGCGGCGTACGGCGACAGGGTCGCCCAGGACGCGCCGTCAGCGACGGCACGTCGTACGTCGTCGGCGGAATGGCAGGACCGGCCGTGCCAGCCGTCCACGCGTTCCTGGTGCGCCGCGAGATGGAGCCCGTGGGCGGCAGGGTCGGCGATCCGCGAGGAGATGACGGTGAGGCCGGCGAGCTCGGCGAGCCGGTCGAGGAGGGCCCGCCGGTCGCGGGGGGCGAGGTCGTGCTCGCGGACGACCACGGCCTCGAGCCCGGCGTCGACGCACTCCGCGACCGTGCGCGACAGGGACCGGCCCTTGCTGAGCTGGGCGCGATCGGTGAGCAGGAGGAGGCGCGTCCTCATGCGGTCTCCCGGGCGGGGCTGGAGGCCCGGGCAGTGGGCCGCTTCGGGATCCGGCCGGCTGCGCGGGCGGCGTGCCCGGCCTCGACGGCCAGGGCGAGGGCGCGGCCCATGGCGACCGGGTCGTCGGCGCGGGTGATCGCGCTGGCGGCGAGCACCGCGGCGCAGCCGAGCTCCATGGCCAGGGCGGCGTCGCTGGCGGTGCCGACCCCGGCATCCAGCACGACGGGGACGCCGACGGCTGCGGCCACCGCCTCGATCGCGTGCGGGTTGAGGATGCCGAGCCCCGAACCGATCGGGGCACCGAGCGGCATCACCGCGGCACAGCCCGCGTCCTCGAGACGGCGGGCGAGCACCGGGTCGTCGGTCGTGTAGGGCAGCACCGTGAACCCGTCGCGGACCAGCGTGGCCGCCGCGTCGAGCAGCTCGACCGCGTCGGGCAGCAGGCTGCGCTCGTCGCCGATCACCTCGAGCTTGACCCAGTCCGTGCCGAGCGCCTCACGGGCCAGGCGGGCGGTCAGCACGGCCTCGCGGGCGCTGAGGCAGCCGGCGGTGTTGGGCAGCAACCGCACCCCCGCCCGAGTGAGGGTGTCGAGCAGGCCGCCGTCGCGGGTCGCCGACGTACGGCGGACCGAGACGGTGACCAGGCCGGGCCGCGCGGCGGCCAGGAGCGGCTCCAGCAGCGCCGGGCGGGGCAGGCCGCCGGTGCCGAGGAAGAGGCGCGAGGTGAGCGGGACGCCGGCGATGGTGAGGGTGTTCATCCGCCCTGCACCGCCGTGACGACCTCGACGACGTCGCCCTCGTGGAGAGCGGTCGCGGGGTGCCGGTCGCGTGGCACCACCTCGCCGTTGAGGGCGACGGCGATACCGCGCCGCCCCCGGACGAGGTCGGCGACGGTGCTCCCGTCGGCGACGACGGCCGGCTGGCCGTTGCGGATGATGTTCACGCGGGTGCTCCTTCGGAGGGGACGGGCAGGACGCGGCGCGGGTCGAGCGTGGGGTGGACGGCGCCGCAGTCGAGGTGGTCGGCGACGAGTCGGGCGGTCAGGGGCGCGAGCAGCACGCCGTGCCGGAAGTGGCCGGCCGCGAGCACGACGGCGGGGTCGTGGGTGGGGCCGACGAGGGGCAGGTGGTCGGCGGTGGCCGGCCGGTCCCGGGCCAGGACCTCGATCAGCTCGGCCCGGTCCAGGCCCGGCACCAGCTCGCGGGCCGCCTCGAGCAGCCGGGCGACCCCGCCCAGGGTCGCGACCGGGGGCGCGTCGTGCTCCTCCGACGTCGCCCCGATCACGACCTCGCCGTCGGGGCGTGGCACGACGTAGACCGGGACACCGTGCACCCAGCCGCGCACCGTCCGCTGGGGCGGGTCGTCGGTGCGGGCCCGCACGATCTCGCCGCGGACGCCGTGCACGAGGTGAGTCCAGGGTGCGGGCAGCCGGGCGCCGGTGGCCACCACCGTGACGTCGGGGGTCGTGGCGTCGACCTCCGGACGGACGGGCACCCGGGCCAGCAGCGCCGCGACCACGGCCCGCGGGTCGACGCTGTGGTCACCGGGCAGCAGCGCTCCGCCGGCGACGCGGGCGGACAGGGTCGGCTCGAGGCGGCGTACGTCGGCCGCGGACAGCGGCTCGCCGCGCACACCGTGCGACGCCAGCAACGCCACCTGCCGCTCGACGTCCTGGAGGTCACCGGCGTCGCGTCCCACCAGCAACGTGCCCGTCGTCGTGAGCGGTACGCCGAGGCGTCCGGCCCAGCCCGGCCACAGCGCGAGGCTTGCCATCCCGAGGCGGAGGATCTCCTCCTCGCCGTGCCACACCTCGCTCGAGGGGCTGAGCATCCCCGCCGCGGCATGGCTGGCACCCCGCCCCGGCGCGGGGTCGACCACCTCGACCTCGTGGCCCCGGACGAGCAGCTCCTCGGCGCAGGCCAGGCCGACGATCCCGGCCCCGAGGACCCGGACGCGCATCAGGCGACCGCTGTCAGGAGCTCCTTCGCGGCTGCGACCGGGTCGGGCGGCCGCCAGATCGAACCGATCACGGCGACCCCGTGCGCCCCGGCCGCACGCACCAGCGCGGCCCCGGCCGCGTCGATGCCCCCGATCGCGACCAGCGGCAGCACGCCCGCGGCCGCGGCGACCGCGGCCACGCCCAGGGGGTCCGGCAGGCCCACCTTCGAGGTGGTCGCGAAGACGGGACCGAAGCCGGCATAGTCCGCCCCCTGCTCGCGGGCGGCCACGACCTCCGCGCGGGACCTGCAGGTGGCGCCGACGACCAGTCCCGGTGCGATCCGGCGCGCGTCGGCCACCGGCAGGTCCGTCGCACCGAGGTGCACCCCCGCGGCCCCCGCGGCCAGAGCCACGTCGACCCGGTCGTCCACGACGACGAGGGCGCCGTACTCCTCGACCGCGGAGCGGACCGCACGGGTCAGGGCCAGCAGGGCACGGTCGTCGACCGCCTTGGCACGGACCTGGAATCCCCCGACGCCGGCCGATGCGAGGGCCGGCAGCAGGGACAGGTCGTCGGTGGCGTCGACGAGACAGAAAAGGCGTGGCAACAGCACGGAACGCTCCTCGCTTCCTTCGCCGGCATGACCCGGATCAGGTTCGACGGTCGGAGCGGAACAGCTCCCTCTCAGCTCGCTGCCGCGAGCTCCCGTGGTGGACGGCGCCGAACCTAGCAGCCCGCGGGGACCGCCCGGCAAGACCGCAGGCGGAGCCGTCCGCAGGCTGGACTAACCTGACGTTCCGTGAGCACTGAGCCCGAGTTCCGCTACTCCGACCTCCTCCCGACCGGCAAGGACGACACGCCCTACCGGCTCGTGACCACCGAAGGGGTCTCCACGTTCGAGGCCAACGGGCAGACCTTCCTCCAGGTCTCGCCCGAGGCGATCCAGCGGCTGACCGCCGAGGCGATGCACGACATCAGCCACTACCTGCGGCCGGCCCACCTCGCCCAGCTGCGCAAGATCATCGACGACCCCGAGGCCTCGGGCAACGACCGGTTCGTCGCGCTCGACCTGCTGAAGAACGTCAACATCTCCGCCGGCGGCGTGCTGCCGATGTGCCAGGACACGGGCACCGCGATCGTGATGGGCAAGAAGTCCGAGGGCGTGCTCACCGGCGCCGACGACGGCGAGGCGATCAGCCGCGGCGTCTACGACGCCTACACGAAGCTCAACCTGCGCTACTCCCAGCTCGCCCCGCTCACGACGTACGAGGAGAAGAACACCGGCACCAACCTGCCGGCGCAGATCGAGCTCTACTCGACCCCGTCCAAGGACGGGAAGCCCGAGTACAAGTTCCTGTTCATGGCGAAGGGCGGCGGCTCGGCCAACAAGTCGTTCCTCTACCAGGAGACCAAGGCCGTCCTGAACCCCGAGCGGATGCTGACGTTCCTCGACGAGAAGATCCGCTCGCTCGGCACGGCGGCCTGCCCGCCGTACCACCTCGCGGTCGTCATCGGCGGCACGTCGGCGGAGTTCGCGCTCAAGACCGCGAAGTACGCCTCGGCGCACTACCTCGACAACCTGCCGACCGAGGGGTCGATGTCGGCCCACGGCTTCCGCGACCTCGAGCTGGAGGAGAAGGTCTTCGAGCTCACGCAGTCCTTCGGGATCGGCGCTCAGTTCGGCGGGAAGTACTTCTGCCACGACGTCCGCGTCGTCCGGCTGCCCCGCCACGGCGCCTCGTGCCCGGTCGCGATCGCGGTGTCGTGCTCGGCCGACCGCCAGGCGCTGGGCAAGATCACCGCCGAGGGCGTCTTCCTCGAGCAGCTCGAGACCGACCCGGCGCACTACATGCCCGACGCCGGCGTCTCCGACGAGATCGCGGCCGGGGAGGTCGTGAAGATCGACCTCACCCAGCCGATGTCGGAGATCCTGGCGACGCTCTCGCAGCACCCCGTGAAGACCCGGCTCTCGCTGACCGGCCCGCTCGTCGTGGCCCGCGACATCGCCCACGCCAAGATCAAGGAGCGCCTCGACGCCGGCGAGGACATGCCGCAGTACCTCAAGGACCACCCGGTCTACTACGCCGGCCCGGCCAAGACACCCGAGGGCCACGCGTCCGGCTCGTTCGGCCCGACCACCGCCGGCCGGATGGACTCCTACGTCGAGCAGTTCCAGGCCGCGGGCGGCTCGATGGTGATGCTGGCCAAGGGCAACCGCTCCAAGCAGGTCACCGAGGCGTGCCACACGCACGGCGGCTTCTACCTCGGGTCGATCGGCGGCCCGGCGGCCCGCCTGGCCCAGGACTGCATCAAGTCCGTGTCGGTCCTCGAGTACGAGGAGCTCGGCATGGAGGCCGTCTGGAAGATCGAGGTCGAGGACTTCCCCGCCTTCATCGTCGTCGACGACAAGGGCAACGACTTCTTCACCGACCCCTCCGGCGCCGTCAACATCCCCATCTCGGGGATAAGGGTCCGCTCGGCCGAGTAGGCGCGAGAGGGCCCCTGACTGCCCGGGAGTGCCCTCTCGGCGAGGATGGGGGCATGGAGTACGTCGAGATCGCCCGTGCCGAGTCCGAGCGTGGCGAGCTGGTGCTCCGCGAGCGCCGCGAGGAGGGCGCCCCGACCTCGCTGGAGCTGCGCGCCAACGGCATCTTCGTGATGGACACCGTCGAGACGAGCAGCGAGCGGGCGCTGGCGACGGCGGCGCTGGCGCTGGTCGAGGACCCGCGGGCCGTCGTGGTGGGCGGGCTGGGGCTCGGCTACACGATGCACGAGGTGCTGGCCGACTCCCGCGTGGAGAAGTGCGCGGTCGTGGAGATCGAGCAGTCGCTCGTCGACTGGATGCGTGACGGCACGGTCCCCCACGGCCCCACGCTGCTGGCCGACCAGCGGGTCGTGCTGGTGGTCGCGGACGTGGCGGCGGCGATCGCGGAGGCTCCCGACGACAGCTACGACCTGGTGCTGCTCGACGTCGACAACGGTCCGGGCTACCTGGTCCACGACAGCAACGCGGCGGTCTACCGCGCCCCGTTCCTGGAGCACGTGCGCCGCGTGCTGCGGCCGGGTGGCGTGCTGGTCATCTGGTCGGCGGACCGGTCGGACGAGCTCGAGGCCGCGCTGCGTGAGGTCTTCGGCAACGCCGACACCACGTCGTACGACGTCCTGCTGCAGGAGCGCGACGAGCAGTACTGGCTGCACACCGCGAAGGGCTGACGCGCCTCAGTCGGAGCCCGGGGCGCTCGCCGGGATCGGGTCGGGCGGCGCCGGAGGGCCGACCTCCTCGTGCGCGCGCTCGCGCACGGCCCGCCGGATCTGCTCGAGGTTGTTGCGCAGCGCGTCGGAGACGAGCTCGTCCATGCGCGGGTCCGCGAGCATCTCGATGAGCACGCGCATCACGGTGTCGGTGACCTCCGAGACCAGCGCCTCGTAGCCCGGGAGCTTGCTGACGAGCCGGGCGTTGGGGTCGTCGCGGAGCTTCTCGGCGACGAGGTCCTTGAGCTCGTCGTGGTTCTCGCGGATCGCGTCGGAGATGTTCTTCGTGTAGTGCCCGGTCTGGATGACCGCCGCCACCTCGTCGAGCACCACGATCGTGAGCGGCCGCTTGAGGACCGTGAGCAGCCGCAGCGAGTGGCTGCCGGCCCACTCGACGAACGACGGCCGCTGCATGCCCATCCGGAGCAGGAGGGCGCCCACCAGTGCGGCGAGCACCGAGCCGCCCAGCAGCACGCCGAGGACGAGCAGGACGGCACCGATCGGGCTGAGGTCCGTGAACCACTGAGTCACGGGGCCACGCTAGTAGCGTCGTGCCCATGAGCGACTACCGCACCGAGCACGACAGCATGGGCGAGGTCCGGGTCCCGGCCGACGCCCTGTGGCGGGCCCAGACCCAGCGGGCGGTGGAGAACTTCCCGATCAGCGGGACTCCCATCGAGCCGGCCCTCATCCACGCGCTCGCGCGGGTGAAGCACGCTGCCGCGCTGGCCAACAAGGAGCTCGGGGTGCTGCCGGCGGAGGTCGCGGACCCGATCGCCGCGGCGGCCGAGCTGGTGGCCCAGGGGCGCGAGGACGACCAGTTCCCCATCGACGTGTTCCAGACCGGCTCCGGCACCAGCTCCAACATGAACGCCAACGAGGTGATCGCGAGCCTCGCGAAGCGGGAGGGCCACGACGTCCACCCCAACGACCACGTCAACGCGAGCCAGTCGAGCAACGACACCTTCCCGACGTCGGTCCACGTGGCGGCGACGCTCGCGGTGGTGGAGGAGCTCCTCCCGGCGCTGGCGACGCTGGAGCGCAGCCTCGCGGCCAAGGCGACGGAGTTCGCCGACGTCGTGAAGTCCGGCCGCACACACCTGATGGACGCCACCCCGGTGATGCTGGGCCAGGAGCTCGGCGGCTACGCCGCCACGATGCGGTACGCCGGGGAGCGGCTCGAGTCGGTCCTCCCCCGCGTCCGCGAGCTGCCGCTGGGCGGCACCGCGGTCGGCACCGGCATCAACACGCCACCCGGCTTCGCGCAGCGCGTCATCGCCGTACTCGCCGAGACGACCGGGCAGCCCTTCACCGAGGCCCGCGACCACTTCGAGGCCCAGGGCACCCGCGACTCGCTGGTCGAGCTCAGCGGGGTGCTGCGCACCATCGCGGTCGGCCTGACCAAGATCTGCAACGACCTGCGCTGGATGTCGAGCGGCCCGACCACCGGCCTGGCCGAGATCCACCTGCCCGACCTCCAGCCCGGGTCGAGCATCATGCCCGGCAAGGTCAACCCCGTCCTGCCCGAGGCGACGCTGATGGTCTGCGCCCAGGTGATCGGCAACGACACGACGGTCACCGTGGCGGGCGCGAGCGGCAACTTCGAGCTCAACGTGATGATGCCGGTGATGGCGCGCAACGTGCTCGAGTCGATCCGGCTGCTCACGACCTCCACGACGCTGCTGGCGACACGCTGCGTCGACGGCATCACCGCCGACGTCGAGCGGATGCGGCAGTATGCCGAGTCCTCGCCGTCGGTCGTCACCCCGTTGAACAGGCACATCGGCTACGAGAACGCCGCCCGGGTCGCCAAGCGGGCGATGGCCGACGGCACCACCATCCGCGAGACCGTCCTCGCGATGGGCTTCGTCGAGCGCGGCGAGCTCACCGAGGACGAGCTCGACCAGGCACTCGACGTGAAGGACATGACCCACCCGTGACCCACATGAACACCCAGGAGTCCGTCCGCGCGCAGTACGCCCGCGAGGGCAACCTGACGACGCGGCGCTCCGTGTGGCAGCCCACCGTGGACGGCCGTGACCCGGCCACCGAGGCGGCCCGCACGATCGCCGAGGCCCGGCCCCGCCGTGTCCTCGAGGTCGGGTGCGGCACCGGCGCCTTCGCCGAGCGGCTGGCCGCGGAGAACCCGGACGCCGAGATCGTCGCCACCGACCAGTCCGAGCGTTTCGTGGAGCTCACGTCGGCCCGCGGCGTCGAGGCCCGGGTGGCCGACCTGCAGGACCTGCCCTTCCCCGACGACAGCTTCGACGTGGTCGCGGCCATGTGGATGCTCTACCACGTGCCCGACCTCGACCGGGGCCTCGCGGAGGTCCGCCGCGTGCTGCGGCCGGGCGGCCTCTTCGTCGCGGTCACCAACGGCGACGAGCACACCGCCGGCCTGCGCCGCGAGGCCGGCGGCGAGGCGATGGTCACGCAGTTCAGCAGCGAGAACGGCGAGCAGTCGCTCCGCCGTCACTTCGACCGGGTCACGCGCGAGGAGTTCGCGACCCGCGCCGTCTTCCCCGACCACGCGGCCGCGGAGGCCTACCTCGCCTCGATGCAGGACGGGTTCGCCTGGCGGCTGCCGCACTTCGAGGGGAGCAAGGAGTACGCCGGGCACGTCACGCTGTTTGCGGTCAGTTGATCGTGCCGTGCCCGGCGGCTGCTCCCCTCAGCGGCGCGTGAGCCGCGCCCGGTGGGTCAGGGGCCGGGACACGTTGTCGACGTTGTCCCGCCCGGTGACGCGGTGCAGCAGGACGCCCCGTGTCAGGTGCTTCAGCGTCACGTGCCAGGCGCCGGCGGTCGTGGTGAGCCGCATGCCGCCGGCCGTGCGCCAGGCCGCGGCCCGGGTGGCGCAGCGGGTCCAGGTGCCCGTGACGGGCCGGTAGGCGTACCAGCGGAGGCCGCGCTTCTCCACGGCCCGGACCCGCACCCACTTCACGCCGGTGCCGGCGTCGGTGGCGCGGCCCCGCAGGGTGCGCCAGCTCGTCGCGGAGCTCCGGCTGTACTTCGGCAGGCCCAGGGTGACCTTCGGTGCGGTCGTGTCCCGGGTGACCGTGACGGCCGATGCCGCGGCGACGACGGCGCTGTTGCCGGCCTCGTCGACCAGGGTGACGCTCGGCGTGTAGGTGCCCGCGGCGGCGTACACGTGCTGGAGCGCGGCGTCGCCGGTCCAGACGGTGTCGGCGGTGCCGTCACCCCACGAGACCGTGCGGGCGACGTTCGCCGCGTCGCTGAAGTCGTCGTGCAGCGCCGTCTGGGTCAGGCTCACCTTCGACCAGGACGCCCAGGCCGCGGACGGACCGGCCGCGAAGGCCCCCGTCGGCGCCGTGGTGTCCCCGACCACGACGGCGGCGAGCTGCACGACCGCGACGTTGCCGTGCTCGTCGGTCAGGGTGACGGTCGGGCGCCACAGGCCCGTGCCGGAGTAGGTGTGGTTCGTCGTCAGGCCCGACGCCCAGGCCTGCGGCCCGGAGCCGTCGGCCCAGTTGACGACCCGGGAGATCTTCGCGGCCGGCGACACGTCGTCGGCGAGCGCGGTCTGGGTGACGGTGGCGACCGCCCCGGACCTGCTGACGTCGAAGGACCCGGTGGGCGCCGTCAGGTCGGGCAGCACCGTGGTCATCGACGCCGAGGAGCCCTTGCGCTTGAGGTTGTACGCCGTGACGGTCAGCCGGACCGTCGCGTTGGACGGCGCCGTCACCGTCGCCACCCAGGCGGGCGAGGAGACGGTGTCGCGGTCGAGCACGACGCCCGACGTGTTGGTCACCGAGACCCGGTAGGACGTGGCGTTCTTCGCCGCGTTCCAGGCCGTGGTGAGCCGGTAGGCCGAGGTCGGCTTGGTCACCGACATCGTGAGTCCCGAGACCTTGCCGGGCCGGCCCGGCGGCTTGGCGGCAACGGGCTGGTCGAGCAGCCCCGAGCCCACCACCAGCAGCACAGCGGCCGCCAGCACGGCGACCGGGCGCGTCCAGGCGCGCATGCGAAGGTCGGACATGGTTCCCCCCTTGGACCAGACGGGGGTCGAGACCGACCCGCGTCACCCACGACGATGATCCGGAGGCGAGGGGGAAGGAAGGCCTTCGGGGACCGAGCGGCCCGTTCGGCACATGAGGTCGGGGTGGTCGTCTCGGCGACCAGCACCCGGAGGGACTACGCGGAGTGGCCCGTTCGGGCTACGGGGAGGACGGAGCGCCCTCACTGGTCAGGACCAGTGGTCAGTACCAGCCGTGGCCGGACTTGAAGCTCAGCGCGCCACAGGGCGAGCCGTAGCGGTCCTGGATGTAGCCCAGGCCCCAGCGGATCTGCGTCTCGGGGTTGGTCGCCCAGTCGGCACCGGCCGAGGCCATCTTGGAGCCCGGCAGTGCCTGCGGGATGCCGTAGGCCGAGGAGGTCGGGTTGTCGGCGTCCACGCGCCAGCCGCTCTCGCCGGTGTAGAGCGAGTCGAGGCAGGGGAACTGGTCCTGGCCGAAGCCGAACTCCGAGAGCAGCGCCTTGGCGATCTCGCGCGGGTCGCCGGAGACGTCCTCGGTGCGGGTGATCGCCTTGCTGTCGGACCCGTCGGCCTGCGCGAGCGCGGCCTCCTTGGCCGGGTCGGCGGCGTCGCGACGGTCCTCGGACCGGGAGGTGACCGCCGAGCGGTCGGCGACGTGCTTGTCGCCGAGCGGGGAGGTGACGCTCGAGCCGAACGACGCCGCGGCGGTCGACACGCTCGCCGGGGCGCTGAGCATCCCGCCCGAGACGGTGACGCCCGTCGCCGCAACGGCCACCGAGGAGAGCATCACGGTGTTGCGGACGACCATCTTCTGGGCGTTCTTCGCGACGTTGCTCGAGGGCGTGTTGCGGTGCTTAGGGACGTACTTGACGTGCTTCGACACAGAGGAACTCACGGGGGGTAGACAACTCGGGCTTGATCACTGCAACCGGGCTGGACACCCATGAGGTCACGAAACGATCACGGGCCACCTTGCATGAGCCCAGGGGGCCATGCAAACCGAACCGCACAGAAAGTGGCGGGCATTACGTCACATCAGCACCATTGGTCACACCTGTCACAGGACGCACACCGGCCCCGCTGACGTACTCCCGGGATGTCGAGTGGACTCCCGGGAGTGTCGCGGGGCCGGCGCGGGGTGAACGCTGGGTTCGACGCTGGCTGAGCCGGGTGGGCTACATGTTGACGCTCTCCAGCATCTCGGTGACCAGGGCCGCGATCGGGGAGCGCTCGGAGCGGGTCAGGGTGACGTGGGCGAAGAGCGGGTGGCCCTTGAGCTTCTCGATCACCGCGACCACGCCGTCGTGGCGGCCCACCCGCAGGTTGTCGCGCTGGGCGACGTCATGGGTGAGCACCACCTTGGAGTTGGCGCCGATCCGCGAGAGCACCGTGAGCAGCACGTTGCGCTCCAGGGACTGCGCCTCGTCGACGATCACGAAGGCGTCGTGCAGCGACCGGCCCCGGATGTGGGTCAGCGGCAGCACCTCGAGCATCCCGCGGTCCAGGATCTCGTCGATGACCTCCTTGGACGTCATCGCGCCGAGGGTGTCGAAGACCGCCTGGCCCCAGGGCGACATCTTCTCCGACTCCGAGCCGGGCAGGTAGCCGAGCTCCTGGCCGCCGACGGCGAAGAGCGGGCGGAAGACGACGACCTTCTTGTGCTGGCGGCGCTCCATCACGGCCTCGAGGCCCGCACACAGGGCCATCGCCGACTTGCCGGTGCCGGCCCGGCCGCCGAGCGAGACGATGCCGACCTCCGGGTCGAGCAGCATCTCCAGCGCGATCCGCTGCTCGGCCGAGCGGCCGTGGATGCCGAAGGCCTCCCGGTCGCCGCGGACCAGGTGGACCTGCTTGTCGGCACCCACCCGGGCCAGGGCGGTGCCGCGGTCCGAGAGCAGCACGAGCCCCTGGTGGCAGGGCATCGAGCGTGCCTCCTCCAGGTCGATCACGCCGTCGTCGTACAGCTCGTCGAGCTCGGCGGCGCCGACCTCCACCTCCGCCATGCCGGAGTAGCCGGTGTCGGAGTCGCTGACCGCCTCGGCGCGGTACTCCTCGGCGTCGAGGCCGACGGCCGAGGCCTTGATCCGCAGGGGGAGGTCCTTGGAGACCAGGGTGACGTCGAAGCCCTCGTTGGCGAGGTTGCGGGCCACGGCGAGGATCCGCGTGTCGTTGTCGCCCAGCCGGAAGCCGGACGGCAGCGACTCGGGGTCGGTGTGGTTGAGCTCGACGCGGAGCGTGCCACCCTCCTCCCCCACCGGCACGGGCTCGTCGAGACGTCCGTGGAGGATCCGCAGCTCGTCGAGGCTGCGCAGGGCGGTGCGGGCGAAGAACCCCAGCTCCGGGTGGTGCCGCTTGCCCTCGAGCTCGGTGATGACCACCACCGGGAGGACCACCTCGTGCTCGGCGAACCGACGCAGGGCGCCGGGATCGGCCAGCAGCACGCTCGTGTCGAGGACGTAGGTGCGGACGGAGGTGGGAGCGGAACGCTTCTGGTTCTTCTTGGCCGGAGTCGGCACGATGGTCACCCCTCAGCAGGCCGCGCGCGCACTCTCGCCCGGCCCTAGTTCACGCAGGTGGACCGGGACGGGACCCGAAAGCCGGAGCGCCGGCCTCCGAACGCTCGGCAGGGATCTTCCTGCCGAGCTGTGCAGTCGTGAATGCTCACGAGCGGGCCTCCCGATACGGTCAGCTTCCCCACTGGCCGTTACCGAAAAAGTACGCCGCCATCGGCCGTTGCGTGCACGACACGCCAGAACGCGGGGTGAACGTCGTGTGGCGGGCCGCTCACGCGCCGCCCTGCGACAAGCTCAGGAACCATACCGGCGCTCGCGCTGGGCGTAGGCCCGGATGGCGCGGAGGAAGTCGACGCGCCGGAAGTCGGGCCAGTAGGCCTCGCAGAAGTAGAACTCGCTGTGCGTGGACTGCCACAGCAGGAAGCCCCCGAGCCGCTGCTCGCCGGAGGTCCGGATCACGAGGTCGGGGTCGGGCTGGCCCTTGGTGTAGAGGTGCTGGGCGATGTGGTCGACGTCGATGACCTCGGCCAGCTCCTCCAGCGTCATGCCCTTGTCGGCCTGCTCCTGCAGCAGCGAGCGCACGGCGTCGGCGATCTCGCGGCGCCCGCCGTACCCGACGGCGATGTTGACCAGGATGCCGTCGACGTCGCGGGTCGCCTCCTCGGCGGCCTTGAGCCGCTCGGCGGTGCGGGCCGGCAGCAGGTCGAGGGCGCCCACGGGGTGCAGCCGCCAGCGCTTCTCGTCGGCCAAGGAGTCGACGGCCTCCTCGATGATCTGGAGGAGAGGGTGCAGCTCGGCGGGCGGCCGGTTGAGGTTGTCGGTCGAGAGCAGCCACAGCGTGACGTGCTCGATCCCGACCTCCTCGCACCAACCGAGGAGCGGCTCGATGTTGGCGGCGCCGGCGCGGTGGCCGTGCGCGGTGTCGGCGCCGACGGCCCGGGCCCAGCGGCGGTTGCCGTCGAGCATCACCCCGACGTGCTTGGGCAGCTGGTCGGTCGGCATCCGTCGCAGCATCCGTGCCTCGTACGCCGGGTAGAGCACCCGCCTGAGCCCGCGCTTCCAGTCCGCCACGCTCCCGATGCTACCGGCGGCCGCGGGTCGCGCATCGTCCACGTGAGGGGTGACGTGGGCCGCTTTCGATTCCGATCGTTCTCGCGGCCCCGGTACGGTCGAGTCATGAGTGACCTCGTTCGACACCGCCTCGACGACCTCGCCGACAGCGTCGAGAGGCACGTCGCCGAGGTGAAGCCGAAGCTCCGCGGCTGGATCCACGCCGCGACCGCGCCGCTGACCCTGGCGGCCGGCATCGTGCTGATCGCCCTGTCCCCCGACTCGCAGACCCGGTGGGGCTCGACGATCTTCAGCGCCAGCGCGCTGGTGCTCTTCACCGTCTCGGCGGTCTACCACCGCGGCACGTGGTCACCGCGCGTCTGGGCGTTCCTGCGGCGCTTCGACCACGCCAACATCTTCCTGCTGATCGCGGGCTCCTACACGCCCTTCAGCCTGATGCTGCTCGAGGGCGGCCAGCGGGTGCTGCTGCTGTCGACCGTGTGGACCTGCGCGGTCCTGGGCGTGCTGTTCCGGGTCTTCTGGACCGATGCGCCGCGCTGGCTCTACGTGCCGATCTACATCTCGATGGGCTGGGCCGCGGTGTTCTTCCTGCCCGGCTTCGCCCACGGCGCGACCGAGCGGCTCGGCACCGGCATGGCCACCGCCGTGCTCGTCCTGATCGCCGCCGGCGGCGCGCTCTACACGCTGGGCGGCGTGGTCTACGGCTTCAAGCGGCCCAACCCGTGGCCGCGCTGGTTCGGCTTCCACGAGGTCTTCCACAGCTTCACGATCGTCGCCTTCGTGACGCACTACGTCGGCGTCTCGCTGGCGACGTACTCCCTGCGCTGAGGCCCCGGGCGCCAGCCCACCTCACCGCGTACGTCGCCGCCGGTTGACGCCGCCGGTCGTGGCACGCGGCGCCTTGGGGATCGTGGTCCCCCGGCCGTGGAGCATGGTGACGAGCTGGGCCAGCTGCTGCTCGGCCTTGTCGGTGCGGGTGAAGGTCGTCAGGGCCAGCACCGGCTTGAACCGCTGCCGCGCGATCGCCTTGGGGTAGGTGAACTCCTTCAGGCCGTCCTCCCCGTGGATGCGCCCGAAGCCGGAGTCGCCGACGCCGCCGAAGGGCAGGCTCGGGATCGCCGCGAACGTGATCACGCCGTTGATCGCGGTCATCCCGGAGCGGATCCGGGAGGCAAGCTCCATGCCGCGGGCCTTGGAGAAGACCGTCGAGCCGAGGCCGTAGCGGGTGGCGTTGGTGCGCTCGATCGCCTCCTCCATGTCGCGGACCTTCGCGACCGTGAGGGTCGGGCCGAACGTCTCCTCCTGCACGGCCAGGGAGTCCTCGGGCACGTCGACGAGGATCGTGGGCTGGACGAACCGCTCCCCGACCGCGTCGACGCCACCGAGCACGGCGCGGCCGCCCCGGTCGAGGGCGTCCTGGATGTGGCTGCGGATGACGTCGAGCTGCTTGGGCATCGTGATCGGGCCGAGCTGCGACCCGGGCTGGGCGTCCGCGCGCAGGCCCTTCGCCTGGTCGAGGAGCCGGGCCAGGAAGTCGTCGTACACCTGCTCGTGGACGTAGACCCGCTCCACGCCGGTGCAGGTCTGGCCGGCGTTGGAGCAGGCGCCCCACAGGGCCGCGTCGGCGGCGGCGTCGAGGTCGGCGTCGGCGTCCACGATGAGCGCGTCCTTGCCGCCCGCCTCGATCACGACGGGGGTCAGGGTCTCGGCGCAGGCGGCCATCACCCGCTTGCCGGTGGCCGTCGAGCCCGTGAAGGCGACCTTGTCGACGCCCGCGCGGCACAGCGCCGCGCCGGTGTCCCCGAAGCCGGTGACGACCTGGAGCACGGGGTGGCCGACGGACTCGAGGAACGTCTGGGCGAGCCACTCGCCGACGCCGGGGGTGTACTCGCTGGGCTTGAAGACCACGGCGTTGCCGGCGGCCAGGGCGTAGGCGATGGAGCCCATCGGGGTGAAGAGCGGATAGTTCCACGGCCCGATCACGCCGATCACGCCGAGCGGCTTGTACTCCACGGTGGCGGCCTGGTTGGCCATCACGAGACCCGCGGAGACCTTGCGGCGCTTGAGGACCTTCCCGGCATGCGTGGCCGCCCAGCCCAGGTGGTCGATGCCCAGGGCCGCCTCGAGCGTCGCGTCGCCGTGGGGCTTGCCCGTCTCACGGTGCATGAGGTCGGCGAGCTGCGCGATCCGGCGGGTCACCACGCCCTTCCACGCGGTCAGGTGCTTCTCGCGGTCGTCGAAGGAGAGCGCGGACCACCAGGCGGCGGCCTCGCGCGCCCGGGCGACGGCCGCCCGCACCTCGGCCTCGGTGTGGACCGGGTGGGTGGCGACGACGTCGCCGGTGGTGGGGTCCAGCGACTCGAACGTGGTGGCGCCCTCGGGACGCGCCTGGACTGTCGTCATCGGTTGCTCCGGATCTCGTCGGCCGCCTTCTCGGCGACCATGATGGTGGGTGCGTTGGTGTTGCCGCGGGGCACGGCGGGCATGACCGAGGCGTCGACGACGCGCAGGCCCTCCACGCCGCGGACCTTGAGCCGGTGGTCCACGACCGCGTCCTCGCCCGAGCCCATCGCGCAGGTGGAGACCGGGTGGTAGAGCGTCTGCGTCCAGGTGCGGATGTGGTCGAGGAGGTCCTCGTCGGTCGGGACGTCGGGGAGGTTCCAGGCGCGCTCGAGGTGGGCGGCCATCGCGCCCTGCGTGGTGATCTCCCACGTACGACGGGTGCCGGCCAGCAGCGCGTCGAGGTCGGTCTGGTCCTCGAGGTAGGCGGCGTCGATCGCGGGGTGCCAGGCCGGGTCGGTGGAGCGCAGCCGGATCGAGCCGCGGCTGGCCACCGAGACCAGGGTCGCGGCGGCGGTGAACATCCGGCTGGTCGGCTCGTGGAAGCCGTTGTCGTAGAAGCCGGACGGTGCGATGTGCACCTGGATGTCCGGTGCGGGCAGCCCGTCGCGGCTGGTGAAGAACCCGCCCCCCTCACCGACGTTGGACGCGAGCGGGCCGGTGCCCCGGGCCTTCCAGCGCACGAAGTTGCGGACGTTGTTGAGCTGGGCCAGGTCGGTGATGCCGCGGGTGTACCAGAGCAGCGGCACGACCGGATGGTCCTGGAGGTTGGACCCGACGCCCCCGAGGTCGACCTTGGTGTCGATCCCGACCTCGGCGAGGTGGCTGCCCGGACCGATGCCGGAGAGCATCAGGAGCTGGGGGCTGTTGATCGCGCCGCCGCAGAGCAGCACCTCACGCGTGGCCCGCACGGTGTGCTCCCCGCCGGCCTGGCGGAACCGGACCCCCGTGGCCCGGTCGCCCTCGAGCTCGATGCGGGTCGCGAGCGCGTCGGTGGTGACGGTCAGGTTGGCCCGGTCGCGGGCCGGGCGGAGGTAGCCCTCGTTGGTGGACCAGCGGCGGCCGCCCTTGCAGGTCACCTGGTAGAGCCCGGCGCCCTCCTGCGAGGAGCCGTTGAAGTCGTCGGTGGGCTTGAGGCCCGCGCTGGCGGCGCTGTCGACCCACAGGTGGCTCAGCTCGTGGGTGTAGCGGCGGTCCTCGACGTGCAGCGGACCGCCCTGGCCGTGGAACGGGCCGCCGAGGCGGGCGTTGTCCTCGGCCTTGGTGAAGAAGGGCAGGCAGTCGTCGTAGCCCCAGCCGGCGGCGCCGTAGTGGTCGCGCCACGAGTCGTAGTCGGCGCGGTTGCCGCGGATGTAGATCATCGCGTTCATCGACGAGCAGCCACCGAGCGCCTTCATCCGCGGCCAGTAGGCCCGGCGGTTGTTGAGCTGCTTCTGCTCGGTCGTGGAGTAGTTCCAGTCCCAGCGGGTCTTGAACATGGTCGGGAAGGCCGCCGGGATCATCACCTCGTCGGCGTCGGCCTCCCCACCGGCCTCGAGCAGCAGCACGCTGACCTGCGGGTCCTCGCTGAGCCGGGCCGCGAGCACGGCGCCGGCGCTGCCCGCGCCGACGATGACGTAGTCGAACGTGTCCTGGGTCACGCCGCGAACCTACCCCCCGGTACGTGATGCCGACAGGGCCTGCCCGCGGGCGCGCTCGACGACGAGGAGGGCGGCCAGGACCACGGCAGCGACGGTGGCCGCCACCAGGCCGCCGAGGTAGCCCCAGGGCGCGGCCAGTGCGGCCGGCGGGGGGTCGAAGACGCCGGTCAGCACCTTCACGAGGAGGTAGGACAGCCCCGCGCCCGAGGCGAGCCCGCAGGCGGTGCCGACGACGAGGACGTACGCCGGCTCGGCGGCCCCGAGGCGGCGTACCTGCCGTCCGGTCGCGCCGAGGAGCGTGGCCACGGCGACGCTCCGTCGCCGCTCCGCCATGCCGAGCCCGATCACCAGCCCACCCGAAGCGGCAGCGATGAGCAGCGCGAAGGCCAGCTCGAGCCGGGTCAGGCGGGACAGGTCCACGGAGGTGAGGCTGGAGCCGACCAGGCCCCGCGCGTCGTCGATGGTCCCGACCGACGCCGTCGTGCCGACGACCGCCCGGACCCGGTCGGCCACGGCGGGGACGTCCTGCCCGCCGGTGTCGACGAGGAAGGTGCCGACGGCGTCACTGCCCGTCTGCCGCGCGACGTACGACGCGTTGGCGACGAGGAAACTGTCCTTGGGCGCCGTGGGGAACTCGTTCACGATGCCGACGTAGTGGAAGGCGACCGAGGTGTACGCGTGGGTCCGGGCGTCCTGGAGCCGCAGCCGCAGCAGGTCGCCGGGGTTGAGCTGGTAGTCGTTGACGGTCTCGGCACTGACCAGCACCGCATCGGGGCGCGACGCCAGCCGGGCCAGCGCCCCGGCCGCGCTCACGCCCTGGAAGTAGGCGTCCTGCAGGGTGGTGGCCCGCGACAGGGTGGCCGGGTCGATGCCGTAGAGGTCCTGCAGGTCGTTGCCGACGTAGGCGAACCGGTGCTGCAGGGGCTCGACGGCCCGCACCCCGGGCACCGCGGCGAGCGGGGTCGCCGCGCCGGGACCGACCGAGGCGCCGGGCGACTCGGTGACGGTGACGTCGGCCCCGTTGGTCAGCTGGGCGTCCACCTCGGCCTGCTGGCGGTAGGTCGCGTTGAAGGTGGCCGTCGAGACCGCGAAGGCGAGGGCCAGGGCGACCAGCACGGCCGAACGAGCCGCGGGTCCCCGCTGGCGGGCCAGCACCGCGGCTGTGGTGGGCGCGAGCGGGCCGAGGAACGGCCGAGCTGCCAGCGCGACCAGCGGCCGGGCCCGCACCAGCACGGAGTCGGCGATCCGCCACACCAGCAGGCCGCACCCGAGCCAGGCCAGGCCGGGGGCGAGGAAGGCCCAGTAGCTGACCGAGATCGTCGGCACCCCCTCGGGCGCCAGGACCAGGGCGTAGGTGTTGCGGCCCGACGCCCAGAAGACCGCGAGCCCCGCGGCGACGAGCACGACGTCGAGACCCAGCCGCAGCCACAGCGGCCGGGAGACCGGAGCGTCGGTCACCCGCTCGACCCGCCGGAGGTCGCGCACGGCCGGCACCGCCACCACCACGCCCGCCAACGCCAGGCCACCGAGGGCGGCGGCCAGGTCCCACGGCCACGACGAGGCGGCGCCGATCGCCGCGGCCAGCGCCACGCCCCCGAGCCCGCCGAGCACGCCGACGACGACGGCCTCCACGAGCACCAGTCGCACCAGCTGGGCCGGGGTGCTCCCCCGGGCCCGAAGCAGGGCCTGCTCGGCGCGACGTCGGTCCGCCCCGGCCTGGGTGACGGCGGCCGTCAGCGCGAGGGCGAGCAGCGCGCCCGGGGCGCCGAGGAAGAGGAAGAGGATCCGGGCGTAGGCGGCGTCCTCGCGGGCGGCGTCCAGCGAGGCACCGAGGTTGTCGCCGACCACCCCGGCACCGCTGGTCCGCGCCGCGAGGTTGTTCGCCGCCCCGGTCTCCGCGACGAACGCGGCCGCCGGGTCGGACGCCAGGACGACGTGGTCGCGACGCGCGTGGACCTGCGTCGAGACGAGGTCGGGCCGCATGCGCGCCAGGCCGGCGTACGCCGCGTGGAACCTGCCGGCGGGCAGCAGGACCACGTTGTCGGGCGGCGCCACCGGCTGGACCTGGCTGGGCGCCCCGACCTGCTGGAACAGCGAGTCGGCCTGCGGGAGCTCGACGACGCCCGCGACCCGCACCCGGTAGGGCGGCAGGCCGGTGCGGGCGACCCGGACCACGTCGCCGGGCGCGACGTGGAGGTTGGCGGCGGTCTGCTGGGCGACGAGGGGACCGTCGAGGCTGCCGGTGAGCAGGCGCATCGCCGCGGGGAACGTGTCGGCGTAGCCGCCGGGCAGTCCGAGCACGCGGGCCGCACCGGTGTCCTGGGTGGTGCCGCCCGCGGACGCGCGCAGGCCGGGCGAGTCGGCGAACCCGACGGGCAGCGCGGCGATCGTGCCGGGGGCGCTGCGCACCGCGCGGAGGACGGCGACGGCGGAGCGGTGCGGGGCGACCTGGACCTGCCAGTCGACCGCGACCTGGGCCGCGGCCCGGTGGGTCATGGTGGCCTCCGAGGTGGCCAGGAAGCTGCCGAGGCCCGCCACCAGGGCGACCGCGACGACCAGGCCCCCCGACGCGGCCAGCAGCCGGAGGGGGCTGTGGCGAAGGAGCCCGCGCAGCCAGATCCAGGTCATGGCCTCAACTCCCCCTCACCCATCCGCCAGACCTGCTCCACGCGCCGCGCGGACAGCTCGTCGTGCGTGGCGAGCACGAGCCCGGCACCCAGGTGCTCGGCTGCGTCGAGCAGGACGTCGACCACCCGGTCGCCGGCGGCGCGGTCGAGCCGGCCGGTCGGCTCGTCGGCCACGATCAGCTGGGGGCGGCTGGCGACCACCCGGGCCACCGCGACGCGCTGCGCCTGACCGCCGGAGAGCTGGTCGGGGACCTTGCCGGCCAGGCCCGTGAGTCCGAGCAGGTCGAGCGACTCCTCGGCCCGCGCCATGGCCTCCTCGTGCGACGTGCCCTCGAGCAGCAGCGGGAAGGCGACGTTCTCGAGGGCGGTCATGGCCGGGACGAGACTCGGGCCCTGGAACACCATGCCCACGCGCGACGGGTGCCCGAACGGGCCCTCATCCCACTGGGGCCAGCCCACCGACCCGGACGTGGGACGGTCGAGCCCGGCCATCAGGTGCAGCAGCGTGGACTTGCCCGAGCCGGACGGACCCATCAGCGCGACCCGGCTGCGCGGACCCACCGTGCACGTGACCCCCCGGACCGCGACCACCGCCAACTGGCCGTGACCGAACGTCCGACCGGCGTCGACACAGCTGACCAGCACGTCGCTCATGCCACCAGCCGCCCGTCGTCGAGCCGGAGCACCCGGTCGCCCGCGGCCCGGACCGCAGGGCTGTGGCTCGCGACGAGGATCGCGCACCCCCGGTCGGCCCGGGCCCGCAGGAGCTCGAGCAGGTGAGCCTCGGAGACGGCGTCGAGCTCGCCGGTCGGCTCGTCGGCCAGGAGCACGGCGGGCTCGTTGACCAGCGCGACCGCGAGCGCTGCGCGGGCCAGCTCGCCCCCGGACAGCTCGTGTGGCCACGCCGCCGCGCGGCCGGAGATCCCGAGGTCGGCCAGGATCGGTCCGGTGCCACCGCGGTGCCCACCGATGCGTCGGACGAGGCGCAGGTTGTCGGCCACGCTCAGGTGTGGCAGCAGGTTGCCGGACTGGGCCATGGTGCCGATGTGGCGGGCGCGCAGCGCGGCCCGGGCCGCCTCGGTCCGGCCACTCATCCGGCCTCCCTCCACCCAGACCGTGCCGCCGGACGGCTCGTCGGTGCCGGCCAGGCAGGCGAGCAGGGTCGACTTCCCCGACCCGGAGGGGCCGGAGAGCACGACGAGCTCGCCCGGTGCGATCTCCAGCGAGACCCCGCGGACGGCCAACGTCTCCTCGTCCCCCGAGCGGAAGAAGCGGTAGACGCTGTCGGCCCGCAGGGTCACGGGGTCACGCCCAGTGCAGGGAGTCGCTGACGACCTGCCAGGGGTCGACGTTGTCGGCGTGCTCGGGACCCGTGAGGGTGAGGACGGCCTCCTGGCCGGCGTGCCAGAACTCGAACCGCTCGGCCACGTCGCGCACGACCTTGTCGGTCACGGGGTTGGGCGCGGAGTCGAGCAAGTAGACGAGGTGGACGGCCGAGCCGTGCGCCCGGGTCACCGTGGTGACGCCACGAGCCACGAAGCTCGGGACCGAGCGGCGCAGCTCGGGGACGTCCTGGCGTCGCGAACTGGCCACGGTGGGCGGATGGGCGCGTGGCCGCACCTCGATGCTGATGCTGTTGTACTTGTCGGTGAAGGTCGTGACCCCGTGGGAGGTCGACCGCGCCCAGCCCTCCGGCACCGAGAAGTGCACCCGACTGCCGGGGGCGACGTGGTCGACGAAGACCGCGTTGTCGGGGATGTCGCCGGGCGGGTTGAACTCGGTGGCGTGCGGCGCCGACGGCGTCGCGGTCGGCGAGTGGCCGTGGCCGGACGGTGACCCGGATGCGGGGCCGGACGTCGGGGCGCTCGAGGACGGTGCCGGGGCACCCGTGGTCGTCGACGCCGAGCAGCCGAGCGCCGACGACACGACCGCGCAAGTGGCCGTGGCGAGCAGGGCGCCCGGGCCGCGCCTCACCCCGCCGACCCCCGCTGGGCGTGCTCGAGGTGGAGGATCGGCAGGCCGTGGTGACGGAGCCGGTGGGCGAGGTCCTGGTGGAGCCGGGTCGCGAGCCGGTGGTCGGTCACCGACACGATGATCTCGTCGACCGGCTCGCCGTACAGGATCTCCTCGACGGCGTCCATGGGGTCGTGGCGCACGGACACGGTGCCGATGACCGGACCGCCGGCGGCCCGCTCGACCATCGGCAGTGCATAGCGGAGCACACCCTCGGCGGCGGCGGCCTTGGCGTGCCGCTCGGGGTGGAGAAGGTGAATCTCCGAGGGTGCCGGGTTGGGCACCACGAGACGGAACTGCGTGGGTCCCTGTGCGGCGCGCTCCTCGATGGCGTGGAGCAGCGTCGCGTCGGGCTCGGGGTGGTCGGTGACGACCAGGATGCGGGCGGGGATCGGCTCGGTCATGGGCACCTCCTGGAGAGGGAACTGCGCCGAGTGTGATCCGGGCCACCTGCCGACCACCTGAACGTCGCTGCCGCGGCAGTAGCGTGAGCGTCATGGACGCAGAGGCCTGGGACGAGCGGTACGCCGCGGCGGAGCTGGTGTGGTCGGTGACGCCCAACCAGTTCGTGGCGGCCGAGCTGGCCGACCTGCCGCCGGGCCGCGCCGTCGACCTGGCCGCGGGCGAGGGCCGCAACGCGATCTGGCTGGCCCGCCGCGGCTGGTCGGTGACGGCGGTGGACTTCGCGCAGGTCGGCCTCGACAAGGGCCGCCGGCTCGCCGAGGAGGCCGACGTCACGTGGGTCTGCGCCGACGCGACGACGTGGCGCGGCGAGGGCTACGACCTCGCGGTCGTCGCCTACCTGCAGCTGCCGGCCGCCGAGCGCCGCGAGGCGGTGCGGCGGGCCTTCGAGGCGCTGCGCCCCGGCGGCACGTTCCTGCTCGTCGCGCACGACTCCACCAACCTCGCCGAGGGCACCGGCGGCCCGCAGGACCCGGCCGTGCTGATGACCTCCGCCGACGTGCTCGACGACCTGGGCGAGGCGTCGTACGAGCTGCTCCACGCGGACCGCGTGGCCCGGCAGGTGCCGGACGGTCACGGCGAGGCGGACCGCACCGCCTGGGACTGCCTGGTCCGGCTGGTCCGCCGGGCCTGAGCCCTACTGGCCGGCCGTCTCCATCGGGGTGACCGTGGTCGTGCCGTGCACGAACGCGTGGTCGGTGCCGGACGGGATCGGGGCGCCGTAGTCGACGACGGGGCTGGAGAACGTGATGCCGTTGCCGCCCATGATCCAGTCGATCTTGATCTGGCCGGTACCGGCGTAGCAGCCGCCGGCGTAGTGGGCGCCGTTGTAGCCCACAAAGCCGGTGGCGGCCGCGACCTTGCACATGAACTCGGTGTGCTCGTTGGTGTCACCCACGACGAAGACCGGCTTGCCGGTGGCGCGGAGGGTGTTGAGGAGCGAGATCTCGGCACCCGTGGCGGAGTCGCGCTCGGCCTCGAGGCCCTGCGGGCTGTTGTGGATGTCCACGACGTAGAACTCGCCGCCGGTCGCGCGGTTGCGCAGCAGGACGTAAGGGATCGGGCGCATCTGGTGGTCGAAGACCGTGGTGATGGAGCCGGTGTCGACCAGCTCGAACATCGCGTAGCTGTAGGCGATCTGCAGGCGCACGCCGTTGTTGCCGAGCGCGGTGCCGGGCCAGATGCCGTAGCCGGGGAGCTGGTTGCGGAAGACCGCGAGCTGGTCGTCCTGCATCTCCTGCATGCCGACCAGGTCGACGCCTCGGTTGACGATCGCACCGGCCAGCATGCCCGCGCGCGAGGTGCCGGGGCCGTAGCCGCCGGGGCCGGCGGTGTGCTGGCTGCCGAGGACGTTGAGGGTGCCCACCTGGAAGGTGAACGGCGTGCCGGGAGTCGGCGGGGGCGGCGGAGGCGGCAGCTTGACCAGCGGCGCGGTGGCCTTCTGCACCTTGTACGGCGGCAGCGTGGCCAGGCTCGTGCCGGTGCGGGCCAGGACGAGGTGCCGGTCGGCGCCGCGCGAGGTGCCCGACGGGCGGGCCTTCACCGGCACCGGCCCGACGATGGTCGAGGCCGTCGGCGAGGCCTCGAGCCGCATCTGTCCCGGCACCATCAGCGTGCCCACGACGACGGCCACCACGGTCAGGAGGGTGGCCGTCACCAGGAGCTCGAGACGGTGCTCGATACGGGGGGCTGAGCGGCGACGCACCGGAGCAGGTTAGCCGCCCGGGCCGTCCTTTGCGGCATCTCCGTGAGGACCGTCACCCGCCCCGAACAGCGGGTGGGGTCGGCCCGGGTCTCCTGCGGGTCAGCGCGGCGAGCGGACGTGCACGCGCGTGTGCAGGAACTCGTGGTCGCTGGCCTGGCGCACCTGGCCGCCGTCGTCCTCGCGGTAGTGGGAGAAGTCGATGCGGCGCCCACCCATCAGCCAGTCGATGCGCAGTCGGCGCTGCGGCGGCGAGCAGCGGTCGGGCGAGGCGTGGCCGCCGTTGGCGGAGCGGACGTCGGTGTGGCCGGCGACCTTGCAGAACCACTCGGCCTTCTCGTTCATGTCGCCGACGACGAAGACCGGCTTGTGGTCCTGGCGCAGCCGGTTGATCAGCCGGATCTCGGCGCGGGTGGCGGAGTCGCGCTCGGCCTCCTCGCCCTGCGGGCTGTTGTGGATGTCGACGACGTACATCCTGCGGCCGGTGGACCGGTTCTTGAGCTTCACCCACGGGATGGGGCGCGACTGGTGGTCGAACCGGGTGGTGATGGTGCCGGTGCGCAGCAGCTTGAACTGGTGCTCGCGCCAGGCGATCTGGAGGCGGATGCCCTGGTTGCCCAGGCGGGTGCCCGGCCAGATGCGGTAGTGGTCGAGGCGGTTGTGCAGGACGCGGTACTGGTCGGTCTGCACCTCCTGCATCCCGATCACGTCGACGTTCTTGTGCTTGATCATCCGTGCCGTGATGCGGGCGCGGTGGGTGCCCGGGCCGTAGCCGCCGGGGCCCGCGGTGTGCTGGCTGCCGAGGATGTTGAAGGTCGCCAGCTTGAAGTTGAAGGCCGTCGGCCGCCGGGCCGCCTGCTGCGGCTCGCTGCCCTGCGAGGGCGTCGTACCGCCGGGGATCGGGAGCCGCGGGTCAGCGGCGTCCGCGGTCGTCGGGAGGAGGACGCCGGCGGCCAGGACGGTCGCCGTGGCGGCGGCAGCGAGCATGCGGGAAGGGCGGTAGAACGGGGGCATTCAACTCACGTTAGCCAAGCCCAGGGGGCCCGTCGCAACTCCAGGAGAGGCATCGTGACCAGCCCCACAGGGCCTTGTCACGGGGGGGCGATCAGTGCCGGTGGTGGTGCGGGCGGCGCAGCACCCGCATCGTGACCCGGGCCCGGACCAGGTCGTGGTCGCTGGAGAAGCGCACCCCGAACCCCTTGTCGTGGCGGTAGCGGCTGAACCGGATCGGGCCGCTGCCCAGGATCCAGTCGATCCGCGGGTGGGCCGGCGCGTGGCACCGCCCGTGCCGGATGCCGCCGCCGTTGGCGGCCCACAGGTCGGTCTTGCGGACCATCCGGCAGAAGAAGCCGCGCTTCTCGTTCATGTCCCCGACGACGAACACCGGACGGTGGTGGCTGCGCAGGTGCCGGACCAGGCGGACCTGCTTGCCGGTGGCGGCGAACCGGGAGCGCTGCTGGCGCGGGCCGGGCGAGTTGTGGACGTCGACGACGTAGACCATCCGGCCGGTGCGCAGGTTGCGCAGCTTCACCCACGGGGTGGGCCGGTGCTGGTGGTCGAAGGGGGTGCGCACCCAGCCGGACTGCACCCGCCGGAACTTCCAGGTCCGCCAGCCGATCTGGAGCGGGATTCCGGGGTAGCCCAGGCGGGTGCCGGGCCAGAAGCGGTAGCCGTGCATGTGGCGACGCAGCACCCGGAGCTGGTCGAGCTGGACCTCCTGCAGGCCGATCACGTCGATCCGGCGGCGCTTGATCGCGCGGCCGGTCACCTTGGCGCGGACGAAGCCCGGCCCCCAGCCGCCGCGGCGGACGGTGTGCTGGCTGCCGAGGATGTTGAACGTCGCGATCTTGAAGCTGGTCGTGGCGTGCCGGTGCGTCCGGTGGTGGTGCCTCGTCGAGGCGCCGGACGAGGCCGCGAGCGCCTGGCCCGGGGAGGCCGGAACGAGGGTGATCAGGGAGGCGAGGAGGGTGGTCACGAGGGCCCCGAGAAGGACCGCCAGCCCGTGTCTGGACAGCTGCACCGCAGGAGGTTAAGCAACACCGTCGACGGAATCCGGCATTCGGGTCGCGTCGTGACGAATCCGAGATGAACTTCCGGGTCCGAGGGTCAGGACCGCTTCTCGTCGGCCCGGTCGTAGACGCCGGCGTCCTGCGCGGCCTGGGCCTTGCGGAGCTGCTTGACCAGGCTGAACCCGAGGAACGCGACCGCCGCGGCGAGCATCAGGAAGATCGCGAACGCGGTCCACCCGGCCTTGACGTCCTCGGGCTTCGGGGACTCGTCGACGAGGCTGATGATCTGGCTGGCGACCAGGTTGGCGATCAGGAACAGGTGCGGCATGCCGCCATTGTCCCACTCGCCCGCGGAGCGGGGTACGCCGGTCAGGCGCCGTCGCCCCGGGCGGGCAGCGTGACGGTCGCGTGGACGAGGTCGTGGTCGCTGGCGGCGCGCACCGACGCGCCGTCCTCCCAGCCGTAGTCGCTGAACGTCAGCGGGCCGCCGCCGAAGATCCAGTCGATGTGGAGCCAACCGGTCGGCGGCTGGCAGTCGTCGGCGGAGGTCGCCGTACCGCCGTTGGCCGCGACCAGGTCGGTCCTGCCGACGACGGAGCAGAAGACCTCGTCGTGCTCGTTCATGTCGCCGATCAGGAAGACGGCCTTGTGGGTGGCGCGGAGCTCGTCGACGAGCCGGATCTCGTGGCGGGTGGCCTTGTCGCGGTCGTGCTCCTGGCCGCGCGGCGAGTTGTGCACGTCGACGACGTAGAGCTGGCGCTGGCTCTTGCGGTTGAGCAGCCGGACCCACGGGATCGGGCGCATCTGGTGGTCGAAGGTCGTGGTGATCGTGCCGGTCTCGAGCAGCTCGAACTTCGAGGTCCGCCAGGCGATCTGGAGTCGCAGGCCCGAGGGGCCGAGCCGGTCGCCGGGCCAGATGTCGAAGCCGTCGAGGTCGGTGCGCAGCACCTCGAGCTGGTCGGCCTGGACCTCCTGCATCCCGACGAGGTCGAGGCCCTTGCGCTCGATGAGCCGGGAGGTGATCGCGGCGCGGAGCGCGCCGGGACCGTAGCCGCCGGGGCCGAGCGTGTGCTGGCTGCCGAGGATGTTGAACGTCGCGATCTGGAACGCGGCGTCCTGCGGCACCTTGCCCGCAGAAGTGCGTGCCTGCACGGGCGAGGTCAGGCCGGTCAGGGCGAGGGCCGCGACGAGGGTGAGAAGCGTGAGGACGACGCCGGATCGGCGCCCGAGGAAGCGTCTGGTCACCCGGAGAAACCTAGGTGCGACCGGGCCGGCGGTCGGGGGTTACCGGCCAGGAACGGCCGTCCGGCAGACCGGATGACCCGTTCGGGTCATCCGGCGGTGGTCGGGTCGATCCCGGCGAAGAGGTCGTCCTCGGGCCCGATCTCGCCGACGTGGCTGGTGACCAGCTCGAAGTCCTCGGTCGGCCAGACCTTCTCCTGCAGCTCGCGCGGGATGGCGAACCAGAAGCCGTCGGGGTCGATCTGCGTCGCGTGGGCCAGCAGGGCCTGGTCGCGCACGCCGAAGAAGTCGGCGCACGGCACCTTGGTCGTCACCCGGGCGTCCCACTCGGGCTCGGGCTTCCACTCCTTGAGCCGCTCGGCCCACGGCGACTCGAGGCCGTGCTCGAGCATCGCGTCGTGGATCGCCTGCATCCGGCCGCGGTTGAAGGAGTGGTGGTAGTAGAGCTTGAGCGGCTGCCACGGCTCCCCGTGCTCCGGGTAGCGCTCGGGGTCACCGGCCGCCGCGAACGCCTCCACGGCAACCTTGTGGCACATGATGTGGTCGGGGTGGGGGTAGCCGCCGCGTTCGTCGTACGTCGTGACGACGTGCGGCCGGAACTCGCGGATCAGCCGGACGAGGGGCGCGGCCGCCTCCTCGAGCGGGACGAGCGCGAAGCAGCCCTCGGGCAGCGGCGGCTTCGGGTCGCCCTCGGGCCAGCCGGAGTCGACGAAGCCGAGCCAGTCCTGGCGCACGCCGAGGATGTCGCGGGCCCGCTCCATCTCCTGGCGGCGGATCTCGGTGATGTTCGCGAGCACGTCGGGACGGTCCATCTTGGGGTTCAGGATCGAGCCCCGCTCACCACCCGTGCAGGTGGCGACGTGGACGTCGACGCCCTCGGCGACGTACTTCGCGGTCGACGCGGCGCCCTTGCTGGACTCGTCGTCCGGGTGGGCGTGCACGTGCATGAGGCGGAGTCCGGCGCGGGAGGGGTGCTGCGGCATGGGGCGATCCTAGATGGGACCCTTGAGGGGTGAGCTCCACCCTCGCCGACCGGTACGGCGCCCCCGCGCCCTGGCGCCGCCGCGCCGTCATCGCGACCAGCGTCGTCGTGGCCGCGGCGTTCCTCGGGTGGCTGGGCTGGACGACGTGGGAGCACGCCAACCCCCCGGTGGAGTCCTCCCTGGTCTCCTTCCACGTCGAGGGGGAGCACGCCGTGACCGCCGAGGTCGAGGTGCGGCTGCGCGACGACTCGGTGAAGGCGCAGTGCCTGCTCCGGGCCTACGCGGAGGACCACACGGTCGTCGGCGAGCTGTCCTTCGCCCCCGACCCGGGGGCCGACCAGCCGCTGCAGGAGACCATCCGCACCGAGCGGGTGGCGACCTCGGTGCAGATGGTCGGATGCACCACACCGGGCGCTCCGCGGCCCAACTGAGCCGCGACGAACCTGCGACTCGCGTCACCAGTTGTTAAACTGACCCTTCTGACCGTCCCGCTGGGCCGTCCAGGATGGGCCCGCGACCTACCGGCGCACGCCCGATCGGCCGCCGACGAGGGACGCACCACCCAGACGACCATGGGCGAGAACGCATCGCCGTACACGCACGAAGAACCGCAGGAGACACCCATGACGCAGTCGACCGAGCAGGGCACGATCTGGCTGACCCAGGAGGCCTACGACAAGCTCCAGGCGGAGCTCGCCAACCTCAAGGGCCCGGTCCGCCAGGAGGTCATCGCCCGCATCAGCGCTGCCCGCGACGAGGGTGACCTCAAGGAGAACGGCGGCTACCACGCCGCGCGCGACGAGCAGGGCAAGGTCGAGGGCCGGATCCGCCAGCTCGAGGACATGCTGCTGCGCGCCAAGGTCGGCGAGACGCCCGAGGACGACGGCACCGTCTCCCCCGGCATGAAGGTCACCTACAAGTTCGTCGGCGATGACGACGACGAGGCCGAGACGTTCCTCCTCGGCGCCCGCGAGATCGAGGACTCGATCGAGGGCCTCAAGGTCTACTCCCCGCAGTCCCCGCTGGGCTCGGCCATCATCGGCGCGAAGGTCGGCGACACCGTGTCCTACGACGCCCCCAACGGCAAGACCCTCGAGGTCGTCGTGGTCGCGGCGGTCCCCTTCACCGGCTGAGGTCTATTCGTAGACGCGGTAGCCACGCTCGCGCAGCCGGCCCATCACCTGGGCGGCGTGCTGCTCGCCGCGGGTCTCGAGCTGCAGCGAGACCTCCACCTCGTCGAGGTGCAGCGAGGGCGAGATGCGCTCGTGGACGACCTCGAGCACGTTGGCACCGACGGCGCTGACCTCGCCGAGCAGCTGGGCGAGGCCGCCGGGGGTGTCGGGGATGCAGACCTGGAGGTTGAGGTAGCGGCCGGCCGCGGCCATGCCGTGGCGGATCACCTTGCCGAGCAGCAGCGGGTCGATGTTGCCGCCGGACAGCAGCGCCACGGTGGGCGTCGTGAACTCGGTCGGGCGGTCCAGCAGCGCCGCGACGGCGGCGGCGCCGGCCGGCTCGACGACCATCTTGGCCCGCTCGAGCAGCGCCAGCAGGGCGCGCGCGAGCGAGTCCTCCGAGACCGTGATGATCTCGTCGACGTGGTCGCGGACCGCGGCGAAGGTGATGGCGCCGGGCAGCCCGACGGCGATGCCGTCGGCCATCGTCTTCATGTGCTCCAGCGGGGTCGGGGCGCCCTTGGCCAGCGAGCCGGGATAGGCCGCCGCGCCCTCGGCCTGCACGCCGATCACCTTCACGTCGGGGCGCTTGGCCTTGACCGCGATCGCGACGCCCGCCAGCAGGCCACCGCCGCCGGTGGGGACGAGGATGGTCTTGACGTCGGGTGACTGCTCGAGGATCTCGAGCCCGACGGTGCCCTGCCCGGCCACGATGTCGACGTGGTCGAAGGGGTGGATCAGCACCGCACCGGTCTCGGCCGCGAACGTCCGGGCCGCGTCGAGGCAGTGCTCGAGGTAGGTGCCGTGGAAGACCACGTCGGCGCCGTACGCGCGGGTCGCCCGCTCCTTGGGGATCGGCGCGCCCTCCGGCATGAAGACCGTCGACTTGATGCCGAGCAGCTGCGCGGCGAGCGCGACGCCCTGGGCGTGGTTGCCGGCCGAGGCCGCGACCACGCCGTGCGCGCGCTCCTCGGGCGTGAGCCGCGAGATCCGGACGTAGGCGCCGCGGGCCTTGAACGAGCCGGTGCGCTGGAGGTTCTCGCACTTGAGGCTGACCGGTCCCCCGGCCAGGGCGGAGAGCCAGCGCGACTCCTCCATCGGCGTCGTGATGGCGACACCGCGCAGCACCTCGCGGGCGGCTTCGATGTCGGCCAGGGTGACGGTGCCGGGGTCAGTCATTCCTCACGCTTTCGTTGGTCGGCGGACTCTCGCCGAGCTCCTGGTAGTCCTCGGCCAGCTGTTCCTCCGCGTCGTCCCCGACGCGGGTGTTGCTGGCCAGATGTTGCACGACGGAGTTGACGGCCGCCGCGAGGGGTACGGCGACCAGGGCGCCGGCGACGCCCGCGACGAGCACGCCGCACCCGATCGCCACGATGACACCGAGGGGGTGCACGGAGACCCAGCGCCCCATCAGGAACGGCTGCAGGACGTGGCCCTCGATCTGCTGGATCAGGATGACGCCGCCCATCATCAGCAGCGCGGTCAACGGGCCCTGGTCGACCAGCGCGACGAGGATCGCGACGGTGCCGGCGATGGTGGCGCCGACCATCGGGATGAACGCGCCGAGGAAGACCAGCACGCCGATGGCGAGCACGAACGGCACGCCCAGGATCGCGGCCACGATCATGATGCCGATGGCGTCGGTGAGCGCCACGATCACGGTGGCCCGGACGAACTGGGTGAGCGAGATCCAGGCGACCCGGCCGGAGGAGTCGACGTGCTCGCGGGCCGCGCGCGGGGCCAGCCGGACGAACCACGCCCAGATCCGGTCGCCGTCGGCGAGGAAGAAGTAGGTGGAGAACAGGATCACGAAGAAGCCGGCCAGCACGTGGGTCAGGACCGTGCCGACCTCGGTCACGCTGCTGAGCTTGACGCCGTCCTTGGTGCGGTCGCTGATGCCCTTCTGGATCTTGTCGATGTAGTCGTTGATCTGCGAGTCGCTGGCGTGCAGCGGCCCGGTCTTGAGCCAGCTCTTGATCTCGCCCAGGCCGGCGACGACCTGGTCGGCCAGGTCGTTGGCGCCGTTGGCGACCTGCTGCCCGGCGAAGGTGAGCAGGCTGGCGACGAACGCCAGGCCGGCCAGCACGACGAGGATCGCGGCGAGCCCGCGCGGGAAGCCGACCCGCTGGAGCAGGTCGACCACCGGGACGGCCAGCGCGGAGAGGAGCAGGGCGATGACCAGCGGCACCGTGATGACGGCGAAGTAGCCGATCACCCGCGCGATGACGTAGCCCGCGATCGCGATGATCAGGAACCGCCAGGCCCAGGCGGCGGCGAGGTCCAGGCCCCAGGGCACCTGCGCCCGGCTGAAGTTGGAGGGCCCGGTGGCGATCGGCTCGGGCTCGGGCCGGCGTACGTCGCGCAGCTGCGCCCACTGGTGCGCGATCCGCTGCGCGATGCCCTCCTCCTCGTCGCGGGAGCGCATCCCGATGATCGGGAGCCGGCGCCGGGGCTCGTGGTGCCCGTCGGCGGCCGGTGTCTCAGGGCTCGGGTCCGTGGGGTCGGCGACGCCGTTGGCGCCCGGACCGTCAGCCTCGTTGCTCACGTCGACAGGCTACCGAGCGGCCGGGGCCACGAGCCGCAGCACCAGCCGGTAGGCCGCCTCGGGGTGCGGCCCGGCCAGCAGCCCGGCCGCCGCCAGGACGTAGTCGGTGTCGACGACGACCCGGGCGTGCTCGGGCAGCTGCCAGCCGCCGTCGAGGTCGCGGCCGGTGCTGGTGGCGAAGACCCGCGCGGCGACGCCGTCCCGTCCGTGGCGCAACACGCCGCCGGAGCCGACGAGCAGGTCGACCTCGCGCAGGTCCTTGCCGGTGCGCTCGACGACGCGGCCCTCGGGGCTGACCACGACCTTGCTGCGACCGGCGTGACGGCGCAGCGCGAGGCCCACGGCCGCGCGGGCGATCGCCTCGTCGTCGTCGCGGCCGGCGTCGTCGGTGGGGAGGTACGACGCATCGTGCTGGCGGATCGCCGCGGCCTCGGCCAGGGCCGGCTCGTCGGCCGCCTCGACGGTCGCGACCGCCGACCAGCGCATGCCGAGGTCGCCCTCGACGGTGCGGGTGACCGGCGTGGTCGCCACGACCTCGCGCGAGAGCTGGGCGTCCTCGGGGTCGACCTCGACGACGGAGTGCACGTCGGTGGTGGCGCCGCCGACGTCGACGACCACGACGTCGCCGACCCCCGGGTGGGCATCGTCGAGGCCGCGGGCCAGCAGCTCCACCCCGGTCAGCACCACGTCGGGGGTCGCGCCGCGCACCATGGCGGTGAAGTCAGCACGGCTGCTGAGGTGCTTGCCGCCGATCACGTGGGCCAGGAACATCTCGCGGATCGCGGCGCGGGCCGACTCCGGCGCCAGCACGCCGATCTTGGGGACGACGTTGTCGGCGAGCACGTGCGGGACGTCGCCGAGGATGGCGGCCACCTCGGCCTGCGCCTCCACGTTGCCGGCCACCACGACGGGGCCGGTCCAGCCGGAGGCGACCAGCGCACGGGCCGCGTCGAGCAGCACCTCGCTGTTGCCGCCGTCGGTGCCGCCGGTCAGCAGCACCACGTCCGCGAGCGCCGACTCCGGCGGCGTGTGCCCCAGGACGCGGTAGGGCGCGTCGTCAGGCACACGGGACCCGTGCGCGATGACCGCCACGACCTTGCCGCCGCTGCTCAGGGCCACGCGACGACCCGCTTCGGCCGTCACCAGCTCCTCGTTGCCGACGACCGCGATCCGCAGTCCCCCGCCCGCGCTCGAGCAGGCCAGCACCTCGGCGGTCGCCGCCCGCGGGTCGGCGGCCGTCAGGTCGGCCAGGCACGCGTCGTACGCGTCGAGGACGTCGGTCTCGATGGTGGTGCGGTGGCTCGCCGACGCCACGATCCGGCCCTCGGCCAGGTCGACGAGCGCGGCCTTGGTGAAGGTGGAGCCGAAGTCGACGCAGACCGCGGTCTCGGCAGGCTCGACGGTCTCGGCAGGCTCGACCACCGGTTACCCGAGGCAGCGGTCGAGGTCGGCGACCAGGTCGTCGGCGGTCTCGATGCCGACGCTGAGCCGGATCAGGTCCGCGGGCACCTCGAGGTCGGTGCCGGCGACGCTGGCGTGGGTCATCCGCCCCGGGTGCTCGATGAGCGACTCGACGCCACCGAGGGACTCGCCGAGGGTGAAGACCTCGGCCTTCGCGCACGCGTCGAGCGCGGCCTGCTCGCCGGCCTTGACGCGGAACGACACGATGCCGCCGAAGCGCTTCATCTGCTTCGCTGCGACCGCGTGGCCCGGGTGCGACTCGAGGCCGGGGTAGATGACCTCGGCGACGCCCGGGTGGGAGGTCAGGAACTCCACGACCTTTTCGGCGTTGTCGCAGTGCCGGTCTATCCGGACGCCCAGCGTCTTGAGGCCGCGGTGGGTCAGGAACGAGTCGAACGGGCCGGCGACGGCGCCGATGGCGTTCTGGTGGAAGGTGATCGACTCGGCCAGGTCCAGGTCGCGTACGACCACGGCGCCGCCGACGACGTCGGAGTGGCCGCCGACGTACTTGGTCGTCGAGTGCACGACGATGTCGGCGCCGAGGGTGAGGGGCTGCTGGAGGTACGGCGAGGCGAAGGTGTTGTCGACGACGAGGAGGGCGCCCGCTTCGTGGGCCACGGCGGCCAGCGCCTCGATGTCGCCGATGTTGAGCATCGGGTTGGTGGGGGTCTCGACCCAGACGAACTTCGTCTGGCCCGGACGGATCGCGGCGCGCACGGCGTCGACGTCGGAGACGGCCGCCGGCGAGTGCTCCAGGCCCCAGACCTTCTCGACCTTGTCGAAGAGGCGGTAGGTGCCGCCGTAGGCGTCGTCGGGGATGACCACGTGGTCGCCGGGGCGGCACACGGAGCGGACGACGGTGTCCTCGGCGGCCAGGCCGGAGGCGAACGCGAACCCGCGCTCCCCCTCCTCCACGGCGGCTAGGGCACCTTCGAGGGCGGTGCGCGTCGGGTTGGCCGAGCGGCTGTACTCGTAGCCGCCGCGCAGCCCGCCGACGCCGTCCTGCTTGTAGGTCGAGGTCGCGTAGATGGGCGGGATCACCGCGCCGGTCATCGGGTCGGGCTCGTAGCCGGCGTGGATCGCACGCGTCTCGAAACCGGACTTGCTCCTGTGCTGCTGCTCGCTCATGGGCCCACGCTATCCAGTCCTTACGGAGCGGTGACGTCGCCCCGGCCGGGAACGACGCGGCCGGGTCCGGTGTTGTTCACTGGTGAAAGCCTCTTCCCTGCAAGGAGTCACCACCGTGTCGCTGTTCTCCCGCCACAAGTCCGAGCTCGTCGCCGACGACCAGGCCCTCGCCGGTCGCAGCGAACGCCAGTTCCCCCTCGCCGCGACCCACAAGGTCCTCGGGACTCCCCTCGTCACCGACGAGGTCCCCGACGGCTACGAGGTCGCGTTCTTCGGCCTGGGCTGCTTCTGGGGCGCCGAGGAGATCTACTGGCAGAAGCCGGGCGTCTGGTCGACGTCGGTCGGGTACGCCGGCGGCACGACCCCGCACCCGTCGTACGAGGAGGTCTGCTCGGGCCGCACCAACCACACCGAGGCCGTGCGGATCGTCTTCGACCCCGCCAAGGTGTCCTACGCCGACCTCGTCAAGACGTTCTTCGAGGTGCACGACCCCACCCAGGGCATGCGCCAGGGCAACGACATTGGCACGCAGTACCGCTCGGCGATCTACTACACGACGCCCGAGCAGGAGCAGACGGCCCGCGAGCTGACCGCGATCTACGGCGCCGAGCTCGAGCGCCGCCGGCTCGGCAGCATCACCACCGAGATCCGGACCGCGCCGACGTACTACTACGCCGAGGACCTGCACCAGCAGTACCTCGCGAAGAACCCGCACGGCTACCGCTGCCACTCCAACACCGGGGTGAAGTTCCCCGGGACCGCCTGATCGGGGTTGTTAGCCTCCCCCGGTGCCTGCTGAGTTCACCGTCATCGCGCTCTGCGGGTCGATGCGGTTCGGAGCAGAGTTCGCGCGGCTCGACGTCGAGCTGACGCTGGCCGGCCACGTGGTGCTGACGCCGACCGCCCTGGATCCGTCCACGGAGCTGAGCGCCGAGGACCGCGAACGGCTCGGCCGGGTCCACCTCCAGAAGGTCGCGATGGCGGACGAGGTCCTCATCGTCAACGTGGGCGACTACCTCGGGGAGAGCACCCGTCGGGAGCTCGAGCACGCGCGATCGCTCGGGCTGGCGGTGCGCTTCCTGGAGCCCCACGCCGAACGCGGATGAAGTTCCCCGGCTGACGATGTCGTATCCCCTGCTGCCCGTTCGTGGATAGGTTGACGCGGGCACCTGGCTCGCTGCACACATCGACGGGAAACGAGGAGCAGGGGATGACCGAGTACCTCATCTACTTCAACCAGCAGTGGGTCGGCGACCACACCGAGGAGTGGTTCCGCGGACGCGGGCCGCTCGCCCGGGCGGTCATCGACGACCTGCAGGCGGCCGGCCAGTACGTCTTCGCGGGCGGGCTCGTGGAGGAGGTCGAGGAGGCCTTCAGCGCCGACGCCACCAGCGGCACGCTGACCTTCACCGACGGCCCCTTCACCGAGAGCAAGGAGTGGCTGGGCGGCTTCACCGTGGTCGACGTCCCCGACGAGAGCACCGCCCGGATGTGGGCCGGCCGGATCGCCGAGGCGTGCGGGTGGCCCCAGGAGGTACGCCGCTTCAAGCCGCGCGGCCCCAGCGTCTGACCCGCTCCACACCGGCACGCAGCAGCGCCCGGACCCCCCTGGTGTCCGGGCGCTGCCTGGTGTGGCGGTGTGGCGGTGTGCTCAGTCGGGGACCCGCATCCCGGCCGGGGGCGGGCTGAACTTCTTCCCCTGCAGGAGGTGCTCGGCCAGGTTGGCCGAGGTGGCGTCCTGCGGGGCGACTGCGCGACCGCGCCGTGCCGGGGCACCGACAGGGACGAGCCCGTGTCCTTGATGTCGGTGCCCTGCTGGGTGCCGCAGGCGGCGGTCGTGGCGGCGAGGGCGAGGCCCGCGAAGGCCAGGGCAAGGCCGCGACGGCTGGTGGTGCTGGTGGTGTGGGACATGACGGTTAGTTCCTTCTCATGGTGTGGGTGGTGGATCAGGGCCGGTAGTCCGGGACCCGCTTGCCGGCGGGCGCCGGGGACGGGGCCGGGAGCCGGCCGTGGGCGGCCCGACGGGCGTCGGCGTCGAGCGCGCGCTCGGACCGGTCCTGCTGGGTCTGCTGGCCGGTCGCGCCGGACAGGTTGCTGCCGAGGTCCTTGACGGTGTCCGTCCGGGCGCCGCAGGCGGCACCCGTGGCGAGCAGGCCGAGGAGCGAGGCGGCCGCGATCACGCGTCGGCCACCGGTGGTGAGGTGAGACATCACGGTTGTTCCTTTCCAGGGCCCGCGGCGGCGGTCGCCGGCGGGATGCAGGGACAGACCGGTGGATCGGCGCGGTGATACATGGCCCGGCGGATTGCCCGACGGATGACCCGGAAATGGCATGTCCTTCACCCCCGGCGCGTGCCACGGTGGAGGCACGATCGGCCGGCTGCGTCTGGGCCCCGGACGTATCAGGTGGGCCGCGCGCCCCTCTGTAGGTCCGAGGAGGCAAGGCTGATGGACACCGTGACGCTGGCAGGGCAGACGAGCAGGCCCACGAGGAGGCCGACGATGGACGAGCCGCCGACCGTGCTCTCGCTCGTCGCCGCCGCCCGCGACGGGGACGCCGGCGCCTGGGACGCCCTCGTCGAGGAGTTCCTGCCGCTCGTGCACGGCGTCGTACGCCGCTTCCGGCTCAGCCCGGCCGACGCCGCCGACGTGAACCAGACCGTCTGGCTCCGGCTCGTCGAACACCTCGACGACCTGCGCGACCCGCGGGCCCTGCCCGGCTGGCTCGCGACCACCGCCCGGCGCGAGGCGCTGCGCGCCGTCGAGTCGGGCCGCCGCACGACCAGCATCGACCCCCAGGGCCCGGCCCTGGACGGGGTGCCCGGCGACCTTCCCGGTGAGGCGGACGTCGCCGAGGCGCTGCTGCGCGACGAGCTGCGTCGTGCGGTCCGCGCCGGGCTGGCCGAGCTGCCCGCCCAGCGGCGCCGGCTGCTGGAGATGCTGATGGACGACCCACCGGTGCCCTACGACGAGATCAGCAGCACCCTGAAGATCCCGGTCGGCAGCATCGGGCCCACCCGGGCCCGGGCGCTGCGCCAGCTGCGCGACACGCGCGCGATGCGCGCCTACACAGCCTCGCCGGACCCGGCCGGCGCCTCGGGAGGAGAAGGTGGTCACCATGTGCCCGTCCAGTGACAGCCAGTTCGGCGACGACGAGCTCGAGGGGCTCGTCCAGGAGACGCTCGCGGCCGACCGGGAGGTGCCCGACGGGTGGCGGGAGGCCGCACGCGCGGCGTACGCCTGGCGCACCGTCGACGAGGAGCTGCTGGCGCTGACCTACGACTCCGAGCAGGAGCCCGCAGCGGCCGTGCGCGGGGACGAGGGGACCCGGACGCTGGAGTTCTCCGGCGACGGGCTCGCCCTGGAGGTCGAGCTGACCGGCGGACGGGTGCTCGGCCAGGTGACCGGCGCCGGCGAGGTCGTCCTCGAGTGGGCCGACGGCCGCACCGCCTCGGCCACCGCCGACGGGTCCGGTTTCTTCAGCCTGGACGCAGCCCTCGCGGACGGCGGTCCGGTGCGCTTCTGCGTCCGTCGCGGCGGTGCCCGTCTGGTGACGGAGTGGGTCGTCCCCTGATCGCGAGATCGCCTCAGCTGTAGGGCGGGAACAGCGCCGGCACGGGGCTGCCGAGCGGGTCGATCGCCGTCCCGGCCCGGGCCAGCACGGCGTCCCGCGCGGCGAACACGTCGGCGTCCGCGCCCGGCTCCGCGGCGATCAGGCCGACCACGACGGGCGCGGCGAACGACGTGCCGCTCCACCGGGCCATCCCCCGGTCGAAGACCCGGACGTCGCCGGTGTCCGGGGTCTCGTGGCAGACGTAGGTGCCGTCGGGGTAGGCGTTGACCAGGTTGCGGCCGAGCGCGTAGACGTCCGCCGACGGGCCGTGGTTGGAGAACCGGGAGACATGGCCGTCCCGGTCGAGCGAGCCGACCCCGAGCGCCCAGTCGAAGGCGGCGGGCCACAACGGCGCCGCCGTGGCGTCGTTGCCCGCCGCGGCCACGAGGAGGCAGTTGGGCGTCTGGCTCAGGTCCTGCTCCCAGAACGCCTCGAAGCTCAGCAGCGGATGGTTGCGCCGGGTGACGGCGCCGGCCGAGAGGTTGATGAGGTGCGGCTCGCGCGCGAGGGCCTGGCGGAGCTGGGCGACCATGTCGGTCTCGAGCATCGCGCCGGTCCCGGTGAGGAAGCGTTCGACGTACACCGTCGTGCCGGGCGCCAGGCACCGCACGACCCCGGCGATGAAGGTGCCGTGCCCCGCGTAGGGGCGCAGCAGCGCGACGTTCTGCTCGTCGTCGCCGTCGACGTCCTCGAGCCAGGGCGTGGGACCGAGCGGCTGCCCGGCCGGGGCGTGCCAGCCGCTGTCGACCACGGAGACCCGGACGCCGCCGCCGAGGCCGGGGTCGGACGCCACGCCGGGCCAGGGCTTGTCGAGCCCGGTCTCCGACGGCTCGCTGGCCGGGCACAGCCGGGTGTTGCCGGGACCGCAGAGGTGCACCCAGTGGTTGGGGGTGGCCACGACCTGGGTGTCGTTCACCCCTCGAGCGTCCAGCGCGTCGAGGGCGAGCGGGACCCGGCGCGGGTTGCCGTCGACACGCCCGGGCAGCAGCACCCGCACGATCGGGAGCGGGTCGCGGCCGCTGTCGTCGAGCGGCAGGTCGGCGTCGGTGACCGTGCCGTCGAACTCGCCGGTCCCGTTGAGCACGTCGAGCACCTCGTCGACGCGGGCGCGGTCGGTCGAACGCACGAGCAGCACGTCCGGGTCGTAGAGGTAGTGGAAGTCCTCGGGCAGCTCGGAGTCCCAGGCGACGCGCTCGGCGCCGTGGTCCTCGCGGACCAGCTCCACCTGCTCGACGACGCGGCGGCGGTCGTCCCCGCTGGCGAGGTCGTTGATGGGCACGGGCGGCTCCTTCCCGAGAGGGACGTTCCCCCGGACGCTAGACCTGCGGGACGATCGGGGAATCGCCTGATTTGGGAAGGCCCCGGATGCCGACCGATCGCTCCCCGACCAGCGCCGCCGAGCTCCTCGACCTGGCGTTCGAGGACCACGCCCTGGCGACGACGCGGGCGCGGGCGCTGCTGGCCGGCACGCCGGACCCGTGGTGGGAGTCGGTGGGCCGGCACGCGCTCGGGCTGGTGCTGCGCGACACCGGGGCGATGCAGCCGGCGCTGCGGGAGCTGCGGACGGCGCTGCGGCTCGCGGTGCGGTCCGGGGACGACGACCGGGCCGCCGACGTCCGGGCCACCCTCGGCCTCACCCTCGTCACGCAGGGCCGGACACGGGAGGGCCTGGCCCAGCTCGGCCGGGCGGTGGCCGGCGCGGACGACGCCGACCTGGCGGCGAAGGTGCTGATGCGGCGCGGGCTGTCCCTCTCGTGGGTGCTCGGCCGCCACGACGACGGGCTCGCCGACCTCCACGACGCGCTGGCCGGGTTCCGCGCCACGGGGAACGCGGCGTGGGAGGCGAGCACCCGCAACGTCCTGGGCCTGCTCCTCCTGACGGTCGGGGACGTGGTGGCTGCCGAGGAGCAGGTGCGGGCCGCCCGCGACATGTTCGTCGACCTCGGGCACGACGTGGAGGCCGTGCTCGCCCAGCACAACCTCGGCGTGGTCGCGCAGACCCGCGGCGACCTGCCGGCGGCGCTCGCCGCCTACGACCGCGCCGGCGAGCGGTACGCCGACCTCCACCTCGACACGACCCCGCTCGCCATGGACCGCTCGACCGCACTCCTCGCCGCCGGCCTGCCCCGCGAGGCCGTGGCCGTCGTGGACGCCGAGCTGGAGCGGCGACACGGGCTCCCGGTCCAGCGGGCCGAGCTGCAGCTGCGCCGGGCCACGGCCCTGCTCGCGGCCGGGGAGGCCGCGGCCGCGCTCGACCAGGCGCGGGTGGCGCTGGCGGCCTTCCGCAGGACGGGCCGGGAGTGGGACGCGCTGCACGCCCATCTGGTCGTGGTGCGCGCACGGGAGATGGCGGGACGGGTGGACCGGCGCCTGCTGCCGACCGCGCGTCGGGTGGCGGAGGAGCTGGAGTCCGCGCGGTCGGAGGAGGCCACCGTCGCGTGGCTGGTGGCCGGGAGACTCGCCGCCCGGCTCGACCCAGCGGCCGCCGCCGGGCTGCTGGCACACGCCGCGGCCCACCGCACCGACCGCACCGCACTGGTCCGCGCCGGCGGCTGGCTGGCGCTGGGACTCGAGCGGGAGCTGGCCGGCGACCACCGCGGGGTCGCGCACGCCTGCCGACGCGGCCTCGCCGCCCTGGACACCCACCGGGCGACGCTGGGCAGCTCCGAGCTGCGCGCCCTGGCCACCGGCCACGGCGAGGACCTGGCCCGGCTCGCCCTGGCCCAGGCCGTCGACGGCGGGCCCCGCAGCCTGCTGTGGTGGAGCGAGCGATGGCGCGCCACGGCGCTGACCCAGCCGCCGGTCCGACCGGCCGGGCCCGACGACGTCACCGCGCCGCTGGCCGCCCTGCGCGACAACGCCCGGCGCCTGCAGACCGCACGCCGCGACGGTGGCGACGTGGCCCGGCTCGAGGCGGAACGGGCCCGCGCGGAGGACGACGTACGCCGGCGCCTGCGACGTGCCGCCGGCACCTCGCCCACCGCGTCGGCCGACCTGGACGTGGCCGGGCTGGTGGCCGCGGTCGGCGGGTGTGCCCTGGTCGAGCACATGGAGGTCGGGGGGCGGCTCCACGCGGTCGTCGTCCACGACGGGCGGGTCCGGAAGGTCGCGCTCGGCGACGCGGACGAGGCCGTCCGCAGCGTCGACTTCGCCCTGCACGCGCTGCGGCGCGCCGCGGCCGGCCGGCCGGCACCGCTCGCCGAGGCGGGCTCGCGCCTGCAGGAGACCCTGCTCGGCGCTGCGGCCGACCTACTCCGCGACGCACCCGCCGTCGTCGTGTCGCCGACCAGCCGGTTGCACGGGGTGCCCTGGGGGCTGCTTCCCGTCCTCGCGGACCGGCCGCACAGCGTCGTCCCGTCCGCGGCGCTGTGGCTGCGCGCCCGGGAGCGCCGGCCGGCGAGCACGCGGGCGGTCTTCGTGTCCGGACCACTGCTGACGACGGGCGGCGCGGAGATCGACGTCGTGGCGCCGCAGCACCACGACGCGGTGGTGCTGCGCGGCCGCGACGCCACAGTCGAGCGGAGCCTGGCCGCCATCGACGGGGCGGGCCTGGCCCACGTCGCGGCACACGGGCGCTTCCGGAGCGACAGCCCGCTCTTCTCCGCGCTCGACCTCGAGGACGGCCCGCTCACGGTCCACGACCTCGAGCGGATGGCGCGGCCGCCGCACCGCGTCGTGCTGTCGGCCTGCGAGTCGGGCGTGATGGCCCCGGTGGGGGCCGGCGAGCTCCTCGGTCTGGTGGCCACGCTGCTCCAGGTGGGCACGGCCGGGGTCGTGGCCAGCGTGGCGGTCGTCGACGACCGGGCCACGGTCGAGGTGATGGTCGACCTCCACGCCGGCCTGCGCGACGGCGCCGACCTCGCCACCGCGCTGCTCGGTGCGCGGCGGGCCGCGCGCGGCGACCCGGTGCGCGAGGCGACCGCCGCAAGCTTCCTCGCCCTCGGGGTCTGACCCTGCTGCTCGAGGGCTTGCCCACCCGACGGCAAGGTGGTGCGCTGCACGCCCTGACCGACCAGGTGCTCGATCAGGGCGTCCAGCGGGCCGGCGGGTCCTCCCCGACCAGTCCGTCGACGGCCTCGCGGAGCAGGTCGGCGTGGCCGGTGTGCCGGCCGTACTCCTCGATGAGGTCGCAGACGAGGCGGCACAGGTTGGCATGGCGGCCGTCCGGCCAGGAGACGTACGCCGGCTGCTGGAGCCCGCCGTCCGCGATCGCGGCGGCGAGGACCTCCTGCGACCGGGCCACGGCTGCGTCGTACAGCGCGTAGAGCTCCTCGGGGCTGTCGGCGGCGGCCGAGTGGAAGTCCCAGTCCTCGTCGTCCCCTGGGGCGCTGTCCCAGGGCTCGCCCAGCGGCAGCCCGCGGAACTTGCTGTTGAAGATGCCCGCCTCGCAGTGGGCGAGGTGCTTCAGCAGCCCGCCGAGGGTCAGGGTCGAGGCCCCGATCGAGGTGGCGAGGCCGGCGGCGTCCAGGCCGCCCGCCTTCCAGCGGAACGTGGTGCGCAGCCGGTCGAGGGCGCCCACGATGTGCTCGGTCTCGGTGCCGGCGACGGGCGGCTCCCAGGGGTGGTCGGCGGGGTCGTAGGTCCAGGTCTCGGTGCTGGTCTCGGTGTCGGTGTCGGTGCTCATGCCGGCACCGTAGGACGCATTCCGGTCGGATCGTTGCCGGATCATCTGGCACGCTGGTCCGATGGACGAGTCGAACCCCACCGCACGGGCCCTGGTGTGCCTGCAGGTGCTGCAGGACCACCCGGGGATCACCGCCGCGCGGCTGGCCGAACGGCTGCACGTCTCGGACCGCGCGGCCCGGCGCTACGTGAGCGTGCTGCGCGAGGCCGGCATCCCCGTGGAGTCGGTCCGCGGCCCCTACGGCGGCTACCGGCTCGGCCGTGGCCTGCGGCTCCCGCCCCTCGTCTTCAACGCCACCGAGGCGCTCGGCCTGGTGATGGCCGTCCTCGACGGGCACCACGACGCCAGCGATCCCACCGGGCTGGTCGGCGGGGCGCTCGGCAAGATCATCCGGGCCCTCCCCGAGCAGGTCGCCGCGCAGGCCGAGGCCGTGCGCCGGGCCACCGCCGCGGCCCCCGACCGGGCCGCCGCCCGGCCCGACCCGGCCACGACCGCCACGCTCGTCCAGGCCTGCTCGGACCGTCGCCGGCTGCGGCTCGGCTACCGCACCGAGTCCGGGTCCGAGTGGGAGGTCGAGGTCGACCCGTGGGCGGTCGTCGTACGCCACGGCCGGTGGTACCTCGTGTGCCGCTCGCTGCGCGCCGACGCCGTGCGCACCTACCGGGTCGACCGGGTGCACGACGTCACGGCCGTCGAGGGCGACTTCGAGCCGCCGGCCGACCTCGACCCCGTCGCGCTGCTCGAGGAGAACCTCGCCGTGGGCTGGGAGTTCGACACCGAGGTGGTCATCTCGGCGCCGCTCGAGTCGGTCGCGTGGCGGCTGCCCCGCGTGCTCGGCCGCCTCGAGGCCGTCGACGCGGACACGACCCGGCTCGTGGGCAGCACCAACAACCCGTGGTGGTACGCCGAGCAGCTGGCCGGCCTGCGGGCGCCGTACCGCATCGTCGGCGGCCCCGAGCTGCAGGAGTCGGCGCGGGCGATCGGGCAGGGCCTGTTGGCGGCTGTCACAATGACGTCATGACCGAGCTGCCACGCAAGGCCGCTGCGCGGACGGCGAGGCTGGCCGCGCTGCCACTGGGCTACGCCGGTCGCAACGCGATCGGGCTCGGCAAGCGGCTCGGCGGCAAGCCCGCCGAGGCCGTGATGAACGAGATCCAGCAGCGCACCGCCGAGCAGCTGTTCCGCACCCTGGGCGACCTCAAGGGCGGGGCGATGAAGTTCGGCCAGGCCCTGTCGGTGCTGGAGGCCGCGCTCCCCGAGGAGATGGCCGCGCCCTACCGGGAGCAGCTGGTGAAGCTGCAGGACTCCGCTCCCCCGATGCCCACTCAGGTGGTGCGCGACGCGCTGGCCCGCGAGCTCGGCCCGGACTGGAAGGACCAGCTGGTCTGGCTCGACGGCGGCCCGACCGCGGCCGCCTCGATCGGCCAGGTGCACAAGGGCCGCTGGCACGACGGGCGCGAGGTGGCCGTCAAGGTGCAGTACCCCGGCGCCGGTGACGCGCTGCGCTCCGACCTGCGCCAGCTGGCCCGGCTGGCCCGGACCATCGGTCCGCTGGTGCCGGGTGTCGACATCAAGCCGCTCGTGGCCGAGCTGCAGGCGCGGGCGACCGAGGAGCTCGACTACGCGCTCGAGGCCGAGGCGCAACGGACCTTCGCCGCGGCGTTCCGCGGGGACCCCGAGATCGTGGTCCCCGACGTCGTCGCCGTCGGGGAGACCGTGCTGGTCACCGAGTGGCTCGAGAGCCCCGCGTCCCTGGCCTCGGTGATCACCGAGGGCAGCCAGGAGGAGCGCGACCACTTCGCCGACCTCTTCGTGCGGTTCCTCTTCGCGGGGCCGGCGCGCACCGGGATGCTGCACGCCGATCCGCACCCCGGCAACTTCCGCGTCGTGCCCGACCCCGACGGCGGACCCGCCCGGATGGGCGTGCTCGACTTCGGCGCCGTCGCGCGGCTGCCCGAGGGGGCGTTGCCCGCCGCGATGGGCTCGCTGATCCGGATCGCCGGCATCGAGGACGACGAGTCGCTGCTCGAGGGCCTGCGGAGCGAGGGCTTCGTCAAGGACCGCGTCCGCATCGACCCGGCCCAGCTGCTCGACTACCTGTCGCCGTTCGTGGAGCCGACTCAGGTCGAGCGGTTCCGGTTCTCCCGGGCCTGGATGCAGCGGCAGTTCCAGCGCATCAACGACCCGCGCTCGCCGTCGTACACGATCGCGATGAAGCTGAACCTGCCGCCGTCGTACCTCCTGATCCACCGCACCTGGCTCGGCGGGATCGGCGTGCTCAGCCAGCTCGAGGCCGAGGCGCCGTTCCGGCAGATCCTGACGGAGTCGCTGCCGGGCTTCGCGGAGCCTGACCCCGACCCGAGCTGAGCACCGCCACCGCAGACGAGCCGCGGGACCTCGCGGAGGTTCACGACGCCCTCACAGCGGCAGGTACATCACGTGCAGGCCGACGCGACCGTGCGTGGCCGAGCGGAACGCACCCGGCACCGTGCCGACGACCTCGAAGCCGAGCGAGCGCCACAGCGCGACGGCGGCGGTGTTGGTCTCGACGACGGCGTTGAACTGGATGCCGGCGAATCCCTGGTCGCGGTGCCACTGGACGACGTGCTCCCCCAGCCGGCGACCCACGCCGCGGCCGCGCGCGTCGGGGCTGACCATGAAGGAGGCGGTGCCGACATGGTCGCCGTGGCCGGGGCGGTTGGGGCCCATCTTGGCGCTGCCCAGGACCCTCCCCTCCTCCTCGAGCACGACGGTCAGGCCGGGCGGCCGCTCCATCCACCAGCCGCGGCCGGTCTCCTCGGTCAGGTCGAGCGGGAAGGCGTAGGTCTCGCCCTCCTGCACCGTGGCGTGGAAGAACGGCCAGATCCGCGGCCAGTCGTCGTCGGTGGCGGGCCGGATCCAGGGGTCGGTCACTCGCCCGTGGACCCGTCGATCGACTCCCGCAGGAGGTCGGCGTGGCCGTTGTGCCGGGAGTACTCCTCGATCATGTGCACCAGGATCCAGCGCAGGCTGAACGTCTCGCCGGTGCGGCTCTTCCGCGTCGAGAGGGTGCCGAGGTCGGAGACCTGGTCGACGATCGCGTCGGACGTGGCGACCTCGCGGTCGAGCAGTGCGCGCAGCTCCTCGGGGCTGTCCTCCGACGCGGAGTGCCAGTCCCAGTCGGCGTCGTCCTCCCAATCGATGGAGGCCCACGGCTCGGCGTACTCCTGGCCGAGGAAGATGCACGCGAACCACCAGTGCTCGACCAGCGCGAGGTGCTTGAGCATCCCGCCGAGGGTCATCTCGGAGGGGGCCAGGGTCTGGTTGAGCTGCTCGCCGGTCAGGCCCTCGGTCTTCATCCGGAGGGTGTCGCGCTGGAAGTCGAGGAACGCCCGCAGCGTCGTGGCCTCGTCGGCGGCGAGAGGCGGGTCGGTGCGGATGATGCTCGAGGTCTCGGTCACGGCGGCCACGCTAGTCGGCGCGCGTCACGCGAGCACCCCGGTTTCGGGGTCGCGGTCGGTGATGCAGTACGCCGATCCGGCGGGGTCGGTCAGGACGGTCCAGCGGTCGTTGCGCTGGACGACCGTCGCGCCGAGCCGCTGGTGGCGGGCGGTCTCGGCGGCGCGGTCGTCGCTGGCCAGGTCGAGGTGGGCCCGGACCGGCCCGTCGGGCTCGTCCAGGCGCTGGAGCAGGATCCGGAAGGGCATGCCGGCGGGACGCTCGAGGCGTCGGAATCCCCGGCTCACCGGTGATTCCGACAGCTGCCAGCCGGTGAGGGCGTGCCAGAACTCGGTCTCGGCGTCCGCCACGCTCGCGGGCAGGTCGAGGCAGATCTGGTCGACGAGGCTGCGGTGCCCGCCGGGCCAGGTGGCGGGCCGGGGACGGGTCGACGAGCGGTGCCGGACGAAGCAGAACGTCATGCCGCCGGGGCTGCGCATCACGACGTAGCCGTGGTCGGCGACCTCCGTCGCACCCAGCGCGATCGCGCGGGCGGACTCGGCGCGCGGGTCGTCGACGTGCAGGTCGAGGTGGATCCGGCTCGGCCCCTCGCCCAGGCGCTGGACCCGCAGGAAGTCGTCGCCGTCGGGCGGGACCAGCGTCGCGAACTCCTCGCGCTCGCCCCGCGGCGCCGAGACCCGGTAGCCGGTGACCTGCGCCCAGAACAGCACCCCGTGCTCGAAGTCCTTCGATGCGAGGTCGAGGAAGGCGCTCATCCAGAACATGGAGCCGAGGCTAGTCGCGACCGCCGTCCCAGGGGGCAAACGCAGGCGCGATCAGCTGCTGACGGCTGATCCGGCCACGTTTGCCCCCCGGCGCGTTGGCGACGTCGCGCTCACCACACGCCCAGGACGTCGCCGCCGAGCCGCACGATGAACGCGGACACGACGAGGATGAAGAAGATCCGCACGAAGCGGGTGCCGCGGTTGACCGCCGTCCGCGCGCCGACGTAGCCGCCGACGATGTTGCACAGCCCCATCACGACCGCGACCCGCCAGAGCACCGCGCCCTGCGGCAGGAAGATCACGATGGCGGCCAGGTTGGTCGCCCAGTTGGCCAGCCGGGCCTTGGCGGAGGCCTCGAGGAAGCTGTAGCCGAGCAGCCCGACGAGGGTGAAGACGAAGAAGCTGCCGGTGCCGGGGCCGAGCGCGCCGTCGTAGAAGCCGACGAGCAGGCCGGTGCCCATCGCGGCGGCCGTGTGCCGGTGGCCGGCGAAGCGGAGCGCGGTCGCGTCGCCGAGGGCGGGCTTGAACAGCACGTAGCCGCCGACGAGCACCAGCGCGACCAGCACGATCGGGTCGAACGCCTCGCGCGGGACCTGCGTCGCCACGAGCGCGCCGCCCATCGAGCCGGCGAAGGCGAGCGCCATGAGCGGCAGGAAGGTGCGCGGGTCGGGGCGCACCCGGCGGTAGTACGTCGCCGCGCTGACCGTCGTGCCGCTGATCGCGGCGACCTTGTTGCTGGCCAGGACCTGGATGGTCGAGGCGTTGGGGAGGCCGATCAGGATCGCCGGCAGCTGGATCAGCCCGCCGCCACCCACGACCGCGTCGACGAACCCGGCCGCGAGCCCGGCCAACCCGAGCAGCAGGAGAGTCGTCGGGTCGGCCACGCCGGTGATCGTAGGCGGCCGCTCCCGGCGTCAGTCGCCGACCCAGAACCCCCGGTTGCCGAACCAGTCGCCGTAGCCGCCGTAGCCGCCGCCGGCGCGCGGGTCCCGCGAGCCGAGGTAGGAGCCGACGACGGCGGCGCCGAGGTCGTCGAGCTCGGGCGCCACGACCCGGCCGTCGACGCGCTTGGCCATCGAGTCGATGAAGCGGGCCAGGCCCGGATCCTCGCCGAGGCGGAAGAACGTCGTCTGCGCCCCGAGCCGCCCGGCGTTGTCGAGCTCGCGGACGGCGTACGCCACGGTCAGCGGGTGCGGCGGGTAGCTGAACCACACCTCCCCGTCGGGCTCGAGGTGGGACGTGGGCTCGCCGTCGGTGACGATCAGGAGCACCGGCTGGGCGTTGGGGTGCTTGCGGAAGTGCCGGTTGGCCAGCAGCAGCGCGTGGTGGAGGTTGGTGCCCTTGTCCCACATGGCGTCCAGCCCGGTGAGCTGCTCGATGTCCATCACCTCGGCGTGCCGCCCGAAGCCGATCAGCTGCAGCGCGTCGCCGCGGAAGCGCGACCGGATCAGCGTGTGCAGCGCGAGCGCGGTGCGCTTCATCGGCACCCACCGACCGTCCATCGCCATCGAGAACGACGTGTCGACGAGCAGTGCGACGCAGGCCTGGGTGCGCGCCTCGGTCTCGGTGACCTCGACGTCGCCGATCTCGAGGCGTACGCCGTCGCGCGCCGAGCGGCCCTCCGAGACCGTGCGGACCACGGCGTTGGTGACCGTGCGGGTGACGTCCCAGGGCTCGGTGTCGCCGAAGGCCCACTCGCGGGTCGCGCCGGAGCGCTCCCCGGCCGCGCCGGCCTGCCGCAGGTCGCGCTGGCCCTGCCGTCCCGACATCTTGTCGGCGACGTCCCGGAGCAGCGCCTTGCCGAGCTGGCGCATCGCCTTCGGGGTCAGCTTGAGCTGGCCGGTCGAGTCGCGGCGCAGGGTGCCGCTGTCGCGCAGCGCCTGCTCGAGCCGCTGGAGCGTGCGGGCGTCGACGGCCGCCTCGTCGCCGAGCTGGCGGGCCAGCTTGTCGAGGTCGACGTCGTCGAGACGGGCGCCGCCGTAGGACTGGGAGAGCTGGTCGGAGAGCTGGTCGAGGTCGGCGAGGTCCTGGAGCACGCCGGTGCCGTCGCCGAGGCCGAGCCCCTCCTCGCCGTCGAAGCGCTCCGAGCCGCCCCAGTCCTCGCCGGGCCGCAGCGCCTGGAGGTTGGCGTCGAGCTGCGAGAGCGACTGCATGAGCTCGGGCGAGCCGAACGCCTGCGAGGCCAGGGCGTCGAGCTCGTCGCGCTGCTCCTGGGTCATCGAGTTGCGCATGCGCTGGGCCGCGGCGGCCCGCTGGGCGAGCGAGTCGAGCAGTTCCTCGACGTCGCGGGGCCGCTCGGGGAAGAAGTCGCCGTGCTTGTCCATGAACGCCTCGAAGTCGTCCTGGGTGTCGACCCCGCGGCGGTGCTTGTCGAGCAGCTCGTTGAGGTCGCCGAGCATCTCGTTGATGGCCGCCCGGTCCTCGTCGGTGGCGTTCTCGAGGGCGTCCTTCATGCCGGCGAAGCGCTGGTCGAGCATCTCGCGGCCGAGCAGGTCCTTGATCTTCTCGTAGTCCTCGCGGGCCTGTCGCGAGGACCAGTCGTACGACGACAGCTCGCTCACCGCGGCCGCGGTGGAGGCCGGGAGGTTCTCCAGCTGCATCTCCCGGAACGCCCGGTCGGCGTCGTCCATCGTCACGTCGCGGGCCAGCTGCTTGCGCTCCTCGAGCAGGGCGTGGTCCAGCAGCTCGCGGACCTCCTGCAGGGTGCCGTCGAGGTTGTGTCGCTGGAGCAGGTCACGGCGCCGCTCGGCGACCCGGCGGGCCAGGTCGTCGAGGCCGCGCTGGTCGCGACCGCCGCGGCGCAGGAACTCCCGCATCGCCCGCTCCGGGCTGTAGCCCGCCATCACGTCCTCGCCGATGGCGTCGAGCGCCTCGGCGATGTCGACCGGCGGCGCGAGCGGGTCGGGCCCGCCGTCGTAGCGGCCGTAGCGGGTGTCGCGGACGTGTCTAGCCATAGACAGTCTCGCCGCCTCCGGACTCCTTGCTGACCCGGCGGGCGAGGTAGAGCCCCTCCAGCGCCAGCTCGATCGCGCCGGCCCGCTCGCCGTCGTTGGTGGCGTTGAGGCGGTCGCACACGTCGTCGTACAGCTCGGACTCCCCCAGCACCGGCAGCCCGGTCAGGAAGTCGCGGGCGGTGACCTGCTCGCCCGTGGTCACCATCGAGCCGGCCTCGATCGCGTCGACGAGCAACGCGAAGTCCAGGCCGCGGAAGTGCTGGCGGACCGTCTCGGCGGTGGCGGTGCGCAGCAGGTGGCCCAGGATCTCCAGCTCGCGGCCCTCCTCGCCGGACTCGAACTCGATCTTGCCGCCGAGCACGTCGACGGCGGTCTCCAGGTCGACCACGCGGGCGACGGCGTGGTCCTCGCCCTGGGACGTGGCGCGGTGCAGGGCCGCGGCCGCGATCGTCTCGGCGCCGGCGATCGCGAAGCGGGCCGAGACGCCCGAGCGCTGGTCGACGGCACTGGACTCGCGCAGCGCCCGGGTGAAGCGGGCCAGGATCTCGACGAGGTGGTCGGGCACCTCCGCGACCAGGCTGGCCTCCTGCCGGATGACGGCGACCTCGTCCTCGAGCTCGGAGGGGTAGTGGGTGCGGATCTCGGCGCCGAAGCGGTCCTTGAGCGGGGTGATGATCCGGCCGCGGTTGGTGTAGTCCTCGGGGTTGGCGCTGGCGACGACGAGCACGTCGAGGGGCAGCCGCAGGACGTAGCCGCGGATCTGGATGTCGCGCTCCTCCATCACGTTGAGCATCGCCACCTGGATGCGCTCGGCGAGGTCGGGCAGCTCGTTGATCGCGACGATCCCGCGGTGCGAGCGCGGGATCAGGCCGAAGTGGATGGTCTCCGGGTCGCCCAGCGAGCGGCCCTCGGCCACCTTCATCGGGTCGACGTCCCCGATCAGGTCGGCCACGCTCGTGTCCGGCGTGGCCAGCTTCTCGGCGTAGCGCTCGTCGCGGTGCCGCCACGCCACCGGCAGGTCGTCGCCGAGCTCGGCCGCGCGGCGCCGCGACGCGTGCGTGATCGGGTCGTAGGGGTGCTCGCCCAGCTCGGAGCCGTCGATGACCGGCGTCCACTCGTCGAGCAGCCCGACGAGCGTGCGCAGCAGCCGGGTCTTGCCCTGGCCGCGCTCGCCGAGGAGCACCACGTCGTGGCCGGCGAGCAGCGCGCGCTCGAGCTGCGGGATGACGGTGTCCTCGAAGCCGTGCAGGCCCGGCCACGGGTCGCGGCCCTCGCGGAGCGCCGCCAGCAGGTTGTCGCGGATCTCCTGCCGCAGCGTCCGCTCCACGTGGCCGGAGGCCCGGAGCGCGCCGACGGTGGAGATCGCGGGCGGGGTGCTGGTCGGGGTGCTGGCCTGGTTGCTGGGTGCAGACGTCACGTTTTCCACGCTACTCAGCGACCCAACCCGTGGGGTTTCGTCCACGTTGCGGGACCGTAGGCTGCCCGGATGGCCAGCCTCCAGCAGACCTGCCCGTGCGGATCGGGTGCGACCTACGACGCGTGCTGCGGACGGTTCCACCGGGGCGCGGCGCTGCCGGTGTCGCCGGAGGAGCTGATGCGGGCGCGCTACGCGGCGTATGCCGTGGGCGAGACCGACTACGTGTTCCGCACCTGGCACCCCCGCACCCGTCCCGACGACCTCTCCCCCGACCCCGACCTGGAGTGGACCGGGCTGGAGATCCTCGACTCGGGAGAGGACTGGGTGGAGTTCGTGGCGTCCTGGTCGCGGTCCGGGACCCCCGGCTCGATGCACGAGCGGAGCCGCTTCGAGCAGCGCGGCAAGCGCTGGGTCTACGTCGACGGCGAGGTCTCCTAGGCCAGGTCTCCTAGGGGATCCGCTGGGCGCGCTCGGCGACGGCGGCGTACGCCGTCACGTCGGCCGGGTCGTCGGAAAGCACCCGGAACACGACGGCCCGCAGGAGGTCCTCGCGGGGCGGGTCGTCGAGCGTGGCCGGGTCGGCACCGCGCCACAGCACCGAGTCCAGCACGCAGACGGCGTCCGCCCAGGAGGCCGGGCGCCAGGCCGGCGAGACGTCGATGACCACCGGTGCGCCGGCGAGGTCGAGCAGGACGTTGCCCGCGAGGTCGGCGTGCACGAGCCCGGCGGGGGCGGTGGCCGGTGCGAGCCCGGCCAGCAGGGAGCGGGCCAGGTCGGCCGCGAGGTCGTCGCGGTCCAGCGGCGCCTCGCCGAAGGCCACCCGCTCCGCGACCGCCCACCGGTCGACGCGGCCGTCCAGCGCGGCCGGGCGCCGCGGCACGGCGACGGCGAGCTGGGCGTGCAGGAGGTCGCCGGTGCGTCGGAGGACCTCGAGGTCGTGGCACGCCTCGGTCCCCGGCTCGTAGCGGCTGGCCGCCCAGCCGTCGACGACCCAGGTCCCGTCGCGGGCCGGGACCGGCATCGCGACCCGGAGGTCGCGCGCGGTCCGGTGCGGGTCCTCGTCGAGGCGGACCGCCAGCCGGGCCAGCACCGGGCTGAGCCAGGCCTGGGTCTCCTGGTCGCGGCCCGGGCTGAGCACGAGGTCGCCCGCCAGCACGCTGGCGCCCTGCCCTCCGGGCAGCGGCCGGGGGTCGTCGGGCACGGCGAAGAGGTCGAGCACGCGGGGCGACGGCAGCGACGGCAGCACGGCCGCGAGGCTACCGATCGGCCTGCTGATCGACTCGGTCGGGACGGGACCTTGGCCCCTGTCCGGGCGGGCGGCGTGGCCGCACCGTGGAGGCATGGACGAGACCGACGCGGCCGGCACCTCGGTCAGCGAGATCATGTCGCGACAGATCGTGGCGATCCGCTCCGACTGCGAGCTCCGTCTCGCCCTGGACGCGTTCGTCCGCACCGCGCTGCGCCACCTCGTGGTGGTCGACCCGGACCGGACCTGCCACGGCCTCCTGTCCGCCGAGCAGGCGCTGCTCGCGCTCGGCTCCACTCCCAGCGGCCCGGGTCAGGCGCCGCGGCTGGTCGCCGACACCCTGACGAGGACCCCGGTCGCCGAGCGGCCGCGGGTGCACCGGGACGCGTCGGTGCGCGACGCCGCGTCGGTGATGCTGGACGCCCTCGTCGACGCCCTCCCCGTCGTCGACGACTCGGGTCGGGTGGTGGGCGTGGTCACCTGGTCGGACATCGTCGCGCTGGTGGCCGGCCGGCACCTGCTCGGCACCGACCGGCCCTGAGCCCTGCGGGCGATCAGCCCAGGATCAGCCCAGCGGGACGACCGCGACCGGGCTGTGGGCGTGCTCCACGACGCCGGCCGCCACCGAGCCACCGGTGGCCTCGGCGAGGTTGCTGCCGTGGTGGGCGCCGACCACGACGAGGTCCATCCGGTCCGACCACCGGGCCAGGATCTCGTCCGCGAAGCCGCGGGCGATGCGGATGGTGACGTGCACGTCGGGATACTTCTCAGCCAGGCCGGCCGTCGACTCCGCCACGGCCAGGTGCTGGGGCGCGAGGTCGTCGTCGCGCGGCTCGTCGTCGAGGAGGTACGCCGTCACCGGCGCTGCCAGCTGGTCCCACACGCAATGCACGACGGTCAGCGGGAGCCCGCGGGCCGAGGCCATCGCGTAGGCGAAGTCCAGGGGCGCCGTGGACCGCTCGGTCCCGTCGACCCCGACGAGCACGCCGTGCCGGACGGTGCCCTCGTGGGTGGGGCGCATGACCACGACCGGGCACTTGGCGTGCCGGGTCACCGCGACCCCGACGGAGCCGAGCATCAGGCTGGCCATCGTGCCGCGGCCGCGCGACCCGACCACGACCAGGGCGGCGTCCTGCGACAGCTCGAGCAGCACCTCGCGGGGGTCGGAGACCCGGACCACCCGGTCGACGGCGATGTCGGGAGCCGTCTCGGCGACCTGGCAGGCCGCGTCGTGGACGATCGCGTCGGCGTCCTCGCGCAGCGCATCGACGAGCACGCGACGGTCCAGGCCGGGCGCCGACATCCACGACAGGCTGGTGGGGCTGAAGCCGTGGACGAGCGTGATGCCGCGGTTCTCGCGGCGGGCCTGCTCGATCGCCCAGGAGAGCGCCCGTGAGGCAGAGGGCGAGCCGTCCACACCGACGACGATCGTGCCGGGTCGGGTGGCGCTGGGGGTGGTGGTCATGGGGTCCTCCCTGGTCTGGTCCGGGCTCTGGTCCGGCGTACGCCGGACGTGTCCCACCTCGACTCTCGCGGCCGCCCGCACGCGCGGGCAGGGCGCAACGGACCCCGGGATCGGGACCATCGACCCTGATCCGCGACCGGGTCCAGGGGCGAGGCTCGGAAGGACCGTCAGACCAGGAGGTGCGCGATGCAGGACTCGTTCGAGCTCAGTCCGTCGGAGTGCGAGGCGTTGCTGCGCGCGGGGGTCGTGGGGCGCATCGCCCTCGCCACCCCGACCGGGCCGCACATCGTGCCCGTCAACTACTCGGTGGTCGAGGAGTCGGTCGTCGTGCTGACCTCGCCCTACAGCCTGCTCGGGACGCACGGACGGGACAGCATGCTCGCCTTCGAGATCGACCAGTTCGACTACGAGTACCACCGTGGCTGGAGCGTCGTAGCCCGGGGCCGGGCCGAGGTCGTCACCGACCCCGCGGAGGTCGAGCGCATCCGCACGACGTGGCCGCCCCGTCCCTGGGCGAGCGGGATCCGCACGCTGTGCCTGCGGATCCGGTGGAGCGAGCTGTCGGGACGCCGCCTCGGGACCGGCTGGGTGCCGATGGAGGACCTCCCGGTCCATCGCGTGGTCTGACCGCGCGTCCGGTGGAGCAGCCGCCCCCCCTGCCCCACACTGGGCCCGTGAGCACCCAGTCCCGACTCGAGCTCGCCGGGTCCGCCCGGGCCCTCCTCGACGCCGTCGTCGCCATCTCCACCGACCTCGACCTGCACCGCGTCCTGACCAGGATCGTGGAGTCGGCCACGCAGCTGACCGGTGCCCGCTACGCCGCCCTCGGCGTGATCGGCGGGCAGGACGAGCTGGTCGAGTTCGTGACGACCGGGATGACCGACCAGCAACGGGCCCTGATCGGCGACCTGCCGCGCGGGCGCGGGATCCTGGGCCTGCTCATCCGCCACCCGGAGGCGATCCGCCTCGACGACCTGGCCCAGCACCCGGCGTCCTTCGGCTTCCCGCCCAACCACCCGCCCATGGGCACGTTCCTGGGCGTGCCGGTGCGGGTGCGGGGCACCGTCTTCGGCAACCTCTACCTGACCGAGAAGGCGGGCGGCGGGTCGTTCACCGAGCAGGACGAGCTCCTGGTCGAGGCGCTGGCCAGCGCCGCCGGCTTCGTGATCGAGAACGCCCGGGCCTACGGGCTCAGCGAGCGGCGACGCCAGTGGCTGGAGGCCTCGGCCGAGCTGACCGCCGCCCTGCAGCCCCCGATCGCGGTGGGGCACGCCCTGCAGCTGATCGCCCAGACCGCGCGGTCCGCCTCGGGCGCGCCGGCCACGGCGCTCGTCGGCCTGGCCGACGGCGGCCCGACCCGGACCGTCGCGTGCGACCGCGAGGACGCCGAGGGCGTGGACGCGGCGCTCGACGAGCTGGCGGGGCGGCTCCTGCCCGCGGCCGAGTCGCTGCCCGGCGAGGTCAGCCTCACGGCGTACGACGCCGTCGTGATGCCGCTGCGCGCCCACCTCACCGACGGTGGCGTGCTCGTGGCCCTCTACGCGTCCGGTGCGGCGCCGCGGGACCCGGACGAGCGCGAGCTGCTGGCGTCGTTCGCCGACCAGGCCGGACTGGCCGTCGACCGGGCCCAGGCCGTCGCCGACCGCCAGGAGCTCGCCGTCATCTCCGACCGCGAGCGGATCGCGCGCGACCTCCACGACGTGGTGATCCAGCGGCTCTTCGCGACCGGGCTGCAGCTGCAGGGGGTCGCGATGCTCGCGAACAACCCCGACGCGACCGCCCGGATCGACAAGGCCGTCGAGGACCTCGACCTCACGATCCGCGACATCCGCGGCACCATCTTCGAGCTCTCCAACCGGCGGGCGGACTCGCTGCGCGACGAGCTCCGCTCGCTGGTGCGGGAGTACGTCCCCGTGCTCGGGTTCACGCCGTCGGTGCGCACGAGCGGTCCGGTCGACACGGGGGTGCCGCCCGCGGTGCGCGAGCAGCTGATCCCCGTCCTGCGCGAGGCCCTGTCCAACGTGGCCCGGCACGCGCTGGCCGACCACGCCGACGTCGAGCTGCACGTGGGCGACCGGGAGCTGCGGCTGCACGTGACCGACGACGGGACCGGCCTGGTCGCCGGCATCCACGAGAGCGGCCTGCGCAACGCCCGGCGCCGGGCGGTCGGGCTCGGCGGCAGCATGGAGCTGACCGACCGCGAGCCGCGCGGCACGTCGTTCGTCTGGCGGGTCCCGCTGGGCTGACGCCCTGGGTCAGCCCTGGGCGTCGGTCGGGCCGAGGAGCTTGGCGGCGAGCACCGCGGCCTGCGTGCGGCGCTCGAGACCCAGCTTGGCCAGGATGCTCGAGACGTAGTTCTTGACCGTCTTCTCCGCCAGGAACATCCGCTCCCCGATCTGCCGGTTGGTCAGGCCCTCGGCGATGAGGGCGAGCAGCTTCATCTCCTGCTCGGTCAGGCGGGCGAGCTCCGGGGCGGTCGAGGGCCCGTTGCGCACGCGCTCGAGCACGCGGGCCGTGAGCGAGGGGTCGATGAGGGAGTTGCCCGCGGCGACCTGGCGGATCGCCCCGACGAGGTCGGAGCCCTTGATCTCCTTGAGCACGTAGCCGGCGGCGCCGGCCATGATCGCGGCGAAGAGCGCCTCGTCGTCGTCGTACGACGTGAGGATCAGTGCGCCGATCGACGGGTCGACCGCCCGGATCTGCCGGCAGACCTCGATGCCGGACCCGTCCGGGAGCCGGCCGTCGAGGACCGCGACGTGGGGGTGCAGGGCGGGGATGCGGGCCGCGGCCTCCTCGGCCGAGCCGGACTCACCGACGACCTCGATGTCGCCGGCCGCCTCGAGGAGCGTCCGGAGGCCCTGGCGGACGACCTCGTGGTCATCGAGGAGGAAGACACGGATCGTCATGCCCGTTGTTCTACACCACCCGGGCAGGCGGGGTCAGACACTCAGCACCACCGACGAGCCGTGGCCGAAGAGTCCCTGGTTGGCGGTGACGCCCACGCGGGCACCCTCCACCTGACGACCCTCGGCCTGCCCGCGCAGCTGCCAGGTCACCTCGCAGACCTGCGCGAGCGCCTGCGCCGGGACCGCCTCGCCGAAGCAGGCCAGCCCGCCCGAGGGGTTGACCGGGACCCGGCCGCCGATGGTGGTCTCACCGGCCCGCAGCAGCGCCTCGGCCTCGCCCGGCTTGCACAGGCCGAGGTCCTCCATCCAGTCCAGCTCGAGGGCCGTGGACAGGTCGTAGACCTCGGCCAGGCCGACGTCCTCGGGGCCGATCCCGGCCTCCTCGTACGCCGCGTGCGCGATCGACTCCTTGAACGTCCGCTCCGGGGCGCCGACCACGCCCGCCGAGTCGGTCGAGAGCATCGGCATGTCGAGCACGGTGTTGGGGAAGGACGGCGTCACCGTCGAGACGGCGTCGACACGGACCGGACTCGCGATCCCGTGGCGCCGCGCGTACTCGAGGCTGGTCAGCACGACCGCGGCCGCACCGTCGGAGGTGGCGCAGATGTCGAGCAGGTGCAGCGGGTCGGAGACCACGGCGCTGGCGAGGACGTCCTCGACGGCGACCTCCTTGCGGTAGCGGGCGTTCGGGTTGGCCAGGCCGTGCCGGGCGTTCTTCACCTTCACCCGCGCGAAGTCCTCGGGGGTGGCGCCGTGGAGGTCCATCCGGCGGCGGGCGTACATCGCGAAGTAGGCCGGGTTGGTCATCCCCAGCAGCCGGAACCGCAGCCAGTCGGGGTCGTCCCAACGCTCGCCGGCGTTGGGGGCTAGGAAGCCCTTCGGCGTGGTGTCCGCGCCGACCACCAGCGCCACCTCGCACAGCCCGGCCAGGATCCGGGCCCGGGCGGTGTCGAGGGCTTGCGCACCGGTGGCGCACGCGGCGTACGACGTCGCGACGCGGGCGCCGTTCCAGCCCAGGGCCTGGGCGAAGGTCGCGCCGGCGACGTAGCCGGCGTAGCCGTTGCGGACCGTCTCGCCGCCGACGACGAGGTCGACGTCGGTCCAGGGGATGCCCGCGTCGGCGAGGGCGGCGCGGGCGGCGTGCACGCCGTAGGAGACGAAGCTGCGGCCCCACTTGCCCCAGGGGTGCATGCCGACGCCGAGGACCGCGACGCTCACTGGTCCGCCTCCTCGCCGAGCTCGACAACGGGCTTCCAGCGCCAGATGGAGTGGCCGGGATCGAGGTCCTCGACCACCAGCTCGACCTCGGCGCCGACGTGGAGGTGCTGCACGCCGTAGCCCTCGGCGACCTGGCCGAGCACGACCAGCCCCTCGGGCAGCTCGACCGCGGCGAGCGCGAACGGCTCGAACGGGTCGGCGGCGACGTAGGGAGGCGGGGGCTGGTACTGCGCGTCGGTGTAGGACCAGACGGTGCCGTGACGGGACAGCCTCACGTCCTCGAACGACTCGCCGTCGCAGGCGGGGTTGCGGCAGAAGCCCTGCGGCCCGGTCGGCGGGAAGGCCACGTTGCCGCAGGTCGTGCACTGCGACCCGACCAGCGCGGGGTCGGGTCCGGTCTTGAACCAGCCCTCGATCGCGGGCGTCGCGGCCATGTCGCCTCCAAACTAGAACGTGTTCTCATCCTAGCCGACCGAACGACACCACGAAGTCCTCGATCAGGCAGCCGAACGGCGTCGTCGGGCGACTTCGGTGTGTTGCTGGGCAAGGGCGACCGCCGCCACCAGCACCTCGCCCACGAAATTGGGGTCGTGCATCACGTCCTCCCGGCGCGGCACCGACCTCACCGCCCAGCCGTGGTGGAGCGCCGCGCTGGTCACGGACAGCACGCCACCCAGGGCGGCGGCCGCGCGCACACCCGCGTCAGCATCGGGCAGTGCGTAGCGACCTCGGGCGAGCCGGAGCACGTCACCTGCCGCCACCACACGGTCCAGCTCGGACCGGGTGACGAGTCGCAGGAGGGTGCCGCGCGTCGCGACACCACCCAGCTCCTGCAGCCACTCCACCACCGTCATGCCCGCCAGCGTTCCCGCTCGGGACTCACCGAATCCGGTCGTCCACAGGCCCCCGGACACACCGAACCCCCTGATCGGAAGCCGTGAGGCCGCCCGATCCGGGGGTTCGGTGTGTCGACAGGTCTAGCCGCGGGCGAGGTAGGCCAGCAGGTCCTGGCGGGTCAGGACGCCGACGGGCTTGCCGTCCTCGTGGACGAGCACGGCGTCGGCCGACTCGAGCATCTTCACGGCCGCCGAGGCGGGCTCGGTGGAGCCGATCGTCGGCAAGGCCGGCGACATGTGCTCCTCGACCGGGTCGGTCAGGCGCGCGGTGCCGGCGAAGAGCGCGTCGAGCAGGGTGCGCTCGGAGACCGAGCCGGCCACCTCGGCTGCCACGATCGGCGGCTCGGCGCGGACGACCGGCATCTGCGAGACGCCGTACTCCTGCAGGATGTGCACGGCCTCGGCGATGGTCTCCGACGGGTGCGTGTGGACGAGGTCGGGCAGCCGCCCGTCCTTGCCGCGCAGCACGTCGCCGACGCTGCGCGGGTCCTGCTCGGCGCCCTCGACCGGGAAGCCGTACTGCGCCAGCCACTCGTCGTTGAAGACCTTGGTGAGGTAGCCGCGGCCGGAGTCGGGCAGCAGGACGACGATGACGGCGTCCTTGCCCTCCGGGGTGCCGGCGAGCTCGAGGGCCAGCTGCTTCGCGGCGTACGCCGCCATGCCGGACGAGCCGCCGACGAGCAGCGCCTCCTCGCGGGCCAGGCGCCGGGTGAAGGCGAAGGAGTCGGCGTCCGAGACCTCGATGATCCGGTCGGCGACGGTCTTGTCGTAGGTGGTGGGCCAGAAGTCCTCGCCCACGCCCTCGACGAGGTAGGGGCGGCCGGTGCCGCCGGAGTAGACCGAGCCGGCCGGGTCGGCGCCGATCACCTGGATCGCGGGGTTCTGCTCCTTGAGGTAGCGGCCGATGCCGCTGATGGTGCCGCCGGTGCCGACTCCGCAGACGAAGTGGGTGATCTTGCCCTCGGTCTGCGCCCAGATCTCCGGACCGGTGGTCTCGTAGTGGGAGCGCGGGTTGTGCGGGTTGGAGTACTGGTCGGGCTTCCACGCGCCGGGCTGCCTGGAGAGCCGGTCGGACACGTTGTAGTAGGAGTCCGGGTGCTCGGGCGCGACGGCGGTCGGGCAGACCACGACCTCGGCGCCGTAGGCCTTGAGGACGTTGCGCTTGTCCTCGGAGACCTTGTCGGGGCACACGAAGATGCACTTGTAGCCCTTGGCCTGGGCGACCATCGCGAGCCCGACACCGGTGTTGCCGGAGGTCGGCTCGACGATCGTGCCGCCTGGCTGGAGCTCACCCGAGGCCTCGGCGGCCTCGATCATGCGCTCGGCGATGCGGTCCTTCACGGAGCCGCCGGGGTTGAGGTACTCGACCTTGGCCAGCAGCAGCGGCCCGTGGCCCTCGGCCGAGTCGTCGAAGGAGGGTCCGTCGGGGGTGGAGAGGGACCGGGACAGCCTCAGCAGCGGGGTGTTGCCGATGAGGTCGAGGAGTGAGTTCACGTACTGCACCCCGCCAATCTATGACTCCCGACCACCAACCCCGCAAACCTCGCGGCGCGCCCCGCATCCGTAGAGTGAGCCCGTGGGGAAAGCCGGAGCAGCCCGCAAGCTCGCGTCCGCTGCCGCCTATGGCGGCGGCGGACTCTCACTGCTGGGCGGAAGCCTGTACGCCGTCCTGACCGCCGAGGCCAGGCTCGCCCGCAAGACCATCGGCGAGCTGCGCGCGGACCCGCCGCCGGACGCGACCGGGTGGTACGGCCGCGGCCGCCCCGGCCCGGCCATCAAGGTGGCGCTGCTGGGCGACTCCAGCGCGGCCGGCTACGGCGTCGACCGGGTCGAGGACACGCCGGGCTCGCTGCTGGCGAGCTCGATCGCGGAGCGCGCCGACCGGCGGGTCTACCTGCGCGAGTTCGCCGTCGTCGGCGCCCGCTCGGCAGACCTCGCCGCCCAGATCGACCGCACCCTGCCGATCGAGCCGGACCTCGCGGTGATCCTCATCGGCGCCAACGACGTCACCCACCAGGTCCTGCCCTCCCAGTCGGTGCGCCAGCTGGCCGAGGGCGTACGCCGCCTGCGCGAGGCCGGTGTCGCGGTGCTGGTCGGCACCTGCCCGGACCTCGGCACCATCAAGCCGATCGCTCCCCCGCTCAAGCAGGTCGCCCGCGCCTGGTCGCGCCGGCTGGCCGCGGCCCAGACGATCGCGGTCGTCGAGCAGGGCGGCCGGACCGTGTCGGTCGGCTCGATCCTCGGCCCGGAGTTCGACGCCGCCCCGGCCCTGCTGTTCGGGCCCGACCAGTTCCACCCGTCCGCGGAGGGCTACCGCTCGCTCGTGACCGTCCTGCTGCCCTCGTCGCTGGCCGCGCTCGGCGTGATCGCCGAGGACGAGGTGCGGCCCGAGGCGTTCCGCGGCGAGGGGATCATGCCGGTCGTGGCCGCCGCGATCCAGGCCGTCCGCAACCCCGGCACCGAGCTGGACGGCACCGAGGTGGCCGGTGCGCGCCGCGGCGTACGCGGCATGTGGGTGGAGCTGCGACACCGTCGCCGGCACCCGCACACCGAGGGCTCCGCGCCGGACGCCGAGGACCCGCACGACGACGTGCAGGCCGACGACACCTCGGTCCAGGCATGACACAGGGCCCCGGGCGACTGCCCGGGGCCCTGTGTCGTACAGCTCGGTGGTCGAGCCTGCCGAGACTAGTTGTCGCTGAAGATCGCGAGCAGGCGCAGCAGGTTGGTGTAGATCCAGACCAGGCTGACCGTCATCGCGAACGCGGCACGCCACGACTCGCGCTCCGGGATGCCGTTGCGGATGCCCTGCTCGACGAAGTCGAAGTCCATGACGAGCATGAAGACACCGAGCACCAGGCCGGCGATCGCGGTCAGCAGGCCGAGGCCGCCGAAGCCGAAGAGGCCGAGCTGGGCGCCGAAGAAGCCGAGCACCATCTCCATGAGCGAGAGGCCGACCATGCCGAAGACGGCGGCCATCACGAACATGCGGAACTTGTTGCCGACCTTGATGTCGAAGACCTTGTACGCCGCGAGCGTGCCCGCGAACGCAGCGAAGGTGCCGATCACGGCGCCGGAGACGACGTTGCCGCCGAACTGGGCGTCGAAGACCTTGCTGAGGCCGCCGAGGGCGACACCCTCCAGGGCGCAGAACGCCAGCACCAGCGCGGGGCTGATGACGCGCTTGAACGAGTTGACCATCGACAGGACGAAGGCGCCGAGGCTGCCGATCGTCACGGCGGCGTAGAGGCCGCTGAGGTCGGCGGCGGTGGTGGCCGTCGTGATGGCCGGGGTCATGATCCAGGTCGCGAGTGCGGCCACGATGACGACGCCGAGCGAGAGACCGGTCTTCTGGACGACCGTGTCGATCGTCATCGGGCCGGTGGAGACCGGGGTCTGGGTGCCGGGCGTGCCGGTGCCCCACGTGGACGGGTCGGAGTAGCCGGCCTGCCCGTAGCCCGGGTAGGCCTGGCCGTTGCCGGCGTAGGTCTGGTTGCCGTAGGCGTTCGCGCCGGGGCGATTGAACTCCTCCGAGCGGCGGAACACCGGGTTGTTGCTCTGCATTGGTCTCTCCTTGGAGGCCGGGATGATCTGCCCAGTCTAGGCAGGCTCACCGGTTCCAACGCCCGGCCCGGGCCCCTCGTTCCCCGGTGGGACAGGATTTTGGCAGGTTCTCAGGTTATCCGGCCCCTGCGAGTGCCCCCGGTGGGACTCGAACCCACACTCGGTCGCTTTTAAGGCGACTTCCTCTGCCGATTGGGATACGGGGGCGGGGGGACGTCATACGGAGTGGTCGCCGGGGCGACCGCGTCGTACGACGTCCGGTCATAAGTAGGTCTTGCGCGCGTGGATCGCGTGCGCCCCGGCCGCCCGGTCGAGGAAGAGCAGCCCCTGACAGTGGTCCATCTCGTGCTGCAGCGCCTTGGCCTCGAAGGCGTCGGTGGTCACGGTGACCTCCTCGCCCGTGCCGGGCAGCTGGCCGCGGACGACGATCCGGGTCGCGCGCTTCACGTCGCCGGTGAAGTCCGGGACGCTCATGCACCCCTCGCGGGCCTTCTCGTTGCGGCTGGCCTCCACCACCTCAGCGTTGCACAGCACGAAGGTCCCGTGGTGGGTGCGCGTCTTGGGGTGCTCGGACACGTCGACGCAGAACAGCTGCGCGCCGACCCCGACCTGGGGTGCGGCGAGGCCGACGCAGCCGGGGCTGACGCGCATGGTGGCGACCAGGTCGGCGGCGAGCTGGACGGTCTCGGGGCTGGCGGGGTCGACCGGCTCACCCGGGGTGGACAGGACCGTCGCCGGGGCGCGCACGACGTCGAGCAGCCGGCCCTCGACGCCCAGCTCGTCGACGGACCACGCGAGGACGCGGTTCACAGGTCGTCGGCCTCCGCCTCGCGCAGCGTCGCGCCGACGCCGAGCGTGGTGGCGACCGCCTTGATGGCGGCCTCGACGGCGGGTACGTCGATCCCGGCCGGGAAGTCGATCTCCGCGATCAGGAGGTAGAGGTCGCCGGCGAGCCGGGTGGTCAGGTCCGTGATGTTGCCGCCGACCCGGGCCACCTCGGTGACGATCGAGGACACGATCCCCGGCCGGTCGCCGCCGTGGACGGTCAGCACCCACGAGCTGCCGGGCGTGCTGTCCGCGTGCTCCTCGGGGACCTCACGGACGGTGACGGTGAGGGTGCCGTCGGCTGCCAGCGGGGCCAGCGCGGCCTCGATCGCGCCGCCCTCGGCGTCGCCGGCGCACACCAGGGTCATCGCGAAGTGGCCGCGCAGCAGCGTCATCGAGGAGTCCTCGAGGTTGAGGCCGAGCTCGGCCAGCCTCCCCGTCGTCTCGGCGATGATGCCGGGACGGTCGTGGCCGAGGACGGTGATGGCGTGCAGGTGCGTGGTCACCCGGGCATTCTCGCAGCGGCCGCCGCCCGGCCGAGCACGTCGTCCAGCATCGGCTCGGTCAGCTTGCCCGTGAAGGTGTTCTGCTGGCTGGGGTGGTAGCTGCCGAGCAGCAGCACGCCCCTGTCCCTCACGCGCAGGCGCGCCTCGGCGCCGTGGCCGAACCGCGGCTTGGGCGTCGGGACGTCCCAGCCGGCGCGGCGTACGGCCCGCAGTGCCGCATCCCACCCGAACGAGCCCAGCGCCACCACGACGCGGACGTGCTCCTCCACCAGGGCCAGCTCGGCGTCGAGCCAGGGCGCGCAGGTGTCGCGCTCCTCGGTGGTCGGCTTGTTGAGCGGCGGCGCGCACCGCACCGCCGCCACCATGCGGGTGTCGACGAGCCGCTGCCCGTCGCCCGCGTGCTCGCTGGTCGCCTGGGTCGCCAGCCCGACCCGGTGGAGGCTCGCGAACAGCCAGTCCCCCGACCGGTCGCCGGTGAAGATCCGCCCCGTCCGGTTGCCGCCGTGCGCCGCCGGCGCCAGGCCGACGACGAGAACCCGTGGCGTGGCCGATCCCCATCCCGCGATCGGGCGCCCCCAGTAGGGCTGGTCGGCGTACGACGCCCGCTTGTCGGCGGCGACCTCCTCGCGCCACGCCACCAGCCGCGGGCACGCCCGGCAGACGCTCACCTGGGCATCCAGGTCGGCCAGCGGGGTTGCCGTTTGGTCCCCAACGGCATGTCCCGGGGCCGATTTCATGCCGTTGGGGACCAAACGGCATGCCAGACCCTGCACGTCGGAGGGGGTGCGGGCGACGGGGGTGGCGGCCGATGCCGGGTCGCCGGGCCAGCCCGTGCCGGGCGGGACGGGCGAGGGGAACGGCCGGCCGGTCAGCGGGTGCGGCAGGTCGGTCACCGGGTCATCGTGCCGGACCGGTCAGGGGGTCGGCGAGACGGACGCCTCGCGGCGTACCTTGTCGGCCGCGGTCGAGACCGCCTCGGACGCCTTCTCCTTCGCCACGTCGGCGACCGCGGCGGCCTGAGCGGCCACCGCGTCCTGCGCCTGGTGGGCCACCGACCGGACACGCGGGTCACGGGCGACGCGGCGTGCACCCGCGGCGATCTGCTCGTAGCGCTGACGTCCGGCGCGGGTCCCGAGGACGTAGCCGGCGCTCGCGGCCAGCAGGAGGGGCAGCTTCTTCATGGTGGTCTCCTTCGTGAGTGGGTCAGCGGGTCCGGCGCCAGATGACCAGGCCGACGGCGCCGACGAGTGCGGCGGCCCCGACGGCCAGGATCGGCCGGTTCTTCGGGTCCTTCACGGCCGCTCCGGCCCGGGACTTCACGTCCAGGCGGGCGTGCAGCTCGCTCACGGTCGCGGCGAGCTCCTCGCGCTGCTGCGCGATCTCGGCCTCGATCTGCTCGGGGGTCTGTCCGTTCATGCCCGGCCTCCCTTGATGACCGAGACGTCCTCGCGTACGCCGGCGAGGGCGCGCTCGGGGGCCGGCGGGGTCGCCGCGGCGACCTCGTTCCTGCCCGCCAGCGCGGCACCCAGGGCGGCGACCAGGAGGACACCGGCCACGATCAGGCCGCTCGCCCACAGCGGCAGCACCAGTGCCAGCGCGATGACGGCGGTGGCGACCAGGGTGGCCACGCCGAAGAAGGCCAGCAGCCCGGCGCCGGTGAACATGCCGATGCCGATCCCGGCCCTCCGGCCCTTCTGGGCCAGCTCGGCCTGGGCCAGCCGGAGCTCGCTGCGGACCAGCTCGGGGACCTGCTCGGAGAGTCGGTGCACGAGCGCACCGAGCGGTTCGTCGGACGGATGAGTCGTGGGTTCGCTCATGTCCGGCCCGTGCCCGATCGACTCGGGGACAAACGGGTGCGCCGCGTCACGACACGAGCGACCAGGCGATCCCGTCGAGGATGTCGGACTCGGAGACGACCAGCGACGGCACGGAGGCGCGGGCCAGCACGCGCGACAGGATCAGCGCCCCGGCGTCGATCACGTCGGCGCGGCCGGGGTGCATCCAGGGCAGCGCGAGCCGCTCCTCCACGGTCATGCTGACCAGGCGCGACACCAGCGCGTGCACGTCCTCGACGGCCAGGACCTGCTGGTCGATCGCCTCGCGGTCGTACGCCGGCAGGTCGAGCACGCCGGCCGCCACCGTCGTCACGGTGCCGGCCACCCCGACGACCGTCGCGGCACCCGCGGGCGGGACGGGGCAGGCGTCGAGGTGGGCGTCGATGTCGGCGACGCAGGCCGCGACCTCGGCGGCGGTCGGGGGGTCGGAGTGGAGGTGCCGCTCGTGCAGCCGCACCGACCCGATGTCCATGGAGTGGGCCGCGGCGGGCGAGGACGACCCCAGGATCAGCTCGGTCGACCCGCCGCCGATGTCGACGACGAGCACGGGAGCGGCGGGCGGCGAGGCCAGGTTGCGCACGGCGCCGTCGAAGGACAGCGCGGCCTCCTCCGCACCGGACAGCACCTCGGGCCACACCCCCAGCCGGGCGTGCACGCCCGCGGCGAAGACCGACGCGTTGGCCGAGTCGCGGGTCGCCGAGGTGGCGCAGAAGCGCACGCGGGAGGGCGGGACGCCGTGCGCGGCGATGAGGACGGCGTACTCGTCGATCGCCGCGAACGTCCGCGCCAGCGCCTCGTCGGCGAGCCGGCCCGTCTTGTCGACGCCCTGGCCCAGCCGCACCATCCGCGACTCGCGCACGGCGACGTCGGGCAGGGTGCCGATCAGCAGCTTGATGGTGTTGGTGCCGCAGTCGATCGCGGCCAGGGGGCCGGTCACGCGTCCGGGGTGGCGGTCACGCAGGGGCCCGAGGACCACCAGTCGCCGAGCGCCTCGAGCACCTCGTCGCCGAGCGGGTTGACGCCCGGCCCTTGGGCCAGCGACTGCCCGGCGAGGACGTGCAGGCACTTCACGCGGTCGGGCATGCCGCCGGCGGAGATGCCCTCGATCTCCGGCACCTCGAGACCCGCCTCGGAAGCGATCGCAGCGCGCGCCTCGAGGTAGCGCTCGTGGGCGGCGCGGTAGGCCGCGGCCAACTCCGGGTCGGTCCCGAGCCGGTCCTGCATCTCCTTCATCACCCCGCCACCCTCGAGGGTGCCGATGCGCGAGGCCGCGCGCGGGCAGGTCAGGTAGTAGGTCGTGGGGAACGGCGTGCCGTTGGGGAGGCGCGGCTCGGTGGTGACAACGTCGGGGTTGCCGCAGGGACAGCGGTGCCCGACCTCGTGGATGGCCCGCGGCTCCCGGCCCAGCTGGGCGGCGATCGCCGCTTCGTCGGCCGGGTCGATCACTGGTGGTTCACTCCTTCGTGCCGTCGATCTCGGAGACCGGCGGGGCTTGCGGCTTGGGCGGGACCCCGGCGAGCGTGACGGAGTTCCACTCCTGGGTCCACCAGGCGGTGGGGGCCTTGCGGTCGACGGTCGCGGGGTCGGTGAGCGAGGTCTGGCTCTCCAGCGGCTTGCCGTCGGCCCCGAGGACGACGTACGACGTCTCGCCGGGCATCAGGTAGCCGAAGCGCTCGCGGGCCTGGGCCTGGACGTAGGCCGGGTCGTGCCAGCGGCGCTTCTCCCGCTCGAGGGCGTCGATGCTCGTCTCGCGCTGCGCGATCTGGGCCTTCAGGTCCTGGATGTGCGAGCGCTGCTGGACGTAGGCCCGCATCGAGGAGGCGTAGGAGACGGTCAGCACCGCGAGCACCAGGACCAGGATCGCGGCCCGGCCGGTCAGCCGCGGCCGGCGGCCCTCCGGGCCGGCGCTGCCCGGGGTGGGTGCGGCAGCGGCCCGGGCCCGCGGGTTGCCCCGCTGGCCCGGTCGCCTGCTGCCTCCGGGTCCACCCCGGCTCGTCCGTCGCTGTTCCGCCACGGGAGAAGTCTCCCCCGATCAGGACCGATAACGCGGGAAGGCGCTCGCACCGGCGTAGCGCGCCGCGTCGCCGAGCTCGTCCTCGATGCGCAGGAGCTGGTTGTACTTCGCGACGCGGTCCGACCGGGCCGGTGCGCCGGTCTTGATCTGGCCGCAGTTGGTGGCGACCGCGAGGTCGGCGATCGTGGTGTCCTCGGTCTCGCCGGAGCGGTGGCTCATCATGTTGCGGAAGCCGGCGCGGTGCGCGAGCTCGACCGCGTCGAGGGTCTCGGTGAGCGAGCCGATCTGGTTGACCTTGACCAGCATGGCGTTGGCCTGGCCGCCGTCGATGCCGCGCTGCAGCCGCTCGACGTTGGTGACGAACAGGTCGTCGCCCACGATCTGGGTGCGGCTGCCGAGCTGGTCGGTGATGGCCTTCCAGCCAGCCCAGTCGTCCTCGTCGAGCGGGTCCTCGATGGAGACGATGGGGTAGGACCCGACCAGGTCGGCGTAGTAGGCGGTCATCTCCTCGGCCGACTTGGTGCCGCCCTCGAAGGCGTAGGACCCGTCCTTGAAGAACTCGGAGGCCGCCACGTCCATGGCCAGCGCGATGTCGCGGCCGAGGGTGAGGCCCGCGGCCTGCACGGCCTCGGCGATCAGGTCGAGCGCGGCCCGGTTGGAGTCGAGGTTGGGCGCGAAGCCGCCCTCGTCGCCGAGGCCGGTGGAGAGGCCCTTCTTCTTCAGCACCGACTTGAGCGCGTGGTAGACCTCCGCGCCCTGGCGCAGCGCCTCGCGGAAGGTGGGGGCGCCGATCGGCGCGATCATGAACTCCTGGATGTCCACGTTGGAGTCGGCGTGCGAGCCGCCGTTGAGGATGTTCATCATCGGCACCGGCAGCAGGTGGGCGTTGGGGCCACCGACGTAGCGGTAGAGCGGCAGGCCGGCCGAGTCGGCGGCGGCCCGGGCGACGGCGAGCGAGACACCGAGGATCGCGTTGGCGCCGAGGTTGGCCTTGTTGGGCGTGCCGTCCAGCTCGAGCATCGTCTGGTCGATGAGGCGCTGGTCGTCGGCGGCGAGGCCCTCGACGGCCGGGGCGATCGTCGTGATGACGCCCTCGACGGCCTTCTGGACGCCCTTGCCGAGGTAGCGGTCGCCCCCGTCACGCAGCTCGACCGCCTCGAAGGCGCCGGTGGAGGCGCCGCTGGGGACCATGGCGCGCGCGAACGCGCCGTCGTCGAGGAGCACCTCGACCTCGACAGTGGGGTTGCCGCGCGAGTCGAGGATCTCGCGGGCGCCGACAGCTTCGATGGATGCCACGGGTTGCTCCTGGGTCGAGGGGGCGCCCAGGGGGTGCTCTGGGCGGGGCTCAGCCTAGCCCCGCGGTCCCCCGGCGGTGCCGGGCCCCGGGAGCAGGCTCATGGACTGGTCAGTAACCGGCGTACGGCGTCGCGCAGCGCCTGCTCCGGGTCGGTGCCGGTCGTGCGCGCCTCGGCCACGAGGGCGAGCAACCGGTCGCCGAGGTCACCGGGCTCGGTGGTCGAGCCTGCCGAGACCCCCCTCCGCTCGAGCCGGTCGAGCACCTTGTCGGCGTAGAGCAGGGCGGGCAGCGTGGGCGAGATCCCGTCGGTGAGGGCGGCGCCGGGCTTCTCGGCCGCCTTGACGGCCTGCCAGGCGTCGTTGACGTCGGCCGCGTCCATGGTGGCGGCGGCCCCCCGATCGGCAGCGTCCCCGAAGACGTGCGGGTTGCGGCGCCGCATCTTCTCGGTGATCCCGCGCGCCACGTCGTCGATCGTGAAGGCACCGGACTCCTCGCCGATGACGGCGTGGAAGTAGACCTGCAGCAGCAGGTCGCCGAGCTCCTCCTCGAGGTGCGCCCAGTCACCCGACGCGGCGCCGGCGTCGATCGCGTCGAGGGTCTCGTGGGTCTCCTCGAGCAGGTAGCGCGCCAGCGACCGGTGGGTCTGCTCGCGCTTCCAGGCGCACTCGGCCCGAAGCCGGCGCATCACCTCGAGGAACTCCAGCAGGGGCTCCCCCGAGGCCGGCACCGGCGCGGGCACGCGAGCCTGCTCAGCCGCCGCAGCGGTGGGCGTCGGGCAGCCCGGCGGCGTAGGTCTGGTCGGGCTGCTCGGCCTGGCCGTTCTTGGCGGAGTCGCCGACGGCGAAGGAGATGCTGGTGTCGGCCTGGACGGCCTGGCCGTCCTTGATCTCCATGCCGAACTGCGGGTCGATCTGCACGTCGTGGGCGTCCATCCACTCCACGAACGCCTGCGTGCCGACCTGGTCGGCCTTGGCGGTGGAGTAGTGCTTGCCCTCCTGGGCGGCCTGCTGGTCGCCGATCGCCTCCTGGATGGCGTCGATGTAGGTGCCGGCCGACTCCACCGCGATCACGGCGTCCTGCTGCTCCTGCGGGAGGGTGCTGACGGCGGCCTGGAGGCTGGCGACCTTCTGGTCGTACTGCTCGCCGGCCTCGACGCCGTACTGCTCGGCGATCTGCTTCGCCGCGGCCACCGTGGCCAGCAGCCCGGCGACCCCGCCACGCAGGAAGTGCTGGGGCAGCACCTGCTTGCTCTGCGCCAGCTGGCTCTCGATCGCGGAGCAGTAGTTGCTCGCCGTCGTGTCCACGTCGGCCACGGTCACGGTCTCGTCGCCCACCTGGGCGGCGATGCCGGGGTGGAAGCTGGTGCCGGCGACGCCGCACCCGGACGTCGTGCCCACGAACACCAGCGACACAGCGGCCAGGACGATCTGGCGGGTCTTGCTCACGACGACTTCTCCTCGGTCAGGGCACCTTGCTCGGGGGCTGGTCCGTGGGTGGATCGATGATGGCGTCGATCACACCGCGGGCCCATTCAAGCAGGGCCACCCCCGTGATCGGATGACCCCCGACCACTGCCGTCTGCGGGCGCGGCACGAGGATCGTGTCGAGCTGCGTCTTCACGATCGACCGGGGGTACATCCGGTTGAGGCGTACGACGCGCGAATCGGGCAGGCTGACCGGCGCGAACCGGACGTTCTTGCCCGCGATCGTCACCTCCCCGACCCCGGCCTGGCGGGCCCGGGCCCGGAAGCGGGCCACGAGCAGCAGCGAGGAGACCTCCTGCGGCGGCTCGCCGTAGCGGTCGAGCAGCTCCTCGTTGATGAGGTCGACGTCGTCGTCGGAGCGGACCTCGGCCAGGCGCTTGTACATCTCGAGGCGAAGCCGCTCGCTGGGGATGTAGTCGTGGGGCAGGTGGGCGTCGACGGGCAGCTCGATGCGGACCTCCCTCATGTCGTCCGCGCTCGGGCCGTCCGTCCCCTTGAACTCGTTGACGGCCTCGCCGACCAGCCGGACGTAGAGGTCGAAGCCGACGTCGGCGATGTGCCCGGACTGCTCGCCGCCGAGCAGGTTGCCGGCGCCGCGGATCTCGAGGTCCTTCATCGCGATCGCCATGCCGCCGCCGAGGTCGGAGTGCTGGGCGAGGGTGGCGAGCCGCTCGTGGGCGGTCTCGGTCAGCGGCTTCTCGGCCGGGTAGAGGAAGTAGGCGTAGGCCCGCTCCCGGGACCGGCCGACCCGGCCCCGCAGCTGGTGCAGCTGGGAGAGGCCGAGGGTGTCGGAGCGCTCGATGATCATCGTGTTGGCGTTGGAGACGTCGAGCCCGGACTCGACGATGGTCGTGCAGACCAGGACGTCGAAGCGCTTCTCCCAGAAGTCCAGCATCACCTGCTCGAGCTGGTGCTCCCCCATCTGGCCGTGGGCGGTGGCGACGCGGGCCTCGGGGACGAGCTCCTTGATCCGCGCGGCGGACTTCTCGATCGACTGGACGCGGTTGTGGATGAAGAAGACCTGGCCCTCGCGGAGCAGCTCGCGGCGGATCGCCGCGATGACCTGGCGGTCCTCGTAGGCGCCGACGTAGGTCAGGACCGGGTGTCGCTCCTCCGGCGGGGTCGTGATCGTGGACATCTCGCGGATCCCGGTGATCGCCATCTCGAGCGTGCGCGGGATCGGCGTCGCGGACATCGACAGCACGTCGACGGAGGTGCGGAGCCGCTTCATCTGCTCCTTGTGCTCGACGCCGAAGCGCTGCTCCTCGTCGACGATGATCAGGCCGAGGTCCTTCATCCGGATGTCCGGGTTGAGCAGCCGGTGCGTGCCCACCACGACGTCGACGGTGCCGTCGGCGAGGCCGGCGATGACCTCCTTCGCCTCCTTGTCGGTCTGGAAGCGGCTCAGCCCCCGGAGGTTGACCGGGAACCCGCTCATCCGCTCGGTGAACGTCGAGAGGTGCTGGGTGACCAGCAGGGTCGTGGGCACGAGGACGACCACCTGCTTGCCGTCCTGGACGGCCTTGAAGGCCGCGCGCACGGCGATCTCGGTCTTGCCGTAGCCCACGTCGCCGCAGACCAGCCGGTCCATCGGCATGGTGCGCATCATGTCGCCCTTGACCTCGTCGACCGTGGTGAGCTGGTCGGGGGTCTCGTGGAAGGGGAACGCGTCCTCGAGCTCGCGCTGCCACGGGGTGTCCGGTCCGAAGGCGTGGCCCTTCGTCGCGGCGCGGGCGGCGTAGAGCTTGATCAGCTCGGCCGCGATCTCGCGGACCGCCTTGCGGGCCTTGTTCTTGCGCTTGGTCCAGTCACCGCCGCCGAGCCGGTCGAGCGAGGGCGACTCCCCGCCGACGTAGCGCGTGACCTGGTCGAGGGCGTCGGCCGGGACGTAGAGCCGGTCGGGCGGGCCACCGCGCTTGGAGGCGCCGTACTCGAGGACGAGGTACTCGCGCGTCGCGCCGCCCACCTCGCGCTGCTTCATCTCCACGAAGCGACCGACACCGTGCTGCTCGTGGACGACGAAGTCGCCGCCCTTGAGCTCGAGCGGGTCGATCTGCTTCTTGCGTCGGGCCGGCATCTTCCGCATGTCGCGGGTGGAGGACTTCTGGCCCGAGATGTCCTCGCCGGTCAGGACGGCGAGCCGTCGCTCCTCGTCGACGAACCCGTGCACCATCGCGCCGCAGGTGACCGTGACCAGGCCCGTCGGCAGCTCGCCGTCGACGTCGTCGACCAGCCGGGCCGCGACGTCGCGCTCGCCCAGCGCCTCGACCAGCCGCTGGGCCGGCCCGTGGCCCGGGTGGACCACCGCGACGCGGTAGCCGTCCCTGACCCAGCCGGCGATGTCGGCGATCGCGCGCTCGACGTCGCCGCGGTAGGCCTCGGCAGGCTTCGCGGAGAGCGCGCGGCTGGCCACCGCGCCCACCAGCACGTCGACATCGACGCTCACGACCTCGCCGAGCGAGTCGCGCAGCGGCCCGGCCTCGGTGGTCGAGACCTCGTCGAGCCCGAACGGGCTCATCGTCCACCAGGGCTTGTGCTGGTCGAGGGAGTGCTCGCGCACGTCGCCGATCGAGCGGTAGGACGCGGCGCCGAGGTCGATCGGGGCGGTCCCGCCGCCCGCGGCGGCGGCCCAGCTCGCGCCGAGGAACTCCTCGCTCGTCGCGACCAGGTCGTGGGCCCGGCTGCGCGCCCGCTCGGGGTCGAGCACCAGCACGTGGGTCTCGGCGGGCATCAGGTCGACGAGCAGCTCCATCTCGTCGACGAGGACCGGCGCGAGGGACTCCATGCCCTCGACCGCGATGCCCTGCGAGATCTTGTCGGTCAGCTCCAGCAGCTGCGGGTGGGCCTCGCCCAGCTCCCAGGCCCGGCGGCGCACGTCGTCGGTGAGCAGCAGCTCGCGGCACGGCGGCGCCCACAGCCGCTCGACCTTCTCCAGCGTGCGCTGGTCGGCCACCGAGAAGGTCCGGATCTCCTCGACGTCGTCGCCCCACATCTCGACCCGGAGCGGGTGCTCCTCGGTCGGCGGGAAGACGTCGATGATGCCGCCGCGCACGGCGAACTCGCCGCGCTTCTCCACCAGGTCGACGCGCGTGTAGGCCGCATCGGCGAGGCGGCGTACGACGTCGTCGAGGGGGGCCGTGTCGCCGGGTGACAGCTCGACGGGCTCCAGGTCGCCCAGGCCCTTGACCTGCGGCTGGAGCACGGAGCGGACCGGGGCGACGACGACCTTCAGCGGGCCGTTGCTGGCGTCGGTGCCGGGGTGGCAGAGGCGGCGCAGCACCGCGAGCCGTCGCCCGACGGTGTCCGAGCGCGGGCTGAGCCGCTCGTGCGGCAGCGTCTCCCAGCTCGGGTAGTAGCCGACCTCGGCCGGGTCGAGCAGGTCGCCCAGCGAGCCGACCAGGTCCTCGGCCTCCCGGGCGGTCGCGGTCACCGCCAGGACGGTGCGGCCGGCCCGGACCAGGCCCGCCACGACGAAGGGGCGGAGGGCCTCGGGGCCCGTCAGGTCCAGGGCGCGTACGGCGCCACCGCGCGCGTCCTCGACCGCCTGGGCGAGCGCGGGGTCGGACAGGGTGGCATCGGCGAGGCCGGCGAGGTGCACGGGTGCTCCTGGGAGGTCCGGGTGAGGTTGCGAGGCAACACGAGAGCCCCCGGTCCGTCGGGACAGGGGGTGTCCGACCAGTGTACGAAGCCCCACCGACGGGCCCGGTCGAGGCGCTCACCTGTCTTGGGTATTCGCCTCCTGTAGCCGGTCGGGGCACCCCGGCCGCTGCCTAACTTGGCGTTGTCGACGGGGGCACGCGACACCGCGGTCAGACCCCCACTCACCGAGAGCTGATGCCCGTGACGCGCTTCCTCGTCGTCGCCGGGACCGGCACCGGAGCCGCCGCGCTCGCCGTCCTGCTGATGGCCGTGACGGCGCCCACGATCCTGTCCGCAAGCCCCACCCAGCCCGCCCACACCCAGACCCCCGGGCGCTCGGCCGCCGCGCGTCCCGAGCGCGCGGCGGTCGAGTCCGGAGCCACACCCGGGCAGCACCGCGACGCCGGCACGCGAGCGGGCACGCGCGCCGCCGCACCGGGCCCGACACCGGCCCCGACACCCGCATCGCCGACCGGCCACCCCTCCGGCGGGCAGCGTGACGAGACCGCGCCGACCGACGACCCCGTGACCTCGCGCCTGCCGCGCACCGGCCGACCGACCCTCACCCTCCGGCAGCTGCTCCGGCACGCGATGCCGGGCTCGGCCATCACCACCAGCAGCGTGTCGCCCTCGGACGGTGTGCTGCAGGTGGCCCTGACCGCCAGCACGTCGCGCCGCCCCGCGGCGGTGCTCCGCTGGTGGCGGATCCATCTCGCGCGGCTCGGCCTCCACGAGGTCCGCACCCGCGCCGTCGCGGGCTCGGAGGCCGCGGCGTTCCACCTCGGCCGCTCGTCGGCCACCGTGACCGTGACCCGGCCAGGAGGCGCACGGGAGACGACGTACTCCGTCTTCGCCACCCTGTCCGACCGAAAGACCTGACGATCGTGTACGTGTCCGTACGCGACCGTCCGGCCACGGGAGCCGCCCGCCCCCCTGTCCCCGGGAAGAGGCGGGTGGCTCCCATCGTGGTCACCCTCGGCCTGGTCAGCCTGCTCACCGACGTCTCCTCGGAGTCGGTGGCGGCGATCCTGCCGCTCTACCTGACGGCGACCGTCGGCCTCTCGACCGTGGCCTACGGGTTCGTCGACGGCATCTACCAGGGCGTCAGCTCCCTGGTCCGGGTCGTCGGCGGCTTCGCGGCCGATCGCGGCGGCCACCCCAAGTGGGTCGCCCTCGCCGGCTACCTCATCTCCTGCGTGTCCCGGTTCGTGCTGCTCCTCGCGACCGGCCTCGGCGCGATCTCCGCGGTGATCGCCGCGGACCGGATCGGCAAGGGCCTGCGGACCGCGCCGCGGGACGCGATGATCGCGGCGGCCAGCCCGCCCGACCAGCTCGGCCGCGCCTTCGGGGTCCACCGGACGCTCGACACGATCGGCGCCGTCCTGGGGCCGCTGGTCGCCTTCTCCCTGCTGTGGTGGATCCCCGACGGCTTCCACGCCGTGCTGCTGGTCTCCTTCGGCTTCGCCGTGCTGGGCGTCGCCCTGCTCGGCCTGCTCGTCTCCGACCGCGAGACGCGGGTGCGCGAGCACGCGACCCGCGAGCCCTTCCACTGGCGGGCACTCGCCGACCCGCGGCTGACCCGGCTCCTCGTGGTGGCCGGCGGCCTCGCCCTGCTGACGGTCGGTGACGGCTTCGTCTACCTCGCACTCCTGGACCGGGGCGGCTTCGCGACGCACTGGTTCCCGCTGATGTACGTCGGCACCAACATCGCCTACCTCGCCCTCGCCGTGCCCCTGGGTCGGCTCGCCGACCGGGTCGGCCGGGCCCGGGTGGTCGTGGGCGGTCACGTCGCCCTCGCCGCGGCGTACCTCGTCGTGGCGGCGCCGATGACCACCACCACCTCCACGCTGGCGGCGCTGGCGCTGCTCGGGACGTTCTACGCCGCCACCGACGGCGTCGTCGCGGCCCTGGCCGGCGGGATCGTCGATCCCGGTGCCCGGGCCAGCGGGATCGCCGCCGCCCAGTCGACGGTCGCGGTGGCACGGATGGCCTCCTCGGCCGGCTTCGGGATCCTGTGGTTCGCGCTGGGTCCGGCCACGGCCCTCGTCGTCGTCGCCACCGTGCTCGGCGCCGCCCTGCCGGCCGCCCACTTCGCCCTGCGCGGCCTCGACCGGCCCCTCCTCACGGGAGCGACCCCGTGAGCCCCGTCCTGCGCCGGATCCTGAGCCCCAACGGCCGTGCCGTCGCGTTCATCGCCGTGGCCCTCGCCGTCGTCGGCACGGTGGCGGCCTACGTCCTCGGTGACGCCGCGCGCTACCACTCGCTGCACACGGCGGCGCCGGTCGTCGCGAGCGTGCCCGAGGGCCGGATCGCCGACGGCCCACGCATCGTCTTCCGGCACACCGGGGTGGACAGCAAGTACGGCGTCGTGGCGATGGTCGCGCTCGACGACCCGGGCGGCCCCCGGGCCTTCACCGACCTGGCGTGCGACCGCATCGACGCGACCAGCACCGGCGCCTCGTGCCTGCAGACCAAGCGGGGCGTGGTGACCCGCTACGACCTCCTCGAGCTGGACCGGCACTGGAAGGTGACCGACAAGATCGCCCTGCCCGGCCTCCCGAGCCGGACCCGGCTGTCGCCCGACGGGTCGCTGGTGGCGACCACGACCTTCGTGGCCGGCCACTCCTACATGCAGACCGGCTTCTCGACCAGCACCGAGATCCGGCACGTCGACGGCCGCAGCTACGGCGACCTCGAGAAGTTCCACCTCCTGATCGACGGCCACGACAGCCAGCCGGCGGACCGCAACATCTGGGGCGTCACCTTCGTCGACGACCGGACCTTCTACGCCACCGTCGCGACGGGGGGCCGCACCTACCTCGTCCGCGGCGACCTGCCCAGCCGCACCCTGCGCACGCTGCGCACGAACGCCGAGTGCCCCTCGGTCTCCCCCGACGGCACCCGCGTCGCCTACAAGGTGCGAGCCCCGGGGTCCGGGCTGCCGCACTGGTCGATCGCCGTGCTCGACCTCGTCACCAACCACGAGCAGGTGCTGCGCCGGGAGACGGCCAGCGTCGACGACCAGGTCGAGTGGCTCGACGACGACACCCTCCTCTACGGGCTGGCGCGCGAGCACGAGCCCGGCGTGACCGACGTGTGGCGCATCGACGCCCGCGCCAACGCCCGTCCGCACCTGCTCATCGAGCAGGCCTGGTCACCGGCGGTGGTGCGGCGATGACCCGGTCCCCGATGTCGGTGATATCGGGTCGGCATCCCGGTGGGGACGGGCTTCGGCAATCGAGGCTGATGGCATGGCTGTGAGACCCCATGCACTGATCGTCGTGCAGAACCTCCCCGTGCCGCTGGACCGTCGGGTCTGGCTGGAGTGCCGGGCCCTCACGGCGCGCGGGTTCGACGTCAGCGTGATCTGCCCCAAGGGTCCCGGCGATCCCGCCCGCGAGACGATCGAGGGAGTCCGCATCTACAAGTACCGCCCGGCTCCCCAGGCGTCCGGCGTGCTCGGCTACCTGCTCGAGTTCGTCTACTCGTGGGTCCGCACCGCCCTGCTCTCGCGCCGCGTGTGGCGGCGCAGCCCCTTCCAGGTGCTCCAGGCCTGCAACCCGCCGGACACCTACTGGCTGCTCGCCCGGATGTGGCAGCGCCGCGGCGTACGGTTCGTCTTCGACCAGCACGACCTGAATCCCGAGCTGTTCCTCTCCCGGTTCGGGCGACCCACGGGCCTGGGCGGGCGGCTGCAGCTCGGCGGGCTGCGCTGGCTCGAGCGGATGACCTACCGGACCGCCGACCACGTGATCTCGACCAACGAGTCCTACAAGCGGATCGCGATCGAGCGTGGCGGGCTGGACCCGGCCGACGTGACCGTGGTGCGCAGCGGGCCGGACACCCGCACCATGCGCCCGGTCCTGGCCGAGCGGGGCGCCGCCCGCAAGCAGCGGCACTCACTGGTCTACCTCGGCATCATGGGGCCCCAGGACGGGGTCGAGACGATCCTCGAGGTGATGCACGAGCTGGTGCACGTCCGCGGCCGGACCGACGTGGAGGCCACCCTGCTCGGCTTCGGCGACTGCCTCAAGGACCTCCAGCGCCGCAGCGTGGAGCTCGGCCTGGAGGACCTGGTCACCTTCACCGGGCGCGCGGACGCCGGCATGATCGCCGAGCACCTGAGCGCCGCCGAGATCGGCCTGTGCCCCGACCTGAAGACGCCCCTCAACGACGTGTCGACGATGAACAAGACGATGGAGTACATGGCCTACGCGCTGCCCTCGGTCTCCTTCGACCTGGTCGAGACCCGGGTCTCGGGCGAGGACTCCTGCCTCTACGTCCCCTCCGGGGACGTCGGCGCGTTCACCGACGCGGTGGAGAGGTTGCTCGACGACGTGGAGCTCCGCGTCGAGATGGGCGTGCGGGCCCGCAGACGGGTCTGCGAGGTGCTCGACTGGCGCCCCCAGGCGGAGGCGTACGTCGGGGTGCACGACCGGATGGCGGGCCGCACCGACAACGACATCATGCTGTCGGCGGACCTGTCGCCGGCGGGTGCCGACGGCCACGGCCACGTCTATGCCGACCTCGAGTCGGAGGAGTCGCTCCGCAAGTTCGTCGCCGACCGGGACCCGTTCCTCGGCCACGACGCGGTGGCGTCCTGACACCCTGAGCTCGACCCCGACACGGGCGACCCCATAGCGGACGCCTGCCTCCATACCGACGGATGTCGGACAGTCGTCGGGTATTTCCCCGGCATCCGTGCCTCTCGGCGCGACTGCGGTGATCTGGGCTACAGCCCGGTTTGCCGCCATGCCCTCCTGCGCAGGCTCTGGTCTCCACCGAGCTTCTGGGAGGGAGCCACCATGAACACCGAGAAGATGCACCACGACCCCCAGCACGAGCGCTACCGCCGCGACGCCTCAGGGGCGCCCGACAAGGTCGGCACGAGCGCCCCGTCACAGGGGGGACTGGCATGAGCAGGATCCTGAAGACCCTGGCCGGGACCGCCGTCTTCACCTTGGGCTCCTTCGCCCTCGTGAACGCGGCCACGACCAGCCCCACCCTCGTCGGCGCCGACACCACCACCGCATGCGTCAGGCCATCGGGCTCGGCCACCCGCCAGCAGATCCTCGACTACACCGACTGCCGCGCCAACGAGCTGGCGGCCCGGATGCAGCAGGGCAGCACCCCGACCACGACCCAGCCGGCCCCCACGACCAGCCCCACGCCGACGCAGTCCCCCACCCCCACGCAGTCCCCCACCCCCACGCAGACCCCCACCCCCACGCAGTCCCCCACCCCCACGCAGACCCCGACACCGACGCAGAGCCCCACCCCGGCCCCGAGCAACGGCGCCTGGCCCGGCCCCGACAACACGGGCGTCCCCGCCGGCACCACGCTCACGCCGTACTCCGGCCCGTGCACGATCACGTCGAGCGTGACCATCACCGCCGTCGACGCGCTGGGCAAGTGCGACGCGATCACCATCAAGGCCCCCAACGTGGTCATCACCAAGTCGAACCTCCCGCGGGTCGACGCGACCAACGGCAGCAGTTACTCGGTCACCCTGACCGACGACAACGTGTCGGCCGGCCAGTGGTTCGACGGAGCGATCTGGGGCTCGAACATCACCGCCACCCGGGTGGAGGCGACCGGTGGCCAGCACAGCTTCCACTGCGACGACAACTGCACCGTCCTCGACTCCTGGCTGCACGACCAGTGGAACCCCGACGGCCAGAGCTTCCACAACAACGCCTTCATCTCCAACGGCGGCACGAACATGCTGGTGCGGCACAACACGCTGCACTGCACGTCGGGCTACAACTCCACCGACGGCGGGTGCACCGCTGACCTGTCGCTCTTCGGCGACTTCGGCCCGATCAGCCACGTCACCATCGACAACAACCTGTTCAAGGCCAACAACGTCAGCAACTCGTTCTGCCTGCACTCGGGCTGGAACCCGTCGAAGCCGTACGGCGACAACCCGACCTACATCCAGGTCACGAACAACGTCTGGGAGCGCGGCGCCAACAACAAGTGCGGCGTCTACGGCCCCGTGACCTCGTTCAAGTCGAGCGGCACCGGCAACACCTGGTCCAACAACACGTGGATCGACGGAGGGGTCGTCAACCCCGCCTGATCCCGGCGACACAGACAGCCCGGGCAGCGGCCGGACCACCCTCCAGCTGCTGCCCGGGCTGAGCCGCCTGAAGGTCAAATTCCCGGACCCCGGGCGTGTTCGTCCGGCTACCGGGGAGCGGGCCGTGTTCCATGGTGGCTCACGTCACAGTCCCCCGAGAACCGGCCGCGACCGCCCCTAAACTCGGCCGCTTGCGCCAGCGCCACCCGCCCCGGCGCGCCATCCGACCCTGTCCCCAACCCCAGTCCCTGAGCCTGTCCGGCATGCCCCGACGTCCTCACCGAAGGTTGCCCCCCATGAAACACACCTCCCTCGTCGCCGTCCTGAGCGCCCTCGCCTCGACCCTCGCTGCGCTCGCGCTGGCCAGCCCGTCCGCCGACGCCGCCAGCAGCACCGACCTCCAGAGCGCCGCCCCCACGACTGCCCGGGCCGCAGGTTGGCCCGGCCCCCACAACACCGGCGTCCCCGACGGCACGACGCTGCGCACCTACAAGGGCCCGTGCACGATCACCTCGACGCGCACCATCACGCGCGTCGATGCGACGACGAAGTGTGACGCCCTCCTCATCCGCGCACCGAAGGTGATCATCACCAAGTCGCTGCTCCCCCGCGTCGACGCCACCAGCGCCGGCTCGTCCTCGGTGACGTTGATCGACGACCGGGTCAAGGGCGGCCACTTCACCGACGGATCGATCTGGGGCTCCAACATCCACGCGCGACGCGTGAACGTCACCGGCGGCCAGCACACGTTCCACTGCGACGACAACTGCACCGTGCGCGACTCGTGGCTGCACGGCCAGTGGAATCCCGACGGCCAGGGGTTCCACAACAACGCCTTCATCTCCAACGGCGGCACCAACATGCTGGTCCGCCACAACACCTTGCACTGCACGTCGGGCTACAACTCCACCGACGGCGGGTGCACCGCCGACCTGTCGCTCTTCGGCGACTTCTCCCCGATCAGCCACGTCACGATCGACCACAACTACTTCGCGGCGAACAACGTCAGCAACTCCTACTGCCTCTACGGCGGCCACGACCCGAACAAGCCGTACGGCGACAACCCGACCTACATCACGGTGACCGACAACGTGTTCCAGCGCGGCCACAACAAGCAGTGCGGTGTCTACGGTCCCGTGACCGCGTTCCGTGACGGCGGCACCGGGAACACCTGGTCGGGCAACCACTGGAACGACAAGGGCGCCGTCCGCCCGTAGCACGCCCGGTCCCTGGCCCGCGGCAGGTCAGCCGCGGGCCACGGCCGTGATCGACTTGGTCAGGCCGGCGACCTTCTCGCGAAGGATGTCCGAGCGCGGGAAGTACGCCCGCAGCTCCGCGACGCCCACGAGCTCGGTCCACTGCACCTCCGACATCGCCGCGGCGGCGTCCGCGGGGCGGCTGTGGGCGAGCGGCCACACGGCCGACACCCGAGCGCGTGCGGCGATCGGCAGGAACTGGAGCATCGGGAAGAGCCAGTGCGGCTCGACCGGGAAGTATCGGTAGGGCGTCTGCACCCAGTGCCGGGGCGCGAGGGCATGCACCTCCGCAGCCAGCGCCGCGCGCTGGGCGTGGCCGCCGACGTGCTCGAGGAGCGAGTTCGAGAACACGAGGTCGAAGTCGGTGCCGGCCCTCGCATTGCGCAGGGCGGCGCGCGCGTCGCAGGCGTCCCCGGTCACGGGGTGCAGCCACGGCTCGTCGGACTCGCCGGGCTCGAAGAGGTTGACCACGGTCACGTCGGCGGGGCGGACCGGCGCCCGGCGCCACGCCTCGACGGTGCCGCCCAGGTCGACGACGCGCAGGGTCGCGAGGTCGGGGAAGAGCTGGTGCACCAACGCCCAGCGCTCGGCTCGCTTGCGTGCCCCGATCGACGTCGGCGCATCCACGAACCGGCTGCGCAGCCGTGGCGCCAGCCCTGCGATGACACTCATGTCCACTCCTGTCGTCGAGACCTCATGGCGTCAGGACCGACCCGTCGTCCCACGTGTTGTCGGCCCACCGGTTTCCCTCGCCGTCGCTGCGGAAGCTCGTGGCCGCGCCGTACGTGCCGCACGTGCCGGTCGGGCCACGCTCGAAGACGTTGTCGACGACCACGATCCCGGTCGAGGCCTCCCCGTACTTCTTCTCGGGGTTGTCGCCGAAAGAGCCGCAGTAGCCGCCCCGGCCGGCCAGGAACAGGTTGTCCTCGACGGTCACGTCGGTGACCGGCCCGAAGTCGCCGAACAGCGACAGGTCGGCGGTGCACCCGCCGTCGACCGCGTTGGCCCGGCGGTCGCAGGACAGCGCGTTGTGCCGCAGGACCATGTCGCTGCCGCCGTTGGAGATGAAGGCGTTGAGGTGCCGGGGCTCGTCCGGCGGCAGGCTCTGGGCGTGCAGCCAGGAGTCCTCGACCACGCACGTCCCCGAGCACTGGACGCTGTGCTGGCCGCCCCGCACGTCGACGCGGCGCAGCGTCATCGAGCCGAACGCGACGGCCCCACCGACCCAGGCACCCGCATCGATCGAGGTGTCCTCGACCACGACGGAGGCGGGTGGGTCCCCGATCTCGATGCGCCGGGTGGTGCTGTTGGTGATGTGCACCCCCGGCGCCCGGACCACGAGGTCGCACGCCACCTCCTTCGCGTCGATCTCCGTGCCGGGCTCGGTGATCACGCAGGGGCCGGTGTACGGCGTGAGCTCGGTGCCCGCCGGAACGCCGGTGCTGTCCGGTCCCGGCCAGGCCGACCGGTCGAAGCCCGTCGCCGCGGCGCCAGCCGGGCCGTCGGAGCCGGATGAGTGCACGGCCAGGAGGACCACGACCGCGACTCCGAGCGTCAGCACGGCCGGCACTGCCAGCAGCACCGGTCGCGAGCGCACGAGATCCGTGTCCACGTCAGGCCTGGCGCCCCACGGCGAGCTTGTGGTCGATGAAGGTCGCGAGGCTGCCCACGGTGTCGAAGACCTCACCGGTGAACTCCTCGTCGTCGATGACGAGGTCGAACCGGTCCTCCAGGGCCGCGGCCAGCTCGACGACGGCGAGCGAGTCGAGCTCGGGGATGCCCCCGAACAGTGTCGTCGCGGCGTCGAGTGAGGCGCGTCGCTCCTCGATCCCGAGGGTCGACACGATCACGTCCTTGACGCCTTCCAGCGTGGGGTCCTCAGCGCTCATGACTGCCTCTCGGTCGGGTCTGGGGTGGGGCCATCAGACGAGCACCTCCCGCGGTGCCGGGTGGCCCAGGAACGCGGTGGGACTCGCCGTGAGCCCGTAGGCGCCGGCCTGGAAGAGCACGACCAGGTCGCCCTCCTCGACCGCCGGCAGCGACACTTGCTTGCCGAGCAGGTCGAGCGGCGTGCACAGGCATCCCACGACGGTCACCGGCCCGACGGGCTCCTCGGTGACCCGGTTGCCCACGACGAGCGGGTAGTTGCGACGGATCACCTGGCCGAAGTTGCCGGAGGCGGCGAGCTGGTGGTGCAGGCCGCCGTCGACGACGGCGTACTGCTCGCCGCGCGACTCCTTGCGGTCCACCACCCGCGTGACGTAGACCCCGCTCTCGCCCACGAGGAAGCGTCCGAGCTCGATGACGGTGCGCACGTCGGGCAGCACGGGCCGGATCCTGGTCTCGAGCAGCTCCGCGAGGTTCTGCCCGATCGGCTCGAGGTCCAGGGGCTCGTCGCCCTCGACGTAGGGGATGCCGAACCCGCCACCCAGGTTGAGGTACGACGGAGGCTCGTCGGTCTGCTCGGCGAGCTTGAGCAACAGGTCCACCGTGCGCTGCTGGGCCTCGACGAGGATCTCGGCATGGAGGTTCTGCGACCCGGCGAAGAGGTGGAAGCCCTCGACCGCGAAGTCCCGCTCCGACATCCAGGTCAGCAGCTCGGGGACCGCCTCGACGTCCACCCCGAACTGCTGGGGGCCGCCTCCCATCCGCATGCCCGAGCCCTTGACGGCGAAGTCGGGGTTGACGCGGACCGCGGCCCGCGGCCGGACGCCGAGCCGCTCGCCGGCGGCCAGCAGACGACCGACCTCACCCAGTGACTCGATCTCGACGATGACGCCGGCGGCGACCGCCTGGGACAGCTCGGCCCCTGTCTTGCCGGGGCCCGCGAAGCTCACCTGGCCCGGCCGCATGCCGGTGTCCAGCGCCACGTGCATCTCCCCCGCCGAGGCCACGTCGAGGGAGTCCACCAGCCCGGCGAGGTGCTGCACCACGGCCGGCATGGGGTTCGCCTTCACGGCGTATCCCAGTTCAAGGCCGGGGGGCAGCATGTCGCGCAGGAGGCCGACCCGCTCGGTCATCAGGCGGCGGTCGTAGGCGAAGAACGGCGTCGAGCCCACTCGCTCGGCCAGGCGCGTCAGCGGGACGCCACCCACGGCGAGCTCGCCGCCGGCGGTCCCGAATGCGCCGGCGTGGCGATCCGGCGTCACGGCGTCACCTTGTCCCGGATCAGCGGGCGGTCGAACTTGCCGTTCGCCGAGCGCGGCATCTCGTCCCACTCCTGGACCTCCCCCGGCACCATGAACAGCGGCAGGGCCTGGCGAAGGGACTGCTGGACGGCCTCGACGTCGAGGCCCCCGGGGGCGGACGTCGTCACGACGAGGACGACCCGCTGGCCGAGCCGCTCGTCGGGTACGCCGACGGCGACGGCGTCGCGGACCAGCCCGGTCTCGTAGGCGGCCTCCTCGATCTCGGTGGGGCTCACCCGGTAGCCCGAGGTCTTGATCATGTCGTCGGTGCGGCCCACGAAGTAGAGGAACCCGTCCTCGTCGGCGACCACGGTGTCGCCCGACCAGACCGCCAGCTCGGGCGCCCGCCAGGGCTGATCGGCGCCCGGGACCGGACGGAACCTCTCGGCGGTGCGCTCGGCGTCCTGCCAGTAGCCCAGGGCGACGAGCGGTCCCCGGTGCACCAGCTCCCCCTCCTCGCCCGGCTCGCAGCGGGAGCCGTCGGGGCGCACGACCAGGATCTCGGCGTTGGGGATCGCGCGGCCGATGGAGTCGGGTCGACGGTCCACCTCGGCCGGGTCGAGGTAGGTCGAGCGGAAGGCCTCGGTCAGGCCGTACATCAGGAACGGCGCGGCCTGCGGGAAGATCCCGCGCAGCCTCTCCAGCGTCGACCGCGGCATGCGTCCGCCGGTGTTGGCGAAGTAGCGCAGCCGCGCCGCGGCCGCGTGCGGCCAGGCGTGCTCGGCCAGCTGGATCCAGAGCGGCGGGACGCAGGTGAGCCCGGTGACGCCGTGCTGCTCGCACAGCCGGACCACGTCGCCGGGGAAGAGGTAGTTCATCAGCACCAGGTGCGCACCCGCGGCCAGCGCCGTGGTCAGCTGGCTCAGGCCGGCGTCGAAGCTGAACGGCAGTGCCGCCAGGATCACGTCGTCGGCGTCGTTGCCGAGGTAGTGGCTCACGCTCTCGGCGCCCACGATGAGGTTGCGGTGGCTGAGCACGACGCCCTTGGGCCTCCCCGTGCTGCCGGAGGTGTAGAGGATCGCCGCCATGTCCAGGTCGACGCCGTGTGCCGGCCGCCGCCGCTCGCCCCGCAGCAGCTCCTCGAAGTCGTGGACGGCCACCCGGTCCCCGGACACCGCGCGGCCGGGACCGTCGGGCGCGGCATCGACGAGCACCACGTGCGCCAGGGCGGGCAGCCCGGCCAGGTGCTCGGCGAGCAGCAGCCACCGCTGCTCGGTGGTGACCAGGACGGTCACGTCGCAGTCGGCGAGGACGTAGGACACCTGGGGCGCCTTCAGGATGGGGTTCACCGGCACGAACACGCCGTCCGCGGCGGAGGTGCCGAGCAGGGCGACGACCGTCTCGATCCGCTTCTCCAGCACGATGGCGACCCGCTCGCCGCGGGCCAGCCCGAGACCGCTCAGCCCGCCCGCGAAGGCGAGCACGGACTCGGCCAGCGAGGCGTGGTCCAGCGTGACCTCCTTGAACGTCACGGCAGGGCGGGACCCCACGGTTCCCGCCTGCTCGATCAGGAGGTCGTGCAGCCGCGTTCTCATGCCCCCTCGCCCTTCACCGCTCTCCGTCACCAGGCCACGCAGGCCAGCTCGCTGTACAGGTAGTCGACCGACTCCGGGCGCAGTTCCCGGCTGCGGAACATCTTGGCTCGCGGTGTCGGCACCATGACCGACAACCGCGGCCGTATACCCACAATGCGGAGTTCTGCGAGCGTTGCGAGTGCACCGAGGTGCAGCAGGAGGCAGCGCCGAACCGGCATCGGGTGGGCGGCCAGGAGCTCGGGGTTGCCGACGTACAGCAGGGATGCGAAGAGCGGCAGGTTCTTGCGCCGGTCCCGACGCGCGACCACGTAGCAGTGCTCGCCGCCGGCCACCAGGACCAGGTGGTGGGCGGCTGCCGCCTCCCGGTGGTCCAGGAACAGCTGTCGCTCGTGCGGGTCGAGGAGGCCCTCGATCTCGTCGGCCCGGGTCACCACCCGGGCGCGGCTGCTCCGGGACGGCCAGGCGAGGTTGGGGACCACAGCGGTGGCGGTGTCGAGCCGGGTGAAGCCCAGCCGCTCGTTGAGCGCCACGACGTTGCCGCTCGGCGAGAGGTCGGTGAAGTCGAACTCGCGCTGGGCGAGGAGGGCGCGGAGCAGGCGAAGGCCCTGGGACCGGTGGCTGTCCAGCACGCACCACGCGCCCAGGTTGCAGAAGAGCCGCTGTTGCCCGTCGATCACCCGGCTGGAGTAGAAGGCGAGGTGGACCCCCACGACCTCGCCCCCGTCGTGCAGGAGGAAGCCGTGGTTGGGAGCCTCGAAGGTCCAGGGTGGCACCATCGCGGCCGCCCAGGCCTCGGGACTCACCCGGCGGTTGAGGTGCTCGTGCAGGAACTGCGCGACGCGTTCGACATCGGCCCGCCCGATCGGGGCGAGCTCCGTCGTGCCGCGCGCCAGCATGGCGCCACGGTACGGCGGGAGCCTGGTCACGGGCCGCCGAACCCGGAGATTGTTACGCTCCCCCCGAGCGCGCTGCGAGCGCACGAAGCTGGTGTTGGGGGGTGGCGATGGCCGGTCGAGCGGGCCTGTGCTTCCACGGCATCGGCGAGCCCCGGCGGACCCTCGAGCCCGGGGAGGCCCGCTACTGGATCGGCGTGGAGACCTTCCGCGCCGTCCTGGATCGCGTGGCCGCGATGCCCCGCACGCCGCAACCGGTCCGGATCACCTTCGACGACGGCAACGTCTCCGACGTCGAGACGGCGCTGCCGGAGCTCACCGCCCGCGGGCTGAAGGCCACCTTCTTCGTCCTCGCCGGCCGGCTGGACGAGCCAGGAAGCCTGTCGCGCGACCACGTCCGGACCCTGGTCACGGAGGGGATGGGCGTCGGCAGCCACGGGATGGACCACCGTCCCTGGGTCGGGATGGACGACGTCACCCGACGGCGGGAGCTGGTCGAGGCACGCGATCATCTCCGCGAGGTGACCGGCACCCCGATCGACGAGGCGGCGCTCCCGCTGGGCCGTTACGACCGGCGGCTGCTGCGCCAGCTGCGATCGCTCGGCTACCGCCACGTGCACACGAGCGACCGGGCGTGGGCACGCCCGGACGCGTGGCTCCAGCCACGGTTCAGCCTCCGGGACACCGACACGATCGAGAACGTCCACACGGAGATGCTCACCCGGCCCTCGTTCGCCCGCCGGGCCGAGCGCACCGCCGTGGGGTGGGTCAAGCGGCTCCGCTGACCGAGGTCAGACCCGCTCCAGCCACCTCGGTCCCCGCTCCGCCCTCAGCATCGCGGGCCGGAAGAGGACCCGGATGGCGGACCGGGAGATCTGGCTGCCGACGAGGGCACGCGTGCCCTCCCGGAGGACGAGTGCGAGCCAGAAGAACGTCGTCGGCGCGAGACCGTTGCGACGGCGGAAGAACAGCAGCCGGTTGGCCACGAGGAGCGACCAGAGCCGCGGCGAGGTGCCCGAGTCGCCCTCGAGGTGCGTCGCCGTGGCGGTGGGGACGTACCGGACACGCAGCCCGGCCTCGCGGGTGCGCAGGTGGAAGTCGACCTCCTCGGAGTAGAGGAAGAACGACTCGTCCCAGCCCCCGCAGCGCTGCCAGCACTGGGCGCTGATGAGCTGGGTCGACCCCTCGGCCCACTCGATGTCCGACGCCGACCGGTATCGCGCCGGGTCGGTCACGACCTCCCCCAACGCCCCGACCCGTCCCACCCGCGAGGCGCCGATCAGCGCGTCGCCGAATGCCCGCGGCAGGGTGGGTGCCCGGCGGATGGAGGTGATGACGTCACCACCGGCGTCCAGCAGCCGGGGAACCACGATCCCCACGCCCGGCTCGCGCAGCGCGGCCAGCAGCGTCGGGACGCACCCGGGCGTCAGCCGCACGTCGGGGTTCAGCGCCAGCACGGCGGTGTGCGGCCCGGCGACCGCGACCGCGGCGTTGATGCCCGCGGCGTACCCGGCGTTGCGGCCCATCTCGACCACCGTCGCTGCCGGGGCGAGCCGCCGGACCAGGTCGGCGCTGCCGTCGGTCGAGGCGTTGTCGGCGACGACCAGCTCGTAGGGGACGCCCGCCGTGCCGGCGTCCAGTGACTCCACGAGGCCGGGCAGCACGGCGCTGCTGTTGAAGCTGACCACGACCACCGCGACTCGCTCGGGACTCATGGTCAGGACCTGACCGGCCGCCCATTGCGGGCCGTGGCCGCGACGGCGACCCGGCGGCTCCGGCGGCTCCGGCGGCCGAGCAGGGCCCGGTCGGCCAGCAGGGTCAGCGACGTGACGACGACCAGACCGATCAGCAGGATGCCGGCGGCCGCGCGTGTGGGTCGACCGTTCGCGAGCAGCACTGGTGGATCCTGGGGGACCACGCGGGACGAGATCATGCGGGACGGCCCGATGCCGTCGGCAGCCTGGAGGTCGTAGAGCGTCCGGTCGATCCGCGCGACGGCCGACGTGCGTCGTGCCACGACGTCGTCCGGGGTCGGCCCCACCACCTGGACGGACAGGATGGGTGAGACGTAGTTGTAGTTCCACTGGCCGCCGGCGTTGGGGAGCGAGATCAGCGTCCCGTCACGCACGCCGCGACCCTCCAGGGGCACCCCCTCGCTCGTCGCCGCCTCCGGAGGGACCCCCGCGTTGACCTCGCGCTCGACCAGGCCGGCCATGGCGATGAGGCTCTCCTCGGGGCTGACCAGCGACGTCCCCTCGGCCAACGCCCCCTTCGGGCCGACGAGGATCACCTGCACCTCGGTCGTGTAGACACCCGGTCGGGACATCACGAGGACGGCGCAGACGGCGGACAGCACCAGGCCAGGGACCACGAGGTACCAGCGCCGCAGCAGTGTGAGGAGCACATCCGTCGACGTCACACGCCCACCATCCCTCGCGGCCCCGCGGCCCCTCGGGCCTCCGGCCGCACGTCCCCAAGGCTGGGGAGACGGACGGAACAACGGCACGAAGAGTTGGCGCCGAGAGAAGAATCGGGAGCGGCCTGTGGAATGCGCGGGCCTGGCCACACGAGGGGACGGCCGAACGTTGTATCTACGTGACGTGTTGATGAGCTGCCTGCGCCGTTGGCCGCTCCTGCTGGTCTTCCTGCTGGCCTCCGGCGGCCTCTGGTTCTTCGCGTTCACCCAGATCCCGCCGAGCTACGAGGCCAAGGCCTCTGTGGTGCTCGTGCCGCCGGTCAACACCGAGCTGCCCAACCAGAACCGCTACCTCGGGCTGGGTGGCCTCAAGCAGTCGGCCGACGTCCTGACCCGCTCGATGAGCTCGGAGGACGTCGCGAAGGAGATCAAGCAGGAGGCCCCCGGCGGGACCTACAAGATCGAGCCCGACTTCGCCACGAGCGCACCGATCCTGGTCGTGACCACCAAGAGCAGGTACCCCGACGCGGCCGATCGTGTGCTCGAGTCGGTGCTCAGCCGGATCCCCGACAACCTGCGTGCGCTGCAGGAGGCCGTGGACATCAAGCCCGCCAACCAGATCACCGAGATCCTGGTCGCGCACACCGACAAGCCGGACGTCGTCCAGAAGACCCGGATCAGGATCCTGGGCCTCCTCGGCGTGGTCCTCCTGGTCGGGAGCGGACTCACGGTCGGGGCCATCGACGGGCTCCTCATCCGCAGGCGGGCGTCCCGTGCGGCGAGGCGGCGCGAGGGTCTCCTGCCGCCGGCGACCTCGCCGCCGTACGACGACGGCCCCTCCGCCCGGCCGGCGTCCCGGCCGGCGATGCGGGTCCACAGCGAAGCGGTCCAGCGTCCCTCCCGGCAGCACTGACCCGGTCATGGCCGCGGAGTACCGCAAGAAGTCCTTGCCGCAGCACCTGGATGCCGTGACCTTCCTGACCGTCTTCCTCGTGTGCCTGGTCGGCATCGAGTCGCGCCTCGTGGTCGGCCCCTTGGGCGCCGCCGGGAGTCCGGCCAAGCTCGTGGCCTGCGTGGGGCTCTGCTGGTGGGCGTTCTACCACGTGCAGCGCACCCAGCCGCTGGGCTGGAGGTCGCAGCCGATCCGGATCTCCCTCCTCCTCCTGTTCCTCGCCTTCATGGCGAGCTACGTCGTCGCCATGTCGCGCCCCATCGACGCCGCCGAGGTCAGCACCGCCAACATCGGCCTGGTCAGCCTGCTCGCGTGGCTCGGCATCGCCCTCCTGGCCAATGACGGGATCCCCACGTTCGCCCGTTTCGCGGCGATGTCGGGACGGATCGTCGTGGTGGCGACCCTCCTCGCCCTCCTCGGCATCGCCCAGTTCGTCCTCCACGATCCGCTGATCCACTCGATCACGATCCCCGGCCTCACCTCCAACGTCCCGCTCGGGGGCCTGCTGTCCCGCAACGGCTTCGCCCGTCCGTCCGGGACCGCGCTGCACCCCATCGAGTTCGGCGCGGTGCTCACCACGGTCCTCCCGATCGCCATCGCCCGGGCCCGGTCCCGACTCCCCGAGCGGGCACTGGGCTCGTGGGCCAGCGTGGTCGTGCTGGCCTTCGGCGTCGTCGTCTGCGGCTCGCGGTCCGCGCTCCTGTGCGCCGTGGTCGGCTTGTTCGTGCTGGCGCTGGTCTGGCCGCCCCGCACCAAGCTCGTCGCGGCCGGCGGCGTGGTCGTCATGATGGCCGTGGTGGCCCTGAGCATCCCGGGGATGACGGGCACGATGTTCAAGCTCTTCTGGGACGCCGGCAACGACAACAGCTTCCGGTCGCGCACCGACTCCTACGCGATCGTGCAGGAGTTCTTCCTCCGCAGCCCGTGGCTCGGGCGGGGGTTCGGCACGTTCCTCCCGAGCTACCGCATCCTCGACAACCAGTTCCTCCTGCTCCTGATGGACGTCGGTGTCCTCGGCCTGCTGGCCTTCCTCGGCGTCCTCGGGGCGGCGGTCCTGTGCGGTCGGGCGGCCCGGCTCCACGCACCCGACCGGTTCACGCGCGAGCACGGCCAGGCCTACGCCGCCGCAACGGTGTCGGCCGGCGTGGGCATGCTGACCTACGACGGCCTCAGCTTCCCGATGGGTTCGGGGATGCTCTTCCTCGTGGTCGGCATGTCCGGTGCGCTGTGGCGGCTCGCCCGGACCCCCGACGCGCCTCCGCCACGTCACTCCCGGGCACTGGAGATCCCCCTGGTCCCGGTGAGGGCGCACCAGTGACCGCGCCTGCGCTCGTCGGCATCTGGGCCGGCCAGGACGTCGTCGTGCTCACGGCCGCCAACAGCTGGGACGAGACCCGGATGGCCGACCGCCAGCTCGCTGTCGCGCTCTCCGCCCACGCCCCGGTGCTGTACGTCGATCCCGCGTTGTCGGTCGTCGCGCGGGCGCGGATGCACGGCCTGCGGGGAGCCCGGGTCGGCGGGCACGTGCGGCAGGTGGCCGATCGCGTGGTCCGGCTGTCCCCCGAGGGTCTGCCGGCGGGCAGCAAGCGCGGCGTGGCCGACGTGAACCGAGCCGTCGTGGCCCACCAGGTCCGTCAGGCCCTCAGGACCACGGGCGGGACGGTCCGGGCCCAGCTCGAGGCGAACGTGCAGGCACCGACGATGGGCCGGGTCCCGGCGGGGAACCGGGTCTACTGGGCCCAGGACGACTTCGTGGCCATGGGGCCCCTCGTCGGGGTGAGCCCGCGGCTCCTGGCCCGGGGGGAGCGTCGCCTGGCCGCGGCGGCCGACGCGATCATCGCGGCCAACCCGACGGTCGCGGGCTCGCTCGAGGCCCCCGGCCGCGCGATCCACCTGATCCCGTTCGGCTGCGACGCCGGGCTCTTCGGGGGGCCTCCGCCGGCTCCGGACCCGGCCGTCGACCTGCCGCACCCGATCGCCTTCCTCATGGGCACCCTCAACGACCGGCTCGACGTCGCCTGCCTCCGGGCCGTGGTCGAGGCAGGTGTCTCGTTGTTGCTGGTGGGGCCGAGGAGCGGGCGCTTCGCGAGCCCGGCGTTCGACGCGCTCCTCGCCCGCCCGGACGTCCAGTGGACGGGGCCGCGCGCGTTCGAGGACCTGCCCGCGCTGCTGGCGCATGCCGACGTCGGGATCGTCCCCTACACGCACTCCCCGTTCAACGAGGGCAGCTTCCCCCTCAAGACGCTCGAGTACCTCGCGGCCGGTCTCCCCGTGGTCGCGACCGACCTGCCGGCGATCCGCTGGCTGGCCTCACCCCACGTGGAGGTCGCCGACCGGGCCGCCGACTTCGGCCGCACGGTGGCGCGGAGGGCGAGCCAACCCCGGGACACCGAGGCCGCCTGCCTCCGGCGGCGCTTCGCCGCCGGGCACAGCTGGCAGCACCGCGCCGTCGAGTTCGCCGAGGTGCTCGGTCTCTGAGCTGTCCCACGCCCGGCGGATGTCGCGCAGCTGGCGACGCATCCAGGGCCCGGTGGAGGCGGCGTAGACCGCGAGCGAGAGGGAGCCGGCGGCGACCAGCTGGCGCCAGCCCGGGTCCGTCAGCCCGCGCACCCCCAGCAGCGCGACGGCGACGAGCCCGGTCCCCAGGGCCGGCCGGGCGCACGCGCGCAGGAGGTGCCAGGTCGGTCCACCGCCGTGGCGGCGCACCGACCACAGCGCCAACGGGGAGACGGCCAGGAGCGCCACCACCGGCTGCGCCACGCCGGCTCCGACGATGCCGTCGGCGCGCACGGCCAGCAGCAGGGCGGGCACGAGGGTGGCGATCCACGTCAGCTGGATGGCCAACACCGCGCGCGACGCGCCCACCGCCGTGAGGTAGATGGTCAGGACGGTCATCAGGATGCGCACCGAGCCGAAGACCCCCAGGACCGCGAGGACGGGGGCCGCCGCGTGCCACGTCGGGCCGTAGACGGAGACCACCAGCGAGTCGGCCAGGACGAGGCAGACCAGGCTCACCGGCAGCGCGACGGCGGCGGCGAGCGCGAAGATCGAGGCCAGGCGGGCGGGCAGGTTGCGGCGGTCCCGGCGTACGTGGGCAAAGGCGGGCAGCGCCACCTCGTTGACCATCATGCCGAAGACGCTGACCGGCCAGCCGGCGACGTTGTAGGCGAGGGCGTAGAGGCCGAGGGACAGGGGGCCGAGCTCGCGACCGACGATGATGGAGTCCACGTTGGTGAGTGCGAAGGCGACGACACTGGCGCCCGCGAGAGGCAGGCAGTAGCGCAGGACCGCACGGGCCTCGCTGCGCCGCCACCCCGGCCGGAAGCGCGGCGTGATCATGAGGACGAGCACCACGCACGAGACCAGCTGCCCGCCCAGGCGGGACCAGGCGAGCCCGTCGGCGCCCCAGCCGCGTTCGGCCAGCACGATCACCGCCGCCGTGCTGACCGTGAAGTTGAGGACGTCCGCGACGAAGCGCTTGTCCTGCCGGAAGTCCCGCACGAGGATCCCGTACGGCACCGACGTGAGCCCGCCCACGAGCACGGTGAAGGACAGGATGCGGATGGCCGACGCCGCCTCCGGCGCCCCGAGGCTGGACGCGAGCGTGGGGGCTCCGACGAACATCAGCGTCGTGAGCACCGCGGACGACGCGATCGCGATGGTCAGGACGGTCGGGGCGATCGACTCGAGGCTGCGGTCGGCACGGACGATCGCCGCGCTCACCCCGAGGTCGCTGATGTTGCTGACGATGGCGTGCACGATCAGCGCGACCGCGAACACCCCGAACTGCTCGGGTGCGACGAGCCGGGCCACCACCACACCGACGGCGAACTGCGCGAGTCGCAGCACGAACGAGTTCAGGCTGGTCCACAGCGCCGCGTGCGCCATCCGGCGGCCCATCGGCGGCGGCGACTTCGCCGTCATACGCCAACCTGGTTCATCCGCCACCAGCGCAAGTGGTTGCGCAGGCGGTGGCGCGCCGCACGCGGGAGCCACGCTGACCGCGACCTGAGGGACGAGCACTCACCCAGCGCCAGGGTCCGTCCCCGGCCGGCGACGGGGGCCGGGACCAGCTCCTGCCACAGCTCGACGAGGTCGTCCACGACCCGGTCGTCGTGGCCCCGGGCCCGGGCGCTCACGATGAGGTCGAGTGCCTCGGCGGCCAGGGTCCGACGGGCCACCGCACCGAGGCCCGATCCGGAGAGGACCGGTCGCCCACCGTCGTCGAGGACGGCCCGGAACGCCGCCCACCGGTGGCGCAGGTCGATCGCGGCACCCTCCTGCTGATCGGCCCGGAACGTCCTGACGTGCATGTTGTCCTGGTGCTGGCGGTAGAGCGCCTGGTCGGGGCCGACGACGTAGCCCACGTCGGAGACGGCGGCCACCCGCATCCACATCTCCAGGTCGCCGGAGTGGGGCAGGTCGGCGCGGTAGCCCCCGACGGCGCGGAGCACCGACCCGCGCACGACCACCTCGGGCGACGCGATCACGTTGTGCGCGGTCCGGCAGCGAGCCCGGAGCCACGCCTCCCCCGGCCACACCACCCAGTGGCTGGCCTCGAGGCGCGGCGTCGGGGGCAGGCCGACGAAGTGCCGGGCCCGCCCGTAGGTGAACCCGACCCCCGGGTGCTCCGCCATCAGGGCCGCGGCACGCGTCAGCGCCCCCGGGGTCAGCAGGTCGTCCGCCGACACGAGCGCGACCCAGTCGCCCCCGGCCGCCTCCAGCCCGTCGTTGTACGTCGCGATGTGGCCCCGGTTGGTCCGGTGCCGGATCACGGAGATGCGCTCGTCGTCGCGGGCCAGGTCCTCGGCGACGTCGCCGCTGTCGTCCGGGGATGCGTCGTCGACCACGATGACCTCGACCGCCAGCCCGGGCTGGTCGAGCGCCGCCCGCACCGCGTCGGCGAGGTAGTGGCCGTAGCGGTAGCACGGAATCACGACCGAGGCCCGGCCCAGGTCCTCGTGGGGCACGACGGGGACCGCCCTCCCGCCGCTCCGGGAGAGCGCGAGCGCCAGCTCGGGGGCGACCATCACGCGGTCCCGTGGAGGGCACGCGCCAGGCTCGCGACCACGTGGTCCTGCTGGTCGTCGGTGAGGTGCGGGTGGAGCGGAAGCGACAGCAACCGCCCGGCGGCCGCCTCGGCGACCGGGAAGCTGCCGGGTCCCCGGCGCAGGCAGGCGTAGGCGCCGGTGAGGTGCACGGGCGTCGGGTAGTGCACGCCGGCGTCGACCCCGTGCTCCGCGAGCGCGGCGAGCGCCCGGTCCCGGTCCTCGACCCGGACGACGTAGAGGTGCCAGACGTGCGTGTTGCCCGGCGCCTCGACGGGCACCCGGACCCCGGGCACGTCCGCGAGCAGCTCGCCGTAGCGGGCGGCGAGCCGACGGCGTGCCTCGTTCCAGTGCGCCAGCCGTCGGAGCTTGGCGCGCAGGACGACGGCCTGCACCGTGTCGAGGCGGGAGTTGACCCCGATCTCGTCGTGGACGTACTTGCGCGGCGACCCGTGGGCCGCCAGGACCCGCACCCGGCGCGCGAGGTCGGGGTCGTCGGTGGTGACGGCTCCCGCGTCGCCGGCCGCGCCGAGGTTCTTGCCGGGGTAGAAGCTCGTCGCGGCGACCAGGCCGATCCCGCCGGCCGGGCGGCCGTGCTGCCGGGCCCCCTGCGCCTGCGCGGCGTCCTCGACGATGGGTACGCCGGCGGCGGACGCGATCGCCTCGAGACGCTCCATCGGCGCGACCTGGCCGTAGAGGTGCACCGGCACGATCGCCCGGGTCCTAGGGGTGACCGCCCGTTCGACCTGCGCCGGGTCGATGAGCAGGTGCTCGTCGTCGACGTCCACCAGCACCGGCACGGCGCCGAGTCGCGACACGGCCTCGGCCGTGGCGACGAACGTGTTGGCCGGCAGGACCACCTCGGCACCGGGCCGCACGCCGGCGACCCGCAGTGCGAGCTCGAGGGCGTCGGTGCCGTTGGCCACGCCGACGCAGTGCCGCACGCCGACGAAGCCGGCGTACTCCTGCTCGAAGCAGGCGACCTGCGGTCCTCCGATGAAGGCGCTGCTCGCGAAGACGTCGTCCAGGCCGGCGCGCACCTCGGCGGCGATCTCGACCTGCTGGGACGCGAGGTCCACCAGGGGGATCCTCATGCGGACCGCCTTCCGGTCCGGACCGGCATCGGGCGTGCCGGGACACCGACCCACGTCTCCCCGGCGGGCAGGTCCTCCAGCAGGACCGAGCCCATCCCGAGCGTCGCACCGGCACCGATGCTGAGCCCCTCGCGGACGGAGGCGTTCATGCCGATCCGGGCGCCGTGACCGACCCGCACCCCACCGCCGAGCGCGACACCGGCGCTGATCGTGGCGAAGTCGGCGACCCGGCAGTCGTGCGTGAGGGTCACGTTCGGCATCAGCACGACGTGGCGTCCGACGGTGACCGAGTCGGTCAGGACGACCCCCGCGAGCAGGATGCTGCCGACGCCCACCGAGCAGCTCTGGGGAACGTCGACATCGGGGTGCACGACCCGCGCGTAGCGGACGGTCCCCGTGCCCATCGCGGTCAGGCGGCGCACGATCGCCGACCGCGCTGCCCCGCTCCCGACGGCCACCACGACGGCGGCCTCCTCGAAGGAGAGCAGCCGCTCCAGCCCGCCGACCACGCAGGCGCCCGACACCCAGGCGCCCCAGGTGAGCGGGTCGTCGTCCAGGACCACGACCCGTCCGGTCTCGTCGCGGCCGTGCTCGACCGACAGCACCTCGCGGGCCAGCCCGCTCGCGCCGACGAGCACCAGCTCCGGTTGCGCGTTCACCGCGGCACCCCTGCGGTGCGCAGGACCTCGACGACGCGCGCGTGCTCGACCGGGGAGAGCTGGTGGAACAACGGCAGGATCAGCGTGTTCGAGGAGAGCCGGTCGGTGACCGGGAGCTCGCCCCAGCCGCAGTCGCGGTCGGCGTAGGCCGGCTGCCGGTGGGCCGCCATGATCCCGCGCCGGGCCGAGATGTCGGCCTCGGCGAGCAGCCGCATGAGGCCGTCCCGGCCGACCGGGTGACCGGGCAGGACCTCCACCCAGAACGACTGGAAGTTGCTGGTCCCCCAGGGCGGGTCGGCCACGCAGCGCAGCCCGGGGACCCCCCGCAGCTGCTCGGTGTAGCAGGCCGCGAGCTCGCGGCGCCGCCGGACGATCTCGGGCAGCCGGGACAGCTGGACCAGCCCCAGGGCCGCCTGCAGGTCGGTCATCCGGTAGTTGAACCCGACCTCGGCGTACTCCTCGGCGGGCGGCAGCACCGACGTGTGCCGGGCCGCGGCGGAGATGCTCATCGCGTGCTCGCGCAGCTGCCGCGCGCGGGCCGCCCAGTCGGCGCGCGTGGTCGTCAGCATCCCCCCCTCGCCGGTCGTCAGCAGCTTGCGCGGGTGGAAGGACCAGCAGGCGATCTCGGCGCCGGCACCCACCGGCCGGCCCTGGTACGTCGATCCCGCGCCGCAGGCCGCGTCCTCGACCACCACGATCCCGCGGGGGTCGCAGACGGCGCGGATCGGGTCCAGGTCGACCGGGACGCCGCCCTGGTCGACGACGATCACGGCCCGCGTGCGCGGGGTGATGGCGGCCCGGACCGCGTCCGCGGTCACGTTCCCGGTGGTCTCGTCCACGTCGATGAAGACGGGCCGCGCGCCGACGTACGTGGGTGCGTTGGCGGTGGCGATGAACGAGAAGGACGGGACGAGGACGTCGTCACCGGGCCCGATCCCGGCGACGACGAGTGCGAGGTGGAGGGCGGTGGTGCAGCTGGACGTGGCGACGGCGTACGGCGAGCCGACGGCGAGGCCGAAGCGCGCCTCGAACTCGGCCACGCGGGGGCCCTGGGCGACCCACCCGGAGGCGATGACCTCGGTGACCGCGGCGATCTCCTCCTCGCCGAGCCACGGCTGCATGACGTTGATCCGGCTCATGACAGCCCCGCGAAGGCTCGTCCGGCGGCGATCTCGCCGCGGAGCGGGCGCCACCACGCGACCAGCTGCCGCAGCCCGTCCTCGAGGCCCACCTGGGACTGGAAGCCGAGGTCGGCGCGGGCGGCGGTCACGTCGGCGAGCCGGCGCGACACGTCGTTGACCGCACGGGCCTCGGCGTGCTCGGGCTGGAGCTTGGACCCCATGACCCGGAGCAGGGCCGCGGCCAGCTCGGCCAGGGTCGTCTCGGTGCCGCTCCCCACGTTGTAGGCGCCTTCGACGACGTCGGACTCGGCGGCGAGCACGTTGGCGCGGGCCACGTCGGTGGTGAAGACGAGGTCCATGGACTGGCTGCCGTCACCGAAGATCACCGGTGCGAGGCCGTCGTCGATGTGCTCCATCCAGCGGACCAGCACCTCGGTGTAGCGGCCGTGCACGTCCATCCGCGGGCCGTAGACGTTGAAGTAGCGCAGCAGCACGTGGTCCAGGCCGTTCATGGCCCGGAAGCTGCGGAGCAGCCCCTCGTTGAACGACTTGGCCGCGCCGTAGAGCGTGTCGGCGTTGTGGTGGTGGTGGCGCTCGCCCGTGGGGAACTCCTCGGCCATCCCGTAGACCGAGGCCGAGGAGGCGGCGACCAGCTTGGAGACACCGCCCGCGACGGCGGCCTCGACGACGTTGAAGGTGCCGCCGACGAGGACGTCCAGGGCCAAGCGCGGCTCCTCGGCGCACTGGGTGATCCGGATCGCCGCCTGGTGGAACACGACGTCCTTGCCGCGCACGAGGTCGTGGACCAGGTCGCGGTCGCGGATGTCGCCCTCGATGACGTCGACCCGGCCGGAGGCCCGCGCGCCGTCGAGGTTGACGTGGCGGCCGCGGACGAAGTTGTCCAGCACGGTCACGTGGTCGACACCGGCCTCGACGAGCTGGTCGACCAGGGTCGAGCCGATCGTGCCGGCCCCGCCCGTCACCAGCACATGCGCGCCGGCCAGCCGGCCGCTCACACCCGCTCCAGCCACGAGTCGGTGGTGGAGACGTCGACGAGCGCGCCTCCGGCGGCGGTGCTGGCGGCCACCGCCTCGAGCACGGACAGCACCCGCAGCCCCGCGGCCCCGTCGGTGCGTGGTCGCCGCCCTTCGCGGATGCTGGCCGCGAGCTCGGTGACCATCGCGCCGAGCGCCTCGCGCTCGGGCAGCGCCGGCGCCCACGTGTCGCCGAGGCGGTAGGAGATCTGGCTCTGGTCACGGTCGGCGGCGTCCACCGACTGCTGCACCAGGTCCACGCCGCGGTCGTAGACGCTGAGCCGCTGCTGGGGGTTGAGGTCGTCCCACACGAGGGTCCGCCGGGTCCCGGCCACCACCATCTGGCGGATCTTGGTGGGGCTGAGCCAGTTGACGTGCACGTGCGCGATCGCGCCGTCCGCCAGGGGCAGGGTCAGGTAGCCCACGCAGGCCTTGCCGGCCGCGATCGGGTCGGCGCCCTGGGCCGCGACCCCGGTGGGCCGCAGCCCGCCGGGGAGGATGAAGTCGAGGATCGACAGGTCGTGCGGCGCGAGGTCCCAGAAGACGTCGACGTCGGGCTGGACGAGCCCGAGGTTGATCCGCACGGAGTCGACGAAGAGCACGTCGCCCAGCTCGCCGGCCTCGATCAGCTCGCGCATCCGGAGCACGGCCGGGGTGTAGCAGTAGGTGTGGTCCGTCATCAGGACCAGCCCCTGGGCCCGGGCCTCGGTGACCATCAGGCGTGCCGCCGCGCTCGAGTGGGCCAGCGGCTTCTCCACCAGCACGTGCTTGCCCGCCCGCAGCGCCGAGAGCGCGAGCGTGCCGTGCGTGCCGGCCGGGGTCGCGATCGCGACCGCGTCGACGTCGCTGCGCGCGAGCACATCGGTCAGGTCCCCCGTCACCAGCACCTCGCGGCTGCCCCCGACCACGCGCCGGGCGCGTTCCAGGTCGCGGTCGCACACCGCGACCAGCTCCCACTCCTCGCTCGCACGGAAGTTGCGGACCAGGTTGGGCCCCCAGTAGCCCGCCCCGACCACGGCCACCCCGAGCCGTCGTGTTGTTGTCATGGTGCTCCCCCCAGGGTCCGTCAGGCTGTCGGCCTGAAGACCACGTCGACGAAGTAGTTGGTGCTCTTGTTGGTCGTGGTCGGGAAGCCGCCGCCGGTGGCGTAGCGGTACCGGCCGTTGGTCGTCGCCGGCGCCGTCAGCGGTGCCGCCTTCCAGACCGTCTTGAAGTAGTTCGGCGTGGACGAGTAGTGGCCCTTCGGCGCGTAGTACGACGCCACGTAGGTCTGCCCCGCCACGATCGGCACCGGCGTCGAGAACGTCGCCGTCTGCCAGCCGCTGGCGCTCTCGTTGGTGAAGGTGACCGTCGCGAGCCGGGTGCCGGTCGAGGACCACAGCGATCCGGTGTGCGTCCCGGTGTTGGTGGCCGCCTTGTAGAAGCGGATCTGGGTGACGTTGCCGTTGACCGCGGAGCTGAACGCCACCCCGAGCTCCACCGGCAGCTTGTCGTTGGTGTCCACGGTCGACGGGCTGACGCCGGTGAACAGCGACGTGGTGTCGGTCGTGTGGAACGTCCACGACTGGGTCGCCAGGACCGCGCCGGCCGTCGACACCACGCCTGCGACGGTCACCGTGAGGTCGGCGTCGGCCGGCAGCACGGCCGACGGCTTGAACGTCAGCGTCTTCTGGTCCGAGGAGAGGGACGCGGTGCCGGCGATCGTCGTCGTGCCCTGCTTCACCGTCATCGACCAGCCCGGCCCGACCGGGGCCGAGACCGTGATCGACGGCTGGACGTCCCGGGCGATGCCGGTGGCTCCCGGTGCCGGGGTCTGGCCGACCGTCGCGATCGTCGGAGCGGCGTAGACGACGTCGACGAAGAAGTTCGTCCCGGCCGTGGCGGTCGTCGGGAAGCCGCCCCCGGTGCCGTAGGTGTAGAGCCCGTTGCCGGTCCCCCGGGCGGTCAGGTCCCCGGACGTGAACGGTGCGGTGAGGAAGCCCGGCGTCGAGGAGAAGTGGCCCTGCGGCGCGTAGTAGGAGACCACGTACGTCGTGCCCGCGCTGATCGTCACCGGCTGGGCGAGCACGGCCGTCTGCCACCCGGTGGCGGTCTCGTTGCCGAAGGTGACCGTCGCCAGCCGGGTCCCGGTGGCGCTCCACAGCGAGCCCGTGTGCACCCCCAGGTTGTCGGCGGCCTTGAAGAACCGGATGGCCGTGACGGTCCCGGTCTTCGAGGCCGAGAACGCCGTGCCCAGCTCGACCGGAGAGCTCTCCGGTGCCGACGCGACGGTCGGCAGGTAGTCGCCGAACAGCGACTGGCTCGCGCCCGGGTCCGGAGCGCGGGTGTGGAAGGTCCAGGCCTGGGGCGCCAGGTTCGCACCGGCCACCGACGTGACGCCGCTGAGCGAGACCCTGATGTCGGTGTCGGGCGGCATCAGTGCCGACGGGGTGAACACGAGGCGCGTGCCCGTCGCGTCCAGTGCGGTCGTCCCGGCGATCGACGTACCGCTCGGCTGCTGGGTGGCCGTCATCGTCGCGCCCGGCCGGACCGGGTCGCTGAAGGTCACCGTGACCGGCGTCGCCCGCGGCACGTTGACCGCGCCCGGAGCGGGGTCCTGCGAGGCGATCGACAGCGGTGGAGGGGGCGGGGCGAAGACCGGGTCCACGAGGTAGTTGCTGGCCGAGGTGAAGCCGGGGAACCCGCCGGCGTAGGTGTAGGCGCCCGAGTTCGGGGCGACCCGGAGCGGAGCCCGGGACAGGTCGGCGGCGGCGAAGGCGTTCGGGGTCAGCGAGAACGACCCGGTCGGCGAGCGGTAGGACACGACGTACTCGGTGTCGGCGGCGATCGGATAGGGCTGGGCGAACGTCAGCGTCTCCCAGCCGCTCGTCGACTCCCCGGCGAAGGTGCCCTGTGCCAGCTCGGTCCCATCCATCGCCCACAGGGAGCCGGTGTGCACTCCGGTGTTGTTCGGGCCCTTGTAGAACCGCAGGCCGGTGATCGTGCCTGCCTGGCTCGAGGAGAAGCGCACCCCGAGCGTGACGGGCGTGGACTCCGCCGAGTCGAGGACCGTCGGCAGGAGCGACTCGTCGAAGAGCGTGCACGGGCAGACGCCCGGGACACCCGGCGGCCGGGCCGTCGTGAACTGCCAGCTCCCACCGGAGGTGACCCCGCCACCCTCGAGGTCCGTGCCGGCCACGGTCACCGTGTAGGTCACCAGGCCGCCGAGCGGGTTGGTCGGGGTGAACGTGGCGACGCGGGTCGCGCTGTCGTAGCCGGTGGTGCCCGGCACGTTGGTGCCGCTCTGGTCCTTCACCGTGACGTTCGGTCCGGCCGCGCTCAGCGCCCGCGAGAACTTCGCGGTGACCGTGGTGCTCGCCGGGACCGATGAGGTGCCGGGCAGTGGCCACTGGTTGGTGACCACGAGCGGTGAGCTGTCCGCGGTCGTGAACACCGGGTCGACGAAGTAGCTGGCCTTCTGGAACGTCGAGGCGGGGAACAGCCCGGGCGAGCCGAAGACGCCGGCCGCGCCGGATCCGAGGCCGCCCTCCACCGACAGCGGTGGTGCGGACACGCCCCGGTAGGCGAAGGCGGACAGCTGCACGGCGTAGTTCCCGTTGGGGGCCGTGTAGGAGACCGTGTAGGCCTGTCCCGCCGACACGGGGACCGCCGAGGAGAAGGTGGCCGCCTGCCAGCCCGTGGCGGACTCACCCGAGAACGTCACCTGGGCGAGCCGCTGCCCGGCCGGGCTCCAGACCGAGCCCACGTGGGAGCCCGTGTTGCCTGCCCCCTTGTAGAAGCGGACACCGGTCACGAAGCCGTCCACCTGCGGGATGAACCGCAGGCCGAGCTCGACCGCCCCGGGGTCGTTGGCGGCCGGGACCTGCGGCACCGTGGCCCCGAGCACGCTGCACGGGCACCGCACGTCGAACGACCGGGTGACCGGCGCACCGGTGTTGGCGCTGTCGTCCATGGCGCGGGCCTGCACGGCGGTGCTGCCCAGACCGTGCTGCACGTAGGTGAAGCTCCAGGTGCCGGCACCGGTCGCGGCGCTCCAGGACTGGCCACCGTCCGTCGACACCTCGACACCAGCCACGCGGCCGCCGACGTCCGACGCCGTTCCCGTGACGGTGACCTGGGAGCCGTTGGCCTGAATGGACCCGGCAGCCGGCGAGTCGATGGTGACCGTCGGGGCGGTGGTGTCGGTGGACTTCGTCGCCGCGACGAGGCCGGGCATCAGGGTGGCCGGCTGGACGCCCATGTCCGCCATCACGTTGACCTGGGCCTGCTGCATCCGGGCATCGGGCGGCGACGGCGTCACCGCGTCGTCGTGGACGCTGTCGAGGCCCCAGCTCCACTGGATGGACCCGGTGCTGAAGACGAGGGCACCGCTGGACGCGCGGTACATCGTGAGGTGGTGGGTCGTCGTGCCCGGCTGGACCGTGTTGCCGAAGTCCTGGAGGGACTCCGGCGTGGCACCGGTCGTCGTGGACAGCCGGATGAGGCCGGCCGGCCGGAAGCCGTTGTCGACGTCCTCGTCGGACTCGTAGCCGATGGTGTGCGGCGCGAGCGCCTGGGTCGTCCCGGCGGGGAGGGCGTCCAGGCCGGTGTCGCGCCACAGGCGGAGCTTGCCCTCCTCCGCGCTCACGGTGACCGCGAGGTCGTCGTGGTTCGACTGGAACTGGGTGCCGGTGAGCTGGTTCTCCGGCCTGCCGCCGCCCTTGCCCGTCGGGGCCAGCCGCGGGTCCCGCCACGTGCCGGTCCACTCGTCGGAGGGGTCGATCTTGGCGTTCGCCCAGGTCTCCTTGTAGCAGACGAGCGTGCGGTACGCCGTGCCGCTCGCGTCGGCCGACGGCTCGTAGCGGGTCTTCCAGTAGGCCTCGTTGCCGCTCAGGAACTGCAGGTTGACGCCCGCGTCCCGAGCGGCCTCGACGTTGGCGCGCTGCGCCTTGCTCCAGTACTCGTCGTGGCCCACCGAGAGGAAGACCCTGTGGTTCTGGAGCAGAGCGCCGGCGCGGTCTGTGTCGACGCCCGCGATGTAGCTGACGTCGTAGCCGTTGCGCTCGAGGAAGCGCACGGCCGGGTACTCGTTGGCGAAGAAGAAGTCGCGGCCACCCGCCCCGTCGCGGGTCGTGATCGGCCGGTTGTAGCTCACCTTGTAGGCACGACCGGCAGCACCGCCGGAGTAGAAGTCCGCCCCGCCGTAGAGGTTGTAGGCCTGCCAGGTCGGGTCGGAGGTCTGGAAGACGATGTCGGAGTGGCTGGAGTCGTCCCGGACGATGAAGGTGATCAGGCTGGCGTGGCCGTTGTCGACACGCTGGAGGCGTGCGACGTACACCCCGGACACGGCCGTGCTCGGCACGTCCCACGAGGCCGAGACGGCCCAGTTGCCGCAGTCGTAGAGGGCGGTGGCCGCGTCGGTGATGCACTGCGGCTGGACCTGCGGCAGGCTCGCCGAGGGCGTCACCGTGGCGATCTCGCGGGCGCCGGCGCCGTTGTAGTAGCCGGTGCGGTAGATCGTGATGCCGTAGGCCGTGGCGTCGGTGTCGATCTTGAAGTCGATCCGGTGCCCGACGTCGACGCTGATGTCGGTGGAGAAGCCCTGGATGTCCGCGGCACCCGAGCCCTGAACGTCCCAGACGCTCTTCGGGGTGCCGGGCAGGCTGTTCTCGCAGGCGATCTTGTTGCCGTCCGCGCCGCACGGGTCGCCGGCCGCCGAGGCGGCGCTGACGGGCACGAGGGCCAGGACGGCGACGGCGAGGAGGCCGGCGAGGATGGCCGCCAGGCCGGTGCGGGAGTCGGCCCTGCTGGTCACTCGGTGCGTCACGGGGCGGTTCCCTTCGGGGAGGATCAGGGGGTCAGGCACGGGAGCTCTCGTCCCGGAGCCAGGTGCTGAAGTCGCCGCGTCGTACGGCGCCGCGGCTGGAAGCCCGCGCCACGAGGGCGATGCCGAGGAACACGGGAAGCCGGACAGCAACGGCGGGTCGGGCCACAGCGAGGCGACCGAGGACGCGCCAGGTCGTCACGGACTCGGGACGACGTGCGCCGTGACCGGCGGCCTGGGCGTCGCCCGTCGCGACGCGCGTGCGTCGCCGGACGAGGTCGCGCACGGTCCCCGGCGGCACCACCACGACCTCGGCCTCGTCGACGACGCGGCGCTCGTCGGGGGCGAAGGCGTCGGAGGTCGCGAGGTCGTCGCTCATCAGTGGCGGGAGCGCCGAGACCCGCGCCTGGCCGGCTGCGGACAGGGCGATCACGCCTCGACCGAAGAGACCGGACCGCACCTGCGGCAGCTGCTCCCAGACGTCGTAGTAGGTGCGGACCAGCCAGGGCGCGTGCTCGCGGCGCAGCACCCGGCGCGGGGCGGTCGCCAGCACGAGGCCGTCCGTGAGCGGCCGGACGAGGGTGGCCAGGTCGCTGCCGCTGAGCTCGACATCGGCGTCGAGGTGGACCCGGGGGAAGACCCGCGTGGCCGCGTTGCCGGCGCGCACGGCCGCCGCCTTGGAGGGCTGCTCGATCTCGAGGACCCGGGCACCGGGCGCGGCCCGGCGGGCAGCCGCGGCCGTCCCGTCGGTGCAGCCGTTGCAGACCACGACCACGTCGAGCGAGCCCGGCGGCAGGCCCTGCTGCAGCCTCGCCAGGGTGCGCGGGATGACGCGCTCCTCGTTGTGGGCCGGGATGACCACACTTGCCAGCACGGCCCTGTCCTGCACCGTCCGGCTGCCGACCCCTGGGCCCCCCAGGACGTCCATGTCTCGTGCCTGTCTGCCTGCTGAAGCTTCTGCGACGTCTGGTGGCGCGGGTCGGGGGACCCGGTCGCTGCAACGCCTCGGATGAGGTCCGAGACTCACCCTGTAACAGGGCCGTCGGGGGTCTGCGGACACCCGTTCCCCGATATTGGTTAGCCCCATTTCGGACCCCTCTGGACGGGGTCTCGGAGGGGGTGCCCAATGTTGAGGAACGCACGGTCCGAAGCCCCCGTGCGCCGTCCCGCAGCGCTGTCATTCGGCCATGCCCCACACGCAGCCTGTCTTCATCGCCGAGTCGGCGGACGTGGCCCCGGAGGCCACCCTCGGGGAGGGCACCAAGGTCTGGCACCTGGCCCAGGTCAGGGAGCTGGCCGACGTCGGTCGCGAGTGCATCATCGGGCGCGGCGCCTACGTCGGCCCGGGGGTCCGGATCGGGGACCGCTGCAAGCTGCAGAACCACGCGCTGGTCTACGAGCCCGCCGTGCTCGAGGACGGCGTGTTCGTGGGACCGGGCGTCGTCCTCACCAACGACTACTTCCCCCGCGCGGTCGACCTGGACGGACGGCTCAAGGACGCGCACGCCTGGACGGCGGTGGGGGTCACGGTCCGCGAGGGCGCCAGCATCGGCGCCCGGGCCGTGTGCGTCGCCCCGGTCGAGATCGGCCGCTGGGCGATGGTCGCGGCCGGTGCCGTGGTCACCCGGGACGTGCCCGACTTCGCGCTCGTGGTCGGCTCTCCCGCACGCCGGGTCAAGTGGGTCGGCCACGCCGGCGTCCCGCTCCAGTACGTCGGGGCCGACGTGTTCCGCTGCCCCGTCTCCGGCCGCGCCTACGTCGAGACCAACGGCCTGCTCCGGGAGGAGCGGAGCCGATCGTGACCACCGAGGTCGTCCCCCGGCGACGCCATCCCGTCCGCAATGCCTTCATCGGGCTGATGGTCTGCGTGGCGATGCTGGCCGTGACGGCCGCCGTCGGCATCTTCTGGATCCAGCACACCCTGACCGGCCACATCGGCCGGATCGACGGGGTCTTCACCGGTCTCGACGAGTCCCAGCGACCGCCCAAGCCCACGACCGGACCGGCCGCGAAGGCCGTGAACATCCTGCTGATGGGCACCGACCGCCGCTCCCCCGTCGGGACGACGGGACGCTCGGCGGCGGCCCCCCTGTGGGTCCCCGGCGCCCAGCGCACCGACACCCTGATGGTGCTGCACATCGACGGCGACCGTCGCGGTGCCTCGGTGATCTCGATCCCGCGCGACTCGTGGGTCTCCGTCCCGGGCTACGGGATGGACAAGATCAATGCGGCCTTCTCCTACGCCGGACCCTCGCTGGCGGTCCAGACCGTCGAGCAGCTGACGGGCGTCCGCATCGACCACCTCGCCGTCATCGACTGGGAGGGCTTCCGGCAGCTCACCGATGCCGTCGGCGGGGTGACCGTCAACGTGCCCACCACGGTCTACGACTCGGCCCGTGGCATCACCTGGACCGCCGGGACGCACACGCTGGACGGCCAGCAGGCGCTCGACTACGTCGGGCAGCGCTACGGACTGCCCGGCGGCGACCTCGACCGCGTGCGCCGCCAGCAGGCCTTCCTGCGCACGCTGATGGAGGACAACCTGCACGCGGAGATGCGGCACGAACCCCGCCAGGTCCTGGCCTTCCTGAAGACCGTGACCCGCAACCTGTCGGTCGACTCCGGCTGGTCGACGCGCGACATGGCACAGCTCGCCCTGTCACTGCGCAACCTGCGCTCCGCCGACATCCGCTACCTCACGGTGCCGGTCGCCGGACTCGGCATGGAGGGCGCGCAGAGCGTCGTCCACCTCGACCACATCCGGGGGTGGCGCATGTGGTCCGCGGTGCGCGACGACCGGATCGAGCACTGGGCCGAGCAACATCCCTGGTACGAGACGTCCACGACGGTACGGTGAGGCCACCGAGCCGAAACGGAGGGGACCCGTGCTGGCCGATCGCCTCTTCGAGGCCCTCACCGACCTGACCGAGGCACTCGACCGGACGCGCACGCTGCCGGACGCCTCGGCGGTGATCGCCGACTTCGCGCTGGCCAACCTCGACTCGGACCACGCGGGCGTGGCGCTGCACCCCGCGGACGGCGGCGTGATCAGGCTGGCGGCGACCGGCCCGGTGGTCCACGACCTCGACGCGGCCCAGGCGCTGGGTGAGCCCGGCCCCGGAAGCCACGACCTGGAGGCCGGGTCCATCCTGACGATCGCCGACACCCGCACCGACACGCGCTGGCCGGCCTGGAGCGCCCGGGCCGCCGCAGCGGGTGTGCTCTCGGCTCGCCTGGTCGGGCTGACCCAGCTCAACCACGGGTCGGCCACGCTCGACCTCTTCTCGCACGAACCGCACACCCACAGCACGGCCGGCTTCCTCCACGCGCGGAGGGCGGCCAAGCACGCGGGACTCGGCCTGCGCCTCGTCGACCGGATCGCCAACCTCGAGGAAGGCCTGGCCAGCCGGACCCTCATCGGTCAGGCGCAGGGCATGCTGATGGAGCGCTACGGCCTCTCCGCCGACCATGCGATGAGCTACCTGCGACGCAACTCCCAGCACGCCAACGTCAAGGTCCGCGACCTGGCCCGGGCCATCGTGGCCGACCGCGACGCCCGTCCGGGCGACCAGCCGTCCACGATGTGATACACGACACACCCCCGCCACATCCGTCGCCCCCGCCTGAGTTCACGGGGATTTGCCACGGCGTTGACGCCGTCTTGACGCGCGTTTCGCATCCCGATGGCTTCATGTGTACGAGGCACGAGGGGGTGCCACAAGGGGGGAACCATGTACCGCATCGTTACCGAACGCCGTCAGGGGACAGAAGGGCAGCCAGCGGACACGTCATCGGGGCCGGTCGTCGCGACATCGCCCGATCCGGACCCGGCACCGCCCGCGTCATCGGCAGTTCCGGACGCAGACGACGGAGGTCACGACGTATGTCCGCGCCGTGCGCCGCTCCGGCCGACGGGCCCACTGCTGCTCCTGACCGGGCTGGTCCTGTCCACGCCCGTGCTGCTGCTGGTCGCGGTCCTGAGCGGCGTGTCCGAGGCCGCCAGCCTCACCATGGCCGTCCCGTGGTCCCTGGCGCAGCTCCCGCTGCTGGCCTGGGCCGGGCACCGCCACCTGGAGCGCCGCACCCGCGAGCTGCCGTCCCCGGCCGACCTCGAGGTGCTCGGCACCCGTGCCGAGACCGCCGAGGCAGCGCTGCGCAAGGACGAGGAGAAGCTCCACGAGCTGCGCGCCACCGTCGTCGGGATCACCCTCGCCCACCAGCTGTTGCACGACGCCGACAAGGAGCTCCAGGAGGCCACCCGGGTGCGGCTGGAGCAGCTCCGCGAGTCCGAGCTCGGCCGCCTCGAGCGGCTGCTCGCCGTGGAGCCCGACCGGGCCGTCCAGCGCGTGGAGCTCGAGGAGGTCGTCAACCCCCTGGCCGAGTCGCTGCGGCTGCGCGGCCACCGGGTGCGCTGGACGGGCACCCCGCTGTGCGCGACAGGCCGCGCCGACGACATCGCCGAGATCGTGCACGTCCTGCTGGAGAACGCAGCGAGGCACGCCCCTGGCTGCGACATCCGCGTGACGGCGGTGGCCACGCCCGGCTCGGTCCGGGTGCAGGTCACCGACGGCGGACCGGGCGTCGCCCCGCACGTCCGGCCCCAGCTGTTCGACCGCGGCGTCCGCGGCCCCGGCTCGCCCGGGCAGGGGCTCGGGCTGCACATCGCCCGCTCCCTCGCCCGCGAGATGGGCGGCGACCTGCGACTCGAAGAAGGCACTCCGGGAGCCACGTTCACCCTGACCCTGCCCACCGCTGCACCGGTCCGGTCATGCCTCGGTCACTCGGCCTGACGCGGGTCGCCATCGTCGAGGACCACCAGCTCTTCGCTGAGGCCCTCGACGTGGCGATGACGCTGGAGGGCCACGACGTGCACCGCGTCCCGATCACCGACCACGCCGTCTCCACCGGGCACCTGCTCACCCAGGTGCTGCGGATGCGCCCGCGTGTGGTCCTGCTCGACCTCGACCTCGGGTCCACCGGCAACGGCACCCGGCTCGTCGAGCCGCTCACCCAGGCCGGCATCGCCGTGGTCGTGGTGACGGCGAGCATCGACCGGGCCCGGTGGGGTGAGTGCCTGCGGTACGGCGCCCGCACGGTGCTGCCCAAGTCGACACCGCTGAACACCATCCTCGCCACCATCCGCCTGATCGGCGAGGGCCGGCCGGTGCTGTCGCGGGAGGAGCGGGACCGGCTGCTGGCGGTGTACCACCACGAGAAGGCCAAGATCCAGGACCTCCGGGACCGCCTCGAGCAGCTCACCCTGCGCGAGCGCGAGGTGCTCGCGCACCTGATGGCCGGACGACCGGTGCGGGACATCGCGAAGCTCTCGTTCGTCTCCGAGGCGACCGTGCGCACCCAGGTCAAGTCGATCCTCGCCAAGCTCGACGTCACCTCGCAGCTGGCGGCGGTGGGCGCGGCCCACCAGGCCAGTTGGAGCCCCCCGGTCCTGGCCGAGGACCGCTGACCCCAGCCCCTGCCGGCCGGGCCTCGGGGCCCGGAACGGGGATCACCCAAATTGCGGCATGTCCGCCGCGCGGCCAGTCCCTACCGTCGAGGTAGCCGTTGCACCGTGCAGCGGGCGACGGGGGGTGGGTGCGATGGACGGGTCGGCACCCCGCACCGTGCGCGGGCCGCACCAGGACACGTCGTGACGGCAACCGTCCCGCTCGGCCCCGAAGCAGCCACGTCGCGCCACGCCCTCCGCCGGTTGGTCCGTCCCCTCTCGATCCGCGGCACCCGACAGCTCCCGGCTGCCGGGGCCGCGTCCACCCGCCCGGCGCGGACGCCGTGGGCACTCGTCCCTGGGGACGCGCTGGCGGCGCTCGTGGTGTCGGCGGTGACGCTGCCCGCCGGCCCCTCCACGGGGACGGCCGCCTGGCTGCTGCTCGCCGCCGTCACGGCCACGTGGCTCGCCCTTCTCGGCGGCACGGGCGCCTTCGAGGCCCGGCGAGCGACGTCGGCAACCGAGGACCTGCGTCGCATCGCCCGCGCCGGCGTGGGCCTGGCCGCGGCCACGCCCCTGATCGTGACCATGAGCGGACAGCCGCTCGAGCCGTGGCGCGTGCTCGTCGTCGCGGTGGCGGTCTCGGCTCTCGCCGTGGGCCTGCGCCGGGCCGGCACGGCCCTGCGTCCGCCCGATCCCGTGCGCGTCGTGGTGTCCGGGCCGCGGCCCGCTGTCGACCTGTTGCTCCGCGAGCTCGCGGCCGACCGTCGGCCGGCGTTCGTGGTGGTCGGCATCCACGAGCCCGCCACCGGCCGGGACCTGCCGACGACTGCCCAGCGCCTGGGCGCGGAGGCCGTCGTCGTGCTGCCGACCGAGCGCGACGACCCCGCGGCACTGCGGCGCCTGGGCTGGCAGCTCGAACGGGCCGGCACCCAGGTGCTCATCGCGACCGGTCTCCTCGACGTCGCCTCCCACCGGACCCGCCTGGAGTACGCCGGCGCGCTCCCCCTCCTCCGGGTGCGACACCCCGACACGTCCGGGGGCCGGCGGCGGGCCAAGGCCGTGGCGGACCGGGTCGCCGCCGCCGTCGCACTGGTCGTCCTCGCACCACTGCTCCTCGCCATCGGCGTGGCCGTGCGTGTCGAGTCGTCGGGTCCGGCGTTCTTCCGGCAGACGCGCGTCGGCTGCAACGGCGTGCCGTTCACGATGCTCAAGTTCCGCACGATGGGCCTCGACGCCGAGTGCCGGCGCGAGGAGCTCACCGCGCGCGAGGCGGTCGAGGGTGTCCTGTTCAAGATGCGCTGCGACCCTCGGGTGACACGCGTCGGCGCCGTCCTGCGGCGCTACTCCCTGGACGAGCTCCCCCAGCTGGTCAACGTGCTGCGCGGCCAGATGTCCCTCGTCGGCCCCCGCCCGCCCCTGCCCAGCGAGGTGGAGCAGTACGCGCCCGACGTGCACCGTCGCCTCGCCGTGAAACCGGGGCTCACCGGCCTCTGGCAGGTCTCCGGGCGCTCGGACCTCTCCTGGGAGGAGTCGGTCCGGCTCGACCTGCGCTACGTCGACAACTGGTCGCTGGGCTCGGACCTGCGCATCGTCTGGCGCACGGTCGGCGCGGTGCTGGGGCACCGCGGCGCCTACTGAGGGCCTCCCCGCCGGCGCCCTTCCTGCCTCTCGCCGTCCTGTTATCGGCCCGCACCGAGCCCGGCGTCCGCGCGTGCTCCTCCGGACGACGGCCCCCCGAATATTGGTGATGATCGACCCGAGGCCTGCCGGGATGGTGGGGAGGTCGGGAGGGGGCCCGGCACGCGAACGGCTCACCAGCCGCACACCTGGGGAGGAACGGTCCGTCCGCGGATCAAGCCTCGGGGAGTCCCGCCTCGGTAGCCCCGGAACTGCCTGTGCATGTCCCCCCATGGCGACGGGCAGCGCACCGGAGGCGGCTGGTGAGTCCTCGCTCCCCTCCCCGCAGGCAAGGTTAAAAATGCGTCAGACAGGCCTCCGTAACTCACCCGTTCCCCTGCGGAGTTGCAAAACCTTGTTCTACGGTGATAGTGCGGTCAGACAGGTGCTGCACAACGTGAGGCTGGGGAGGGGCCTGACTCATGAACGAGCAACCACTGATCCGCATCTGTGTCCTCGGTGAACTTCAGGTGTGGCGCCAGGACGGATCTGCCGTCGCCATCGACGAGTGGCGGACGGGCAAGACCCGCGACCTCCTCCGACTTCTCGCGCTCAGCGCCGGTCACCCGGTGCTGCCGTCGCGGCTGGTCGAGAAGCTGTGGCCGGACGTCGCCGAGGAGCGACGGCGCAACAGCCTGCGCACCGCCGCCAGCCAGATCCGGCGCACCATGGGCACCAACTGCGTCGTGCGCCAGGCCGACGGGCTGGTGCTGCGCGACGCGTGGGTGGACGCGGTGCAGTTCCTCGAGGACGCGCGGAAGGTCCACGTGTTCGCCCGCGACGCCCAGCACGAGCAGGTCCTGGCCCTGACCCGGTCGGCCGAGCAGATCTACCGCGACGACTTCCGCGCCTACGACCAGGACAGCGCCTGGGCCCGCGCCGAGCGCGAGCACCTGCAGCGCACCCGCCACGAGATGCTCTGCGACGCCGCCGCGGCCGCGCTCGAGCTGGGCCACTTCCGGGAGGCCCTGGACCTCGCGGCCGACGCGGTCCGCCTCGACCGGGGCTCCGAGACGGCCCACCGCTCACTGATGCGGGCGCACGCCGAGCTCGGCGAGATCGGCAGCGCGCTGCGCGTCTTCGAGTCTTACCGGGCCCACCTCGCCGAGGAGCTGGGGGCCGACCCGTCCCCGCAGACCCGCGAGCTGCACCTCCACCTGCTGCGGGGGCTGGGCGCCTGACCGGGGCTCGGCTCAGCCGGCCGAACGTCGGGCGTACGTCGTCGCCGCGGCGTACACCGCGTCGACGTACTCCTGGGCGTGGTTGTAGCTGAAGATCGCGGCCGCCCAGCCGGTGCCGGTCGCCAGGTCCGTGCCGCCGGCGCAGAGGTAGCGCGCCGTGGCGGCGGCCGCGTCGTCGAGGTCGTTGGGGTCGGCCGTCCCGTCGCCGTCCCCGTCGGTGGCCCACGTCCGCCAGGTCGACGGGATGAACTGCATCGGCCCCACCGCGTGCTCCCACACGGGGTCCCCGTGCCACTGCCGGGAGTCGGCCGAGGACCGGATCGCGGCGAACTTCCCGGAGCCGTCGAGGGCCGGCCCCAGGATCCGGGTCGAGGAGTGCCCGTCGTCGCCGAGGGCGCGGCCGCCGATGGTGCCGTGCCGGGACTCGACCCAGCCGATGCCGGCCAGGGTCGTCCAGCCGACGTCGCAGCCGCCCACCCCGTCCAGCTGGGCGCGGGCGTAGGCGCGCAGCGCGGGGACGGGGATCCCCGTCCGGGACGCCGTCGCCGAGAGCCAGGCCGGGTCCACCTGCGTGGCGCCCAGCGGCTGGCCCGCGGCCGCCGTCGGCGCGGCCTCGGCGGGCACCGGGGCGGAGACGTACTGCGGGGAGGAGAGGTCCAGGGGCGGTCGGGCCATGACCGTGTGGGCGGCGAGGTAGCCGAGCCCGGAGACGACCACGAGCGTCACGGCCAGGGCCGCGATGAGGCGTGCAGGGCTCACCCGAAACGACCGTTGACGTAGTCGGACGTGCGCTGGTCGCGGGGGTGCTGGAACATCGCGGCGGTGTCGCCGTGCTCGACGATGACGCCCGGGGTCCCCTGGGAGGCCAGGAAGAAGGCGCACTGGGTCGACACGCGTGCCGCCTGCTGCATGTTGTGGGTCACGATCACGATGGTCACCTCCCTGGCCAGGTCAATCATCGTCTCCTCGATGACGCGGGTCGACGTCGGGTCCAGCGCCGAGCAGGGCTCGTCCATGAGGAGAACGCGGGGCTTGATCGCCAGCGAGCGGGCGATGCACAGGCGCTGTTGCTGGCCGCCGGACAGGCCGCCACCGGGGGCGTCGAGCCGGTCCTTGACCTCGTTCCACAGGCCGCCCTTGATCAGGCAGGACTCGACGAGCTCGTCCTTGGCGCCCTTCGAGGCGCGGGTCCCGGTGAGCCTGAGCCCGGCCAGGACGTTCTCGCGGATGGACATCGCGGGGAACGGGTTGGGCTTCTGGAAGACCATGCCGATGGCGCGCCGGGCGTCGATCAGGCGCTTGTCGGGGTCGTAGATGTCGTGGCCGTCGAGCAGCACCTCGCCCGCCAGGGCGGCGGACGGCACGAGCTCGTGCATCCGATTGAGGATGCGCAGGAACGTCGACTTGCCGCAGCCGGATGGGCCGATGAGCGCGGTGATGCCGCCTGCCGGCATGGTCAGGGACACCCGGTCGAGGACCTTGTGCTGCCCGAACCACGCCGTGATGTCGCGGGCCTCGATCGTGGCCAGGGCCGTGGGCTCCGGGACGGTCGGGAGGACCGTGGTCTCGTCGGTGACTGCACTCATCGTCGTTCCTTGCATCGTTGCTGGATGGCGGAGGGCCGGCCCACCCGTTCCCGGGTGGGCCGGCACCGGATCACTTCTGGGTGATGGTGAACTTCTTGGTGGAGCCGGCCACCGTGCTGCTGCCGGCGTAGACCGCCTTGAGGGTGTTCTTGCCCTTGGCCAGCGCCGGGAGCTTGACGGTGAGCTTGCCACCGACCAGCGAGCCGGACGCGAGCTTCTTGGTGCCCTTGAAGATGGTCACCTTGCCGGTCGGGGCCATCGCCGAGGTCACGGTGATCGTGCCCTGGGCGCGCTTGCCGGCCTGGACGCTGGCCGGGAACGTCTCGGTCATCGACGAGGCGGCCTTGACGAGCACCGCGGCGTCGCCGGTCGAGGGGTCGAACTGCGAACCCGAGGCCGGGACGAAGTCCGCGGTGTAGGTGTGCGAGCCCGGGGTGGCGCCGGTGACGTCGTACGTCGCCTGGCCCGAGACCAGCGGGACGCCGGACTGGAGGACGACGTCGCCCTCCTTGAAGGTCACGGTGCCGTCGGGGGCCGAGGAGCCGGAGACGGCGGCGACGAGGGTGGCGGCGCCGCCCTTGGCGCTGGAGCCGGTGAGCGAGGTGGTCGTGGTGACCTGCTGGTTCAGGATGAAGTTGCTGGTCGCGGTCTGCGTCGGGGCCCCGCAGACGCCGCCGTGCGCCGGCGTGGCGAGCTGCTGGAAGCCGGCGGCCTCGATCGCCGAACGGGCGGCGGTGGAGCAGACGTAGCCGTTCTCACCGAAGACCGACAGGATGTCGGCGCGGCCCAGGTCTGCCTGACGGACGACGTTGTAGAGCGCCCGGTCGGCCTTCCAGCCGCTCTCGAGGCGCAGGGTGGTGCCGAGCAGGCCGGCGCGGCCCTTCGAGAACGGCGCGATCGCGTTGGGGTCGTTCTTGATCAGCGAGTCGTCGTGCTCCTGGACCTCGGCGACCGAGCTGGCCAGCGTCACGTCGACGCCGCCGTTCATGGACTTGAGCTGGGCCACGAAGAAGGAGCGGGTGCCGGAGCCGGCCTGCGGGATCTTCGGGGCGATGACGCCGGACTTGGTCGAGTCGATCTGCGACCAGTTGGTGACGTCACCCTTGTAGATGCTGACGATCTGGGCCGGGGTCAGCGAGGTCGGCGCGTTGGACGGCACCGAGTTGGAGACCGCCATCACCAGGGTGTCGAGGGCAAACGGGAAGGCCTGGAGACCGGCCTGCGCCTCGGTGGCGCTGATCGCCGAGGAGGAGCGGGCGAAGTCGACGTCGGCGTTGTTGCCCGAGCCGTAGAGCAGGGCCTTGCCGGCACCCGAGCCGTTGGGACGGTTGATCGCACCGCTCGGCAGGGTGATGGTGCCACCGCCGGTGGCGGCGAAGGACGCCACCTTGAACGCCGGGGCGGGCGTCTGGGCGTTCCACCCGTCCGCGAGCAGCTTGAGCGCGTGCTGGCTGGTGTCCGAGCCGACGCCGATGAGGTCGGCGGCGACGGGGGTGAACGTGGGGTCGTCGGCGTCGGTCGCCGCGAGGGCCGGGACGGCCGTCAGGGCGACGACGGAACCGGTCAGGGCCGCGGCGACGAGGCCCGCGAGGGACTTGCGTACGAACATTGCGGAGTTTCCTTCGGAGTGGGTGCTGCTCGGAACTGCGTGATGGAGGTGGTGCCGGTGCTGCTTCCCGAGAGGCGTTGCAGGGTCGAGTCTTGGAACATCGGTGGGGTTCCGGGGCGGAACCATCGGTCGTTCAGCAAGCGTTCAGATCACGTTGGGCAAGAGGCGCATCACCACGTCGGTGGTGGCCCAGGACAGGGCGATCGCGAGCGGTGCCGCGACCACCCAGACGAGCGGGCCCGACCACTTCTGGCGCGCGGCGACGACCCCGAGGGTCAGCGCCACCAGCAGGGCCAGGAACAGCGCCAGCAGGGGCATCGCGCCCTTGTCGGTGGCCATCGGCTTCTCCGCCTCCGGGACGGCCAGCGGGCGGCCGGCCGGCGCGGGGAAGGACTTCTTGGCGTCGGCGTCGACGTAGATCACCGCGTTGGGGGCGATCGCGGAGTAGCGGCCGGTGCCCTCGGCAGTGACCAGGGTGAGCCGGGCCTTGCCCGCGGCCAGCGGCTGCGGGAGCGGGTCTCCGGTCCGGCGCACTGACAGCACGTGGAAGGTGACCTTGCCCTGCGCGTCGACGACGCTGATCGGGTCGCCGGGCTGGAGCTCGGCGAGCCTCCCGAACGGACCACCGTAGGTCGCCGCGCGGCCGTAGACGACCGAGATGCCCTCCTGGCCCGGCAGCGGCGTGTCCCGGCGGTGGCCGGGGCCGTCGAGGGTGTCACCGGAGGCGGTGCCCTCCGTGACGACCTCCTGCAGGCCCAGGCTCGGGATCGTCAGCAGCGCGACCGGGTCGCCGACCGGGACGATGGGACCGATCGGGGCGGTGGCGCTGGCGAGCTGGGTGCGGAACTCGCCGTACAGCAGGCTCTGCGCGCGCTCGTGGCTCAGGTTGCCGAGGAACAGCAGCTGCGCGACGGTCCACAGGCAGACAAGGGCGACCATCGTGAACGCCGTCGACGCGACCGAGACGGCCGACTCGGTGGGCGTCGGCGGCCGGGTCGGCGCCGGCTGACCCGGACGCCCCAGCCGCCGGCCGGACGCGCGGAGGCCGGAGAGGACCCCCGACAGGGACGGCACGCGCGCGGGCAGCCGGCGAGCCGGCCTGCTGCGCTGGGCGGTGCCGGTCATCGTCGTGGTCATGGACGGCTCCTCGGTGGGCTCACGAAGAAGCGCAGGCCGCTCGCGATCATCAGGCCGGCGAAGCCGACCAGCAGGAGCGCGGGCAGCAGGCCGCTCGCGACGCGCGACCCGACCGGCGAGGTGGCCGGCATCTCGACCGCAGCGGGCGGCGTCGACGGCGACGCCGAGGCGCTCGGTGCGGCCGACGGGACGGGGTCGGACGGGATCGTGCCGGGCGCGTCGATCGGGCCCGAGCCGGTCCCGCCGCCGGTGGTCGTCGGCTCCTGCGTCGGGGCCGGCGTGGACGTCGGCGGCACCTTCTGGGCCGCCACCTCGGCGGCGACGGCCTGGGCGGAGGCGTAGAGCTTGCGCGTCGAGCCGCTGTCACGGATCGGCAGGAAGCCCGCGGGCAGCTCGCCGTTGCCGGAGCCCACCTCCTGGCCCTCCGTCGTCGAGACCTTGATGAACTGGCTGACCTTGGCGGCGTCGGCCTCGTCGAGGTGCTGCAGGCGCGCGGCGGTGTAGACGACCATCGTGCCGGGGTAGGCCGACCCCGACTTCTTCACGTCGGCCTGGTCGAGGGCGAACGGGAGGTCGTCCTTCTTCTGGGTCATCAGGTCGACCGCGGCGGCCAGCGAGGCGTCGTCGGGCTCGACGAACGTGCCCGGCCTGGTCTCGAGTGCTGCCGAGCGCAGGCCGTAGCGGTGCACGTCGCCGAGGCTGACGACCCCGAGCATGAAGCGCGACCCGAACGACTGCCTGTCGATGCGGCCCAGCTTGTACTGCTGCGTCGACTGGTCGAAGTCACAGCGCGTCTGCACGTTGGGCCACGCGTCGAGGAGCGCCTCGGCGATCTTGCGCAGCGTCGTCACCGGCGCCGCGAGCTGGCTGAAGTAGACGGCCGGGTTCTTCTGCCGGCAGGTGTTCTCGGTCTTCGGGATGTAGGAGTCGAGCAGCGGCCACTCGGCGGTCGGGACGGTGATGTCCTTGTACGCCGGGTTGACCTTCATCCCCCACGGGTCCGGCTTGCCGCCGATGAAGGCCATCGCCTCCGGGTCGTGGGCGATGTAGTCGGTCAGCTGCTCGATCACGTCCGAGTCGTTGGACAGCGACAGCAGGGCCGCGCCCGCCTCCTGGGAGATCTGGGTCAACCCGGGGTTGAGCTTCTGGAACTCCGGGTCGTTCATGATCCCGAGCGGGTTGTCGCCGATCCCGGGATGGCCACGACCGAGGTCGGAGCCGAGGTAGGACTCCGTCATCAGCTTGGCGATCAGGCGCGGATTCAGCTTGAGGTCGGCGTACTCCCCCGCATTGTCGGGCTTGTCGATCACGTAGCCGATGGAGAAGCCGGTCACCGCCGTCGGGGCGTAGCCCACGGGGTCGGTGCCGCGCAGGTCGTGCTGGGAGGACACCTCGGCGGCGGCCCCGCCGCCGCTCTCCATGAGGTTCCAGCCGGCCTCGTCGGACATCTGGTTGAGCTGGAACTTGAAGCGGTCCTTGCGCAGGCAGTAGGCCGGCGTCCACTGCAGGGCGGCCTGGGCGAGGAGCTCGGAGCCGTAGAACCCGGTCGGGGCCCGCGGGTCGAGGATGTCGCAGGCGTCCGGCGGGAGACCGAAGCTGATCGGGATGGAGAAGCGGTTCTGCCAGTTCGACGCGGCCCACCACAGCGACGGCGACACGGCCTGGTCGACCCCGTCGTTGGCGAAGTTGCTCGAGCCGGGTGCGAAGCGACCGCCCTTGCGGCAGGCCTGGTCGGACCCGGTCGGCGGGGACGACGGCTGGTCGCAGGACAGGCCGACGATCGGGATGACCTCGATGGTGCAGGCGGTCGTGTGGTTGCAGCCCAGCGACTCGTTCTCGACGTCGCTGCGGACCTCGAACTGCACCGATCCGGTGCCGTCCTTGTCGGTGAACGCGGCCAGCTCGGCGGACGGGAAGGCCGCGCCCACCGCGGCCTCGGGCGGCATGTGGGCGGCGTTGCAGGCCGAGAAGACCTCGCCCTTGGCCGAGACGAACGGCGTCAGGCGCGTGGAGTAGGGGTCGGTGTCGACCCCGGGGCAGTCCTCGGCGCTCGGGAACGGGTCCATGCCCGAGACGCGGGCCTTGTCCGCCTCCGCGGCGACCAGGTCGTGGCGCCAGGACGCCTCGCTGTCCGAACGGGTGATCTGCGAGCGCTGTGCGACCGAGCCGGTCCAGCAGGTCTGGGGGGTCACCTGCTTCTTGACCGGCAGTGAGGCGTCGTCGGTGCCGCGGCACTGGAGGATGACGACGGGGTACTCCTGGAGCAGGCCGTTCTCCCCGTAGGGATTGGAGGCCCGGCCGCCGCTGGGCTGGGCGCCCTTCCAGCTGATCAGGATCCGCTGGCGGCCCCGCAGGTCCTTCGTGTGGTTCGCGTTCACCGTGACCGTGTGGCTCGGGAACTCGTAGGTCGAGCCGTCGGCGTTGGTGAAGACACGGGTCAGCGTCTTGGTCGCCGTGAACGAGTCGTCGCCCTTCCGGTCCGCGTGCACGATCGTCGGGCCGGCCTCGGCAGGTACGTCGGCGAGCAGGCCGCCGCCGACCAGCGCCAGCAGCAGGCCGGCGACCAGGCGCCTGCTCATCGGCCACCGAGCCGGTTGGCGTTGCGTCGACGGCCGAGGGCCGCGACGTAGAGGCCGGGCAGGAGGATCAGCGCGATCAGCTCGAGCACCGCCAGCAACCCGAAGGTGTTGGTGTCGGCCGGGCGGGAGGAGACCAGCTCGGTCGGGTTGGCGTAGATCGCGCCGGCCGAGGTGGTCGTGCCGTCGGGTGCGCCCACCACGGCGCCGGTGACCGGGTCGATGGTCGTCGCCCCCGGATCGGTCCCGCCGGGCGCCTGGCCGACGGAGCCACCCCCGCCTCCGCCCCCGGTCGAGCCGGTCGAGCCGCCGGTCGTGCCACCCGTCGTACCGCCGCTGTTGTCGTCGGTGGACGGCTGGTTGTTGCCGGTCTCGGTGCCGCAGGGACCCTCGCCCAGCTTGTCGCACGCGGCCGGCTGGGGCGCGATCGCGGCCAGCTTGTTCTGGTCGAGGTGCTTGCCGTCGAAGGTCGGGTTGTTGCACTGCGTGACGTCGCGGTCGGTGAGGTCGACGTCCGGGTCGGCCTTCTTGAGCTTGGCGATCTGGTCGAAGCCGGCCTGCACCAGGTTGAGCGGCAGCGGCGAGTAGCCGTAGGGCCCGGCCTTCGTCTGACCCGCGCAGAGCGAGTAGTACATGAAGTCGGCGAGCGTCTGCCGCTTGGCCGTCGTCATCCGCGGGTCGTCGGCGCCCGTCGGGATGATCATGTAGCTGTAGGAGGAGATCGGATAGGCCCGCGGGTCCGGGTTGCTGTAGACCCCGTCGAGGATCTGGGTCAGGTAGAGCTGCGAGCTCTTGTCCTGGTTGATGCGTGCCTTGGTCAGCGCGACGGCCACGTTGTACTGCGTGGGCTCCACGAAGTAGCCGGCCTTGTTGAGGACCTTGACGACCGGGTAGTCCTTGTTGACCGGGTAGGAGTACTCGACGTACCCGATCGAGCCGTTGCCCGCGAAGCCCGCGATCGTGTTCATGACCTGGTCCGAGCCCGCCTGGCCGATCATCCGGCCCTTGCGGGGGTAGTAGGACGTCAGGCCCGAGCGGCCGAAGTACGGGCGCCAGATCGACGGGTACATCTTGTCCATCCACGTCGTGAACTGAGCGGTGGTGCCCGAGCCGTCGGAGCGCACGACCGGCGTGATCGGCAGCGACGGGAACTTCCGGCCGTTGTTGTCCTTGGTGATCGCCGGGTCGTCCCAGTTGGTGATCTGGTTGGTGAAGATCCTGGAGAGCGTCTCGCCGGACAGGCGGAGGTTGCGGACCAGGTCGTTGCCGATCTTCAGCTGGTAGGTGAAGGCCGTGCCGCCCGCGACGATCGGCAGGTAGGCGAACTCACGGCCGTTGCTGGTGTCGGCGTTGCCCTGCTCGTCGACGCCCTGGTAGGGGATCTCGGAGATGGCGAAGTCGGTGCTGTCCTGGCTGAAGTCCTTGCGGCCCTTGGACGAGCCGCCGCCGGTGTAGACGACCTTCATGCCGTTGGCGTCCACGTCGGAGATCCACTGCTGGACGATGAGCTCGGACCACGTGGATCCGGTGCCCTCGATCTGGGCGTAGACCGTGGCGCTGGCCGCACCGGGCAGGGTCAGCACGCAGGCCAGGGCGGCCAGCACGGCGGACAGGACACGCAACCGGGACATCAGGAGGCTCGCTTCGGGGCGGGCCGGCGCAGGAGCCGGCGTACGACGGAGGGCTTGGCCGAGCGCGGACGCGCCAGCAGGCGTGCGGTGACGAAGAGCAGCAGCACGAGGCCGAGCAGGACGGTGGCGGCCGCGAACGCGCGGGTGATCGCCACCGGCTCGCCGCTGCGGACCGTGGAGTAGATGAAGAGCGGCAGCGAGTTCATGACGCCGCCGGTGGGGTTCTGGACCATGAACGCCGCAGCGCCCGAGGTGAGCAGCACCGGGCTGGTCTCGCCGACGCCGCGCGCGACGCCGAGGATGACGGCGGTCGCGAGGCCCGGACGGGCCGTGGGCAGCACGACGTGCCAGACCGTGCGCCACCGGCTGGCTCCGAGCGCCAGGCTCGCCTCGCGGAGACCACCGGGGACGACGCGCAGGACGACGTCGGCGGCCCGGGCGATGATCGGCAGCATCATCACGGCGATCGCCAGCGACGCGGCCAGGCCGGAGCGGGGGTAGCCGAGGGCGACGATGAAGACGGTGTAGATGAACAGGCCGGCCACGATCGAGGGCAGCGCGGTCATCGCCTCGACGATGGTGCGGACCACCCGGGCGAAGCGGCCCCCGACCTCGGTCATGAAGACGGCGGTGCCGATGCCCAGGGGCAGCGTGATGAGCAGGCCGATGCCGAGCTCGATGCCGGAGCCGAGGATGGCGTGGGCGACACCGCCCCGGTCGAAGGGGTCCTTCGGGCCGACGCCCGACATGTCGTGGGTGAAGAAGTTCGGGTGCATCAGCGGCCGCCAGCCACGCAGCACGACGAAGACCACGACGCTGACCAGCACCGCCCCGACCACCGCCGCGCCCGCCGTGACGACCGCGCCGGCGACCCGGTCGCGCACCTCGGTCATCCCACCCGTCATCGCTGCGGTGACGGCGGTGACGAGCAGGCCCATGACGAACCACGTGACGAGGAACCAGGGCAGGCCGGGCATCGGCACCAGGCGCTGCGTGATGAGCCAGGCCAGGCCGAGTCCGGCGGCCCAGGAGCCGAACAGCGTGAACTTCTCGTCGGGGCTCAGCCGGCCCAGCGAGGTGCGCGGCACGGCCGGCGCCGCGGTGGCGTCGTACGTCGGCAGGTGGGTCTGCCCGGCCATGGCGGTGGTCTCGGGCGCGCTCTCGGTCGTCGTCATCTCAGGCGTCCGTCCCGGCGCCGGAGCGGCTGCGGTTGACGATGATCGCGGCGACCGTGTTGACGATCAGCGTGATGACGAAGAGGACGAAGCCGGCGGCGAGCAGTGCGGAGAGCTGGGCGGTGCTCGCCTCGCCGAAGCGGCCGGCGATCAGCGAGGAGACCGTGACGGTGCCGACCTCGAGGATGCGGGGCTTGATCTCGAAGGCGGGCGAGACGATCAGGACGACGGCGATGGTCTCGCCGAGCGCACGGCCCAGGCCGAGCATCGTGCCGCCGATGATGCCGCCGCGGCCGAAGGGCAGGATGACCGCGCGGATCATGCCCCAGCGGGTCGAGCCGAGCGCGAGGGCGGCTTCCTTCTCACCGGCGGGGGTCTGGGAGAAGACCTGGCGCATGACCGCGCAGGACATCGGGAGCACCATCATCGCCACGGCGATGCCGGCGCAGAAGGCGCTGGCGATGTAGCGGCTCGCGTCCCAGACGGCGGCGTCGGGGTCGGCGTGGACCTGGAAGATCGGGATCCAGCCGAAGTGCTTCTGCAGCCACAGGGCGAACTCCGCCGCGTGCGGCATGATCAGGAAGAAGCCCCAGAGGCCGTAGACGATCGACGGCACGGCGGCCATCAGGTCGACGAGGCTGACCAGGGTCGACTTGATCGCGGCCGGGGCGTACTCGCTGATGTAGAGCGCGGTGAGCAGGGCCAGCGGGAAGGCGATCGCCATCGCGACCATCGCGACCTCGACGGTGCCGAGCAGGACCGCGGCGATGCCGAGCGTGTCGGTCTCCGGCTGCCACTGCGTCTCGGTGAAGAAGCTGAAGCCGTAGCGCTGCAGGGTCGGGTAGGCCTGCCAGGCCAGGAAGAGGCCGACACCCCCGGTGATGACCAGCACCGAGGCGCCCACCGCGCGGGAGGCGTGTTCGAAGATCGCGTCGGCACCGGTGGCCTTGCGGGAGATCTTGCGGGGGCGCACCTCGAGGGGGGCGTCCGGAGCGTGGAGGGTCGTCACCGTGGGATTTCTGGCCAGGAGGCTCAGCGGGCGCTGAGTCGGCAGAAGTCTCAGGAGGTCGCGGGAACGAGAGATCCCCTCGCAGGTGAACGACGAACGAACGTCAGCACGGCCTTTCTCCAACAGGCCATGCCAACGATCTCGGCGTAGTCATTTCGGGCTATGCGAACTATTTCCGGGGTAGTCCGAACCGGCCTCGGGTGTTGCCTCAGCTCGGCTGCGGCTGCGGGTTGGCGTCCCGCTCGGCCTGGCTGCGCAGCACGCAGAACTCGTTGCCGGCCGGGTCCGCGAGGGTCGCCCAGCCGATGCCGGGGCCGCGGATGTTGCGGTGGTCCTCGACCCAGGTGGCGCCGAGCGCCAGCAGCCGCTCGACCTCCTCGTCGCGGGTCGTGCCGGGCCGCGGCTGGATGTCGAAGTGGATCCGGTTCTTGACCGTCTTGGTGTCCGGGACCTCGATGAACAACAGCATGTGACCGGTCTCGGGGTCGCGGATCAGGCACTCCTCGTGGCCCGGGAGGTTCGGGTCGCCCTCGAGGTCGACGTACCCCAGGACGGGCTTCCACCACTCCGAGAGCTCGTAGGCGTTGGCGCAGTCGATGGTCGTGTGCGAGATGAACGAAGTCATGCCGCGCACTCTTCCCAGCCCGGCGGCGCCCTGCAACGGGTTTGGTCGGGCCGGCGCCGCCGACTCGATGTCAGACGAGGACGCCGTGGGCGGCGAGCCGCTCCGTCAGGACACCGAGGCCCTCGTCGAGGTGCCAGCACTCGGCGGCGAGGCCGACCTCGCGGGCCGCCGTCACGTTGGTGGCGCTGTCGTCCACGAAGAGGACGTTGGGGGCGGGCACGGCCAGGCGGTCGAGGGCTGCGCCGAAGAAGGCGGGGTCGGGCTTGGCGGCGCCGACCTCGCAGGAGTAGAACGACTCGTCGAAGAGGTCGTCGTAGCCCAGCTCGGCGCGCATGTGGGCGGCCCGACCGGTCTGCTGGTTGGTCGCCAGGTGGACGCCCAGGCCGAGCCCTCGCAGCCGGTGGACGAGCGCGACGGTCCCGGCGACCGGCTCGATGGTGAGCCAGACGGCGCGGTAGACCTCGTCGGCGGAGGCGGCGACGCCGTACTTCTCGAGCACGGCGGCCAGGACGGCCGGGAAGCCGTCGCCGCCGGTCAGCAGGTCGCGCTCGTGTGCGGTGACGTCGGAGAAGAAGGTCGCGGCGTCGTCACCGACGTACGCCGCGGCGGCCTCCACCCAGCCGACGGGATGGCGTTGGAGCACCCCGTCGGCGTCGAGCAGGACGTGGCCGACCACGAATCAGGCCTCCGTGCCGTGCTCCTTGACGAAGGCGACGATCCGCTCGGCGAGCTCGGGGCGGCACACGATGAGGTCCGGGAGGTAGACGTCGTCCTGGTTGTAGCGCAGCGGGGTGCCGTCGACGCGGGAGGTGAAGAGGCCCGCGGCCGCGGCGACTGCGACGGGGGCGGCGGAGTCCCACTCGTACTGGCCGCCGGCGTGCACGTAGGCGTCGGTGACGTCACGCACGACCGACATCATCTTCACGCCGGCCGAGCCCATCGGGACCAGCTCGGCGCCGATCTCCTCGGCGAGGGCGTTGACGAAGGCCGGCGGGCGGCTGCGGGAGACCGCGATGCGCGGCCGCTCCGAGGTGCGCGGCGGGACGACCGGGACCTGCCCGGTGTTGAAGGTCTCCCCCAGCGCCGGCTGTGCCACGGCGCCGACGGTCAGCTCGCCGTCCTGCCACAGGGCGACGTGCACGGCCCAGTCGTCGCGCGGTGGCTCGGAGAACTCGCGGGTGCCGTCGAGCGGGTCGACGATCCAGACGCGGCTGGCCTCGAGGCGGGCCTTGTCGTCCTTGCCCTCCTCGGACAGCACGGCGTCGCCGGGCCGGTGCTCGGCGAGCAGCGCCATGAGGAGGTCGTGGGCGGCGGCGTCGCCGGCGTCCTTGAGCTCCTTGCCCTCCAGGCCCTCGGTGCGGACCTCGAGGAGGCGGCGGCCCGCGGCCTCGGCCAGCCAGGTGGCGAGGACGTGGTCGTCGGTGGCGGCTGCAGCGGGCGGGGTGCCGGGATCGAAAGTCACCCGGTCACCCTAGCGACCGACCCGCTCAGCTGTTGAACCGCTGCTGGGTCTTCTCGAGGCCCTCGGTGATGAGGGTCTCCACCGCGTCGGCCGCGTGGTCGACCTGGAACGGCAGCTCCTTGGTCTCGACCCTGGAGTAGTTGGACAGCACGAAGTCCGCGACGTCCTGGCGGCCCGGCGGGCGGCCGATGCCGGCGCGCACCCGGTAGAAGTCGCCGGTGCCCAGCGAGGCGCGCATCGAGCGCAGCCCGTTGTGGCCGTTGTCGCCGCCGCCGAGCTTGGTGCGCAGCGTGCCGAAGGCGATGTCGAGCTCGTCGTGGATCGCGATGATCCGCTCCGGCGGCACCTTGTAGAAAGTGGCGAGCGCCTTGACCGGCCCGCCGGTCTCGTTCATGTAGCACCGCGGCCGGGCGAGCACGACGCGTGGCCCGGGCGTGCCGGGCGCACCGAGCCGGCCCTCGACCACGTCGGCGCGGCCGGACTTGTGCGCGCGGAAGGTCCCGCCCATCCGGGAGGCGAGCTCGTCGGTGACGAGGTACCCCACGTTGTGGCGGTGCCCGGCATAGGAAGGGCCGGGATTCCCCAGACCCACCACGAGCCACACGTCGGTGGTGGTGGCAGCGGTCACGGCTGAATCCCGGCCCTCTCTACGGAACCTGTGAAGCAGACTGCGGAGGATCACTCCTCGTCGGCGGCCTCGGTGCTCTCGGCGTCGCCCTCGGCAGCCTCGGCGGCCTCGGCGTCGGACTCGTCGCGCTCGATGCCGGCCTCGGCCTCGGCCTCCTCCAGCTCCGCCTCCAGCGCCTCGGCGCTCTGCGCCTCGGTGATGTTGACGATGAGGGTCTCGGCGTCGAGCAGCAGCGTGGAGCCCTGCGGGAGCGTGAGGTCGGAGGCGAGGATCTGGGTGCCGGCCTCGAGGCCCTCGATGTCGACCTCGACGAACTCGGGGATGTGCGTGGCCTCGGCCTCGAGCTGGATGGTCGCGGTGCCGACGACGACCAGCGTCTCCTTGGCGGCCTCGCCGTTGAGGTGCACGGGGACCTCGACGGTGACCTTCTCGCCCTTGCGGACGACGACGAAGTCGATGTGCTCGAGGTGGCGCTTGATCGGGTCGACCTGGACCTGCTTGGTCAGGGCGAGGGTGCTCTTGCCGTCGATGTCGAGCTCGAGCAGGGCGTTGGCGCCGCCGTGCTTGAGGGCCATCATCGTGTCGTGGCCCGGCAGGGTGATGTGGATCGGGTCGTTGCCGTGGCCGTAGACGACGGCAGGCACCTTGTTCTCGCGGCGGATGCGGCGAGCCGCGCCCTTGCCGAACTCGGTGCGGGACTCAGCGGTGATCTTCTCGGCGGACATGCGAATCTCCTCGTACGTACTGCTGTTCTGGAAGCGGGGTGCTGCAAAGGTCGATGGCTGCCTCGGACCCGGCGCCGCAAACGAAACGCCGCGCACCCGGTCGGAGTCGACATCGAGCAGCGCGGCGCACCTGTGGTCAGCCAGCCCTGTCGATCACGGACCACCCGGACTCCGGGCGTCCCTCGCCGAGGCAACCGCAGCAGTCTAGCCGCGGCGACGGGGCGTGGCGAATCCCCGTTGACGGCGTGGACGGGTGGACTGGTTGGGTGGACCCGTGAGCCTGACGCTGACCGAAGCCCGTGACCGCGCCGCCGTCGTCTCCGACGTCTCCTACGACGTCGACCTCGACCTGACCGACACCGCCACGTTCGGGGTGCGCACCGCCGTCCGCTTCACCGTGCTCCCCCCGACCGCCGACACCTTCCTCGAGCTGGCCCACGGCCGCGAGGTCCGCGTGACGGTCGACGGGGAGGACCGCGACGACGGCGGGTACGACGGCCGCCGGGTGCCGCTGACCGGTCTCGCGACCGGGGCGCACGAGGTCGTGGTCGACGCCCGGGTCCCCTACGTCACCGACGGCGACGGCATGCACACGATGACCGACCCGGCCGACGGCGAGCGCTACGTCGGCGCCTACTGCGGCATGGACATCGCCCAGAAGATCTTCGCCTGCTTCGACCAGAACGACCTCAAGGCCACCATCGCGCTGACCGTCACCGCACCCCCGGCCTGGACGGTGCTGGCCAACGGCGCGACGCTCGAGTCGGCCGACGGCCACTGGCGCTTCGCCACCACCCTGCGGATCCCGCCCGCACTCTTCGTCGTCGCGGCCGGGCCCTGGGCGTCGTACCGCTGGGAGCACGCGGGACTGCCGTTCGGGTGGCACGCCCGCGCCTCGCTGGCCGCCGAGCTCGACCGCGACGCCGCCGAGCTGCGCGCGATCACCGAGGGCTGCTACGACCACTTCGCCGAGCTCTTCGAGGAGCCCTACCCCTTCGACTCCTACGACCAGGTGCTGGTGCCCGGGCTCAACTGGGGCGCGCAGGAGATGCCCGGCTGCGTGACCTACCGCGACGAGTACCTCCCCCGCGGTGCCGTCCCCGAGGACCTGCGCCTGTTCCGCGCGGCCGTGATCGCCCACGAGATGTCGCACATGTGGTTCGGCGACCTCGCCACCATGACGTGGTGGGAGGACACCTGGCTGCAGGAGAGCTTCGCCGACTACATGGGCTACCGCGTGGCCGCCGACGGCGCGGGCTTCCACGGCGCGCTGCTCGGGCACGAGGTGGGCCGCAAGCCCAACGCGTACGACGCCGACCGGCGTCGCTCGACCCACCCGGTCGCCCCGGAGGCCGAGGACGTGCCCGACGTCGACTCCGCCGCGACGATCTTCGACGCGATCTCCTACTCCAAGGGCAACTCCGTGCTGCGCCAGCTGGTCACCTGGCTGGGTGACGAGACCTTCCTGCGCGGCGTGAACACCTACCTGACCCGCTTCCGCTTCGCCAACGCCACGCTCGACGACTTCGTGGCCGCGCTCGACGAGGCCTCCGACCGCGATGTCCGCTCCTGGGTCGAGCTGTGGCTGCGCACCACCGGCTTCGACACGATCCGGGTCGAGCGCGACGAGGCCGGCGTGCCGGTGCTCCACCGGGACGGGACCCGTCCGCACCGCATCCGCGTCACGGCGTACGACGACGGGGCGCGGGAGGTCGGCAGCGAGCTGGTCGACGTCGCGGACGACCCGGTGCCGCTGCCGTCGTACGCCGGCCTCGCGGTCGTGCCCAACAGCCACGGCGAGACGTTCGCGCGGATCGTGCTCGACGACGCCTCGGCCGCCGTGGTCGCGACCGGGCTGTGCCGGGTCGACGACGACCTGACGCGGGCGGTGCTGTGGACGATGCTCTTCGACCGGGTGCAGACCCGGCAGCTCGGGCCCGACGAGTTCGTCGACCTGGTCGCTCGCAACCTGCCCGGCGAGCGCAGCGCGACGATGGTGTCGTCGGTGCTCAACCGGACGCTCGGCCGGGTGCTGCCGCTGCGGGTGCCCGCCGCCGAGGCGCCCGCGGCCCTCGCGACGCTGGCCTCGGCCTGCTCGACGGGGCTCGAGCACGCCACCAGCCCCGACCTGGCGCGCGCCTTCGCGAGCGGCTACGCCGACACCTGCGACGACCCCGAGCCGCTGCTCGGCTGGCTCGCCTCCGACGCGGTCGGCGAGCTGCCCCTCGCGCCGGCCCTGCGCTGGCGGGCCGTGCGCCGACTGGCCGCCCTCGGGGCGCTCGACGCGGAGGCCATCGCGGCCGAGGGTGCCCGCGACGCCGGCAGCGACGGACGGGTGGGCGTGGCAGCCGCCCTGGCAGCCCGGCCGACCGCGCAGGCCAAGGCCGACGCCTGGGCCGTCGTCTCCGACCCGGACGTCGACAACCGGCTCTTCACCTCCGCCATGGAGGGGCTGTGGTCACCCGGGCAGGCCGACCTGCTCGCGCCGTACGTCGACCGCTACCTCGACGAGGCGCCCACGTGGGCCGCGCGCGGCCAGGCGTTCGCGCAGGTCGTCGGGCGGGCGTTCCCGGCGTTGCTGCTCACCGAGCAGCAGACCGACCGGCTCCGCACCGCCCTCGAGGACGACCTGCCGACCGTGCTGCGGCGGCAGTGGGAGGACCGGCTCGACGACCTCGTCGGCTGAGGAGGGCGGCGGGGAGGTAGTCCGTCACCTTCTGGTTGTGGACAGTCGATATCCACAGCCAGAAGGTGACGGACTATCCCTCGATCAGACGACGATCAGGCGTGCCCGTCGAACATGCTGGTGACGGACCCGTCCTCGAAGACCTCGCGGATGGCCCGGGCGAGCAGCGGCGCGATCGACAGCTCGGTGAGCTTGTCGAACTTGCGGTCGCTGCTGATCGGCAGCGTGTTGGTGACGATGACCTCGGTGGCCGGGCTGTTCTTGAGCCGGTCGACGGCGGGGTCGGACAGGATCGCGTGGGTCGCGGCGATGACCACGCCCGCGGCACCGTCGGCCATCAGGGCCTCGGCGGCCTTCACGATCGTGCCGCCGGTGTCGATCATGTCGTCGACGAGCACGCAGATGCGGCCCTCGACCTGGCCGACGACGCGGTTGGCCATGGTCTCGTTGGGCCGGTCGATGTTGCGGGTCTTGTGGATGAAGGCCAGCGGGGCGCCGCCGAGGCGGGCCGACCAGCGCTCGGCGACCTTGATCCGGCCGGCGTCCGGGGAGACGACGGCGAGCCGCTGGTCGCCGTACTTCTCCTTGACGTAGTCGGCCAGGATCGGCAGCGCCATCAGGTGGTCGACGGGACCGTCGAAGAAGCCCTGGATCTGGTCGGCGTGCAGGTCGACCGTGATGAGGCGGTCGGCGCCTGCGGTCTTGAACAGGTCGGCCATCAGGCGGGCCGAGATCGGCTCGCGCCCGCGGTGCTTCTTGTCCTGGCGGGCGTAGCCGTAGAACGGCATGACCACGGTGATCCGCTTGGCGGAGGCGCGCTTGAGCGCGTCGACCATGATCAGGTGCTCCATGATCCACTCGTTGATCGGAGCCGTGTGGCTCTGGATCACGAAGGCGTCGCAGCCGCGGACCGACTCCTCGTAGCGGATGTAGATCTCGGAGTTGGCGAACTCGTAGGCCGACTGCGGGACGAGGCCCGTGCCGAGCAGCGAGGCGACTTCGGCGCTGAGCTCGGGGTGAGCCCGGCCGCTGAAGACCATGAGGTTCTTCTCGGTGGTCCGCTTCATTCCGGTCACGGTGGGCAGCTCCTGGATCGCCGGCGGGGTTCGGTCAGGATTCTCCACCACCGGCGTCGGTCTGCCCAACTCCGGCACCGCCGGGGTGAGACAGGTCTCGTTCACCCTCCGTTACGGCGGCAGCCGCCGCGGCGGCGTCGCCCTGCGCGGTGCCGGCGCGCTTCTTCTGCGCCCAGCCCTCGAGGTTGCGCTGCGGGCCGCTCGAGACCGCCAGGGCGCCGGGAGGTACGTCGCGGCGCACGACCGTGCCGCCCGCGGTGCCGGCGCCGTCGCCGATGGTGATCGGCGCGACGAAGGTGTTGTTGGAGCCCGTCCGGGCGTGCCGGCCGACGGTGGTGCGGTGCTTGGCGACCCCGTCGTAGTTGGCGAAGATCGTGCCGGCGCCGATGTTGGTGCCCTCGCCGATCTCGGCGTCGCCGACGTACGACAGGTGGGGCACCTTCGCGCCGTCGCCGATCGCGGCGTTCTTGGTCTCCACGAACGTGCCGATCTTGCCCTTCGTGCCGAGCTGGGTGCCGGGGCGGAGGTAGGCGAACGGCCCGACGGAGGCGCCCTCGCCGATCACGGCGAGCTCGCCGTGCGTGCGGACGACGCGCGCGCCCGCGCCGACCTCGCAGTCCTTCAGGGTCGCGTCGGGGCCGATCACGGCGTCCTCGCCGACGAGGGTCGCGCCGAGCAACTGGGTGCCGGGCAGGATCGTGACGTCGCGGGCGAGCACGACGTCGGAGTCGATCCAGGTGGTCTGGGGGTCCATGACCGTGACGCCCTCGCGCATCCAGCGGGTCACGATCCGCTGGTTGAGCTCGCGGCCGAGGTCGGCGAGCTGGGCGCGGTCGTTGGCGCCCTCGGTCTGCCGGACGTCGTCGATCGCCCAGGCGCCCACGGTCAGGCCGGCGTCGCGCGCGATCTGGACGGTGTCGGTCAGGTAGTACTCGCCCTTGGCGTTGTCGTTGCCGATCCGGGGCAGCGCCTCGAGGAGGAACTCCGCGTCGAAGGCCAGGATCCCGGAGTTGATCTCGGTGATCTCGCGCTGCTCGCGGGTCGCGTCCTTCTCCTCGACGATCGCCTCGACGTCACCCTCGTGGTTGCGGACGATCCGGCCGTAGCCGAAGGGATCGGCCACGATCCCGGACAGGATGCTGACCGCGCGCTGGGCGGCCTCGTGGTCGGCCGCGAACGCCTTGAGGCTCTCGCCGGTGAGCAGCGGGGTGTCGCCGTAGGCCACGAGCACGGTGCCGTCGATCTTCCCGGCTGCCTCGACCGCGATCCGGACCGCGTGGCCCGTGCCGTCCTGGGTCTCCTGGACCGCGAGCACGGCGTCGGGCATCAGCTCCTGGATGTGCGGACCGACCTGCTCGCGCTGGTGGCCGACCACGGCGACGACGTGGCGCGGCTCGATGTCGCGCACGGCGGCCAGGACGTGGCCGATCATGGTGCGGCCGCCGAGGGGGTGCAGCACCTTCATGGTCTTGGACTTCATGCGGGTGCCGCCGCCGGCGGCCAGGACGATGACGGTCAGGTCCTTGGTCATGGCCGCAGTCTGTCACCGGCGCGTGACAGCCCGAAGTCACTGGGTCCGGGCGGGCACCACCAGGTCGGCACGCAGCTCGGGGCGCACCGTGGCGGCGTACGCGTGCCCCTCGGGGATCCACTTGGTGTCCCACAGCCCGAGCTCGGCCGCGTCGTCGCCCTGCAGCAGGTTGCGGGCCTTCGCGCGGCCGCCGGCGGTGTCGGGGTCCATGTCGATCCACACCGACAGGTCGAACCAGTCGCGGGTCCGGTCGCTGAACAGGCGGATCCCCTCGACGATCAGCACCGGCGGCATCGGGTCGTCGCGCACGCCGGTCTCGCCGGTCCACCACCGGTAGGTGTAGCGCATCCGGTCCGGCGGCGGCGTCGTGCGCGCACTGCGCACCAGCGCCTCGAGGAGCGCCCAGTCGTGCTGCTCCCACATCCCGGCGTCCGGCCCGCACGACTCGGCGTAGAAGCGGTCGGTCGGGACGACCCGGTCCGCCCCGAGGGCGAGGTCGGCGCCCAGCGCCCAGGCCAGGGTCGACTTGCCCGCCCCGCCGTGCCCGGAGATCCCGACGACCGGGACGCGGTCCGAGGTGGCGATCAGGGTGCGGATCCGCCCCAGCAGGTCGTCGTACGTCGTCTCGGTGGGCATCGCGGGCCATGGTGGTGCAGGTCGGCCGGCACGCGCCAGCGCATTTGCTCCCCGGGTAGGAGTCGAACCTACGTCGCTAGTCCTGATTCAAAGTCAGGCGGGCCCTGCCGGCAGACCAACCGGGGATTGACCCGCACAGCCTAAGGGTCGGGTCACATGCTGGTGCGGTAGGCCGCGAGGACCTCGGCGGCCCGGTCGGCATCGCGGTCCTGGATCGGGATGAGCAGCTCGGCGACGACATCGGTCAGCTCGGCGAGGCGGCGGTTGAGCTGACGCTGCTCCTGGACCTCCTCCTCCAGCGCGACGAGGCGGGCGTGCACGGTGAGCGGGTGGCGGCGGGCGCGCTGGTAGCGCTCGCGCAGGAAGGCGGCGCGGGCGCGGGCCCGGTCGAGCGAGGTGGCGGTCATCCGGTTCTCCTGGGGTTGCTGGGTGTGGGACGCGGCCAGAGCACGCGCATCCGGCAGACGAGCGGGTCGGGCTCGCCGAGCATGTCGACGCCCTCGGCGAGCTCCTCGCGGGCGATCACGCCGCCGGCCGCCTCGATCTCACGGCGGACGGCGTCGACGTCGAGGCGCCGGACCAGGCCGGCCGGCCCTGGGGCGGGCCCGGGGTTCTGCTCGCCGGTCTCGGCGCTGAACTCCAGCAGCAGCGAGCCGCCGTGCCGCAGCGCCATCCGGGACATCAGCCACAGGTTGGCGCGGGCCGGCGCGTCGAGGCAGCCGAGCAGCTGCCGCGCGTAGAGGTGGTGCCGGGTCCGGGCGAGCTCGGCGCCGGCGAGCAGCACCGAGCGCAGCTCCCCCAGCATCAGCAGGCGTACGTCGATCCCGTGCCCCTTGCTCGCGATGCGGCGTCGGGCTGTGCCGCGGGCGGCGCGGGAGAACTCGTAGGCGACGACCGGCCGGCCCCGCTTGGCGAAGTAGACGGCGTCCCGGCCGTTGCCGCAGCCGAGGTCGGCGATCGCCCCGGTGCTGCGGACCTGCTGGTGCGCCCAGCGCGCGAAGGCCGAGCCGCTCTGCGAGATCCGCCTGGCGTCCGGGCTGCGGTAGAACTCGGTCCAGCGGCCCATGTCGGTGCGGTAGCCGCGCAGCCAGCCGTCGAGGCGGCGCACGCCGGCCACCGGGTCGGCGTAGCGGAAGGACGGGTCCGGGACGCGCCAGCCCGCGCCGTACACGAACGCCAGCATGGCCTCCGGGTCCGCCGGCGCCGGGAACGCGTGGCCGTGCAGGGTGATCGTCGACAGCGGCAGGATCGCCGACTCCGGCAGCCGGCCGCTGCGGTTGCCGAGCTGGTAGAACGTGCCGGCAATGCGGAACGCCACGAACACGTCGATGTGGCACTGCCGCCCGTCCGAGAGCGGGAGCAGCAGCTTCACGTCGCCGCCGGACATCCGCAGGACGTTCCACCCGCGCCCGCGCAGGGTCCGCTCGATCCGGTAGCTCTCCAGGATCAGCTCGGCAGGCGACGACGCCTCGGAGAGGTAGCAGACGTCGGTGTCGGAGTCGTGCGCGATCATCGCGCCGTCGCGGACCGCGCCGAGCAGCGCGCCGTAGTTGAGGTAGGCCCGGACGCCACACCCCTCGGCCAGGTCGTCGAGGGCGCGGCGGGTGCCGGCGAGGATCTCGTCCCGGACGGCGTCCTCGGTCGCGGAGAAGGCGCGGCAGAGGTGGCCGACCTTGTCGATCGCGAGCGGCAGCCCCTGCGGGTCGACGACTCCGATCCGGCGGCCGGACGCGCCACCCAGGGTGACCTCGTCCTCGAGCAGCACCCGCGTGCCCGGTACGTCGCTCACGCGCACGACGGCCGTGCCGCGCAGGAACCGCCGGAGCTGGTCCGGCCACGCCACGAACGTGCCGCCGCGGGCGGGGACGCCGTCGCGCCCCGGGGAGAACGACCAGACGTAGCGGCCGTCGAGGCTGAGCACGAGCGGCTCGACGCCCGGCGAGGCGAGCGTGATCCCCTGCTCGGTCACGGTCACGGTCCCGGTCACGAGGCCCGGCCCGCAGCCCGGTCGATGGCGCGGCGCAGGGCCGTGCTGGAGGTCTGGACGGTGTAGGGGAAGTAGACGACCCTGGCGCCGACGGTCGCGAGCCGCTCCTCGAGGGCCTGGCCCCGGGGGGTGTCGCGCCAGTCGTCGCCCTTGAACAGCTGGTGGAAGCCGACCTGCCGCCAGGCGTCCAGCTTGTCGGGCGTGGTCTCGGCGTAGGTCGCGTCCACGATCCGCAGCCCGTCGACGATCGCGAGCCGTTCCTCCAGCGGCACGAACGGCCGGATCCCCTTGGCCTGCTCGCACATCTCGTCGGAGACGACGCCCGCCACGAGCACGTCGCACAGGGCGCGCGCCTGGGTGAGGACGTTGAGGTGGCCGACGTGGAAGAGGTCGAAGACCCCGGGCACGTAGCCGATCGAGGGACCCGTCACGAGCCGCCACCTTCCGTTCTCATGTGTTTCTCAACTGATTTACTGGACTTTAATACATGGGCGTCCCTCCGAGCCACGCGAACCGCGTGACCTCCACGACAGCGCCCACTGCCGGACCAGCACCACTACTGTCGGTCCCGTGGACCTGCCCGTGATGCCGCCCGTGCAACCGATGCTCGCCAAGGCCGTGGCCGGCATCCCCGACCCGGCGAAGCACGGCGGCCTGAGCTTCGAGCCCAAGTGGGACGGCTTCCGCTGCATCGTCTTCCGCGACGGCGACGAGGTGGAGCTGACCAGCCGCAACACCAAGCCGCTGACCCGCTACTTCCCCGAGCTCGTGGCCGCGATCCGCGAGCAGCTGCCCGAGCGCTGCGTCCTCGACGGCGAGGTCTTCGTCGCGCTGCGCACCGACGACGGCGGCGACCGACTGGAGTTCGAGACCCTGCAGGAGCGCATCCACCCCGCGAAGTCGCGCGTCGACATGCTCGCCGAGAAGACGCCGGCGGGCTTCGTGGCCTTCGACCTGCTGGCGCTCGGCGACACGTCGTACGTCGACCGCCCGCTGTCCGAGCGACGCGCGGCGATGGAGGAGGCCCTGGCCGGGCTCGACGGACCCTGCTACCTCAGCCGGACCACCACCGACCCGGCCGAGGCCACGCAGTGGTTCACGGAGTTCGAGGGGGCCGGGCTCGACGGCGTCGTGGCCAAGCCACTGGGGGCGCCCTACCAGCAGAACGCGCGGACGATGTTGAAGATCAAGCACGAGCGCACCGCCGACGTCGTCGTCGCCGGCTACCGCGAGCACAAGAACAGCACCCCGGAGCGGCCGCTGCTCGGCAGCCTGCTGCTCGGCCTCTACTCCGAGGGCAAGCTCCAGCACATCGGCGTCAGCGCCAGCTTCACCGAGAAGCGACGCGCCGAGCTCGTCGAGGAGCTCGCGCCACTGGTCTGCCCGATCCAGGAGCACCCGTGGGGTGAGTGGGCCGAATGGGCGATCGCCAACCCCGACCGGGTCCCCGGCACGCAGAGCCGGTGGAGCGCCGGCAAGGACCTCTCGTTCACGCCGCTGCGTCCCGAGCGCGTGCTGGAGGTGAAGTACGACCACATGGAGGGCCGCCGCTTCCGGCACACCGCGCAGTTCAAGCGGTGGCGGCCCGACCGCGACCCGGGGTCGTGCGGCTACGAACAGCTCGAGGAGCCGGTCAGCTATGACCTGGCTAAAATTCTGGGTGTGACCCCGATCGCAGGAGGCGACCGCCATGAGTGAGACCAACGCCGAGACCTACCACGTCGTGCTGCTGGTCGAGCAGGCGTTGACGCCCGCCGACGCGGCGCAGGTGCGCTCCCTGCACGAGGGCCTGGACGAGCCGGTGACCTACCACGTGCTGATGCCGATGGAGGACGCCGCGGCCCGCATCGAGTCGGCCATGGGCTCGCTGTCGGCCGGCGAGGTGCTGGGCTCCCCCGCCCTCGCGATGAACGACGTCGACCTCGAGGCGGTCCGCAAGGACTGCGCCGAGCGCTCCTCGGCCGAGCTCGACGCCACCCTCGCCGCCCTGCGCGGCGCCGGCGCGACCGCCGAGGGCTGCGTCGTGTCCGAGCCGCCGATCGACGCGCTGGCCACGATGGTGACCGCCGTCGACGGCCGCGAGGCGATCATCCTGACCCGGTCCCACGTCGTCGCGGAGTTCTTCCACGTCGACTGGACCTCGCGGGCGCGGCGCAAGATCGGCGTCCCGGTGCTGCACCTGCTCGAGCACGAGAACTTCGACGAGCAGTCCGGCGCCGGCGAGGGCGTCTCCGGCCTCTGAGGTCACTCCCCGGTGTGACCGCCGGCCAGCTCGACGGCGACGTCGAGGTGCCCGGCGTGCCGGGCGTACTCCTGCAGCACGTGGAAGCAGATCCACCGCAGGTCCGGCGGCGTCATGCCCGCGAAGCGGCCGGCCGTCGACCCCGGCTCGTCGAGGTCGTGCGCCTCGAGGACCGCGCGGGTGCGGGCGGCGCCGGCGTCCAGCAGCCCGACGACGTCCTCGAGCGTGTGTGTCGCGGCCACCGCCCACCGTCGGTCGCCGTCACCCTGCGAGTCGCCCCACGGCTCGTCGACGGGCTCCCCGAGGAACCCCCACACGAACCACCGCCGCTCCATGAACGCCAGGTGCTGGAGCAGCTCGATCGGCGTCCACCCCGACGGCAGCCGCGAGGCGCGCAGGTCCTCCTCCGGCAGCGAGCGGCACTTCTCGATGCAGGTGGCGCGGTAGAAGTCGAGGTACGCCGCGTGGTGCGCCGCCTCCCCGCCCAACCCGGGATCGGGCTCGACCCTCACGGCTCCACCCGGTTGCCGTCGGCGTCCCAGTGCGACTCGACCTTCTTGCTCGGCTGCACGCGCGGCGGCTCGCCGGGCATCTTGGGGTAGTCCGGCGGGTAGTTCAGCTCGCCGCCCGGCAGCTCCTCCCAGAGCTCCAGCAGCGGGGTCAGGTCGTGGTGGACGTCGTCGATGCCGGCCCACGGGTCGCCGTCGGCGAGTCGCTCGGGGACCGTGAAGAGGTTGTACTCCCGGGGGTCGGTGACACCCGCGAGCTCGTCCCAGGTCATCGGCGTGGACACGGGCGCGCCGGGGATCGGCCGCAGCGAGTAGGCCGAGGCGATGGTGCGGTCACGGCAGTTCTGGTTGAAGTCGACGAAGATCCGCTCGCCGCGCTCCTCCTTCCACCAGGCCGTCGTGACGCCGGGGTCGCGCTGCTCGAGCGCCCGGCCGAAGCCGATCGCGGCGTGCCGCACGTCGGCGAAGTCCCACTCCGGCTTGATCCGGACGAAGACGTGGATGCCGCGGTTGCCGGAGGTCTTGGGATAGCCGGTGATGCCGAGGTCCTCGAGCAGCTCCCGGGCCACGCACGCCACCCGGACGGCGTCGGCGAAGGACGTGCCGGGCTGGGGGTCCAGGTCGATGCGGAGCTCGTCGGGGCGGTCGACGTCGGAGCGACGAACGGGCCAGGGGTGGAAGGTGAGCGTGCCCATGTGCGCGCACCAGACGGGCACGGCGATCTCGGTCGGGCAGATCTCGTCGGCGGTGCGCCCCGAGGGGAAGGTCACCTCGACCGACTCGAGGTAGTCGGGAGCGCCCTTGGGGACGCGCTTCTGGTAGAACGCGTCGGCGCCCTTGTCCATCGGGCCGGTGGCCAGCTTCATGCCCGGCCGGACCCCGGACGTCCAGCGCTCGAGCGCCGTCGGCCGGTCGCGGAGCGCGCGCATCAGGCCGTCGCCGACGGAGGCGAAGTACTCCGCCACCATCAGCTTGGTGACCTCGGGCGTGGTGTCGGTGGCCTCGTAGATCACCCGGTCGGGGCTGGAGACGCGGACCGCGCGTCCCCCCGCGTCGACCTCCGCTGCGGCAGCTTTCGGCATGGGGACACGCTAGCCGGGTCAGAGCAGGGAGTTGGGCCGGAACGTGGGTCGCCGGTCCTCGTCCTCCTTCGCCGGGCGGACGAACTCGAAGCCCGCGGTGGTCACGACCTGCCAGTCCGGGTCGGCGCCGGGCAGGGCCAGCAGCGACTCGGCGCAGGCGACGTGCAGCGGCGGCGCGTGGAAGGCATTGCGGCCGATCTCGTCCGGCGTGCCGACGAAGGCGATCGGCCGGCCCAGCGACTGGCCACAGCCCCCGCAGATCCGCGACAGCGCGCACTGGGTGACCCAGCGCCGGTCGTGGATCCGCGAAGCCTGGGTCACGGTCACGAGGCCTCCCGCGACGAGCCGCGCGACCAGCCGCCGAGCTCCTTGCGGCGTACGGGCCTCTCGGCGTCGGTCTTGCGCGATCGGTCCACGGACGGCGAGGGCGGCTCGGGCTGGTCGCTGCCGGTCATGCCGTTGGGCAGCGACAGCTTCATGATCGTGCGCAGGGCCTGGCCGTACTGCCGGTGCAGCGGGCCGGTCGTGTAGGGGATGTCGTACTTCTCGCAGAGCGCCCGGACCTTGACCGCGATCTCGGGGTAGCGGTTGCTGGGCAGGTCGGGGAAGAGGTGGTGCTCGATCTGGAAGCCGAGGCTGCCGCTCAGGATGTGCAGCGCCGTGCCACCCTCGAAGTTGGCCGAGCCGAGCATCTGGCGGAGGTACCACTCCGAGCGGGTCTCGTCCTCGAGCTCCTCCTCGGTGAAGTGCAGCGCCCCGTCGGGGAAGTGCCCGCAGAAGATGATCATGTAGGACCACAGGTTGCGCGCGAGGTTGGCCGTCGCGTTGGCCTTGAGCGTGGCCTTCCACTGCGGACCCGACAGCGCCGGGTAGACGACGTAGTCCTTGAGGATCTGGTTGCGGCCCTTGCGCGCGATCTGGCGCAGCTGCCGCTTCATCTCCTTCGGGTCCTTCCTGCCCTTGCGGATGGCCTCGAGGTCGAGGTCGTGCAGGGCCACGCCCCACTGGAACAGCCCGGCGAGCAGCGCGTTGTAGACCGGCTGGCCGAGGTTGGCGGGGTGCCACTTCTGCTCGCGCGCCATCCGCAGGATGCCGTAGCCGATGTCGTTGTCGTGGCCGAGCACGTTGGTGAACTGGTGGTGGATGTAGTTGTGGGAGTGCTTCCACTGCTCGGCCGGCTGGGCGGTGTCCCACTCCCAGTTGCTGGAGTGGATCTCCGGGTCGTTCATCCAGTCCCACTGGCCGTGCATGACGTTGTGGCCGATCTCCATGTTCTCGAGGATCTTGGCCACGCCGAGCAGGGCGGCGCCGGTCGCGAGGGCGGCCTTGCGGCTGCGGCGGGACTGGGTGCCGGCCATGAGCGTGACCCGGCCCGCGGCCGCCAGCCCGCGCTGGAGCTTGATGATCCGGTTGATGTACGCCGCGTCGGCGGCGCCGCGCGACTCCTCGACCTCGGCGCGGATCGCGTCGAGCTCCCGGCCGAGCTGCTCGACCTCGTCGTCGGTGAGGTGGGTGTACTCCTGGACGTCACTGATCGCCATGGGGTGCCTTCCTGGATCCGGGGTTGGGTCTCGGGCTAGATGTCGAGGGTGCAGTCGCCGACGGCAGCGGTGACGCAGGTCTGCACCTGTTCGTTGGGCTGGTCGTACTCGTCGCCGTTGCGCAGGTCGCGGACCCGGCCGGAGACGAGGGTGAGGGTGCAGGTGTGGCAGATGCCCATCCGGCAGCCGTAGGGCATCCCGACGCCGGCCTGCTCGCCCGCCTCGAGGACGGTGGTGGCGCCGTCGACGTCGATGCTCTTGCCGGAGTTGCGGAACGTGACCGTGCCGCCCTCGCCGCCGTCGCCGCCGAGCTCGAGGGAGAACCGCTCGAGGTGCAGCTGGTCCTCCAGCCCGGCCTCCTCGAAGTGCTCGTGGATCGCGTCGAGCATGGGGCCGGGGCCGCACGCCCAGGTGTCGCGGTCGCGCCAGTCGGGGCAGATCGCGTCGAGCTTGCCCATCTCGAGCATGCCGTCGGTGTCGGTGTGCAGCCGGTGCACGACCAGGCGCGGGTGCCGCTCCTCGAGGGCGGCGAGCTCGTCGCGAAAGATCATCCGCTCGGGGGTGGGCGAGGAGTAGTGCAGGACGACGTCCGGCATCGAGCCACGCCGGTCGAGGGTGCGCAGCATCGCCATCACGGGCGTGATCCCGCTGCCGCCCACGAGGAAGAGCATCCGGGCGGGGGGCGGGTCGGGCAGCACGAAGTCGCCCTCGGGCAGGGCCAGCCGCACGATGGTGCCCGGCGCGAGGCCGTTGACCAGGTGGGCGGAGAGCTTGCCCTCCGGCATCGCGCGGACGGTGATCGAGATCGTCCGGCCGCGGCGGCGCGGCGGCGAGCTCACGGAGTAGGAGCGCCACTGGAAGCGGCCCTCGACCTGGACCCCGATGCCGACGTACTGGCCGGGGCGGTGGTCGTAGCGCCAGCCCCACCCGGGCCGGATCACCAGGGTGGCGGCGTCCTCGGTCTCGGGGATGACCTCCTCGACCCGGCCGCGCAGCTCGCGGGCGCTCCAGAGCGGGTTGACCAGGCGCAGGTAGTCGTCGGGGTGCAAGGGCGTGGTCAGCTTGGAGCCGGCCTCGCGGACCTTCTGCCACGAGATCGTGCCTGTCGCCATGCGTTCCCCCTGCTGTGGTTGCCCGGAACTGCTCAGTGAACACTTGTCTACTGAGATGGTCAACCCTCCCCAGGGGTGAGGCGCGACTGGCACCATCGCCTCTCGTGAGCACTCCCGTGGTCCTGCTGGTGGTCGCCCTGGCCGTCGTGGCCGCGGGCGAGCTGGCCGCGCTCGTGACCGTCGTGGTGCTGTGGCGCCGGGTGACGCGGCGCGCCGGCCGCCTCGAGCGGGAGCTGGACGAGCGCATCGAGCGCGACCTGGAGCGTGGGCGTCGGCGTCCCCGGCTCGCGCCGCCGCGGGTCCCGTCCACCCGGGAGGCGGTGAAGGCGGTCTGGGAGACCGCCGCGCTGGTGCGCGAGAAGGGCGTGGGCGGGGCGCTGCGCAGCTCGGTCGAGGAGCTCGCCGGGTGGGCGCAGGTGGAGCGGCCCGACCTGGTCCGGCTGGCCGCGGGCGACGGGTCGGTGGCGATCCTCTTCTCCGACATCGAGGGGTCGACCGCGCTCAACGAGGAGCTCGGGGACAAGGCGTGGGTGCGCGTGCTGGAGCGGCACGACGCCGTCGTACGCCGCTGCGTGGCGGCCCGCGACGGGCACGTCATCAAGACCCAGGGCGACGGGTTCATGGTCGCGTTCGGGCCGGCGGCGGACGCGGTCGCCTGCGCGGTCGACGTCCAACGTGCGCTGGCCGGGCGGCGGAGACGGCCGCTGGACCCCGACGTCCGGGTGCGGATCGGCATCCACCGCGGCGAGGCGGTGCGGCGCGAGAACGACCTGTTCGGCCGGAACGTCGCCTACGCCGCCCGCGTCGCCGGGCTCGCGCAGGGCGGCGAGATCCTGGTCAGCGAGGCCGTGGCCGCCGCCACGCCGGACCTGCCGGTCGTGGAGTCCCGCGAGGCGAAGCTCAAGGGGTTGGCCGGGGTGCACGCGGTGCACGTCGTGGCGTGGGACGACCCGGACGCGGCCGCCGTCACCGATCGGTAAGGCCTGGACCATCGGTCTGCCTTGTCGGCGCGACTACCGTGGCGGCCATGGGCTACAACGTGGAGAAGACCGACGAGCAGTGGCGCGCCGAGCTCTCGCCGGAGGAGTACGCCGTGCTGCGCAAGGCCGGCACGGAGCGCGCGTTCACCGGGGAGTACACCGACACCGAGACCAAGGGCGTCTATGCCTGCAAGGCCTGCCAGGCCACGCTGTTCGAGTCGGACACGAAGTTCCACTCCGGCTGCGGGTGGCCGTCGTTCTACCAGCCGATGACCGACACGGTGGAGTACATCGAGGACACCTCCCACGGCATGAAGCGCGTCGAGGTCCGCTGCGCCAACTGCGGCTCGCACCTCGGCCACGTCTTCCCCGACGGCTACGGCACGCCCACCGGCGACCGCTACTGCATCAACTCGGTGAGCCTGACGCTCAAGCCCGCGGACTCCTGAGCCAGCCCGCCGCTCGGGTCCCCTACGGCAGCCGACCCACCAGCTCGCCGACCTCGACCCGGGCGCCGGTGTAGAACGGCACCTCCTCGCGGACGTGCCGGCGCGCCTCGGAGCCGCGGAGGTGCCGCATCAGGTCGACGATGCGGTAGAGGTCGTCGGCCTCGAAGGCCAGGATCCACTCGTAGTCGCCGAGCGAGAAGCTGGCGACGGTGTTGGCGCGGACGTCGGGGTAGTCGCGGGCCATCTTGCCGTGGTCGGCGAGCATGGTGCGGCGCTCGGACTCCTCGAGGAGGTACCACTCGTAGGACCGCACGAACGGGTAGACGCTGACGTGCCGCTTGGGCTCCTCGTCGCTGAGGAACGCCGGGACGTGGCTCTTGTTGAACTCCGCCGGGCGGTGCAGCGCCATCTGCGACCAGACGGGCGCGAGGCGCCGGCCGAACGCCGTACGACGGAAGCGGTGGTAGGCGTCCTGGAGCTCCTCGGAGGTGCTGGCGTGCCACCAGACCATGACGTCGGCGTCGGCGCGCAGGCCGGCGACGTCGTAGAGGCCACGGGTGACGACGTCGGCCTCGGCGAGCTCGGCGAGGAGCTTCTCGACCTCGGCGCCCTCGGCGGTGCGGTCGGCGTCACCGAGGTCACCGAAGACCTGCTCCAGCCGGAACACCGACCACATCGTGTAGCGGATGGAGTCGTTGATCTCGCGAACCTTGGCTGCCTTGCTGGTCATGCCCCCCATTGTGCCGCCCGCTCATGAGCGGCCGAAGCCCGCCTCCCGCGCCTTGATGATCGCCTCGGCACGACCGGCGGCGTGCAGCTTCGTGTAGATCGACGAGACGGCGTTGCGCACGGTCTTGGAGGAGACGTAGAGCTCGCGGGCGATGGCGTCGTTGGAGCGGCCGGCGGCGAGCAGCTCGAGCACGCTGCGCTCGCGGTCGGTGAGGTCCGGGAACGCCACCTGCTCCGGCTCCCGGCGCCCCGCGAACAGCCCGGCCACCCGCCCGGCGAGGCTGGCCCCGAAGACCATGCCGCCCGCGTGCGCGGCCCGGATCGCGCCGTGCACCTCCTCGGCCCCCGACCCCTTGAGCAGGTAGCCGCTGGCGCCGGCACGGATCGCGCTGAGGACGGTGTCGTCGTCCTCGTTCATCGTCAGCATCACGACCCGGACGCCCGGGTGCCGCGCGGTGACGCGCCGGGTCGCCTCGATGCCGTCGAGCTCGGGCATCTGGATGTCCATGACGACCACGTCGGGGGCCACCTCCGCGACGACGTGCAGGACGTCGCGGCCGTCGGCGGCGGTCCCGACGACCTCGGTGCCGTCGAGGGCGCCGAGCAGCGCGACGAGCCCGTCGCGGACGATCTGGTGGTCGTCGGCGACGACGACGCGGATGTTTTGGGTCATACGGGCTCCCCCACGTCGGTACGACGCGTGGGCAGCCACGCGCGGACGGTCGTGCCACCCCGGGGCGGACACGTGACTTCACTGCGGCCACCCAGCTCGGCGGCCCGCTCACGCAGGCCGACCAGGCCCACGCCGGCCTGGGCCTCGGCCGGGATGCCGCGCCCGTCGTCGGCGACCTCGACGACCAGGTGGCCGTCCTCGAGGGCGAGCCCGACCCGCGCCCGGGTGGCCCCGGCGTGCCGGACCACGTTGGTCAGCGCCTCCGCGGCGATCCGGTAGGCCGCGACCTCGACGGCCGCGGGCAGGGTGCCGACCGACCCGTCGACCTCGGAGTCGATCTGGACCGGGACGCCCAGACCCTCGGCGAGCTGCCCGAGGGCGCCGACCAGGCCGCGGTCGTCCAGGGCCGGCGGGCGGAGCTCGTGGACCAGCCGCCGCACGTCGGCCACGACCTCCTTGACGTGGTCGCTGGTCGCGGCGAGGTGGCCCTTCGCGGCCTCGGGGTCGCGGTCGACCAGCAGCCGCGCGGACTCGACCCGGAACACCACCCCGGACAGCGCCGGACCGAGACCGTCGTGCAGGTCGCGGCGGATCCGGCGGCGCTCCTCCTCGCGGGCGACGACGAGGCGTTCGCGGCTGTCCTGCAGCTCGTCGGCCATCCGGCTGGCGCGAGCCGCGGTGGCCGCCTGCCGGACGAGGTCGCCCAGCAGCTGCTCGTCGCGGCGGGAGAGTCGGCTGCGCAGCCCGCGAGCAGGCAGGACGAGGCGGCCCACCGGTGCGTCGCGGTAGGTGATGGGCAGCGTGCGGGTCTCGGCCGGCGGCTCGCCGTACGTCGCGGTGAGGCGCTCGCCGCCACTGCGGTCCACCTCGACGGAGACGTAGCCGACGCCGAACGCCGACGCGACGGCGCGAGCGACGGCGGCGAGCTGGCCGGCGCCCTCGTCGGCGGTCTCGAGCGTGGAGGCCAGGCCGGCGACGGCGTCGTAGGGGTCGGCGCGGTCGCCGAGCATCAGCCGTCGCACGCCGCGGGACAGGCGTTGGCGCAGTGGTCCGTAGAGGGCGGCGGTCAGGAGCAGCACGGTGAGCACGACCTGCCGCTGGCCGAGGGTGTCGCCGAGGGCCGCGGTCAGCAGGGCCAGGACCACGAGGTCGGTGCCGACGAGCACGAGCGAGAGCAGGCCGTAGACCAGGGTGCGGCCGACCAGCTCCTCGACCGGCACCACGCCGGGGTGGACGATCGCGACGGTCATCGCGACCGCGGGCAGGGCGGCGACGAGGAAGACGACCAGGTCCTGCACGGCCCGCAGGTCGGAGAGGAGGCCCAGACCGACCACGATCGCCATCGCGACCACGGACCACAGCAGCCAGCGCATCTGATCGCGCTCGAGGCCGCGGGAGCGGCGGTGCCGTACGACGACCGAGGCCATCGCGACCAGCAGGCCCGCGACGGTGACGGCGACGCCGACGGCCGTGGACCGGTCGGCGACTCCCGGCGGGAGCGGCACGGTCCACAGGTCGAGGTCCACGCCGGGCGGCAGCGCAACGTCGGGGGCGCGCACCCCGGAGGGGGCGACCAGGACGACCAGCGCCGCCAGCACCATCAGGGCGAGGGCCGCGCGGGACACCCGCCCCCACCAGCCGGCGACGAAGCGTCCGCTGGGGAAGATCATCAGGAGCGCGGCCACGGTCACCGGCAGGAACGCGCCGACCCGGTTGAGGAACCACAGGGCGAGGTTCTCCCCCGCCAGCGCCGAGCCCGGGCGGACGCCGTACCGGACGTAGGACTGCGCGAGCGCGTCCAGCACCCAGAAGACGCCCAGCCAGGCCAGGGTCCACCCCCAGCGCTGGCGCACGTCGCGCAGCAGGATGACGGTGGCCAGGACCGCGAGCAGGAGGCCGAGCACGGCGTACCCCCAGCCGTAGCCGGGGGCGAGCTCGACGCCGGGCCCCGTCGCCGGCGTGCCCAGGTCGAGGGCGACGGTGGTGACCAGGCCGGCCCCGGTCAGCAGGGGCAGCACGAGGACGCTGCCGTGCCGACGGAGACCTCCCCTGACATCCACCGGCACATTGTGATGCCGGTCCGGCCCCGAGAGGGCCGGACCGGCAGATTGGTCCCGCGTCGTGTCGGACATTGCGTCGGACTGGGGGATCAGCGAGCCGCCGCTGCACGGTGCTGACGGTCACCGACGAGGAACCCGATCGAGGTGGCGAGCAGCCAGAGCGCGCCGGTCACGCCGGCCATGTACTCCAGCGGCGAGACGCCGAGCAGGACCGTGAGGCCGCCGAGCACGAGGCCGACGAGGCCGATCCAGCGCGGGACGACGCCCTGGCGGTACGCCGTGAACAGGGCCAGGCCGGCGAGGCCGGCGAGCACCCACACCCACGGGATCGTGCCGATCCAGTTGTTGTAGAAGGACGCGCTGCTGTCCGGGATCTGCACGTCCGACTGGCTCATGCCCATCATGAACTCGGTGTCCAGGCCGCTGCCCAGGACGGAGACGACCGCGGTGCCGAGCAGGCCGCTGAACGCGACGGTCGGGGCGAGGCCGTCCGGCAGGACCGAGCGCAGCCGGCGGAACAGGCCGGCGGCGAAGACGACCATGAGCAGCGCACCGATCACCGTGATCGAGTGGAAGGCGAACATGACCGGCGCCTTGTCGGTCAGGGCCGCGGTCACGCCGTCGGTCGTGCCGTTGAACTCGGGCCGGTAGACCACGTCGACCATCGACGAGGTGACGATCGTGCCGATCCCGGCGACCGCCGAGCCGATGCCGGCGACGGCCCAGGCCCGGGAGGTGCGGCTGGCCGGCCGGGTGCGGACCGGGTGGCTCTCGAGCAGGTCGGAGCGGACCGGGTTGTGGGTCGTGACGGAGGTGCTCATGGCGGTGCTTCCCTTCAGGTCAGGTGTTCGATGACCTGACGGTGCCGGGCCGGATGTCCCGACCGACAGGGACAACGGGGCAAGGTCGGCGGATCGCCGTCCCGGCAGTTGCGCCGACTCGAGGGGTCTCAGGCCTGCAGCAGCGCCGACTCGACGGCACGGTGGGCGGAGGCGATGACGGCGGGGATGCCCACGCCGTCGTACGCCGCGCCGCAGACGGCCAGGCCGGGGACCTCGGCGACGGCCAGGCGGATCCGGGCGACCCGGTCGAGGTGGCCGACGGCGTACTGCGGCAGGCCGCCGCCCCAGCGCTGCACGTGGGTGTCGACGGGGCGGGCGGCGAGGCCGGTGGCGTCGGCGAGGTCGGCCAGGGAGGAGGCGACGAGCTCGTCGTCGGTGGCCTGGAGGGCGACCTCCTCGCGGTGCCGGCCCAGGGAGGTGCGCAGGAGCAGCAGGTCCTCGCCGTCGAGGGCGCCGCGGCCGGCGTCGCGGACCCAGCCCCACTTGGCGAAGGAGAACGTCGAGGCCTTGATCCGGCGCCCCTCGACCGGCGGGACCAGGAAGCCGGAGGTGGTCTCGCCGAGGGCAGCGAGCACGTCGGCGGCGCGGAAGGCCAGGGTCACCACGGCCATCGAGGCGGAGTCGATCGCGGCGAGCTCGGCGGACGCCGCCGGCACGAGGTCGGCCAGCAACCGGGCGGTCGGCGCCGCGGGGGTGGCGAGCACGACCGCGTCGGCCTCGACGAGCTCCGGATCCGCGGCGGAGCCCACGGTCAGCGCGAACCGGCTTTCGGTGGTCGAGCCTGCCGCGGCGGTCGAGCCTGCCGAGACCCGGCGCAGCTCCCGCACGGTCGCCCCGGTGCGGACGGTGAAGGTGCCGTCGACGAGGGCGTCGGCGAGCCCGGCCATCCCGCCGGCCAGGCCGGCGAACACCGGGACGTCGGAGGTCGGGAGGGCCGCGGCGGACTCGAGCAGGGAGCCGCGCTCGAGCATCGCGACCAGCTGCGGCACGGTGGCGCGGGCGGAGAGCTCGCGGGCGTGGCCGGCGTACACGCCGCCCAGCAGCGGCTCCACCAGCCGGTCGACGACCTCGTCGCCGAGCCGCGCGGCCACGAGGTCGCCGACGGAGACGTCGCCGTCGATCCGGGTGGGCGGCAGGGTGGGCTCCTGCCGGACCCGGGCCAGGCCCTCGTCCGACAGCACGCCGGAGGCGGCCAGCTGGGCCAGGTCGAGCGGCACGCCCATCAGCGAGCGCGGCAGCGGCCGCAGCGCGCCGCGGGTCCAGATGGTCGAGGCGGCCGCGGTCGGGTGGACGACGGTCAGGCCGAGCGACCCGGCCAGGGCCACGCCCTCGGGGCGCCGGTTGAGCATCGCCTCGGCGCCGACGTCGACGGTCACGCCGGCGACGGGGCCCCGGCAGAGCTTGCCGCCGACCTCGGGCGAGCCCTCCAGGAGGAGTACGTCGCTCCCGCGGGCGGCCAGGTCGTGGGCGGCCGTGAGGCCGGCGATGCCGCCGCCCACCACGACGACCCTGCGTGCCCGGTCCGGGGCGCGGTCGGGGGCGGGATCCACGACGTCAGGTTAAGCCCCGGGCCCAGCCGCGGGTGCACACGGCTGGGACCGGGAGTCAGGGGGGCCGGTCGGCCCGGGTCAGGCGCTGTCGGCCATCCGGCCGAAGGCGCTGCGGTGGAAGACCAGCGGCAGCGAGGTGTCGGCGTGCTCGACGGCGTGCAGCTGGAGGATCACGATCACGTGGTCCCCGGCCTCGACCTCGCGGTAGAGCGAGCAGTCGAACATCGCGAGCCCGTCGTCGAGCGTCACGGCGCCGTCCTCGGTGACGGTGACCTCGAGGCCGTCGAAGCGGTGCTCGACGTCTCCGGCGAGCTGGCGGCAGACGCCGCCGTGGTGGTCGGCCAGCACGGTGAGGCCGAGGTGGCCGGCCCGCCGCAGGGTCGGCCAGGTCCGCGACGTCCGGGCCACGGAGAACGACACGAGTGCCGGCTCGAGGCTGACGGAGGTGAAGGAGCTGGCGGCGAGACCGACGAGCTGACCGTCGACCTCGGCCGCCGCGGCCACCACACCGCTGGGGAACACCCCGAACGCCTCGCGGAGCCGCTTCGGGTCGATGTCCTGGTTGGTGGTGAGCTGGGCCGAAAGAATGGGGCTCAGTGTCATGCGTTCGCTCCTGTCGGGTGGAGGTGGCGGACGGCCGGCCGGACGCGGTCCAGCCACGCGGCGTACGTCGTGGGGTCGTCGTGGGCGGCGTCGAGGACGTAGAGCCCGGGCGTCACCACGAGGGCGCCGATCTCGGTGAGCACCGGCCGGAGCGTCAGCTCCGGGGCCAGCGCGTGCGCCGGGCCGGCGCCGAGCATCAGCGGCACGGCGACGCCCGACAGCCCGTCGGTCGCGAACCGGTCCAGGAAGAGCTTCAGGAGCCCCGTGTAGGTCGCCTTGTACGTCGGCGAGGCGACCACCACGAGGTCGGCATCGCCGACCTCCTCGACGAGACCGGCCACGGTCGGGTCGGTCCAGTCGAGCAGGGCGGTCCCGAGGACGGCCAGGTCCACGACGAGGTCGGGGTCCTGCCCGGTCAGCTCGCGGGCGACGTAGGTGGCCGCGGCCAGCGTCCGGGACTCCGGCTTCGGGTTGCCCACGACGACCGCGACGCGCCGGGTGCCGCTCACGAGGCGGCCTTCCGGCCCTCGGCCGCGAACGGCACCTGGGCGTTGACGGCGGTCGGGTGCGGGTGCTCCCAGAGGCCGCGCTGGGCCAGGATCGGCAGCACGCCCTCGCCGAACCAGTAGGCGCCCTCGAGGTGCGGGTAGGCCGAGAGCACGAACTCGTCGATGCCGACGGAGTGGTACTCCTCGATCCGGTCGGCGACCTCCTGGTGGCTGCCCACCAGGGCGGTGCCGGCGCCGCCGCGGACCAGGCCGACCCCGGCCCAGACGTTGGGATAGATCTCGAGGTCGTCCTTGCTGCCGCCGTTGAGGTCGAGCATCCGGCGCTGGCCCTCGGACTCGGACTTCTTCAGCCCGGCCTGGACCTTGGCGATGGCCTCGTCGTCGATGCCGGCGATCAGCCGGTCGGCCTCGGCCCACGCCTCCTCGGAGGTGTCGCGGGTGATGGTGTGCATCCGGATGCCGAAGGTGATCTCGCGGCCCTGCTCCTCGGCGAGGCGACGGATCCACTTCACCTTCTCGGCCACGGCCTCCGGCGGCTCGCCCCACGTCAGGTAGACGTCCGCATGCCTGGCGGCCACGTTGCCGGCCGCCGGGGACGAGCCGCCGAAGTAGATCGCCGGCTTCGGGTCGGGGATCTGGCCGAGGGTGGCGTTCTCGACCTGCAGGTGCTTGCCCTGGAAGTCGACGGTCTCCCCCGCCCACAGGCGGCGCACGATGGTGAGGAACTCGTCGCAGCGCTCGTAGCGCTCCTCCTTGTCGAGGAAGTCGCCGAACATCCGCTGCTCGTGGCTCTCGCCGCCGGTCACGACGTTGAGCAGGAGCCGGCCCCCGGTGAGGTTCTGGAAGGTGCCGGCCATCTGGGCGGCCAGGAACGGCGAGACCAGGCCGGGGCGGAACGCCACCAGGAACTTCAGCCGCTCGGAGACCTGGCTGAGCATCGCGGTCGAGAGCCAGGCGTCCTCGCACCATGCGCCGGCCGGCGTGAGGGCGGCGTCGAAGCCCATGTCCTCGGCCCCGCGCGCGACCTGGCCGAGGTAGGCCACGGAGGCCGGACGGCCGGACGGGATCGCGTCGACGCCGTGCCCGCCGCCGACGACCTGGCGGCCGTCACCGCCGTTGGTCGGCAGGAACCAGTGGAACTTCAGGGGGGAGGCCATGAAAGTCCTTTCTCAGAGCTGTCCGTGATTGGGCGGCAGGGTGCCGTCGACGGCGTAGCGGCCCAGGTGCTGGACCTTCCACGCCGCCGGGTCGTGGAGCGTGTGGGTGCGGGCGTTGCGCCAGTGCCGGTCGAGGTTGAGGCTGGCCAGCGCGGAGCGGGTGCCCGCGACCTCGAAGAGGCGGCTGGCCACGTCGACCGACGCCTGCGTGCTGGAGGCACGCGCCGCGGCGACCGCGAGGCTGGCCTGCGCGGCGGTCTCCTCGTTGAGATCGGCGTCGGCCCGGTCGACGGCGCGACCGGCCTCGCGGACCAGCGCCTCGGCGGCCCGGACCTGGAGCTCCATCTGGCCGAAGGCGTGCACGACCAGGGGGTCCTCCGCGGCCCGGTCCACCCCGGCGTCGGGGTAGGGCCGGCTCTTGGTGGTGACGAACTGCGCGGCCTCGGTGATCGCGGCCCGTGCGATGCCCGCGTCCAGCGCCGCGTGCAGCAGCTGGGCGAAGGCGCCGTAGGTCTGCGGCCCCTCGAAGGTGAGGTGGTAGGGCATGATCCGCGCCTCGGCCACGTCGACCTCGTCGAGCGTGACGGTGCCGGAGGCGGTGGTGCGCTGACCGAGGCCGTCCCAGTCGTCGACGACGGTGACCCCCGGCGCGGTGCGCTCGACCCACGCCACGTGCAGGGGGCCGTGCCCGGGATCGACCAGCGTGTCGAGGTGCGCGAGGACCGGGATCCAGTCGGCGAAGAGCGCGCCGGTGCTGTAGCCCTTCACGCCGTTGAGCAGCCAGCCGCGGCCGTTGCGGGTCAGCGTGGTGCGGATGTCGCGGACGTGCTTGCTGCCCACCTCGGACTGGGCGTTGCCGAACCGCTTGCCGGCCAGCACCTCGCCGAAGAAGAAGCCCTGCTGGGCCGGCGTGCCCTGGTGGCGCAGCGCGTTGACGTAGACGAAGTGGCTGTGCGGGATCTGCGCCAGGGACGGGTCGCCCGAGGCCAGGATGCGGAAGACCTCGGCCACGGTCTCGGCCGGGAGGTCGGCGCCGCCGAACCGGCTCGGCACCGTGATCGCGAGGAGGCCGGAGGCCGTGACCGCGTCGAGCTCGGCGCCGGGGAGCCGGCGCTGGGCGTCGCGCTCGGACGCTCCCTCGGCCAGCTCGGCCGCGAGCTGCGCGGCCACGAGGACGGCGCCGCTCTCGGTGAGCACCGGGACGGCGTCGCCGGACGGTCGCCCGGCGACGTCCTCGACCAGGCTCAGGGCGGGGGTTGTGCTCATGGTGTGCACTCCTCGTTGGACTCTTATGTTGACTAGATTGCTTGACTTTGGACGCCGATGCAAAGCGAAACGGGTCATCAGGCGTCAGATTCCGGCGAACCGGCGATAGGCGCCGCCTTGCACCCGGCGGGGCACCTGCGACTAGGATCTGCTCAATCTCTACAAGATTACTTGACAATGACGTCGACTCAAGAACCACCGGAAGGAATCCCTGTGCGGATCGAACAGCTCGAGTACTTCGCCGCCGTGACCCAGCACGGGTCGCTGCGCCGCGCCAGCGAGCGACTGCACATCTCGCAGCCCGCCCTGAGCGAGGCGGTCAGCAAGCTCGAGCGCGAGCTCGGCGTCACCCTGCTCGACCGGCGCCGCTCGGGTGCCCGGATCAGCCGGCAGGGCCGGCACCTGCTGCCGAACATGGTCGAGGTGCTCGAGGCCGTGGACCGGCTGCGCACCGCCGCCGGGGACCAGAGCGCCGGCAGCCGGCTGGTCCGGGTCGGCACCGTGGACGCGGCCACCTCGACCCTGCTGGTGCCGGCCGTGCGCGGCTTCCAGGAGGCGCACTCCGGGACCACCGTCGAGGTCCTCAACATGCAGCAGGGCGAGATCCACCAGGGCCTGGCGGAGGGTGCCCTGGACCTCGGCCTGGTCAACGTGCTGGCCGGGGACGACCCGCCGGTCGGCCTGGTCGGCACCGACCTGGTGCACGGCCGCCCCGTCGTCGTGATGCCGGCCGACCACCCGCTGGCGGAGCAGGAGGCCGTCACCATCGACGACCTGCGTGCGGAGCGGTTCGTGGCGATGCGCGCCGGCTACGTCATGCACCGCTTCGCGCACCGGCTCTTCGGGCCGGACATGCCCGGGACGACGTACTCCACCGACGGCGCGGAGATGGGCAAGGTGATGGTGGCCGAGGGGCTGGGCCTGACCGTGCTGCCCGACTACAGCGTGCTCGGCGACCCGCTGCAGCGTGCCGGGATCATCACGCACCGCCCCATCGCGGGCGACCGGACCGCGGTCACGCTCGTGCTGCGCCAGCGACGGCTCGAGCACGTCCCGGCGCCGGTCCGCTCGATGGCGGCCGCCCTGGTCAGCCGGGCGCGGGCCTACCGGGAGGCGCAGGCCGGCTGACCTCACGGGAACCGCGCGGTTGCGTGCTGCGTCCCAGACCCATGACGACCACCGCTCCCCGCCGCCCGACGATCCGCCGCCGTGTCCCCTCCACGGCCGCCGCCCTCGTCCTGGGTCTCGGGCTCGCGCCCGCCCTGGCTGCGTGCTCGGCGGGCGGGGGCGGTGGCTCGGGCGACACCAGCGCGGCCGACGCCCCCGCCCCGGCCATGGGCCGGTCCGCGGTCGGGGGCAGCGCGGTCGACTCCGCGGGCGTGCCGGGCGCGGACGCCTTCCGCGCCGACGGCGTCGCCGCGAAGCAGGCGGCCGAGCCCGCGCCCGACGGCACCCAGCAGGCCCTCATCTCGACCGGCACCGTGTCGCTCTCGTCGAAGGACGTGGCCGCGGCCCGCTTCGACGTCCAGAAGGTCGTGGACAAGTACGCCGGGGAGATCAGCGACGAGCAGACCGACACCGACGACGACGGGCACGTGGCCACGTCGCACCTGGTGATCCGGATCCCGTCGGCGGACTTCGAGAAGGCGATGACCGACCTCAAGGGGGTCGCCGACCTGGAGTACGCCTCGGCCAAGAGCGAGGACGTGACGACCCAGGTGATCGACACCCGCAGCCGGCTCAAGGTCCAGCGCGCCTCGATCGCCCGGATCACCACCCTGCTCGCCCGGGCGCAGAACCTCCGCGACATCGTGCTGATCGAGAGCCAGCTCTCCCGTCGCCAGGCGACCCTGGACTCCCTCGAGCGGCGGGCGGCCTACCTCGCCGACCAGACCAGCCAGTCCACGATCACCGTCGACATCGAGAAGGCGTCGGTCGGCGCGGCGCACAAGAAGCACGTGGACCACACCGGCTTCGTGCCCGGCCTCAAGTCCGGCTGGCACGGCCTGACCGCGATCGCGGTGGCCGTCGCCACCGCCGCCGGCGCGGCCCTGCCGTTCACCGTCGTGCTGCTCCTGCTGGGGCTGATGGCCTGGCCGGTCCTGCGCACGATCCGGCGCCGGCACCCGGGCGACCCCGGCGGCCCCGACCTCGCCGTACCGACCGAGGGCTGATCCCTACCCCTCGCCGCCACCGACCTGCCACGCTGTCGGACGTGCCCGACAGCAGCCGCCTCGCCGTCCTCATCGACGCCGACAACACCTCCGCCACCCACGCCTCCGCGATCCTCGAGGAGCTCGCGCGGTACGGCGTCCCGACGGTCAAGCGCGCCTACGGCGACTGGACGACCCAGGGGCTGGTGCGCTGGAAGGACGAGCTCCACCGCCACGCGATCCAGCCGGTCCAGCAGTTCGCCTACACGACCGGCAAGAACTCCACGGACTCGGCGCTGATCATCGACGCGATGGACCTGCTCTACACCGGCCACCTCGACGCCTTCGCGATCGTCTCCTCCGACAGCGACTTCACCCGGCTGGCGACCCGGCTCCGCGAGGCCGGCAAGACCGTCTACGGCCTGGGTCGCCGGCGCACCCCCGCCTCGCTCGTGGCGGCCGTCGACCGCTTCATCTACCTCGAGGTGCTCGGCACCCAGTCCGGCCAACAGCCGCCGGCGCCGCACGACGACGAGACCAACGGCGACGAGCCGGGGGCTCCCCTGCCGCCGCTCGAGCCGCTGATCCGCGCGGCCATCGGCTCGACCTCGCAGGACGACGGCTGGACCTCGCTCTCGGCGGTCGGCAGCCACATCAGCAAGAACGACCCGTCGTTCGACTCCCGCAACTACGGCTTCCCGAAGCTCGTGGAGCTCGCCCGCGCGCAGAACTACGTCGACGTCGAGCAGGAGCCCGGCCACCCGGTGCGGATCCGGCTGAGGTCGGCCCGCCCCGCCAGGAAGGCCACCAACCGGAGGGCAACCGCGAAGAAGACCGCGAAGAAGCAGGCCGCGGGGAAGCCTCAGACCGGGTAGGACTGCACGAACTCCGTCAGCCGCTTGAGCTGGTCGGGGTCGGTGCTGGGGATGACGCCGTGGCCGAGGTTGAAGATGTGGCCCTTCGCCGCACGGCCGGCCTCGATCACCTCGGCGGCGCGCGCGGTCATCACGTCGGTCGGCGCGAAGACCAGGGTCGGGTCGAGGTTGCCCTGGACGCCGCGGTCGCCGACCTGCGGGATCGCGGACGCCAGCGGGGTGCGCCAGTCGACGCCGACGACGTCGGCGCCGGCCTCACCCATGAGCGTGAGCAGGTTGCTGGTGCCGACACCGAAGTGGATCCGCGGGACGCCGAGCTCGCCGGCCGCGGCCAGCACCCGTGCGGAGTGCGGCATCACGTGGGCCGCGTAGTCGGCGGGGGTGAGCGCGCCGGCCCACGAGTCGAAGAGCTGGACGGCGCTGGCGCCGGCCGCCACCTGGACGTCGAGGTAGGCCGCGGAGATGCCGGAGATCTTGCGCATCAGCGCGTCCCACACGTCGGGGGCGCCGAACATCATCGCCTTGGTCTTCGCGTGCTCCTTGGACGGACCGCCCTCGACGAGGTACGACGCCACGGTGAACGGCGCGCCGGCGAAGCCGATCAGCGGGGTGCTGCCGAGCTCGCCGACCAGGCCCCGGACCGCCTGGCTGATGAACGGGACGTGCTCGGGGGTCAGGTCGGGGATGGCCTCGACGTCGGCGAGGGTCCGCACCGGCTGGGCCACGACGGGGCCGACCCCGGGCTTGATGTCCAGGTCGACGCCGACGGCCTTGAGCGGCAGCACGATGTCGGAGAAGAAGATGGCCGCGTCGACGCCGTAGCGGCGGACGGGCTGCAGGGTGATCTCGACGACGAGGTCGGGGTCCATGCAGGACTCCAGCATCCCGGTGCCCTCGCGGACCTTGAGGTACTCCGGCAGCGACCGGCCGGCCTGGCGCATGAACCACACCGGGGTGTGCGGCACCGGCTCACCCCTGGCGGCCCGCAGGAAGGCACTTCCGGAGAGGTCGGGACGGGTCGTTTCGGTGGCTGCCACGAGACGAATCCTCGCAGGTCAAGCGGCGTGTTCGCACATCGGTCGGGTGGCACGGGCCTACTGTGAGCGCATGGTCGTCCGTCAGGAGACGCACCCCGGAACGGGTGCGGGCGCGAGCCCCCCGGAGTTCCGGGAGGCCGTGGCCAGCATGCATGCTGCCCGGCTGCGCCCCGAGGTCTTCTGCGAGGAGATGCCGGCGCCCCAGCGGATCGCGCCCTTCGCCTCTGCGCTGTCGGCCGACGTGACCGTCGACGACACCGATGTCGGCACCGGCCGGATCATCCTGCTGCACGACCCCGCGGGCAACGACGCGTGGGAGGGCACCTTCCGCTGCGTGGCCTACGCCCGCGCCGAGATCGAGCTGGACCTGATCACCGACCCGATGCTGGCCAGCGTCGGCTGGTCGTGGCTGACCGAGGCGCTGGAGGCCCACGGGGCGACGTACCTCGCCGCGTCGGGCACCGTCACCCGCGTGGCCACCGAGAGCTTCGGCGGCATGGCCGACGAGGGCGGCACCGCCCAGATCGAGATCCGCGCCTCCTGGACCCCCGTCGTGCCGATCACCGCCGCGCCCGGCACCCCGCTCGACCTGGGCCCGCACGTCGAGGCGTGGGGCGAGCTGCTGTGCACCGCCGTCGGGCTCCCGCCGGTCCCCGAGGGTGTCGCGGTGATGCCGAGCCGCCGCGGCCAGCGGGGCTCGGTACGCTGATCCATGCCCTCCACACCCGACGCCGACGAATCCGTGGAGACCGAGGCGACCTCCGACGAGGCCCTCGAGGCCCCCGAAGCCCCCGCGCCGCCCAAGCCCCTCCTCACCCTGCGTGACGGACTCGGTCCCGTCGTGGAGACCGAGGCCGCGCTGCGCGAGGTCTGCGCGGCGATCAGGGCCGGCACCGGCCCGGTGGCCGTCGACGCCGAGCGGGCCTCGGGCTACCGCTACTCCTCCCGCGCCTACCTGATCCAGCTGCGGCGCGAGGGGTCCGGCAGCCACCTGGTCGACCCGATCGCCTTCGACGACCTCGCCCCGCTCCAGGAGGCCATCGGCGACGCCGAGTGGATCCTGCACGCGGCGACCCAGGACCTCCCGTGCCTCAACGAGGTCGGCCTCACCCCGACCGCGCTCTTCGACACCGAGCTGGCGGGCCGCCTGCTCGGCTATCCCCGGGTCGGCCTGGCCACGCTGGTCGAGACGCTGCTCGGCTTCCGGCTGGCCAAGGAGCACTCCGCGGTCGACTGGTCGACCCGTCCGCTGCCCGAGCCCTGGCTCGAGTACGCCGCCCTCGACGTGGAGGTCCTCGTCGAGCTGCGCGACAAGCTCGCGGCCGAGCTGGTCGCGGCCGGCAAGGACGAGTGGGCACGCCAGGAGTTCGACAACCTGCGCACCTTCGAGCAGGCCCCCCGCGTCGACGCCTGGCGGCGCACCTCCGGGCTGCACCGGGTCCGCGGCCGGCGCCACCTCGGCGCGGTCAAGGCGCTGTGGGAGACCCGCGACGAGATCGCCGAGCAGCGCGACGTGACGCCCGGCCGGATCATCCCCGACGCCGCCATCATCGCCGCCGCCACCGCGATGCCCAGTGAACGTGGGGCCCTGCTGGCCACCAAGGGCTTCCACGGTCGCGGCGCCGAGCGCTACTCCACCCGCTGGATCGCCGCGCTGCGCGACGTGGCCGCGATGGACGAGTCCGAGCTCCCGACCCGCGCCCCCCGCGGGGACGGGCCGCCGCTCCCCCGGGCCTGGGCCGAGAAGGACCCCGTCGCGGCCCGGCGCCTCGCGATCGCCCGCGAGGCGATGGCCGCGCTGGCCGAGCAGCACGGCATGCCGGTCGAGAACGTCCTCACCCCCGACTACCTCCGCCGGACCCTGTGGACGCCGCCGCACACGCGCGAGCCCGGGACGCTCCTGGACGAGGTCGCCGGACAGCTCGCGGCGTACGGCGCCCGCAGCTGGCAGATCGCGCTGACCTCGCCACTGCTGACCCAGGCGATCCTGGACGCCGACGCCGAGGCGGCCGCGAAGGCGGCTTCGGCTGTGCCTGACAGCGACGACGACGAGCAGGCCGCCGAGGCCTGAGCGGCCTCAGCCCGAGGGCGTCGCGCTCGGCGAGGCGTTGTCGGGGTCGAGCACGGTCCTGGACTCCGCGTCGACCTCCTCGCTCAGGCCCAGGAGGTCGTCGAGGACCGGGATGTTGAGCATCTCCTGCAGGGTGCCGCTGACGGCGCGCTCCAGGTCGGAATAGGAGTCGAGCAGCGGCGGGACCTGCATGGAGCGCACGGCGGTGTTGAAGACATTGCTGTGCGCGGGGAGCCGGCCCGGCTGCAGGAAGACGTCGGACAGGGCGACGTCGAGGTTGGCCGGGGCGAGGTATCCGGCATGGGTCACCCGGCCCACGGACTGCGCGGACAGGGCGTGGACGAGGAAGTCCGCGGCCTCGGGCGTGGAGGCGGCGTCCTTGGAGATGCACAGGCCGGTGATGTCGCCGACGGTCGCGGAGCTGTCGAGGACGGGCATCGGCATCACGTCGAACTCCAGACCCTGCACCTGGCGCAGCTCGGGGACGAGCGAGCGGAAGCCCTCGATCATCCCGAGCTTGCCGCGCTCGAACCACTTCAGCGGCGTGGCCCGCTCGACCTCGCTCTTGCTGAGCGTGAGGTGCGGGTCGCGCAGGAGCTCCAGGGTCCGCTCGAGGGCGGCCTGGGTGTCGCCGTCGGAGAACGCCAGCGAGGTCGGCTGGTTGTCGTCGTCGAAGAGCTTGCCGCCGCCGCTGTAGATGAAGGGCGCGAGGCCGCGCAGGGTCGGGTCGACGTACAGGCCGTGGGTGCCCTTGCGGGGGCGGGTGGCGAACTCGGCGGCCGCGGCGAACTGGTCGAAGGTCCACTTGGTGGCGCCCTGGCTGATGTCGGGGGCGTCGAGGCCGCGCGCGATCATCGTGTCGAAGTCGATGAGCTCCTTGTTGTAGAAGATCACCATCGGCGAGACGCCGTAGGGCATGCACTGCAGACGGTTGTCGGAGCTGAAGGCCTGCAGCGCCTCGCGGGAGTAGCCGTCGCCGAAGTCCACGCCGCGCTCGTCGAGCATCGCGTCGACGGGTTGGGTCAGGCCCTGCTCCTGCAGCCAGGCGAGGTCGCCGCGGGAGACCATGAAGACGTCGGGGATGTCGTCGCCGCTGCGGATCGCGCGGATCAGGCCGTCGTGGTCGGGCCACGAGCGGACCTCGACCTTGCTGTCCTGCGAGAGCGAGTTGTAGTTGTCCGCGACCCCCTGGAAGGCCGAGATCTCGTCGGCGGGGCCGTAGACCCCGAACTCCAGGGGCGTCTTGGGCGTCGCGCTGATCGGGCTGGGCGCGGGCTGCTGGGTGCCCGAGTCGCAGCCGGCGAGGGCCAGGCTGGCGGCGAGGGCCAGAGCCAGGACGGGACCGCGCACGCGCACCAGCACCCCTTTCGATGGACGACGTCGGGCCCGGAAGGACGTGCCCGGGGCCGTGCCCACCCTATCGACTGGGCGGGCACTCCTTGCGCGCGTCGAGCCGTGAACCACGACCGTGATCTTTACCATGAACGCTGTGCCACGCGTCCTTCCCCACGCAGTCCCCGTCGCGCTGACCGCCCTCGTCCTCCTGCTGGGCGGCTGCGGCTCCGACGACCCCACGACCTCGGCCGACCACGCGATCGGGGCCCCGCGCCACCACCGCGCCCAGCCGGCCACGCCCCCGCCCAGCGAGCCACCGGCTCAGGGCACCGGCGGCGGCAAGGGCGGCCTGAGCAAGCCCCGGCACCAGGACGGCGGCAAGGACGGCGGCAAGGTCGCCTCGCTGTTCAGCCCCGGCGACCCGCGCCCCACCACGATGGGGGCGCACCTGCTGACGGCGCGCGCCATGCCGGTGGTCAGCAAGGGCTCGTGGCGGATCGTCCGCAACGGCGCCGAGGACGAGCGTCCCGTCGGCGCCTGCCAGAAGACGTCGCTGGAGACGATCGGCGCGGTCAGCGCCGTGCTCCGCGACTACGACGGCGGCGGCACGCTGCGTGCCACCCAGGTCGTGGCCCGCTTCGCCGACAAGGTCTCCGCCGCCCGCGCCCACGGCGTGCTGACGGCGTGGCGCAACGACTGCGCGCAGCGCCTGGACTTCCCGCGCACGAAGGTCGGCCCGATCGTGCAGGTCGCCACCCACCGGGGCCTCGGCGAGGCCTACCGGTCGGCGTTCGGCCCGAAGTCCGGCCGTGCGCTGGCGAGTGGCTTCGGCATGGTGTGGAAGGGCCGGTTCCTCTCGATCATCGAGATCGCGGCGGACACCACGACCTACCCCGCCGACTGGGACCCGGCCCGCGCCGCGGTCCGCCGGATCTCACGCACCTTCGCCTGACGCGTCGAGGCGGGCCAGCTCCTCGGGCGTCAGCCGGAGGTGCACGGCGCCCGCCGAGTCCTGGATCGAGGCCGGCCGGCTGGCGCCCGGGATCGGCACCACGTGGTCGCCCTGCGCAAGGATCCAGGCGATGCAGACCTGCTGCGGGCTGACGCCGTGGGCGCGGGCGACCTCCTCGAACGCCGCGTGGGTCGACCCGAGGCCGGCCGCGTCCTGCATGCCGCCCAGCGGGCTCCAGGGCAGGAACGCCAGGCCGAGCCGGGCGCACAGCTCGAGCTCGGGCAGGCTGGTGCGGAAGGCCGGGCTGAACTCGTTCTGCACGCTGACCAGCGCGTCGCCCAGCACGGCGTGGGCCTCGGCGATCTGGCCGGGGTCGGCGTTGGAGATGCCGACCGCGCGGACCAGCCCGGCGTCGTACAGCTCCTTCATCGCGCCCATCGTCTCGGCGTAGGGGACGGCCGGGTCGGGGCGGTGGTGCTGGTAGAGGTCGATCGCGTCGACGCCCAGGCGGCGCAACGAGCCCTCGACGGCCTGACGCAGCCAGGCCGGGCGGCCGTCGACCGGCCAGTCGGCGCCGTCGCGGCGGATGCCGCCCTTCGTCGCGACCAGGACCTCCTCGGAGCGGCCGCGGAGCGCCTCCGCGATGACCTCCTCGTTGTGGCCCAGGCCCTCGTCGGTGGGGTGGTCGTCGGGCCCGTAGCAGTCGGCGGTGTCGATGAGGGTCACCCCGAGGTCGAGGGCGGCGTGCACCGTGGCGATCGCGCGCTCGCGGTCGGGGAGGCTGCCGTCCCGGCCGGGCCGGGACAGCGGCATCCCGCCGAGCCCGATCGCGCTGACGGTGCGGGTGCCGAGGCGTCGAGTGATCACCGGACGACCGTAGCGGTCAGGGCAACGCGTGCAGGCGGCGCGCCTCGACGACGACGCGCTCGAAGACCGCCCTGTCCAGGGCCGCGCCCTCGCGCCGGATGCCCGCGGGGTCGAGCACGATGAGGCGGTCGAGGCGGACCTCGCTGGGGCGGCGCTCCCGGTCCCACGCGCCGGTGCCGACGTCCATCCACGCCCGGCCCCACCGGGCCTCATCCGCGGCGTCGCGGTCGTGGTCCTTGCTGGTCAGCATCAGGCCCAGCCACTGCCGTCCGCGGCGCCCGACCAGCAGCACCGGCCGGTCCTTGCCGCGGCTCGCGTCCTCCTCGTAGGGCACCCAGGCCCACACGACCTCGCCCGGGTCGGGGCGGCCGTCGGCCCGGGGCGCGTAGGAGACGGCGTCGCGACGGCGACGGGTGAGCCGGCGGAGAAGTGATCGCACAAGGCCCAAGACTAGGAGTGCGCCGGACCGGGAGCGCCTCACGGCGCGTGGCCGCTCGTAGCGGCTTATTTTGGGACCCGGGGCTGCCGCGGCCCGGCGCACTCTGGGGGAGAGTCTAACGACCGACCAAGGCAGGGTCACATCAAACGCCGTGACGTCGGTCGCCTGGTTCAGACGGGCTCCCCCTGAGCTACAGCAGGCGGTGGCGCATCTCGGCGTGCCCCGCGGCCTCGAGCTGCTCGGCCAGCACCAGCATCCGCTGGACCTCGGCGGCCGACGAGCCGGGCAGGCTCGCCCGGCCGGTCGCCACGACGCGCGCGAAGGCGGAGGCCCGGAGCAGCACGTCGGCGAAGTCGCTGCGCGCGATCCCGCGGAGCACGTCGTCGGCCATCGCCCGGAGCTCGTCGGGACCCGGCGGGTCGGCCACGCCGGCGACCACCCGCGCCACCTGCGCCCGCACCCGGCCCGCCTCGAACTCGCGGGCCACACCGACCGGGTCGGCGTACACCCAGGAGCGCAGCAGGTAGAGCCGCCACAAGCAGCCCGCCAGCGAGTCGGCGGGCGAGCCCGACCAGACCTCCGCGATCGCCTCGATGCCCTCGGTGTCGGCGAGGTGCAGCAGCCGCTCGGCGACCTCCGCGTCGCCGGCCTCCCGAGCGCCCCGGACCAGCAGCGACGCGGCCCGGTCGGCAGCCTCGGAGATGAGGGCCGGGTCGTCGCCTCCGACGATGTCGTCGAAGAAGCCGGCGCCCGGCGTCATCGGGCGGTGGTGGGGGCGATCGGTCACCACGTCAGGTTACGACCCGCCCGCCAGCGCCTTGCGCAGCCGCTGGTCGGAGACGGGGTAGGGCGTGCCGAGGTGCTGGGCCCACAGCGAGACGCGGTACTCCTCCAGCATCCAGCGCACCTGGCGCAGGTGGGCGCCGGGCGGTCGCCCGTCGGGGAGCGCGTCGAGCTGGTGCAGCCAGGCGTCCTGGAGGTCGGCGATCTGGTCCATCAGCTGGCGGTCGCGGTTGACCGCGTTGCCGCCGCCGTCCAGCTTCTCGCGGCGTACGTCGATCGCCGCGAGGTAGACGCGGTAGCGGCGCAGCTGGGCGGTGCCGGCCTCGCCGACGAAGCCGCGGTGCACCAGGCGGCCGAGCTGGGCGCGCATGTCGGTCAGCGCGGGCAGCTGGGCCATGTCGGCCCGGCCGGACAGCGACTTCTCGGTGTGCCGCCAGGCCGCGAGCACCTCGATGAGGTCCTGCATGACCGCGCGCAGGTGGGCCTCCTGGTCGGCCGCGGCCGCGACCCGGAGCGCCTCGAACGCGGCCTCGTCGCGGACCGCCGGGCGGGCGTCGATCGTGGCCTGGACGACCGCGGCCCGGCAGTCGTCGAGCAGCTCGGCGACCGAGGCGTAGGGCGACCCGGCGAGGCCCAGCTTCTGGGCGTTGTCGAGCCCGTCCAGGACCTTCCGGACCGGAGAGGGCGTGGTCAACAGGAGCAGTCGCCGCACGCCGAGCCGGTGCTGCGCCTCCTGCTCGGACGCGGACCCGAAGACCTTGAGGCCCACGGTGGCGCCCTCGTCGACGAGGCCCGGGAAGCCACGCACCTCGTGGCCGGCGCGCTTCTGCGTGAAGGAGCCCTCGACGGTGCCGAAGACCCACGCGGTCTCGCCGGTGCGGGTGATGCCGCTGTCGGCGGCGACCTCGGCCATCGCCTGGGCGAACTTCGGGCGGAGCGGCTCCTTGAGGGCCTCGAGGTCCTTGCCGCGGGCCTGCTCCGTGCCGTCCTCGTCCACGACCCGGTAGGTCGGGCGCAGGTGCTCGGGGACCTTCGCCCAGTCCCACGCCTCGCGCGGCACGACGACGCCGGTGGTGGAGCGGAAGTGCCGCTCGAGGGCGTCGAGGAGCGGCTCCTCCCCCGCCGGGACGGCGGCGAGGAAGTCGCGGGCCCGGTTGGGGGCGGGCACGAAGTTGACCCGGAGGTTCTTCGGGAGGCTGCGGATCAGCGCGGTGACGAGCTCCTCGCGCAGGCCGGGGACGTTCCAGGAGAAGTCGTCGGCCGCGACCCGGTTGAGGGTCGCCACGGGGACGTCGATCGTCAGGCCGTCCTCGGCCGCACCGGGCTCGAAGTGATAGCTGATCGGGAAGGTCAGCCCCTCCCCGGCGCCGCTGACCCACTCCTCGGGGTAGTCCGAGCGCCGGATCTCCTCGGCCGTCTCGTGGGTCAGCATCGAGGGGTCGAAGGTGAGCAGCTCGGGGTTCTTCTGGCGCTCGCGCTTCCACCACTGGTCGAAGTGCGCGCCGCCGACCACGTCGGCGCCGACGCGGGCGTCGTAGAAGTCGAAGAGGGTGTGCTCGTCGACCACGATGTCGCGGCGGCGGGCCCGGTGCTCGAGCTCCTCGGCCTGCTCGAGCAGCTGGAGGTTCTTCGCGTAGAACCGGTGACGCGTGCTCCACTCGCCGTAGACGAGGGCGTGCCGGATGAACAGCTCGCGGGCCAGCGCCTTGTCGACGTTGCCGTAGTTGATCAGCCGGTCGGCGACCAGCGGTACGCCGTACAGCGTGACCCGCTCGTAGGCCATCACCGCCGCCCGCTTCTTCGACCAGTGCGGCTCGGAGTGGGTGCGCTTGACGAGGTGGCTGCCGAGGCGCTCGGCCCACTCGGGCTTGATCGCGGCGTTCTGGCGGGCCCAGAGACGGCTGGTCTCGACGAGCTCGCCGGCCATCAGGAACTGGGGGTTCTTCCGGGCCAGGCCGCTGCCGGGGAAGATCGCGAACTTCGCGCCGCGGGCGCCGAGGTACTCCCGCATCGGGCGCCGTCCGCCGCCGCTTCCTCCGGTGGTCGAGCCTGTCGAGACCCGCTCCTCGAGCAGGCCGATGTGGGAGAGCAGCCCGGACAGGAGGGCCTGGTGGATGCCGTCGGCGTCAGGTACGTCGGCGGGCTGGCCGACCTCGACCTTCATCTCCTTGCAGACCTGGCGCAGCTGGGACTCGAAGTCCTGCCACTCCCGGACCCGCAGGTAGTTGAGGTACTCGCGCTTGCACATCCGGCGGAAGGCGCTGCTGGACAGCTCGCGCTGCTGCTCCTTGATGTAGCGCCACAGGTTGAGCCAGGTCAGGAAGTCGCTGTCCTCGGCCTTGAAGCGCGCGTGCTGCTGGTCGGCCTGGGCCTGCTGCTCCGCCGGCCGCTCGCGCGGGTCCTGCAGCGACAGCGCCGCGGCGATCACGATGACCTCCCTGACGCAGCCGAGCCGCTCGGCCTCCAGCACCATCCGGCCCAGCCGCGGGTCGATCGGCAGCCGGGCCAGGCGCTGGCCGAGCCGGGTCAGGCGCTGCCGGTCCGCCGGCCCCCCGGTCGAGACCGCGCCGAGCTCCTCGAGCAGCTGCACGCCGGCGGTGACGTTGCGCTTGTCGGGCGGCTCGACGAACGGGAACCGCGCGATGTCGCCCAGCCCGAGCGAGGTCATCTGGAGGATGACCGAGGCCAGGTTGGTGCGCAGGATCTCCGGGTCGGTGAACTCCGGGCGGGCCTCGAAGTCCTCCTCGGAGTAGAGCCGGATCGCGATGCCGGCCTCGACGCGGCCGCACCGGCCCGAGCGCTGGTTGGCCGAGGCCTGACTGATCGGCTCGATCGGGAGTCGCTGGACTTTGGTCCGCACGGAGTAGCGCGAGATGCGCGCGACGCCGGTGTCCACGACGTACCGGATCCCCGGCACCGTCAGCGACGTCTCCGCGACGTTGGTGGCGAGCACGACCCGGCGGCCGGTGTGCGGGGCGAATACCTTGTGCTGCTCGGCGGCGCTGAGCCGGGAGAAGAGCGGGACGACCTCGAGCGGGTTGCGCAGGTTGAGGTCGGAGAGCGCGTCGGCGGTGTCGCGGATCTCCCGCTCGCCGGGCAGGAACACCAGGATGTCGCCGGGTCCCTCGGCCGCGAGCTCCTTGACCGCGTCGCAGATCGCCTCGGTCTGGTCGCGGGTGACGGCCTCGCCCTCCTCGTCCTCCTCGGGCAGCTCCATGAGCGGCCGGTAGCGGATCTCGACGGGGTACGTCCGGCCGGTCACCTCGATGATCGGCGCCGGCTGCGGTTCCCCGTTGTCGCCTGCCGAGACCGAGAAGTGCCGGGCGAACCGCTCGGGGTCGATGGTCGCCGAGGTGATGATCAGCTTGAGGTCGGGACGCTGCGGCAGCAGCCGGCGCAGGTAGCCCAGCAGGAAGTCGATGTTGAGGGACCGCTCGTGGGCCTCGTCGATGATGATCGTGTCGTACTTCAGCAGCTTGCGGTCGCGCTGGAGCTCGGCCAGCAGGATGCCGTCGGTCATCAGCTTGACCCGGCTGCTGCGCGAGGTCCGGTCGGTGAAGCGGACCTGGTAGCCGACCAGGTCCCCCAGCTCGGTCCCCAGCTCCGACGCGATCCGCTCGGCCACCGACCGGGCCGCGATCCGGCGCGGCTGGGTGTGCCCGATCAGCCCGCCCGTACGTCGCCCGTCGCGGCCCTTCGTGGCCACGCCCCGCCCCAGCTCGAGGCAGATCTTCGGGAGCTGGGTCGTCTTGCCGGACCCGGTCTCCCCCGCCACGATCACGACCTGGTGGTCCCGGATCGCCTTGGCGATGTCGTCGCGGCGCTGCGAGACCGGCAGCTCGTCGGGGTAGACGATCTTCAGCTCAGCCGCAGGCGCGCCCTGCTGAGGGGACTGATCGGGCTGCGTGGACATGGTGGGCGCCATTGTGCCCGCGCGGCCCTCGCGCGGGCGAACGGGTTAGCGCAGCACCTGGATCCGGGCGCTGACGGTGTAGTCGCGCACCTCCCAGCGACTGCCTTCGTCGAGGCCGAGCGACCAGTAGAACGTGGGCTCGGAGTCCGCGACGCCCCACACCACCCTATTGCCCGCGACCAGGCCGCGGTGCGTTCCGAGGGCACCGTCGAACTGCGCACGGTCGACGAAGCTGCCGTCCTTGGACCGGTAGTAGCCCAGGACGACGTAGGGGTGCGTCGTCCCGCGCGGGGCGCCGCCGTACACCGAGACCCGGAGCTTGTCGTAGGCCACCGCCGTGGGCAACGGGACGGCGTTGACAGCGATCGCGAAGCTCTGGGCCGTGCGCTTGCACGTCGTCTGCGAGTAGAGGCCGAGACCGCCCTTCCAGCCGTACGACGGGTGGTGGGAGATCGTGCTGCACGCCCCGGGGTTCTCACGCACCAGCGCGCGCTGGGCGGTGTAGGTGTGGGTCCACGTCTTCCAGACGGCGTGCCGGTCGGAGATCTTCAGCGGGGCAGACGCCTCCGCGACGTTGCCCCAGTAGTCGACGACCGTCGCGCGGACGGTGTAGACGCCGTTGGGTAGGTGGCCGCCGTCGCCGTCGGAGCCGCTGAAGACCTCACGGTCGACGCGCCTGATCGTGTGCCTGGCGGGCAAGCGCAGCACGGTGCCGTCGGGAGCGACGACGTCGAGTCGGAGGCGCTGCCCCGTGCCGGAGCGGATCGTGATCCGGACCTCGTCGGCGTAGCCGTCCTGGGCCCAGTAGAGCGCGGGACTGTCGAGCTCGAGGCGCACCCCGGGCGGGCGCGTGTGCGGCGTGACCGGGCGGAACAGGCTCGTCCCCTCCAGGTGCCCGTACTGGTCGGTGTCACTGACCGCCGTGACGCTGAGCCGGAGGTCGTGCTCGTCGAACCCAGTCGTGGGAACGGAGTAGTCGAAGTGGTTCCCGGACACCGGGCTCGTGCCCTGAGACGCCACGGTCGTCGGCGACGTGGTCGTGTCGAGGAGCTGCCACTCGACCGAGTCCGGCGAGACGGGTGACGAGTCGAGCCACGCGTCCTGGGGCCCCGGGCCGACGTCGTTCTGGCTCCCGACGGTCACCGTCAGCTTGCGCACGAGCCAGACGGTGGTGTCCGCGACGGTGTCCGAGCAGCTCGTCAGGTCGGCCGCGCACCGCTGGACCGCGATGTACGTCCCGTCCTGGTCGGTCGGGAGGAACTCGATCGTGGTCCCACCCTGGTCGGCGAGCTGCTGGGTGTGCCCGTTCCACGAGGCGACCAGGACCGTGGTGTCGGTCGCCGGGTCGTTGGCCGAGTCGTCGACCGTGACGACGTACGGCGTGTGGTCGGGGTTGAACGAGGTCACCTCGGGCCAGGTGACCACCGGCGGGGCGAGGTCGTCGGCGAGGGCGGAGGCCGCGGGGACGGTGAGGCCGGCGACGGCGAGGAGCAGGACGAGGAGCCGGACCGTGGTCCGGGCGTACGTGGGCATCGAGAGGTTCCTGAGGGCGTGACGGGACAGTGAGGTACGGGCCCCCGTCGCACCCGCGGCCGGCGGAGGGACGCCACGCGGGCCACATTCTGCCCCGGAACCGTCGCGGCGTGTGCCTCAGCACGCGCCATGTCGCGTCCTCAGGCACACGCGGCCGGGAAAGACGTGGAGTGCGGGCCCCCGTCGTGCCCGCACTCGGCGGTGGGACGGCGGGCCCTGCCCCTCATGACGCGGTTCCGACTCAGGTGTTGGTGCCGCTCGTCGTCTCGCCGCTGGAGTCGGGCTGCACGCCCTGCTGCGGGGCGGTGCCCGGCGGGAGCTGGCCGGGCACCTGTCCGGGCTGGCCCTGCTGGAACTGCCCGCGGCCACCACCCGGCCCGCTGGTCTCGCCGCCGTTGCTCACTGCGCCGAGCACCGCGCCGCCCGCGCCGCCGAGGATCAGGCTGGCGAGCGACACGGCGGTCACGGCGCGCAGGCCGAGGACGCGGTCGCGGAGGCGGGGCGCGGCGGGCGGGCGGTACGACGGGGTCGGGGTTCGGTCTCGGTGCTCATGCCGCCCAGCGTGGGTCGGTGGGCTGTGCGGATCCTGTGCCGGAACGATGCAGGAGTCGTGAGGTCGGCACAGAGCGCCCACAGGAAACGCACAGCGAATTCCGGCAGAGTGCGGGCATGGAGCTGACCCGGGCCGACGGATCCCCCCTGCGCGTGCTGGTGGTGGACGACGAGGTCAACATCGCCGAGCTGATCTCGATGGCGCTGCGCTACGAGGGCCTCGACGTCGCCACCGCCCACACCGGCAGCAAGGCGGTGTCCGCGGCGAAGGAGTTCAAGCCCGACGCGGTCGTGCTCGACATGATGCTGCCCGACTTCGACGGCCTCGAGGTGCTGCGCCGGATGCGCAGTGCGGACCCCGACGTACCCGTGCTCTTCCTGACCGCCCGCGACGCCGTCGAGGACCGGATCGCCGGCCTGACCGCGGGCGGCGACGACTACGTGACCAAGCCGTTCTCGCTCGAGGAGGTCGTGGCCCGGCTGCGCGGGCTGATGCGGCGGGCCGGGGCCCAGCAGGCCACGTCCAGCTCGGTCCTGACCGTCGGCGACCTGAGCCTGGACGAGGACAGCCACGAGGTGTTCCGCGGCGGCGAGGAGATCTCGCTGACGGCCACGGAGTTCGAGCTGCTCCGCTTCCTGATGCGCAACCCGCGCCGGGTGCTGTCCAAGGCGCAGATCCTCGACCGCGTGTGGAACTACGACTTCGGCGGCCAGGCCAACGTCGTCGAGCTCTACATCTCCTACCTGCGCAAGAAGGTCGACGCCGGGCGCGACCCGATGATCCACACGATGCGCGGCGCCGGCTACGTCCTGAAGCCGGCCTCGTGAGGGACCGCCTCGCCTCGCTCACGGCCCGGCTGGTCATCACCGCGGTGGCGCTGGTGGCGGTCGTCTCCGTGCTGGTCGCGACCGCGACCACGCTGGCGATGCGCTCGACCCTGCTCGAGCGCCTGGACCGGGACGTCCAGTCGTCGATCGGGCGCGCCAACGACCACGACAACGACCAGGACTCCGGCCCCCGGCCGCCGCTGGACCCGCGCTACCAGGGGCCCGGCACCCTCATCGCCAACCTCGGCAACGCCACCCCCCGGGGCTGCGTGCTCAGCGAGGAGCACCGCGGCTGCAAGGCCCTGTCCACCGCCGCCCTCGACGTGCTCGCCCGCGTCCCCCAGGACGGCGGCGTGCACAGCGTGAGCCTGCCCGCGTTCGGCGCCTACCGCGTGAAGGTGGTCGGCACGTCCGACGGCGACCTGCTCGTCACCGGCCTGCCGATGACCAGCGTGCAGGAGACGGTGAACTCCCTGATCGGCTGGGAGCTCCTGCTCACCCTGCTGGGCACGGGGGCGGCCGCCGCCGCCGGCCTCCTCGTCGTACGTCGCCAGCTGCGACCGCTCCACGAGGTCGCCTCCACCGCGCACGCGGTCGCCGCCCTCCCGCTGGCCTCCGGCGAGATCGACCTGACCGAGCGGGTGCCGGCGCACCTGACCGACGAGCGCACCGAGGTCGGCCAGGTCGGCGCCGCCCTCAACACCCTGCTCGCCCACGTCGAGTCCTCGCTCGAGGCCCGGCACCGCAGCGAGCAGCAGGTGCGGCAGTTCGTCGCCGACGCCTCCCACGAGCTGCGCACCCCGCTGGCGACCATCGCCGGCTACACCGAGCTCGCCCGCCGCCGCCCCGACGAGTCCACCGTCCGCACCGCCCTCGGCAAGGTCGAGGAGGAGTCCGGCCGGATGACCTCGCTGGTCGAGGACCTGCTGCTGCTGGCCCGGCTCGACGCCGGCCGGCCCCTGGAGCGCAAGCCCGTCGACCTGACCCGGCTCCTGCTCGAGGCGGTCTCCGACGCCCGGGTCATCGCCCCCGACCACCGGTGGCGGCTCGAGCTCGGCGACGACGCAGTCGAGGTGCAAGGCGACGGCCAGCAGCTCCACCAGGTCGTGACCAACCTGCTCACCAACGCCCGCAAGTACACCCCCGCCGGCACCACCGTCACCGTCCGCGCGATCCAGCGCGACGGGATGCGCGGCTTCGCCGTGCACGACGACGGACCCGGCTTCGAGCCGGAGCTGGCGGCCCACGCGTTCGAGCGGTTCGCCCGCGGGGACCGGGCCCGGACCCGCGGTCCGGCCGCCGGCGGAGCCGGCCTCGGGCTGGCGCTGGTGCAGGCGATCGTGACCGCCCACGGCGGCACCGTCGCGCTCGACTCACGCCCCGGCGACACGACCGTGAGCGTCGAGCTGCCCCTCACAGGCGACTGACAGCCGCGCCCGACGGGCGTGCCAGCGCCGCCCACGAGGGTCGGGGCATGACGACCCAGACCGCCCACCGGACCGGCCTCGCCACCCTCCTGCTCGGCACGGCCGGGCTCTACCTCTGGGGGCTGGGCTCCTCCGGCTGGGCCAACTCGTTCTACGCCGCGGCGGTCCAGGCCGGGTCGGAGTCGTGGAAGGCGCTCTTCTTCGGCTCCTCCGACGCGGCGAGCTCGATCACCGTCGACAAGACCCCGCTCTCGCTGTGGCCGATGGCGCTCTCGGTCAAGGTCTTCGGCCTGTCCTCGTGGAGCATCCTCGTCCCGCAGGCCCTCGAGGGCGTCGGCGCGGTCGCGTTGCTGCACGCCTCGGTCCGTCGTACGACGGGGTCGGCCGCGGCCGGCCTGCTCGCCGGTGCGGTGCTGGCCCTGACGCCCGTGGCGGTGCTGATGTTCCGGTTCGACAACCCCGACGCGATGCTCGTACTGCTGCTCGTCGGGTCGGCCTACGCCACGCTGCGGGCGGTCGAGGCCACCTCGGTCCGCTGGCTCGCGCTCGGCGGCGCGCTGGTCGGGCTGGCGTTCCTGACCAAGATGCTCCAGGCGTTCCTCGTGCTGCCGGCGCTGGCGCTGGTCTACCTGCTGTTCGCCGCCCTGCCGTGGCGCCGTCGGGTCATGCACCTGCTGGTCGCGTTCGGAGCGATGGTCGCCGCGGGCGGCTGGTGGCTGGCGATCGTCGAGCTCTGGCCGGCCGCGTCCCGCCCCTACATCGGCGGCTCGCAGGACAACTCGATCCTCGAGCTCACCCTCGGCTACAACGGCTTCGGCCGGCTCACGGGCGACGAGACCGGGTCGGTCGGTGGGGGCGCCGGGGGCGGCGGCTGGGGGTCGACCGGCCTGCTGCGGATGTTCGACAGCGAGATCGGCGGCCAGGTCGCGTGGCTGCTGCCGGCCGCGCTCGTCCTCGGTGTCGCGGCCCTGTGGTTCGCCCGCGGTCTCGACAAGCTCGACCGACAAGACCGCCAGGCGGGGCTGACCCTCTGGCTGGGCTGGCTCGTGGTCACCGGCCTGACGTTCAGCCTCATGGCCGGTATCTTCCACGCCTACTACACCGTCGCGCTGGCCCCGGCCGTCGCGGCGCTGGTCGCGATCGGCGCCCACACCCTCTGGCAGCGCCGCGGCTCGCTGGCCGTCTCCGGCGTGCTGGCGTTCACCACGGCGTTCACGACCTCCCTGGCGTTCGTCCTGCTCGACCGCGCGGGTGACTGGCACCCGTGGCTGAAGTACGTCGTGGCCACCCTCGGCTTCGCCGCCGCCCTGATGCTCGCCGGCGTCCGGCACCTCCCCCGCCGGGTCGGGCAGGTCGTCGCCGCGACCGCGATCGTGGCCGCGCTGGCCGGCCCCACGGCGTACTCCCTGGCCACCGCGGCCACCCCGCACACCGGGTCGATCCCCACGGCCGGGCCCACGAGCTCGAGCGGCCCCGGCGGCGCTGCCGGCGGGCTGCTGAACGGCAGCACCCCCGGCACCACCCTCACGGCGATGCTGACCTCCGACGCGTCAGGCTGGACGTGGGTGGCGGCGGCGGTCGGCTCGAACTCGGCGGCCGGCTACCAGCTGGCCAGCCAGGAGCCGGTGATGGCGATCGGCGGCTTCAACGGCAGCGACCCGAGCCCGACGCTCGCGCAGTTCCAGACCTACGTCGCCGACGGGCAGATCCACTACTTCATCGCGAGCGGTGGCCTGGGCGGCCCCGGGGGCGGCGGGCCGGGCGCCGGCGGCGGCACCTCGTCGGAGATCGCCGCGTGGGTGGCGGCGAGCTTCGAGGCGCAGACGGTCGACGGAGTCACCGTCTACGACCTGTCCTCCGGCGTCGTGTAGCCGCCGGGGTCAGGAAGGACCGGGGACGGCGTCGACCAGGGCCGGGAGGGACGCCGCGAGGATGCCGAGCAGCTCGTCGCGGGTCACCCCGGCCGGGTCGACCACCCAGGTCAGCACGAGCTCCTCGGCCAGGGCGGCCCAGCCCCGCACGATCAGCCGGGAGGCCGGGGTGTCGGGGATGATCGTGCCCTGGGCGTCCTCGCGGAAGATCCGGTCCGTCAGCGCCGACCGGGCCTCCTCGTAGATCTCGCGCAGGGTGTCGTTGCCGCCCGCGGCGCCCTTGACCAGGGACAGGTAGCCCTCGTAGTTGGCGACGACGTAGTCGAGGTAGGCCGCCACGGAGACCAGCAGCCGCTCCAGCGGCTCGCCGTCGACCGGCGGCGCGGTCTGCGCGATCAGGTCGTCGGCGGCCCGGCGTACGACGGCCTCGTGGAAGGCGTGCTTGTTGCCGAAGTAGTGATAGAGCAGGCCGCGCGAGATGCCGGCCTCCTCGGCCAGCAGGTCGATGGAGAGCTCGTCGAGGGACCGGGTGGCGAGCAGCCGGACCCCGAGGTCGAGGAGCTGCGAGCGCCGCTGCTCGGGCGTGAGCCGGGTCCGGGACCCGGTGGGTGTGGTGGCCGTCACGTCCTCCATCCTATTGACACTTTTTCAATAACGCCAATACCGTCGGGGCATGACCCTCGACACGGACCAGTCCACCACGGTCAAGCACCTGATCGTGGGAGCGGGCTTCGCCGGCCTGTGTGCGGCGATCAAGCTGCAGGAGGACGGCGAGACCGACTTCCTCGTCATCGAGAAGGGCGCCGACGTCGGCGGCACCTGGCGCGACAACACCTACCCGGGTGCGGCCTGCGACGTGCCGAGCCAGCTCTACAGCTACTCCTTCGCGCCCAACCCCGACTGGTCGATGAGCTTCTCCCCCCAGCCGGAGATCCACGCCTACATCCAGAAGGTCGCCCGGGACGCGGGCGTGCTGGACCGCTTCCGCTTCCACACCTCCTTCGTCTCCGGCGCCTGGGACGACGCGGCCGGGGCCTGGGTGAGCGAGATCGAGGGCGACCACGGTCGCGAGACGGTCCGCTCCACGACCCTGGTCGTCGGCGCCGGCGGCCTGTCCGAGCCGAAGCTGCCCGACATCGAGGGCATCGAGGACTTCCGCGGCGAGGTCTTCCACTCCGCGCGCTGGGACCACTCGGTCGACCTGGCCGGCAAGCGGGTGGCCGTGATCGGCACCGGCGCCTCCGCGATCCAGATCGTCCCGAAGCTGCAGGAGGTCGTGGGCCACCTCGACGTCTACCAGCGCACCGCGCCCTACGTCCTGCCCCGCAACGACCGCCGCTACGGCCGGCTCGAGAAGGCCGCGCTGCGGCACCTGCCGGGCCTGCAGAAGCTCTACCGCTCGGCGATCTACTGGGGCCGCGAGACCTACGTGCCGGGCTTCACGCGGCAGCCGAAGCTGGCCCTGCCCGCCAAGAAGCTCGCGCTCGGCAACATCGCCAAGGGCATCAGCGACCCCGAGCTGCGCGCGAAGGTCACCCCGGAGTTCGAGATCGGCTGCAAGCGGATCCTGATCTCCAACACCTACTACCCCGCGCTGGCCGCCGAGAACTGCGACCTGGTCACCGACCGGATCGCCCGGGTCACCGACCGCTCGATCGTGACCGCCGACGGCACCGAGCGCGAGATCGACGTCCTCGTCGTCGCGACCGGCTTCCACACCACCGAGCTGCCGATCACCGAGCACATCGCGGGCCGGTCGGGCACGACCCTGGCCGACCAGTGGCGCGAGACCGGCATGGCGGCGTACAAGGGCACGACCGTCCCGGACTTCCCCAACTTCTTCATGCTGGTCGGGCCCAACACCGGGCTGGGACACTCGAGCATGGTCTTCATCATCGAGGCGCAGGTGGAGTACCTCCGCGCGGCCGTGGCCACCATGGAGGCCCACCGCTACGGCACCGTCGAGCCCACCCGCGCCGCCACCGACGCGTGGAACGCCGACGTGCAGCGCCGGATGCAGCGCACCGTGTGGAACACCGGCGGCTGCGCCAGCTGGTACCTCGACGACCACGGCCGCAACACCGTCCTGTGGCCCCGCACCACCGTCGCGTTCCGCCGGCTGCTGGCGTCCTTCGACGTCGCGGCGTACGACGTGACCGCAGCCCCTGCCCCGTCCGTCCCCACCCGTGAGGAAGTGACCGTATGAAGACGCTCGACGACAAGGTGGTCGTGATCACCGGTGCCGGGTCCGGCATCGGCCGCGCGCTGGCGCTGAACCTCGCACAGAAGGGCTCGCTGCTCGCGCTCTCCGACGTCGACGAGGCCGGGCTCGCCGAGACCGTCGACCTGGTCAAGGCCGCCGGCGCCCGCGAGGTGCGCAGCGACCGCCTCGACGTGGCCGACCGCGACGCGTTCGCGTCGTACGCCGCCGCCGTGGCCGATCAGTTCGGCCGGGTCAACGTGGTCATCAACAACGCCGGTGTCGCGCTGGCCGGCGACCTCGTCGAGCTGACCTACGAGGACATGGACTGGATCGTCGGGGTCAACTTCTGGGGCGTCGTGCACGGCACCAAGGAGTTCCTGCCGCACCTGATCGCCTCCGGCGACGGGCACGTGGTCAACCTGTCCTCGCTGTTCGGGCTGATCTCGATGCCCGGGCAGAGCGCCTACAACGCGACCAAGTACGCCGTCCGCGGCCTGACCGAGGCGCTCCGCGAGGAGATGCTGATCGCCGGCCACCACGTCGGCGTCACCTCGGTGCACCCGGGCGGCATCAAGACCGCGATCGCCCGCAACGCCCGCGTCTCCGCGAGCGAGGACAAGGAGGCGACCGCCCGGCTCTTCGACGAGAAGCTCGCGAAGATGACCCCCGAGCGGGCCGCCGAGATCATCGTCAAGGGCATCCTCGGCAACAAGGCGCGGGTGCTGGTCGGGCTGGACGCCCACGCGCTGCACACGTTCGCCAAGTTGACCGGGTCGCGCTACCAGGACGTGATCGCGAAGGTGTCGCAGAAGGTCGTCCCGCCGAAGGCCACGATCGTCTGATACACCTCGGGCGTGAGCCCGCAGCCCGGTGACGCCGTCCGGTTCGTGATGACCAAGTGGGGCGATCGTGCCCACTGGGAGTTCGACGGGGTGCTGCTCGGCAGCGACCACCACGGCGACTGGGTCGGCATCCCCGGCGGCACGTTCATGTCGCGCCCCGGGGCGGAGTACGTCGCCCAGGTCGACCAGGTCGGGCTGGTGCCCGCGCCGACCCTGCCCGACGAGTCGCGCGGCTGGCTGGCGACCTTCCACGCCCGGGGCGGGCCGGTGCGCGTGTACGTCGACATGACGACCCCGCCGGTCTGGGACGGACCGGTGCTGCGCGCCGTCGACCTCGACCTCGACGTGGTGTGCGGGCCGACCGGGCGGGTGTGGGTCGACGACGAGGACGAGTTCGCCGAGCACCGGGTGGCGTTCGGCTACCCCGACGAGGTCGCCCGGCTCGCGATGACGTCCTGCGACCGCGTGCAGGCGGCGGTCACCGCCGGCGAGGCGCCGTACGACGGGACGGCCGCGGCCTGGCTGGAGCTGCTCGCCGCCCGGTGACCTAGGGGCTGTCGACCTCGGCGTCCGGGCGTCGCGAGCGCCGGGCCGTGCGACCGGTGCGGGTGCGGAGCGGCCCGACGAGGCGGGGACCGGCCAGCCGGCCCTCGAGCTTCTGCGCCTCGCGGCCGAGCGGCTGGGCGACGTACTCACCGAGGATCACGCCGGAGGACAGCGCGATCGCGATCGAGGCCGCCGCGGCCATCGCGAGCAGCCCGTCGGAGCTGCTGGCGCCGCCCTCGGCGAGCAGCGCCAGGCCGCGGTAGATCGAGAGACCGGGCAGCATCGGGACCACGGCCGAGACCACGACGACGAGCGGCGGCACCCGGAACCGGCCGGCCACCGGGTAGCCGACGAGACCGATGAAGAACGCCGCCACCGCGGTCGACCACGCGACGCTGAACCCCTGCAGGGCGATGGCCTGGCTGATCACGATCGAGACCGAGGCGATGAGCGCGATCGGCGCGATGATCCGGACCGGGGCGTAGCACGCGAACGCGAAGGCGGCCGCACAGATCGCCGACCCGACGGCCATCACCGTGACGCTCTTGAAGTCCGCGCGTCCGGGGTCGAGGCGGCCCACCTCGACGCCGAAGAACGAGCCGAGGCTGAGGCCGCCGCTGACACCGGCGATGATGCCGGCGGTGGCCAGCAGCGCCTCGGTGAGCCGGGCGCCGGCGGTGACGTAGAAGCCGGACAGGGCGTCCTGGAGGGCGCCCATGAACCCGATCCCCGCGAGCAGCATGACGATGTTGGCGGTCACGACCAGGGACGCGTCGACGCCCAGGTGGGTGGCGGTGGCGAGGACCGCGAGGATCGTGGCGACCCCGCCGCCGGCGACCTGGCGGTAGAAGAACGGCACCCGGCGCCGGGCCATCACGTGCTGGAGCCGGTCGATGCAGACGGCCGCGACGAAGGCGATCGCGATCACCCAGCCGCTGCCGCCGAGGAGCAGGCCGACGCCGCCGCACATCACGCCCCAGCCGAGGGTGACCGCCCAGCGCGGGGTGTTGTGGCCGCTGGAGACGATCCGGGCCAGGCGGGCCCGGGCCTCCATGAGGTCGACGCGGTCGCTGAGGACGTCGCGGACCAGGTGGTCGACCTGGGTGAGGTCCTCGTAGTCGATGTCGCGCTGCTTGACCTGCCGGATCTGGAAGAGCGCGGGTTCCTCGGGGCTGGGCTGGAAGCTCATCGACAGCGACGTGAACGTGACGTCGAGGTCGGGGTGGCGGACCCCGAGCTGCCAGGCGAGCGACTGCATGGTGGCCGTCACGTCGGCGGCGCCGGCGCCGGAGGACAGCAGGATCTCGCCGACGCGGAGGCAGAAGTCGAGGGTCAGGTTCAGAGCGCGTGCCTCCAGCATGTGCGCCATGTTCCCAAGGACCCGCGTGTGCTTCGCTTGCGGGGTGCGCATCGACTTCCACGGCTCCCTCGAGCCCACGATCGGGGTGGAGTGGGAGTTCGCGCTGGTCGACACCACGACCCGCGACCTGGCCAACTCGGCCTCCGACCTGTTCGCCGCGGCCGGCCCGGTGCTGCCCGACCCGGGCAAGCTGCACAAGGAGCTGCTGCGCAACACCGTCGAGGTGGTCACGGGCGTCTGCCGGACCGTTCCCGAGGCGGTGGCCGACCTCCGCCGTACCCTCGAGGCGGTCGTGCCCGTGGCCGACGGGCTGGGCGTGGACCTGTACGGCGGCGGCACCCACCCGTTCGCGTCGTGGAGCCACCAGCAGCTCACCGAGGGGCACCGCTACGAGGAGCTGATCAACCGGACCCAGTGGTGGGGCCGGCAGATGCTGATCTGGGGCGTGCACGTGCACGTCGGCCTGCCCGAGCGGGAGCGGGTGATGCCGGTGCTGTCCTCGCTGCTCAACCACTACCCCCACCTGCTCGCCCTGTCGGCGTCCTCGCCGATCTGGGCCGGCGTCGACACCGGCTACGCCTCCAACCGGGCCCTGATGTTCCAGCAGCTGCCGACCGCGGGGCTGCCGTTCCAGTTCGCGACGTGGGCGGAGTTCGAGGCGTTCGCGACCGACCACCTGGTGACGGGTGTCATCGACGAGCTGTCCGAGATCCGCTGGGACGTCCGTCCGGCCACCCACCTCGGCACGCTGGAGAACCGGATCTGCGACGGCGTCTCCTCCTTCGAGGACCTCGCCGGGCTCGTCGCCCTGATGCACTGCCTCGTCGTGGACCTCGACACGCGCCTCGCGGCCGGCGAGACCCTCCCCACCATGCCGCCGTGGCACGTGCAGGAGAACAAGTGGCGCGCGGCCCGCTACGGCCTCGACGCGATCGTGGTCCTCGACGCCGCCAACACCGAGCGGCTGGTCACCGAGGACCTCGCCGACCTGCTGGTCCGGCTGGAGCCGGTCGCGGCCCGGCTCGGCTGCCTCGACGAGCTCGCCTCCGTGGCCGCGATCCCGGAGCGGGGCGCGTCGTACCAGCGCCAGCGCGCCGTCGCCGCCGCCACCGGCGGCGACCTGGTGGCGGTGGTCGACTCCGTCGTGCGGGAGCTCCGGGTCGGGCTGGGCTGCTAGCCCTCCTCGGGCTCGACCATCTCCAGCCGCACGCCCAGGAGCCGCACCGCCCGGTCGTGCTCGACCCGGTCGAGCAGCTCGACCGCCGCGTCGGCCAGCACCTCAGGGTCGTTGGTCGGCGCCGGAAGCGTCAGGCTGCGGCTGACCGTGATGAACGGCGCGAACCGGACCTTGATCCCCACCCGCGCCGCCGGCCGGCCCTCGCGGTCGATGTCGGCCACGACCCGCTGCGTCAGGGCGCGCACCTCCTCGGCGATCCGGGCCCAGTCCTCGAGGTCCTCCTGGAAGGTCGCCTCGCGGCCGTGCGCCCGCGGCACCCACGGCGTCGCGTCCACCCGGCTGGCGTCCGCGCCCCGGCCGAGCCGGTGGTACCACGGCCCCATCGTCGGCCCCAGCTCCGCCGCCAGCACCCGCACGTCGGACTCCGCGAGCTGGCTCACCGTGTCGATCCCGAGCGCCGCGAGCCTCTTCTGCGTCTTGCGGCCGATCCCCCACAGCGCGTCGGTGGGCCGGTCGCCCATCACCTCGAACCACGTCTCCGCCGTCAGCTGCCACACCCCGCGGGGCTTGCCGAAGTCGGTGGCGATCTTGGCCCGCAGCTTGTTGTCGCCGATGCCCACCGAGCAGTGCAGCCCGGTCGCCTCCAGCACCCGCGCCCGGATCTCCCCGGCGAACTCGCGGGGGTCGAGCGCCGCTGCTGCCTGGGGGGACCCACCCCCCTCCCCCTCACCCATGGCACCCGACCCGGCCGCCACGAACGCCTCGTCCCAGCCGAGCACCTCGACGACGACCGGCACGCCGCCCCACTCCAGGGACCGCAGGGTCGCCATCACCTCGGCGGACGCCTCGTCGTAGGCCGCGCGGTCGGCCGGCAGGAACACCGCGTCGGGGCACTTGCGTGCCGCGACGCGCAGCGGCATGCCGGAGCCGACCCCGAACGCCCGTGCCTCGTACGACGCGGTCGCCACCACGCCGCGCTCCGTCGGGTCTCCGCGGCCACCGACGACGACCGGCAGGCCGGCCAGCTCGGGGCGGCGCAGCACCTCCACGGCCGCGATGAACTGGTCGAGGTCGACGTGCAGCACCCACGCCTGGCCCGGGGGCCGGTCGTTCACCGGGCCCTCATCGTGGTGGCGGCGGCAGGGCGTCGGTGGACTCGATCTGGCTCATCCCGGTGAGCAGCAGGAGGTCCACGACCACCGACCGGATCTGGGCGAGCACCACCTCGGAGGACAGCTCCTCGGTGCGCTCGACCGCGCCGGAGGCCCCGCCGATCGCGAGCAGCGCCGGGCGAGCGGCCTCAGCCATCCGGTCGGCCTGCAGCTCCTCGGCCACCAGGTCGGCAGCGTCGGCCAGGTCGAGCGCGAGCAGCGAGTAGGACGACGGCACCGGGCGCCGGTGGTAGGCCGCGACGGCGGTCTGCCGGACCAGGACGCGGGTGCTCCGCAGCGACCGGTCGAGCGGGTCGACCAGCTCGACCATCCGCCGCAGGTTGCCCTTGTGCCGGACCCGGAAGGGGCTGGAGGCCACCACCGACAGGCCTTCGTCGGCCGCGGCCTGCAGCTCGCGGATGAGGTAGTCGGTGGACCGCGCGTCGGCCAGCAGCGCCATCGCGCGCTCGACCTCGCCGTCGACCATCACCTCGCCCGCGGCCCGCAGCAGCTGGGCGACCTTCCGCACCACCACCGCCGCCTGCTCGCGGGGCCGCCGCAGCGGCGCGGCCGGCACCACGGTCGCCGCGACCAGGGCCACGCCGCCGCCGATCAGGGCGTCGGTCCACCGGGTGAACGCCGCCCCCGGGTCGGGCAGCAGCGTGCTGACCACGATCGACTGGACGGCCGCCTGGGTGACGAAGATCTGGCCGCCGTCGAGCAGGAAGGCGGTCGACATCGCCAGCGCGACGATGATGCTCAGCTGCCACCAGCCCGAGCCGACCTGGTTGACGAGCGCGTCGGCCAGGAACACCCCGATGGCGACACCGAGGGTGACCTCCACGACGCGGCGCAGCCGCTGCCCGTAGGAGGTGCCGAGGCTGACCACCGCCGCGATGGGCGCGAAGAACGGTGTCTGGTGGCCGAGCAGGTCCGAGGCGACCAACCAGGCCGCGCCGGCGGCGAGCGCACACTGCGCGATCTGCCAGCGCTTGGACTGCCAGCGGGCGATCCGCGCGCGGAGGGAGGTCCGGCCGTGGCTCCACATGCGGTCGAGCGGTCCGGGCTCCATGGCGCAGATCCTGCCACGCGGTCACCTCCCTCCGGTCGCGTCGGTCCGCCCGCGATCCGGCTCAGCTGCCGTGCTTGGCGAAGTTGAGGGCGCGCTTGGTCTGGCCCAGATCGCGGTACCAGACCCGCGTCTCGACCCGGCACCGCGTGCGGTCGAGCTCGGTGTCGTACTCGCGGCACTCGGCCCGAGCCTCCGAGTCGGTCGGCGGGCTCAGCTCCGAGCCGTCGTACCGCTTGATCGTGAAGCCGTGCACCTTGTCGCCGGTGATGTCGACGATGGTGTCGGCGAACGGCTTGTAGGCGTCCTGCCCGCCGGACGCGGCACCGGCGGCCACGCCGGCCCCGAAGCTGCCGGCGGTGAAGGCGGCGGCCACGAGGGCCGCTCCGAGCATCCTGTTCATGGGTTCCCCCGAGGGTCGTGGGCCGGCGAGTTCCGGCCTGTCTTCGACGCTAGGCGGCGCCGCGGACGGCCGGCGGAGGGCAGGAGCCGGGCTGTTGAGGAGGCGGTCCGTGAGGGTGGCTGTGGAAGGCTGGTGGCGGAACCGATCCGGGCCTCCGTCGTTGCCCTTGTGGCAACCGGCCCCCAACCGCGAGGATCGGTCGCTACTAGCGAAAACGGGGTTCTCGTGGTCACACCGATCGATCCGACCTCGGCGGCGTTCCTGCTCGCCGAGAACCGGAACATGCCCATGCACGTCGGCGGCCTCCAGCTCTTCAAGAAGCCCGAGGGCGCCGGCCGCAACTACGTCCGCGAGATGTTCGAGGAGATGCGCGACGTCGAGGAGATCGCGCCGCTCTTCCTCAAGCACCCGCACCGGTCGCTCGGCACCGCCGGGCAGCTCGTGTGGCAGCCCGACGAGCAGTTCGACATCGAGCACCACGTGCGGCACAGCGCGCTGCCCAAGCCCGGCCGGGTCCGCGAGCTGCTCGAGCTCTGTTCCCGCCTGCACAGCACCCGCCTCGCCTGGGAGCGTCCCCTCTGGGAGGCCCACATCATCGAGGGGCTCCGCGACGGCCGGGTCGCGATGTACACCAAGACCCACCACGCGCTCGTCGACGGCGTCTCGGCCATGCGGCTGCTGCAGAGCGTGCTCAGCACCGACCCCGACCAGCGCAACATGCCGGCCCCGTGGGGCAAGCGGCCCTCGCGGTCCGGCACCAAGGCGGTCGAGAAGGCCGAGAAGAGCCTCTCCGACATCCCCGTCCAGGCGCTCCGCACGGCGCTGGGCATCACCGCCGAGGCCGCCGGCATGCCGGGAGCGCTCGTCAAGACCCTGAGCAAGGGCCTGCGCAACGAGACCTCCGCGCTGTCCCTCTACGCCCCGCGCACGATCTTCAACCAGAGCATCACCGGCTCCCGCCGCTTCGCCGCCCAGGACTGGCCGGTCGAGCGGCTCCGCGCCATCGGCAAGGCCACCGGCACCACGCTCAACGACGTCGTGCTCGCGATGTGCGCGGGCGCGATGCGGACCTACCTCATCGAGCTCGACGCCCTCCCCGAGGCGCCGCTGGTCGCGATGGTGCCGGTCGGCCTCAACGCCAAGCAGTCGCAGCTCGCCTCGGCCGACGGCGGCAACGCGGTCGGCTCGGTCATGGTCCAGCTCGCCACCGACCTCCACGACCCGGCCGACCGGCTCGCCCGCATCCACAAGTCGATGCAGGACGGCAAGGAGGGCCTGTCGTCGATGACGCCGGTCCAGATCCTTGCCATGAGCGCGCTCGGCCAGGCCCCGGCCATCCTCACGCCGATCCTGCGGATGCAGGGCATCGTGCGGCCGCCGTACAACCTGATCATCAGCAACGTGCCCGGTCCCAAGACCACGCACTACTGGAACGGCGCGCAGCTCCTCGGCACCTACCCGCTGTCCATCCCGATCAACGGGATGGCGCTGAACATCACCTGCACGTCGTACGACGGCCACATGGCCTTCGGCCTGACCGGCTGCCGTCGCACCGTCCCGCACCTCCAGCGGCTGCTGACCTTCCTCGACGACGAGGTCGGCGCGCTGGAGAAGGCGGCGGGGGTCTAGAGGTAGGTCCGCTTCACGATCACGTCGAAGGCCCCGTCGGGGAGCAGCTTGCGCGCACGCAGGATCGTGCCCGCACCTTTGCCGACGGGGTAGCGGGCGCGGGGGTTGCGGGCCAACGTCGCCTTGACGATCTTCTTCGCCACAGTCCGCGGCGAGCTGGCCATCGCCTTGCCGTCGGCGCGCTCGAGGACGGCCCGGACCTTGCGGGCCTGCTGCTCGTAGGCGCCGCCCTTGCTGGTCTCGGTCAGGCTCTGGCGCGAGATCTCGTTCCACTCGGTGAGGATCGGACCGGGCTCGATGATGACGACGTCGATGCCGAACGGCGACAGCTCGATCCGGAGGCTGTCGCTGAAGCCCTCCACCGCGAACTTCGTGGCGTGGTACCACGCGCCCAGCGGCTCGTAGAACTTGCCGCCGATCGAGGAGATGTTGATGATCCGCCCCGACCCCTGCGCGCGCATCGTCGGCGTGACCAGCTGGGTGAGCCGGGCCAGGCCGAAGACGTTGACCTCGAACTGGCGGCGTGCCTCGTCGATCGGGACGTCCTCGACCGCGCCGTAGGAGCCGTACCCGGCGTTGTTGACCAGGACGTCGATCCGCCCGTGGTCGGCGAGGATCCGCTCGATCCCGGCGACCATCGACGCGTCGTCGGTGACGTCCATCGCGAACGTCGTGATGCCCTCCTTCTCCAGGGCGAGCATCCGGTCGACGCGACGCGCCACGGCGTACACCTCGAAGCCGGCCTTCCGGAGCCCGAGGGCCGTCTGCTCACCGATGCCGCTGGAGCCGCCGGTGACGAGTGCTACGCGCGTGGAGGTCATGGGGCCATCCTTCACCCCAGCTCCGCGAGCCCACCACCCAGTGTCTCGGCGACGCGGCGCAGCCGGGCCCGGGTGATGTCGGCGACCGTCAGCAGCCCGGCGTTGCGGGCGTTGGACCCCTCGCGCGTGGGCTCGGCGGAGTTGATGCTGATGCAGCGCCGGGTGCCGCCGTCCTCGGCGTTCTGCAGCGCGACGGCGTGACCCGTCGTACCGCTGCCGGCGAAGAAGTCCAGGACCAGGACGTCGTCGGGCATCGTCCGCAGCACCCGCCGGACCAGGCCGGTCGGCTTCGGCGACTCGAAGACGTGCCCGACGATCGCCTTCAGCTCGGCGACGGCGGTGTCGGTGGAGCCGACCTCCTCGGCCAGCCAGATGGTGCGCAGCTTCTTGCGGCGGCCGCCGTCGCGGTGCAGCCAGTCCTTCTGGAACACGTCGATCCGCGGCCCGGCCTTGCTGCGCACGATCCGGCACACCAGGTCGTCGGGACGCTGCTCCATCAGCGGCCGAGACCAGCGCCAGACCGCCGGCCGGCCGTCGCCGAAGACCGGGCTGATCTCGGTCGCGCCCTCGAACTCCGCGGTCCGCACCTCCCCGGTCTCGGCGTTGCCCCACACCGTGAAGTGCAGGGTCCGCGCCGTCGTCGGGTTGAACTTCTTGTTGGTGTTGCGCAGCGGCAGGTGCCGGTAGCGCCGCCCGTCGGCCTCGGTCAGCGGGAAGTCGCGCTCGTCGACGGTCTCGGTCGTGGTCGCGTCGAGGTGGGTCCGGCGCGCGTCCTTCGCATAGACCAGGAGGTACTCGTGGCTCGTCGCGAACCCTCCCCCCAGCTGCCGGCCCTTGGGATTGAGGTTGACCACCACCTGCGCCAGGAAGTTGTCCTCCCCGAACACCTCGTCGAGCAGCAGCCGCAGGTGCGCCACCTCGTTGTCGTCGATGCTGACGAAGATCGCGCCGGTGTCGGCCATCGCCGCGTGCGCCGCCTCCAGCCGCGGCCGCATCATCGCCACCCACGCCGCATGCCGGGTCCGGCGGGCGTCGCCGTGCCGGAAGTCGTCGTTGTAGGCGAAGTCGTTGCCGGTGTTGTACGGCGGGTCGATGTAGACCAGGTCGACGGGCTCGCCCAGGCGCGGCAGCACGTCGAGGTTGTCACCCTCGATGAAGCTGTTCCACGGCTGGTCCACGGCTCGCACCCTAGTGCGCGGGTCGCAGCGGCCGCGGGGACACGGCGGCCACCTCCCGGTCCGGGACGGGTGGCCGACTTAGCCTGAGGTGCGTGCGTCAATCGATCTCGGCCCTCACCGCAACCCTGTCCGCCCTCGCCCTGGTGGGCGCGGGTCCGGCGCTCGCCCAGCCCCGCCACCCTGAGTCGCCCGGCGGTGAGGCTGCCACCGGCGACCACCGGGTCCTGCACCCGACCACGTCCAGCGGCGGCGGCCTCGGCACGCCCGTCGTACCGCTCCCGTCCTTCCTGCGCGCCTCGACCACCTCGACCGACCCGACCGGCTGGCAGGTCGCCCCGGGTGTCACCTACACGAAGTGGGTCCAGACCAACGCCCGCGGCCCGATGCGGGTGCACCTGCTCGCGGTGAGCTGGGAGACGCCGGGGGTCCGGATCGACTACGCCAAGAAGGGCTCGGTCCGCTCCACGGCACCGGTCCCGGACATCCTCAAGGTCGACCGGGCGGTCGGCGGCGTCAACGGCGACTTCTACGACATCGGCCACACCGGCGCGCCGCTGGGCCTGGGCCGCGACCGCGAGTCCGGCCTCGTCCACGGCCGCACCAGCGGCTGGAACGCCTCGTTCTACTTCGACGCCCAGGGCGTGCCCCAGGTCGGGCAGCTGCCCATGGTCGCCGAGCTCACCGACCACCCCGACATGAAGGTCACGAACTTCAACTCGCCCTTCGTCTACCCCGACGGCATCGGCATCTACACGCGGGCCTGGGGCCGCACCGACGGGTACGCCGTCACCCGCGGCCAGACGACCGGCGTACGGATGGTCCTGGTCCGCGACGGACGGGTCGTGGCCACGAAGAAGAAGCTGCCGCACGACACCGCGATCAACGGCCTGCTGCTCATCGGCCGCGGCCACGGCGCCCAGCAGCTCGGCCACCTCCAGAAGGGTCAGAAGGTCGCGGCGTCGTGGCACCTCGAGGGCCACCCGCAGATGGCGATCAGCGGCAACCACGTCCTCATCGGCGAGGGCGTCGACGTGGCCCTCGACGACCAGTACAAGGCGCCGCGCACCGCCATCGGGATCGACCGCGACACCCATGAGGTCCTGATCGTGGCCGTCGACGGCCGCAAGAAGTCCAGCCGCGGCGCCACCATGGTCGAGCTCGCCGACCTGATGCAGAGCCTCGGCGCCGACGAGGCGCTCAACCTCGACGGCGGCGGCTCCACCACGATGGTCGCCAGGAAGCCCGACGGCACGACGCCGGTGGTCAACGTGCCCTCCGACGGCTTCCTGCGCTGGGTCTCGAACGCCGTCGAGGTGACCTACACCAAGCCCCAGTAGGGCCCCGGGCGGTCAGACCGCCGAGGACGGCACCGCCACCAGCGCGACGGTGGTGACCGGCGCGAAGCACTCCATCTTCGGCTTGGCCACCTTCTGCGGCGTGATGACCACGCCCTCGGCGCCCGGGGTCACCGTCACCCCAGGAGGTACGTCGCACCCGACGGCGACGACGGCCGCCACCAGGGTCTGGTCGCCGGCGAGCCGGGCCGAGCCGGCCTTCGCGCGGATCTGGTCGCCCAGCGAGCCCCGCGTGAACTGCCCGGCGAAGTCCGCGACCGCCGCGTCGTCGCCGAGCACCGTCGCCTGCGTGGAGGTCGCCCCGCCGGCCCCGGTCTGGGACAGCAGCGCCACCACGTGGGCCTCGAAGGCCGCGCCGTCGGTGGCCGAGGACGAGTGCGCAGCCGGGTCGGGGGCGAGGCCGGGGTCGCTGTCACCGCAGCCGGTGAGCACCGACGCGGCCAGGGCCAGGCCGAGGGACAGGGTTCCGAGAGTTCGTCGCATGGTGATCGGACGCTACCGCCCGGAGCGAGGTTCCACCCCGGCACCTAGGCTCGAGCGGTGCCCCGCTTCACCCGCGCCGAGCTCGAGTCCTTCCGCGACGCGGAGGTGCCGGACCTGCTCCCGGACCCCGCGCAGCACGACCTGCGCCTGCTCTTCGTCGGCATCAACCCCGGCCTGTGGACCGCGGCCACCCAGACCCACTTCGCGCACCCGGTCAACCGCTTCTACCCCGCCCTGCTGCAGGCCGGCATCCTCGAGCACCCGGTCGACCCGTCGGCCGGCATGACCGACGAGGACCGCGACCGGTTGCGGGCCCGCGGCATCGGGATCACCAACATCGTCCGCCGCGCCACGGCCCGCGCCGACGAGCTCGGGCGCGCCGAGCTGCGCGAGGGAGGCGAGGCCCTGGCGCGGCTGGTGGCCGAGCGGACGCCGAAGGTCGTCGCGGTCCTCGGGATCACGGCGTACCGCTCCGCCTTCGGCCACCCGAAGGCGGTCCCCGGCCGCCAGCCCGAGCCGCTGGCCGGCGCCGAGCTGTGGGTGGTGCCGAACCCCAGCGGGCTCAACGCCCACGAGAACGTCGCGTCCCTCGCCGAGGCCTATGCCGCCCCGGCGAGGGCCGCGGGAGTTCTGTGACTCAGGCCGGCACGATGCTCGGGTAGGTCTGGTCCTTGCCTAGGATCGTGAGCCCGTCCTCGACCACGAAGCCGCGGGCCCGGTCCTCCTCGGGGTCGACCCCGATCCGCGCGCCCGGCGGCACCACGACGTTCTTGTCGAGGATCGCGTTGCGCACGATCGCGCCCGCCCCGATCCGCACGTCGTTGAGCAGCACCGCGTCGGTCACCTCGGCGCCGGAGCCGATGAACGCCGCCGGCGAGAGCACCGACCGGTTCACCGAGCCGCCGCTGATGACGACACCGGGCGAGAGCAGCGACTCCAGCGTCCGCGACGCGTGGCCGTCCTCCCCCGGCGTGATCTTCACCGGCGGCTGCGGGCCGTAGGAGGTGAAGATCGGCCAGTCGAAGTTGTAGAGGTTGAAGACCGGCAGCGGCGAGACGAGGTCCATGTGCGCGGCGTAGTAGGACCCGATGGTCCCGACGTCGCGCCAGTAGCCGCGGTCGCGCTCGGTGGCACCCGGCACGGAATTGTCCTTGAAGTCGTAGACGCCGGCCTGGTCACGGCGCACGAACGCCGGGACGATGTCGCCACCCATGTCGTGCTTGGAGCCCGCCTCGGTCGCGTCGCGGGTCACCGCCTCGACCAGCGCGTCGGCGTCGAAGACGTAGTTGCCCATCGAGGCCAGCACCTCGCCGGGGCTGTCGGGCAGGCCCACCGGGTCGGTCGGCTTCTCCAGGAACTCCCGGATCCTGCGCGGGTCATCGGGCTGGACGTCGATGACGCCGAACTGGTCGGCCATCCCGATCGGCTGGCGGATCGCGGCGACGGTGCAGGCCGCGCCGCTCTCGACGTGCTGGTCGACCATCTGCGAGAAGTCCATGCGATAGACGTGGTCGGCGCCGACCACGACCACGATGTCGGGCTTCTCGTCGCGCAGCAGGTTGAGGGACTGGAAGATCGCATCGGCGCTGCCGAGGTACCAGTGCTTGCCGACCCGCTGCTGTGCCGGCACCGGGGTGACGTAGTTGCCGAGCATCGTCGACATCCGCCAGGTCTGGGTGACGTGACGGTCCAGGCTGTGCGACTTGTACTGCGTGAGCACGACGATCTGGAGGTAGCCGGAGTTGACGACGTTGGAGAGCGCGAAGTCGATCAGGCGGTAGATGCCCCCGAACGGGACACCCGGTTTGGCACGGTCGGCGGTCAGCGGCATCAGCCGCTTCCCCTCTCCACCGGCGAGGACGATGGCCAGGACCTTCTTGCGCGATGCGGTCATGGCTGCACGCTAGCCCTGTCGGACCGTCGCCCGGCAGGGGTAGTTTCATCGACGTGCGAGTCGACGTGTTGTCCAAGGAGTACCCACCCGAGATCTACGGCGGCGCGGGGGTGCACGTCGCCGAGCTCGTCCGGGCGCTCCGGCGCCGGTCCGACCTCGAGACCCGGGTGCACGCGTTCGGCGCGCCGCGCGACGAGGCACTGACGTCGTCGTACGCCGACCACGCCGAGCTCGCCTCGGCCAACGGGGCCCTCAAGACGCTGGGTGTCGACCTGTCGATCGCCGACGGCTGCGCCGGCACCGACCTGGTCCACTCCCACACCTGGTACGCCAACTTCGCCGGCCACCTGGCCTCCCTGCTGTACGGCGTCCCGCACGTCATCAGCGCGCACTCGCTCGAGCCGATGCGGCCGTGGAAGGCCGAGCAGCTCGGCGGCGGCTACGCCGTCTCGTCGTGGGTGGAGAAGACCTCCTACCTCGCCGCGTCGACCGTGATCGCGGTGTCCTCGGCGATGCGCGACGACGTGCTGCGCTCCTACCCCGACATCGACCCCGGCAAGGTCCAGGTCGTCCACAACGGCATCGACACCGACGACTGGGCGCCGGTCCACGACCCCGACCGGGTGCGGTCGCACGGCGTCGACCCCGACCGCCCGTCGGTGGTGTTCGTCGGCCGGATCACCCGCCAGAAGGGGCTGCCGCTGTTCCTGCGGGCGGTGGCGCAACTGCCCCCCGACGTCCAGATCGTGCTGTGCGCGGGCGCCCCGGACACCCCCGAGATCGAGGCCGAGGTGGTCGCCCTGGTCGACGGGCTCAAGCAGACCCGGCAGGGCGTCGTGTGGATCCGGGAGATGCTGCCGCGACCCGACGTCGTCGCACTGCTGACCAACGCCACGGCGTTCGTGTGCCCCTCGATCTACGAGCCGCTCGGCATCGTCAACCTCGAGGCGATGGCCTGCGAGACGGCCGTCGTGGCCACCGCGACCGGCGGCATCCCGGAGGTCGTCGTGCACGGCGAGACCGGCCTGCTCGTGCCGATCGAGCAGGCCACCGACGGCACCGGCACGCCGCTGGACCCCGACCAGTACGTCGCCGACTTCGCCGCCGCGCTCAACGAGGTCGTCTCCGACCCCGAGCGCGCGGCGGCGATGGGCAAGGCGGGCCGGCAGCGGGCGATCGACGCGTTCAGCTGGGGCGCGATCGCCGAGCGGACCGTCGAGGTCTACCGCTCGGTCAGCGGCTGAGGAGCGTCGCCGCCCGGGGCTGTGGATGACCTCCGACGTCCGATCCGGATCGGGGGCAGGCTGGCCGCATGAAGCAGCTACCACCGATCCACACCCAGGCCGACCTCCACGAGGCGTGGCGAACGCTGATGCAGCCCCTCGGGTTCTCCGGGCACAGCATCTGGCTGATGTTCCTCACCCCGGACGGGGAGGCCCTGCCCCAGCTCACCGAGATCACCGAGGCCGCCGACCCTCCGTCCGCGGGCGGGGAGTCCGGTCTCGCCGAAGTCCTGCGCCACTTCGCTGACTTGCGCGCCGCCTTCCTGCGCACGCGCCCGGGACCGGCCGTGATCACCGCCGATGACCGGGCGTGGGCACGAAGCCTGTACGCCGCCTGCCGCAGCGCCGAGGTTCCGGCCGAGGTCGTCCATCTGGCGACCGACACGGCCATCGTGGCGTTGCCGCGGGACGAGCTCGCCGCCTGACCGGCGGCGAGCCCCCTGACGTCGTCCGGCTAGACCACGATCCCGAGCAGCAGCACGAACACCAGGCCGGTGACCGACAGGATCGTCTCCATCAGCGACCAGGTCTTGAGGGTCTGGCCGACCGACAGCCCGAAGTACTCCTTGACCAGCCAGAAGCCGGCGTCGTTGACGTGGCTGAAGAACACCGAGCCGGAGCCGACGGCGAGCACCACCAGCGAGGTCTCGCCGGTGCTGAGACCGTCGACCAGACCGATCATCAGCGAGGACGCCGTGATGGTCGCGACGGTCGCCGAGCCGGTGGCGAGGCGGATCAGGACGGCGAGCACCCAGGCGAGCAGGAGCACCGAGATGTTCTTGTCGGCGGCCCAGTCGGCCAGCAGGGTGCCGATGCCGGTGTCGACCAGCACCTGCTTGAAGCCACCGCCGGCGGCCACGATCAGGATGATGCCGGCGATCGCGGGCAGCGAGCCCTCGAGGGTCTTGCTGACCCGGGCGCGGTCCATGCCGGCGCCGCGACCGAGGGTGAACATCGCGACGACGACGGCGATCAGGAGCGCGACGAGCGGCGTCCCGAGCAGGTCGAAGACCTGGCGGAAGGTCTGGGTCGAGTCGTCGATGAAGATGTCGACGAGGGCCTTGCCGAGCATCAGCGCGACCGGCAGCAGGACGCTGAACATCGTGACCGCGAACGACGGACGCTGGGCGTCGGCCTCACGGTCGGCGTCGAAGGTGTGCGGCGCGGGTACGTCGACCCAGCGGCCCGCGATCCGGCCGAAGAGCGGACCGGAGACGATCACGGTCGGGATCGCGACGAGGACGCCCATGGCCAGGGTGACTCCGAGGTCGGCGCCGAGGTAGCCGATCGCGGTCAGCGGACCGGGGTGCGGCGGGACCAGCCCGTGCATGGCCGACAGGCCGGCCAGCGCCGGGATGCCGACGGTGATGAGCGAGACCTGCGCGCGGCGGGCGACGAGGTAGATGACGGGCATCAGCAGGACGAGGCCGATCTCGAAGAACATCGGCAGGCCGATGATCGCGCCGACCAGGGCCATCGCCCACGGGAGCGTGCGCGGCGAGGCGTGCCCGACGATCGTGTCGACGATCTGGTCGGCGCCGCCGGAGTCCGCGAGCAGCTTGGCGAACATCGCGCCCAGGCCGATCAGGATGCCCACGCCCGAGGCGGTCGCGCCGAAGCCGGTGCCGAAGGACGTCAGCACCCCGAGCCCGTCGGCGTTGGGCAGGACGTTCTGGCCGGCGAGCGCGCCGACGGTGATGGCGCCGAAGGTCAGGGCCAGGAAGGGGTGCACCTTGGCGACGGTGATCAGCACGACGATCAGGGCGATGGCGACGAGCGCGGCCGTGATCAGCTGCGCACCCGACGCGACCGGCTCGACGAGCGGGGCGGCTGCCAGGGGCAGGACGGCGGACAGGGCGGACATCAGTTCTCCTCATCGGGGGTGGTGGGGGTGATGCGGGTGACGGCCTGCTCGACGATCGCGTCGACGCTCTGGTCCACGTCGACGACGATGCCGCGCTCGTCGGCCTCGAGGGGCTCGAGGGTGGCGAACTGCGAGGCCAGCAGCGAGGCCGGCATGAAGTGGCCGGGGCGGCTGGCCTGGCGGCGGGCGATGACCTCGTGGGAGCCCTCGAGGTGCACGAACCCCAGGTCCGGCACGTGCCGGCGGAGGTGGTCGCGGTAGCTCCGCTTGAGGGCCGAGCAGCTCACGACCCCGCCGTCGGCCCGGGTCGCCAGCCACTCCCCGATCCGCTCGAGCCAGGGCTCGCGGTCGAGGTCGTCGAGCGGCTGGCCGGCGCTCATCTTGGCGATGTTGGCCGCGGGGTGCAGGTCGTCGGCGTCCTCGAAGGGGACTCCGAACCGCTGGGCCAGCGCGGCGCCGACCGTGGACTTGCCGGAGCCGGAGACACCCATGACGACCAGGAGTGGCTGGGACATGACGGGTTCCTCCGGATCGGGTGCCGATGACTGTGGCTGTGGCTGCGCTCACATGGTGCAAGCATTAGTCATACTTTTGCAACCCTTTGATTCAGATTTATCCGTTCTTTCACTCATCACAGGCCTGGTGCGAGGATGTATGGGTGACGACGACCCCTTCGAATAGCCAGTCGCTCGGCCAGCACGCCGGCGTCCTGGACGCGCTCGGCGGCCGGATCGCGTCGGGTGAGCTCGCGGCCGGCCAGGTGGTCACCCTCGACGGCCTGTGCCAGGCGTACGCCGTCTCCCGCAGTGTGGCCCGCGAGGCGATCCGGGTCCTGGAGTCGATGGGGCTCGTGGCCTCGCGTCGACGCGTCGGCATCACCATCCAGCCGCGGACGCGGTGGAACGTCTTCGACCCGCGGGTCATCCGGTGGCGGCTGGACTCCGACGACCGGACCGAGCAGCTGCTCTCGCTCTCGGAGCTGCGGCGTGGCATCGAGCCGGTCGCGGCGGCGCTCGCGGCCGAGCGGGCCAACCCGCACCAGTGCCGGATCCTGGCCGCGGCGGTCTCCGACATGGTCGTCCACGGCCGCGACGGCGACCTGGACTCCTACCTGCTGGCCGACACGGTCTTCCACCGCACGCTGCTGGAGGCCAGCGGCAACGAGATGCTCAGCGCCCTGGACTCCGTCGTGGAGGAGGTCCTCAGCGGCCGGACCCACCACGGGATGATGCCGCACCGGCCGAACCCCGAGGCGATCGCGCTGCACGACGAGGTGGCCCGCGCCGTACGCCTCGGTGACGCCGAGGCCGCCGAGACGGCCATGCGCGCGATCATCGCCGAGGCCGCGGCCGCCCTGCGCGAGGAGCAGGAGAACGACCAGAGCTGAACCGCCCGCCCGACGTGGGGCGCGAGCCCCACCCCGGACGGGCGGTCAAGAGGTGTCGGTGCGGTCAGGCGGCGCCGACGGACTTCCAGTAGTCGTTGAGCGCGCCGTTGGTCTTGACGAACCACACGAGCGGGCCGATCAGGATGAAGACGCCGGGGAAGTACCACAGGCCGGTCATCGCGGAGACCGGCTTCTCGCGGCCCGCGCGCTCGTAGAGGCCGCCGACCTCGCCGGAGGTCAGGTAGGGCATCACGATGCCGACGAAGAACGCCAGGATCAGGGCGAGCGCGCCGCCCATGCCCTGCCCGGAGTGGCGCTTCATCTCGTCGTGGGTCTTGTAGAACCACACGAGCGAGTAGATGCCGAACGTGACGATCGCCAGCAGGATGCACAGGCCGGTCGAGCGGACCTTGCCGGGCGCCCCGAGCGTGGCGCCCATCGGCATCATCCCGGCCTGCGGCGCGGTCATGGGGGTCGTCATGGGAGCGCCGTACGACGGTGCGGGCGCGGCGACGTCCCCGGTCGGGACCTCGGACGGAGTTGTCTCGGACATGTGGTGGTTCCTGTTCCCCTGGAGTTGGTGTCCCTCGCGGGACGGCTGCGCGAGGAATCTATGGCCGCGCCTCCCGCGGCGGTGCCGAATCCCGGTTATCCACAGGCGCGGTCCGGACGGGTTGGCGGCGGCGTCGGACCGGGCAGGCTGTCGGTGACGACGACCTCGCGGGAGACCTCATGACCATCGCCCTGGACCACACCGCCTTCGACACGGGCGTGTCCGACGTCCGCACCGCGTCCCTCGACCTCGACGAGCGGCGACGGCGGCTCGACCGGGACGTCACGGGACTGCTCGACGGCGCCTGGACCGGCGCGGCCGCGACCGCGTTCGGTAAGGCCTGGACCGAGTGGTGCGAGGGCGCCGACGAGGCCATCGCGGCCCTCGCCGGGATGGCCGAGCTCCTCGAGGCCGCCCACGACGGGCTGGTCCGGCAGGACGACGCCTCGGTCGACCGGACCACGCGCCTCGCCGCACGGCTGGGTGGGCTCGGATGAGCGGCTTCGGGGTCGACCTCGACGAGCTGCGTCGGGTCGTGGCCCGGGTCGACGCCTGCGAGACGGCCTTCGAGGCGATCGCCAGCGACCTCGGCGCCCGGGTCGCCGCCCTCCACGGCACCTGGGATGGCCTGGCGGCCGACGCGCACCTGACCGCCCAGGCCCGGTGGGAGCACGGCTTCGCCCGGATGCGCGAGGCGCTGCGGGCGCTCCACGGCGCCGCGTCCGACGCCGCGGACAACTACACCGCGGCCGCCTCGGCCAACGAGCGGATGTGGGAGCAGGTCGTCTAGCGGGTGGTGTCGGTCGGGCTGGGTGCGCTCGTGGTCGGGCTCCCCGGGGGCGGGCCGATCGAGAGCGCCGGCGACGTGGCGGCGAGGTTGCCGGCGGTGGCGGGCACGGTGACGACGTAGCGCCAGGTGCCGCCGAGGGTGTCGGCGACGGGGATGGCGTAGCGGCCGTCGGCGTCGGTCCGGGCCGAGCCGACCTGCACCGGGCGCTTGGCCGTGAGGCGCCACAGCGTCGCGACGACGCCGGCCTTGGCGGGAGTCATGGTGCCGGTGACCAGGACGCCACCGTCACGGTCGGCCAGCCGGTCGGCGGTGACGAGCGGCGTCACGTCGACCACGACGGGCGCGGAGGTGCTGGCGTCGGTGGAGGAGCTGCCGAGGAAGCGCCAGCGGTAGAGGGTGCGGGTCGTGGGCTGCACGGTCAGCGTCGCGTGGCCGCCGCGCACCTCGGACCCCTCGACCGGCGAGAAGGCCTTGGCCCCGAACGGCTGCGCCTCCAGCACCAGCAGCCCCTCGGGGACGGGCGCACCGGACCCGGACAGCAGCGTGCCGTCGAGGCGCACGGCGTCGCCGACGACGACGGAGGGACCGGAGGCGGCGATGTCCGTGACCGAGGTGTAGCCCTCGAGGTCGTACGTCGTCACGCCGGCCGGGCCGCCGATCCGCAGCGCGTCGATCTTGAACGGGTTGCCGTCGCAGCCGAAGCCGATCGCGTAGAACCCCTGGCCGTCACCGCCCTGGGTGGCCATGAAGTCGGTGACCGTGGCGCTCCCGGGCGCCGGCAGGTCGGTGGCCCGCGGCGGCACGGGCGCGTGGGTGACGGCGTCGACGTGGCTCCACGTGTAGGTCAGGCCGGTGACATCGACCGGCCGCCAGCCACCGGGGGCGGCGGACAGCTCGGCGCGGCCGACCCAGATCCGGTCGGAGTCGCGGTCGGCGGGCGGCTGGTAGCCGACGTACGCGACACCGGTGGTGCCCGACGGCGCCGCGAGCGACAGGCCGGCGACGGTGGTCGCGGCCAGCGAGGCGACCCGGTGCTGGGAGCCGACGGCGTTGCCGCCGGCGAGGTCGTACTTGAGGCTGCGCTCGCCCGCGGGGGCGCCGTCGCCGCGGCTGAGGAAGGTCGGAATCGGCTCGGGGACCCGGTCGTAGAGGCCGGCGCAGCCGACGATGGCCAGGCTGTTGTAGGCGTCGGGGAAGGCGAAGCCGCGGACCACGACGGTCGTGTCGGCGGAGGCCGGTGACGCAGCGCCCACGGACATGACCGCAGCCACGACCGCTCCGATGACCAGCACCACTGCTCGACGCACGAGCCCCTCCTTCGGCCTCCCCCACGAAGGCCCTCCCGAAAGCCCCCGATGGCTCTGGGAGGAAGGGTACGTCGGGATGCCGACATCGTCAGCGGTCGAGCCGGCCTTTCACCAAGCTGTCACCCACTGCTCGCCGTGCAGGACCCGCGAGACGGGGTCCGACTGCCGGATCCGCTCCCGCTCACCCAGCAGGGTCGCGGTCGCGAACCGGGCGGCGGCGCGCTCGAAGAACGAACCCTGGCGGAGCATCGCGTGGCGGGCGCCGGGCACCGCGACGTACCCGACGTCGGCCCGCTGCCCGATCCGGCGCGCCACCCGCGCGGCGTCGCCGGGGGCGGCGATGCGGTCGGCCGTGCCGTGCACGAACAGGACCCGGCGACCGCTCAGGTCGGCGTCGTCGTCGGGGTAGAGCCACGGGTTGAGCGCGACCACGCTGCGGACGCCCTCGTGGTGGCCCGCGAGCAGCGCCGCGCGGCCGCCGAGCGAGTGCCCGACCAGGCTGGTGGGGAGGTCGCCGAGCCGCTCGCGGACCCGGTCCAGCGCCCAGGCGACGTCGTCGACGGGCGTGTGCGAGGCGTCCCAGCCGCGGTGGGAGTTGAGCAGCCGGAACACCGCCAACCGCCCATGTCCGGCCCGCGCCACGCGACGGGCGATCGGGATCATCCGGAGCACGGAGAGCTGGGTCGGGCTCACCTGCGGCCGGCCGGGGCGCTGGGCGCCACCGTGCAGGAGGAGTACGGCGCCCTCCGGTCGCGCGGGCACCCGCGTGTCGAGGAGTCGGGGTTCGGCGTGCACGGATCCAGTGTGGCGGGTGGCCGGTTGCCGATGGTCACGGCCGTCTGGGCGTCGTAGCCTCGGCTCACCACGGAGGAGAGGCACGCATGACCGACGACGGCTACATCGACGTCCGCACCCACGACGGCCGCACCCTGGAGGTGCTGGTGGGCGGCGAGCCGGACGGCTTCCCGCTGCTCTACCACTCCGGGTCGCCGTCCGCGGCCGTGCACAGCGAGGCCTGGGACCGCACCGCCCGGGACCTGGGCCTGCGGCTGGTGACCTACTCCCGTCCGGGCTACGGCCGGTCCACGCCACGGCCGGCGGTCGGTGCGGCGCAGGTCAAGGACGACGTCCTGGACATGGCGGCGATCCTCGACCACCTCGCGATCGACGAGTTCGTGACGATCGGCCACTCCGGCGGCGGCCCGCGGGCGCTGGCGGCCGCCGCGCTGCTCGGCGACCAGTGCCGCGGCGCGGTGTCCCTGGCCGGCGTTGCCCCGCCGGACGCGGAGGGCCTGGACTGGACGGCGGGGATGGCGGCGGAGAACGTCGAGGAGTACGACACGGCTCGCCGCGGCCCCGAGGCCTACCGCGCGCTGCTCGAGCGGGCCTACCCACCGATGTTCGCGGCGTCGGCCGACGAGATCGCGGCGGCGTTCGGCGGCCTGGTCACCGAGGTGGACAAGGCCGCGATCACCGGCGAGCTGGCCGAGGAGCTCGCCCGCTCCTTCCACCACGCCGGCGCGCAGGGCGTGGCCGGCGCGCTCGAGGACGGCCTGACCATCATGGCGCCGTGGGGCTTCGACCTCGCGGAGATCGACGTACCGGTCGCGATCTGGCAGGGCCGCCAAGACGCGATGGTCCCCTACGCGCACGGGGCCTGGCTGGCGGCGCACGTGCCGACCGCCCAGCCGCACCTCTTCGAGGACGAGGGGCACCTCTCGCTGGTCGCCCAGCTCGAGCGGATCCTCGACGACCTCATCCACATCGCGGGTCTCGCCTGAGATGGACCCGCGTCAGGAGCGCGAGGAGCGCAACGTCCTCGGCGCCGAGCTGCAGCCCTGCGGCACGGACCCGATGACCGGCTTCCACCGCGACGGCAGCTGCCGCTGCGGCCCGGAGGACATCGGGCTGCACGCGGTCTGCGCGGTGATGACGCGGGAGTTCCTCGACCACCAGCGGGCGGTGGGCAACGACCTGGAGACGCCGCGACCGGAGTTCGGCTTCCCGGGGCTGGTGCCCGGCGACCGCTGGTGCGTGGTCGCGCTGCGCTGGCTGCAGGCGCACCAGGCGGGTGCGGCCGCGCCCGTGGTGCTGAGCTGCACCAGCGAGCGGGCGCTGGAGTTCATCCCGCTGGAGATGCTCCAGCAGCACCGCGTCGACGTCCCGGAGGACGCCAGCTCCCTGGAGGAGTGAGACCGGTCGGCAGGTCGTTCAGTCGGTCAGTCGGTCGCGAGCGAGCGGCCCTCGGGGCTGAGCTCCCACACGCCGGGCTGGGTCACGGGCAGCAGCAGGCCCTCGTCGAGCATGGCCTTGCGCTCGAAGCGCGCGGCGTTGCGCCAGCGCAGCTCGCCGGTCGGCATCTTGTCGCGGTCGCCGTCGAGGAGCACGTCCTCCATCAGCCGCTCCACGTCGGCGAGGACGTCGTCGGTCGAGCCCTTGCCGCCGGCCTCGACCAGCGCCTCGAGGATGTAGTGGCGGTAGTAGCGCTGCGGGGTCCGCTTCGCGTCCGCGCGGCGCACCGAGATGTCGGCCTTCACGGGCTTGGCCTCGACGGCCGCGGCGGGCGACGAGGCGCGGGTGCCGGGGACGCGCGGAGGCGTCTTCGTGCGGGCGGCGGGCTTCACCTCGACCGGCGGCGGCGCGGGCATCCCGTGCACACAGGTCGACAGTGGCAGGTCACACAGGTCGCAGTAAGCGTCCGACACGAAATCCTCATCCCTTTCCGGCGCCAGTCCGACGCCGACTCTCGAGCCTACGAGATGGACCGCCGATCAGCGCGATCGGTAGGTGAACAGCTCCCCGGCGCGGACCTGGTAGGAGACCGTCGCGCCGCCCTGCACCTCGATGCGCACGACCTGCTCGGTCCCGGTCGCGTTCTGGCCGAACACGCCGATCGACCCATCGTCGTTCCTGAAGGCCGCCACGGCCAGCCCCGGCGTCGACGTCGAGGAGACGACCCGTGCCCCCGGCGTCGCGGCCCGGGACAGGTGCGCCAGGGTGTAGAACTCCGGCTCGCGCGTGACCCCCTCCGGGGTCACGGTCAGGAGGCCCCGACAGTTCTTGCAGCCGTACGACGATCCCGTGTCGACCGGCCCGTGCGCGGCGTCGAGCGCGAGGTTCCACATCATCAGCCCTGACGAGCCCGCCGTGACCGCGTCGGCTACCAGGTTGCGGGCGTCCCAGGCGAACGTGCCGGCCCAGCCGTCGGTCGTGCCGGTGCACTCGGTCACCATCCGCGGCACCTGGTCGGCGGCCATCGCGTCCGGCCGGCCGCCGTAGCAGTGGTAGGCCACGCCGTCGTAGGCCGCGGGTGCCCCCTGCAGCGAGGCCGCGGCGTGCGCCTGGTCGGACCAGTTGTGGTCCAGCGCCCACAGCCGCACGCCGAGCGTGTGCAGCCGCGGCCCCGCGGCGCGACTGACCTGCACGAGCTGGTCGTCGCTCATCCGCATCGAGGGGTAGTCACTGCTCCACTCGGGCTCGTTGCCCACGGTGGTGGCGAACACGGGCACGCCCTGGCTCTTGAGCCAGGTGTTCTGGGCGGCCAGCAGGTCGGCGTACGCCGTCTCGGCGCCGGCCGCGAGGCTGCCGCCGCGCAGGGAGTGGTTGGACTTCATCGTGGCCGGCGCCGTCCACGGCGCGGTGACCACCTTGAGCCCGGGCCGGAGCCCCAGGATCTGGCCGCGGAGCAGGTCGACGGCTGCGGTCTCCTGGCTGGGTGGCGAGGGGCGGGTGCCGTCCCAGGCCCACGCCCACGGCTCCGGGGAGAAGTCGGTCGCCGAGAGCGGCAGGCGGAGCATGCTGAGGCGGGCGCCGTCGGAGGCGTAGGCGCCGTAGAGCGCGCGGAGCGCGTCGGGGTGGTCACGCAGCAGGCCGACCGAGGCGTCGGTCAGCGCGGCGCCCGTGCCCCACCAGACCTGCCGGGGGTCGCCCGGGTCGACCGAGACGGTGGCCGTCGCTGGGCCGGCCGCGCCCGGCTCGACGAGCAGCCGCCGCGAGGCGTCCGTGGGCGAGGACACCCAGAAGGTGCCGGTGTTGACGGGGTAGTGCGGGGACCGGACGTCGCCGCCCTGCCGTCCCGAGCGGTGACCGTGCTCACGGCCGTGGGCGTGCTGCTGGGTGTGGTGCTGGGCGTGGTTCTGGGCGTGCTGGCTGAGAGGGTGGTCGTGGAAGGTCGGCGCCGAGTCGGGGTCGGTGGCGGCACAGCCGCCGGAGAGCGTGGCGAGGGCCACCGTCGCGGTGAGCCCGAGGGAGAACGCCGTACGCCGACGCGACCGAGGCCGGTGGGTCACAGGCATGTCGATTCCCGTCCGAGTGGGGAGGTTCCTCATCCACTCTGACGGACCACGGCCCAGAGTCAAACCGGGCAGGGTGAGGAGAAACCTCCAGATTCCCTCAAGACGCGTGTGTTGGCGGTGTGGCGGCTCTCCGGTGGCTTTACCTTTCGAGGACCGGGTCACACGACCGCAACCGTCTCTGGGGGGAGCACACATGATGGTCGACGAGCGCACACCGACGTCCTCAGGCTGCGGTTCCTACGACCCCGGCCACCTGCTGCACTGGGCGCACTGGAAGCAGGCCTCCGCCGCCGAGTGCCTCGCCGTGCTGGACGTCATCCAGACGGGCTCCTCGCTCGAGATCGTCCTCGCCGGCGAGCCGCCGCTGCGGTGGTACCACCACGACCCGGTCGCCCTCGCGACCGCGCTGGCGGGCACCCGCGGCCCCATCGTCGTCTCGCGCCGCCACCAGGCGCTGCGCGTGGACGGCTACTGGTTCAACTGCGCCACCGACGTCAGGGCCCTTGCCGCCTGCGGCTGACCGGCGATCCTCTGGGAGGATGGGCGCGCACCGCCGCCCCTCGGACTGGAGTGACCGCCTCGATGGACCCCGTCGTAATCGCTGACCGCTACGCCCTCGAGGACGTCCTCGGGCGCGGCGGCATGGCCGACGTGCACCGTGCGACCGACCGGGTGCTGCACCGTCCCGTCGCCGTCAAGGTGCTGCGCGAGACCGCCACCGACGAGAACGACCGCCTGCGGTTCACCGCCGAGGCGCAGACCCTGGCCCGGCTGTCCCACCCCGGCCTGGTGATGGTCCTCGACGCCGGTACGACGGCCGAGCGGCCCTACCTCGTCATGGAGCTCGTCGAGGGCCGGACCCTCGGCCGGGTGTGCGCGGACGGCCCGCTGTCGCCCGAGCGGACCGCCGCGCTGGGCGCGCAGGTGGCGGCGGCGCTGGCCTACGCCCACGACGAGGGCGTCGTGCACCGCGACATCAAGCCCGGCAACATCATCGTGACCGACACCGACCGCACCAAGATCGCCGACTTCGGCATCGCGCGGCTGATCGGCGACACCGTCCGGCACACCCAGACCGGTCACGCGATCGGCACCGCCGCCTACCTCTCCCCCGAGCAGGTGCGTGGCGAGGACGTCACCACCGCGGTCGACGTCTACTCCCTCGGGCTGGTGCTGCTCGAGGTGCTCACCGGTGAGCGGTCCTTCCCCGGGTCGCCGACCGAGTCGGCGCTGGCGCGGCTGAGCCGGGACCCCGAGGTCCCCGACTGGCTGCCCGAGACGTGGGCCGGCTTGCTCGGCGCGATGACCGCTGCCGACCCCGCTGCCAGGCCCTCCGCGGACGAGGTGGCACGGAGACTCGGCGAGCTCGCGAACCCCTCCGCCACCCGCGTCATGACCGCCCCGGTGCCGGTCGCGGCGCCGGTCTCCGCACCGGCCGCCGCGCCTGCCGCCGCATCTGTCGCGGCGCCCTTCGCCGCACCCGCCGCCTCCGCGGCCGCGCTCGTCGCGTCGGGTCGGGAGCGGCTCGCAGCCGTGCCCGCCCACCAGCGCGGCGTGATCGGAGCCGTCGGCGCGATCCTGGCGCTCGTCGTGGTCGTGGCGATGGCCGCGGGCAGCGGCGGCGACACGGGCACGCCGACGTCGCCGGTGAGCACGCCGTCGTCCTCGCCCGTCAGCAACACCAAGCCGTCGACGCCCGCCACGCCGACGTCCACGACGCCGACCCCGACGTCGACAAAACCGACCCCGACGCCCGCGAGCAAGCCCCCGCCGCCGGCCAAGCCCGAGAAGGAGCACGGGCACGGCAAGCACAAGGGCAAGCACTGACCCTGGCGGGTCCGGACACTCCGCTCAGGAGGCGAAGGGCGAGGCGCGCAACGGCTCGAGGCCGGGCAGCGTGTTGACCTCCGGGAGCGGCTCGAACTCCTCACCGACGCACGGTCGCGACGAGATCCGCAGGTCTGCGAAGACCTGCCAGTCGCCCTCACCGACCCGGCCGGCCAGCTCGAACGACTCCGCGCCCGTCTGACGGGCGCGCAGGGACACCGGCCCCGCGTCGGAGAGGTACGGCGACTCGGTCACCAGGACCACCTCGCGGGCCGCGCGACGCGGGCTCGGCGGGCTCCACGCGGGACGCGCCGGCGCCCGCAGCACGAGGTCGCCGACCGAACCGTCGGCCTGCTCGACCCGCAGGCAGAGTCCGGTGACGGCGATCGACGTACCGGCCAGGGAGAGCGGTGAGACCAGCCGCACCCGGGCGTCGTCCACGCCGCCGTTGTCGAGCCACGGCACGTCGACCGGGGGCGTGAGGCCGTGCCGGAAGATCCGGGCGCGCAGGGTCTCGCCGGGTGGCAGCCAGGGTGCTGCGGGGCGCAGACCCACGGAGCGGGTCATGGTCGAGAGGAGATCGCCGGCGTGGGAGCCGGTCAGCCGGGGGATGGCGAGGAACGACACGTCGTGAGCGTGCCCGATCGCGCCACTTTCAATCCTCCTCCTCCGCGGTCTAGTCAGCGGACGGGCTCGACCCACGCGAACGGCACCCGCAGCAGCATCCGGCCGGCCTTGAGGTGGTAGGTCGTGCGGCCCCGCTTGACCACCCGCCCGACGACGCCGTGGTGCTCCCCCGCGGCGGTGACCCGGGCCCGGCTCCCGACGGCGAGCCAGGCCAGCCGCTCACCCCGGCGCAGTGCCGCCAGCTCGGCCTCGTAGTTGGGGTGCATCGGCGCCGGCCGGCCGTGGTGGGTCCACGCGAAGACCGCCGCCAGGTCGAAGGTGGGGCTGCAGGTCGGGCAGGAGACCACCCGCTCGGGCCGGCGGTGACGCCCGACGGTGTGGCCCTCGGGGCAGGTGCCGAGCCAGGCCGCCTCGACGCGGGGCGAGTCGGCGTCCACGCAGCGCGCACCGGAGGAGCCGATCTCGCGGGCGACCCGCCGCCAGGTCTCGTCGTGGCCGTGGCGCGGGCCCACGAGGGCGTGGGCGATCTCGTGGAGGATCGTGTCCTCGACCTCCGCCAGCGAGTGCAGCCTCGTCAGGGGCGCGCTGAGGCCGATCACCCGGTCGCCGAACCGGCAGATCCCGGCCCGGCGCTTGGCGCTGTCGAACTCCACCGACCACGCCGTCAGCCCGTGCCGCGCGAGCAGGTGCTCGGCGAGGGCGAAGGCGTCGGGAAGCTCCATGGCGAGAACGCTAGGCGAGCCCTCCGACAGTGGTCGTACGGCGGGCCGGTCGGGCCGTCAGTCCTCGCTCGAGCCCGCCAGCCGCTCCTGCAGACGCGCCCGCACCTCGTCGGGCGTCAGCTGCGCGCGACGACGCTGGTCACGCGCGATGATGACCCCGGTGGCCGCGACCCCGGCCACTCCCGCCACCCCGAGCAACCTCCAGAGCTTGCCAGCCTTCATGACAGGGACTCTAGACATGCCCAGCATCGGCCTCGACGAGGCGGTCGACCTGACCCGCACCGGCGACCTGTGGCTCTTCCGCGGCCACTCCGCCGCCGACCACGCGATCCGCGTCGTCACCAACGCGCCGGTCAACCACGTCGGCATGGCGGTGGTGCTCGACGACCTGCCACCGCTGATGTGGCACGCCGAGCTGGGCAAGGGCCTGGAGTGCGTCTGGTCCGGCGCCCACCACCGCGGCGTCCAGCTGCACGACCTGCGGGCGGCCGTGGACCAGTGGTCGGGCCGCTACGAGCAGCAGGCCTGGCTGCGCCAGCTCGACGCGACGATCACGCCGGTCATGGAGGACGCCGTGCTGCGCACCATCGCGCGGCTCGACGGCACCCCCTTCCCCGCGACGGTCGCGCTGGCCGGCCGCTGGGCGCGGGGCCGGCTGCGACGTCCGGCACCCGCCGAGATGACCTACTGCGCCGAGGTGGTGGCCGCGACGTACGCCGCCATGGGGCTGCTCGACGACCGGCTGCCGACCAACTACTTCGACCCGGGCATGTTCTGGTCCGGCGACGACCTGGCGCTCCAACGCGGCGCCCGGCTGGGCGACGAGATCGCCGTCGCCACCTGACGCGCACGCCCTCATGCACTCCCCTCATTGAAACTGGGGATGACGCGCCCGCCGCCGTCCCGTTGGCTGGGGACGGCTCGGTCGGCGGAGCCGCATGCGCTGCGGGTCCGGCTGGGAGAGGTGGGCGTTGCCGGGGGGCGACGCCCGCTTCACCGCCGGCGTCACCCGCGGGTGAGGCCCGAGGGCCCGGGGGCCGCCGCTGCCCCGGGCCCTCGGTTCAGTCCCGGGTTCACCCGCGTGCGAGCAGGACGAGCACCTCGTAGTGCCCGGTGTTGGGGAACATGTCGAGCAGCCGCGCCCGCACCGGCCGCAGCGACGGCATCTCCGCGAGGTCGCGCGCCAGCGTCTGGGCGTTGCAGCTGGAGTAGAGGACGCCGGGCACGCCGGACTCCTCGAGCCACCGGCTCAGGTCGGCGCCGATCCCGCGCCGGGGTGGGTTCACCACGACCAGGTCCGGCGGCGCCTCGCGGGCGGTCGCCCAGGCGATCGCGTCGCCCGCCTCGAACCGGACGCCGGTCAGCCCGAGCTCGTCGCGGCTCTGCTCCGCGCTCGCGATCGCCTCGGCGCTGACCTCGATGCCGACGACCTCGCGACCCGGGGCGGCCACGTGGAGCGCGAAGCCGCCCACGCCGCAGTAGAGGTCCCAGACGGTCTCGGGCGCGCGCTCGCCCACCCACTCCCGGCCGAGGCGGTAGAGCTCGGCGGCCATCGCGGTGTTGGTCTGGAAGAAGCTCTGCGGGCGCAGGTGCAGGTCGATCCCGTTGACCCGCATCCGCAGCGTCGTCGCCTCACTCAGCAGGATCTCCCGCTCGCCCTCGAGGACGGCCTTGTGCTCGGGCTGGAGGTTGGCCGAGACCACCACGACCTGCGGCAGCGCCTCGTGCAGCCAGCCGAGGTGCTTGCGGATCCGGGCCAGCGACTCCTCCGAGCGCAGCACGAACCGCACCATCAGCTCGCCGTCGGGCGACTCCGTGACGAGGAGGTGCTTGAGCTCGCCGCGGCGGGTCGGCACGTCGTACGGCGTGAGCCGCGCGCGGGTCACGAAGTCCGCCAGCACCGGCAGGGCCGCACGCAGGCCGTCGGTGTGCAGCCCGCAGCCGCGCAGGTCCACGCCGAGGCCGTCGCGGTCGAGGATCCCCAGCGTGGGCGCCTCGACCGTCCCGCCGGCGACCATCTTGGCCTTGTTGCGGAAGCGCTCCTGCGGGCTCGCCACCGGCGGCAGCCACGTCAGCCCGCCGAAGCCGGCCAGCAGCTCCTCGCAGGCGGCCTGCTTGTCGGCCAGCTGGCGGGCGTAGGGCTGCTCGATCAGGGAGCAGGACCGGCAGCGGCCGGCGTCGTAGTAGTCGCACTGCATGGGACCGCCAGCCTAGTGGCGGCCCGCCCTGGTTCCCGTCCTTCCTACCGCCGGGTAGGTTCCCCCCAGGACCCGATCCGAGGCCCCGATCGAGGAGTACGCCGATGCAGCTGGAGCTGTCCGCCGAGGACGCCGCGTTCCGCGAGGAGATGCGGACCTTCTTCACCACGAAGGTCCCCCAGGAGATCCGCGACGCCGTCGCCGCGCGCCAGGAGCTGACCAAGGAGCAGATCGTCGAGAGCCAGCGGGTGCTCAACGCCGCCGGCCTCGCCGTTCCCCACTGGCCCGTCGAGTGGGGCGGCCAGGACTGGAGCGAGCTGCGCCGCCACATCTGGCACGACGAGATGCAGCGCGCGTGCGTGCCGCTGCCGCTGGCCTTCAACGCCTCGATGGTCGGCCCGGTGATCGCGCAGTTCGGGTCGCAGGAGATCAAGGAACGCTTCCTGGCCAAGACCGCCAACCTCGACATCTGGTGGTCCCAGGGCTTCTCCGAGCCCGACGCCGGCTCCGACCTCGCCTCGCTGCGGACGACCGCGGTGAAGGACGGCGACGAGTTCGTCGTCAACGGCCAGAAGACGTGGACCACGCTCGGCCAGCACGGCGACTGGATCTTCTGCCTGGTCCGCACCGACCCCGAGGCCAAGAAGCAGCGCGGCATCTCGTTCCTGCTCATCGACATGACCTCCCCCGGCGTCACGGTCCGCCCGATCGAGCTGATCGACGGCGGCCACGAGGTCAACGAGGTGTGGTTCGAGGACGTCCGCGTCCCGGCCGAGAACCTCGTCGGCGAGCTCAACGCCGGCTGGGACTACGCGAAGTTCCTGCTCGGCAACGAGCGCGTCGGCGTGGCCCCCGTCGGCGCCACCAAGCGGGTCCTCGCCCAGGCCAAGGAGTACGCCGGCGACCAGCTCGCCGACCCGCTCACCGCCGCCCGCTTCGCCGAGCTGGAGAACGAGCTGCTCGCCCTCGAGCTCACCGTGCTCCGGGTCGCCGCGCACTCCGCCGACGGCAAGCCGCACCCGGCGTCGTCGGTCCTCAAGCTCAAGGGCACCGAGCTGCAGCAGGCCGTCTCCGAGCTCGTCGTCGACCTCGCTGGGCCGGCCTCGCTGGCCTCCGGGGCCGGGTCCGACAGCTCGGACCTGCCCGCCTGGACGCACCGCGCCACGCCGGCGTACCTCAACCTCCGCAAGGCCTCGATCTACGGCGGGTCCAACGAGATCCAGCGCCAGATCATCGCCAAGACGATCCTCGGACTCTGAGCCGGACTTCTGGGAAAGGCACTTCCATGGACTTCACCTACGACGAGGAGCAGCAGGCGCTCCGCGAGGCCGTCCGCGGCCTGGTCGGCAAGACCTACGCCGACTACGAGAACCGCCGCCGCACGGTGGCCGAGGAGCCGGGCTTCGACGAGAAGCTGTGGGCGCGGCTGGCCGAGATGGGCGTGCTCGGGCTGCCCTTCCACGAGGAGGACGGCGGCTCCGGCGCCGGCCCCGTGGAGGTCGCGATCGTGGCCGAGGAGATCGGCCGCGTGCTCGCGCCCGAGCCCTACCTGACCGCCGTCGTCCTGGCCGGTGGGCTGGTCGCCGCGGCCGGCTCGGCCGAGCAGCGCGCCGAAGTGCTGGGCGCGCTCTCTGCCGGCGAGCGGCTCCTCGCCTTCGCGCACGCCGAGCCGGGCGCGCGCTGGACCTCGTCCGCCACGGCGGTCACGGCCACGGGCGACGGCTCGTCCTGGACCGTCTCCGGCACCAAGGAGCCGGTCCCCCACGGCGCCCGCGCCGACCAGCTCGTCGTGTCGGCTGCACTGCCCGACGGCGGCACCGGCCTGTTCCTCGTCGACCCGTCGGCCGACGGCGTCACCCGCGACGGCTATGCCACCCACGACGGCGGCCGCGCCGCCCGCATCGCCTTCGCCGACGCGCCCGCCACCCCGCTAGGCGAGGCCGGCGCCGACCGCACGCCCACCATCGCCGCGGTGCTCGACATCGCCCGCGTGATGGCCTGCAACGAGGCGATCGGCCTGATGGAGGTGGCCCTGTCGACGACGACGGAGTACCTCCGCAACCGCAAGCAGTTCGGCGTCCCGCTCAACACCTTCCAGGCGCTGAACTTCCGGGCCGCCGACATGTACGTCTCCCTCGAGCTCGCCAAGTCGATGACCGTGTGGGCCACGATGGTGCTGGCCGCGGGCAAGCCCGACCAGATGGCCGAGGCAGCCTCGCGGGCCGCGCTCCAGGTCAGCCGCGCCTCCCGCCACGTCGGGCAGGAGGCCATCCAGCTGCACGGCGGCATCGGCATGACCGCGGAGTACTCCATCGGGAACTACACCAGCCGCCTCACCGCGCTCGACCACCTGCTCGGCGACGGCAACTTCCACCTCACCCAGCTGTCGGCCACCGTGGCCGACCACGAGCAGGTCGACCCGCTGCCGTAGGCAGTCAGCCGCCGACGTGCACGTGCGGCCGGCGGGCGTCGTCGGGCTCGGCGCGCCGGAGGATCTCGCGGGTGAGCGGCGGTACGTCGCCCTCGCCCGCGAACAGGAACCGGAGCGCGTTCTCGCCCGGCCCGTTCTCGCTCCACTCGAGGTAGACGTGCGGGGGCTCGTCGAGCATCTCGCCGAGCGCGAGCAGCACGGCCGCCAGCACGTTGGGGATGCTGGTGCCCCGCGCGCGCAGGACGTGGTGGCCGGCGATCGTCAGGCCCGTGACCGGGACGCTCGAGGCGAAGTCGCTGGCGTCGGTGACCTCCACCTCGAGGAAGAGCGTCGAGTCGTCCTCGGTCAGGTGGTTGTCCTTGCGGACCTCGGCCGCCTTCTCGTCGTACTCCTCCTGGTCGCCCTCGTCGAGCTGGTTGGCGATGAAGCGCAACGGCTGCGGTCCGCGGGCCGCGTGGTCGATCAGCTCGCGGGCGGCCTTGTCGAAGTCGACGTGCGCGACGCGCAGCTCGGTGCTGCGGGTGATCCGGGAGACGAGCGAGATCACCAGGATCATCAGCACGAACACCAGGGCGATCATCAGGCCCTCGGGGCGGTCCAGGATCGTCACGGAGATCGTGTAGACGAAGACCGCCGAGACCAGGCCGAAGAAGGCCGCGACCGGGCGGTGGCCGCGGCGCCACTCCGTCAGCGTCACCGCGACGGCCGCCGAGGTCATCAGGGCCAGCACGCCGGTGGCGTAGGCGCCGGCCTGCTTGTCGACGGAGGCGTGGAAGAGGATCGTGACGACGGCCGCGATGGCGGAGAACACGAGCACCAGCGGCCGGGTCGAGCGAGCCCACTCCGGCGCCATGCCGTAGCGGGGCAGGTAGCGCGGCACGATGTTGAGCAGCCCCGCCATCGCCGAGGCGCCGGCGAACCACAGGATGCCGATGGTGGCGGCGTCGTACGCCGTGCCGAAGCCCTCGCCGAGCGAGCCGTGCGCGAGGTAGGCCAGGGCCCGGCCGTTGGCCTCGCCGCCGGGCTCGAAGGCGGCCGCGGGGATGAGCAGCGTGGTCACCAGCGAGGAGCCCATCAGCATCACGCTCATGATCAGCGCGGCCGTCGTGAGCAGCCGCCGGGCGTTGCGGATCCGGCCCTTCGGCTCGGCGTGGGTGTCGGACTCGTCGCCCTCGACCAGGGGCATCACGACGACGCCGGTCTCGAACCCGGACAGGCCGAGCGCCAGCGCCGGGAAGACCAGCAGCGAGGCGCCGATGATGCCGAGCGGTGAGGAGTGGGCGTGAGTCATCGCCGAGGTCCAGTCGCTGAACGTCGTGGTGTCGGCGAAGACCTGCGAGAAGCCGTCGACCACGACGACCAGGCTGAGCCCGAGGTAGATCGTGACCAGCACGACCGCGATGCCGATGGCCTCGCTGAAGCCCTTGAGGAAGACCGCCGCGAGCAGCGCGAGCAGGCCCAGGGTCACCAGCACCCGGTGCCCGGAGAGGGTGTCGTGCAGGTAGGGGTTCTCCGCCAGGTGGGCGGTCGCGTCCGCCGCGGAGAGGGTGATCGTGATGATGAACCCCGTGGCCACGAAGCCGATGAGCGCCAGCACCAGGAGCTTGCTCGGCCAGTAGGACAGCAGCTTCTCCAGCATCGAGAGGCTGCCGTCGCCGTGGGGGCTCTCCTGCGCGACGCGTCGGTACATCGGCAGCGCCCCGAACAGCGTCACCAGCACGAGCACGAGGGTCGCCACCGGGGCGAGCGCTCCCGCGGCCAGGGCCGCGATCCCGGGCTGGTAGCCGAGCGTGGAGAAGTAGTCCACGCCGGTCAGGCACATCACCTGCCACCAGGGCTTGACCTTGTGCTGGGACGCCTCGCGCTCCCGGTCGCTCTGGCCGCTGGGGTCGGGATGCTCGGTCTGGAAGAACCAGCGCCTCACAGCGGTCGCCTGCGTCGTACTCATCACAGGCGGAACTGTAGGTGCCGCCTCCCGAAGCCTCAGCCGGCCCCGACCACGTGCGCGTCCGGCCCGGGGTAGACCAGCCCCTCGTGGCCGTCCAGCCACTTCACGACGTACGGCGGTGCGCCGTCCTCGCCGTGCACCTCGATGATCTCGCCCTCGCGCCGGTGGGCCTCCGCGGCCCGGCTCTCGACGACCAGACGGTCTCCGACCTTTGCCTGCACCCTGACCACCTCCTGCTCTCCCATGATGCTCCGCTTCGAGGGGCCCGCAAGCCCCAGAAGACCCCTCCCCACGGGAAGGACGGCCCACCACCCCCGAAGCAGCGGGCCGTCCGGTCCGGGACCCGGTTGTTCGCCGGTCAGTCGTCGTGTCCGCTCCCGCCGAGGTCGGCGGTCCAGATCTCGCCGTCCAGCGTCACGACGTACGCGCGATGCCCCACGATCTCCAGCGACGTCGGCCGGTCGAGTGCTGTCGTCACGGTCGTCATCGTGCCGTCGGCGTTGACCCGCAGGATCGACCCGGTGTCGGGCATCGCCGGCGAGCCCGGCTGGTCGCCGGCGTGGAAGGTGCCCTGGGACAGGGCGTAGAGGGTCCGGCCGTGGTGGCCGGGACCGAACTCGACGTCGACGTTCAGCGGCGCCCCCGACGCCACGTCGGTCGCGGTGGCGTCACCCGGCTCGAACCGCACCACCTTGCCGGTCGTCGCGAGGTGCGGCACCGGTCCGGCCTCGGCGAGGTAGAGCGTGTGTCCCTGGCGCGCCATGCCGGTCGGCACGATGTCACCGAAGGCGATCACCTGCGACACGTTCGACCCGAGCTTGCCGTCGAGGTCGACGAGCAGGACCCGGTTGTGGTGCCCGTCGGTGACGAGCAGGTCGCCGCGCCAGGGCTGGAGCGCGTACTGCACGCCGCTCGGCACCTCGAAGGCCGTCGCCGGCGGGTGCGTGGTCGCCCAGGTGCCGATGTCGGCGACGACCGTGTGGGTCGTGGTGCTGTCGATCCGGTAGATCCCGACGGTGTTGGTGCCGCCGACGTCCGCGCCGACCAGGGTGACCAGGACGTACGCCGTACCGTCCACGAACGCCACGTCCATCGTGCCGCCGAGCGGGATCACGCGGGTGGGGAGGCCGCTGGCGTACGTCGTCTTCGCGCCGGTGGCCGGATCGACCCTGGTGATCCGGCCGGCCAGCGCCTCGGTCACGTAGAGGGCGCCGTCGGGGCCGATCGTGCTGCCGCCGCCACCGGCGAGGCCCGAGGTGAGCAGGGTGGCGGCGCTGCTGTGGTTGGCGTGGTGGTGCGCGGGCTGGGCCGCGGTGGCGGTCTGGGGTGCGGTGAAGGCGATCAAGCCGGCCACGGCGGTGGCGGCGATCAGGAGTGCGCGCTGGGGACGCATGGTTGCTCCGTCGGCAGGTAGGGCTGAGGTCGTATCGACTGGTGCCACCAGCGACCCGAGAGGGGACGCGCGACAGAGGTGGTAGTGGTTCGGCTACGTCGACTCCGACTCTTCCGCCGGCCCGGGCACCTGTCACCCCCGATCTGGGTGATGAGGCCGCACGACGGGCGCTGTCAGCCTGTGGTCCTCGGCCCGCCTCTCCATCCCGGTCCCGGTCGGGAGCGACACTTGCCGGGGCCGGGATGGTTTTCCACAGATCCGATTTCGCCGGTGTGCCGACCCTCCCGACTCGGGAAGGGTCTCCGGCATGAAGCTCGAGATCGACGGCGGCGGCTACGAGTCCGCCCGCACCGCGTTCGGCGAGGGCAACCAGCTCGGCGCACTCGCGCACCAGCGACTCGTCGCCGGCCTCACCTCCACCGGCGGGATGGCGGGCGACGACAGCACCTCGCAGGAGTTCTCCGCGGCGTACGACGACAGCGCCCGCGAGGCCGTCACCGCCCTCGCCGACCTGGTCGACTCGTTCGCCGGCCTCGGCGCCCTCACCCACGCCACTCTTCTCAACCACGCCCGCGCCGAGGCACGCTCGGTCGTCGGCGGCACGCCCGTCTACGACGGCGGCGTGTTGCCCGATGTTGGTCCGGGCACCGGGTACGTCGCCGTCCTCCCCTCCACCCCGCCCACCTGCCTCGGCGCCACCACCTCAGCCCCCTACGGCCACCTGGTCGGCTGGATCCTCGACCACATCCAGGGCTTCGTCTGGCCCAACGCCGACACCGACCGGCTCCGCGAGGCCGGCGCGACGTGGCGCGCCGCCGCCGACGGTCTCATCGACCTCGAGACCGCCTGCGACCAGGCGGTCCGCGGCTTCTGGGGCGAACGCTCCCCCGAGGTCCCCCTCGCCGTCGACGCCACCCACGAGCTGCGCAGCACCGTCCGCACCATCGCCGACCAGTACGCCGCCCTCGCCGCCGCCTGCGACACCTACGCCGACCAGGTCGACGCCAAGCGCCACGAGGTCATCGACCTCGCCGAGTGGCTCCTCGAGCAGGTCGTCGAGGGCATCGCCATCAGCGCCGCCATCGGCGCCCTCACCGGTGGCGGCGGCGCCATCGCCGGTGGCAGCGCCACCGTCGCCCGCGTCGGCGCGGAGACCCCGCGCTTCCTCGAGATCCTCACTTCCCTGAAGGCGCTGTCGGCCTCGACCGCCGGCACCGTCCGCGCCACCCGCGACGCCCTCCGCTCCACGCGGGGTGTGCTGGTGAAGTTCAAGGAGGCGTCCGTGGCTCGGTCGGTCGCCAAGGGCGAGCGAGGCGAGCTCCGAGTGTTCTGGAAGCGACCGGGTTGGCTGGCCAAGGAAGAGAGCGGCCCGAGCCACACGCTCTCGACGCACGTCGCGCGGTCCCGGGAACAACTGGCCGGTCGATTCTCGGAGAGGAACCCACCACCCTTCGCCTCCACGTTCCCCGACCAGGCTTCGGCTGAACGACTCCTCGCTCACGCCATGGACGACAACACCGCAGGGATCGAGAAATGGCTCTCGACCAACGAGCGAACCCTTGTGCTCCACGGCGTGTGCAAGGATCCGACAGGGGTCTCGATGGACCCCACCGGAGTGATTCACGAGGTTTACGGAGTCAGAGTGGTGCTTCGACGAGACCCGTCGGTACCCGATGGGTACCGCATCCTCACGTCCTTCCCGGAGCCGGTGGCGAGGGGAGCGGGCTCGTGAACACACCCGCGCTGCGGAAGCTCGTCGATGGCTACTTCCACCAGGACTGGTACGCCGTATATGGCGACGAGAGCCTGGTCGTACAGGACTTCGTCGACGGCGAACCTGACCTCGCTCCCCTGCTCGCGGAGGAGATCCGCGAAGTGGTCACCACCTTGACCGGAGACGTCGACATCAGGGACTACCTGCTGGGACTCGGCTCCTGCTACACCGTGGCGCCGGACACGACGTACCGCGAGTGGCTCACTGAGGTCGCCAAGCGGATCGAGGAGTACCTGGCGCACAGCTGAGCCGCCACCGAGTCCGAGGACGTCATACGGAAAGGGCCCTATGGCTCACGGAACGCATGACGTCCTGAGGTCGGCGAAGTCGGTTGTCCACAGATCCAATTCCGGACGTTTCGGCGGCGGCAATGCGTGGGTAACGTCGCAGGTGTCGCCCTCGTTGGGCGGCCGTGGATCTCGGGAAGGATCGGCGCGTGCATCGCTCTCGGATGGCATTCGCTCTCGGCGCCGTTGCGCCGTTGCTCTTCCTCAGCGCCTGCTCGGGCGATCCCGAGCCCAAGGTCGGTCCCTCCCCATCTCCCAATACGTCGACCTCATCGTCACCGTCGCCCTCAGGTCCGGTTGAACCGGTCATGCCGGAAGCCGCCAAGGCCCACACTGCCGCCGGCGCAGAAGCTTTCGTGAAGTTCTACTGGGAGATGGTGAATTACGCCCAGTTCACTGGCGACCTCGACGCGCTGGAGCAACTCGGTGAGGACGGATGCGCAGCATGCAACGGAGGCGTCAAGTTCCTCAGGAACGTGTACGCGAAGGGCGGGACAGTCAAGGGTGGCCGCTCCACTGTTTCAGAACTCCACGCAACGCGGTTGTCAGTCGGGAACCACGACGCGTACGAGGTCACGTTCAAGTTGGCCAATACTCTGCAGGTCATCGACTACGAGGGTGACAAGGATGATCAGAGGTACCCGGCGGCCATCGTGTCGGGACAGTTCGTTGTTGATCCCGCAACCCCCGGGTGGTCCGTCGGATTCTGGACGACCCAGTCATGACGTCGACGAGGGCCACCGCACGGGTATACGCACTCGCGCTTGGCCTGCTTCTTGGGTCTCCCTCACTACCTGCAAGCGCCGGTGACCAAACAAGCACTCAGCCGCAGGGAAACGGCTTCTCTGTCTCCGGAACGTTGAGCTCCTATGTCCATCAGGACACTGGGGCAGAGGCAGTCGACAGCGTTGCTGGTCACTGGAACAGCCAGCCTGCCTGCCAATTTGGCGGTGCGGCTACCTGTCTCGACTACTTGACCTGTCCCGACGGCTCCCCCATGACACATTTCTGGTTCGTTAATCCTGCTGGAGTGACGTTGCAGGAGTACTACTACTGCCCCGACACAGGGATGACACCCCAACCCCAGATCACCAACGCCCTCGTCCTCCGCGCCCTCCGACGCATCGACCTGCCTAAGTCCGAGCTGACCGTCCAACCCGAAAACGGCCGCACGCTCGTCAACTTCGACACGAACTTCTACACCGAGCAGGGCGCCTTCGACCGCACGGTCCGCCTCCTGGGGCAGCGGGTGGACCTGCACATCTGGCCCAGCCAGTACCACTGGGTCTTCGACGACGGCCGGAGCCTCAGCAGCACGAGCCCGGGCGCGCCGTACCCCCACCTCGACATCACCCACCGCTACACCCGCAAGGGCAAGCTGGCGCCGAGCGTCGACACGACGTACGCCGCCCGCTATCGCGTCAACGGCGGACCGTGGCGCGATGTCACCGGCACCGTCACCATCCCGGGCAGCCCCGTCCCGCTCGAGGTGACCACCGCGAGCCCGGTCCTCGTCGGCTACCACTAGCCCACGACCCGAGGACGTCCCCACCAAACCCGGGAACCATTTCCGCCCTCCGGTGCGACAGTGTCAGCATGGGAGCCCTCGCGGCTGACAGCCGGGCACACGCCGACCAGGACGACACGGTCCTCGTCGCCCTGGTGGCCGGCGGCGACGCGGGAGCCCTCGAGGAGCTCTACCGCCGCCACTCGCCGTGGCTCTTCGCCCGGTTGATGCGGCGCTGCAACGACTCCGAGGTCGTCACCGACGTCGTCCAGGACACCTTCGTCACGCTCTGGAAGGACGCCCGCCGCTTCCGGGGCACGGGCGAGGTCGCGGCCTGGCTGTGGGGCATCGCGTTCCGCCGGATGGTCTCGCGGCTCCGCTCCCGCAAGGACGTCCTCCTCCTCCCCGAGTGGGAGGCCGGCCAGACCCCCGCGGCGGAGGACGAGGTCCTCCTCGGCGTCGAGTACGGCGACCTCGCGGGCGCCCTGCGTCGCCTCTCCCCCGAGTTCCGCTCGGTCGTCCAGGCGGTCGTGCTCGACGGCCTGACCACCAAGGAGGCCGGGCGGCTGCTCGGCGTACGCGAGAACACCGTGAAGACCCGTCTCCACCGCGCGAAGGCCCAGCTGCGCGGCTCGCTCGTGGACACCCAGGAGGCATGACGATGACGACCCAGCACTGGCACGCCGACGCCGACCTCCTGAGCGCGTACGTCGCGGGCTCGCTCAACGCGATCAGCGGCGCGTCCGTCGAGCAGCACCTCGTCCGCTGCGCCGAGTGCCGTACGGCGATCGCCGCCCACGTCCCCGCTCCTGCCCTCGACCGCGCCTGGACCCAGATCCGCGACGCCGTGCAGAGCCCGCCGCTCCCGCTCCCGATCCGGATCGCCCGCCGTTGCGGCGTCAGCGAGCCGACCGCGGTCCTCCTCGCCGCGACCGCCTCGCTGCGCACCGCCTGGCTGGTGGGAGCGTTCGTGGCGGTCGGGTTCGCGACGTTCGCGGTGATGGTGGCCGGCCAGGACCACGTCGCCCCCTTCCTGCTGGTCGCGCCGATGGTCCCCGTCATCGGCGTTGCCGCCGCCTACGGCCCCGACCAGGACCCGCTCGAGGCACTCGTCGTCACGGCGCCCTTCGGCCGGACCCGCCTGATCCTCATCCGCACGCTCGCCGTGCTCGTCTCGGTCCTCCCGTTCACCGCCGCGCTCGGTCTGCTCCTCCCCGGCCCGGACTGGCTCGCGGCCGCCTGGCTCGGCCCCGCACTGGCCCTGGTCCCGGTCCTGCTGGCGGTGTCGAGCTTCGTCGGCCCCCGCACCGGCGCGGCCGTGCTGTCGATCGCGTGGAGCGGCGTCGTGCTCCTCTCGGTCCGCCACTTCCCCGCCACCTGGCCCGTCCAGGCCACCCAGCAGCTCGCCTACCTCGCCCTCGCCCTCGCCTCCTGCGCAGTCCTCGCGCTGCAGGCCCGCCGCGACCGGAAGATCGGAGCCCTGCTGTGAACACCGTCGAGCTCCACGGCGTCACCAAGTCCTTCGGCCGCACCCGCGCCCTGACCGACGTCGACCTCACCTTCGACCGCGGCGTGACCGGCCTCCTCGGCCCCAACGGCGCCGGCAAGACCACGCTGCTGCGGATCGTGGCCACCTCGATCGCCGCCGACCAGGGCCGCGTCAGCCTCCTCGGCCGCGACCCGGGCGGCTCCCACGACGACGTGACCGCGATCCGCCGCCAGCTCGGCTACCTCCCCCAGGAGCTCGGCTACCCCGGCGACATGACCGCCTTCGGCTTCGTCGAGTACGTCGCGGTCCTCAAGGAGTGGAACGACCGCGAGCGGCGGCTGGCCGAGGTACGTCGCGTCCTGGCCCTCGTCGATCTCGCCGAGCTCGCGACCAAGCGGGTCACCAAGCTGTCCGGCGGCCAGCGACGTCGCGTCGCGCTTGCCCAGGCGCTGATCGGCGACCCGCGGATCCTGGTCCTGGACGAGCCGACGACCGGTCTCGACCCGAGCCAGCGCGCGGACCTCCGCCGCACCCTCTCCGTGATTGCCGGCGGCTGCGCCGTGCTCCTCTCCACCCACCAGACCGAGGACGTCGCCGCGCTGTGCGAGCGGGTCGTGGTGCTGGCGGGCGGGACGATCCGCTTCGACGGTCCGGTCGCCGACCTGATCGCCACCGCCGAGGGCCTGGTCTGGCTCTCCGACGAACCCGCCCCGGACGCGCTCGCCAGCTGGCGCACCGGCACCGGTCGTCACCACGTCGTGGGCGGGACGCCGCCCCCTGGCTCCGTCGCCACGGAGCCCACCCTCGAGGACGCCTACCTGCTCATGCTCGGCGCCGACGCGCGGAACGTTCGCGCCCCGGCCTGATCTGCCTCTCCCTCGGGCCCTCACACATCCCCACAGGAGCACCCCATGACCAGCATCTCCCTGCCCGCGACCGGCACCGGCGGCGCCGGCGGCCTCGGCGCCATGGCCGGCATCGAGGCCCGCCGCCTCGTCCGGCACCCCGTCTTCCTCATCGGCGTCCTGCTCGCCTTCGGCGTCACCGTGCTGACGTTCGTGACGGCCAGCGAGCCCGCCGACGACCCCACGATCGGCGACCTGCTGTCCTGGCCGGTCATCCCGGCCTTCTTCATCGGCCTGACCAGCCTGGTCGCGATGGCCCGCCTCACCCGGTCCACCGAGGCCGCCGTCGAGGCGGTCGGCACCGCACCGGGCACCGAGGGACGACGTACGGCGGCGCTCGCCCTGGCCTGCCTCCTCCCTTGCGCCGTCGGTGCCGTGTGGACCGCCATGATGCTCGCGATGGTGGCCGCCAAGCCGCCGGCACCGCAGGAGTGGTGGTTCGGCACCATGCCCGACTGGCAGGTGTGGAGCATCCTGGTCGCGCTCGGGCCGGTCGCCTGCCTGGGCGGCGGACTCCTCGGCGTGCTGACCGGTCGCTGGGTGACGTTCCCCGGCGCGGCGGCCGTCGTCGTGGTCGGCCTCGTCGCCCTGGACCTGGTCGGGCAGATCGGCTCGACGGGCGGCGCGTCCGAGCTGCGGCTGTGGGTGCCGTGGGCGATGTTCCACTCGGGCACCAACACCGACGGCACCGCCGACGTCGGTGCCGGCAACCCGCTTTTCTACCTCGGCTACGTCCTGTGCCTGTGCGCCGCTGCCGCGCTCTTCGCGATCTGGCACGACAAGGCCGCCCGCACCCGTCAGCTGCGCACCGCGATCGTGGCCGTCGTGATCGCCGGCCTGGCCTGCCTGACGCTGGCCATGGTCACCGGCCCCGGCGAGGTCCGGCACTCCGACCCGATTCCCTACAAGGTCTCGACGTGACCCTGCGCTGGTGGTACCTCCGCCGCGGCGTCGCCTGGCACCCACTCCTCGGGTGCTGCGCCGCCGCGGCGCTGGTCACCGGGCTGCTCGCCCGCTGGCCGTCGAACGCCCCGGCCTTCCTCCCCGCACTGCTCGCCCTGTGCGCGGCCGGGTCGGCGTTCGCGTACGACGAGGCGGCGCTCCCCGTCGTCGCCGTCACGCCCCGCGGCGCCGCGTGGCGCCGTACGACGCGGCTCGGCCTTGCCGCCGCACCCCTCGGGCTGTGGACCCTCGTCGTCCTCGTCCGCCCGGGCGACCTCCCGCTCCAGCGGTCGGGATGGTGGCTCGCGGGGGCAACCACCATCACGCTGGCCGCCGGCCTCGCGGCCCTCGCCTCACGCCGTGAGGTCGGCGCTCCCGGCTCGATCCTCGCCGCGGTGCTGGCCCTCGCCGTGTTGGGGGCGCTGGTCGTCACGAGCTTCCTGGGCTGGGACTCCGTCTATCCGATCGCCGGCTTCAGCGGTGGGGTGTGGACCTTCTGGCTGACCCTCCTCGCCGGCGGAGCGCTGACGCTGCTCGCCGCGCTGCGGCCGGGGATCGAGGCCTGATTCCGCGGCCGGAGCTCGATCGCGACCGGCACGCCCGCCGACTCGGGCACGCAGCAGGTCAGGTCGGCGCGGCAGGCCGGCGGCGGCGACTCGGCCTCCAGCGCCCGGCGTACCCCCTCCAGCTGGTCGGCGAACTGCTCCAGCTCCGCGATCCGGTCCGCGACCTCCTCCTGCTTCTCCTCGATCAGGTCGACGACGCGCTGGTGGGCGGCCCCGCAGTTGGTGCCGGCCCAGATGGGCAGCAGCGACGTGATCTGCTCGCAGGTCAGCCCCATCCGCCGGGCCCGGGCGATGAACAGCAGGCGCGCGGCCGCGTCCTGGTCGTAGTCGCGGTAGCCGGACGCGGTCCGGACCGGAGGGGGCAGGAGGCCGACCCGTTCGTAGTACCGCACCGTCGTGGCGGGGAGTCCGGCCGATGCGGCGAGCTCGGAGATCCGCACCCGTCCACGGTAGACCTTGCACCCGGGTGCAGGGTCAAGGTCTTGACCTTGCACCCGAGTTCAACTCCTAGGTTCGGCGGCATGGACCGGCACCCGGTCGGTCCCCGACCCAGGAGCACCGCCATGAGCACCTTCACCCGCGACAACACCGAGCTCGCCGTCGACGTCCCCGGCGCCGGCCAGCAGCACCGTGCCGAGGCCGGCGGGATGACCATCGCCCTCGAGCGCTGGAACGCCGGGCTCGACACCGCCGAGTGGTTCGCCGACCTCCCCGGCGGCGCCTGCCAGGAGCCGCACTGGGGCTACTGCCTCAAGGGCCGCGTCACCATGCGGTACGCCGACGGCGGGACCGAGGAGATCACCGCCGGGCAGGCCTACTACATCCGGCCGGGACACAACGCCCACCTCGTGGAGGACACGGAGTTCGTCGAGTTCACGCTCGCCGACCGCACGCCCGGCATCAACACCGTCGAGCTCGAGTCCGCCGGCCAGCGGTAGTGCGTGGCCCGTCCGGGTTGCCCCGTCCGCCTCATTGACCGGTCCATTCCCGGCCCCGACACTGCAGGAGTGGGGCGCCGGTGTCGGCGTGGGACCACCCCCGACGCTGGGCGGTGTCCATGAGGCGATCGACGACAGCCACGGCCGCGGCGTTGGTGCTCGCGGCGAGCCTCGCTGGTTGTGGCGGGAGCTCCCAGGACACCACGTCGCCACCCGCGACGAGCCCGACCTCCGGTTCCGCGACGGCGTCGTCGTCCGCGACACCGTCCGGCTCGGTCGCCGCGCTTCCCCACCCCGGGCTCTTCGTGATCGTGTGCACCGGCGGCACCGCGGGGACGATGCAGCTGCTGGACCTCGACCCCGCCAGCGGTGCCGTGGCCGGTGAGGTCGACCTGACGTCGTACGTCGAGACGGGGCCGTGGACCGACGCCTCCCTCGTGACCGCGTGCGACCCGGCGCGGCCGTCGTGGCGGGCGCGCGAGGCCTTCGACCCGACGTTCGGGCGGATCGCGATCAGTCTGCCGTTCCCGGACGACGGCACCTACCGGGTGGGGTGGTACGACGTGGCCTCCGGCGACGTCACCGACGTGACGGGCGGTGACGTCGACAGCGGATTCTCCGGGGGGACGCTGCGGGACATGGAGCCGGTGTTCGACCCGGTGTCCGGCGACCTGTGGTTCGAGCGCGGCGACAAGACCATCTCAATCGATCCCTCGACGATGGCGGAGACCGACCGCGGACCGTTCACGGTCGCCACCAACACCGACAGCCAGCTCGGCGTCGCGAACGGCCACCTGGTGACGACGTTCGGCTTCGTCCCCGACGCCGAGGGCAAGCGCGCCGCCGGCATCGTCCCCGGCAGCGACGGGGGTGCGGTCCTCCGGGTGCTCGACGCGACCCACGGGGTCATCGACGAGCAGGCGCGCGGCACCGAGATCCCCTACCCCGGCCCCGGCAACGAGTGCGTCGTCGAGACCTGGCTGGATGCCTCCACCGTCATCGTCGGCGGCCCGAACGGCGCCGACTGCCCGTTCACCAAGGTCGACGTGGACGCCGCGAAGCCGACCCCCGAGCCGGTCCTGCCCGCGGTCACCAACGACCGGCTCAACAACGACTTCGTCGCCGCTCCCGACGGCAGCGCGTTCGCGCTGCTCACGACCGCCGCCGACACCGTCACCGTCTACGAGAGCGACGGCTCACCCACCACCGACCCGAAGGAGTTGTGGCAGGCGCCGGCCACCGGCCTCGTCCAGGCCGTGCTGTTGTGCTGGTGCTGAACGCGCCGGCCTATGTCCGCCGGGCGAACCGGACGTCCCCGTTGGGCAGGCGACTGGCGTCGTAGCGGTCGTCGTGGGCCAGATGGTGGTGGTGGCTGCAGAGCAGCACCCCGTCGGCCAGATCGGTCAGCCCGCCCAGGGACCAGGGATGCAGATGATGTGCCTCGCACCAGGCCGCCGGGATCGTGCACCCCTCGGCCCGGCAGTGACCGTCGCGGACGGCCATCGCCTTGCGCTGGGACGCGGAGTAGAGGCGAGCGATCCGCCCCAGGTCGAGCACCTCGGACGGGCCGCCGAGCACGAGGGGCATCAGGTCGGCGTTGCAGGCCAGCCGACGCGCCTCGCCGGCCGTGATCACCTCGCCGGACCCGAGGGTCGCGACCCCCAGGCCGGAGAGCAGGTCGTCCAGCTTGATGGTCACCATGACAGTGGTGGCCGTGCCGCCGTGCTGCGGCAGCACCTTCGAGGGCAGTCGCTCGAGCAGTGCGCAGAACGCCTCACCGAGGCGGCGGCCGTAGGGCAGTCGGGCCACGTCGCCCAGGTCGATGCCGGCACCCTCGGGGTCCCGGTCGTGGCGGCGCGGCGAGGTCATCGACTCGAGATAGACCTTCAGCCGGGCGGCCACCTGTTCGGGGACCCGGATCCTGATGTCGGTCGACCCGTCGCCGCGGACCCGCATGGTGAGCCGAGTGTCCTTCCTGGCGGCCCGCTCCTCGGCCTCGTGACGACGCCGCTCCTCCTCCGTGGCCACGTCGGGCGCGACCACCTCCAGCACCCCACGCCCGAGCACCCGCAGCTCGGAGGGCCCGAAGTGTGCCGCCTCGTCGACGAGGTGCGCCTCGGCCTTGATCCGCACCTCGGGCTCGAGGTCCTCGGGCAGCGCGTCGAGGGCGTTCACGATCACCGCGGCCTGGTAGCGGTTGACCCGCCCCTCGGCCAGCGCATCCCCCACCAGCAGGCAGCGTGATCCCAACGCCTCGGCCAGCCGCTGCGCCGCAGCACCCTGCTCGCGGCCGCATCGCGTCTCGTGCGCGAGCCAGGCCCCCGCCGAGCGGGCACCCGCCTCGAGCGCCACGTCGTCGGCCGCCGCCAGCACGCGCAGGGTCAGCTCGTGGAGCCGCTCCTCGTCCCTGGCCAGCGCCCGCAGAGCCGCCGCCTTGTCGTCGACCGTCATGTAGATCGGCTCCACGCCGGCGACCTCGTCCAGCAGCGCGGCGAGCTGCGCGGCACACCGGTTGACCGGGTGCGTGAGCTCGGGGACGCCTGCTGTCATGCCTCGATTCTACGCCGCGTTACCACGAAGTGAAAATATGTTCGAATACTTGTGGATAACTCTTCGCCCCTCACGTCGGCGCCCCTAGACTCCAGGCCATGCACGACGACGACGTCTACGACCACCTCACCGCCATCGACATGTCGCGCAGCGCCACGAAGGCGGAGGAGTTCGAGGAGCTGGCCGGGTCCATGCCCGTCGGCGAGAACGGTCGGGCGACCTTCCTCCTGGCGGCGGGCCAGCACCGCCAGATGCGCAAGGAGTACGAAGAGGCGCGCCGGCTCTTCGAGCTCGCCCTCGAGGACGGCGGCGACTCGGGCACCGAGCCACTGGCCAACCTGCACAGCCTGGCCCTCGACACCGGCGACGACGCCGCAGCCGAGTCACTGTCGAAGCAGCTCCGCGTGCTCGTCCGAGAGGGGGACCTCGGCGCCGACAGCTGTCACTTCGTCGGCGACACGCTCAGGAGTCACGGTCGTCTCCGGGAGGCGCTGCGCTGGTTCACCATCCCGCTGACGTGGGCCGACGAGGACGACGAGCTCGACGACCTCTGTCTCGTCAGCCGCTACCACGTCCGCCGCGAGCTCGGGATGGCCGAGGACCGCTTCGACCAGATCGCAGCTGCCGAGATCGAGTTCCGCTCGTCGACCGGCTGAACGTCAGCCCGCGAACAGCGCCTTCACGAACGGCACCGAGTCGACCAGCGACGCCTGCATGGTGCCGTTGTGGTCGGTCGGGTAGGTCCGGAACGTCACGTCCGCGCCGTTGGCCGTGATCACCCCGACGTACGCCGCCGTCGTCTCCATCGGCACGTCGGTGTCGACCGCGCCGTTGGCCATGAAGACCGGCTTCTCGAACGACGTCTCCGGCATGCCGAGGTAGTCGCGCGCGGCCTGCACGAAGCCGGGCAGCGAGGCCAGCGGCTTGGTGAAGAAGTCGCCGATCGCCGTGCCCTCGAGGGCCTTCTCGAACTCGTTGGTGCACGCGTGCTCGCCCATGTCGACGAACTTCCTGCCCGTCTCGGTCAACGCACTGTTGATGTGCAGCTCGGGGTGGACGTAGCGCATGCCGGCGAGGATGTAGGCGAGGTACTCCGTCAGCGCCGGGCTCACATCGACCGGCGGCACGCCCGGCCCGGGCAGCGAGACCAGCAGCTCGATGTACGCCGGAGCGCCGGTGCCGACGCCGCCGCGGAAGTCCAGCGCCTTGCCGCCGAACTCCGTCGCGTACGACGATGTCGCGACCGCCCCGCCGCCGCCCTGCGACTGGCCGATGACGACCCACTTGTTGCTGAGCTTCTCGGTCGCCGGCAGGTCCAGGTTGCGCGCCGCCTTCACCATGTCGACGACGTTGTGCGCGGTCGAGCGGTTGTGCAGGTAGGCGTGCATCCCGGGGGTGCCGAGGCCGGCGTAGTCGCTCGCGACGATCGCGTAGCCCTGCTTCATCCAGGTGCCGAGGTAGGCCCAGTCACGCTGCGGCAGCGCCGGCCCGACCCGGCTGGGCGCGCAGGCGTCGCCGATGCCCGACGTGCCGTGCGCCCACGAGATCACCGGCCAGCCGCCCTTCGGCGCCTCACCCTTCGGCAGGAACACCGTGCCCGTGCTCAGCGCCTTGTGCCCGAACGCGTCCGTGGTCACGTAGGTCAGCTTCAGCGCCCGGCTCGTGGTCTTGGGGATCCACAGGTCGCGGTCGAGCGGGCCCGACTCCAGCACCGTGCCGATGCCCGGCAAGTCGTCGCTGCGCTGCGTCGCCGCCACGGTCGCTCCCGCGGGAGCGACGGTGGACGACGCGGTCGTGACGAGGACAGCCAGGGCGAGAAGGGCGGATCGCAGGCGCATGGTCCCCCAACGACCCACCCCCGGGGCTGGTTACCCGGTGTGGGCCACCCCTCAGGCCGCACGGGACTCACTCAGCTCCGCCAGCAGCTCGAGACGACCACGCGCCGGCTCCGGGACGAGGGCCGCCCATCGTTCCCAGGCCGACGCGTGGCGAGGATCGACCAGCTGGCGACGAGCCTCGGCGAAGCCGGCCGGGTTCACCACGGCCGCGGCGACGTACGCCGCCATGTCGTTGTCGCCGAGCGTCCCCTCGGCGGCTCGCCGCAGGATCCGGTACGCCGCGCGGCCGATCTCGTCGCGGCCCGCCGCCAACTGCGCCATCGTGCTGGCGAGCGCCGACGGTGCGGTGAAGCGCTTCACGAGCTCGAGGCTGGGCACGTCGGTGACGAGCTCGCGGTCCTCCCTCAGCAGGATCGACCGGTCCAGCCGGTCGTCACGGAACGCATGGTCGAGGGCAGCCACCCACGCGCCGCGCTCCGTCCCGGCCGCCGTCTCCCGCGCGGTCTCCTCGTCCACGGGCATGGGGCGGGTGTCGAACATCAGCGCTGGCGTCGTACCGCTCGGCACCAGCCGTCCCAGCACGAAGCCACCGGGCTCAATGCCGGAACACCCACCCAGGTCGAGCAGCGTGCGCGTGCACCCCGAGACGAGTTCACGCACGACCAGGCCACCGGGCCCGGACGACTCGAACCGATAGGCACCCATCCGGGCCCGCACCCACTCACGGGCGAGCACGCTCTCCTCGGCGAGCCGGCCGGCCGCCACGGTGTCGAGGTAGGCCTCGAGCCCGCCGAACTCGTAGGTGCACAGCTGGTGGAACGCCCAGTCCTCGCCGGCGACCTGCGCCAGGAACGGCACCGGGTCCTCGCCGTCGACGTACGCCTGGCCCATGCGCTCGGCGTGGAACATTCGCACCGTGTATTCGCCGGCGAAACGATTGACCTCGCCGGCCCGGGTGCCCGTCTCCTCGTAACGCGTGCACTGGTAGGCCGCCCAACGCGCCCACAGCCACGGCGTCATCTCCTCCGCGAGGTCGGCGAGCTGGGCGAGCTGGATGCGATGGGCGCCGCGGACGAACATCGGGACGCCCTGGTGGTACTCCAGGGCGGTCGCCGCGTCGCCCGTGCACTCGGCGGCCCGCGCGCTCTCCGCGAAGGCGAGGTAGTCGCGCGTCATGAGGTCCGCGATCCGGGGGCCGCGGCCGAATCCGAGGGGCTTGCGAGGTGATCTGGACATGCCTCCAGACTTCGCCTCGCGGCGCCCTCCGATCAAGGCACCTGAGGCGATCTGTGGACAACCCGGCCCGACGAGGCGCCTGTCCACAGTTCGCGGCTGAAGTCATCGAGATTGCTAACGGACCCGACGGCACTCAGAACTCGCAGACGACGCCATCTCGGTCATTGTCGTCGTACCAGGCGTATTCCGGGTCGCGACCCATCACGTAGTTGCCGAAGCCAGCCGCATTCGCCTCATAGCAGTAGTCGAAACGCGGATCGGTATGCATTCCTGACGGTCGCGTCGGAGCGCCCTTGCTGGGTGCAGGATTGGACAACAATCCCGCCGGCTGACCGAAGTAGTCGCAGGCCCCCCACAGCCCCCTTTTGGACAGTCGGGCACTTCGCTCGGCCCGACGCATCTCTTGAATATGAAGGTCGTTCGGCTCGTACAACACCGCTTTGGCCTGACCTTCCTTCACCATGGCCAAGTTGACGAAGGTGCCGTCGGCGGTCCACAGATACAACAAGGCTCGGTCGTAAGGATCGAGAAGGTCTCGATCCGGGAGCGCCCAGGCGTGGCTACCCAGCGGAAGCAGGTGAGCAAGCCGATCACTCGCCCGTTTCGCAAAGCATTGCAGTGGTGAATTCGGATCGACCGACTCAGGCGTGTCGATCTCCAGCAACCGGACCGTGGTGTCGACACCAACCGACAATGTTGAGCCTGGTGCGAGTGCCACGACGTGCAGGGTGTCCCCGTCGGTGTGCTTCGAGATAACGACTTGTTGAGCATTCGGCGGCACTCCCGCAGCCGGGGCTTTCGCTGTGCCCCGACGTGGCATGTGGGACGTCGGAGTTTCGGAGCCCTGCGTGGTCCGTGACGGGCTTTCCTGCTGTGTCGGATGCGCGTCAGATACTCCGGACCACGGCGCAACCGTCACTAGCCAGGCCGCCGTCGCGATCGTGGCCACGCACAGCAGTACGAACACCATTCGGTCTCGGAACATGTCTCCCCCGATCAACGACGATAGGTGGAAGTCCGTGGCCCGGCGCTCGGAATTCAGCCAGCCCGTCACTCTCTAGTCACAAATGACTATGACGGGCGTTCCAAATAGGCCGGATTGAAGCAAAAGTCAACGGAAGACACGCTCGAACACCCCAATCTTGGACTGCTGCGCTCGGGCTAGGGGGTCTGAGACCACCAGGCTGCAAGGGGGATGAAGTCTGTGTCGTTTCTGACATCAAACAATGTGCACGACTCCGCCACGTCCTCCCCCGTGCGGGTGCCGCAGTGGCCGATGTTCGGTGCCGCGGTCCTGGCCGTCGCAGCGATGCTGATCCCGTTCGTGTCCCGGCAGGGAATCATGCTGCCGAGTGTCGGGTATGCGCTGGGCGCCGTCGGCACTCCTTGTTTCGCGGTGATCCATCGCGTAATGCTCGAAGGCCGCTCGAAGAGCCCCTGGTTCGTACCGTCCCCGGTGCAGAGCCGTGTTCTCGCGCTCTTGCTGGCGGTCGGCCTCACGGCCGGCCTGTTGAACGCCTGGTTCCTCGCAACCGAACTGGCCAAGCGATGAACCGGGCCTGGAGCGCTCTCGTGGCGACAGCCCTCCTAGCACTGGCGATCACCGGCGGAGCCCGTGAGGCATCGGCCGCAGCACTGCCACAGACCCATTCGGACAAGGGTTTCGCCGAGGTGGCCGGCTGCATCTCCAGCGCCGACAACCTATTGATCTCGATCGTCGTGGACGAGTCACAGAGCCTGCGTACGACGGACCCGCACAACCTGCGGGTCCAAGGAATCACGTCCGCCGTCGATTCTCTTGAGCAGCTGGCCGAGCTGTCCCGGATCTCGGGCCGCGACCTGCGTGTCGAAACCTCGCTCGCAACCTTCGCTCGTGGATACGAGGTCCTGAAGGACTGGACCAGGCTGACCTCCTCGACCGCCGCCTCGATGCGCGAGTTGGCGGTCCAGGAGCTGCCCGGCCGAGCCGACGGCAACGCGACCGACTATCGCCAGGCGCTGTTGGGTGCCAAGCGCCAGCTGGAGGTGCGGGCCGGGCAGCTCGGTGACTCCCACACCTGCAAGGTCGTCCTCTGGTTCACCGACGGCGCGCTCGACGTCGACTCCGCGACGCAGACCGCCGCGACGGAGATCTGCCAGACGGGAGGAATCGCCGACTCGATGCGTCATGCAGGCATCAGTGTCATCGCGCTGGCCTTGTTCGCTCCCGGCGCAGACGTGTCGCCAGCCCAGAGGGACCAGCTGCGGGCGGTGGCCGAGGGATCAGGTGCGTCGACCACGTGCGGTACGACGCCCATCTCGGCCGATGACACCACGGGGGTCTACCTCCCCGCCGACGACCCTGCGGCTCTGCAACTTCTCTTCGCCGGCGCCGGTGCTTTCGTGGCCGGAGGCACGGCAGGACCATCGGCCACCTGCCCTGGCCAGATCTGTGCCCACGGTGCGTTCCCGATCCAGGTGGATCGAGGAATCGCCGGCGCGCGGATCGTGGTGCAGACCCAGGGCAACGTGGTCCTGCGCTCGCCTTCAGGCAGGGAGGTCAGGCTCGTCGATGGCCTCTCGGCAAGCGTTGACGGCACCCAGGTGCTCGGGCTCAAGAGGGGCACTCTCACCACCATCAATCTCGCCTACGACCCCTATGCCCAGTCGGTTGCTGACTGGACGGTGATATCCAGCGGTCCCTCTCGAGTCGAGACCTACTGGTTCTGGGGCGCCAAAGCCGTTCCGGTGACGAAGGATCTCCGCGCCGGCTCGCAGAGCCGAATCACCTACCGCCTTGTCGATCAGGCGGGCAACGCACTGCCGGCCGAGCTGTTCAGTGACGTGCAGGCCAGCATCACCGTAGGAGGCGAGAAGCTCGCCACCCGAGTGGATCCCGACGGGAGTGTTTCCGCCGCCTACCGACTTCCCACAGACGACCTCCCCTCGTCCCTGCCCGGCAGGGTGGAGATCACTGCGATGAGCTCGCCGTCGGGAATCCGGCTGGGTCCGGTCGTGGCGTCGAACAAGCTGCGCGTGACGTTGCCGCCAGAGTTTCCGACGGTCACGCCCGACACCGTCGACTTCGGCAGCCTCGAGGGGTTGGGGACACGCACGGCGAACCTGGACCTGGTCGGAAGCGCCCTCGGAGCCACCAAGGTCTGTCTGTCTGGCTCTTCCATGACGGCGCCCGGACAGCAGTCGGACTCCGAGCAAGTGCACGCCGACAAGAACTGTGTCGAGCTTCCCCGCAACGGCCGCGGCACGATGCGACTCTCCTGGACTCCCCAGTTCAGCGCCGATGGCATCGCGACGGGCACGATCACGCTTGCGCTGGAGAGCGCTGAGGGCAAGCACGCCAATCTGTCCCTGCCGGCCTCACTCTCGATGGCACGTCAGGTGGACAAGGCCAAGCGCTGGGAGCTGATCGCCGCTCTCTTCCTGCTCGCCCTGCTGATCCCTACTCTGCTGCTCGTCGGCAGCAACCTGCTCCTTGGCCGTTTCTCGATGACATCCGGAACCCGAGTCGCCCGGGTCCCGGTGCAGATCACGACCGGAGGGTTGTCACGACAAGACGGACGCCCACTTCTCGAGTCCTCAGACCTGAAGAACGTGGGCTTCTCTGGTCGACGCCGGTCTGCCCGTCTGCCCGTCGACGGCACTGGGGTGACGCTCCGGGCACGACGAATCATCAGCCTCCGCGCGCCCCTGGGGGTCGCCAGTGATCCCGGCGCTCTCAAGCTCGTGTCCGGCTCGGGCAGGCGCGAGGTCACGAGGAAGAAGAGCGACGCTCCCGTCGGCCTGGGCGAGGTGGACGCCACCTTCGTGAGTGTCATGTCCAAGGACGCCGACGGCGGGCTGGCAGCCGGGACTCTCATCGTTGTCGTCCCCGCCTCTGTTGACCTCGCCGGAGCCCAGGCCCGTGCGCTCCAGATCGCGTCGCGCACCGACTGGCGGCGAATCCTGGATGAGCTCGACGAGCCCGAGGCCCCCGCCGCCCGCCCGAGTCGAGCTGCGGCTTCGACTCGCGTGTCGCCCTCACCGACAGACCCTTCTGGGACCGATCACAGCAACGAGCCTGGCATCACGGGGCTCCCGGGCTTCCTCTCCGGAGCCTCCAAGCACTCACCACCCGCGTCCGATGTCCCGAGCCGCGGCTCGGCCATCAGCAGGCGGCGCAAGGCCGATCAGCCACCGTCACAGCCGACCGGCTCGACGGAGTCCAGCCTGCCTCCCCTCCCGGACTTCCTCAGAGACAAGGACTGACTCATGCTTCGTCCATTCTTGATGATCGGCGTCGGCGGATCCGGCGGAAAGACCCTGCGGATCATCCATCACGAGCTCGAGCGCCGCCTCCACGATGTGGGCTGGGAAGGCGACTTCCCCGCAGGCTGGCAGTTCCTCCACGTCGACGTTCCCAGCATCGCCGACGGAGATGACTCAGACCTACCTCCGCAGCTGTCCCACGCCGAGTACGCCGGCCTGGTGGCCGCCGGGGTCAACTACCGCAACATCGACGCCGCGCTGGCGGGCAGCGGACGCACTGCGGAGGGCGATGCCATCGCCGGATGGCGGCCCGCGCCCGACCATGTCGCGGTGCCTGTCGAGCGGGGTGCCGGTCAGTTCCGCGCGTTGGGCCGCATCATCGCGTTGGCCAACCTCAAGACAGCGAAGACTCGCCTCGACAGTGCCATGCGCAACATCGGCGGACGAGAGGTCAACGCCCAGCTCATGGAGCTCACCCGCCTGATGGGCGGGGTCCCCTCGCCCGTGGTCAAGACGCCCGTCGCGGTGGTCGTCTCATCGATCGCCGGAGGGTCGGGCGCAGGCGCCCTGATCGACATCTGCGACCTGCTGCGCGCGAGTGGCACTGGTGTCTGGGCTGGAGAATCGGTCGGCATCCTCTACTCCCCCGACGTTTTCGACTACCTCGACCCCGCACGCAGGCGCGGCGTCCGACCGAACGCCCTGGCCACGTTGTCCGAGCTGGTGGCGGGCTACTGGAACAAGTCGGGGCCGTCGAAGGACACCGCCGACATCCTGAACCGTCAGGGGATCGTGGTCGGGGACGCGGAGCGGCTCGGACCTCGCTACAGCTTCCTCGTCGGCGCCAAGAACGACTTCGTCACCTTCCGGACCCAGAACGACATCTACCACGCCATGGGACGCTCGCTGGCTTCGTGGGTGACGAGCGCCAGCCTCCAGGACCGCATGGATGCCTACGTCTCCGGCAACTGGAGCGCGTCTGCGATCTCAGTTCCGGACGAGATGGGGCTGAAGACGAACGAGATGGAGACGCCGTTCACCGCCCTGGGCTCTGCCAGGGTCGGCCTCGGTAGGGACAGATTCCGCGACTATGCCGCTCAGCGACTTGCGCGCGCGGCCGTGGAGCTCCTCCTCGAGAGGCACGAGCAGTTTCGTGCTCGCGGCGATGAGCGCCAGTCGCGGTTGATCGCACAGGAGACAGCCGACGCCGCATTCCAGGGATTCCTGGTCAACTCCAACCTCAATGAGCGCACCGAGGACTTCAACCAGATCATCGACGCGATCCGGCCCGAGACGCGGCAGGACGACCTTCTGCAGCTCAACGACCGGCTGCTCAGCCAAGTCATCGAGAACGCGCCCGCGAAGGGTCTCGGCATACCTGAGTGGCGAATGCGCATCGAGCAGCGCGTGAAGGAGGTCATCGACCTCCAGCTCGACGAGTTCGACGTCGGCAACCGCGACCGCGGCCGTGCTTGGGTCGCCTCGATCCAGCCAGACCTCCGCAGGCTGGCGGCACGGACCCTGTCGATGCACGGGTACGTCGTCAGCGGGATCCTGTTCCGCAAGTTGGCCGACGAGCTGACGGCAGTGCGCACCGAGCTGCAACAGGAGTCCAGCAAGTACCAGCGGGCCGGGGAGAACATCGAGAGCCAGATCGACGAAGCGCTCCGGCGTGCCGGTGGTGACGTTCTTCCTCCCAACCACCCCTCGGTCGGCGACGCAGTGACGCAGGCAGTTGCCGCGATCCACTACCGGTCCGAGGCACGCTTGCGATCTCTCGTCGTCGCGATCCTTCCGGACTTCGTGCAGAACGTCGTCCTGCGCCTCGCGGACGAGATCGAGAACGCTGGGCAGTCACTGCAGGTGGACCGGACACCGGGCAACGGCCAGACTTCGATCGTCACGAGTTGGCCGGACGGCGACGACATTCCCAAGGCGCTCCGCCCTGCCGCCAACGAGTTCCTCCTCGAGGACCCGGCTGAGTACGGCGCCGCGCTGCACCGGTTGATCGGCCGCACCGTCCAGACCAACGACCGTGACGGGGCGTTCTTGAGGGTCCTGCAGGACATCATCGCCGGCCGCGAACACGCTGACTCCCCAGACCAGGGGCTGGTGTCACAGCCGGCAGATTGGACACCCAAGGCGCACGACCTGCAACTCGAGCTGGCAACACCGCAACCGGCGTCGTACAAGATCGCGATGTCGGCGGCCGACCTGCTCGAGCGGGCCACGGCGTGGCTGAACCGGCCAGGCACTCCGGCCGGCAACTTCGTGAAGGAGGGACTCGACAGCTATCTCGACTCCGACACGGCCGAACCTGCCGAGCTGAGTCAGCGCCTGACGCGATTTGAGCAGCAGTTCGCTGCCTCAGTCGATGCAGCCCAGCCGCTCATCAGCATCAAGAAGGGTGTGCTGGTGGCTGTGCACCACCGTAACGAGGTTCGCAGCGAGACCTTCTTCACCGAGCTGCCCGTGGCCCCCAAGTCCAAGGCAGCGGCCGTCATCCAGAAGGTGCTCGAGAGTCGCGGCCGCTGGAATGCGGAGCTGGCCAAGAGCTTCAACGTGAGCGACCTCGGTTTCATCGACGCCTTCACCGTCCTCGTGGAGCCCTACGAGCCGGTCGTGTTCGACTCGCTGATGAAGCCGATCGCCGAGGAGTGGGGGGACCGCAACCAGACCGCCGATGGGCGCGAGGAGTTCTGGCGGTGGCGTCGGGCCAGGTCCTTGCCGGAATTCATCCCGGCAGCGCCTGCGGTCCGCAAGGCGATGGTGCGCGGCTGGTTCACCGCGACCATGCTCGGACAAGTGCGGTTCGAGGACCAGCGGGTCTCGATCTTCGTCCCGAACACGGTGGGAGGCAGCGGCACCTGGAGGGACTTCCCCTGTCCCCTGCTGACGAGCGGCCTGTCGGCCAGCTTCGAATATCTACCCCTGGTCCTGGAGGCCCTGCCCCTGGCCTTCGTCGACGTGAATGTGCGGGCAGACATCGCGCCGATCCTGCCCTACCGTCGCCTCCGCGAGCTGGGGACGAGTGGCAACGGCGGACTCGAGGCCTACGACCTGGCCAACAAGGAGCTCGAAGCCTGGATTGCTTCGGGCGAGGTGCCGCAAGGTGCCCCGACGCCCAACTCAGAGCAGATGGGGGCCACGGAGGACGCCTGGAAGATCAGGCGTGACTCGGTCGTGCGACGGGTCGAGACGCTGGCGAAGAGCTACCACCAGCTCTTCGAGTCCACCCGGCAGAGCAGCGACTTCGGCGTGCCTCGGGCCTACGAGCTCCGCACGGAGATCTCGAGCTCGTTCGATGAGCTCGCCCGAGCCGTGCGCGACCACGACGTGGCTGCGTCAGGACCCGACACATGGAACTGAGCCGGCGGGCCCTGACGATCGTCATCACGGATGACTCACCGGACGGTCAGGCAGTCATCGACCTCGCGGAGGAGTGGCATCGACTCGGGCTGCTCCAGGACTTCGCGGTCGTGACGCCGTGCTCGATCACCTCACCGGGCCGCGGGCCTGCCCACATCTCGGCCCGCCTCGTGGGGGCGGATCGTCAGGTGGACCTGATGGCTCACCTGGGAAGTCGACGTCGATCGCTCATCCGCCTCGTGGTCCTGCATCAACTGACCCACGAGCACTCAATGGCCGCAGACCTGGTTGCGGCGTGCAACCAGATCGCCGGGCTCGTAGAGCGGGCCATGCCGATCCGGGGGACGAACGGGGACGCTGACGCCACACGACTGCTTCGGATCAACCTCCTCGTCCCGGAGAGTGACGTGGCGGCGCAGTCGGTGGACATCTTGCAGCCGGGCTGGGAGATCAACGCGGTCGTGTCACCCGAGGATCGGCCCGACCTCGATCGCCTGAGTGTGTTCGTCCGCGCCGGCTCGAACCTTCACGGTCATGCTCTCGCGGCCGCTGCGTCGGTGGGTGGATTCTGGTCCAACGTGACGGAGGCCGTCTTCGACAGTCACGAACTCGACTCGACGGGCGGTGCCGATGACGTGCTCGTCCTTCGCTGCTCCACCAGAATCATCGTGGGTGACCAGCGGGCAGAGCTCCTGACATCGTCGGCGCTGGAAGCAGTGATCGGCCATCGTGACGGCGCCGTGCAGCACATCACCTGGGGCTATCCCTCCGATCGTCCAGCAGAGGTGGTTGACGGGGTGCTGTCCACGTTGCTCCGACAACAGGAGTGGGCCCCCCTGGAGCGGGTCCGTCGGCCGCTCGAGATCCGAAGCGTTCCCATGAGCCACCTGATCGGTGACTGGCTGCGCTTCCAGGCGACCCTCCCCTTTGCTGCGCTCGGCTTTCTCGGCGGACAGGCGATCTCCGCGGTCGAGAGGGGCGTCACGAGCGCGGTCGTCGGGTCCGAGTCCGGGGTCGTGGGACGCATCCTGCCGGTGTCACCCGACGAAGCGGGGCGCCGAGCTGCACAACGCCTCACCGAGCTCTCACAATCCCTCGAACCCGACCGTCTGGCCGAGGCGGCAGACACATGGGGGCAGGCGACGCCCACCGCTTGGCGGACGCTGCGCGAAGTCGCGATCGGCCAGGTCGACGGCTCTGAACTTCCGGACGGCTTCGTCCGATTGCGTCGGGCGAACATCGACGAAGTCCTCCCTCCCAGCTACGTCGTGCCGGCGCCACCCGACCCGGCGGCGGGACGCGACACGTGGGCAATCCGTTGCGTTGACGTTGCGGCCGTCGCACAGGTCGCAGCAGCCATCCCCGAAGGGCCAGATGCCGATGGCGCAGAGGCCCCGGGCGGGTTGGGCGATGAGCGCCTGGCCAGCGATGCGCCAATCCCCGACGACGCCCCCGAGGAGGGCAGCGCCGAGCAGGATGCCGCGGAAGCAGTCACCGATGAGCAGGGACTTGAAACGTGGGTCGAGGAGCGCCGCGAGTCACTGTTCTGGAAGCTGGCGTCACGCGTGTACGAGTTCCGACGCAGGGAGTCGGCGCGCGTCTCAGAGGCCAGACAATCACTGGCCGACAACGCCGATCCTCCGTCGACAGAGCAGCTCGAACGGGCTCGCAGCATCCTGGTCGGCTGCTGGATCGTCACCGCCATCGGACTGCTTGCCACCGCAGGCTGGCTGTGGAACGAACACGCCGAGTCACCCGTCATCCTCTGGCTCCCCGAGGGCACTTGGCGCAGAGCCATCCCGGTCGTCCTGGGGCTGTTGATGCTCTCCTTGGTGGGCGGGCACCACTACTTCCGTTCCCTCCGCAAGTACGAGTGGGCGGTACGTCGGCAGATGCACGATCTGGCAGCGGCGAGCGACGAATACGTCGTCGCCAGCCAACAAGAGAGGCGCTGGGCCCTCATGTATGCGGGTGTTCTCGACTGGGCGGACATTCTTGCCCAGCTGCTCCACCGTCCTTGGAGTTCGTGGTCGCCGGGGAGTCGAATCGTGCACGAGGAGTTCAGGGGTCTGCCCGCTGCCGTCGCCATCGCTCGCCCGACCGGGGAAGCAGCCACCCCGGCGCCGGACCTGGTGACTACGGTGGTGGAGTCCTTGTGTCATCCGGGCTGGCTGAAGGAGGAGTTCCAGCGCCTGCTGGTCAGGAGCCCACTCAACGACCCGTCTTCAGGGACCCAGTGGGGTGACCTCGCAGCCGACATGGACCTTGGCCTCCGCCCCGGAGGTCCGCGAGCAGACCTTCGCCGCGTCGCCGAGTCGGGACAAGCCAGGGAAGCCGCCACTGCGGTGGTCCTCGACGAGGTGGAGAAGCTGATCGCGGCGGGACGAGTCGCAATCCCACCACTCGCCGTACGACGGATCGATGCCTACTCGGCGGGCGAGCTGCAGAGCGATCGGGACTTTCTGCTTGGCACCAGCAAGATTCGCACGCCCTTGGCCTCGGACCTGTTCAGCGACCGCGCACGAGTCTCCGGCCTGGGAGTTCCCCAAACGGTCTCGATCAACGATGGGGCGGCCCACGCAAGGTCCGGGGAGTCCGACGTCACCGGCTGCGACGTGTCCATCAGTGCCCGAGTTGATGTCTCCCGCACTGTGCAGCCAGCCGAGCTGTCGATCTTCGAGGCGTCGAGCCACACGGCGGTGTTCGCCCGCACGGATCGCGCCGACGAGTTCAACTGACTGAGAGTCGACTGTCAGCAGCTGCTCGGCGCCGGCGTCCCGGCGAACCGCGACCCCAGCCAGGCCGTCGCCTCGTTGAGGAACGTCAGCCCGGCGTTGCTGTGGTCGGCGCCCTGGATCTCCTCGTACTGCACCGTCACGCCCTGGCTGCAGTACTCATCCGCCAACGCCTTCTGGTCGGCCGCGATCATCACGTCGTCGCCCTTGCCGTCGTGGTTGCCCGCGACGATGAACATCGGCGCACTCGGGTGCCCCTTCACCGAGCCCATGACCAGCCCGTCCAGGATCCGCTTGAAGACGGGCACGTGGAGGAGGTCCTCGTACTTCTTCTTCATCAGGTGCTTGATCGTCAGGTTGGGGAACTCCCCCGACATCTCGCCGATGCACTGCGTCGACTCGGTCCGCACCACCATCCGGCCCCAGTCGGAGAGGTAGGGCATCAGGTCGAGCCCGTGCGCGCGGCTGATGCCGAGCATCGCGCCGGGGATCACGTCGGACCACTCCGGCGTGCCGTCGACGTACGGCAGGGCCTCCAGTGTTCCGCGTCTTCCAAGCGCCACCGGCCCGGCCTCTCCCATCGGGAGAGGCCGGGCCGGTGTTTCGTTCTGGCCAATCAACTATGACTCTCGCAGCGAGAGTTGATAGGTGCTGTCATCGCGCAATAGTGGTGATAGATCACGCAATTCCCGGTGACATCTCCGTGCAACGCGTCATCAGCTGCAACCGCTGGTGCTGCCGCAGCCCTCGCAGACGTAGCAGGAGCCGGCGGGGCGCATCTTGGTGCCGCAGGTGAAGCAGAGCGGGGAGTCGACGGCGTGGCCGGTGATCTTCTCCAGGAGCTCGGCGGAGGTGTGGGCCACCTTGGTCTCGGCCACCGGGGTCTCGGCAGGCTCGACCACCGAGGTGGCGTCGACGGTCTCTACAAGCTCGACCACCGGGGCATCGTGGATCTCGATCAGCTCGGCGGCGGAGCCGGTCTCCTCGACGGGCTCGTAGGAGCCGGTCTCGAGGTGGCGCTGGCGCTCCTCGGCGGAGTAGATGCCCATGGCGGCGCGCTGCTCGAAGGGGAGGTAGTCCAGGGCCAGGCGGCGCCAGACGTAGTCCATGAGGGACTGCGCCATGCGGACGTCCGGGTCGTCGGTGAGGCCGGCGGGCTCGAAGCGCAGGTTGGTGAACTTCGCGACGTAGGTCTCCAGCGGCACGCCGTACTGGAGGCCGATGGACACCGCGATCGAGAAGGCGTCCATCACGCCGGCCAGGGTGGAGCCCTGCTTGCCGAGCTTGAGGAAGACCTCGCCGAGGTGGCCGTCGTCGTGGGCACCCGAGGTCATGTAGCCCTCGGCGCCACCCACCGTGAAGGAGGTGGTGCGCGAGACGCGGGACTTCGGGAGGCGCTTTCGGGTCGGGGCGTAGACGATCTTCTCGACGACCTTGGTCTCGGCAGGCTCAACCGCGGCGGTCTTGGCCGTGGCGGCCTCGCCCTTGTTGTCGCCCTTGCCGGTGGCCAGGGGCTGGCCGACCTTGCAGTTGTCGCGGTAGATCGCGGTCGCCTTCAGGCCGAGCTTCCAGGACTGGAGGTAGACGTCCTCGATCTCCTCGACCGTGGCGGACTCGGGGAGGTTGACGGTCTTGCTGATCGCCCCGCTCAGGAACGGCTGGCAGGCCGCCATCATCCGGACGTGGCCCATCGGCTTGAGGGCCCGCGCGCCCATGGCGCAGTCGAAGATCTCGTAGTGCTCCGAGCGCAGGCTCGGGGCGTCGATGACGTGGCCGTGCTCGGCGATGTGGGCGACGATCGCCTCGATCTGCTCGGGCTGGTAGCCGAGCTTCTTCAGCGCCCGCGGGACCGTCTGGTTGACGATCTGCATCGAGCCGCCGCCGACGAGCTTCTTGAACTTCACCAGGGAGAAGTCGGGCTCGATGCCGGTGGTGTCGCAGTCCATCATGAAGCCGATGGTGCCGGTGGGCGCGAGGACCGAGGCCTGCGCGTTGCGGAAGCCGTTGGCGGCGCCGAGCTCCTGCACCTGCGCCCACGCGACGGTGGCCAGCTTGTGGACCTGGCTGTCGGCGATCGCGAGGGTGCGGACGGTGTCGTTGGCGGCCTGGTGCTTGCGCATGACCCGCTTGTGGGCCTCGGCGTTGCGGGCGTAGCCGGCGTAGGGGCCGACGACCGCGGCGAGCTCGGCCGAGCGCTTGTAGGACTGGCCGGTCATCAGCGAGGTGATGGAGGCGGCCATCGCGCGGCCACCCTCGGAGTCGTAGCCCAGGCCCATCGCCATGAGCAGCGCGCCGAGGTTGGCGTAGCCGATGCCGAGCTGGCGGTAGTTGCGGGTGGTCTCGCCGATCGGCTCGGTCGGGAAGTCGGCGAAGCAGATCGAGATGTCCATCGCGGTGATGATGAACTCGACCGCCTTGGCGAACAGCTCACCGTCGAAGGTGTCGTCGTCCTTGAGGAACTTCAGGAGGTTCAGCGAGGCGAGGTTGCACGAGGAGTTGTCGAGCGACATGTATTCCGAACACGGGTTGGACGCGGTGATGCGGCCGGTCTCCGGGTTGGTGTGCCAGTCGTTGATGGTGTCGTCGTACTGGAGGCCCGGGTCGGCGCACTCCCAGGCGGCCTTGCTGATCTTGTGGAACAGGTCGCGGGCGTCGACCATCTCGATGACCTCGCCGGTCTTGCGGGCACGCAGGGCGAAGTCGGTGCCGTCCTCGACGGCGCGCATGAACTCGTCGGAGACGCGGACGGAGTTGTTGGCGTTCTGGTACTGGACGGAGGTGATGTCGGCGCCGCCGAGGTCCATGTCGAAGCCGGCGTCGCGGAGGGCGCGGATCTTGTCCTCCTCGCGCGCCTTGGTCTCGACGAACTCGACGATGTCGGGGTGGTCGACGTCCAGGACGACCATCTTGGCCGCACGACGCGTGGCGCCGCCGGACTTGATGGTGCCGGCGGAGGCGTCGGCGCCGCGCATGAACGAGACCGGGCCCGAGGCGGTGCCGCCGGAGGAGAGCAGCTCCTTGGAGGAGCGGATGCGGGAGAGGTTGAGGCCGGCGCCGGAGCCGCCCTTGAAGATGAAGCCCTCCTCCTTGTACCAGTTGAGGATGGAGTCCATCGAGTCGTCGACCGAGAGGATGAAGCAGGCCGAGACCTGCTGCGGCGACGGGGTGCCGACGTTGAACCACACGGGGCTGTTGAAGGAGAAGTACTGGTTGACCAGCAGCCAGGTGAGCTCGTGCTCGAAGATCTCGGCGTCGGCGTCCGTGGCGAAGTAGCCGTGGTCGATGCCGGCCTTGGTGTAGGTCTTCACGATCCGGTCGATGAGCTGCTTGAGGCTCCACTCGCGGACGTCGGAGCCGACCGCGCCGCGGAAGTACTTGGTCGTGACGATGGTGCTGGCGTTGACCGACCAGGTGGTGGGGTATTCGACGCCGCGCTGCTCGAAGACGGTGGCGCCGGTCTTCCAGTTGGTCTGGACGACGTCGCGACGCTCCCAGGTGACCTCGTCGTAGGGGTGGGTGCCCTCGGTGCTGAAGACGCGCTCGATCTTCAGGCCGGTCTTCTCGGCGCCCTCGGCGCCGGTCTGGGCACCACTCTGCGTCTCGGTCATCTGCAATCTCCTCTGTGCGACAGCGTTGTCTGGTGGTCTGGAATGCGTTGGTGCTGGTGATGGCCTCCTCGACCCCCCTGTCCCCCATGAACAGGATGGTCGGGACCACCGACAGTTGGTGCGCCCGGCGCGTACAGCTTCCCCACTGCACACGCCGGGCGGTCTGGGGTCAGCCCGGTGGGGCCGAGGACGCCGCGTCGACCAGGTCGGCCGGCGTCATGGGGAGCGACCGCTCCGCCTTCAGGAGGGCGATCTCGTCCTCGAAGTCGTCGGCCGACTCGAAGGCGCGGTAGACGCTCGCGAAGCGGAGGTAGGCCACCTCGTCGAGCTTGCGCAGGGGCCCGAGGATCGACAGGCCGACCTGGTGGGCCGGGACCTCGGCGAAGCCCTCGCTGCGGAGGTTGTCCTCGACCGCCTGGCCCAGGCAGGCCAGGTCGTCCTCGGAGACCGGGCGGCCCTTGCAGGCCTTGCGGACACCGGCGACGGCCTTCTCACGGGTGAACGGCTCGGTCGCGCCGCTGCGCTTGAGCACGGTCAACTGCATCTGCTCGACCGTGGTGAACCGCTTGCCGCAGCCCCCGTTGTCGGCCGGGCAGGTACGACGGCGACGGATCGAGCCGCCGTCCTCGGCGACCCGCGAGTCGAGGACCCGGGTGTCGGTGTTGCGGCAGTACGGGCAGTGCACCGTCGGGCTCCTCTCCTGGGTCGTCCGGGGTCTCGGCAAGCTCGACCACCGAATGGGCCACCGACCTCCGGGCTCGCCTGTGACCCCTTCGCGAGGGGTGTCGGCGTTGTGGAAATCGGCGGTTCTACTGTGGATAACAACCGGTCACCTGTGGGGCTTCCACGTGTTCCTGTGGAACTAGATGTGGATAACTACACCGGTGTAAGTACTAGATGTTGTGGTTACCGTACGCCGCCGCCGCAAGGCTTCGCAAGTGGATCCGGAGGGTTGCGGCGCGTCGGATCGGCGCCGTCGGAAAACCGCAGGTCAGCGCGTCGCGGGGTCCCGAAAATAGTCATATCGGGTGGTGTGTCGCGGGCCGTTCGACAGGGCCTGCGGGAGGGGCTCAACCGGTCTGCTGGGAGCCGTTGGAGCCGCTCCCCCGCTCGAGCGCGAACCAGGCGGTGGTGCCGGTCGCGTCCTGCTCCGAGCCCCACCGGTCCGCGAGGGCGTCGACCAGCATCAGACCCCGGCCGAAGACCCGCAGCGGGTCGTCGTCCTCGGAGATCGTGATCGTCGTCGGGTCGCCCGCGCGGCTCGATCCGCCGAGGTCGCGGACCAGGACGGTGAGCACGCCGTCCTCCAGCGCCACGATCAGCTCCGACGACGTCCGGGCGTGCATGACGACGTTGGTGACCAGCTCGGACAGGCACAGCTGGGCGGTGTCGATGGCGTCGTCGTCGATGCCCCAGCCGGCCAGGGCGTCGCGCAGGAACCGGCGCGCGGCGCCGGGCGCCCGCGGGTCGCTCTCGAGCAGCACCGCGACCCGCTCCCCGTGACCGACGAGGGCCGGGTCGTCGGGGGCCACCTCGTCCGGGCCGCGGCCGGTGGCGATCCGCACCCGGCGTACGGCGTCGGCGGTGCGGCGGGCGGCCGCCTCGAGCAGCCGCTGCTGGCGCTCGCCGAAGGCCTGGGGCTCGTCGAAGAACAGGATGAGCCCGCCGACGGGCGAGCCGGTGCCGGGCAGCGGCCAGGCCCCCATCGCGAGCGTGCCCACGTCGCGCTGGTGCCCCACGACACCAGGGAACCGCGGCTCGAGGTCGTCGAGGCTGCCGAAGACCGGCTCCCCGCTGCGCACGACCGCGGTGAGCGGGACATCGTCGTAGGCGTCGATGTGGCACCACTCGAGATCCGCGTCGCCGACCTTGTCGGTGGCCACGAAGCGGAGCCGGCGGCCACCGCCCTCGGTCAGCGCGAGGCCGACGCGGGACACGTCAGGCAGCGAGACGAAGTCGGCCAGCAGGCTGCGTGCCACCTCGTCGAGGTCGTGGGCGTTGCGGAGCGCGAAGCCGAGGCGCGACAGATGCCCCAGAGGCGCGCGAGGCTGCCCGCCCCCCGTCGCGTCCGGGCCGGGTGCACCCCCACCAGACGACACACGAACATCCTAGTTCCGCACCGCCGGAGCGCATCCTCCAACCGGCCCTTGACAGACGGTTGCGGGGAACTCGCGGGTCGACCGGTCTGGACTGCGCACGATCAGTCAGAATGGGTTGGTGGGGAGTCAGGGCAAGCGCGCGGGTTCACGGAGGGGTCCGAAGAAGAAGGCCCCATCCCGCGCACCCCTGCTCGGACTCGCGCTCGGCGTGACCCTGTCGGTCGTCGCCTGGGGCTACCTCGTGTACGCCGCCATCGACTTCGGTGCCTCGGCCCGGGGCGGCGAGCGCAACGCGTGGTACTTCCTCGGCCTCGCCTCGCTCGGCGCCGTCGCCTGCCTGTTCATGGGGCTGATGCTCGTCGCCAGACTGCTGCGCCGGCTCGGCATCACCAGCGGACCGCGGCCGCCACGCCCGTGGCAGATCGTCGAGGACGACGAGCCCGAGGCACCACTGGACGCGACCCAGGAGATCACGCCCATCGTGCGGCCGCCCGGCGGCCGGCGCGCGGCGCGCTGAGCCCTGCCTGACATGGCCGGCTACTCGGGCACGCCCCTGGTCCGCAAGCTCGGGATCAAGGAGGGGCAGGTGCTCTTCCTCGACGGCCTGCCCTCGTTGGTGTCCCCCGACGTCGCGGCGCTGGCCCAGCCGGGCACGGCCGCGAGCGTCGTACGCCGCCTGCCGGCCCGCGCCGACGTGACGCTGACCTTCCACACCGAGCTCGCCGCGCTGACCCGCCGGCTGCCGACACTCTTCGAGCGCACCAGCACGGCCGGGATGGTGTGGGTCTGCTGGCCCAAGAAGGCGGCCCAGCGCTCGGCCCGCAACCCCCACGGGCCGGTCTCGGACCTCGACGAGAACACGGTGCGCGGCCTCGGCCTCGAGCTCGGGTTCGTGGACGTGAAGGTCGCCGCGCTCGACGAGGTCTGGTCGGGGCTGAAGTTCGTGCGGCGGGTGGCGGACCGGTAGGTCCGGCGTGAGCCGGGGATGCAGCGAGGGCGGGACTCGATGAGTCCCGCCCTCGTCTTCCCCTGCTCCGTCAGCCGGGGTCGAGGCGGCTGACGAAAGTCTGTGTGCGTCAGTCGACGATCGGCACGCGCAGGCGCTGGCCGGCGGCGACGAGCGCGGAGTCGAGGGCGTTGAGGTCCTCGATCTGGGCGATCATGGCGCGGACGTCACCATCGGGGGCGAGGTCGGAGGCGATGTCCCAGAGGGTGTCGCCGGTGCCGACCATGACCACCCGGGTCGAGGTGGGGGCGCCGGGGTGCTCGGTGGCGGCGGAGCGGGCTCCGCCGAGCAGGGCACCGACGGTGAGCACGACGAGCAGCGCCGCCAGGAGCACCACGGTGCGGCCGCGGCGGGTCAGCCGGACCTCGCCGGAGCGGGGACGCGCCGGGGCGAACGTGGGGTTGATCGTCATGGTGCTCATCGGGACCTCCTGGGGAAGTGGCGGTCAGCCATCGGTGCCTGTCCGTCGAAGAGATGTCTATCGGCGGCCGCCGACAGTCCTGGTCGGGCTGTCTGGTCCACCGATTCGATCAAGCATTCGATCGAACACATGTGCGACGTTAGAGCAGGTGTTCGAACGAGCGCAAGAGGCGCGCCGAACATTTGTTCGAACGGGTACTAGGACCACGCGCCTCCCACCACCACCCCCGGATGGCTCGGACGGGGCATGCCCGAGCCCCGAGGCCGCGAGTAGAGAGGGAACGACCGCCAGCCCCCTCAACGACAAGGACCCCCGCATGTCGTCTTCACGCACCTCAGCCAGCCCAGCCCGCGGCCGCACGCTCCCCGTGCTGCTCGCGGCCCTCGTCCTGATCGGCGGAGCCAACGTCGCGGCGTACGCCGCCAACGGCCACCCGCTCCTGCTCGGTAGCAGCAACTCGGCCACCAGCCCGACCACCCTGAAGAACACCGGCAACGGACCGGCGCTCGTCCTCAAGAGCAAGGCCAACGCGCCCTCGCTGGCCGTGTCGTCGAAGAAGCGGGTCGCCCGCCTCAACGCCGACCAGGTCGACGGCTTCAACGCCTCCAACCTGCAGTCGCGGGTCTGGAACTACACCGTCCCCTCGACCAGCTCGTCGAGCTCCGCCAGCGTCGCGTTCCCGGGCCTGCCGGCGGGCCGCTACCTCATGAGCTACAGCCTCGTCCTCAACGCGAGCGGGCAGCCCATCTGCTTCAGCCGCGACGCGACGATGACCGCCCTGGGGCTGACCTACGCCGTGCAGAGCAGCGGCTTCTGGACCGCCAGCAACACGATGCTCGTCGACACGACCGCCGGGCCGATCACGCTGGACTGCATCGGGGCCGGCATGTCGCTCTACACGGTCTCCGGCGACGCGGCCTCCACCGTCGCGTTCAGCCGCGTCGACCGGGCCGACGCGGCGACCAGCGCGCGGCACGCACCCCCGGGCGCCCGGCACCAGGGACCGGCCACGCGCCGCTGAACCGACCCGCTCAGGCGCCGGCGGACTTCTTCAGGGCCCGCCGGCCCTGGGCGGCGAACAGGCTGATCCCGCGCGCACTGACCGACGGCGCCAGCGCCGAGGCCCGTACGACGCCCCCGCGCCAGCCGGGCACCGCCCGGATCACTCGGTGGCTGCCGACCAGCGCGACGGCCTCGTCGGCGACCTCGTCGACGGTGAGGATCCGGCCACCGGAGTGGACCAGGAGGTTGCCCAGCCCCCCGGGCGTCTGCGCGTCGAGCATCGCGGTCTTGACCCCGTCGGGGCAGATCGCGTGGACCCGCACGTTCTTGGGCGTCTCGGCGTCGCCCGACATGGTCAGCGAGACGATCGCGGCCTTCGTGGCGGCGTACAGGCTGTAGCCCGGGACCGGCCCGAGTCCCGCGAGCGAGGCGGTGTTGACAACGTCGCCGCCGGCCTCGCCGAACGCCTCGAGCGCGGCGCGCATCCCCCATACGACGCCCATCAGGTTGACGTCGACCAAGCGTCGTACGGCGTCGTCGGAGAGCTCCGACAGCGTGCCGTCGTCGCCGACGCCGGCGTTGTTGAACCACGCGGTCAGGACGCCGTGGCGGGCCGCCTCCGCGACCGCGGCCGCATGCCCGGCGGGGTCGCGCACGTCGTGGGCGATGCCGGCCGCGGCGCCGATCTCGGCGGCCGTGCGGGCCGCGCCCTCGCCGTCGACGTCGGTGACCACGACCCGGTGGCCGCGGGCGACCATCCGCTCCGCGATGCCGCGGCCGATCCCGCGGGCTCCGCCGGTGACGACACAGCTGGTGTGGACAGGCGGTGCAGACATGGGCGAGGAAGGCTGGGCGGCAGGCATGCCGGGAGTCAACCAGATCCGCGAATTCGCCGATCCCGATGTCCCACCCGGCGTACGGTGCCCCGGTGACCCCCGTGCTTGCTGATCCGCGGGTGGCTCCGGTCGAGGACAACCTCATGGAGTTCCTGCGGGTGACGGCCTCCAACCCTTCCTTCGGGACCGAGGGTGCCGCCGACCTCCACACCTGGCACACCACCGTGCCGCACCCCGTCTTCAACGGCATCGCCGGCGCGCGCTTCGCACCCGGCGAGGAGCTGCGCCGCACCCGCGAGGTGCTGGCGGCGTACGTCGGCCGCGGACTCCCCTTCCTGTGGTGGGGCTCCCCCTCCACGATGACGGCCGAGATCGCCGACGTGCTCGTCGCCGCCGGCATGCTGCGCGACGAGACGCCCGGCATGCACCGCGTCCTCGACGGGCCGGTGCCGATGGCGCCGCCCGGACCCGGCGTCCGGATCCACGTCGTGGGCCCGGAGTGCCACGCGGCCACCGCGCGGGTGATGACCGAGGGCTTCGGCTTCCCGGCCGAGCTGGCCGGCCCGATCGTGGAGATGATGGCGCCCTTCGACGCGGCACATCTCCTCACCGTGCTCGCCACGGTCGACGGCCAGCCCGTCGCCTGCGGCACCGCCTGGCTCACCGGCCGCACCGCCGGCCTCTACAACATCACCACGCTCGAGGCCGCGCGCGGCCGCGGGATCGGGTACGCCGTCACCGCGACGCTGCTCGAGATGGCACGTGACCGGGGCTGCACCGAGGCGATCCTGCACGCCACCGAGATGGGCCGGCCGGTCTACGAGCGGCTGGGCTTCGAGGAGGTCTGCCGGATGCCGATGTTCGTGTGGGTGCCCCAGCTCTGACCGCGTCGTGGCGCCCCTCTCCGGCGCGACACGCTGTTCGAACAGATGTTTGAACAGGCGGGCCGACATGGCTACGGTGGGAACACCGGCCCGGGGTGCGTCCCCCGGGCGCACCGCCGTACACCGGAAGGCACCGCCATGGCCACGAAGAAGACGGGCGACGACTCCCCCACCAAGCCTGCCCGGGGTCGAGTCGCCGAGCTGCCCGACGGTCCCCCGGACGCCCACGGCCTGACCCCGCGGCAGCAGCGGGTCCTGGCCCACATCAAGGAAGCCATCGAGAAGCGCGGCTACCCGCCCAGCATGCGCGAGATCGGCGAGGCGGTCGGGCTCACCAGCTCCTCCAGCGTGGCCCACCAGCTCAAGGTGCTCGAGGAGAAGGGCTTCCTCAAGCGCGACCCCAACCGGCCGCGCGCGCTCGAGGTGTTCCTGCCCGAGGTGATGAAGGCACGGCGCTCGATCTCCTCGGCCGACGAGTCGACGTACGACGAGACCGGCGTTGGCGACGCCATGCCCGCAGCCTCCTACGTGCCGATGGTCGGCCGGATCGCCGCCGGCGGTCCGATCCTGGCCGAGGAGCGGGTCGAGGCGCTCTTCCCGCTGCCCCAGGAGCTGGTCGGCGACGGCACCCTCTTCATGCTCGAGGTCGTCGGTGACTCGATGATCGACGCGGCCATCTGCAGCGGCGACTACGTCGTGATCCGCCAGCAGCCGACCGCCAGCAACGGCGAGATCGTGGCCGCGATGATCGACGGCGAGGCCACCGTCAAGACCTTCCAGCGCAAGGACGGCAAGGTCTGGCTGCTGCCCCACAACGACGCCTACGAGCCCATCGACGGCACCCACGCGACGATCCTCGGCAAGGTCACCGCGATCCTGCGTCGGGTCTGATCGGAGGCATGATCGGGGTCCGGTAGCCTTCGGACCGGAAATCCTCACGAACCCCCGAGATAAATCCCGGGAACATTTCGGGGTGATTCCGTATTTTGTTACATGTGGGAACGACTGAGGGTGGGGGTATGTCTGTGACTGCCCTGCGCCGACGCCACCCGCAGATCGTGCGGGGCGTGCTCGAGATCGTCCTCATCCTGGCCCTCTGGGTGGGCTACAGCCTGTCCCGGCTCGTCGCCGACACCGCGATGGGGCCGGCCATGCACCGAGCCCACGAGCTGCTCCGCTTCGAGACCGTGCTCGGCATCCACTGGGAGGTGCCGCTCAACGAGCTGTTCACCAACCACCAGGTGATCGGACTGCTCGGCTCCTACTGGTACGCATCCCTCCACTACGTCGTCACCGCCGCGGTGCTGCTCTGGCTCTACCGGCTCGGCACCCGTGTCTATGCCCCGGCCCGCCGGGCGCTGGTGATCGGCACCCTCCTCGGGCTCGCGGCCTACCTGGTGATGCCGACGGCACCGCCGCGCTTCATCACGGGCTACGTCGACGTCCTCTCCCTGCACGCCTCCGACGGCTGGTGGGCCTCCGACGCCTCCGCGCCGCGCGGGCTCGGCGGGCTGACCAACGAGCTGGCCGCCTTCCCGTCGCTGCACGCCGGCTGGGCCCTGTGGGTCGCCATCTCGCTGCAGCGCCACGCCCGCCACCGGTGGGTCCGCGCCCTCGGCTGGACCTACGCCGTCGGCACCGGCGTCGTCATCATCGGCACCGGCAACCACTGGGTCATCGACGTGCTGGTGGGCTACCTCGTCATCGCCGCCGGCTGGGCCGCTGCCGAGTGGGCGCCGCGGATCCCCGTCCTCCTCTCCGCGCCCGCCGCCCGGCCGATGCCGGCCGCCGCGGCTCCGTTGCCCACCCCGGCCGCCCGCGGCCGTCGCGACTGACACGCGCCACCCCGGGGTGACCTGCGGGTGAACGGACGGTGCTCACACCGTCGATCCGGAACACGCCCGGCGCTGGCTCGTTGGGCCTCTCGTGAGCTCTCCCCGTGACATTGCTTCTGCCCAGCCCCTGACCTCCCGCCCCGTCGGTCGACGTACGGTCCTGGCCACCGGCACCGTCGGGGCCGTCGGCGTGGCCGCGGTCTCCTCGCCGCTGGCGACGGCCGCCCCGGCAGTAGCCGCGTCACGGGCCGCGGGCGACGGCACGGTGTTCGCGCACGGCGTCGCCTCGGGCGACCCGCTGCCCGACGGGGTCGTGCTGTGGACCCGGGTGACGCCGACCGCGGCGAGCACCCCCGGCTCCGGCGCGGGCCCGAAGGTCACGGTCCGCTGGGAGGTGGCGCGCGACGCAGGCTTCCGCGACGTCGTACGCCGTGGCCGCTTCGAGACCGGCCCGAGCCGCGACCACACCGTCAAGGTCGACGTGCGCGGCCTGCGGCCCGCCACGGCCTACCACTACCGCTTCCACCTCGGCGACGCCACGAGCCGGGTCGGCCGCACCCGCACCGCTCCCGCCCACGACGCGACGCCGGACCACCTGCGCTTCGGCGTCGTCTCGTGCGCCAACCTGCAGGCCGGCTGGTTCAGCGCCTACCGCGGGCTCGCGGCGCGCGACGACCTGGACGCGGTGGTGCACCTGGGCGACTACCTCTACGAGTACGGCCCCGGCGAGTACGGCTACGGCCAGTCGGACGAGGACATCCGCACGCACGAGCCCGCGCACGAGATGCTCTCGCTGGCCGACTACCGGCAGCGGCACGCGCAGTACAAGCGCGACCGCGACCTGCAGGACGCGCACGCGAAGTTCGCCTGGATCGTGACCTGGGACGACCACGAGGTCGCCGACAACCAGTGGAAGAACGGCGCGGTCAACCACAACCCCGGCGAGGGCGACTACAAGGCGCGTCGGGCGCGGGCGCACCGGGCGTACGACGAGTGGATGCCCGCGCGGCTCGACGGCACCGCCGCGCTGGGGGACGGCGACCGGCTCTACCGGCGGCTGCGCTTCGGCACGCTGGCCGAGCTGAGCCTGCTCGACCTGCGCACCCACCGCGACCAGCAGGTCGAGACCACCCCCACCCCGGTGCCCAACCCCGACCCGGCGGTCAACGACCCGGCCCGGACGATCACCGGCAACCGGCAGATGCAGTGGCTCAAGGACTCCCTGTCCGGCGACCGGCCGCAGTGGAAGATCATCGGCAACCCGGTGATGATCGCGCCGGTCAACTTCGGGGCCCTTCCCGACCCGATGGTCGACGCGGTGCACCAGGTCACGGGCGAGCCGGCCGCGTCCGACGGGACGCCGTACAACACCGACCAGTGGGACGGCTACACCGCCGACCGCCGGGAGGTCTTCGACCACATCCGCACCCACCAGGTGAAGGACGCGCTCTTCATCACCGGCGACATCCACTCCGGGTGGGCCGCGGAGCTGCCGTACGACGCCTCGACCTACCCCGTCGGCGACTCGGCCGGCGTGGAGTTCGTGTGCACGTCGGTCACGGCCAACAACCTCAAGGACATCACCGGCACGCCGGCCCACACCACCAGCGACGGCGTGGCCGAGACGATCAAGGCCAACAACCGGCACGTGAAGTACCTCAACTGGGACGACCACGGCTTCTCCGTGCTCGACGTGACCGCCCAGCGCGCGCAGATGGACTGGTACGTCATCGGGGACCGCAAGGACCGCAACGCCCCGATCACGTGGTCGGTGTCATGGAGGACCGACACCGGCACCGGCCGCGTGACGGAGGCCACCAAGCCGGTGGGCTTTTAGCCCGGGCCGGAACGGGCACTCTCGGTGTTGACCCCCTCGCGCGGCGCCGCGCAGGGGGCGCATCCCCCACCGAGAGAAGACCATGAGCATCAACGCACACGCCTACAGCGACCCCCACCCAGCCCCTGGCGACGTCCCGGACAGCTCACCGGCGGCGGCTCGACTGCTGGAGATGACCGCCCGGGAGACCGACCAGTGGCGATCCGAGGCCAGGAGCGAGGCCGCCACGATCGTGGCGGGCGCCCGAGATGAGGCGGCCGAGCTCGTGCGAGCTGCGCGCGAGGAAGCCGAGGCCCTGGTGGCGTCGGCCCGCAAGGAAGCCGCGCAGACGCTGCGCGACGCCCGCGCCGAGGCATCCCGGGTGCAGAAGGAGACGACCGCGTCCCGTGAGCGCCACGAGGGGGTCATCGCGGACCTCCAGCAGGCGGCCACGGAGCACCGGGAGAAGCTGCGGGAGCACCTCACCGACATGCTCGACCGGGTCGACTCCGCCCCGGTGGACTAGTTGCCGGCGAGGCGGGTGAGCGCCTTGCGGACCACGGCCGGGTCGGTGGTGGTCCACATCGGCGGCAGGCTCGCCTTGAGGAAGCCGCCGTAACGGGCGGTGGCGAGGCGCGGGTCGAGCACGGCCACGACCCCGCGGTCGGTGGTGGTGCGGATCAGGCGCCCGGCGCCCTGCGCCATCAGCAGGGCGGCGTGGGTGGCGGCGACCTGCATGAAGCCGTTGCCTCCGGCCTTGTCGGCCGCGCGCTGGCGCGCGCTCATCAGTGGGTCGTCGGGCCGCGGGAACGGGATCCGGTCGATCAGCACCAGCTGGCAGGTGTCGCCCGGGACGTCGAGGCCCTGCCAGAGGCTCAGGGTGCCGAAGAGGCAGGTGTGCGGGTCGGCGACGAACTGCTTGGCGAGCTCGGGCAGCTGGGCGTCACCCTGGGCCAACGTGGTCAGGTGGGGCAGCCGCTCGCGGACGGCCTCGGCCGCGGCCTCGGCCGCGCGCCGGCTCGAGAACAGGCCGAGCGTGCGCCCGTCGGCGGCGTCGACGAGGTCGACGATCTCGTCGAGCTGGGCCTTGACGAGCCCGTCGCGGCCCGGCGGCGGCAGGTGGCGGGCGACGTACAGGATCGCCTGCTGGCCGTAGTCGAAGGGTGAGCCCACGTCGAGCCCGCGCCACGGCAGGGCGTCGCCGCCCGAGGAGACGGCCCCGGACTCCACGACCCGCTCGGAGGGCTTGAGACCGACGCTGGTGGCGACCGAGGAGAAGTCACCGCCGAGCATCAGGGTGGCGCTGGTGAAGACGACGGTCTTGTCGCTGAGGAGCTTGTCGCGCATCTGCCCCCACACCTGGAGCGGCGCCACGCAGAGCCGCGGCGGGATCCGGTCGCCTCCCTCGGAGAGCCACAGCACGTCGGCGTCGGAGCCCGCGGCCATCCGCTCGGCGTTGACGAAGACCTCCTGGACCAGGCCCTTGGCCTGGGTGCGGCCGGCGTCCACCTCGCTCTCGGAGGTCTCCTTGGGGAAGGCCGAGAGGCAGGCCCGCGCCGCGTCACGCACCAGCACGAGGGCGTCCTTGAGCTGGTCGGGGACGACCTCGAAGCGGCCCGGGCTGGCCGCGGAGATGGCGTCGGCGAGCGCGTCGCCGGCGTCGGCGAGGTCGTCGGCCTGGCTGCCCTCGACCCAGCGCTGGCTGCGGCGGGAGGCACGGTCGACGTCGTTGCTGGCCAGCTCGTCGGTGGCCGCCTGGGTGACCCGCTGGACCAGCTCGTGGGCCTCGTCGATGACGACGGTGTCGTAGTCGGGGATCATCGGCACCCCCTCGATCGCGTCGATCGCGAGCAGGGAGTGGTTGGTGATGATCAGCTGGGAGCGCTGGGCCTGCTCGCGGGCGCGCTCGACGAAGCACTCCTGGCCGAAGGGGCACTTGGTGGCGCCGAGGCAGTCGCGGTGGCCGACGCTGACCTGGCGCCACTCGCGGTCGGTGTGGCGGGGCGCGGCGTCACGCTCGCCGGTGCCCTTGTCCTGGGCCTGCTTCTCCGCCCAGGTGCGCAGCTCGAGGACCTTCTTGGCCATCGACCCCTCGGGCACGTCGACGAGGGTGCCCTGGTCGTCGGGCACGCCCTCGCGGATGCGGTGCAGGCAGGCGTAGTTGGAGCGACCCTTGAGCACGGCATAGCTGGTGTCGACGCCGTCGACCCCGCCGATCGCCTCGACCAGCCGCGGGATGTCGCGCTCGACGAGCTGGTGCTGGAGGGCGAGCGTCGCGGTGGCGACCACGACCCGCTTGTCGTGGAGCAGGCTCGGCACGAGGTAGCCGAGCGACTTGCCGGTGCCGGTGCCGGCCTGCACCAGCAGGTGGCGGCCGTCGGTCATCGCGTCGGCGACGGCCTCGGCCATCTCGACCTGGCCCGCGCGCTCCTGCCCGCCGAGGGCAGACACCGCCGTCGCGAGGAGGTCGCGGACGGGGCTGGTGGTCGCTTCGGGCACCCCAGAACCCTAGCCGCGACCGGGGACATCCCTGTGGTCGCCGTACACAGGCACCGGGCTCAGCCGGCCAGCTGCGCGGCGACGAAGTCGCCGAACGTCCGGTGACCGGTCGGCGTGAGGTGCAGCCGGTCGTCGAGGTAGGGCAGCCGGAGGCCGGAGGTGCGGACGTAGGGCACGTCGTAGTCGGCGCAGAGCTCGGCGAGCAGCGCGTCGACACGGGGTACGCCGGCCGCGCGCGACGGGGCCGCCACCGGCCCGACCACGACGACCCGATAGCCGTCCAGCTCGGCCATCAGCCGGGCGAAGCCGGCCGTGATCGAGGACGCGGGCTGGTCGACGTCGTTGAGGCCGCCCTCGACGACGACCAGGTCGGCGCCGCCGCGGAGCGCGGCCGGGGCGCGGTCGGCGAAGGAGACCCGGCCGCAGGGACTCGCGTGCTCGGAGAAGCCCGAGCCCGAGAAGCCCGCGACGTGGACCTGGCCGGGCAGCCGCGACGGCCACGACCCCACGACCGAGGAGAGGCCCAGGCCCGCGGAGTAGGAGTCGCCGATCACGACGACCCGCTCACCGGCGCCCGTGACGGCCTGCGCGCGGGCGACCGAGCCGGCGGCATACCGCTCGCAGCGGGAGGCGTCCGCGCCCCGCGCCAGCCCCGAGAGGTGGAACGACAGGGTCGCCACCACCAGCACCACGAACAGCCCACCGACGACCAGCCCGCGCCGCGTCGCGACGAGTGCACCCATCATTCCCCCCAGACCCACGCACCGATGTTCAGCGACAAGACGGTGGTCCGTCGGGGTAATGACGCAGATTTACCCAGCCCGTGGCGGTTTCGTGATCAGGCGCCCGCGACGGCGTACGCCGCGAGCTCACCCGCGAGGTCGTCGTTGGCCCGGCCGCGGACGACGGTGCCGTCGGCGGTGTGCTCCATCGAGTCGATCTCGCCCTGCTGGTGAAGCCGGTTGATCAGGTCACCGCGCTCGTAGGGCAGCAGCGCGTGGAACTCCACGCCCGGCCGCGGCAGGTCGGCCTCGATGACCTCGAGTGCCTCGCGGATGCCCTCGCCGGTCTTGGCCGAGACCACCAGCGAGTGCGGCTCGCGCTGCCGCAGCCGCGCCAGCACCATCGGGTCGGCCGCGTCGGCCTTGTTGATGATGACCAGCTCGGGGACCTTGGTCGCGTCGATCTCGGCGAGCACCTCGCGCACCGCGGCCAGCTGGCCCTCGGGGTCGGGGTGGGATCCGTCGACGACGTGCAGGATCAGGTCGGCGTCGGCGACCTCCTCCAGCGTCGAGCGGAACGCCTCGATCAGCTGGTGCGGCAGGTGCCGGACGAAGCCGACCGTGTCGCTCATCGTGTAGACCCGGCCGTCGGAGGTCGTCGTACGCCGCGTGGTGGGGTCCAGGGTCGCGAACAGGGAGTCCTCGACCAGCACCCCGGCGTTGGTCAGCCGGTTGAGCAGCGAGGACTTGCCGGCGTTGGTGTAGCCAGCGATCGCGACGGCGGGGATGTGGTTGCGGCGGCGCTCGGCGCGCTTGGTGTCGCGGGTGCCACGCATCGCGGTCAGCTCGCGGCGGAGCTTGGCGATCTTGGTGTTGATCCGGCGCCGGTCGGTCTCGATCTTGGTCTCACCGGGACCACGGCCACCGATGCCGGCACCGCCGGCGACCCGGCCACCGGCCTGGCGGGAGAGGTTGCCACCCCAGCCGCGCAGCCGCTGCTTCATGTAGTTGAGCTGGGCGAGCTCGACCTGGGCCTGGCCCTCCCGCGACTTCGCGTGCTGGGCGAAGATGTCGAGGATCAGCGCGGTCCGGTCGACGACCTTGACCTTGAGCCGGTCCTCGAGGTTCCTCAGCTGGCTGGGCGCGAGCTCGCCGTCGCAGACGACGGTGTCGGCGCCGGTGGCCTGCACGATCTCGCGGATCCCGTCGACCTTGCCGCGGCCGACGTACGTCGCGGGGTCCGGGGTCTGGCGGCGCTGGTAGATCGCCTCCAGCACCTCCGAGCCGGCCGTCTCGGCGAGCAGCGCGAGCTCGGCCATGGAGTTCTCGGCGTCCTCGACCGAGCCCTCGGTCCACACGCCGACGAGGACCACGCGCTCCAGGCGGAGCTGGCGGTACTCGACCTCGGTGATGTCCTCGAGCTCGGTGCGGAGGCTGGCGACGCGGCGCAGGGCGTGGCGCTCGGCCAGCTCCATCGCGCCGACGGTGGGTTCGTCCTCCTCGGGATCCGGCTCGTCTGCGTATCCGGACTCGAACTCGTCGGAGTCCCAGTCGTCGGTCTCGTCGAGCTCGGCGTCGAGGTTGAAGTCAGATGCGTTCGTCATGTAGGGACCAGCGTAGGTCGCCGCGACACGCCGCGCGAACCCTTAACGTTCAGCCATGACCCTGCCGGCCGTTCCGTCGGGCATTCGACTGCTCGGAATCACGGGCGCGCCGGGGGCCGGCAAGACCACGCTGGCCGCTGCGCTGGGCCTCCCGGTCGTGCCGATGGACGGCTTCCACTACGCCGACGCCGAGCTGGTCCGGCGCGGGCTGCTGGACCGCAAGGGCGCCCCGGAGACCTTCGACGCGGAGGGGTACGCCGCGTTGCTGCGGCGCGTCCGGACCGGCGAGCCGGCCGTCGTGGCGCCGATGTTCGAGCGCGACCTCGAGCAGCCGATCGCCGGGGCGATCCCGGTCCCGGCGACCGGGACCGTGGTGACCGAGGGCAACTACCTGCTGCTCGACGAGCCGCGGTGGCGGGCGGTGCGCGCGGAGATCGACGTCGTGTGGCACGTCGAGGTCGACGAGGCGGTGCGGCTCGAGCGACTCGTCGCCCGGCACGTCGCGTTCGGCAAGACCCCCGCCGAGGCGCAGGCGTGGGTCGAGCGGGTCGACCAGGCCAACGCCGCGCTCGTGCAGGCCGCGCGCGACCGGGCCGACCTCGTCATCGACCTCACCACCTGGACCCCCTGACGGGGTTACTTCGGGGGCATCCGGATGCCGCCGTCGACACGGACGACCTCGCCGTTCATGTAGGGGTTGGTCAGGCACTCGATGACCATGCTGGCCAGCTCGGCCGGCTGCCCGAGGCGCTTGGGGAACAGCACGCTCTCCCCGAGCTTGGCCTTGAACGCCTCGGCGTCGGGGCCCTCGCCGTAGATCGGGGTGTCGATCAGACCGGGCGCCACCGTGTTGAGCCGGATGCCCGAGGCCGACAGGTCGCGGGCGACCGGGAGGGTCATGCCGACGATGCCGCCCTTGGAGGAGGAGTACGCCGCCTGGCCGATCTGGCCGTCGAAGGCCGCGACGCTCGCGAGGTTGACGATCGCACCGCGGCAGCCGTCGGCGTCCGGCTCGTTGCGGCTCATGGCGGTCGCGGCGATGCGGACCATGTCGAAGGTGCCGATCAGGTTGATCTCGATGACCTTCTTGTAGAGGTCGAGGTCGTGCGCCGACCCGAACTGGCCGTCGCGACCGATCGTGCGCGCGGCCCAGCCGACCCCGGCGGAGTTGACGACGGCCCGCAGCGGCGCGATCTCGGCGGCGGCGTTGACCGCGGCCTCGATCTGCTCGGTGCTGGTGACGTCGACCTGGGCGAACACGCCCCCGATCTCCTGGGCGAGGGCCTCGCCCTTCTCGGTCTGCACGTCGGCGACCACGACGACGGCGCCCAGGGCGGCGAGCTGGCGGGCGGCGGCGGCACCGATGCCCGACGCGGCGCCCGTGACGATGGCGGAAGAACCCTTGATGTCCATGCCCGGGAGCATAGGGAACGGCTGAGTAGCGCGGCCCATGGTGGTCCGGGCAGCGGCTCGGGCACCCTGCTGCGCATGGCCCGCGACGAGACCGCCCTCCACGACGGCACCCACGGCGGCACCCACGTCCTCACCCAGGTCGGCCTGGGGATCAGCATCGTCCTCACCTCGCTGACCGGGGTGATCTGCTGGTGGGGCTACACGCAGTTCTACTTCGAGCCCGGCTCGGTGTCGCCGGCCGACTACCAGGGGGCGCTGACCACCGAGCTCGTCACCGCGGCGATCCTGCTGGCCGGCACCCTCGCCGTACGCCACTTCCGCGGGCAGCCGTGGCTCCACGTCCTCACGGGCTTCGGGATCCTGCTCCAGCTGGCCCTCGCCGCCGGCGAGCTGGACGGCGCGACGACACCGGTCGACCCGGACGACATCAGCCCCGACACCTACTCGTTCGTGCTCTCGCTCCAGCCGCCGTTCCTGATCCCCACCAGCTGGCCGCTGCTGGCGCTGGTGCTGGCCGCGCTGATCAGAGTGCTGTGGTCCCGGACGCGACGACCACGGCCGGACCGGTGAGCAGCACCCGGTCGTCGGCGGTCCACGTGATCCGCAGCGTCCCGCCGGGCACGTCGACCCGGTAGGTCAGGTCCTCGGCCGGCGGACCGCTCACCCCGTCGGCGAGCGCCGTCGCCACCATCACCGCGCAGGCGCCGGTGCCGCAGGACCGGGTCTCGCCGGACCCGCGCTCGTGCACGCGCATCGCGACGTGCCGCTCCCCGGCCCGCACCACGAACTCGACGTTGACGCCCTCGGGGTAGGTCGAGGCGTCGTACGACGGCTCGTCGAGCAGCGGGCCGACCGGCCCGTGCGGGTCGAGGGAGTCGACGAACGCGACGGCGTGCGGGTTGCCCATGTCGACGTGGCGCGCCGGCCATCGGGCGTCCCCCACCGACACGGCTGTCTCGCCGAGCACCTTCGGGCGGCCCATGTCGGCGGTGACCAGGTCGCCCTCGACCCGCAGCACCTTGATGCCGTCGCGGGTCGCGACCGGGATCGGGGCGGAGCCGTCGGCCAGGCCCTCGTCGACGAGGTGGCGGGCGAAGACCCGGATGCCGTTGCCGCACATCTCCGAGACCGACCCGTCGGAGTTGCGGTAGTCCATGAACCACTCCGCGTCCTGGCCGCGACCGGCATCGCCCATGGCCGCGGTGCGGATCACCCGCAGCACGCCGTCGCCGCCGATCCCCGCGCGGCGGTCGCACAGCGCGCGGACGCGGGCGGGGTCGAGGTGGCCGTGGACGGAGCCGTCGTGGTCGGGCAGCAGCACGAAGTCGTTCTCGGTGCCGTGGCCCTTGAGGTAGGGGTAGGTCATCGGTAGACCCCCTTGGCGTAGGACGGGCCGTAGTAGGCGTCCAGCTCCTCGATGCTCGTGTCGGGGCGGTCCAGCTCGTGGGCCAGGACGGCGCGCCGCGGCACGGTGGCCGTCGGGGCCCAGGTCTCCGGGTCCCACAGTCCCGAGCGCAGGAAGGCCTTCTGGCAGTGGTGGAAGACCTCGTCGATCTCGACCAGGAGGGCCAGGACCGGCCGGTGGCCCTTGACGACCATCGCGTCGAAGAACGGCGCGTCGGAGACCAGCCGGGCGCGGCCGTTGATCCGCAGGGTGTCGCCGCGGCCGGGGATGAGGAAGTTCAGGCCGACGTGGGGGTTCACCAGGACGTTGCGGTAGCCGTCGGCCCGCCGGTTGCCGGGCCGCTCGGCCAGCGCGATGGTCCGCTCGTCGATGACGTGCACGAGCTGACCGGCGGGGTCGCCCTTGGGCGAGGCGTCGCACTCGCCGGAGGCCGATGCGGTCGCGACGACGCAGAACGGCGAGGCCGCCAGCCAGTCGCGGTCGCGGTCGACGAGCGCGGACCGCACCTTGCCGCGCACCGCCGCGGTCGGCTCACCGAGGAGAGCGGTGAGCTCGGCCTCGGTGGTGATCTCGGTCAGCGGTTCGATGGTCACGGGAAGACGGTACGCCGTGTGGTGAAGGTCCCCGGGGCCACCGGGGGGGCAACCTGACACGTGGCCCCGGGGACATTGGGGGGTCAGTCCGCAGGGCGGACGACCTCCGCGTCGCCACCACCACGCCGCTGGGGCTCGGCCACGACGGTCACCACACCGTCCGGTCCGAACTCGATGGCGGTGGCGGCGCCGATCTCGGCCGCGCTGGTGAACGCGTCACCGGCGGGCTGGAGCTGGTGGCCGTAGGCCTCCAGGAGCGGGCCGTAGGCGTCGATGAAGGCCGGCTCGGCCGTGACCTTGGCCGTGTTGCGCTGGGCGGCCCGCGGTGCCGCGATCGCCTCGGGCAGCGACATCCCGCGGTCGATCCGGTTGAACAGCATCTGCAGGACCGTCGTGATGATCGTCGAGCCGCCGGGCGACCCGAGCGCGAGGAACGGCTTGCCGTCCTTGAGCACGATCGTGGGCGACATCGACGAGCGCGGCCGCTTGCCGGGCTCGATCCTGTTGGGGTCGTCGGCGGCCCAGACGGTGGAGAAGTCGGTGAGCTCGTTGTTGAGCAGGAAGCCGCGACCCGGCACCACCATGCCCGAGCCGCCGGTCTGCTCGATCGTGAGCGTGTAGTCCACGACGTTGCCCCACCGGTCGGCGACGGTCAGGTTGGTGGTCGAGATGTTCTCGGTGTCGGTGTCGCGCTGGGCGGTCGCGGGCGAGCCACCGCACTCCCCGTCGTACGACGTCACGTCGCCGGGCGCCGTCGGCTTGGCCATCGCGTGGTCGGGGTCGATCGCGCAGGCCCGCTCGGCGGCGTAGGTGTCGCTGAGCAGGTCGGAGAGCGGGACGTCGACCGAGGCCGGGTCGCCGACGTAGCGGCCGCGGTCGGCGAAGGCCAGCGCGCTCGCCTCGAGGTAGTGGTGCAGGGCGTCGCCGTCGTCCATGGCGCCCAGGTCGTAGCCCTCGAGGATGTTGAGCGCCTCGCCCACGGTGGAGCCGCCGCTCGAGGACGGGGCCATGCCGTAGACGTCGTAGCCGCGGTAGCCGACCTTCGTGGGCGCCTGGTCCTTGGCGCGGTAGCCGCCGAGGTCGGCGGTGGTCATCGATCCGGGCGGCACCGGCAGTGTCGTGTCGGCGGTCTTCGGCGGGTGCTGGACGGTGTCGGCGATCCTCGCGGCCAGCGGCCCGGAGTAGAAGGCGCGGGGGCCGCGGGCGCCGATCAGGTCGTAGGTGTCCGCGAGGTCGGGGTTGCGGAAGCGGGTGCCGACGGCGGGGGCGGCACCGCCGGGCAGGAAGAGCTTGCGCGTGGAGGTGAACGCGTCGAACCGCTTCTGGTTGTCGACGGTCTGGTCGTGGAAGGTCTGGTCGACCACGAAGCCCTTGCGCGCCAGCGCGGACGCGGGGGCCAGGGCGGTCCTGAGGGAGTCGGTGCCCCAGCGGTCCAGGGCGCGCTGCCAGGTCGCGAGCGTGCCCGGCACGCCGACCGCGACGCCGCTGGTGACCAGCTCGGGCGTGAAGCGGTAGGGCTGGCCGGTCGCGGGGTCGATGAACGCGTCGTGGGTGATGCCGGCCGGCGCCGTCTCGCGGCCGTCGATCGTCTCGACGCGGCCGGTGCCGGCGTCGTAGTGGACGAAGTAGCCGCCACCGCCGATCCCGGCGCTGTAGGGCTCGGTGACGCCGAGGGCCGCCGCGGTCGCGACCGCGGCGTCGGTGGCGTTGCCGCCCGCCTCGAGCACCGCCAGCCCGATCCGCGAGGCGTCCGCGTCGACGGACGTCACGGCACCGCCGTACCCGCGCTGGGTGGCGGTCTTGGGCGTCGGCGTCAGGCCCGTGGCTCCCGCGGTGGGGGTGGTCTCGGCCGAGGACCGGGGCGCCGTGAGGACGGCTCCACCGACCGAGGTGGCCACGGCCAGGGCAGCGACGGCTGCGGTCGTACGACGCATGCGTTCCTCCCGAGAACGGTGCTGCGGACGGTCTTCACCCTGCACGTCCGGGGCCCCGATGTCGAGGGATCTCTTTACTTTGTTTGGCGCCCCGGTACGGCGGCGAGCGCGTCCCTCACCCGGTCGGGTGAGGCGTGGTCGACCCAGACGATGCGCGGGTCCTTGCGGAACCACGAGTCCTGCCGGCGGGCGAACCGGCGGGTGGCCACGACCGTCTGCTCGCGGGCCCGGTCGAGGGTCAGCTCGCCCGCGAGGTGGGCCATCACCTCGCGGTAGCCGATCGCGCGGCTCGCGGTCCGGCCCTCCGCGAGGCCCTCGTCGAGCAGCCGCTCGACCTCGGCCACGAACCCGTCCTCGAACATCTGCGCCACCCGCTGCTCGATCCGCGCGTCGAGCGTGGGGCGGTCGATGTCGACGCCGAGCTGGAGGGTGCAGGGGTCGGCGTACTCGAGGGTGGGGAGGGAGGCCGAGTAGGGGCGCCCGGTGAGCCGGATGACCTCGAGCGCACGGACCACGCGACGGCCGTTGCCGGGGATGATCCGGTCGGCGGCCTCGGGGTCGAGCTCACGGAGCCTCCGGTGGAGGGCACCGCTGCCGACCTCCTCCAGCTCGGCCTCGAGCTCGGCGCGGACCGCCTCGTCGGTGCCGGGGAACTCGAAGCGGTCGAGGATGGCGCGGGTGTAGAGCGCGGAGCCGCCGACCAGGACGGGGACCGTGCCGTTTCCGCGCAATTGCTGGATCGCGGACCGCGCCCATCCCTGGAACTCCGCCACGGTGGCGGTGTCACGGACGGTCAGGGTGTCGAGGAGGTGGTGCGGGATGCCGCGCCGCTCGGCGACGGGGAGCTTGGCGGTGCCGATGTCCATGCCGCGGTAGACCTGCATCGCGTCGGTGTTGACGACCTCCCCGCCGAGCGCCTCCGCGAGGTCCAGCGAGAGGCCGGTCTTGCCGGAGGCCGTGGCTCCCACCACGGCGACCACGGGCACGCTGGGGGGCTCGGGCGGCATGTCGTTAGTGTGTCAAACAGCGGTCCCCCGTCCTCGGGGGCCACCGACGAAGGGAGCGCACCATGGGATTCCTGGACGACGCGAAGGACAAGCTGGCCGACGCCGTCGACAAGCACGGCGACAAGGTTGCCGACGGGATCGACAAGGCGGCCGAGCTCCTGGACGACAAGACCGGCGGCAAGCACGCCGACAAGATCGCCGAGGGCGCGGTCAAGGCCAAGGACGCGCTCGACAAGCTCGACGGCAAGAACGACGACCTGTGAGGACGACATGAGCCAGAAGCAGAACCACGAGGACCTCGACGCCCCGACCCCGCCCGGCGGCCCCCAGCGCACCGACGCGCCCGACGGGACCGAGACCCCCGGCCGGACGACGGTCGGCACGCCGTCGGCGCCCTCCTCGAGCGGTTCGGCGCCCGACGACGAGCTGCCCCCGCCCGTGGACCGCAAGCAGCAGACCGAAGAGCGGCGGGACCTCCAGGAGGAGAACGCCGAGACCTCCCTGGACCAGCCCTCCCAGTAGTCAGGAGATGCGATGACCGACGGACCAGCCGAGGACGAGCTCGCCGAGGAGCTCGCGGCCGCCGACGAGCCGCAGGCCGAGGAGTACGAGCCCGACGCGGACGTGCACTCCGACGAGACCGGCACCGCCTACGACGTCACCGGCGAGGCGGAGACCACCCCGCACGACGACGAGCCGGAGGACGAGTCCTGAGCACGCACGACCGCTTCACCGTCGTCCCCGCCTCCTACGTGTTCCTGCTCCGCGACGGCGTCACCGGCCCGGAGGTGCTGCTGCAGCTGCGGCAGAACACCGGCTACATGGACGACCACTGGGCCGCGGCCGCGGCCGGTCACGTGGAGGCCGGCGAGACGGCGTACGACGCCGCGCACCGCGAGGCGAGCGAGGAGATCGAGGTCTTGGACCTCGACCTCGCCTTCGTGACCGCCATGCAGCGCACCCGGCACGCCGACGCCATCGACGAGCGGATCGACTTCTTCTTCACCGCGCGCACCTGGACCGGTGAGCCGCGGATCGTGGAGCCGGACAAGTGCGCCGAGCTCCGCTGGTGTCCCCTGGACGCCTTGCCCGACCCCGTCGTCCCCCACGAGCTGCAGGTGCTGACCGCGCTGCGCGGCGGGACGACGACGCCCTACTCGACGTTCGGATTCGACGCGTGAGCGATTCCATGGAGGAGCAGCAGATGACCGACCTCGGCCCCAAGCCCGAGCCCCAGATCGAGCCCGGCGAGCCCAACCCGGGCGGTGTCGACGCCATCGACGGCGGCGACCACCACGACCTCAAGCCGGAGATCCCCAACCTGCCGACGGAGAAGAACCCCGCCGTCGACGACGTGGCCACCGAGGACGTCAAGGACCAGATGAAGGACAGCGAGGACACCTCGACCCGGGCGACCGAGGACGGCGAAGAGGTCCCGCCGGAGGACGAGTCGCCGGCCTGAGATCGGGTACGGGCCGCTCATGAGCGACCCGAAACAGGTGGACGAGACCGAACGTCCCGACGGCATGGGCGTCAGCAGCGAGCGCCTCGGCCGCACCGGCCCCGGACAGTACGACACGTCCGGTCTCCGTGACACCCGGGCCAAGGACCCCCGCGTCGAGGAGCCCGAAGGGCCGCCCGAGCAGAGCCCCGGCAACCCCGAGGACAACCCCCAGGGGCTGGCGCCGAAGGCGGGCTACCCCTCGGTCGACCCGCGGTCCTGACGGTGTTGGTCAGCGACAGGCGGGCGCGTCCGGCAGCGGTGCCGGTACGCCGATCGCCGGCATGCCGAGCGTGACGCCGGTGCCCCCGGTGGTCGAGCCTGCCGAGACCCGCCGCTCCCAGGCATCGCCGGAGCGGGTCCGGCGTACGGCCTGGACGGGACCGTCTGCGACGAGGTGGTGCGGCGCGGCGTAGGTGATCGTCACGGTGACCATGTCGCCGGGGCGCACGCCCACGGCGGTCGAGCCTCCATCGGTGGTCGAGCCTGCCGAGACCTCGACGGCGGAGAAGTCCGCCTCGAAGTGCACGAGCCGGTTGTCCGGGCCGCGGCCCGACAGCCGGTGGGTCGCGGCGTCCTTGCGGCCCTCGCCCTCGGAGACCATCAGCTCGACCTGCCGGCCGACGAGCTTCTTCCCCTCGTCCCACGCGATCTCGTTGACGACCTCGACGAGCCGCTCGTAGCGGTCCTTGACCACGTCGGGCGTGATCTGGTCCGGGAGCGTGGCGGCGGGGGTGCCGGGACGCTTGGAGTACTGGAACGTGAACGCCCCCGCGAACCGGGCCGCCCGCACGACGTCCAGGGTCGCGAGGAAGTCCTCCTCGGTCTCGCCGGGGAAGCCGACGATGATGTCGGTGGTGATCGCGGCCTCGGGCATCGCGGCGCGGACGCGCTCGATGATGCCGAGGAACTTGCTCTGCCGGTAGGACCGGCGCATGTCCTTGAGGACCTTGTCCGAGCCGGACTGCAGCGGCATGTGCAGTTGCGGCATCACGTTGGGGGTCTCGGCCATCGCCTCGATGACGTCGTCGGTGAACTCCGCCGGGTGCGGGGAGGTGAACCGGACCCGCTCGAGCCCATCGACCTCGCCGCACGCGCGCAGCAGCTTGGAGAAGGCCTGCCGGTCGCCGAACTCCACGCCGTAGGCGTTGACGTTCTGGCCCAGCAGGGTGATCTCCGAGACGCCCTCGGCGACCAGCGCCTCGATCTCGGCCAGGATCTCGCCGGGGCGGCGGTCCTTCTCCTTGCCGCGCAGGCTGGGGACGATGCAGAACGTGCACGTGTTGTTGCAGCCCACCGAGATCGACACCCAGGCCGCGTAGGCCGAGTCGCGCTTGGTCGGCAGGGTCGACGGGAAGACCTCGAGCGACTCGAGAATCTCGACCTGCGCCTCCTCCTGCACGCGCGCCCGCTCCAGCAGCACCGGCAGCGAGCCGATGTTGTGGGTGCCGAACACGACGTCGACGTACGGCGCCTTCTGCGTGATCGTCGAGCGGTCCTTCTGCGCCAGGCAGCCGCCGACGGCGATCTGCATGCCCGGGTTGGCGGCCTTGACCGGCGCGAGGTGGGAGAGGTTGCCGTAGAGCTTGTTGTCGGCGTTCTCGCGGACCGCGCAGGTGTTGAACACGACCACGTCGGCCTGCTGGTCGGCCGCCGCCGCGACGTACCCCGCGTCCTCCAGCAGCCCGGTCAGGCGCTCGGAGTCGTGGACGTTCATCTGGCACCCGTAGGTCTTGACCTCGTAGGTGCGGGGGGCGGTGTCGGGCGTGGCAGTCATAACCGGTCAAGGGTACGGCGGCGCACGGGGCCCGCGGGAATCGTGCACGGTCCGCGCCCCGGGAGGGCATATTGGCCCCACCATGTGCGACCACCACTGCTCCTCCACGGGCCACGGCCCCCATCTCGACCGCCGCGCCCTCCTCGCCGCCGGCGCGGGCGTCGTCACCACCGCGGCCCTGCTCGAGTTCGAACCGGCGAGCGCGGGCACGACGAAGACCAAGGTCTTCCGCGGCGAGTTCACCGACGCCAACACCCCGGACTGGCACTACCTGCCGTTCTCGGTGCCGGCCGGGGTCAACGCGATCGAGGTCTCGTACACGTTCTCCCCCACCGACACCGGCGTGGGCTTCAGCTACAACGTGGTCGACATCGGGATCTTCGACCCGTCCGGGCACGACCTGGGCGACAGCGCGGGCTTCCGCGGCTGGTCGGGCGGCGCGCGGCGGAAGTTCTGGATCAGCCGGTCCGGCGCCACCCCCGGCTACGTCCCTGGCCCGATCACGGTCGGGGTCTGGAACATCCTGCTCGGCCCCTACACGATCATCCCGCCGGGGACGCCGTACGAGGTCCGCGTGACGCTGCACTTCGGCCCGCAGGGCCCGGCGTTCGTGCCGCACCCGCCCCCGCGGCGGGTGAAGGGCACCGGACCGGGCTGGTACCGCGGCGACCTGCACCTCCACACGATCCACTCCGACGGCAAGCGCACGCTGCCCGAGATGATCACCGCCGCCCGCAAGGCGGGCCTGGACTTCATCAACTCCAGCGAGCACAACACGATCTCGGCGCACCTGGCCTGGGGGAAGTACGTCCCCGACGACTTCCTCGTCATGACCGGCGAGGAGGTCACCACCCGCAACGGGCACTGGCTGGCCGTCGGGCTGCCGGCCGGGTCGTGGATCGACTGGCGCTACCGGGCCGCGGACGGCGAGTTCCCGACGTACGCCGCGCGCGTGCGCGAGCTGGGCGGGCTCGCGATCGTCGCGCACCCCTTCAACCCCGTGCCGAGCATCAAGTGGGACTTCGGGCTCGACTTCGCCGACCTGGACGCGATCGAGGTCTGGAACGGGCCGTGGACCGGCGACGACCAGACCTGCGTCGAGCACTGGCACGACCTGCTCGTGTCCGGTCGCTACCTGCCGGTCGTCGGCAACTCCGACTCGCACACGCCCGAGCAGACCGTCGGGCTGTCGCAGACCGTCGTCCGGGCCACGTCGCTGTCGAGCGGCGCGATCATCACCGCGCTGCGCGGCGGGCACGCGTGGATCGCGGAGTCCTCCAAGGTGCACCTGACGTTCACCGCCACCCTCGGCGACCGGGTCGCGGAGTGCGGTGACGGGGTGGGGGCCACGCCGACCGACGTGGTCGACGTACGCCTGGTGGTCAAGGGCGTGCCCGGCGCGCTGGCGCAGGTCCGCGGGCCCGAGGGCGTGCTGGCGGGCGGGGTCGCCGACTCCGCGGGCCGCGCTGTCGTGACGGTGCAGGTGCCGGGGTCGACGCCGTTCGTGCGGGCGGAGGTGCGCCGAACCGACGACGTGGTCGTCAGCCCGGTCGACGACTTCCCGGGCGCGCCGATGGTGGCGCTGACCAACCCGGTGTTCGTGGCGGCTACTTCCTAGGCGTCTTGGGGGTCACCCAGAGCTTGATGACGCCCTCGATCACGACCTCGCCGTCCTCGCGGATCCCCTTCACCCGCACCGGGAGGTCCGGGTTGTCGGAGGTCCACTGCTCGGGGTCGGTCTCGGCGATGCAGGTGATGTCGCTGGTCGCCTTGGCGGTGTAGCTGATGTCCATGCCCTTGGGGATCCAGCGCTTGTCCGCCGGGATCGTCACCTCGGCGAGCGCACCCATCGCGGCCTCGAGGCCGTTGCACAGCGCGATCGCGTGCACGGTCTTGATGTGGTTGTGCACGGCCCGGCGCTTGGGGATGACCAGCTCGGCGTAGTTGGGCCGGATCTCCTGGAAGCGGGGGTGGATGGTGGCGAAGTACGGCGCCTTCTGCGAGAACAGCAGCGAGAAGATGCGCTTGCCCTGGGGCAGTGCGGTGGTCTTGTTCCACAACGTGAGGACCTGGCTCATGGGCCGCATGCTACCGGCCGGTAACCTCTGCGCGCTGTGACACCACTCACCGCTCGCGCGGGGTGAGCACCTCGACCCGGTTGCCGTGGCCGTCGAAGACGTGGAAGCGCTCGTGGCCCGGGAACGAGTCGGCCTGGCTCCGGTCGGGCGCGAACCCGAGCTCGTCCAGCCGCGCCAGCACCGCGTCGTACTGCTCACGGTCGAGCACGAACGCCGGGTGCGCCTTGCGGGCGGGGGCGAACGGGTCCTCGACGCCGACGTGGACCTCGGCGGTGACGGCCTCGCCGTCGAACGCGCGGAACCACGCGCCGCCCCGCCGCGCCAGGTCGGCGGGCTTGGCGACCTCGGTCATGCCCAGGCCCTCGCCGTAGAAGCGGCGTGCGTCGTCCTCGCCGCCGGGCGGGCAGGCGACCTGGACGTGATGGAGCCTCATCGCTCGGTGGTCGCGCTTGAGCGCTCGGTGGTCGAGCTTGCCGAGACCCGCGCGACCACGAAGATGCGGCGGAACGGCATCACGACACTGTGCTCGCGCGGCGGGTAGGCCTCCCGCAGCCGCCTCTTGAACTCCGCCTCGAATCCGGGTCGCAGGTCGTCGGGCAGCGCCTGCAGCGTCGGCCGGGCGCCGGTGCCGGAGACCCAGGTGAAGACCGGGTCCTCGCCGGTCAGGACGTGGAGGTACGTCGTCTCCCACGCGTCGACCTCGCAGCCGAGCGCGGTCAGGGCCTCGAGGTAGGTCACGGGGTCGTGGCTGTCGGGGACGGCGACGCCGGCGGTGTGGGCGGCGTAGGGCTGCTCCGCGGCCAGGTCGCGCCGGATGGTGTGGCTCGGCTCGTCGAAGTTGCCGGGCACCTGGAAGGCGAACCAGCCGCCGGGACGCACCCGCGCGACCAGTCGCGGCAGCAGCTCCAGGTGGTCGGGCAGCCACTGGAGGGTGGCGTTGGAGACGAGCACGTCGACGCGGTCGTGGGTCGAGCCTGCCGAGACCCATTCGCGCAGGTCGCCGACGGCGTAGTCGACCCGGCCATCGGCCTCCCGGGCTGCGGCGATCATCTCGGGGCTGGAGTCGAGGCCACTCACGGCCGCGCCGGGCCACCGGTCGGCGAGGAGCGAGGTGAGGTTGCCCGGGCCGCAGCCCAGGTCGACGACCGTGGCCGGGTCGTCGGCGCCGATCCGGCTGACCAGCTCGACGAAGGGGCGGCCGCGCTCGTCGGCGTAGGTGAGGTAGCGGTCCGGGTCCCAGGTGTGTGCCATGGCTTGTCCCCTTCGGCGATCGAGCCTGTTCGGTGATCGAGTCTGTTCGGTGATCGAGCCTTGCCGAGATCTCTTGATATCAAGACACTTCCCATCGTGGATCCCAAGTGTCTCGATGTCAAGATTCTCGACCCACCCGCTACGATGCGGGCATGAGGGACGAGGTCGACGAGCTGGTCGAGGCATGGACGCGCGAGCGGTCCGACCTCGACCTGGCGCCCGTGGCGGTCTTCAGCCGCATCTCCCGGCTGGCCCGCCACCTCGACCTGGCCCGTCGGGCCGCCTTCACCCAGCACGGCATCGAGTCGTGGGAGTTCGACGTGCTGGCGGCACTGCGCCGCGCGGGAGCGCCGTACGAGCTGTCGCCGGGGCGCCTCCTGCGCGAGACCCTCGTGACCAGCGGGACCATGACCAACCGCGTCGACCGGCTCGCTGCCCGCGGCTTCGTCGAGCGCTACCCCGACCCGGAGGACCGCCGCGGCGTGATCGTCCGGCTCACCGCCGAGGGCAAGACCGCCGTCGACGGGGCCTTCGAAGCGCTGCTCGAGGCCGAGAAGACGTTCCTGGCCGGGCTCCCCACCAAGGACCGCGCCCGGCTGGCCGCGCTCCTGCGCACCCTCCTGGCCCCCTTCAGCTGAGAGGGCAGTTGGGGGCACTCTCACCCCGACGAGAGGGCGTTCCGAGGCACTACTCGAGCGCCTCGGCGGCCTCCAGCCACTCCAGCTCGAGCTCCTCGCGCTCGGCGGTGACCGCGTTGAGCTCGGCACTCAGTGTCGCAAGCTTCTCGTAGTCCTGGGCGTGCTCGGCGATCTGGGCGTTCAGCTCGGCCTCACGGGCGGAGAGCTTCTCCATCATCTTGTCGAGGCGGGCGAGGTTCTTGCGCGCCGCGCGCTCCTCGGCCGAGCCGGCCTTCACCCCGGGGGTGGCGGACTGGGACTGCCCCGAAGCGCCCGCTCGGTCCTCTGAGAGTGCCCCCAACTGCCCGCTCGGCGTGCTGGGAGTGCCCCCCAGTGCCCCCTGGGCGCGGCGCTCGAGGTACTCGTCGACGCCGCGGGGCAGCATCGAGATCTGCCCGTCGCCCAGGAGCGCCCAGATCGAGTCGGTGACCCGCTCGAGGAAGTAGCGGTCGTGGGAGACGACGACGAGGGTGCCGGGCCAGCCGTCGAGGAAGTCCTCGAGGACGTTGAGGGTGTCGATGTCCAAGTCGTTGGTGGGCTCGTCGAGGAGCAGCACGTTGGGCTCGGTGAGCAGCAGCCGCAGCAGCTGGAAGCGACGGCGCTCGCCACCGGACAGGTCGCCGATCCGGGCGGTGAGCCGGTCGCCGGTGAAGCCGAAGCGCTCGAGCATCGAGGTGGCAGTCAGCTCGGAGCCGTCGAGGGTCTTGGTGACCCGGCGGATCGACTCGACCGTCGGCAGCACCCGGCCCTCGGGGTCGAGGTCGTCCAGCGCCTGGGTGAGGTGCTGCATCGCGACCGTGCGGCCCTGCTTCACGCGCCCGGCGGACGGCGCCAGCTCGCCCGAGATCAGCGACAGCACGGAGGTCTTGCCGGCGCCGTTGACGCCGACGATGCCGACCCGGTCGCCCGGTCCGAGCCGCCAGGTCGCGTGCGACAACAGCTTCTTCTCGCCGCGCGCCAGGTCGACGTCCTCGATGTCGATGACGTCCTTGCCGAGCCGCTGGGTCGCGAACTTCTGCAGCTCCAGCCGGTCGCGCGGCGGCGGCACGTCCTCGATCAGCGCGTTGGCCGCGTCGATGCGGAACTTCGGCTTCGACGTACGCGCCGGGGCGCCGCGGCGCAGCCAGGCCAGCTCCTTGCGGGCGAGGTTCTGGCGGCGGGTCTCCGACGCGGAGGCCTGCCGCTGGCGCTCCGCCTTCGCCAGGACGTACGCCGCGTAGCCGCCCTCGTAGGCGTCCACGACGCCGTCGTGGACCTCCCAGGTCGACTGGCAGACCTCGTCGAGGAACCACCGGTCGTGGGTGACGACCACCATCGCCGAGGTGCGCTGGGCCATGTGGGAGGCCAGCCACGCGACGGCCTCGACGTCGAGGTGGTTGGTGGGCTCGTCCAAGACGATCAGGTCGTGGTCGCCGAGCAGCAGGGCGGCCAGCGAGCAGCGGCGGCGCTCGCCACCGGAGAGGCCGAGCACGGCGCGGTCGAGCGAGACGCCCGCGAGCAGCACCTCGACGATCTCGCGGCTGCGCGAGTCGGCGGCCCACTCGTGGTCGGACATGCCGCCGAGCACGGCCTCGCGGACCGAGTGGGTGTCGACGAGCTCGTCGCCCTGGTGGAGGTAGCCGACGAGCAGCCCGCGCGTGCGCGAGACCCGGCCGGTGTCGGGCTCCTCGAGCCCGGTCATGACCTCCAGCAGCGTGGTCTTGCCGTCGCCGTTGCGGCCGACGATGCCGATCCGCTCCCCCACGGCGATGCCGAGGGAGACCTCGGTGAGCAGCGGGCGCACGCCGTAGGACTTGGAGACGCGCTCGAGGTTGAGGAGGTTGGCCATCAGCGCGGGTCACCCGAGGTGTCGTAGTGGACGACGTGCGCGCCGGCGACCGGGCCGTTGGCCACGAGCACCACGCTCTCGTCGAGGGAGCCGGCCACCGCGCGCGCGTGGTCGCCGGACTCGCAGAGGAAGACGACCGTGGGGCCCGAGCCCGACACGAGGCCGCGGATCGCGCCGGCGGCCTCGCCGCGCTCGATCAACGCCTCGAGGTCGGGGCGCAGGTCGCACGCGGCGGCCTGGAGGTCGTTGTGGAGCAGCGCGCCGAGCTGGTGCGGGTCGCGCGAGGCCAGCGCCGCGAGCAGGCCGTCGGCCGCGGGCGGCTCGGCCGGGGCGTCGGGGAACAGCTCGTCGAAGTGGCGGTAGACCTCGGGCGTCGAGAGCCCCTCGGCCGACGGCACCACGACCCACCACCACGTGCCGGTGTCGACGACCGGCGTGACGAGCTCGCCGCGCCCGACACCGAGGGCGGTGCCCCCGAACAGCGCAAAAGGTACGTCGCTCCCGAGCTGCGCGGCCAGGCCGAGCAGGTCGTCGTCGGACGTCTCGGCGTCCCACAACCGGTCGAGGGCGACGAGCGCCGCGGCGGCATCGGCCGAGCCGCCGGCCATGCCGCCCGCGACCGGGATCGCCTTGGTGACCAGCACGTCGCCGGTCCGCTCGATCCCGTGGTGGGCCGCGAGCAGGTCGGCCGCGTGGTCGACGATGTTGTCGCCGTCGGTCGGCACGCTGCCGGGCTCGATGTGGTCGGCGACGGTGATGCCGAAGCGCCAGTCGGGTGCCTCGGCGGCGGTGAGGTCGTCGTACAGCCCGACGGCCTGGTAGACGGTCACCAGCGGGTGGAAGCCGTCCTCGCGCGGCGCACCGACGCCGAGGTGGAGGTTGATCTTCGCGGGGACCCGGACGGTCGTGGTCACGGCAGCATCAGTCCTTCGGCGATCTTCACGAACGCCTCGACGGGCAGCGCCTCGCCGCGGGTCATCGGGTCGACGCCGGCGTGCTCGAGGGCCGCGGTCGCGGCCTCGGCGGAGCCGGCCAGCTCCCGGAGCGCGCCGCGCAGCGCCTTGCGCCGGTGGGCGAAGGCGGCGTCGACGACGGCGAAGACCTGCTGGCGGGTGGCGGTGGTGGCGGGCGGCTCGCGCCGGGTCCAGGCGACCAGCCCGGAGTCGACGTTGGGGGCCGGCCAGAAGACGTTGCGGCCGATCGACCCGGCCCGCTTCACGTCGGCGAACCAGGCGGCCTTGACCGACGGGACGCCGTACACCTTGGAGCCGGGCTTGGCGGCGAGCCGGTCGGCGACCTCGGCCTGCACCATGACCAGCCCCTTCTCCAGCGACGGGAGCAGGGTCAGCATGTGCAGCAGCACCGGCACCGAGACGTTGTAGGGCAGGTTGGCGACCAGCGCGGTCGGGGGCGGCCCGGGGACCTCCTCGATGCGCATGGCATCGGCGAGGACGACCTCGAAGGCGTCGGCCTGGCCGGGGGCGTACTCCGCGATGGTGGCCGGGAGCCGCTCGGCGAGCTTGGGGTCGACCTCGATCGCGACCACGCGACCGGCGACCTCGAGCAGGGCCAGGGTCAGCGACCCGAGGCCCGGGCCGATCTCGACGACGACGTCGGCGGGAGTCACGTGGGACTCCCGGACGATCCGGCGGACCGTGTTGGCGTCGATGACGAAGTTCTGGCCGCGCTGCTTGGTGGGACGCAGGTCGAGCTCGGCGGCGAGCTGACGCACGTCCGCCGGCCCGAGGAGTCTCGGGCCGGCGGAGGTGTCAGACATGGCGCCCAGCGTAGGGGGCGGGGTGGAGGCTCAGGCCTGTGCCCCACACACGGGCCAGGCACCGTAACCACCCGAGGCGTCGCGGACCTTCTCGGCGATGCTGATCTGGTACTCGCGGCTGGTCAGGTCCGGGCGGCTCACGCCGCCGTAGGCCTGCCACGTGCTGAGGTTGAACTGCAGCCCGCCGTAGTAGCCGTTGCCGGTGTTGGCGGCCCAGTTGCCGCCCGACTCGCAGGCCGCGATCCGGTCCCAGACCGAGTCGCCGCTGGAGTAGACGGGCGCCGCGGACTTCGTGCCGACCTTGAGGATCTCGTCGACCGGGTCGCGCAGGACCTTCTGGTGCAGCACCTTGGTCACGGCGAGCTTGCCGTTGCGGTAGGTGAGCCGGTAGGACACGTTGCGCAGGCCGGTCTGGCCGGAGCGGACCACGGTGGAGTCGCCCTCGAGCATGGAGGAGTCCTCCTGCTTGACGGTGCCGAAGTCGATGGACTCGCCGTCGACGTGCTTGCGGACCACGCGGACGTCGGTGAAGACGACCTTGTCGCCGTCGTGCAGGACGTGCTGCTTGGCGGGCGCGGTCTCGTCGTGCTTCTGCACCTTCACGCCGAGCTCCTTGAGAGCGTCCTCGACGGTCAGCGCGGTGACGGTGCGCTTGGCCCACTTGTGGGCGCCGAGCTTCACGTGCAGCGTCTTGGGGGTGACGACCTCGAGGTGGAGGCCGTCGCGGCGGATGTAGCCGCTACGGCTGGTGGACAGGTCGGCGCCGAGGAAGCGCTGGCCGATCTCGCCGAGGGCTCCGGCCACGTCGGTGGCGGTCACCCAGTAGTGGTGCTTCTTGCCGTCGACCTCGAGGTCGAGCGGGCGGCCGAACTTGACGGTGATCCGGCTTCCGTCGGTCACCTTCTCGTCCAGGCCGGGAGCGACGATGTCGTGGGCACCGATGTCGATGCCTTCGGCGTCGAGCACGTCGCCGACGGTCGAGCCCATCGCGGTGACGTTCTCGGACTTGCCGTCGAGGTTGAGGGTCACCGACTTGCTGAGAGCGGCGTACCCCATCGTGGTGCCGGCGACGGCCAGGATCACCACGGACGCGAGGGCGACCATCAGAGGGCGGCTGCTGGTGAGCCGCTGGGTCAGGGATGCGAGCTTGCTGTTCTCATTGCTGGGCACAGTGTTCCGAACGTCGTACTCCCCGGGCCTCGGGTGCCAGCGCGTCCGCGCGGCGCGATCCACCCAGGGGTGGTCCGTGCGTGTGCGGGGGTGTGGTGAAGCGGGGCTGCCGCGACGTTGCGGCGGCCACCAGCACTGGTCAGATCGATCCCGATCCCGGCCGTTAGCACACGACCATAACCACGCGTCGGCGGGGTCGACAACTCAGGGAGACCCGACTGACGGGTAACGTGAGCAGGCTCTCGATGGCAAAAAGCGTCCGATATCCGGGGCTCGACGTCTACCAGTGCCCGCCGAACGCGACCTCGGTGTTGGCGTCGACGGCCGTGCAGAGCAGCTCCAGGTCCTCGCCGCGGACCTCGGCCATCGCCCGCATCGTCACCGGCACGAGGTACGACGCGTTCGGCCGTCCCCGCCAGGGCGTCGGCGTCAGGTAGGGGGCGTCGGTCTCGACGAGGACCCGGTCCCGGGGGGTGATCGCGAGCGCGTCGCGCAGCGGCTGGGCGTTCTTGAACGTCACCGTGCCGGCGAAGGAGAGGTGCGCGCCGCGGTCCAGGCAGGCCCGCGCGACGTCGGGGTCGCCGGAGAAGCAGTGCATGACCCAGCGGTCGGGCGCCCCCTCCTCGTCGATGATCCGCAGCACGTCGTCGTGGGCGTCGCGGTCGTGGATCACCAGGGTCTTGTCGAGACGCCGGGCCAGGTCGATGTGGCGGCGGAACGACTCCTCCTGCGCCGCCCGGCCGTCCTCGCCGGTGCGGAACGTGTCGAGCCCCGTCTCCCCCACGGCGCGCACCTTGTCGTGGGCCTGCGCCAGCGCCTCGATCTCGGCCATCGCCTCGTCGAGGGTGCCGGCGGCCGCGTGGCGGGGCGCCTCGTTGGGGTGCAGGGCGACACCGGCGACGAGGGCGTCGTACGTGCGGGCGGCCTCGACGGCCCAGCGGGCGCCCGGGAGGTCGCAGCCGATCTGCACGATGCGGGGTACGCCGACGGCCGCCGCGGCCCGCAGCGCCTCCTCGGTCGAGAACCAGCCGTCGGGGTGGTCGGCGTCGGCGATGTCGAGGTGGCAGTGGTTGTCCACGACCGGGTGCGGCAGCGGCTCGGGGGCCGGCAGGCGCTCACGGTCACGGCGGCTGCCGGACCTCTCCTCGGTGCCGGCGCGGGCGCGGGTGGGGCGGTCGACGCTCATGGGGAGATTCTCTCGAGGACGTGGCGGGCGAGCTCCTCGGGCGCCTGGCTGGGGATCCAGTGGCTCACGCCGGGCAGCACGACGAGCCGGTAGTCGCCGTCGACCCAGTCGGCGGTGCGCTCGACGGTGGACCGCAGCACCGCGGTGTCGGCGTCGCCCCAGACCAGCGTGGTCGGCACGGTGACCCGGCGGGAGACCGCGCCGGGTCGGGTGAACGGCATCGCGCGGTACCAGTTCAGCGCGCCGGTCAGCGCACCCTGCTCGACGATCTCGCGGCGGAACGTCGCGATCTCCTCGGGCGTCATGCCGCCGTCGGCGAAGCCGCGCTCCATCGGCCCGCCGGCCCGCCGGGCGAGCATCTCGGGGACCCGCGGCAGTTGGAAGGCGAGCATGTACCAGGACGCGAGGCCCTGCCGGGACCTCGGCATCGCGCGGACGAACGCCGCGGAGTGCGGGACGGCCACGGCCGTCAGGGTGCGGACCAGGTCGGGGCACTCGGCGGCCAGCAGGTAGCCGACGGCGGCGCCCCAGTCGTGCCCGACGACGTGCACCGGCCGGCCGATCTCGGCGATCAGGGCCGCGGCGTCGTCGACCAGCAGCGGCAGCGTGTAGTCGCGACGGCGACGCGGCCGGGCGCCGGGCGAGTAGCCGCGCTGGTCGGGCGCGACGGTCCGGAAGCCCTGCGCGTGGAGGAGCGGCGCGACGTGCCGCCAGGTGCCGGCGCGCTCGGGGAAGCCGTGCAGGAGCAGGACGGGCGTGCCGTCGAGCGGTCCCTCGTCGCGGACGTCGAAGGTCAGGCCGTCGTGGAGGTACGACGTGATGCGCCCGCTCATGAACCGTGCACCAGGTTGTAGACCTCGCGCTTGGGCACGCCCGCCAGCTTCGCGACCTCCACGATCGCCTCCTTGCGGGGCATCCCGGACCCCTCGCGGTCGGCGACGGCCGCGAGCAGGCTGGCCGGGTCGTTGGCGACACCGGCCGCCTCCGGGGCGCCGGAGACGACGATGGTGACCTCGCCGCGCACGCCCTCGGCGGCCCACGCCACCAGGTCGTCGAGCGGCCCGCGGCGTACCTCTTCGTGGGTCTTGGTGAGCTCGCGGCAGACCGCGGCGGCCCGGTCGCCGCCGAGGGCCTCGGCCATCGCGGCCAGCGCGGCCTCGGTGCGGTGCGGCGCCTCGAAGAAGACCATCGTGCGCTCCTCGTTCGCCAGCCCGGCGAGGCGGCGGGAGCGCTCGCCCGCCTTGCGCGGCAGGAAGCCCTCGAAGCAGAACCGGTCGACGGGCAGCCCGGAGACCGCCAGCGCGGTGAGCACCGCGGACGGGCCGGGCACGGCGGTGACGAGGACGTCGGCCTCGACCGCGGCGGCCACCAGCCGGTAGCCGGGGTCGGAGACGCTGGGCATCCCCGCGTCGGTGACGAGCAGGACCCGCTCGCCGGCCAGCAGCGCCTCGAGCAGGACGGGCGTGCGGGCGGTCTCGTTGCCCTCGAAGTAGGACACGACGCGACCGGTGATCGTGACCCCGAGGTCCGAGGTGAGCCGCTTGAGCCGGCGGGTGTCCTCGGCCGCCACGACGTCGGCGGTGGCCAGCTCCTCGGCCAGGCGGGGCGGGGCGTCGCCCACGCGACCGATCGGGGTCGCGGCGAGGACGAGCACGCCGGGTTCGGGAGTCACGGACCGATCATGGCAGGGCCGTATTGTTCACCCCCGTGACGACCCCCGCGCCGACCGCCCGCCGGGCGATCCCCTCCGCGTGGGTCCGGGCCCGGGCCGCCGTGGACTTCGAGGACCCCGTCGTCGGCTGGGCATCCGCGATCGCGGTGATGCTCTTCTCGTTCTTCCTGCGCGTGTGGCACCTCGGGTCGCCGCACGAGTTCGAGTTCGACGAGACCTACTACGCCAAGGACGCCTGGTCGCTGGCGCACTTCGGCTACGTCCGGGACTACCAGCCCGACGCCAACGCGCAGATCCTCGACGGCCACACGATGGACCAGTGGAAGGACGGTCCGTCGATGATCGTCCACCCCGAGGTCGGCAAGTGGCTGATCGCGATGGGCGAGAAGGCCTTTGGCATGGACCCGTTCGGCTGGCGGATCGCGGCCGCGGTCGTCGGCTCGCTGATGATCCTGGTGATGTGCCGGCTGGCCCGCCGCATCACCGGCTCGACCGCGCTGGGGCTGGTCGCCGGCCTGCTGCTGAGCTTCGACGGCCTTCAGTTCGTGCTGTCCCGGCTGGCGCTGCTCGACATCTTCGTCGCGTTCTTCGTGCTCTGCGGCGTGGCCTGCCTGGTCAACGACCGTTTCTGGCTGCGCGCCCGGATCGCACGGCTCCAGCCCGAGACGGTCACCGGCGGCGGCTGGGGTCCGGTGCGGCGGGTGCTGTTCCGGCCGTGGCTGCTGCTCGGCGGCATCTGCTGGGGCCTCGCGCTCGGCAGCAAGTGGGAGGCGGCCTACCCGCTCGCGGCGTTCGGCGTGCTCAGCTGGCTGTGGAGCGCCGGCGCGCGCCGCTCGTTCGGGGTCCGCTGGCCCGTGCTGAAGGCAGCCGTGGTCGACGGCATCCCGGCGTTCGTGCAGGTCGTGCTGGTCGCCGTCCTGGTGTACGTCGCGTCGTGGACCGGCTGGCTGATCCACGCCCAGGAGTACGAGACGCACCTGTCGGCCACGCAGTACACCCACTACGCCGGCGGCAAGGACTGGCCGACGCGGGACCAGAAGGACGCCTCGGGCTTCGGCGAGGTCGTGCAGTCGCTCGACTCGCTCGCGCACTACCACCGCGACGTCTACATGTTCCACACCCACTTCCTCAACGACTCCACGCACACCTACGCCTCGAAGCCGTCGGGCTGGCTGCTCCTCAACCGGCCGGTCGGCGTCGCCGCCGACGTCGACATCAAGCCGGGCACCCAGGGCTGCCACGCCTCGCCCGACAGCGACTGCCTGCGGCAGGTGCTGCTGATCGGCACGCCCGCGATCTGGTGGGCCGGGATCCTCGCGCTGCTCTACGCCGTGGCGACCTGGGTCGGCGGCCGCGACTGGCGCTTCGGGATCGCCGTCGTCGGCACCGCCTCGACCTGGCTGCCCTGGCTGCAGTACGACGACCGGCCGATCTTCCTGTTCTACGAGGTCGTGACGCTGCCGTTCGTGGTGCTCGCGCTGACGCTGGCGATGGGCAAGATGATCGGGACCTCGACGCAGCCCTCGCCGCGGCGCACGGCCGGGGTGATCGCGGCCGGGTCCTACTTCGTGATCGCGCTGATCAACTTCGCGTGGTTCTGGCCGATCTTCACCAACCAGCTGCTGACCCACTCGGAGTGGCTGGACCGGATCTGGTTCCAGCGCTGGGTCTGAGGCGGGTCTACAGACCCAGGCTCTCCTCGACCCAGGCCCACATCCGGTCGCGCTCCGCGTCGCCGGTGCGGGTGCGGGGCAGCAGGTGGGTGGGCCGCGCACGCCGGTCGTGCCACAGCAGTCCGCCGGGCGGGGCCGGCTCGACGGCCGCGACCCAGACCGTGGTGTCGGCACCGCCGACGGCATCGCGCAGGAACGGCCCGGTGACCTTGTGGAAGGAGGGCAGCGAGTCGACGACGCCCGGGGTGTCGGCCCAGCCGGGGTGGGTGGCGTGCACGTCGATGCCCTCCCAGCGGTCCTGCAGGACCGGCAGGAGCTCGACCTGGGCACGCTTGCTCCGGGCGTAGGCGGTCGTGGGCGAGTAGTCGCCGGTGAGGTACTCCGGGTCGTCGGCCCGCAGCCGCTGGCCGTACATGCCGCCGCTGGTCACCAGCACCGTCCGGCCGCCGGCCATCCGGTCGCGGAGCAGCTCGGTCATCAGCACCGGCCCGAGGACGTGCAGCGCCATGGTGAGCTCGTGGCCCTGCGCCGACTCGGTGCGCTCGGCCGGCATGGCCCCGGCGTTGTGCACCAGCACGTCCACGCGGTCGGCGCCGAGCTCGCCCGCGAAGCGTCGTACGTCGTCGAGGTCACCCACGTCGCACCGGTCGACGTGCAGCCGGGCGCCCGGGACGCGGCCGACGATCTGGCGCACGACCCGGCCGCCCTTGTCGGGGTCGCGCACGACGAGGCGCACCTCGGCGCCGAGCGTCGCGAGGCCCTCGGCGGTCGCGAGGCCGAGCCCCGAGGTCGCGCCGGTGACCGCGACGACCTTGCCAGCCATCGAGCCGGGGGCCGGGTCGGCGGGCCAGGTCGGCAGGTGCCGGCGGACGGCGAGGCCGACCCGGGTGTAGCCCGGCGCGACCGTCCGGTCCAGGGCGGTGTCGAGGCCGGCGGACAGGACACGCACGAAGGGCTGCATGACGGCGACGGTAGCCGGTGGCACCATGGCGCCGGTGACCTCGTGGACCCCTGACTGGGACGACTTCCCGCCCGACCTGCTGGCGTTCTGGACCGAGCGGCACCTGTGCACGCTCACGACCGTCCGCCCCGACGGGCGGCCGCATGTCGTGCCCGTCGGCGTCGCGCTCGACCACGACGAGCGGTGCGCCTGGGTGATCACCGGCGGCTCGTCGCGCAAGGCCGCGCACCTCGCCTCGCCGGGGCCGGTGGCCGCGTGCCAGGTTGACCGGGCCCGGTGGTCGACGCTCGAGGGCACGGGCGTGGTCGTCGCCGACCCGGCGTCGGTGGCGCGGGCGGTCGCGATGTACGCCGCGCGCTACAAGGTCCCCCGCGAGAACCCGAGCCGGGTCGCGATCCGGATCGAGGTCACCCGGATCCTGTCGTCACGGACGGTGTGAGCGCCGTGCTGCACGAGTGGCGGATCGCGCCGCGGGAGTACGCCCGGCACGAGTCCCGGCGGGGTCGGCGCTTCGCCCACGAGTCGCTCGTACCGGCCCGGACCGCGCTGGTCGTGGTCGACGTGGTGCCGTTCTTCGTCGAGCAGAACCCCTACTGCGCCGGGATCCTGCCCCAGGTCCGCGCCCTGTCCACGGCCGTGCGCGAGGCCGGTGGCGTGGTGGCCTGGGTCCGGCCGACGTCCGGCCCGCCGACGCCCGCGGCGGTGGCGTTCTACGGTGCGGACGTGGCGACACTGTACGCCGCGTCCGGCGGCGAGCCGGCCGCGGAGGCCGGCGTACGGGAGGGCGACCTGCACGTGGAGAAGAGCGTGCCGAGCGCGTTCTTCCCGGGGCTCTGCGACCTGCACGACCTACTGGCGGAGCGGTCGGTCGACACCGTGATCGTGACCGGCACGGTCACCAACGTGTGCGTGGAGTCGACGGTCCGGGACGCCGCGACGCTGGGCTACAAGGTCGTGCTCGTGGCCGACGCGTGCGCGGCGGTCGACGACGCGACGCACAACGCCACGCTGCACACGGTCTACCGCTCGTTCGGCGACGTCCGCCCGACCGCCGAGGTGCTCGCGCTCCTCGGCGGCTGACTCACGCGCCCAGGCCGAGCTTCTCGGTCAGCGCGTCGGTCAGCAGGGCGACGAGCGCCTCGAGCTGGACGTCGGCGGAGGAGGAGATCTCCTCGTCCGAGCCGTCGAGGGCGACCGCAGCCAGGCCGGCCTTGCTGTCGATCAGCTCGGCGACCTTGGTGTCGATCGTCTGGGCCGCGATGATCCGCCAGGCGGTGACCGGCTCGGCCTGGCCGATGCGGTGCACGCGGTCGATGGCCTGGGTCTGCTCGGCGTCGGTCCAGGACAGCTCGGCGAGCACGACGTTGGAGGCGACCTGGAGGTTCAGGCCGACGCCGGCGGCGGTCAGCGAGCAGACGGCGATCGCGACGTCGGGGTCGTTGACGAAGTCGTCGATGTTCTTCTGGCGGACCTTGGTCGACTGCTCGCCGCGGATCGAGGAGTAGCGGATGCCGCGCTTGTCGAAGAGCTCCTGGGCGGCGTCCATGACGTCGATGTGCTTGGCGAAGAAGACGACCTTGCCGACGTTGCGGGCCAGCTGGGCGGCGTAGTCGGCGGCGAGGCCGGACTTGGCCTGACCGATCCGCCGCATCATCGTGAAGACGTTCTCGTCGGACTTGGTCGTGGTGGTGTCCTCGCGCTCCCACGTCGCCACACGGCGTACGAGCTCGTGGTCGATGCCCTCGACGGTGATCCCGGAGGTGCGGGTGGCGAGCGCGGTCTCGTAGCGGTGCACGAGGCGACGCGCGAGCTCCCGCTCGGCGGCCCGGATCGAGCGGCCGGCCTCGTCGTCGAGCTCGACCGGGAGGTCGGCGATCCGGCGGGCCGGGATGTCGGCGGCGACGTCGACCTTGCGGCGCCGGACGATGCCCATGTCGATGACGGCGTTGCGCGCGGCGGGGTAGAAGCCGAAGTCGGCCGGCGTCATGTCGGTCTCCTCCAGCGCGGCCATCAGCGCGGGGAGCGGCTTCTTGTCGTCGATCCAGCCGAGGAACTGCCAGATCGCCCGGAAGTCCTCGATGTCGTTGATCAGCGGGGTGCCGGTCAGTGCCATCAGCAGCGGACGGACGGTGCGGGTGCGGATCCGCTCGGAGAGCTGGAGCGCGTGCTGGGAGCGCTGCGAGGTCTTGTTCTTGATGAAGTGGGCCTCGTCGACGACCATGCCGCGGAAGCCGAAGTCGCCGAGCCAGCCGACGTGGCGGTCGAGCACCTCGTAGTTGACGACCACGATGTCGGCGAAGCCGTCGATGGTGTGGCCGTCACCGTGGATGACGGTGGCGGTGCGGTTGGGGGTCCAGATGCCGGCCTCGCGCGCCCAGTTGGTCTTGACGACGTTGGGGACGACGACCAGCAGCGGGTAGGCGTTGGCGGCCTCGGCGGCGAGCAGCGCCTGGGCGGTCTTGCCGAGGCCGGGCTCGTCGGCGAGCAGGAAGGTGCGGTGGCCGTTGGCGGCCGCGGCCACCACCCCGGCCTGGTGCGGCATCAGCTCGTGGCCGCCGGGGGCCCGGAGCGAGGTCGGCTCGGGCAGCGGCATGCACGAGGAGGAGCCGCCGTACTCGAAGGAGCGGAAGAGCGGGCCGAGGAGCTCCCACGAGGCGAGGCGGCCGGTGCGCGGCCGGGGCTGCTGCTCGGCGGCGCTGAAGTCGGGGACGAGGAAGGGGTTGGCGAGCTGGCGCGAGACCACGGACTGCGGCAGCACGCGCTTCTCGTTCTGCGGCGGCGCGGCGCTGGGCTCGGTCGGGGCGACCGGGTCCGGGGTGGGCTCCATGCCGGCGGCCTTGAGCATCTCGCGCTTGCGGGAGCGGGCCGACTCGGTGACCACGGCGTCCTCGGCGAGGAGCTGCAGCAGGGAGGTGTCGCGGGCGGCGGTCTTGGCCATGATCGTGGCGATGCCGTCGAGGCGCTTGAGCTGCTCGGCGCGGTGCGCCTCGGTGCCCTCCTCGTCGGCCTTCACCCGGGCCCGCTCCTCGCGGACCAGCTGGGCCAGGGCCTGGAAGGTGGCGCGGCCGGACGGGTTGACCGGGCCTCGCTGGGCGCCGGCCTCGACCTCGCGCACGGCGCGCGCGAGGACCGGGATGACGCCCTCGTTGTCGAGGTTGCGGGCACGCCGCTGGTTGCGCGGGGCGGTGCGGACACCGCCCCCCTGACGCTGGCCTCGTCGAGCCAAGACTCCTCCTCCGGATGCCGTGGCGCCACGCCACGGCCGGTAGCAGCGCTGCAGGCAGCCCCGCGACCGGGAGCGACGAGACGCCGAGCGGACTGAGCCAGGAAGACGGTCCGGCGGCGCTACTCGATCCACCCGATCTCCGGGACCTGACATGGAGACCGACATCCCGGAACCGATGGTCCGCGATGAGCGTGGGGCCTGCGAGCCTCGAGATGAGGGTCGCTGCTGCACCCAGCCTATCCCCCGGCCGCGCCCCGCGGGGAACCCCCGGCACATCCGTGCCATCCGGGCCTTGATTGGTGTGGCCCCAACGGGTGACTCCCACGCACATCGGGACTACTCTCGAAGGGTGCGCGTTCCCCGGGTCGCAACCGGGCACTCGGCGGCCAGCGGCCCTCTCCAGAAGTGCGCGGCCTGCCCTGACCCCGCACCCGGGGTGAGTGCGGCATGAGCGCCCTGGCACACGAGGCCACGCCCCGCTTCGAGCACGCGACGCTGTGCTACCGCGACGACGCGGAGTTCCTCGACCTCGTCGGCGGATTCGTCCGGGACGGCGTCGAACGCGACGAGGCCGTCCTGGTCGCCGAGCCGACCGGTCGTCTCGCCCAGCTGCGCGACGCCCTGGGTGGCGACGCCCGTCGGGTCGAGTGGCTGGACATGACGGAGGCCGGGGCCAACCCGGCCCGGATCATCGCCCTCTGGGCCGAGTTCGTGTCCCTCGGCGAGGAGGCCGGGAGGGCGATGCGTGGGGTCGGTGAGCCGGCCTGGCCCGGGCGGCGCCCGGAGGAGCTCGACGAGTGCCGGCTCCACGAGCTGCTGCTCAACCGGCAGTTCGACGACGGGCCGGGCTGGCTGCTGGTCTGCCCCTACGACATCACCGGGCTCCCGGCGTACGTCGTCGCGGAGTCGCTGCGCACCCACCCGCTGCGCTACGACCACGACGGCTTCACGACCACCTCGTCCTACGACGGACTGCTCGTCGACCGGACCTTCGCCGCTCCCCTGCCCGCGCCGCCCGCCGACGCCCGGACGCTCGCCTACGACGCGCCCTCGGCCGCCCTCGTCCGCACGGCCCTCCAGGACTTCGGGGCGTCGTGCGGGGTCACCGGGGAACGCCTCGAGGACCTGTCCGTGGCCGGCTGGGAGATCGCGGTCAACAGCATCCAGCACGGCGGCGGGCGCGGCGTGCTGCGGCTGTGGCGCGAGCCGGGTGCGATGCTCGTGCAGTTCGAGGACGACGGCGTCATCACCGACGCGCTCGTCGGCCGGCAGACCCCGCCGCTCGACGGGACCGGTGGCCGCGGCGTCTACCTCGCCCACCAGCTGTGCGACCTGGTGCACCTGCGCTCGTCGACCGGCGGCACCGTCGTACGCCTCGTGACCTGGCTGTAGCCACGGACGGGCAGCCGACCTCCGCGAGCGTCGACCTCTACTGGCTGCCGCTCGGGGCCGGCGACAACACGCACTGCGTGCGGACCAACGGCCGGATCTACGAGTGGGTCAGCGCCCTGCTCGAGCGCCGCGAGCGTTGCGACCTCTACCACGCGGCGCTCGAGGTGTGCCTCGGGTCGGAGGCGTTCGTGATCGAGATGGCGCCGGTGTGGAGCCTCGACGACCCCGACCGGGGCGTGGTGTGCGAGGGGCCGGTCGGGCTGGGCTGGCTCAGTCGCTCGCGGATGTTCCGCTACGAGGTGCACTGCTGGCGCGACGGCGTCATCCCGGACGTGGACGAGGCCGTCGACAGCCCCCAGCGACTGAGCACCGACCCGGGCCGGGCACAGCGCCTTCTCGCCCTCCTGCCGTCGTTCCCCAACGCGACGTGGGGCCGGGACGACCTCGGCGCCGGCGAGATGTGGAACTCCAACTCGCTCGTCTCGTGGCTCCTGGCGCGCAGCGGCCACGACGTCGCCCCACTCGGACCCCCGGTGCACGGACGGGCGCCCGGCTGGACCGCCGGGCTCGTCGTGGCGTCACGCGTGGTGCCGACGCCGGGGCCGTGACCCGTCAGGCCCGGTGCCAGACGATCCCGAAGTCGTCGGTCAGAGTGTCGCTGCCGGCGTCGTAGGCATAGCCGAGGGTGATGCGCGACCTGAACACGTTGCCGCCGGGCAGGCAGACGAGAGCCCCGGTCGTGACCAGGTCGTTGCCAGACACGAAGCCAGGGCCGGAGATCTGCGCGGGGTTGCCGCCGCACGCGCTCGTGGCGGACTCGTCGTAGTAGACCACCGAGTAGGCGTGCCTTCCCGAGCCCACGATGCTCAAGATCTGGGTGCTTCCGTCCGTGTCGACCGACGTCCAGGTGCCGGCCAGCGCTCCGCCGGCCGCGGATGCGGGTGCTGCGAGGCCGGCGCCGCAGAGCCCGAGGATCACGGTGAGCGCCAGCGAGAGAGTTGCCCTTTTCATGAGGTCGCTGCCTTCCTCCAGTTCGGACCAATCACCCAAGGCTCCTGCTGGCCGGCCGACATCGGCAATGGCCCGGGTGAGCCACGCGAGGGGGCACGATGGGGGCGGGGAGACATGACGAACCCTGTCGAGCCGCGCCAACGAAAAAGGCCCAGGTCAGCGACCTGGGCCTCGTGGTGGAGCTGAGGGGATTCGAACCCCTGACCTTCTCATTGCGAAGGCTTGCCCGGCCCCGACCACGTCGTGCGGCCGCGTGCGGCTCCGTGAAATCCGTGTCGAGACTGCCTGTCTCAGGATGTCGGGGGTGCGCGCGGGGTGCCCACCTTTTTCCTTTTTGCGGTCGGCACACTCCCGTCGTCGTCCCGATAGCCAGCCCACTTGCGCGACGCCGGTCGGGGTCAGGGGTGGCCGGAGGCCATCGCGGAGCGACGCTCTGCGCCCTTGACCCCGACCGGCGTCGGGCAAACGATTCCGATCGGGTCGACGACCCTCCCTGGTCCGCGGGCCAGGAGGCTGACGTGGGGTGCGCGAGGACGGCGCGCCAGCGCCGCCCGCAGCGCTGGGCCCCGCCGCGCGCCGAAGGCGCGCCTTGAGCCAGTAAGGAAAGTCGTAACCGCCGAGCTTGGAACTCGACGTTCAGGTCGGACTCGACTCGGGCCGTCCGGACAGGAAGTCCTGGGCAGCGTTGCCATCGACGAGGCGGTTGTCGACCAGCCATTCCACTGCTCGGCCTTCGCCTCTCGCGTCCCTGAAGGCATGCCACGCCGAGATCAGGTCTGGGTGGTTCTCGTACAGCTCATTCTTGAAGCGCCGGAACGCGCCACGACCGTCCAGCGCACTCGTCAGCGCCGATCGAGCCGTCTCGTCACTCACGGCATCAGCGAAGTCAGCCATGTCGCGGTACCAGACTGAGGACGGCAGCGGGCTGATGGCCACGAGCTTCTCGTCGAGCTCGTCGAGTTCGATCGGGTTCTGCCCATCGATCCCGGTGTCAGACGTCCACAACACGAGCTCGCCGCTCGCGGAATCAACCAGCCACTGGTGCTCGTAGTCGTTCTGATCCGAGAGCGCCGTGGCAATGGCGTCCAGGTCGAACCGATGCAGCTCGAGCATGGCCCGAGCCTAGGGTGCACGGAATCCGCGTTTCAACGGCCCAATGGCGCGCTCAGTGACTGCGCTCGCGCAGATAGATCAGTTGCACCGCCGTGGTGCACGCACGCTCATGCCGATGAGCGCGCACTCATGCGGCTCAGCGCCGAGCACCTCTCACGCCTCGACGCGCTCCACCGTCCGGCGTGAGTCGAGGCGGGCAAACTCAAGCGGCGCAGGAGGGCCGCTTGAACAAGAGCTCGGCCTCACACGTGTGAAGATGCGGCATGGCTCGCTTCACCGACGTCGTGGTGTACCCGCCGACTGGGTTCCCCGAGCGCCTCATGAACTGGCCTCGGAGCACTCCCGCCAAGGATGCGTTTCTGCGCGCGAGTCGGCCGGTGTGCGAGTTGTACAGTCAGGGCCTTCGAGCGTTGGACGTTGACGGCTTCAAGTCCAAGCTGCTGTTGACGCCATGGTTCCCGGAGGACGAGCACGGCGGCCGTCGCGCGAGCCAGGGTCGGAACGAGATCCACGTCGCCGTATGGCCCGAGAAGCCGTACAGCCTCCCGGGCGAGATGGGCGAGATCCACGCGGCGGCGTCGGTGGGGGAACTCGACACCCGGGACCGGGCGCGGCTGGTGCTGGAGGTGGTACACACGGCCGTACGTCAGTTGGCCGGCTACCGCGACTGGGACCCCGACCAGTTCCAGAGTTGCTACGAGCACGTGGTGGAACAGGGCTTCACCTACAACTGGGCCAGTCCATGGAAGGCCAGCCCCGACCGGCGACGTCGCGCCCGCGGCGTCTACGAGCTCACCGCCGATGATGGCTGGGGACGGGTCCGGCTCGAGATCGCCGATCGCGCCAGTGGCGAAGTGATCGCAGTCAGTGACCAAGCAGTTGCGTTCTGCACCTCCAGGGGCTTTGAGCGAAGCGCCAAGACCCTCTCCTGGAGGAGCCTCGAGCGCGTCCTTCTCCTGCCCTACTTCGGCCTCCTCGACGATGTCTCCGGCCATGTGACCGCCACTCTGGGCCCTGACGGCTGGACGTTTGACGTGCGCGACGACGTGACGGTGAGACAGCCAGGCAGACCGGGATTGTCTCCCGCGGCCTCGCCGGCTGAGCTCCCCTCCGTCCTTGCGGTCACCCCGTCAGGGCGCGGCTGATAGGAGCTCCGGACGTTTTGGCGATGCTTCCGTCCATCCGGATCTGCCGCGTTGACGACGGTTAAGGCGAGTGACGCAGTTGTGAGATGACTACCGCCCAACTGCTCGTTCCTGGCGACGACGCCAGCGCAACGCTTCGAATTGCCATCGCGGCCTACCTCGCGCGATTCAAGGGACAGTCTCGGGTCCACACAGAGTCAGACCTACGCTGCTACGTCAATTGGTGCAGCCGACAAGGACTGGATCCCTTGGCGGCTCAGCGCCCCCATATCGAGCTGTTCCTCCGTTGGATGCAGGAGATCGGCCGTTACAGGCCATCAACGGTCTCGCGCCGGCTGTCGGTAGTGGCTGGTTTCTACCGCACGTGCGTCATCGACGGGGTCCTCGTGCACTCGCCCGCGGAGTATGTACGGCGCCCACGTGTCTCCGCAGAATCGCCCACGCTCGGCCTCAGCCACCTGCAGCTCGAGGCCATGCTCACTGCAGGCAGGCGATCTTCCAACGTCAACGACTTCGCCCTGGTGACGATGCTCGGCCTCCTCGGTCTGCGCATCTTCGAGGCAACGGGCGCCAACATCGAGGCCCTCGAGGAAGTCCACGGACATCGCGTGCTTCGCGTCCTTGGCAAGGGCGACAAGGTCGCGCTGGTCCCGCTGCCGCCCGCAGTGGGGCGGGCGATCGAGCGAGCGGTCGACGGCCGGCTGTGTGGCCCGATCCTAAGGAGCCGCACGGGCAGCCGAATGGATCGCCATTGCGCCACTCGCAGGCTCCGCGCCCTCGCCCGGACTGCCGGCGTCTCGACCGTCCGGATGCACCCGCACATGCTCCGACACACCTTCGTCACCACAATGCTCGACGCCGGGGTCGACCTGCGCGACGTGCAGATCGCCGCCAGGCACGCCGACCCGAGGACCACCATGCGTTACGACCGCGCTCGGCAGAATTTGGACCGGCACCCCAACTACGTGCTAGCGGCCTACATGGCCTCGGGAACCTAAGCGCTCGTCGCGTGTCTACTCAATGCGGTAGATCAGTGCCTCTTGGCCAAATCGATGTCACCCGACACCACGTCCTGGCCCGAGACATCCGGCAGCAACTCATTGACCTCACGCCCGTCATCCGCGAGATGGAAGCTTCCCGGCTCCGGCCCGAAGCGCACTTATCAGGCGGCACTCCTGACCTCTCGCCGACGAGCGTCCGTCCCAACCGTTACCGCGCTCTGGCGAACCGGAGATCCTTGGTCTCGCCCAGGGAGCCGCGACCTTCCTATCGCTTGACGTGCACTGAGTAACGAACCACCAGGCCCATGCTCCCGCGACACGACAATGTCGAGTTTCCAGCGCAAGTGGGAAGGTGTACCGACAATTCAGCTGAGCCCGCTCGAGGAGTGAAAGCCGAAGGATTCAGCACCGGAGTTCCAGAATTCAAGACGGCGAAATTCTCCAAGGACAGCAGGACATCTCGTCCACACGGACCGGTCCTCTCGACGTGAACAGCCGTGTCAGCCTTCAAGGTCAAGGTCACCTGGTGTCGGGCCGGCAGGATTCGAATGTGACGCTGCCCCTGCCGCAAACGAACGGACGTGCCATCACAGCCTCCAGCATTCGTGACCGACGTACCTCCCTTGCCCGATGAGGCCTCCGTTTCCGGCGTCATGGACGATCTGGAGTGCAACCCGCTAGCAAGAACCAGCCCGGCGCACGCCGCAACGACGGTCCCGCCGGTAACCCAGCCGCTGGCCCGGCGAATCATCATCCGCCGTCTCGTGATCGCCCGCCCGCGCTCGACCACTCGATCTAGGGGTGCCAAGGAATCCGCAGTACGTGCGGCATCTTCGTGCAGAAGGCTCACGATTCTCGCTGTGTTCACGTCATCTCCCTTGCAGCGGCTGACAATGCCTGGTCCATCGAAAGCGCATCTAGGGCGCGCGAGAGCCGGCTCTTCGTGGTGCCCTCCGGTATCCCAAGGACCTCAGAGATCTCGGCTAGAGATAGCTCGGCGTAGAAGCGCAGCGCGATCAGTTCGCGATGCTGCCGACGGAGGCGCCTTATCGCCTCCCGAAGCACCACACTTGTGTCCAGATTCGACGTGCAGTCTTCGGTGGCCGTTTCTGGCAGGACGACATACGGCATTCCACGCCTTCTCCGCGCCCGGCTGGACTGCCGCGACGCGTTCAGCAGGATTCGATTCACGTACGCGTCGGGGCTCCGCGCACCCATGACCTTGTCCCAAGACAGGTACACCTTCAGTAGGACATCTTGAGCGAGCTCTTCGGCTTGCTCTCGGTCGTTCCCAAGGAAGGCCGCGGCACGCACCAGTCTCGTCCAGCGCAGGGACGCGTACGCCCGAAAATCTTCCTCGTCCACCCTGATGCCCTCCAGAGGCTCTCCCACTGATCCACGTAATACATAGATGCCGGCAAGGCACCGAAGGTTCCCTTTGTAGCCAAAGACCGCAACGGACGGACTGCGCCCTCAGCGGCAGATCCGGTAACCCGGACGTCGGCATGAGCGGATGCCTCTCATGGGGACTCGACCACCTGATGCGCCCCACGGAACCCTCTGATCGGCGGTCTATCCACAGATTCTGGCGAATCGGGCTTTCGGCCTTGGGGTTGTCGGTGGCCGGTGTCATGCTCGCTGGCAGCGGACAACTCCACACCTGACACTGATGGGCTTATGCCCGGGGGTCGGCTCCCCACCCTGGCTTCTTGCCACACACTCTGCGCGCCGTTACTGACACGAAGACTGAATCGCACCGTCCGCGAACCGTAGGTCTGGTCTCGGCGCTGCGCGACCCCGGTGTCGAGGACTCTGTTTCACCACTGATCGTGACCTCCCGATGCCGGGTGTGCCGCGCGGCGGGTCGCACTAGCCGCGTGGCACACCCCCACGGTGGTGAGGCCCGATGCACAGCGAGAGCACTGCTGGTGTCGCTTCCTCGAGGGCGCGTTTCCCTGGGTACGGCGAACACGCGCCCCTTGAGCTGCAGGCACTTTCGCCACGGCTCGAGGCCCAGCTCGCCGATCTGGTCGTCGCCGGCGACTTCGACGACTGGTCCCACGCGCTGGCTCGAGTGGGGAACTGCGCCCACCCGGTCCGGCTGCACGGCCAGAGCCTCACCTTGGATGCCACCACCGGGGAGGTCCTCTCCCGCTACTCGAGCGCCGAGGAACCACTCGGCGTGACCCACGTGCGGTGCGGGAACCGCCGCGCCTCGGTGTGCCCGTCGTGCTCCCGGGTCTACGCCGCGGACACCTTCCAGCTGATTCGGGCCGGGATCGCCGGTGGCAAGACTGTCCCGGACACGGTCGCGGACAACCCGCTGGTCTTCGCCACCCTCACCGCCCCCTCCTTCGGGCACGTCCACGGCCACCGCGACGGCCGGCCCTGCCGCCCCCACGGCCCAGCTGGTGGCCCGGCGCGGTGCCGGCACGGTCTTCCAACCACCTGCACCACCCGCCACGACGTCGACGACCCGTTGCTCGGGCAGTCGCTGTGCCCGTGCTGCTACGACTACGGCTCCCACCTGGTGTGGCAGTGGTGGGCACCCGAGCTGTGGAAGCGGTTCACCATCGCCCTGCGCAGATCTGTGGCGAAGGCGCTCGGGGTTCCGGCCACCCGGCTCGGCGAGGTCGCGACCGTGCAGTACGCCAAGGTCGCGGAGTACCAACGCCGCGGGGTCATCCACTTCCACGCCCTCATCCGCCTCGACGGCCCGAGCAGCACCGACGGCTTCGCCCAGGCGCCCGGCGAACTCGGCGCTGCCGCCTTGGCCGATCTGGTCCGCGATGCGGCTGCCGGGGTGCGGCTCACCGTCGCGGGCGTCGACCACCAGGACCCCGCCCGCAGGCTCGCCTACGGACGCCAGGTCGACGTTCGCCCCGTGACCACCCGCTCTCGTCCCGACGACCCCGACCGCGGCCTCACCCCCGGTCAGGTCGCCGGCTACCTGGCCAAGTACGCCACCAAGGCCGCGGACGACCACGACTCCCCCGACACCGGCTCGAATCCGCACCACCGGCGCCTCCGCGCCACGGCCCGCGACCTCGCGATCCGCGCCAGGGCCACCGCGGGGGCAACCGGTGACGAGCGCTACGCCAAGCTCGACGACTGGACCCACATGCTCGGGTTCCGCGGACACTTCGGCACCAAGTCCCGCCGCTACTCCATCACCCTCACTGCGCTCCGCCGGGCCAGACGACGCGCCCAGACCCTCATCGCCGGCAGCAGGGCCCAGGGCAAACCCATCGACCTCGCCGCGCTCGAGGCCGACCTCCTCGCCGATGACGAGCACGACACCACCCTCGTCATCGGCCAGTGGACCTACGCCGGCACCGGCTGGCCCACCGACGCCCAAACCGTCCTCGCGACCGCTGCAGCCGCACGGGCCCGCGAGCACGACCAGTGGAAGGCGGCGCAGCGCACGAACGGACGGAGTCGAGAGTCATGAGGAAGGACAAGGAGATGGCCGACGAGACCAGCTACACGAAACTAGGTGTGGGCCTGAACGGCCTGCCGCGGATGCTCACAACGACGGAGGTGGCGCACGCGTTGGGCCTGGATCCTTCGACGTTGAGCCGCTGGCGATCGCAGGGAATCGGACCGAAGGTGTTCTGGCTGGGCAAGGCAAGCCCGCGTTACCGCGAGGTGGACGTGCTCGAGTGGCTGGAACGGAGCATGTCGTGAGCGTCCGGAAGACGCCGGGCGGACGGTGGCGCGGGGTCGTGAAGTCCGGACGCCAGCAGGTGGGGAGCCGCACGTTCGACACCAGGAGAGAGGCCCTGTCGTGGGTGGCGCGCGAGCGAGCGGCGCTGGCTGGGGGCGTCGATCCGCGTGCCGGTCGGCGGACCGTACGAACCCTGCTGCCGGAGTGGCTGGAGGAGCGGGCCAGCTCGGTGTCGCGGAAGACCTACACGGCGGATGCTGCGCTGGTGCGGCTCGTTCCCCCCGCCCTCGCCGCGCTGCAGGTCGGGGCGGTCACAGACCGGGAGGTCACCCGGGCATTGATCGCTCTGAACGCATCGGGCCTTGCGGAGTCGTCGGTGCGCAGGCTCCGGGCCTCGCTGTCGGCGTTCTTCGCCTGGGCAGTGCGGGAAAGGATGATCGCCTCCAACCCGGTGACCGGGACGCGGGCGCCGAAGGGGCGTGGGATCCGCACGGAGATCCGGCCGTTCGGCGAGGACGAGCTGGAGTCCCTTTACGCCGGGGCCGCCGCGCGCGACCAGCGGCTGGCAGACGTCTTGCTGGTCGCCGCATGGACGGGGTTGCGTTGGTCGGAGCTGCGCGAGGTCCGAGTGCGTGACTTCGTACGCGTGCCGCTCCCAGTGCTGCTCGTGAGCCGGGCCGCTCCCGAGGGTGGCGAGGCGAAGGTGACCAAGTCGGGCAAGAGCCGGCGCGTGCCCGTGGCAGACAGGGTGCTGCCACTGGTGTTGGCCTGCGCCGAGGGCAAGGGCCCCGACGACCTGCTGTTCACGACGAGGACCGGGCACCAGCTGCACGCCTCGGCGGTGAAGCGGACGGTCGCCTGGTCGACCGTGGCGCTGGGTCGACGGATCCACGACCTGCGGCACACGGGTGCCTGCCTGTGGCTGGCCAAGGGGGTTGACCCGGTGACCGTCCAGGCGTGGCTCGGGCATGCCTCGATCGCCACCACGAACATCTACCTGCACCACCTCGGATCGTCGGCCGATCGGGCCGGACTCGAGCGTCTGAACGCTCCGGGGGGCGCGGGGGGTGCGCAGGAGCGGACGGGTGCCGACTGACAAAGACGAAACCCCGCCCCTGCCGCGGTGTTTCCGCTGGTGGGACGGGGTTGGTGCTTGGTGGAGCTGAGGGGATTCGAACCCCTGACCTTCTCATTGCGAACGAGACGCGCTACCAACTGCGCCACAGCCCCAGTGCGCCCGAAGACGCGGTGGGAAGGTTAGCACCCGGTGCGGGGCGCTTCCCAATCGGTTGGGCACGGGCGCGTCAGGCCGCCCTCAGGCCTTCAGGGCCTTCTCGATCTCCTCCATGCCCTGGCGGGCGTAGCCCTGCCAGAGCCGCCCGAAGACCGGCATCAGCAGGGCGCCGACGCGGGTCGGGGTGATGGTCCAGGCCCAGGTGATCTCGACGCCGGTGCCGGCCTCGGCGAAGGTCCACATCCCCCGGACACCGGCGACCAGCGCCTTGTTGGGCCCGGTGATCGCGTCGATCTCGTAGCCGAACCGGTGCGGCCGCTCGAGGGTCGTGAGGGTCTCGCGCATCGACCCGCCGTCGGAGGTGCGGATCGTGCGCTGCTGGCCGAGCACGCCCCAGGTGCCGTCCTGGTCGACGCGGGTGATCGGCGGGATGGCGACGTACCGGCGGGCGAAGAGCTGCGTCAGCGGCATCGGCAGCACCAGGTCGAAGGCCGCCTCCACCGTCGTCGGGAAGGTGCGCGAGTGGGACAGCTCGACGAGGCTCATGCGCGGAGGCTAGCGCACCACTTCCCGGGCACTCCCTGACCTTCTGGAGGGTTGCAACCCTCCAGAACGCCCGGGATCGCCGGTGAACCGGTGATCCCGACAGGACTCAGGAACCGACCGCGCGGTGGTCGTCGCCCTCGGCCTGGCGGGCACGGGCGGCCTTGTCGGCCTCCTCGGCCTCGCGGGCGATGGCGTAGTCGGCGTCGGTGCGGCCGGAGGTCCACACGCCGGAGTCGTCGAGGTTGATGGTGCGGACGGTGCGGCGGGTGGCGGCGGGCTTGGTGACGTACGTCGGGAGGGTGACCGGCACCGGGTCCCACAGGGTCGGGTCGATGCGGGCGGCGGCCATCTCGGAGGTGTCGTCCATGTTCACGGGCATGGTGACGGGCATGGCCATCCCAGCGACCGGGTCGGCCGGCGCCTTCTCCGGCGCGGTCTCCTCGTCCTCCTCCTCGGGCTCCAGCGGCAGGCGGCGCGAGGGCGAGGCCACGCCCTGCTCGCGCCTGACCATCAGGCGGCAGGCGACCAGCCAGGCCACGAGCAGCGCGACCGGCGCGGCCACCGAGAGCCACGGGACGACCGCGAAGGCGGCGAGGCCGATGACGACGGCGTTGACCACCAGGATCGCGGAGAGCACGCGACGGCGACGGCGGGCCGCGGCGTTGGCGGCGTCACGACGGGCACGGAGCTGCGCAGGGGAAGGCGCAGCTGCGGCGTGCTCGGGAGCGGAGGGAGCGTGGGTGGCCTTGGTCGTCACGACCGGGGCCGACGTGCTGCGACCCGGCTGGACGACCAGGCGGGCGTTGCGGGTGCTGACCGGCTCGCGGCGTGCGAGCACGCGCATCGTGTGCGAGAAGCGGTCGACGGACCGGCTCCGGACCACGTCTTCATGGTGCTGGAGCGCCTTGGGGACGAGGTACACGGCCCACGCGACGGCGAGGGCGACGAAGATCCACGAGCTGAGGTCCACGGTTCAGAGGTTAGGTGCGCTAGCGCAGGACGGTGCGGATGTCTACACGTGTGTCGCGAAATGACTCGTGGGACTCATGTGATTCTCAGGTTCCGGCGCCCTGCAGCCGGGCCAGCATCCCCTCGGGACACTCCTCGACGGTCACCGCGAAGATCCGGTGGTCGCGCCAGGCCCCGTCGATGTGCAGGAACCGCGGGGCGTAGCCGACCTCCCGCATGCCGAGCTTCTCCACCACCCGCAGCGAGTTGGAGTTCTCCGGCCGGATCGCGATCTCGACCCGGTGCAGCCCGGCGGTCGTGAAGCAGTGGTCGATCACCAGCGCCACGGCCGTCGGCATCACGCCGCGGCCGGCGAAGTCCCGGTCCAGCCAGTAGCCGACCGACGCGAACTGTGCCGAGCCGCGCACCACGTTGTTGACGGTGACCTGCCCGGCGAACCGGCCGTCGACCACCAGCGCGAAGGGGTACGTCGATCCCTGGCGCGCGAGCTTGCGCAAGCGCCGGACCAGCGCGCGGAACGAGCTCGGCCGGGCATCGGCACCGGGCGGGACGGTGGCGTCCCACGGGGCCAGCCAGGCCGCGTTGCGCCGGCGGGCGTCACGCCACGCGCGGGCGTCGCGGGCCGCCAGGGGTCGCAGGGTCACGTCGCCCGAGGAGAGCCAGGCTGGCCAGGCACTCCTCGGCGGACCGCCGCTCAGTGGTCGCTCCCCACGACCTGCTCGACCGCATGGACGAGCACCGGCCGCAGCACCGCCAGCCCGTCCTTGACCCCACCGCGGGAGCCGGGGAGGTTCACGACGAGACACGAGCCCACCACGCCGGCCAGGCCGCGGGACAGCACCGCCGAGGGGATGCCGTGGGCCACGCCGTACGCGCGGATCGCCTCGGCGATGCCCGGCACCTCGAAGTCCAGCAGCGCGCGCGTCACCTCGGGGGTGCGGTCGGTCGGGGTGAGGCCGGTGCCGCCGGTGGTCAGCACGCAGCGCGCGCCGCCGGCCGCGGCGGCCGCGATCGCGGCGCCGACGGGCTCCCCGTCCGGCACGACGACGGGCTCGTCGACGGCGAAGCCGAGCTCGGCCAGGAACGTCACGATCAGCGGCCCGGTCTCATCGGCGTAGACCCCGGCCGCGGCCCGGTTGGAGGCCACCACGACCTCGGCGCGCATGCTCATCGGTCGGTCCGCACCCAGTCCCCCGACTTGCCGCCGGACTTGGTCTCGACGCGGACATCGGTGATCACCGCGCCCTTGTCGACCGCCTTGACCATGTCGACGACGGTGAGCGCGGCGACCGAGACCGCGGTGAGGGCCTCCATCTCCACGCCGGTGCGGTCGGTGGTCCGGACCGTCGCCGCGATGTCGACGGAGGAGTCGGTGACGGCCAGGTCGACCGTGACGCCGGAGATCGCCAGCGGGTGGCACAACGGGATCAGCGCCGGGGTCTGCTTGGCACCCATGATGCCCGCGAGCCGGGCCACCGCGAGGGTGTCGCCCTTGGGGACGCCGGCGCCGCGCAGCAGCGCGACGACGTCGGCGGACACGAGCACCCGGCCGGAGGCCGTCGCCGTACGCGCCGTGACGGCCTTGCCGGAGACGTCGACCATCCGGGCGGCGCCAGACTCGTCGACGTGGGTGAGCCGGTCGTTCATCAGAACTCCTCGTCCAGCCACAGGACCTGGACCTGCTCGCCCGCCGGCACCGACGTGACGTCCTCGGGCACCACGACGAGCGCGTTGGAGGAGGCGAGGTCGCCGATCAGGTGCGAGCCGTGGCCGCCCACCGGCGTCACGAACGGCCCGCCGCGGTCGACCGCGAAGTCGCCCCGCACGAACTGCCGGCGCCCCGCGGGCGACGAGATCGGGTGCGTCAGGCGCGCGCGCCGGGTCGGGCGCGAGACGGGCGTGAGGCCCATCATCGTGCGGATGGCGGGCAGCACGAACACCTCGAAGGAGATGTACGACGACACCGGGTTGCCCGGCAGCGTGAAGATCGGGGTCGCGTCGTCGCCGACCGTGCCGAAGCCCTGCGGCTTGCCCGGCTGCATGCCGACGCCGCCGAACCACATCGTGTCGAGCGGCCGCAGCGCCTCCTTGACGACGTCGAAGTCGCCCTGCGAGACGCCGCCGCTGGTGACGACGAGGTCGGCGCGGACGAGCTGGTCGTCGAGCGCGTCGAGGAAGGCCCGCGGCTCGTCGGGCACGATCCCGACCCGGTAGGCGATGGCACCGGCCCGCCGCGCGGCGGCGGCGAGGAGGTAGGAGTTGCCGTCGTAGATCGTGTCGTGGCCCAGGGGCGTCCCCGGCTCGCGCAGCTCGGAGCCGGTGGACAGGATCACGACGCGGGGCCGCGGGCGCGAGCGCACGGTCGCGCGCCCGACCGAGGCGAGCAGCCCGATGTGGCGCGGCCCGAGGACGGTCCCGTGCTCGATGAGCACGTCGCCCTCCTCGACGTCCTCGCCCGCCCGGCGGACGTGCTGCCCGGGGCTCGGGGCCTTGTCGATGCGGACCTGGGCGACGCCGCGGTCGGTCCACTCGTAGGGGACGACGCTGTCGGCGCCCGCCGGCACCGGCGCGCCGGTCATGATCTTGACCGCCGTGCCGGGCGACATCGCGAGCAGCCGGGCCTGGCCGGCGCCGATCTCGCCGACCACCGGCAGGTGCACCGGGGACTCCGCCGCGGCCGAGGCGACGTCGGCCTGGCACACGGCGTACCCGTCCATGCCGGAGTTGTCGAAGGAGGGCAGCCGGATCGGCGCGACGACGTCCTCGGCGGCCGCGAGCCCGAGGGACTCCATGAGCGGCTGCGGGTAGTCGGGGAGCGGCGCGACCGCGTCGAGGATGCGACGGAGGTGGTCCTCGACGGTGGTGACGTCCTCAGCCATCCGTCGGCTCAGCCTCGCTCAGCACGGTGCCGGCCTCGACCCGCTGGGCCGACTTGGCCGCGAGCTCGACCTCGCCCACGACCTGGACGCCGCGGCCGAACGTGAAGTCGCCGTCGACCTTGAGCGCGGAGGCCTTGCGCATCGACGGCGCACCGTCGGGGAAGCGCTTGTCGAAGTCGCCGACCAGCTTGTAGAAGTCGCCGTGGAGCTCGACGTAGGGCAGCTCGACGCTCACCTGGTCGAGCACGAAGTCCTGGCCGATGTCGTAGACGTCGGAGCGCAGCACCAGCAGGTCGTTGGTGGTCTTCACCGGCACGAACCGGTCGCGCCCGACCTCGATCAGCTGCGAGCCCTCGAACACCTCGATCGCCGCGCCCATCGCGGTCTCGACCTGGATCACCTCGGGCGTCGTCTTGTCGCCGGGGTCGACGGTCTTGACGTTGCGGATCAGGGGCAGGCCCAGGACGCCGTCGCGGGCGTCGAGGACGTCGCGCATCGCGACGAGGTCGAACCACAGGTTGTTGGTCGAGCAGTACTGGTGGCGGTCGAGGTCGGCCAGCGCGGCCTGGTCCTCCGGGAGCGTCTGGGCGGTCTCGCGGAGCACCAGCCGGCCGTCGTTCTTGCGGCGGGCGAAGTGGCCGCCCTTCTTGTCCGAGGCGGTGCGGCGCACGGCCTCGATCGCGAACGGCGCACCCGACGTGGCGAACCATCCGGCCACCCGCGGGTCCGGGACGGCACCGAGGTTGTCGGAGTTGGAGACGAAGACGCGCTCGTAGCCGGCCTCGATCAGGCGGTCGAGCAGGCCGGTGCCACGCAGCGCGGTGTAGAGGTCGCCGTGGCCCGGCGGACACCACTCGAGGTCGGGGTCCTTGGGGTAGGACACCGGCGAGAGGTCCTTCGCCAGCAGCTTGGGCTCCTTGTTCTGGAGGAACTCCAGCGGCAGCCCGTCGACGGCGAGGTCCTCGTAGCGGGCCAGCGCGGCCATCGTGTCGGCGGAGGTGCGGAAGCTGTTCATGAAGATCAGCGGCAGGGGGGCGCCGTGGACCTTGCGCAGGTGCAGCACCTGGCGGGCGATGATGTCGAGGAACGACAGCCCGCGGCGCACGCACAGCAGCGACTTGGCCCGGTCCATGCCCATGGAGGTGCCGAGCCCGCCGTTGAGCTTGATGACGGCGGTCCGGCGGATCGCCTCCGCGGCGTCCTCCTCGGACACGCTCACCTCGGAGAGCGAGGGGATGTCGACCGGCTCGATGCTCGACTCGGGGATCATCCCCGTCTCGCCGTGCTCCAGCAGCCGGTAGTAGTGCGCGAACGTCTCGATCGCGACCTCATCCACCCCGGCATCGCGCATCTTGTCGCGTGCCCGGTTCAACCCTGCGCTTCCCATGCCACCGATCGTAGGCTTGTTGCGTGGCCCCGCGGCAAATGCCCCAGAACCCGGACCCGGACTCCCCCGGACAGCACGCCGCCAAGGTGGCCCTGCGGGACCAGCTGCTCACCGCCCGCAACCGGATGACGCTGCTCGAGGTGGGGACCGCGGCCCGCGAGATCGCCGCCCACCTGCTGGCCACCACCGAGGTACGACGCGCCGGCACCGTCGCGGCGTACGTCGCCCTCGGCTCCGAGCCCGGCACCGCTCCCCTGCTCGACGCGCTGCTGGACGCGGGCAAGCGGGTGCTGCTGCCGGTGCTGAAGCCGGACGACGACCTCGACTGGGCGACCTACCGCGGCCGCGACTCCCTCGTCCCCGCCCGCCGGGGGCTGCTGGAGCCCGCCGGCGAACGGCACGGCGTCGACGCCGTGGCCTGGGCCGACGTGGTGCTGGTCCCGGGACTGGCGGTGTCGGCGTCGGGGCTGCGGCTGGGACGCGGCGGCGGGTCCTACGACCGGGCGCTGGGGCGCGTGCCGGTCGGGACGTTCACGTGCGTGCTGCTCTATCCCGACGAGGTCGGCCTCAACGTGCCGGCTGAGGCGCACGACCGCCCCGTCGTGGCGGCGGCTACGCCGGACGGTGTCGTGCGGCTCGGCTGAGCGCCGAGTCTCGCCCGCTTCGCGGGCGGGGTGCCGCTGCGCGGGGCTGCCTCCCCGGGAGGTCGGGCTACGGGTTGGGGCCGGCGCGCCGCTCCCGCGGGACGCGAGGCACGTCGCTTGGGCGGACGCGTCGCCGTCCAGGCGGTTTCCTTCCGGGCCGCCGCGCGGCGCCGCGCACGCCTTTTATGCGACGCGCCTCGGCCCCGCGTGCGCG